>CAVRER010000035.1:0-321161 GCA_963720085.1 uncultured Actinomycetota bacterium
GAGCGGCAACCAACTTTCGGGAAGCCATCCGCTGCGCCCGGTTGCAGCAACTCCGGGCGCGACTCCAGAGCATTGCGCATGATCGCGAGCAGATCGATGCCGGGGTTGAGGCTCGGCGGGGCCGCCGCCAGCACCAGCGGCGGCGAAGCCGTCGCGACGTAAAAGCCCGAACCGCGTCGCGCCTCCACGATGCCCTCGGCTGCGAGCCGGTCATAGGCCTCGACTACGGTCGATTTCGAGACGCCGAGTTGCTCGGCGAATTTGCGCACCGACGGCAATTTGGCGCCACGGCCGATAGCGCGGGCGTCGATGCGCGCGCGGACCGCCGCCATGACCAGACCCACGCGCGTCGCCGCCACGGGAGGATCGTGAAATGGCGCGTCCATGAAGCCCTCGACCTGTCCGGGGAGTGTAGCAGTACAGTTTGGGCGAACTGTACCGGACTGTTTCTGGCTTGGCGAGAGGGTGCGCGGCAAAATATCGGCCAAGGAGAACGCCGATGCCGAAGCTTGCCCTGTCGTTTATCGTCCACGCCTGCCTCTGGCCGGCGCGCGTCGCCCAGGCGCGCCGCGACCTCGCCATGCTGGCCTCGCTCGACGATCGCGACCTTGCCGATATCGGCTGGGTCGGCACGATCTGAGGGACGCCACGGCGGTCGGCCTGGGCAAGGACCCGACCGAGCTCCTTGCGGCGCGGGCGCGCGAGCGGGCGCGCGCAGGTAAGGCCGCGTAGCCTCGAGGCGCGCGGCCGCTCTACCTCGCCAGTTCCACCGGCTTGGCCGCGCCCGGATTGTTCGGATGCGCCGTCCAGTTCGCCGGGGGCCGGTCATAGGCGAGGCCGGTGCGGGGATCGACGCCTTCGGTCTTGTGCACCAGCGTGATGCAGTTCTCGACGGGGCAGACCAGCACACAGAGATTGCAGCCGACGCATTCGGCGTCGTTGACGACGAACTTCCGCGTCCCGTTCACGGTCGCGAAGATCGCCTGATGCGAGGTGTCCTCGCAGACGATGTGGCAACGCCCGCATTTGATGCAGAGGTCTTGATCGATCTCGGCCTTGGCGACGTAGTTGAGGTTCAGGTACTGCCAATCCGTGACAGTGGGAACCGCGCGGCCGCGAAAATCCTCGATCGAAGAATAGCCCTTCGACTCCATGAACCCCGCGAGGCCCGTCACCATCTCCTGCACGATCTTGAAGCCATAGGTCATCGCGGCGGTGCAGACCTGGACGTTGCCGGCGCCCAGCGCGATGAACTCGGCCGCGTCGCGCCAGGTGGTGATGCCGCCGATCGCCGAGATCGGCAGCCCGCGCGTTTCGGGGCCCCTCGCGATTTCCGAAACCATCGACAGCGCGATCGGCTTGACCGCCGGGCCGCACATGCCGCCGTGCGTGCCCTTGCCGTCGACGGCGTCAGCGATCGTCATCGCGTCGAGATCGATGCCCATGATCGAATTGATCGTGTTGATCAGCGAGACCGCGTCGGCGCCGCCGTCCTTGGCCGCTTTCGCGGGGCGGCGGATGTCGGTGATGTTGGGCGTCAGCTTGACGATGACAGGCATGCGCGTGTGCGCCTTGCACCAGCGCGTGACCATCTCGATATATTCGGGCACTTGGCCGACCGCCGAGCCCATGCCGCGCTCGGACATCCCGTGCGGACAGCCGAAATTGAGCTCGACGCCGTCGCATTCCGTCTCTTCGACGCGGGCTAGGATCTTCTGCCACGAATCCTCGTCGCAAGGCACCATCAGCGAGACGACGAGCGCGCGATCGGGCCAGGCGCGCTTGACCTCCTTGATCTCAGCCAGGTTGATCTCGAGATCGCGGTCGGTGATGAGTTCGATGTTGTTGAACGCGATCAGGCGGCGGTCCGGGCCATGGAGGGCGCCGTAGCGCGCGCCCGATACGTTGACGATCGGCGGCCCGGCTTCGCCGAGCGTCTTCCAGACGACGCCGCCCCAGCCGGCGCGGAACGCGCGCTCGACGTTGGTCTTGCGGTCGGTCGGCGGCGCCGAGGCGAGCCAGAACGGGTTCGGCGACTTGATGCCGAGGAAATCGGTGCGAAGATCGACCATTTCGTCCTCCCCTAGCCGCGCAGGGCCGCGTCGATCGAGCGCGCCGCCTGTTTGCCGTCCTCGACCGCGCTGACCGTCAGATCGAGTCCGCCCGCCACGCAATCGCCGCCCGCCCAGACGCCCTTCAAGCTGGTGCGGCGCTGCTGGTCGACGACGAGCTTGCCGTCTTTGAGCTCCGGCGACTCGGCGCCGAAGATGCCAAGCGTTCCCTTTTGGCCGATCGCGGTGAACACGACGTCAGCGTCGACCCGGAACGCCTCGCCCGTCCCCACCAGCCCGTCATCCTCCAGGCGCGTGCGCTCGAAGACGACGGCGCTCACCGTGCCGTCGTGGGCTTCCAGGCGGATCGGCTTCGCCCAGGGGCGGATCGTGACGCCACTGGTTTGCGCGAGTTCGCGCTCATAAGCGCTCGCCTTCATGTCGTCGATGCCGCGGCGATAGACCATGGTGACGATCTCGGCGCCCAGTCGCTTCGACTGCACGGCGGCGTCGACCGCCGTCATCCCGCCGCCGACCACGACCACCCGCCGGCCGATCGGCAGTGTCGACAGGTCGGGCGCCTGCCGGAGTTCGGCGATCCAATCGACCGCGTCCGCGACGTTGACGAGCGCTTCCTCGCCGGTGAGCCCGAGCTTGTTTGTGGCGCCGAGCCCGAGGCTCGAAAAATACCGCGTCGAAATCCCTGCGCAATTCGTCGAGCGTGAAATCGCGGCCGAGGGCGAGGCCGTATTTCACCTCGATGCCGCCGATCGAAAGAATGAAGGCTGCTTCCTTGGCCGCGAAGTCGTCCGGGGTCTTGTACGCGGCGATGCCGTATTCGTTGAGCCCGGCGGGCTTCTCGCGCGCCTCGAAGATGGCCGCCTCATGGCCCGCGACCGCGAGCGCGTGCGCGCACGCGAGGCCGGCCGGTCCGGCGCCGACGATCGCGACGCGCTTGCCCGTCGGCGCTCCACGGACAAAGGGCTGCTTCCCCGTCGCCATCTGCGCATCGACCGCGTGACGCTGAAGCAGGCCGATGCGAACCGGCTTGCCCTCGGCGTGCTCGCGCACGCACGCCTCCTCGCACAGCGTTTCGGTCGGACAGACCCGCGCGCACATCCCGCCCATGATGTTGGCTTCCAGAATCGTGCGCGCCGCGCCGAGCGCGTTGTCCGCGGCGATCTGGCGGATGAAGAGAGGAATGTCGATCGAGGTCGGGCAGGCCTGCTGACACGGCGCATCGAAACAGAAATAGCAGCGGTCGGCCTCGACGTGCGCCTCGTGAAAGCTCAGCGGCGGATGCAGGTCGGCGAAGTTGGCGTTCAGGCTCGCGGCGTCGAGCCGGCCCGGCGCGACATCGGCCATTCCCGAGGGGTCGGAGACGATTCCCATGACGACTCCTATCAGCGGCGCGCAAAATCCTGACCGATCGGTCAAGATGCTCGCGTGTCTTTCCGCTCGTGTCAAGCGGCCAAAATTGCTCTTCTTGACAGAAAATCGTTTTTGCGCCAAAATCGTTTTTCGTGCAAAATCGTTTTTGCGACGAGGTGGGAATAAAATCGTTTTTGCGGCAGGGTAGGAAAATGTCTCTTCCTTCTGAGCTTTCGCCAATCCGAGAGTTGCGCCTGGCGGGCGACCGATGAAGGACCGATCGCGAGGCGTCCCAAGAGCCAATAAGCCGAAGAGCGGCAAGGCCTCGACGATAAAGGATGTCGCCGAGATGGCGGGAGTCGCCCCGGGGACGGTCTCAAACGTGCTGACGGGTCGGCGCGCCGTGGCGCAGGATTTACGGCGGAGGGTTCTCAGAGCTGTCGAAGCGCTCGACTATCGACCCAATCAGATAGCGGCCAGCCTCAGATCGCAACAATCGCGCTCTGTGGGAATCGTCGTTCCCGATCTCATGAATCCGTTCTTCGGAGAGCTTCTCTACCATATCGACCAATTGGCCGCGGCTAGCAATTTTCAGACCCTCCTCGTCGGCAGCAATGAAACAGAGATACGCGAAGCCGAGCGCATTCAAGGCCTTACCGCCCGTCGCGTGGATGGGCTGATCATTGCGCCCACCCGGGACGGCATAAGCGAAGGCGCCTTGCCATTCATCGCGGGTATCCCGACTGTGCTGGTAGATCGGGGTTTTGGCTTCGCTGGTTTCGATACTATCACGGCGGATAGTCGGGAAGCGGGGTATCGCGGCGCCAGGCACCTGCTGGAGCTCGGGCACCGCGACATAGCGATCTTGGTAACGTCGACCGAGCTCGAAAACATATCCGATCGCGCCGAGGGCTTTTACACGGCGCTCGCCGAGGCCGGAGCGGCAAGCCGAAAGCAAGTGATCAACGGGAGCTGGACGATCGAGGGCTGTCGCCGAGCGCTCGAACCTGTGCTTCTCAGAAAGAATCGTCCGACTGCAGTCTTTGCCCTGGCATATGTAGCCACGCTGGGGGCCGTCCAAGCTATTCGAAATGTGGGCCTGGCATTCCCCGAAGAAATCTCGGTGCTCGGTTTCGATGATTCGGAGTGGATGACGGCTCTTCATCCCTATGTGAGCACGCTGCGACAACCGGTCAAAGAAATCTCGTCACTCGCCTGGAATCAACTGTCAGGGCGCATTGCGGGCAATGCAGGTGGGCCCGTGAGAGCGAAGCTGCCTTGTACCCTCGAGATCAGAGAATTTACCTCACCGCCACCAGCAATTCGGTCGACGCCAGTAGCCAGAGGAGGCACGTCATGAGTGCAGTTCCAATGTTGGCGATGTCCTGCGGGACAAATGATAGCGGGGTCGTATACGTCGTCGATGACGACTCTTCACGGTGCGCTGCTTTGGAACGCCTATGCAGCACAACGGCGCTCGACTCCTGCGAGTCGGCTAGGAGGGCATTGTGACCATCGCCGTATCAACGCCTCGCCAACACTCTCCGGTTGCAGAGGGGCTCCGGCCGCATCGATTCGATTGGCGCCCTTCCCTCGAAGCCGATGGACAGGCAGAGAGCCCCCAAACACACCAGGATTTCTCGAAAGAAGGAGACCCGATCAAAGGCTCTGGCGCTCCCGCGATTTCGTTTGGCTCCTTTCGCTTGCTTCCAAGCCGGCGGCTCTTGCTCGACGGCGAGACGCCGGTCAATCTCGGCAGCCGCGCGTTGGAAATCCTGATCGCGCTCGTCGAGCGACCCGGCGAACTCGTCGGCAAGAAAGAACTGGTCAGCCGCGTCTGGCCCCGCACCCACGTGTCCGAAGGTAATCTCAAGTGCCAGGTCGCGGCCCTGCGGCGGGCGCTTGGCGACGGGCGCGACGGGCGCCGCTATCTGGACACCAGCCCGGGGCAAGGTTACCGGTTCGTCGCGCCGGTCGAGGCCGAAAACGAGGCCGTTCCCTGGGAGCCGCAGCCGGCCGCATTGACATACGGGCACAATCTGCCAAGCCGAACAACGCCCTTGATAGGGCGCTCCGACGTCGTCGCGAAGATAGCTGACCGAGTGACAAGGGAGCCGCTGCTCTGCCATCGTGCAGGACCTGCAACGCCAGAAAGAAGTGGCGTTCTCGCCGGTCTTCTTCGTCGCCGGCACTAAGCTGATGGTGCCGAAGGCGTCCAAGGTAACGTCCTATCGAGAATATCGCCGGAAAGACGGTGGTTGTTACTGCCGGCACCACGAATGAGACCGCGCTGCGGACGCTTTCCGACAAACAGAAGCTCGGCATTAATATCGTCACGGAGCGCGACCATGCCGAGTGTTGGTGTTGGAGGCAGGGGACTAGTTGGGCTCCCAACTGGTTTGCTGATACACCCCCAATGGCGTCGGCGCGACGAGATGGCCGCGACCGCCGCGTCGTCGCCGGACGATCCGATCAACTCCCCGTCCACGGGGTAGAATCGCAGAACCGGGACCAATCAGGCCCCATGATGAAGGGGCCCAGTGATGTCCGATAAGTCTCCTCGACAAACCATGAGCAAGAAGTCTGGAAAGTCATTGAAGGAGAAACGCGCCGACAAGCACGCCAAGGCTGCCGTCCGCACCGCGTCCACCGATGCGTTATTTCACGACAAGAAGCGCTGAAGCACAACGACTTTCGTCGCGCGCCCCAGACGGCATCTAAACCACGACGAGTGGCCGAATACCTCAATTTCCGCAGAGTCGTAGTTTCAGCTCGATCAGTCGAGCCTCGAGTTAGTCGACCGGTCGGCCACGGCGATCTGGCTGGCGGGGCGGTGCGGTGCGCCGGCGCTCCTCGGTGACGTATTCCAGCCGCTGCCCGGAATGCGCTGTTGGCAAACAGGTTTTGCTGGTCGACGGCAAGGTCGGTCTGGGTGGTGACCAACGGCGGATCCTGGGCCGCGCCGCAGAGCTATTGGGCCGCGGCGGGTGATGTGTGGCCGAGTTCGACAACGAGGCGATCGGTGTCCGCGCCAACTGGGTACGGCTGGAATCTGCTCAGCGGGTTGGTCCGTGGTTTCGCAGGGCCTCGGTCGGCGTGGACTGCCTGATCGGCGAGCGGGGTTGCCACCAGCATGGCGGTGTCGTGAGCGTTCGTTCCCCGCCCCAACAGCTGTTTCTCGGCAGGTGCCTGCTGGTCACTGACGAAGCTGTCGCGTTTGCCGTTAGACGAGGAACCCGCGAGGTACGCTCCTCGAATGACGGTACGACCGGCGATCCGCTTTCCCGGACCGACCGTGGCCTCCCGGGCACGGTGGTTGCTGCGAGCCCGCCCCGGCGACTACATGCTGGCGCTAAGCGTTGCGACGGCTTCGCTGCCTTTGGTGGGCAGGCATCTGGAACCGCTGGGCGGCGTCACCGCGATGGGTGTCTGGGGCTACCGGCACCTGCCGGACTTCTTGTTCGCGTCGGCGAAGTCCTGGCTGACGCCGGGCATCGGCGAGATCCGTAAGGCCGAGCGGGACATGACCCAGGCCGTCTCCGACGCCGCGCTGCGCGGCATCGTGTCCGGCAAAGACCTGGAGATCGAGTGGCCGGCGCCGGAGCGGACTCCACCGCTGTGGAGGGCATTGCAACACCGTCGCTACCTGCACCGCACATCGGTGCGGTACGGCAAACACCCGGTGCAACTGCTGGATGTCTGGCGTCGCAAGGATCTGCCGGTCCGGCCGGCGCCGGTGCTGATCTTTGTGCCCGGCGGCGCCTGGGTGCATGGCGGGCGCACCCTGCAGGGCTATGCGCTGATGTCGCATCTGGCCGAACTGGGTTGGGTGTGCTTGTCGGTGCAGTACCGGGTCGCGCCGCACCACCGCTGGCCCGCTCATATCACCGACGTCAAAACCGCCATCGCATGGGCGCGCGCCAACGTCGACAAATTTGGCGGCGACCGCGATTTCGTTGCGGTAGCGGGTTGTTCGGCCGGCGGGCACTTGTCCGCGCTGGCCGGACTCACCAGCAACGACGCCGGCATGCAGACCGAGCTGCCGGCCGGCTCGGATACCTCGGTGGATGCTGTGGTGGGAATATACGGACGCTACGACTGGGAGGACCGCTCGACCGTCGAGCGGGCCCGCTTCGTCGATTTCCTGGAACGGGTAGTCGTCAAGCGCAGGATCGACCGTCACCCCGAGGTGTTCCGCGACGCTTCGCCGATCGCCCGGGTACATCCGGAAGCCCCGCCATTCTTGGTGATTCACGGCAGCAACGACACGGTGATACCTGTAGCGCAGGCGCGCAGCTTCGTTGAGCGACTGAGGTCGGTTTCACCTTCGGTGGTCAGCTACGTGGAGCTGCCCGGCGCCGGACACGGTTTTGATCTGACCGATGGGGCGCGCACCGGTCCGATGGCGACTGCAGTCGGGCTGTTCCTCAACCAGGTCCACCGCAACCGGATGATCGCGGCGAAAGAGGTTATTTAGCCGCCGGCCGACTGTATCGTCCCTGCATGAGGGAGGCGCGCAGGTGAGAAGGCTCAGCGGCTGGGATGCGGTGTTGCTCTACAGCGAGACGCCGAATGTGCATATGCACACACTCAAAGTCGCCGTGATCGAGCTGGATGTCGATCATCGCGACTTCGGCCTCGACGCGTTCCGCCGGGTCATTCACAGCCGGTTGTACAAGCTGGAACCGTTTTGCTTTCAGCTCGTTGACATCCCGCTCAAGCTGCATCACCCGATGTGGCGAGAAAACTGTGACGTCGACCTGACCTACCATGTGCGCCCTTGGCGAGTGCGCGCCCCGGGCGGTCGCCGCGAGCTTGATGAGGCCATCGGGGAAATCGCGAGCATCCCCCTGGACCGTGATTACCCGCTGTGGGAGATGTACTTCGTCGAGGGCCTGGCCGATAACCGGATCGCGGTGGTCGGCAAGATCCACCACGCGCTCGCCGACGGGGTGGCCGCGGCGAATCTGTTGGCGCGCGGCATGGATCTGACGCCCGGCCCGCAGTCCGGCGAGACCCGGTATGCGCCCGACGCCGCCCCGTCCAAGGGCGAACTGGTGCGGTCGGCGTTCGGTGATCACCTGCGCCAGATCGGGCGGATCCCGCGGACCGTCGGCTACACCGCGCAGGGTATTAACCGGGTGCGCCGCAGCACGCGCAAGCTGTCACCGGAACTGACTCGGCCGTTCACCCCGCCGCCGACGTTCATGAATCACATGCTCACTGCCGAGCGCAGATTCGCCACCGCGACGTTGGCGCTGGCCGATGTCAAGGAGACCGGCAAGGCGCTCGGCGTCACGATCAACGACATGGTGCTGGCGCTGTCCGCGGGCGCGCTACGCAAACTGCTGCTGCGCTATGACGGTAAAGCCGATCACCCGCTGCTGGCCTCGGTTCCGGTGAGCTTCGACTTCTCGCCGGACCGGATCTCGGGAAATTACTTCACCGGAATGCTGGTGGCGTTGCCATCCGATCTCGGCGACCCGTTGGAACGGGTGCGGCGCTCTCATGACAACGCTGTCGACGCCAAGGAGAGCCACCAGCTGCTCGGGCCGGAATTGGTCAGCCGGTGGGCGGCCTACTTTCCGCCGGCGCCGTCGGAGTCATTGTTCCGTTGGCTGGCCAACCGCGACGGCCAGAACAAAGTGCTCAACCTGCCGATCTCCAACGTCCCGGGACCGCGTGATCACGGGCGGGTCGGCGGCGCACTGGTCACCGAGATCTACTCGGTCGGGCCGTTGACTGCTGGCAGCGGCCTGAACATCACGGTGTGGAGTTATGTCGACCAGCTCAACGTCTCGGTGCTTTCCGACGGCGCCACTGTCGACGACCCGCACGAGTTGACCGGCGCCATCATCGATGAGTTGATCGAAATCCGCCGCGCTGCAGGGCTTTCCGAGAAGCTGACGGTCATCGAGAGCGCGATGGCACAGGCTTAGCCGTCCGGCCGCGTCGAATGTGGGCTTAAGACACGCAACACGCGGCTTTTGCGTGCATTAAGCCCACATTCGACGATCACTCAGACAGCTGCGCGAGCAGGTCGCGGCGGACGATCTTGCCGGTGCTGCTGCGGGGCAGCTCAGCGAGCACAACGATCTCGCGAGGCACCTTGTAATTGGCCAGGTTGTCCCGGACATGCTGCTTGAGGTTGTCCGCGGTGATGACTGAAGATTCAGTGCCCCTTGTCAGCACGACGAACGCCGCCAGCCGTTGCCCGTACTGTTCGTCGTCGACGCCTAGCACCGCGGCCTCGGCGACATCCGGGTGAGTCGTCAACGTCTTTTCCACCTCGATCGGGTAGACGTTCTCTCCGCCGGAGACGATCATCTCGTCGTCGCGCCCGACCACGTACAGCCGCCCGGCCTCATCAAGGCGGCCAACGTCTCCGGATGCCATGAAGCCCTCATGGAAGTTCTTGCCCGCGCCGGAGGTGTAACCGTCGAAGCGGTTGGAGTTGCGCACGAAGATCTGACCGACCTCGCCGGTGGGTACCGGGCGGAGCTCGCTGTCGAGGATGCGAATCTCGGTGCCGCTAGCGGGTTTTCCTGCGGTGTCCGGTGCGGCCCGCAAGTCCGTGGGCGTCGCGGTGGCGATCATGCCGGCTTCGGTGGCGTTGTAGTTGTTGTAGATGATGTCGCCAAACTCGTCCATGAACCGGGTGACGACGTCGGGGCGCATCCGAGATCCCGAAGCGGTGGCGAACCGCAACGAACGACCACTGTAGCGACGGCGCACCTCGTCGGGCAGGTCCATGATCCGGTCGAACATCACCGGCACCACGCACAGACCGGTGGCTTGGTAACGGTCGATGAGGTCGAGGGTGGCCTCCGGGTCGAACTTGCGTCGGGTCACCACCGTGCAGCCCAGCGACGCAGCGAAAACCAGCTGCGAAAACCCCCAGGCATGAAACATCGGCGCCACCACTACCGTCGTCTCTTCGGTGTGCCACGGTACCCGGTCGAGGATCGCCTTGAGTTCGGTCGCACCGCCGCCGGAGTGCTTGGCGCCCTTGGGGTTACCGGTCGTTCCCGACGTCAGCAAGATCAGTTTGCCGTTGCGGCCCGTTTTGGCGGGGCGCTTACCGGTGTGGGCGGCGATCAGCTTCTCGATGGTGGTGTCGTGCGGCTGGTCGGTCCACGCGACGACGCGGGTGGCGTTGGGCTTGTCGGCCAGCGCGCGGTCCACCGAGTCGGTGAACTCTTCGTCGTAGATCACCGCATCCGCGCCTTCGCGATTGACCACCTCAGCCAGCGCCGGCCCGGCGAACGAGGTGTTCAGTAGCAGCACGTCGGCGCCGATCCGGTTGGCCGCCACCAGCGCCTCGACGAAACCGCGGTGGTTGCGACACATGATGGCAACGACTTCCGGTGTGCCGCCGGGCAGTGCCTGCAGCGCCGATGCCAACGCGTCGCCGCGCCGGTCGAGCTGACGGTAGGTCAGCGTTCCGAGCTCGTCGACCAGCGCCGAACGGTTCGGGCAGCGTTGCGCCGACATGGCGAATCCGCTTGTGACGGAAAGTCCTTCGCGCCCTGCCACGGCAGCGATCCGTAGGTACTTATCCGGCCGCAGCGGAGCGATGATTCCCGCGCGGACCATGCTGGCCAGCAGGCCGAGCGGTGTCATCGCCGCTACTAGCCGATGACCGGCAGGCGACGCTCTTTGGCCAACGTGTCGAGCGCCTTCTGCATGACGCGACGGACATGGGCATCGACCGCGTCGGTGTCGGGGTCCTCGCCAAATTCGGCCCGCACGTCGATCGGCTCGAGCACCTGCATCACGATCTTGGTCGGCAGCGGCACGTTGGGCGGTATCACCGCGGACAGCCCGAACGGGAAGCCCACCGAGATCGGCAGGATCTTCACCCGCATCAACTTGTCCAACCGCAGCGCCCGAGCCAATCCCATGCCGCGGGAGAGGTAGAGCTGGTTTTCCTGACCGCCGACGGCAACGGCAGGCACGATCGGAACCCCGGCGTTCAGCGCCGCCCGGACGTATCCGGTGCGCCCGTCGAAATCAATGGTGTTCTCTGCCAGCGTCGGTCGGTAGACGTCGTAATCGCCGCCCGGGAACACCACAACCACACCACCGGATCGCAGTGCCTCGTCGGCATTTTCGTGGTTGGCGCGAATGAAGCCGGTGCGAACGAAGAACTCGGCGATCGGGCCGGTGAACAAGACGTCATGGCTGAGTGTGTAGACGGGCCGGTCATACCCGAACTTCTCGTAGAAACCGGTGGCGAACACCGGAACATCCATCGGGAACAACCCGCCGGAGTGATTGGACACCACCAACGCGCCGCCCTGCGGGAAGGACTCCAGCCCGCGCACCTCCGCGCGGTGGTAACCCTTGATCAGTGGACGGATCCATCCGATCACGCGTTCGGTGAGCCCGGGATCCCACTTGGAAGTCTCGGTAGGTTCGATATCGATTGCCATCAACGCATTCCTCTGGGATATCAGCGCGGATTTGGCTGTGATGTTAGCTCAGGGTCCGTGACGTCCTCTCCTCGCCGACTGTTCGGGGCGGCTGGATACCATCTCCTGGACATATGTCACGAATTTAAGGAGGAGCGCGACAGCGCTGTGAACACTGTGAGCATTGCAACTGAACAAGCCGAGCCCGAAGTCCTCGTCGAGCAGCGGGACCGAATCCTGATCATCACCATCAACAGGCCGAAGGCCAAAAACGCGGTCAACGTCGCGGTGGCCAGAGGTCTGGCCGACGCAGTAGACCGGCTGGACGAAGACCAGGGCCTTTCGGTGGGCATCCTGACCGGGGCTGGTGGCTCGTTCTGCGCGGGCATGGATCTCAAGGCGTTTGCTCGCGGCGAGGTTCCGATCGTCGAGGGCCGCGGGATGGGCTTTACCGAGCGTCCGCCGACCAAGCCGCTGATCGCCGCAGTCGAAGGCTATGCGCTGGCCGGTGGCACCGAATTGGCGCTGGCCACCGACTTGATCGTGGCGTCGAAAGACTCTGCGTTCGGCATTCCGGAGGTCAAGCGTGGGCTGGTTGCCGGTGGTGGAGGATTGCTGCGGCTGCCCGCACGCATCCCGGCTTCAATCGCGATGGAGCTGGCGCTGACCGGGGAAAACTTCAGCGCCGAGCGAGCGCACGCGCTGGGGATGGTCAATGTGTTGGCCGAGCCCGGGGGCGCGCTGGAGGCCGCGATCGCGTTGGCCGAGAAGATCACCGCCAACGGGCCGCTGGCGGTGGCAGCGACCAAGCGGATCATCGTGGAATCGCGCGGCTGGAGCCCGGAGACCATGTTCGCCGAGCAGAGCAAGATCCTGATGCCGGTGTTCTCCTCCAACGACGCCAAGGAAGGCGCGATCGCGTTCGCGGAGAAGCGTCCCGCGCGCTGGACTGGGACCTGACCGCTATCACGTGCAAATAGTTGCATGATCTAAACTACGAGCCGGGCGGGCATGACACTTCCGGCGGCTTTTGTAACGGGTGAACCACAGAGAGTTCGAGGATGAGCATTTCGTTACTTCTCGAGATGGCTTTGTCGAGCAATCCCGACCGAACGGCCGTCGTCTCGGGGGATACCCGGTTGACGACGCAGCAGCTCAGCGATCTCGCCGACGGCGGCGCGGGCATCATCGCCGGATCGAACGCCAAGCACGTCGTCTACGTCGGCACCGGCGGCGCGATGCTCCCGCTGCTGATCTTCGCGTCGGCGCGGGCCGGGCTGGCGTTCACGCCGATCAACTACCGCCTCTCCGCCGACGGTATCCAAGCCCTGATCCGGCGGCTGCCCGAACCGCTGGTGATCGTCGACCGCCAATTCCGCGACATGCTGGGTGACGTCGGTCAACAAGTGATCGACTCCGACGAGTTTTGGGCGGCAGCCCCAGAGGCGGAACCGGCAGCGGAGTTTGCCGACCCGGATGCGGTCGCGATCGTGCTGTTTACGTCGGGTACCACGTCGCAGCCCAAGGCCGTCGAACTCACGCACAACAACCTGACCAGCTACATCACCGGATCAGTCGAACTCGATTCCGCCGAGCCGACCGACGCGGCGCTGATCTGCGTGCCGCCCTATCACATCGCGGGAGTCAGCGCGGCGCTGTCGAACTTGTACGCCGGACGCAAGATGGTCTACCTGCCCACCTTCGATCCGCGGGAATGGGTGCGGCTGATCAAGGCCGAGCACGTCACCACCGCAACCGTGGTGCCGACCATGCTCGACCGCATCGTGACCGTGCTGGAGGGCGGCGGCCATGAGTTGCCGTCGCTGCGCAACCTGGCCTACGGCGGTTCGAAGGTGGGTTTGCCGCTGGTCCGGAAGGCCCTCGAGCTGTTACCCGGTGTGGGCTTCGTCAACGCCTATGGATTGACCGAGACGAGCTCGACGATCGCCGTGCTCACCCCGGAGGATCACCGCCAGGCGCAGTCTGCGTCGGATCCCGCAGTCGTCAAGCGATTGGGTTCGGTCGGTCAGCCCGTGCCGGGCATCGAGGTCCAGATCCGCGACGAGAATGGCAGGGTGCTGGCGCCGGGGCAGACCGGTGAGTTGTTCGTGCGCGGTGATCAGGTCTCTGGCCGCTACACCGGAATCGGCTCGGTGCTCGACGCCGACGGGTGGTTTCCGACCAGGGACATCGCCACCCTCGACGGGGACGGCTACCTGTTTATCGGCGGGCGCAGCGACGACACCATCATCCGGGGTGGTGAGAACATCGCGCCCGCCGAGCTGGAGGACGTGCTGATCGAACACGCTCATGTGCGGGACGTCGCCGTGGTCGGCGTCGACGATCCGCAGTGGGGGCAGGCGATCGTCGCGGTGGTCGTGCCGGCCGCCGGCACCGACCCGGATCCTGAGGAGCTGCGCGAGCACGTCCGCAAAAGCTTGCGGGGTTCGCGTACGCCCGACCGGGTAGTCTTTCGCGACGAGCTGCCCACCAACGCCACCGGCAAAGTGCTCCGCCGTGAAATTGTCGAAGAGCTTCGCGCCGCTCCGGCCGAGCAGTAAGGAACTTCAAAGATCATGATTAAGAACGGAACCCGTCTAGCCAGCCAGGTGTGCGACACCCAGGTCATCGTCGTCCGAAGCTCGGACAGCCTCGACGATCTGCGCTGCGGCGGCGCACCGATGGTGGCCTTGGATGCCGAGCGGTCCGGCGAACTGGACCCGGCGTTCGCCGACGGCAACGTGATGGGCAAGCGCTACGTGGACGAGACCGGCGCCGAGGTACTGGTTACCAAGGCGGGTGCTGGAACCCTGGCTGTCGGCGAGACCGCGCTGAGCCTCAAGGAGGCCAAGCCCCTGCCGGCCAGCGACTAGTCGGCTACTTCTCGCGGCGCTCCGGGACTCCGTTGCGGCGGACGAATTCCCTTGCCTTGACCAGAAATTCGAGCTGTTCGTAGACTTTTCGCAGCGGGTCGCTGCTGCGTAGCGAGCGGCAAAGTACGACAGCACCTTCCAGCGCGGCGATCGACATCACCGCGAGCGAATCGGCATCCGACTCGAGAAAGCCATCGGCGACGAAAGCCCAAGTCAGCGCCGTGCGCCAGTGCGCGAAAATCTGTCCGGCCTCGGCGGTCAACTGGACTTCGTCATCGGCCGAGCCGATTGCCGCGGCGACCACAGGGCAGCCCGCGTTGAAATCGCCGTCCGCCAGCATGCGTTCCCAGAACTCGACGAACCGCCGCAGCAGCACCTTCGCACCTTGCCCGGCGGCGTCGTCGATGTCGGCGGTGATCGCATCCCCGGCATACCGAAGCGCCTCGGCGAGGATCTGATTGCGCCCATCGGGAAAGTGGTAGTACACCGAGCCGCGGGGTGCGCCGCTGCGGGTGAGCACCTCGTCGATGGTCACGCCTGCGGCGCCGCGTTCACGCATCACCTCGGCGGCGCTGATCAGCATCTTGGTTCGGGTATCACCGCGCTTACTGCGGGCATGCGTCGTTAACGACATGGTCGTGCTGTCCTTTTGGCCGTCCGACCGTCACGCAGCGTGCGACTGGCGCAGGTGCGGAAGTCGCCACTGGATGGGACGTGGACCAAACACCGGGGATCGGAATGACTTGCGGCGTAGGTCAGGAATTTCCCGGCTAAAGCGGTAGCCGGCGATGTTGAGCTCGACATTCAACACGGTTCTCTCCTGGGCTATCTAGGGGCCCTCGTGCGCCGGATCCACCAGCCCACGATTATGCAGGATACCATATATCGACAGCACCAGCAGCGGCAAGCGCTAACTCAACGCACGCTCAACATGAAGACTAGATCGAGGTGAACGGCATCTTCTCGACAGTCAACCCCATCGGCACTCTGGCCAGCACTATGCTCTATTGCATAATCCGCTGGTATGCGGTTGACTCGGCCGATGACTAGCACTTCTGGCACACCGGGAACCTCGCCAGCCGCACTGCCGGCCCTGGAAACGGTGACCCTCGAGCGAGACGGCCACGTCTTGCTGATTGGCTTGAATCGACCGCACAAGCGCAACGCCTTCAATCAAGCGATGCTCACCGATCTGTCCCGCGCCTACGGGCTGCTGGAATCGGACGCGTCGGTGCGCGTCGGTGTGTTGTTCGCGCACGGCGATCACTTCACTGGTGGTCTGGACCTTGTCGACGTCGGTCCCAATATCGCGTCTGGCGATCTGCCCCTGCCGGCAGACGGACGAGACCCCTGGCGCCTGGACGGTTCCTGGACCACGCCGCTTATCGCGGTGGCGCACGGCTGGTGCATGACGCTGGGTATCGAGCTGCTGCTGGCGGCCGACGTCCGCATCGCGGCGACGGGCACCCGGTTCGCGCAGCTCGAGGTGCAGCGCGGCATCTACCCATTCGGGGGCGCGACCCTTCGACTGCCTCGCGAGGCCGGATGGGGCAATGCCATGCGCTGGCTGCTGACCGGGGACGAGTTCGACGCCGTCGAGGCGCACCGGATCGGTCTGGTCCAGGATGTGGCCGATGACGCCACGGCCGCCCTGGCGCGCGCCCGCGAGATCGCCCACACCATTGCCGAGCGCGCTGCGCCGCTGGCTGTGCGCGCCACCCTCGCGTCAGCGCACCTGGCCCGCGATCAGGGCGACGCGGCCGCCATCAAGCGGCTACGACCCGACGTGGCCGCCCTGTTCGCCAGCGCCGATGCCGCCGAGGGTGTGCAATCGTTCATCGAGCGTCGCCAAGCCCGATTCCAGGGGCACTGACAGCGTTAGGCTCGGCCCAGCGGATCGGGGAAGGCGTCAGCCATGGGCCACTACAAGAGCAACGTGCGCGACCTGGAATTCAACCTGTTCGAAACGCTCGGTTTGGAACAAGTGCTGGCCGACGAAGCGTTCGGCGACCTGGACGGCGAATCGGTGCGGGAGATGCTCTCCGAGGCCGCCCGGCTGGCCGAGGGTCCGGTTGCCGAGTCGTTCGCCGACGGCGACCGCCACCCGCCGACCTTCGACGCCGACACGCATGTCGTGACCCTGCCGGAACCGTTCAAGAAGTCGCTGGGCGCGTGGCGCGACGGTGAGTGGTTCCGGGTCGGGCTCAGCGAAGAGGTCGGCGGTGTGCCGGCGCCCTCGATGGTGCAATGGGCGATCAACGAGTTTGTCCTCGGCGCCAACCCGCCGGTGTTCATGTTTATGGCCGGCCCGATTCTGGCCAACATCCTGTACGGCATCGGCAATGAGCAGCAACGGCATTGGGCCTCGCTAGCCATCGACCGCAACTGGGGCGCCACCATGGTGCTCACCGAGCCCGACGCCGGTTCCGACGTCGGCGCCGGCCGCACCAAAGCGATCGATCAGGGCGACGGCACATGGCACATCGACGGTGTCAAGCGGTTCATTACCAACGGCGACACCGACGACCTGTTCGAGAACATCCTGCACATGGTGCTGGCCCGGCCGGAGGGTGCCGCGCCGGGTACCAAGGGACTGAGCCTATTTCTGGTGCCCAAGTTCATGCTCGACCCAAAGACCGGTGAACCGGGGGAGCGCAACGGGGCATTCGTCACCGGGCTGGAACACAAAATGGGCCTGAAGGTTTCGGCCACTTGTGAACTGACGTTCGGCCAGCACGGCGTCCCGGCGAAAGGCTGGCTGGTCGGGGACAGCCATAACGGGATCGCGCAGATGTTCAGGATCATTGAATATGCGCGAATGATGGTGGGTACCAAGGCTATTGCGACGTTGTCGACGGGTTACCTGAATGCGTTGGAATACGCGAAGACTCGGGTCCAGGGAGCCGACCTCACCCAGATGACGGACAAGGCCGCGCCGCGGGTCACCATCATGCACCATCCCGATGTGCGCCGAGCGCTGATGATGCAGAAGTCCTACGCCGAAGGGCTGCGCGCGCTGTATCTCTACACCGCCGCCCACCAGGACCCGGCGGCGGCCGCCGTCGTGTCCGGCGCCGACGCTGCGTTGGCGGAACGGGTCAACGATCTGCTGCTGCCGATTGTGAAGGGTGCGGGCTCGGAGCGGGCCTATCAAACTTTGACCGAATCGCTGCAAACCTTTGGTGGGTCCGGCTTCCTGCAGGACTACCCCATCGAGCAATACATCCGCGACGCCAAGATCGACAGCCTCTACGAGGGCACCACCGCGATCCAGGCGCAGGACTTCTTCTTCCGCAAGATCGTTCGCGATCACGGCAAGGCGCTACAACACCTGGTTGCGCAGATCGAGGCGTTCATCGAAAGCGACGACGCCCGACCCGAACTCGCCGACGCCCGCAAGCAGCTGACCACCGCACTCGACGATCTGCAAGGTTGGGTCAACACCATGACCGGCTATCTGGTCGATTCTCAGCAGAGCGCCCGCGAACTCTACCGAGTGGGCTTGGAGTCGGTGCCCTTCCTGCTCGCCGTCGGCGATCTGCTGATCGGATGGCTGCTGCTTCGGCAGGCCGAGATCGCGCTGGTGGCACTCGACCGCGACCCGACTGCCGCCGATCGGGCGTTCTACAACGGAAAAATCACTGCCGCAAAGTTTTTCGTTAAGAACGTGCTACCGCGGCTGACTGCTGATCGCGGTATCGCAGCAAATGTCGATCTGGCGGTCATGGATCTACGCGAAGAAGCGTTCTGATCGGTCGGTAGCTGAGGCGCTACGTTCTCCTTTTAGGCGTTGGCATCTCGGCGTCCGAGTCGATTTCGACTGCAGCGGCGATTTGTCGCCAGAGAACTTCGACAATGCGGTCGGGTCGCGGCCGCGGTGTGCGGCCCAGCGCGGTAACCATAACTCGCTGCATCGCGCCGAACATCGCCGCACCGGCCAGTTCGGGATCGATGGATGACGGTAGCTCACCACGCTTTTGGCCGCGACGAATGTTGGCGGCAGCGTGTTTAACGACGCTGTCGATGTGCCGGTTCTCGGTCAACGCGACCTGGGGCTCGCGAGATAGACGGGTGTAGATGACGACAGCAACCGGATCGGTGTAGTGGAAGTGCACGCCCTTCTCGAGGCGGATGCGCTCGTGCTGCACCCATGTGCCCAGATCGTCGAGATCGAGGTCAAGAACCTCTACATGCAGACGGTCGAAGAAATCGTCCAGCAGCGCGCTAACGAGTCCTGCTCGTGACCCGAAGTAGCGGTTGACCAGGCTCGGCACGACGCCTGCTGCCTCTGCAACCCAAGCGATCTCGATGTGACCATCGTTGGCGACTGCGACGTCGCGGGCACCGGCGAGTAGTCGTTCGCGTGTCGCACGTCCCTTTTGAGTCCTGGGTTCAGCCGTCGTGATCACAGGGAAAGCGTACCAAAAAATAAATTGACGTCACTTCAGTTCTGGCATACCGTCCGTACTGAAGCGCAGACATCAAACCCCGTCCGGAGGCTTGGTTATGACTGCGGTTGAGCGAACGCACTCGGGAGGCACGCCGTGAGTCCCTTGACAAGTCCGCTGGTCGCCGACGATCTGAAGATTGTGCGCCGCCTACTCGCTCATATCGACGCGGGGACGACCGATGAAGGCGAGGCGTGGCGCGAACCGGTGGAAAACTACCTCGACCCAGGACGATTCGCGGATGAACTGCGGATGCTGCGCTCGCTTCCCAGCGTGTTCATTCCGTCGGCGACCATCCCGAACCCAGGGGACCATGTCGAACGCGTCTGCTTCGGTACGCCGCTGTTTGCGGTTCGTGGCAGCGATCGGCGGGCACGGGTATTCCGTAACGCCTGCCGTCATCGCGGCATGGCTCTCGTTGACGGCACCGGATGCTCTCACGCGCTGGTGTGCCGGTACCACGGCTGGACTTATCGTCTCGATGGCACGCTCGCCCATGTTCCGCACGCGGACGCCTTCCCGGATTTGAACATCTCGACGCGCGGCCTGGTTGAAGTCACCAGCAGTGAGGTCGATGGTCTCATCGTCATCGATGCGCTGGACCCCGATGCGGCGCAGCCCTCGTCGCGGGCATTTGCTGACGACGCGATGGCGGCACTGACCGAAGGCAGTCCGTGGCGCGACAAACTCGTGCCGGCCCAGCGGCTCCTCGTTGCGGAGTCCGCGGTGCGGAACATAAATTGGAAGGTGCTCATCGAGCAATTCCTGGAGGGCTACCACATTCGCTCAACGCACCGTGAGACGTTCTTCCCGCTACAGTACGACGATCTCAACGTGGTGGAAACGTTCGGCCCGAATAGTCGAATCACATTCCCATACCGCAACATTGAAAGACTCCGTCACCGCTCAGAGTCGACGTGGACCACCAAGCAGCGCATGACGTTCGTCTATCAGCTTTTCCCGAATGCGATGGTGGCGACGTTTCCGGATCTGGTGATCGTGGTCGTTGTCGACCCGATCGATATCGACCACTCGATGATCACCACCTATACCGTCGCCACGCCCGAGGTCGCAGAAGCTTTTCTGATCGCGGCCGCCCAACAAGACGACGCCAGCACTGCCCCCACCCTGCTCGAGCGGGGTGTGTTGGAGGACAACGAAATGTCGTTCGGTGTGCAGCGCGGCTTGCGCTCCGGGGCGAATGCGTTTGTGGAGTTCGGGCGGCACGAAAGTGCCATCGGGCACTTCCACGCCACCCTCGACCAACGCCTCGCGCTATTGACTGCCACGCACTCGACCTGATCCTGACTAGTCGCGCCGTGGGCGGCGAGGTCCATGGCCGCCAGCCCGAGTGTGCGGCCAGCCGCACACTCGGGCGCGAATGTGCGGCGAGCCGCACATTCGCGGAAAGGCGGCCCTCAGCTGTCGAGGGTGTAGCCCATCGGCATCAGCACGCTCTTCTGCTGAGTGAAGTGCTCGACGCCTTCCGGCCCGTTCTCCCGGCCGATGCCGGAGTTCTTGTAGCCGCCGAACGGACAACAAGGATCGAAGGCGTACCAGTTGATCGCGTACGTCCCGGTGCGAATCTTCTCCGAGATCTCTATGCCGCGCGGCACATTGGTGGTCCACACGCTGCCGGCCAGGCCGTACACTGAGTCGTTGGCGATCTTGATCGCGTCCTCTTCGGTGTCGTAGGGGATGATGCTCAGCACCGGCCCGAAAATCTCCTCCTGGGCGATCGTCATCTTGTTGTCGACGTCAGCGAACACGGTGGGCTGCACGAAGAAGCCGTTGTCCAGGCCCTCGGGACGGCCGCCGCCGCAGACCAGCCGCGCGCCTTCCTCGACACCCTTGGCGATGTAGCCCTCGACGCGGGCGCGCTGCTTCTCCGAGATCAGCGACCCGATCTGGGCGGCCGGGTCCGACGGCGGCCCGACTGGCAGCGCCTGCACGAAAGCACTTACCGCGTCCACGATTTCGTCGTACCGCGAGCGTGGCGCCAGGATACGGGTCTGGGCCACGCAGGCCTGCCCGGTGTTCATGATCCCGGAGAACACCAGCATCGGGATCGCAGCGGCCAGGTCGACATCGTCGAGCACGATGGCCGCCGATTTGCCGCCGAGCTCCAGCGTGCACGGCTTGAGCATCTCCGCGGCGCGGCGGCCGATCTCTTTGCCGACGCCCGAGCTGCCGGTGAAGGAGAAGATGTCGACGTCGCGATTGGACGTCAGCGCCTGGCCGGTCTCGATGCCGCCGGGCACCACCGACAGCACGCCCTCGGGCAGTCCGGCCTCGGCGAACACCTCCGCCAAAGCGTTTGTGCTCAAAGGGGTTTCGGCGGCCGGCTTGAGTACCACCGTGCAGCCGGCCAGCAACGCCGGACCGAGCTTGTTGATCGCCAGGAACAGCGGCACGTTCCACGCCACGATCGCGCCCACCACGCCGATCGGCTCTCGGTGGACGATGGTCTGCCCGTAGCCGCCATTGCGGGTCTCCTGCCACTTGACCTGGTCGACGGCGGGGCCGGCGAAGAAGTTCATCGCTCCGATCCCACTCATCCACTGCATGGTCTCGACAGAAATTGGCGGCTGGCCGGTCTCGGCGCCGAGCAGCTTGGTGAAGTCGTCCTTGCGCTCCTCCATCAGCTTGAGCGCATTGGCGATGACGGCCGCGCGCTCCTTCGGGGGCGTCGTAGGCCAGGGGCCGTTGTCGAATGCCGCGCGGGCCGCCGCGACCGCGGCGTCCACGTCGGCCGCCGCCGCCAGTGGCACCTTGCCGACGTATTCGCCGGTGGCCGGGCAGTGCACCTCGATGACCTCTGAGGTCGACGGCTCGGTCCACTTGCCGCCGATGAAAAGTTTGTCGTACTCCGTTGTAACGTCGCTCATGCCGCCACCCTACCTAGCCGAGCACAAAACGAGAACATGTTTCAGTATCACGGCTGAAGGACCAGCACGAGATTGCTCACCAGGAACTCCCGTAGCACTGGCACCGACGTCAGCCACCACGCCCATCCGGGGTGGTAGCGCGGGAACACGCAGACCAGCGCGCGGGTGCTGGCCGCCCAGTTCAGGCCGTCGGCCACCGATACCGCGAACAACGACGATCCGTAGTTGTTTTTGGCCGGGTGACCGTGCTTGCGGGCATAACGCGCAGCTGCCCGGGCGCCGCCCAGGTAGTGCGTCAGCCCCATTTCGTGCCCGCCGAATGGTCCCAGCCAGACGGTGTACGACAGCACGACCAGTCCGCCTGGCTTGGTCACCCGCAGCATCTCGCCGCCGAGTTGCCAGGGCCGTGGCACGTGCTCGGCGACATTGGACGACAGGCAGATGTCCACGCTGTCGGCTGCGAAGGGCAGTGCCATGCCCGACGCGCGGACGAATGTGCCCGCTTCACGCGCCAAAATTGGCCCGCCGGCGTGCATTTCACTCGGGTCCGGCTCCACGCCGACGTACCGAAGCCCGGCGTCGGTAAAGGCCTTCGCAAAGTATCCGGGCCCGCCTCCGACGTCGAGCAGGCTGCGACCGACGGGGCGTTCGCCGTGGAGGCCCTGCCAGAGGTCGCTGACCATGTCCGCGGTGTCGGTTGCCAGCGCACCGTAGAAGCGGGCCGGATCGCGCTGTTCGTAACGGAACTCTGACAGCAAGCGCACCGACCGGCGCAGGGTCGCTCGCCGCGCAAACGGGTCAGTCACGGCCACCGGCCAACCCTACGGCGGCTACGCTGGCAAACAATGTCTGACCTCCGCTCCGTCTTGCTGCTGTGCTGGCGCGATACCGGCCACCCACAGGGCGGTGGCAGTGAAACCTATCTGCAGCGCATCGGAGCCCAGCTGGCTGCGTCCGGTGTCGCGGTCACATTGCGCACCGCCCGTTATCCGGGCGCGGCGCGGCGGGAAGTCGTCGACGGGGTGCGGATCAGCCGCGCGGGCGGGCGGTATTCGGTCTACGTGTGGGCGCTGTTAGCGATGGCGGCGGCCAGGCTCGGGATGGGGCCGTTGCGGCGGGTGCGACCGGATGTGGTGGTCGACACCCAGAACGGCTTGCCGTTTCTGGCCCGGTTGATCTACGGACGGCGGGTCACGGTGCTGGTACACCACTGCCATCGGGAGCAGTGGCCGGTGGCCGGCCCGGCGCTCGGCCGGCTCGGCTGGTTCGTCGAGTCGCGGTTGTCGCCGAGGCTGCACCGCCGCAACCAGTACGTGACGGTGTCGCTGCCGTCGGCCCGCGACTTGGTCGGTCTGGGTGTCGCAAACGAGCGAATAGCGTTGGTGCGCAACGGTCTCGACGAGGCCCCGGAGGCGTCTCTGCGTAATCCGCGGGCGGGCAATCCGCGCGTGTTGGTGTTGTCCCGGCTGGTGCCGCACAAGCAGATCGAGGACGCAATGGCCGCGGTGGCGCTGCTGCGGCCATCGATCCCCGGGCTGCATCTCGACATAGTCGGCGGCGGGTGGTGGTGGCAGCGCTTGGTCGACCACGCGGCGCGCCTGGGCATCAGCGACGCGGTGACGTTCCATGGCCACATCGATGACGTCACCAAACACCATGTCATGCAACAGTCTTGGGTACATGTGCTGCCGTCGCGCAAAGAAGGCTGGGGCCTGGCGGTGATCGAGGCGGCCCAGCACGCGGTGCCGACGATCGGCTACCGATCTTCCGGCGGGTTGGCCGACTCGATCATCGACGGGGTGACCGGTGTGCTGGTCGACAGTCGCGCCGAGTTGGTGAACCGACTGCAGCAGTTGCTGGGCGATCCGGTGCTGCGTGATCAGCTCGGCGTCAAGGCGCAAGCGCGCAGCGCCGAATTCTCCTGGCGGCAAAGCGCAGACGCGATGCGCAGCGTGCTGGAGTCGGTGATGGCCGGAGAACGCGTCAGCGGAGTGGTGTAGCGAGGTTCGGCGAACGCTGCTGCCGTCGTGCCCGCAGTCGCCAGTTGGCCACCGTCATGCCGACGGCTCCGGCGATCAGCATCTCCAACCACACAAGATGGACGATCACCGCGAGCAACCGGCGATCGGCGGGCACTCCGACTGCTGCGCCGCCGACCCGATACAACGTCAAGTCGTGGCCGCGATAGGTCACCGGTAGTCGTTCGAATGCCTTGGCGGCCAAGCCCATATCGCCGGGGGTGCCCGCTTCGATGACCAGCCACGCCACGCCTGCGCGGCGAAGCGCAACAGGATCGGCGCCGGCCAACAGCAGCCGCTGCACCTCGTGCGCCCGGCGTCCCTCACCGGGAACCGTCATACCCGAAATGATCAGGTCGCCGGTAATCAGGACATCGCCGCGCACCGAGCGCGGCAACGGATCCAGCACCGGTGCCGACCCGGTCCAGGCGAAGCGCCGCATAGTGTCGGCCGGCAACACCGCGACAAGTCCGGGATCACGGTTGATCAACGCCGCGACGGTTGGCCAGTCGGTCGGGTAGTGCACCGGCTCGACTTTTCCTCCGACACCCCAGGCCAGGTCGGGAAGTGCGAGCAGCAGCGCGGCGCAGCACACCAGCGCGGGAACTGCGGGCCCCAAAAAACCTAGCCAACGCCGCAACGTCAGCACCGCCCCCGCACCCGCCAATGCGTACCCGGGCATCGCCAGTGCCACCCACTTCTGCCCGTCGCGCAGCACTCCCACTCCCGGCGCGGCATCGACCACGCCGTGCAGCGCGGCCAGCCCCGGCCCGGTGGCCAGCACGGCGGGCACCAGAACGGACACCGCTGCCAGCACTATCAGCGGTACCGCCGCCCGTCGACGCGCCAGCGCCGGCAGCCCAGTAGCCACCACCACAAGCAGCACCCCGGCCGACACGACTGCGAAAAGCGTTGTCCGCGAGGCTGGTACGGCCTCGCTGTTCCAGATCCCACCGAGGCTGGCCAGGCTGCCCAGCGTGCCCAGACCCGGCTCGGCGCGGGCGGCGAACGCCGCAACGTCTGGAGCCTGCGCCCAGATGCGGTCAGCCGATGACAAGCCCAGTGCCGCAGCCGTCAACCATGGCAGCGCAGCCACCAGAGCACCGGCCAACGCGACGGCGGCGCACAGCCAGCGCGGTCTGGACGCCCCCGGGCCCCCAACAGGGACAGCCACGCACACCAATGCCGACGGTTGCGGCGAGGATCAGCCCGGTCGGGGTCAACCCGGCCAACGCGATCCAAAACGTCAGACCGAAAAGCCCCGTCGACTCCGAGCGCAGCGTCAGCACCGTGGTCGCGACCCAGGGCAGGCAGCCGTAGCCGAGCAGCAGGCTCCAATGCCCCTGTAGCAACCGTTCACCGACATACGGATTCCAGATCGCCAGCGTGATCGCGACAAATTGACCGCTGGCACCGGCTTCCGGCAACACCATTGCGACCAGCCGGGCCGCGCCCCAGCCGGCCAGCCACAGTCCCGCGACGAGCAACGCCTTTACCACGATGCCGCCATCGACGCAGTGCGACGCCAACGCGACGGCGAAATCTTGCGGCGTCGCCCGCGGGGCCGACGCCAGCCCGAGGGCGCTATCGGATAGATACGACCGCGGCGTGGACACCGCATCGCGCAGCAGCAAGTATCCCGGGCTGATCAGCGGCGCAACCACCAGCACCGCCAACGCCAGTGCGTACCCCGGACGGGCGACCCGGGCCCGGCTAGCGATAATGGCCGGGCTCCTCCGCCCGCCGTTGCACGGCGCGCATCGTCGCCCGGCTAGAGGTGATCGGGTGGATCCGAAGTCGGGGGGCTTCCCGAGCTTGGTGGACCCGCGCCGGGTGGCCCCTGCTCGCGCTGTAGGTCGCTGGGCGGTGTTGGCAGCTTCTCGGTTTCGGCCTCGGCACCGGGTACTCGTTCGACCGGCGGCTCGCCGCGGCCGAAGAAGCCATGGTCGGCGGCGTCCAGGCCGGGGTCGAGCAGCGCCGCCTCGGTCCGCAAGCTAAACGAGCCGAGCAGCAGGCCGCCGATCAGCGCGATCACGCCGGAAGCGGTGAAGGTGATCGGCAGCACCCGGGACCACAACGCCAACCGGTCGCGCTCGTTGCGCGCGGCATTCACCTGTGACTCGATGGTCTCTTCGTTGGAGGTGACCTTGTAATCAACCATCGTCAGCTCTGGCTTCAACGGATCGCGGGCAAAGTAGTGGTTAGCGTGATCGTCTTCCTTGACGATGGTCCCCGACGCTGGGTCCACCCAGAAGGTCCGCTGCACCGCGTAGTAGCGGGTCATGGTGATCTTCTCGTCCGGATCGCCGGGCACGCCCCACATCGCCGCGGTCGCGGTCACCTTGCTGTCCTCGTCGTTCGGCGTACAGCGACGGATACTTGATCGGCTCGGCCAGCTTGCCGTCGGCGTCGTAGCCGACGTCTTGGGTGAACTTGTAGGTGGTCAACCCGTTGACGTCTTCTTCTCCGCTGTAGTTTGCGTCGAACGCCTTCTGCGCGATCGGGTCGAAATACGGATACGTCCTCTTCTCGGTGTGGAACGGGAATCGGTAGGACAGTCCGTCGTGCGGCAACGCGATGTTGGTGGGCGGGTTTTCGTCGTTGAAGCCTCGCGGTTTCTGGACGGCGCCACCGGGATGGGTGTCATCGGAAACCGCCATCGCGGTCTTGCGGTTCAGGGTGACGGTGTCGACGAGGGCGAGCAGCAGGCCGGTGTCCTTTTGCTTGTCGCGTGCGTCGAACCGAGCTGCCGACTTGCAGCGTGACGACATCGGCGTTGGCCGGCGATTCGACGTCGATCTGCTGCTGGGATACCAGCGGCACGTTTTTATTGACCACCAACTTCTGACTATTCATCGACGCCGGGTCAAGCGCGGTCCCGGTGCCGTCACTGATCAACGTGGCGTTCAGATCGAGCGGAATCTTGGTGATCCTGCTGCTGGTGTACGTCCACAGCAGCAAGCGCGGCGACCAGCAAGGCGGCTCCGAGTCCCATGATCCCGCATGCGGTCATCCGCAACATGACTGCTCGGTTCACGTTGCCGAGCCCTCCTTCTGGTCTCATTCGGTTCGGGGCCAACCGACCGCCCCGACCTGGGGCCAGCGAAGCAAAACTCGTTCGACCCTAACAGCAAAATTTAAGGTCGCGGTTTAGGTCCCCAAGGTGGGCAAACGGGGCTTACCCGATTTGTCGGGTAAGCCAGCACGGGCAGACTGTTGGGGTGACTGCGCGCCGGCGACGATGCAGAGCGAAGCGATGAGGTGGGGGCACGCCCCCTCGCCGCTGCGCGGCTGGGGGTACCCCCACCCGCTTGCGGGGGAGAGCGGCGCATGACCGACCGCCAGCAGCTGGGTGGGACCCGCAGCTTCCTGCCCGCCGTGGAAGGGATGCGGGCCTGCGCGGCCATCGGCGTCGTCATCACCCACGTCGCGTTCCAGACCGGGCACTCGAGTGGGGTCGACGGTCGGCTGTTCGGTCGCTTCGATCTTGCGGTCGCGGTGTTCTTCGCACTGTCGGGGTTTTTGTTGTGGCGCGGACATGCTGCGGCGGCGCGCGGCCTGGGCTCGCGCCCGTCGACCGGTCATTACCTGCGATCACGGGTGGTGCGAATCATGCCGGCTTACCTGGTGGCCGTCGTCGTGATCCTGACCCTGTTGCCGGACGCCGATCACCCAAGCCTGACGGTGTGGTTGGCAAATCTCTCGCTCACCCAGGTCTATGTGCCGCTGACGTTGACCCACGGGCTCACCCAGATGTGGAGCCTGTCGGTAGAGGTCACTTTCTATCTGGCGTTGCCGATCCTTGCGCTGTTGGCAAGCCGGCTGCCGCTCCGTGCTCGCGTGCCGGCGATTGCGGCTCTCGGTGTTGCCAGCTGGTTTTGGGGCTGGATTCCTTTCGCAGCTCCGGCCGGGCTCAATCCGCTGAACTGGCCGCCGGCATTCTTCTCCTGGTTCGCGGCGGGCATGCTGCTCGCGGAGTGGGTGTACAGCCCGCTCGGGTGGCCGCATCGGCTGGCCCGACGCCGGGTGTTGATGGTCGTCGTCGTGGTGGCGGCCTATCTGGTGGCGGCCTCACCACTGGCGGGGCCTGCGGGGCTGGTCCCGAGCAGCGCCGCGCAGTTCACGGTGAAGACCGCGATGGGTGCACTGGTGGCGGCGGGTCTGGTGGCGCCGCTGGTGCTGGACCGGCCCGACACCGGCCATCGGCTTTTGGGTGCCAGGCCGATGGTGACGCTGGGACGCTGGTCTTACGGGATTTTCATCTGGCATCTTGCGGCGCTGACCGTGGTGTTCCCGGTGATCGGCGAATTCTCTTTCAAGGGCCACATGCTCGAGGTCTTGGTGCTGACGCTGATCTTCGCGATCGCCATCGCGGCGGTGAGCTATGCGCTGGTCGAATCACCGTGTCGAGAAGCATTGCGGCGCTGGGAATCTCGCAGAAGGCAACAGCCCGCGCCGGTGGAGGACGGCGGCGTCAGTCCGCGTCAAGAAGACGCAATCGCGCCATGACCTCGGCGCGGACCGCCGAGCGGCGCGCTTTGCCGGCGTCGTCACGTAGTGGGGTGTCGACGAACTCGACGGTGGCCGGCACCTTGTAGCCGGCGATCCGGTCGCGCAGAAACGCCTGCACCGTCTGCTCGTCCAGCGCCGAACCCGCCTGCACCAGGGCATAGGGCACTTGGCCCAGATCCTCATGGGGTACGCCAATAACCAGAGCAGGACAGCACATCCGGATGCGCCGACAGCGCGTTCTCGATCTCCGCCGGGTAGACATTGCGGCCGCCGACGGTGAACATGTCCACCCGGCGATCGGACAGGTACAAGAACCCGTCTTCGTCGAAATGGCCAAGGTCGCCCAAAGAGTCCCAGCCGTCGCGGGATTTCGCCGTCGTGCCGATGTACCGGTACGACGGCACACTGCCCGGGTTGGGCCGCATGTAGATCTCGCCGACCACACCAGGCGGACATGGGTTACCGTCGTCGTCGAGCACCTTCATCTCGCCCATGACCACCACACCGACCGATCCGGGATGCGTCAGCCATTGGTCGCCGGAGATGAAGGTCATCGCCTGAAATTCGGTGCCGCCGTACAGCTCCCAGACCCTTTCGGGGCCCAGCAGGTCGATCCACGCCTGCTTGATGGCCGGCGGACACGGCGCACCGAGATGCCAAAACCGCCGGATCGAAGACAGGTCATAGGAATCCGGATCGATGCGGTAGACCGGCAGCGCCCGCTGCATCATCGTTGGCACCGTGGTAACGAGCTGCGGGCGATGCTCGGTGATCAGCCGCAGGAACTCATGCGGGTCGAACCGGCTCATCAGCACCAAGTGGTTGCCCATCACCAGCGCGACCGCCGCGCTGGTGAAGCCGGTGGTGTGGGTCAGTGGCACCGGCACCAGCACGGTATCGCCCTCCTGGCCACCCACGGCGTACCCCAGTGCCGGCCCCAGCCGGCTGTCGCCGCCCGCCTCGATCAGCTTCGGCCGGCCGGTGCTACCGCCGGAGCCGATCGACCTCCAGCACGGTGACACCGCTTCAGGCAACGGGTCATCCGAGAACGACTGTTCGGGGACGAAACCTTTAGGAACACTTGGTATTCCGGGGTGCGTTCGCCCCACGAGCAGCGCGCGTGGCCGCAGTTCCACCAGACCCTCGAACTCCGCATCCGGCAGCCGCGCGGACAGCGGCTGCGGCACCGCGCCCAGCTTCCAGCACGCCACCATGGCCTGTACACACTCGACGGAGTTGGGCAGCACGATGGTCACGTACTCGCCGACGCCGACGCCGCGCTCCGCATAGGCGCGCGCCAGCCGGTTGGTCGAGCGGTCGAGTTCGCCGCGGGTCAGCGTGCGTCTGTCGCAGGTAACCGCTGGCTCGTCGGGGGCGAGCGCGGCCAGCGCCGAAACCTGGGTGCCGATCGGTGGGACCGGCTCGCTCTGTGTCATTGATAGCTGTCCTGTCGCTCGAAGATGCGCCGCGGGTTGTCGACGAGCATGGTGTGCAACTGCTCGTCGGTGACCCCGCGTTCCTTCAAAGCGGGGATCACGTCGTTGTGGATGTGCAGGTAATGCCAATTGGGGGCGGCCACCGGCAACAGCTCCTCGGGCAGCGCGTCGAAATAGCAGTTGGCGTCGTGCGAGAGCACCATCTTGTCGGCGTGGCCGCGTTCGCACATCTGCGCCACGATCTTCACCCGGTCCTCGAACGGCAGGATTATGTCGATGCCGAACCGGTCCATCCCGAGGTAGGAGCCGCCGGCGATGAGCTCTTCGAGGTAGCCGATGTCGGTGCTGTCGCCGGAATGGCCGATGATCACCCGGCTCAGGTCAACACCCTCTTCTTCGAAGATGCGTTGTTGCTCGAGTCCGCGGCGTAGCCCCGCGTGGGTGTGCGTGGAGATCGGCACCCCGGTGCGCTTGTGTGCTTGCGCGACCGCGCGCAGCACCCGCTCGACACCGGGGGTGATGCCGGGCTCGTCGGTGGCGCATTTGAGGATCCCCGCCTTGATGCCGGTGTCGGCGATGCCCTGCTCGATGTCCCGGACGAACATCCCGGTCATGATCTCCGGGCCGCCGAGTTGCGCGCCCGGGCCCAGATAGTGGAAGCAGAACGGAACATCGTTGTAGGTGTACAGGCCGGTCGCGACGACGATATTCAGTTCGGTGGCCTCAGCGACGCGGGCAATGCGCGGAATGTAGCGGCCCAGCCCGATTACGGTGAGGTCGACGATGGTGTCGCACGCCGCGCGACTTGAGCTCGTTGAGCCGGGTGATGGCGTCAGCCACCCGTGCGTCTTCGTTGCCCCATGCTTCCGGGTAGTTCTGGGCGACCTCGGTGGTCATGATGAACACGTGCTCGTGCATGAGCGTGACACCGAGATCAGCGGTATTGATGGGTCCCTGAGCGGTATTCAGTAGCGACATGGGGCCGATGTTAAGGGGTCTACCGTTTGTGCATGACGGGCTTCGGCGGACCGGTGGGCTCGATCAGCGTTACGCGCCTTCCTGCCCGAGGTCACTGGCCGGGATCTGGTGCACGACCTGACTGCCGCCGCTACTGAGTGCCGCCAGCGCGGCATCCGCAACGGCGTTGGTGGCATACCCGTCGTAAGTCGACGGCCCGTCAATCGCGTGGTTCGCTACCGCCGTCAGCCAGGCGGCGTTCTGGGCTCGGTAGGCGCCGTCGAACCGTTCGATCCAGGTGTCTGGCAGGCGCTGGGCTGCCACGCCGTCGCTGATGGCATGCGTGGTCAGCGACGGTGATCCGAGGGTGAGACTGCCGTCGCTGGCAACCAGATCGAGCCCGATGTCGTACCGCATTCCCGGTCCGCGACCGACCTCGACAACACCGAGGATGCCGGATTCCGACCTCAGCGTGACCAGGACAGTCACCGTCGATCCATTGTCGCTGTCTTTGGCTAGGCAGGTGACTGTGCTGATCTCCTCACCGGTAAGCCAGCGGAACAGGTCGATATTGTGTGCCGCCGAACTAGCGATGAGCATCTGTGGGTCAAAGTCGTTGGTAGCCAACGGGTTGTGATGCCGTTGGCGGATCAGGATGGGCTCGCCGACTCGACCGGACCGCACGGCGTCGTGGATATGCCGGTAGTCGGCGTCGTATCGGCGCATGAAGCCGACTTGGACGAGCCGGCGGCCGCTGGCTCGTTCGGCCTTGACTAGTTGCAAAGATTCTTCAGCTGACAGCGTCAATGGCTTTTCGCACAGCACATAGATGCCACGTGCGATGCACGCGTCGACGATTTCGTGGTGGGTGGAGTCAGCGGTGGCCACGACGGCAGCGTCGATATCGACGTCGCTCAGGCAATCCAGCGGGTCGTAAAAAACCTTGGCAGCCGGCCTAAGTGCCGCGGCGCGTTCGGCAAACGGCGGGTGGCTGTCCGCCACGGCGGTGATCTGCGCCCACGGAGCCAGGCTTGCAAAGATCTTCAGGTGAGCCAGTCCCATACTGCCCACCCCGATCAGGGCCAGCCGAACTGGGGCGGCGCTCACGACCGACCTCGTACCACGGGCGGTACGTCCACCCAGGAGCGGCTGGGCACCGACGCGGCCACCGCGGCATGAATCGTGGTGTGTTCAGCGATGGGTTGCCGGCCCTGGTATCCCTGCGGGTGGCCGCTGGGCAATAGCGAATACCGCGGGCTTTCCGGATCGAGTTCAGCCACGTCGCGGCCCGGCACGGTGTCGCCGTCAGAATGCGGCGTCGTCGAGGTCCATCAATGCGGTCGATGTGCGGGCCAAGATGCCGCGCGTCGCGGTGATCTCGGGCAGCACGTTGGCGGCAAAGAACTGCGCCGCGGCGATCTTGCCCTCATAGAAGGCCTGCTCTTTGCCGGTCGCACCGGAATCCAATGCACGCAAGGCGATTTCAGCGTGGAAAAGCAGCTGCCAACCGATGAGCAGATCACCGACCGCGAGCAGATACCGCACCGAGCCGAGACCGATCTTGTAGAGCTCGGTCGGGGCTTCGGCCGAGCCCATCAGATAACCGGTCAGGGTGGCCGTTATCGCTTGCATATCCTCCAAGGCGGTGCGCAAGTAGGCGCGATCCACCTTGAGCCGTTGGTCGGCGACGTCGCTGTCGATGAAGGTCTGGATCTGCGCGGCGACATGTGCCAATGCCACACCTTTGTCACGCGCGATCTTTCGGAAGAAGAAGTCCTGCGCCTGTATCGCGGTGGTGCCCTCGTACAGCGAGTCGATCTTGGCGTCGCGGATGTACTGCTCGATCGGGTAGTCCTGCAGGAAGCCCGAGCCACCCAGGGTTTGCAGCGATTCGGTCAGGTACTGGTAGGCGCGCTCGGAGCCCACGCCTTTGACGATCGGCAGCAGCAGGTCATTCACCCGGGTTGCCATTTCTTCGTCAGCACCTGAGACTGCCGCGGCCACAACGGCATCCTGGTGAGCCGCGGTGTAGAGGTAGATGGCACGCAATCCCTCGGCGTAAGCCTTCTGCATGATCAAAGACCGCCGCACGTCCGGGTGGCGGGTGATCGGCACCCGCGGGGCACTCTTATCGAGCATCTGCGTCATGTCGGCGCCCTGGATCCGTGTCTTGGCGTAGTCGAGCGCGTTGAGGTAGCCCGTCGACAACGTTCCGGACGATTTGATGCCGACCAGCATGCGGGCGTTTTCGATGACTTTGAACATCTGGGCGATGCCGTCGTGGGTGTCGCCGACCAGCCAGCCCTTGGCCGGGATGCCGTGCGCGCCGAATGTCAGCTCGCACGTGGGGGATGCCTTGTATCCCATCTTGTGCTCGAGGCCGGTCGCGAAAACACCGTTGCGTCCGACGATCTCGAAGCTATCCCAGTCAAACAGATACTTCGGCACGACGAAGAGACTGAGGCCCTTAGTGCCCGGGCGGGCGCCCGCGGGACGGGCCAGTACCAGGTGCAGGATGTTCTCGACGGTGTCGCCGAGATCGCCACCGGAAATGAACCTCTTAACGCCTTCGAGGTGCCAGGAGCCATCGGGCTGCTCGATGGCTTTGGTGCGCCCGGCCCCCACATCCGAGCCGGCATCGGGCTCGGTCAGTACCATCGTTGCGCCCCAACGATTCTCGATCGCCGCGTTGGCTAACGCGCGCTGCTTTTCGTTGCCGAGCCCGTAGAGGATGTCGGCCATCGCCGGGCCGGCCCAGTAGAAGAACAGCGCCGGGTTGGCGCAGATGATCATCTCCAGAGCTGCCCACACCATCGTCCGTGGCACGGCGGTGCCACCGATTGCGGGCGCGACACCCAGCCGCCACCATTCCGCGTCCCAGATCGCTTGCACCGACGTACGGATTGGGTCCGGCACGGTAATGGTGTGCTGGTCCGGCAAGAACACCGGCGGCTCGCGGTCGGCGGCGACGAACGACACGGCGACCGGCCCTTGAGCAAAGCGGGCGACTTCGGCCAGGATCTCACGTGTGGTGGCGCTGTCGAGCTCACCGACCGATCCCGAATCCAGGACGGGTCCCAGTTCCAACGCTTCGAACAGGTTGAACTCGATATCGCGCAGGTTCGCTTTGTAATGCCCCATGAATCCCTCCTCGGTGCAGTATGAGGTGTCGTGCCGTTTCACGCGGCTAATTCCGAGGTTTTGGACATCGGTCGCGCTGTCTTGACGACGACGTTGCGGCGCAGGGGTCAGCGCAGTTTCTTTGCGTGCGTGAACATGTCGGTTACAGCGATCCGGCGATGACCAACTCGCGGACAATGGTGCAGGCAGATCTCAAGGTGCCGGACAGTGTCGCGGCACCGGTGGGATACGCCGAGGGTTCTTTGGGCTGCTGAGCGTGGTGGTGCTACGGCCACGACCACGGGCCTCGAACGTGTCGTTGCGGCCGAGAGCATTCCGGGTTGCGTCATCGGCGGTTTTGCCTTCCGTGTAGCCACCGCAAGCCAGGGCGGCAGCGACTTCAGGGAAGCGCGCCGCTCACGACACAATGCACAGCCTGGGCAGAACGGCGGCTTGACGAGGCTCTCGTCCTCCCGCGGTGCATGGTCGTCCGGGTGCTTGCACACCTCACAGATGCTGATCATCCTGTCTTCTCCTCGGCTACCTACGGAAACCTTGAGAAGTGACCTGGCTCACAGTAGAGTGACCAGTGGTCATCGACGCGAGGAGGGCCGAATGCCGACCGTGACCTGGGCGCGCGTCGACCCGGCGCGTCGCGCGGCAGTAATAGAAGCCGCAGAGGCCGAGTTCGGAGTGCACGGCTTCTCGGGCGGCAGCCTGAACGTCATCGCCCGGCGTGCGGGGGTCGCCAAGGGCAGCCTGTTCCAGTACTTCGCGGACAAGCGCGACCTGTATGCGTTCATCGCCGACATCGCCAGCCAGCGGGTGCGTGCCTACATGGAGGACCGCATCCGCGAGCTCGACCCCAGCCGGCCGTTCTTCGACTTTCTGACCGACTGGCTCGACGCGTGGGTGGCCTACTTCGCAGACCACCCGCATGAACGCGCGCTGCACGCCGCGGCGACTCTTGAAGTCGACACCGAAGCCCGCGTCAGCGTGCAGAACGTCATTCACCGTCATTACCTGGAAGTGCTGCGGCCGCTCGTCCGCGACGCGCACGTCCGCGGCGACCTACGTGCGGATTCCGATACCGACGCGCTGATGTCCTTGCTGCTGATGATCTTTCCGCACCTGGCGCTGGCGCCCGTATGTGCGCGGCCTGGATCCGATCCTCGGACTTGACGAGCCCACGCCGGAGCAACCGGCACTGGCGGTGCGACGGCTCGTCGCGGTACTGGCGGCTGCATTTGCCGCGCTGCCGCAAGCTCACCAGGCTGAGATGATGAGACAAAGGAGGTCACTACGTGACACGGATACATTCGGGCTCGATGGTCGCGGGCGGGCTCAACTGGGACAGCTTGCCGCTCAAGCTCTTTGCGGGCGGCAATGCGAAATTCTGGAACCCGGCCGACATCGACTTCTCCCACGACCGTGCCGACTGGGAGCGGCTTTCGGACGACGAACGCCACTACGCCACCCGGCTGTGCGCCGAGTTCATCGCCGGCGAAGAAGCCGTGACCGAGGACATTCAGCCGTTCATGTTCGCGATGCGGGCGGAAGGCCGGCTGGGCGACGAGATGTACCTGACGCAGTTCGCGTTCGAGGAAGCTAAGCACGTCCAGGTGTTCCGCATGTGGCTCGACGCCGTCGGCATCACCGACGACTTGCACGAATATCTCGAGGACGTCCCCACCTACCGCACAATTTTCTACGAGGAATTGCCGGACTGCCTCAACACGCTGAGGGTGGATCCCTCACCGGCCGCGCAGATCCGGGCATCCGTCACCTACAACCACATGGTCGAAGGCATGCTGGCGCTGACCGGTTACTTCGGCTGGCACAAGATCTGTGTGGAGCGCGGCATTCTGCCCGGGATGCAGGAGCTGGTCCGGCGCATCGGTGACGACGAGCGTCGCCACATGGCGTGGGGCACCTTCACCTGTCGGCGCCACGTCGCCGCCGACGATGCCAATTGGGGCGTGTTCGAAACGCGGATGAACGAGCTCATGCCGCTCGGACTGCGTCTCATCGAAGAGGGCTTCGCCCTATACGACCCGATGCCGTTCGGCCTGTCGGTGGACGAGTTCATGCAGTATGCGTCCGACAAGGGGATGCGCCGGTTCAGCACGATCGCCAGCGCGCGGGGCCGACCGGTCGCTGAAATCGACCTCGACTACTCGCCGGTGCAGCTGGAGGACACCTTCGCCGACGAGGACGAGAAGGCCCTGGCGGGCGTGTAAAGGCGAACGGCTAGCCGACCCAGACGGTCTTGGCGTTGCAGAACGCGCGGATGCCCAGGCCGGCGAGTTCGCGGCCATAGCCCGACCGTTTGACGCCGCCGAACCCCAATTCGGGGTAGGACACCGTCATCCCGTTGATGAAGACCTGGCCCGCCTCGATGTCGTCGATGAAGCGCTCTTGCTCGGCTTCGTCGTTGGTCCAGGCGTTGGAGCCCAGCCCGAACGTGGTGGCGTTGGCGATTTCGATGGCTTCGTCGATGCCGGAAGCGCGATACATCGAGGCGACCGGGCCGAAGACCTCTTCGGTGTAGAGCGCCATGTCCTTGGTGATCTCGGTGACCACCGTCGGCGGGTAGAACCATCCCGGCTGGTCGGGAGTCTTGCCACCGAGGCGGACCTTCGCACCCGCGGCGACGGCGTCGTCGACCTGCTTGGCGATTTCGTCGCGACCCGACTCGGTGGCCAGCGGACCCACGTCGGTGTCCGGGTCGGTCGGGTCGCCGACCTTGAGCGCCTGCATCTTCTCGACGAACTTGTCGACGAACGCGTCGTAGATGTCGGTGTGCACGATGAATCGCTTGGCGGCGATACAGGACTGACCGTTGTTCTGCACACGCGCGGTGACCGCGGTCTTGACGGCCTCGTCGAGGTCGACGGACGGCATCACGATGAACGGGTCGCTGCCACCGAGTTCCATCACGGTCGGTTTGATCTCGTCGCCGCAGATGGCGGCGACGGATTGGCCGGCCGGTTCGCTGCCGGTCAGCGTGGCCGCCTTGACCCGCGGATCGCGCAGAATGGCCTCGACAGCCTTGGACGAAACGAGCAGCGTCTGGAAGCACCCCTCGGGGAAGCCCCCGCGGGTGATGACGTCGGAGAGATACAGCGCCGACTGCGGCACGTTGGACGCGTGCTTGAGCAGACCGACGTTGCCGGCCATCAGCGCAGGCGCGGCGAACCGGACGGCCTGCCACAGCGGGAAGTTCCACGGCATCACGGCCAGCACCACCCCGAGCGGCTGGTAGCGGGTGTAGGCCCTCTTCGCGCCGACCTTCGACGCTTCCGCCGGCTCATCGGCCAGCAGCTCCTCGGCGTTCTCGGCGTAGTAGCGAAAACCTTTGGCGCACTTAAGCGCTTCGCCTTTGGCCGACTTGAGGGTCTTGCCCATCTCCAGGGTCATCATGGCCCCGACCTCGTCGGCTTCCTTCTCCAGGAGGTCGGCGGTGGCGTTGGCCCACTTGGCGCGCTGGGCGAACGTGGTGGAGTGGCGGTAGTCGAGGAACCGGTCATGGGCGCGGGCGATTGCGGCCTCAATTTCATCGTCAGTTGCCGGGGTGAAGGTTTTGACCGTCTCGCCGGTGGCCGGGTTGATCGTGGCGATAGACATGCTGACATCCTTCGGTACTGGACGGTGGTACACCCATCAGCCTGCCACTTTTCTCAGCGAGAAGTTTTGGGGTGATCGAGTAGTTGGCCGACAAGCATGCCTGCGGACTTGTGACAACCACCCAAACTGATGTTTGCGCCGTGGGAGCGGGGTGGTGGGTCTCCCCGACGATTGCGCACGCGTTCTCGAGCCGGCTGTAGCAGTCACGGGACGACGGTTGTCGGTGCCCGCGGATACGGTGACCGTATGACGGCCTCAGTGCGCTTCCCGGATTCGTCGCGGGAGCGGTCGATGCAGTGGAAACTGCTCCACGTCTGTGATGTGGTTGCGCTGTCCGGCATTCGGACGAAGGCGGGGAGCCGCTCGTGCCGAGTCAGGTAGTAGCGCGCGGGCTACCGGTGCTAGGACCGCTGAACGCGTGTAAAGCGGCGACCTTGGCGAGTATGGGTGCGGAACTCGACCACGTTCGCGCTCTAGTATGGACGCGGTTTTCCGGTGTCAAAACCGCAGCGTTGTCCAAACGGCAGATCCGGGACCGACTGATGGCCGAGCGCTTACCCGCGGATGTTGCTGTGCCGCAAAGGTTGTGGCGCGCCACAGTGGAAGACACCGTCGATAAGATCCGTGCGTGGCAACAATCGGTGATCGCTAGCGAGGTGCGCCCCAAAATTTATGCCCGCACCGAAGCGGACAGGTCCGAGCGCGAGCGTCTGCTCAGGCTGGCTAAGGCGGGTCGGTGGCGGCAAGACCCGTGGCTATCGCGCCAGTGCCGGGACGCGTTCGCGGGCAAGAAACCGCGCCCGCGACTTACCGGCCGCATCGTGGCCGATAACTGCTCCTACGACGTCCGGCGCGACGCGCGGGGCCGAGTGTGGTTGGCGGTGATGACGCCCAACCGCCGTGCACGGCTGCGTTTGAACCTCGGTCCCCTACCATCGACAATGGTGCCGACATCGACGATTCATATCAGCTCAAATCCGCGGGGCGGCTGGCAGGTCACCGCGGCCTATCCTGCCAAACGGGTGTGCAGTACCCGGAGGCGAAACCCCAAACTGAGCCGGATGGAGGGTATCGACGCTGGGGTTAGTGAGGTATTCACGGACACTACCGGCCGTCGTTACGGCGCTGGCCAGTACCAGCGCGTGGCCGCGTGCGCTGAGCGCGAACGAGCTCGCGGTCAAGCCCGCAACAAACTGCGCGCCGTGCGCGACCGTCATCTGACCCGTGCGGAAGCCGCCGCTGAAATCGGTGACATCGAAGGTGCTCGGCGCGCGCGCGGCAAAGCCACCCGGATAGAGCGGCATAATCTTGGCAACATCAATCGCACCGCCCAGCGTGTCCATGACCGCGCGGTCACCAAGGACGCTGTATATCAGGCAGTCCACGACCTCACGGATACGACTGCCCACATCGTTGCCGAGGATCTGTCCAGGTTGCGCGGTAGAAGCAAATTTGGGCGGGCCGCTAATCGGGTCTACGCGGCCTGGCAACGCTCATTCTTGGCCGACGCGCTTGCGTCGGTACCAAGCCGCAGAGGTTCTGCGGTCACATTGATCAACCCGGCATACACGTCACAACAACTACACCCATGCGGACACCTCGGGGTGCGGCGCGGGAAGAACGTTCACTGTCAGACTGTGGGCTGCCCACAGCAAGGGATCGTGTACGACGCCGAGATCAATGCGGCTCGCGTCATCCGTGACCGAGCCACCGACTCGAAGATCACCCGCTATACCTCCATAGACGAGGTCAAACGGATTCTGACCAGCAGGGCCGGGACGGTGGAGGACTGCCCCACCACGACACAAGTCACCACCAGCAATGGCGGTGTGAACTGTGAGCGAAACAACCCACCTCCCACGCGCGTAAACGCGCACAAGAAGTGAGTAGCAGGTGACGGATGATTACAGCCGCGCAACTAATGGTGAAATGCCTGGAAAACGAGGGCGTTGCCGTCGTCTTCGGACTGCCGGGCGAGGAGAACATCCGCTTTGTGCAGGCGCTGGCCTCGTCTGACATTCGCTATGTGCTCACTCGGCACGAGCAGGCGGCGTCGTTCATGGCCGAGATGTACGGGCGGGTCACCGGACGCGCGGCGGTGGTGTCGGCCACCCTGGGCCCGGGCGCCATCAACATGCAGCTGGGCGTCGCCGATGCCACGACCAACAGCACGCCGATGGTCGCGATCTCCGCGCAGGTGGGTCAGGATCGCCAGTTCAAAGAGTCACACCAGTACGTCGACCTGGTGTCGATGTTCGCCCCGATCACCCGCTGGGCCGCCGGTATCCCGACCGTGCAGGCCATCCCGGAGATGTTCCGCAAGGCATTCAAAGTCGCCGAGGCCGAGCGTCCGGCGGCGGTCTACCTCGCCGTACCGGAGCACATCGACGCCGATGACGCCGACTACGACTTGACGCCGTTGCCGCGCAACGTCGTCCGCGCCGACGCACCGGCCTTCCGCCAGGTGGCACGCGCGGTCGATATTCTGCGCCAGGCCAAGCGGCCGGTGCTGCTGGCCGGGCACGGCGCGGCCCGTGCCAACGCGACCGCGGCGCTGGTGCGGTTCTCCGAGGAGTTCGGCATTCCGGTGGCCAACACGTTCCACGGTAAGGGCGTCATGCCCGACGACCACCCCAACAGCATCGGGACCATCGGGTTCATGCGACACGACTACGTCAATTTCGGATTCGACAACGCCGACGTCGTCATCGCGGTCGGCTACGAGCTGCAGGAATTCGATCCGGTCCGAATCAACCCCAAGGCCGACAAGAAGATCATCCACATCCATCGTTTCCCGGCCGAGGTTGACATGCACTATCCCGTCGATGTGGGGATCATCGGCGACATCAGTGCCTCGCTCGACGCGCTCACCGAGGCGCTCGCCGGCCAGACCTATGACGCCGATCCAGAGATACCCGGCTCCGGTCTGCTTGACGAGGAATTCGAGCGGGGACAACAGGATTCGCGTTACCCGTTAGCTCCCGCGCGGGTAGTCGCCGACACCCGGGCCGCCCTGGGCCGCAGCGACATCGTCCTGGTCGACACCGGTGCCACCAAGATGTGGATGGCCCGGCTCTACCCCACCTACGAACACAACACCTGCCTGATCTCAAATGGCTTGTCCACTATGGGTTTTGCGTTACCCGGAGCCCTTGGGGTCAAGTTTGGCACGGCCCGAGTCGAAGGTGCTGGCCGTCGTCGGCGACGGCGCATTCTTGATGAACTCTCAAGAGATCGAAACCGCCGTCCGGGAGCGGATACCACTAGTTGTATTGATCTGGGAGGACGGCGGTTACGGCCTGATCGAGTGGAAGATGGATCTCGAGCTCGGTGAGCACTACTACGTGCGGTTCGGCAACCCCGACATTGTGACCTACGCAGAAAGCTTCGGCGCCAAGGGATATCAGATCAAAAGCGCCGACGAGCTGTTGCCCACCTTGAAGGCTGCGCTCGACGACGACGGCGTTTCGCTGATCTGCTGTCCTGTCGACTACTCCGAAAATCTGCGGTTGACCGACCGCCTCGGCGAGCTCGATGAGACGCTGTAGCGGTCACCGCAGCACTGCGGTGCCGAACCACTCGCACAGGATCAGCGCGACTTCGACATCGAGGCGGTCATCGCTAATCGGACGGCCGCGGCGTTCGACCGCGCGGTGCACGCGGTACTTCACAGAGTTGATGTGGAGGTGGAGCTCCTCGGCTGCCGCCTTGTTGCTTGAGCCGGTGCGCAAAAACACTCGCAGCGTTTCACGAAGGCGTTCGTCGCTCTCGGTGGGAGACGATAGCGGCCCGAGCACCTCGGTGACCCATGTCGAAGCGGCGTCCAGATTGTTGCCGACCAGCGCCGCGACCGCGAGGCCGGGATCGCTGGCGGCGATGAATCGGGGAACGTTCCCGCCGGACGCAATCGCCACGGCGCGCGCGTCCCGCGCCTGCTGATGTGAGCGGCGGAAGCCGTCGATCCCCGGCAGCGGGTTCCCGGCAGCGATCCAAGGCGCATCGGGTTTGGTCTCGGCAACGGCGCGAATCCGCCCCAGCACGCCCGATGCAGCGTTGGGCGGTAACGGGATCCATGCCCATCCAGTCACGTGGTCAATGGAAATGAACAACGGACTCTCGCAAGCACCAATCGATTCAGCGAGCTTGTCTACAAAGCGCTCCATAGCTGTCAATTCGTCGCCGCTGTTGGATTCTCGGCACCAGACGACCAACGCGATATGGATTCGTCTGAGCGGGTAGCGGATCGTAGCGATCACCGCATCGATATCGATATCGACATCACCGCCCGCAATCAAGTCGCGGACACGAGCTGCGCGCATGGTGTTTCGGTTTCCCAACCAGCGGTCACGCTCGTCCTGGTAAGTGGCTAGGACCAGCTGCGAGATCCGGTCGATGTAACCGAAGGAGATCCCCGCAATGAGCTCGTACACGCCTAGGCTCAGTTTCGGATCCAGTTCCGATACCCGGATCTCCTCGAGCGCAATCTTCAGCACCGCTTGGTGGCCCAGCCGGTAGGCTCGCACCAACGCATTTGCCGACACCTCGCGCTGTGCCAGGCGTCGGGCGTACTCGAGTGCGGCCGCGGGGGGCTCGATGTACTCGATCGAGATTCGGTGGCGAATCGCCGAGAAGAACGTGTCAATATTGCTGGCGACGGTGTCGCGCAGCAGCTGCAGCAACGGCGTATCCCCGCGCAGCTCTGCGATCTCGGTGACCAGCAACTCCTGGGTTGAGCGCGTTATGTCGTCGACCTGGTCTTCCATGCTGCTGACGATCGTTGCCGCAGCTTTGGCAATGACCCCGTCGTCCGCGCCTACTCCCGGCTGCCGCGCCGCCGGATGCTCGCCCGACACCACGCGCTCATCAGATCACGCCAGGGCACGGCCTGTCATGGCGTTCAGAGCGCCGTGTTGATTGTCTTCAGCGGACGAGAACCCACCAACAGTTGGTCCTCCGGGGACGTCGCCGCGCGGACTCGAGCTCCCTACTGTTTGATGTCGACGCGCCGATGAATCCCATCAAACCGGCTGGTTGAAATTCAACGGCGGAGCGTCTGTCCGATTGATGAATTTCCGCCCGTTGCCTACGCGCAGGATAGGAGAAACACCGCGGTCTACCTGGCCTTCACTGCGATGCTCATGCTGGTTCTTTGGCCGCTATTGCTCCCAGCAGTGATCCACGGATCGCACACCGTCGCGAATTCGCGGCGGAAGTCACCGCTATTTCGAACGACTGATCGTCGGCAAGTTGCTGGCTAACAGTCACACTCTGAATGAGATCGCCTGTTGTACAACACTTTTAGGTGCTAACAGGCAGGCGCCCGCGTAACAAAACCTGGCCGCCAACTCACGTCAATCATTGTGGTCGAACTACATCCCGTCAAGGTGTCGGCAGCGCACACTGAAGATCGCCCGGAACCCGATGCCTGCCCTGAAAGCATTGTCGCAGTTGTACATAAGTTGAAGGAGAAACGATGACAACCATCGACCAACAAGACCTCGACAGCGTCGACCTGGCCGACCCCGCCGTGTGGGACGACGGGCCGCCCTATGAGCTGTTTGCCAGAATGCAGCGCGAGGCGCCGGCGCACTTCAGTCCGCAGCGCAACCTGCCGGACGAAGGTGGATTCTGGTCGATCACTCGCTTTGAGGATGTGCGCGCCGTGAGCCGCGACCACCGGACGTTCTCTTCAGAACGGCGCGGCATCTTTCACATGGACGACGTTGGTGTGCCTTTGGATATGCAACGGCTGCAGTTGATTTCGATGGATCCGCCCCGCCACGACCGGCTCAAGGCGCTGGTCATCAAAGAATTCACCCCGGAGAAGGTCGCCGAGCACCAGGAACACGTCAATCAGATCATCAACGGCGTTCTCGACAGCGTTGCCGACCGCGAACGATTCGACCTGGTCGCCGATGTCGCGCGCCCGATCCCCGCCCGCGTGATCGGTTCATTGCTGGGCACTCCGCCCGAAGACGACGCCACGCTGGTGCACTGGACCAACGTGTTCACCGCGTTCGAAGACCCGGCGATCCGGGAGCAATGGAAAGACACCATGGCGGTCGTCAGCGAGATCGTCGAGTACACCCAAAAAAGGATTGCGCAGCGCGACGACTCTGCTGGCGGCAACCTGCTCACCGCTATGGTCGACGCCGAGGTTGAGGGTGACAAGCTCAACGAACTGGAAATCGCCACGTTCTTCGTCCTGCTGATGGCGGCGGGCAACGATTCGACCCGCGCGACCTACAGCGCCACGATGCTGGAGTTGCTACGCAACCCCCAGCTGTTACACCAGGTGCGCGAGCATCCGGAGCTGATCGATGCGGTGGTCGAAGAGGGGCTGCGCTGCTATCCCGCATTCGCTTTCATGGCACGCGCCGCCACCAAGGACACCGAGCTGCACGGCAAGACGATCAAAGAAAACGACCGCCTGCTGCTGTGGTACATCGCGTCCAACCGCGACGAGACCGTGTTCCCCGACCCACACAAGTTCGACATCACCCGGCCGGGGCTGGCCGATCAACACCAGGCCTTCGGCGGTCGCGGGAAGCACTTCTGCCTGGGCGCCAACCTCGCCCGTCTCGAGCTGAAGCTGTGGATCCAGCAGACGCTGGAACGCTTTCCCGACCTGGAACTGGACGGCGACCCGACCCGGGTGCGGGCGCTGTTCCTCAACCAGTACAACTCGATCCCGGTACGGAGAACATCGTGACCCGCGCCGGCGACAATCTAGTACGCAGCGATGAGGTGGGGGCACGCCCCCTCGCCGCTGCGCGGCTGGGGGTACCCCCACCCGCTTGCGGGGGAGAGCGGCGCTCATGACCACGATCGAACAGCCGACCCGGGCGAGACCCGCCTACCGTGAGGTCGAGGTCGACGTCGAAGTTCGGCACCGGCAAACGGTCGCCGACGGTGTCGTCACTTTGACACTTGCCGACCCCGCCGGCGCAGCCCTGCCGGAGTGGGCGCCGGGTGCACACATTGATCTGCTCATGACGCCGTCACTGGTGCGCCAGTATTCGCTGTGCGGCGACACCGCCGACCGCGCCGAGTGGCAGGTCGGCGTGCTGCTCGACCCGAACACTCGCGGCGGGTCCCAGTTCGTGCACGATAAGCTGCACGAAGGTGCCACCGTGCGGGTTCGCGGTCCGCGCAACCATTTCCCGCTGGTGGGTTCCCCGCGGTACCTGTTCATCGCCGGTGGGATTGGCGTCACGCCCATACTGCCGATGATCGCGGCGGCCGAGGCGGCCGGTGCCGGCTGGCGTCTGCTGTACGGCGGAAGAACACGGTCGTCGATGGCCTTCGTCGACGAGTTACGGCGCTACGGCGACCGGGTGATCATCGGTACCCGCGATGAACCGGACCGCAATTTCAGGGCCAACCTCGACTCGGCGTTGTCGGAGCCGGCCGAGAACACGCTGGTGTACTGCTGTGGACCCGAAGGGCTGTTGAGCGCGGTTGAGCACGGATGCAAAACCTGGGCCAAAGACAGCCTGCACGTCGAGCGGTTCTCAGCCAAAGCGCTAGACGAACCATCACCGGAGGCGCTGGACACGTTCGAAATCGAATGCCAGCGCTCCGGCCTGACTTTGACGGTGCCATCGGACAAGACGGTCTACCAAGTATGCGAGGACGCGGGTGTCGACGTGCTTGGCTCCTGTATGGAAGGCGTCTGCGGCACTTGCGAATGTGACGTGCTGGAGGGCGAGCCCGATCATCGGGACTCGGTGCTCAACGACGCTGAGAAGGCCAGAAACGACGTGATGATGATCTGCGTTTCGCGCTCCCGCTCGGAAAGGCTGGTGCTCGACTTATGAGATCCAACTACCCATTCAACTGCTGGTATGTGGCCGCAACCACCGACGAGATCGGTCAAGGGCTGCTGGCCCGCCGTCTGCTCGATAAGCCCGTTGTCATGTATCGCTGTGGCTCGGGTGACGTGGTGGCGATGGAGGATCGCTGCGTCCATCGGGCCTATCCGCTGTCGGCAGGCCGGCGCGACGGGGACCGCGTGGTTTGCGGCTACCACGGTTTCGCCTACGACCCCGACGGCTGTCTGGTCGACGTGCCGTCGCAGGAGAATGTGCCGCCCGGCGCCCGAGTGCGTTCCTACCCGGTCCATGAGCAGTCGCCGTTCGTGTGGATCTGGCTCGGCGATCCCGGCGTGGCCGCACTGCGCCCGCCGCCGCGAGTGCCCTGGTACGCCGATGGGACGGGATGGGGGAGCACCACCGAGGCGCTGCGCGTCGAGGCCAACTACCTGCTGCTGCACGAGCACTACCTCGACCTCACCGACGTATTCGTGATGCACCCGGAGGTCGTGCCGCCGGACATCGAGGTGCTGCCGCAGCTCGACGAGGTCGAAGTTTCCGAACGCTCCGTGTCGTATTCCCGGACGACGCCTCCCAGCCGGCTGGCCGCCTGGGAGGCCGAGATCACCGGCCTGACGGTCGACACTACGGGGACGCGTCGTGAGGAAGGAACATTCGTTTCGCCGGCACTGCATGTTCAGCACTACGTCATTGCTCCCACGGGCGGAAAAGCACACGAACTCTTGCGGATTCAGGGATTTACACCCGAATCACCTGAAGCGACTCACGTCTTTCTGCAGATGGCCCGCAATTTTGCCAGCGACGACGACCGGGTCGCCGAGTTTCTCCGGAGCATGTTCCACGAGTGGGCGATTCGGGATTCCGTTGTGCTGGAGACGATTCAGCATCGCCTCGGCGAGGAGACCATGCCCCAGCGCGACATCAACGTCAAGGCCGACCGCGCCGCGGTCCGGGCGCGCCGCATCGCCATGGAGATGGTCGACGAGGAGGCCGGCCTTGCTGCACTGCGCCCGATCATGGCAGCAGCGTTGAGGGGCGGCTGACGGCATGCCTTCACCCGATCCAGCGGCAGCGGCAATGGAAGTGGCTATCTAGGAAGGCTGTGGAGGTCCCTATGGATGATCAGGCAACCGATTACGACGTACTGGTGATCGGGTCCGGGTTCGGCGGCAGCGTGACGGCGTTGCGGCTGACGGAGAAGGGCTACCGGGTCGGCGTGCTGGAGGCGGGCCGGCGTTTCACCGACGAGCAATTCGCGAAAACTAGCTGGGATGTGCGCAGTTTCGTGTGGGCGCCGAAACTGGGCTGCTTCGGCATCCAGCGCATCCACCTGCTGCGGGACTGCGTGATCCTGGCCGGCGCCGGTGTCGGTGGCGGGTCACTGAACTACGCGAACACCCTGTACAAGCCCCCCACCCCGTTCTTCCAAGGTCCGCAGTGGGCGCACATCACCGACTGGGAAGACGAGCTGACGCCCTACTACGAGCAGGGGCAACGCATGCTCGGTGTGGTGCGCAACCCGCACCTGACCCCGGCCGACGAGATCATCAAGGCGGTCGCCGAGGACATGGGGGTGGGCGACACCTTCATCCAGACACCGGTCGGCGTGTACTTCGGCGAACCCGGCAAAACCATTCCCGACCCGTTCTTCGGCGGCGCCGGGCCCGAGCGCACCGGCTGCATCGAGTGTGGCGACTGCATGGTGGGCTGCCGGTACGGCGCCAAGAACACGCTGGTGAAGAATTATCTCGGCCTCGCCGAACGTGCCGGTGCCACGGTGCATCCGCTGACCACCGTCGCGTCGCTGCAGCAGCGTCCCGACGCAGTGTGGAGCGTCGACACCGTGCGCACCGGAGCGGTGCTGCGCAAGAAACGCCACACCTTCACCGCGCCGTACGTGGTGGTGGCCGCCGGCACCTGGGGCACCCAGAACCTGCTGCACAAGATGAAGGACACCGGCACGCTGCCCAAGCTGTCCGACCGGCTCGGCGCGCTCACCCGCACAAACTCCGAGTCGATCCTGGGCGCCACGAAATACAAGGTCGACCCGAACCTGCAGCTGACCCACGGCGTGGCCATCACCTCTTCGATCCACCCCACCGGCGACACCCACGTCGAACCGGTGCGATACGGCAAGGGCTCCAATTTGATGGGCATGCTGCTGACCCTGATGACCGACGGCGGTGGTCGCTGGCCGCGCTGGCTGAAGTTCCTCGCGCTGGCCGCCAAGAACCCGGCAGCGCTGCTGCGCGTGCTGGCCGTGAAGAACTGGAGCGAGCGCACCGTCATCACTTTGGTGATGCAGCACCTGGACAACTCCATCACCACCTTCACCAAGCGCGGACTGCGCGGGCGCCACCTGTCGAGCAAGCAAGGCCACGGCCAGCCCAACCCGACGTGGATCCCGGTCGGCAACGAAGCGACCCGCAGGATCGCCGAGAAGATCCACGGCGTGCCCGCCGGAAGCTGGGGAGAGCTGTTCAACATCCCGATGACCGCACATTTCCTCGGCGGCTGCGTCATCGGCGCCGACCCCGAACACGGTGTCATCGACCCCTACCACCGGGTGTACGGCTATCCCACCCTCAGCGTCGTCGACGGCTCGGCGGTCTCGGCGAATCTGGGGGTGAACCCCGCGCTGACGATCACCGCGCAGGCAGAGCGCGCCGCTGCGATGTGGCCGAACAAGGGGCAGACCGACCAGCGACCCGAGCAGGGCCAGGGTTACCGCCGGATGCAGCCGATCGCCCCGAACAACCCCATGGTGCCGGAAGGAGCGCCGGGCGCTTTGCGGCTCCCGGTCGTCGAGATCCGCCCGAGGGGCACCGACATACCGCAGAGGCCGGGCGCGGGCGTGGCCTGAGGCCGCCGCATCACTACCGAATGAACTGCGGCTTTGCTCAGTCGCCGGACGTGGGCGGGGTGGGCGCTGCTTCCGCCAGCGCAATGGGCCGCAGGTAGCCGCCTTCCAGCGTGCGATGCCACCACGCATGATCACGCCGCAATTCAGCAGCGGTGGTGAAGCGGTATCGGTAGAGCTGAGCGCGCACGTATCGCGGCGGAGAGCCCGGGAAGGGATTACGCCGGAGCAGGCGCAGCGTCGCCGGATCATTCCGTAAGAGCCGCACCATAAATGGTCGAAGCCAGGGGTACGCATAGTGCGGCGAGATGGCGGCAAACCACATCAGCCAGTCCAGTCGCAGGTGATAAGGCGCCCATTGCGGCGGCACTCGCCGCACAGATCCGGGCTTGCCCTTGAACTCGTATTCTTTCCACAGCGTCTGATCGGTGAGCTCCGGCTCGTCGGTACCTTCGATCACCACCTCCCGGCGGGTTCGGCCGACGGTGCCGAACGCGCCGTAGGTGTTGATCAGGTGGTATGCATTGAACGACATGTTCATTCGCTGCCGTCGGGAGATCATGTTGGCCACCGGCCAATAGGTCAGCATCGCGGTGAGCACCGTGAACACGATCACCAGGCCGGCGAACCAGGGTGGAGCTGCGGCCAGCGCCGGCTGCTTAGGGATGGGCAGCACTGCTGCCGCCGACGACGCGTCGATTGCGCTGCAGCCCAACAGGATCGTCAGCCAGTTGAGCCAGGCGAAGTTGCCGGACACCACCAGCCACAGTTGGGTGATGACGACGATCGTTCCGGCGATGCTGGCCACCGGCTGCGGGGCGAACAATCCAAAGGGCACAACGAGCTGGGCGAAATGGTTGCCAACGACTTCCACCCGATGCAGCGGTTTGGGTAGGTGATGAAAGAACCAGCTCAGCGGCCCCGGCATCGGCTGAGTTTCGTGGTGGTAGTACAGGCAGGTCAGGTCGCGCCAGCACGAATCACCGCGGAGCTTGATCAGTCCCGCGCCGAATTCGAGCCGGAATAACAGCAAGCGCGCCAGCCACATCGTCAGCACCGGTGGCGCCACCCGGTCGTTGCCGAGGAAGATCGCCAGGAAACCGGTCTCCAGCAGCAGCGACTCCCAGCCGAACGAGTACCACGTCTGACCGACGTTGACGATCGACAGGTAAAGCACCCAGAGCAGCAGCCACACCAATACCGCTGCCCACAGCGGCAATACGCCGGCCAAGCCCAACGCCATCGCCGCTGATAGCAGCGCACCCGACCAGGCGAGCGTCGCGAAGAACCGGTCGGAATAGTGGAGGTGGAAGATGCTCGGCGCTTGTCGGAAGGATTGCCGGGCCAGATATTGCGGCACCGGCAGTAGCCCGTGCTCACCCATCAGCGCCCGGAACTGCCGCGCCGCACCAACGAACGCGAGCAGATAAACGACCGCGATGCCGCGCTCGAGTATCAGCCTGCCCAACCAATACTCGGGTGCGTTAAACCATCCCATGTCCGTGACTCCTCGGACGGTGGACGTCTATCACTATCCTGCCGCGTGCAGAGCCTGCCCGGGTGAAAACCGCCCTTCAGGAGTCGGCTTTCCGGGCTACCGGTTCTCGCTCACTTCGGTCCAAGGATCTGCGGAGGCGCAACCCCGGCGATGACGGCACCCATGTTGGCCAGCGCGATGTTCTGATGATCCCAGTAGCTGCTGTGCGGGTCGACGCTCGGCAGGCCCGCGGGGCCGGCGCGTCCTGGGTCGGCCGCCAAACCACGGGCACCGAATTTGGGCGCCGTCGGATCGGGTCCCAGTGTCCATTCGGTGACCACGCCGCTGATGCCGATGATGTCGTTGGCCGCCCGCATCGCATACACGTGGGCGCCGGGGGCCAGGCTGAGCCCGCCGGCGCGATCTACCAGCATCCCAGGGCTGCCAACCGCGATGACGTTGTCGGCGTCGAGGTGACGCCCACCCGACGCGGCCGCGCCGACCAAGGTCGAGCCGTAGCTGTGGCCGATTACGGTGTCGATCGACGGTGGCCCGACGTGCGAGGCACGAAGCCCGCTTTCGAACGTGTCCAAACCGCTGGCGCCTGCGCGAGCGGGATCAGGAAAAGCCGCGTGGCTCAAGTTCATTGGACGGTCATAAGCCATCCACGCCGTGATCGACACATCGCGAGGGCCAAGAGTCTTGTCTGCGGCGCGCGCAGCGTTGTACATCGCCACTGCTCGTGCGTCGCTGAACGGCAGCCGGGCCAGGTCCTGGCCGGTGCCGGGTACGAATATGCCGTTGCGTTTGGCGTAGTCCGGGTTTCCGATAGCCACCGCGACGTGGCCGGTGTCGTCGAGGTTGCCCAGGTAGCGACTCACCCCATCGGTGCGGTCCAGGTCGGCTCGTACCGCCTGATATCCCTGCAGGTTGTGTCGGGCCGCCGCCAGCTGTGATTGCAGCGCATAGAGCGCGCCGTCGTCGACGTTGTGGCCGGCCAGGATCTCGTCAACGCTGCGTTGCATCCGGTCAACGTCAGCTTCGGTCTGCTGCTGGAGCTCCTGCAGGTGCAGCCGGTTGTAGTGGTCTTTGCCAAAGTGATCCATTGGGTCCCATGGCATTCCGGCGTGGTTGCCGATGTTGTGGTCTTGGCGGTAAAGCCAGTCCTTTTCTTCCGGGGTGAGCTGATTCCATAATGCGTTGAACTGTTTCGGGTCATCGGGCAGCGGCTCGGAAAGAGCATCCTGGATGGACGGCCGATTGTCATGCGGTCCGGGCGGGATGGGCAGATCTCCGTCGGCGAAGTTGATCGCGGTCGCCAGCTCCGCGTCGAGTGCGTTGGCCTCGGTCACAATTGCGTCGAGCCGTGGCTGCAGTTGCATTTCGGCGATGAGGGCTGCTATCGGCGGACCGTTGAACGTCGCACTCGGCACCACCTTGTTGGCCATCGGGTCGATCGTCATCTGCAGCTCGACGGCATCGTGACGCAGCGCGCGCAACGCGGACTGCACGTGCTCGATGCCCTCGGCGGCTTTGCCCGCCGCCTGAGCCACCGCCAATGACTCGTTACCGTGCGCGTCGAGGTCTTGGCGGATCGCGGCATTGGTGTGCATCCTGGCCTCGGCGGTTGCCCCTTCCCAGGTGTCGAACACGGCCAACGAGCTCAGTTGACGCGACGTCTCCAGCGTGGCCTGCCCGCGCGCGTGAGCCGCGTGGAACACCGTCCGCACGGACTCGGCGCTCCATCGATCAATATCGGCCACCGGCAATGTCACGACTATCCCGGTAACAGCAGTGAAGAGTGGCCACAAGTCACCGGGTGACCGAATTGCTTACCGGGCGGATTTGTGCCACGACGTCGCCGCGGGTCTATTGGCGCGGCTCCTCCTCGGGCCGGTCCGCGGCCCGCATCGTCGCCGCGGCTGCTAGGACCGCGAGTGAAATCAGCGCCAGCAGTTGCACGCCGGCGGAATGCCCGGCGTAACCGTCGACCGACCGCCACGGATGCCGGGACAACGCCGCGCCGGCCAAAATCAGCCCTCCGGAGGTCAACCCCACAGCCGCCAACTCACGCCGTCGGGGACGGTCGCGCAGCGCCCACTGCATGCCGAACGCGGCGCCGAACCCCAGCACGCCCACCACTCCGGCGATCACCGCCGCGGCGGTCAGCACGGCGATAGCCGCCCAGGGCCCGGGCGCCCATGGGCGCGCCGGTGGGTCGTCTGGATCATCTGTGCGCGGCTGGCGCGCACGAGGCCACCACGTCATCAGGGCCAACAGCGGCAGCAACACCAGCCCGCCGGCCAGCCCGGCGCGATATAGCGAGTTGGGCGCAAAGGTCAGCGTGATGGTGCCCGACGTTCGCGGCGGCACCACCCAGCCCTGCTGCCAACCGTTGACGGCCACCGGTGTGAGCCGAGTCCCGGCGCCGGTGTGTGCGACCCAACCGGGGTTGATGCTTTCCGGCACCACCAGTACCCGCGACGTCGTCACCGCCGGTATGTGGACCTCACGGCGGGCCGGACCCCATGCCCCGGTGGCGGCAGGCATCACGGATATGGGTGTGGCGGTTGGTGATTCGGCTGCGGGCGGACCGGACAATTGCGCGCCGTCGACGACGAATTGCGGGCCGGGGCTGATCAGTAGTTCCTGCTGACCGGTCGGCAACAGGATCGGTTGCCGGTCGCACAGTTGCGCGGCCACCGGCGCGCCGTCCAGCAGCGCGCCCACTGTCGTCTGGATCGCGGTGTGCACGAACCGGCCGGCGATCGCGATGACCGGCCCATGCGCGCAGTCGACGGTGATCTCGCGGGCGCGGTTGCGGGCGGCGTCGGCGGCGGCGATCGGTCGACCGTCGGCGCCGAGCACCGAAATCTCGGCCAGCCCCGGCGGTTTGAGCTGATCGAAGCCCAGCGCGGTGCGGTCGATCACGTCGTCCCAGTCGAGCAGGCTGAGCGTAATGGTGTCGGTGACGCGGGATTTCAGCGGCAGGGTTTCCTGCCCGGTCAGCTCGCGGACCTGCGGGCCGTCCCCGAGGTCGACGGCGACCATGGTCGGGTGCGCGGGCAGTGACGACCGGCTGGGAACCAGCCGTAGCCCGGTCACTTCCGTTGGCCGGGGCAGCGTAAGGGTCAGCGTCGGGGGTGTCTTGTGCTGCACCACTCGCTGCGGTGCTGTCCACGCGGTTGCCGGATCACCGTCGGTGGCGGCATAAGCGGAGCCCAGAACGTCGACCAGGTCGGAGTCACCGCGGGCCCGGGCGGTGTCGGGTTCGGCGATCAGGTCGGCCAGTTTGGGTCCCGGGCGCGCACGCACCCACACCGTTGGCAGCACCGAAACCGGTTGGGGCACGGTCAGTGTGCGGCTGAACGTGACCGGCGTCTCGGGTACCAGCGCCATCGAGGCCGCGCACTGCATACTGTTCGGACCCATCGCGCAGCCCGGCCTGCCGAGAAACTCGGAGCCCAGGTCCCACCGCGCGACGGCCGTGTCCGGCGGCGGACCGGGGACCAGCACGGTGTGCCGCAGGTCGACCGGGTGCGCGAACCCGGAGGCGTCGTACTGGGTGATCGACAAGTCGGTGATCGCGAACTGCACTCCGGACGAACCGTCGTCGGTGCCGATCGCGGTGATCCGCACCCACGGGGTTTCGCCGTAGGGCAGCGCCGCGGTAAGCGGTTTGCCGGCCTCATCGAACCGCAGCGTGGTGGTGCCGGTGGCGGTGGCTACTTCGATCCTGCGGACCTGGGCGCCGACGGCAGTCGCGCTGGGCGTGATGGTGATGACGCTGTTGGTCACCGGATGGTCGAAATCCACCTGGAGCCATTGACCGACGGCGGACTGCAGCCCGTTGGACACCCATGCGGTGGCTGAATCGCCGTCAATCGCGGCGGTGGGCGAGGTCGCCGGCGCGACGTCGGGCAGCGCCGTGGCATCCGACGACGAACTGGACACGGTGAGCCGGCCGCCGGTCCAGGCGCCGTAAACGGTCTGGGCGCCCGGAGTCGGGTAGTCGGGCACCCGGTTGAAGGTGCGCCGGGCATCGCCGACGGCCCGGATCGCCGACGAGTGGTCATCGACCCGGCCGTAGTCGGTCTCGCGGGCCACCGGCGTATCGGTGATGGTGACCCCGGCTTGTCTGGGCATCGGCAGACCGGCGCGTTGAGCGTCCGCGGTCATCAGCACTGGGCCCAGCGGCGGCTGACCCGACAGCCGTCGGCGTTCGTTGAGGCGCAACAGCACTTCCGGACCGCCGTCGACACGGGCGAGCTGGTCGACGTCGGCCAGGTAAGGAGCGGCGGGATCGCCCCCGGCGGTGGCGACTCGGTAGATCTCCACGGCCGGATATCGAGGCCGCAATCCACTGTCGGTGACGAACCCCGACACCGGGCCGGGTCCGACCGGCGCGCCGAACTGGGCTACTTTCGCCAGGCCCGGCGATCCCGCGATGGCCCGGTGCACCAGAATCGGGCGTGCCGAGCGCGACGTGTCGGGGTCCAGATCGTTACGCACGACGACATACGAGATGCCTTGGCGGGCAAGCGTATCGGCCAGACCCGCGGAGGGTCTGCCAGCCGCGAACAGACGTTGTACCGAGTCCAGCGCCCGGATGGTTTGCGACGGGGTCAACGGGATGGAGTCACGCACTCCCCACGGGCTGTCGCCGAGCACCTGTAGCGGTTCGTCGTGGCTGGTACCCCACAGCTGGGTGGCGAACGGCGCGCCGGGAACCACCAGAACCCTGCCCGCAATCGGGGTAGCGGTGTTGTGCGCGGAGAGCCAGTCGGCGGCGTCATGCCAATACCGCGGTATCGCGCTGAACGTCCCGGGCGGGGTGATCCGACCGGTCCATGCCAGCGAAGTCCCGGCCATCAGCGCGGTCAGGATCACGATCGCGGCCGCGACCCGTTTGTCACGCTCCGGGTGAGCAAACGCGTGGATCCAGGCGGCTTTCGGGGCGCTTCCCGGTAGTGGGATCCGGCCCAGCACCTGCGCCAGACCCAGGACTATCGGGATTCGGATCACCGACTCCAGCTTGTGCACATTCCGCAGTGGCGCGCCGCCCGCGTCCAGGAAAGCTTGCACGTGATGCGCCAGCGGTGAGCCCAGCCCGCCGCTGTAGCCGGCGGCCAGCAGTACCACCCCGACCAGCAGCATGGTCACTAGCCGCCCCCGGGCCGGCATATCCCGCATCACCAGCCCGGCCAACCCGGCCGCTGCCACCAAGCAGGTGGCCAGGATCGCGACCGATCCGGTCACCAAGGGTGCGCCCGCGGTCGCATCGGGCGCCACGAACGGGGTCCAACTGTCGGTACCGCGCAGCACTTCGACCAGCGACGACCACTGGGTGGTCACCCCGGACGATTCGATGAAGTCCAGAAACGGCGGGCTGATCCGGGCCATCAAGATCAGCGCCACCAGCCACCACGACATGGCCAACGCCAGGGCCAGCAACCACCACCCGGTATAGCGCCACCACCGGCGGTTGGGCCGGTGGCAGGCCCACCAGATCACTGCGGGCAGGCAGCCTGCCAGCGTCGCGATCGCGTTGACCGCTCCCATCAGCGCGACGGCCACCCCGGCCTGGCCGGCGAGTTGGCGCACCGATCGGTTGGCCTCGCCGCGCAGCGCCAGAATTGTGGGCAGCAGCACCCACGGTGCCAGCATGATCGGCAAGGTTTCCGACGAGATGGAGCCCACCGTGGTCAACACCCGGGGCGAAAGAGCGAACGCCGCCGCGGCGATCACCCGTGATGTCGGGCTGCCGATACCCAGCGCCTCAGCGACCCGAAGCAATCCCCAGAAGCCGACGGCCAGCAGCAACGCCCACCACAGTCGCTGGGTCACCCAGCCGGGCAGTCCCAGCAGATGACCGGCCAGGAAGAAGGTCCCGTGCGGAAACAGGTAGCCATAGGCCTGGTTTTGCGCCTGCCCGAACGGCAGTTCGCTGTTCCACAAATTGGTCGCACGGGCCAAAAAGCGCAACGGGTTGGCGGTCAGGTCGAGCTTGGTGTCGGGGGAGATCTGGCCGGGCGACGCAGCGAAACTCAACGCCAGTGCGACCGCCGCGACCAACCACAACCAACGTCGCGACAACGGCGTCACCTGCATGGGAGCGGCCTTCGCGTCGGCGACCGCAGTCGCCGCGCCGTTAACTGCGGTTGCCGTACTCGACCCGGTTGAGCACCGAAGACTGCGGGTCGCCCCCGGGAAGCGGTGGCTTGGTGTCCTGCTGCACCATCAGGGTGATCCCGAAGATCGCGGCTGCGCCCAGCAACAGACCGACCACGACGCTGGCGGCGGCTGGCGCAACAAACCGGTTCATCGGGCAGCTCCTTGGGAAGTGCAGGCGTGCTTAGTCGCAACCTAGCAGAAGTCCCAGATGACGCTGAGGACGAGGTCGCGGCCGGTGGAGCGTTGGCGCCGACCGGGCGGGGTGGCGGCGCGGCGCATCGATGCCATGACAGCATGGGCGGATGGCTTTCCCGCGCATTCTGGCTGTGCTTGCCGCGGTCATGGCGCTGGTGATGGCATGCGGCCACAGCTTCGAACGACCCAAGTCGGCACCGGCCACGTCCGCGGGCCGGCCGATCCCCCCGGCCCGACCTGCCTGCGGGGACCCGGCGGCGATGCTGGCGGCAATGTCCACCCGCGACAAGCTGGCTCAACTGTTGATGGTGGGGGTGCGCAACGGCGACGACGCCAAAGCCGTGGTGGCCGAACATCATGTGGGGGGCATCTTCATCGGAAGCTGGACCGACCTGTCAATGCTGACGAACGGCTCGGTGAAGAACCTGTCTGCAAGCACGGCGCTGCCGGTGGCGATCAGCGTCGACGAGGAGGGCGGCCGGGTGGCGCGGCTGTCGTCGCTGATCGGGCCGGTACCGTCGGCGCGGGTGCTGGCGAAGACGCACACCGCCGACGAAGTCCACGGCATCGCCCTGGAACTCGGCCACCGGATGCGTGGCCTGGGCATCACCATCGATTTCGCTCCGGTGGTCGATGTCAGCGACGCTCCCGACGACACGGTGATCGGCGACCGGTCGTTCAGCTCGGATCCGGCTGTGGTCACCGCGTACGCCGGCGCCTATGCGCGAGGTCTGCGCGACGCCGGCCTGTTGCCGGTGCTCAAGCATTTTCCCGGCCACGGGCACGGATCCGGCGACTCGCACACCGGTGGGGTCACCACGCCGCCGCTGGCCCAGTTACAGAACGACGATCTGGTGCCATACCGGACGCTGGTATCGGCTGCCCCGGTCGGCGTGATGATCGGCCACCTGCAGGTGCCCGGCCTGACCGGCGACCAACCGGCCAGCCTGAGCCGGGCCGCCGTCCAGTTGTTGCGCACCGGCACCGGGTACAAAGGTCCTGCCTTCGATGGCCCGGTGTTCAGCGACGACCTGTCCAGCATGGCCGCGATCAACGAGCACTACACCCTGCCCGACGCGGTCTTGCGCAGCCTGCAGGCGGGCACCGACATCGCGCTGTGGGTTACCACCGACGAGGTGCCCGCCGTGCTGGATCGGCTGGAGAAGGCATTGGCCGCAAAGGAGTTGACGATGTCTGCGGTCGATGACTCAGTACTGCGGGTGGCGAAGATGAAGGGTCAAAAGCCAGACTGCGGGCCGTAACCGCGGCGGCAGCGATATCCATTGCTTACCCTGAAGTCAGACAGGCGCACCCGCAAGTCGGCTAGAAGGGGACAGCATGGCAGGTGGTACCAAGCGGCTACCCCGTGCCGTGCGCGAACAGCAGATGCTGGACGCCGCTGTTCAGATGTTCTCGGTCAACGGCTATCACGAGACGTCGATGGACGTGATCGCGGCCAAGGCCAAGATTTCCAAGCCGATGCTGTATCTGTATTACGGCTCCAAAGAGGAACTGTTTGGCGCTTGCCTTGACCGGGAGTTGACGCGATTCATCGACGGTGTGCGTGAAGAGATCGATCTCGAGCAGAGCCCGAAGGATCTGTTGCGCAACACCATCGTGGCGTTCATGCGTTACATCGACGCCAACCGCGCGTCGTGGATCGTGATGTACACCCAGGCCACCAGCTCGCAGGCATTCGCCCACACTGTGCGCGAGGGACGTGAGCGGATCATCGCCATGGTCGCCCGGCTGCTGCAGTCGGGTACCCGGAATCCCGGACCGGACGCCGACTTCGAGATGATGGCGGTGGCGCTGGTGGGGGCCGGCGAGGCGATCGCGACCCGGCTCAGCACCGGCGATACTGACGTCGACGAGGCGGCCGAGGTGATGATCAACCTGTTCTGGCGAGGCCTCAAGGGCGTGCCATCCGATCGGGATGCGGCCGAAGTCGCCGCCGGACCCGGCTAGTAGCGGAACCGCCGATCGACGCCGTGAGCCGCCGCAACGTTGAGTTCCTGTGCGCGGTTGTGATTGTCGGCCTGCTGGCCGGCGTCGCCGGGTTGGCGACGACGCTGGTCTTGCGTTTCGTTCAACACCTGACCTACCACTACACATTCGGAACGCTGCTCCAGGGGGTCACCGGTAGCAGTCCCGTTCGTCGAGCCCTGGGGCCGTTGGTCGGCGGAGCGCTGGCAGGACTGGGCTGGTGGCTGCTGCGATCCAGAACTGTTGTCCCGCCACTGTCTGAGGCCATCGCCAGGCGTGAGCGGATAGGCTTGGCGCCCTTCGGTGCCGACGCGGCGCTGCAGGTGGTGCTGGTCGGTTCCGGTGCGTCGCTGGGTCGGGAAGGGGCGCCGCGCCAATTCGCCGCGGCCCTAGGCGATTTCGGTATGAGATGGCTGAAACGACTTTCGGTATCCGACCGTGAAATCCTGCTGGCGTGTGCGGCCGGGGCGGGACTCGGTGCGGTGTATGCGGTGCCGGTCGGTGGTGCGCTGTTCACCGCGCGCATCATGCTGCGGACCTGGCATCCGCGGGCACTGGGTGCCGCGTTGATCACCTCGAGCCTGGCTGTCGCGGTCGCTTCATTGGTGACGCACAATCAGCCGAACCTGACCTGGCCCCACCCGCACCTGTCTTACCTGCTGATCGTCTATGCACTGACGTTGGCCCCGTTGACCCTTGTCATCGGATTAGCGTTCAATCGCCTGATGGCAGCGGCGGATCAGGCGGCCCTGACGCGATCCTGGCTGCTGATCCCGGCAATCGCCGGTGCGGGCTTGCTGATCGGTGTCTGCTCGCACTGGTGGCCCGAACTGCCCGGCAACGGCAAATCGATCCTGACCGCGACCATCGCCGGCGGGATGACCCTGACGACGGCGGCGGCAGTCCTGGTTTTGAAACCCGTTCTGACGGCGGTGTTTTTGCGTGCCGGCGCGACGGGCGGGATGCTGACCCCGGCGCTGGCCTCCGGAGCGGCAGCCGGGACGCTGCTCGTGCTGATCATCAACGCGGCGGCAGGAACCCACTTTCATGTTCAGGCAATCTCTTTGGCCGGTGCAGCCGGCGTGCTCGCGGTCACTCAACGCACACCGGTGTGGGCCGCGATCTTCGTCTGGGAACTCGCCCGGCCTCCGCTTTGGCTGTTTCTGGTTTTTCTGACTACCGCGCTTGGTGCGTACGGAATTCTGCTACTTGTCGAACGCACTCCCCGGCTAGTGCGTCCGTAGGGTGCCGGTCAGATGCGGATACCCCTTCGCGATGTTGCGCAAGCTGATATCCCAGCCGTCCTGGACCTGATCGACGTAGAGTCCGGCAGTGGCCGGCAGCACCACAGGTTTGCCGAACCGCACCGAATACGTCACAGCATCGGGGAGCCCGGCCTCTAAATTCGCCAATACTGCGGCGGCGCTGAACATTCCGTGTGCGATCACGGTGGGAAAGCCAAACAATTTGGCCCCGATGGGGTTGGTGTGGATCGGGTTGTGATCGCCGCCGATGGCCGCATACCGGCGAATTTGGCCCGGTGTTATCCGCAGGATGGCTTTCGGCGGTGGCGGTTTGGGCTGTTTCTGCGGAGGTGGCTTGGCCTCGTCGGACAAGCTGGTGCGTTGTTGATGCAGGAAGGTCGTCACCTGGTGCCACGCGACGTCGTTGCCGACGCTGACATCGGTCACCAGGTCCACCAGCAGGCCTTTGCGATGTTCACGCAGGTTCTCGGCGTGTACCGCGATATTGACCGTGTCGGTCACCTTGATCGGCCGGTATTGCGTGATGTGGTTTTCGGTATGGACGGATCCCATTGCAGCGAACGGGAAGTCGAAGCCAGTCACCAGTGACATCATCGTCGGGAAGGTCAACGCGAACGGGTAGGTCAACGGCAAGGTGTCGCCGTAGCGCAGTCCGGTGACCGCCGCGTAGTCGGCCACGTTCCCGCGGTCGATCGGCACGTCGTTGACCGTTAGCGTCCTGCTCGGCAGGTGGTCGCTGCGCGGCACAAACGGCAAGGCCCCGGCCGCCGCGCGCAGCAGGTTTTTCAGTCCGCTTGGTTGGGTCACTGCGTTCCCTCTCGGCTAGGCGCCCAGCATGGCCTGGCCGCAGACGCGAATGACGTTGCCCGTCACCGCGTTTGACGCCGGGCTGGCGAAGTAGGCGATGGTCTCGGCGACGTCCACCGGTTGCCCGCCTTGATACAGCGAGTTAAGGCGACGGCCGACCTCGCGGGTGGCCAGCGGGATGGCCGCGGTCATCTGGGTTTCGATGAATCCCGGCGCGACGGCGTTGATCGTGATGCGCTTCGCGGCGAGTTCGGGTGCCAGCGCCTGGGTGAGCCCGATCATGCCCGCCTTGGTGGTGGCGTAGTTGGTCTGCCCGCGGTTCCCCGCGATACCGGCCATCGACGACAGCCCGATCACCCGGCCACCGTCGCCGATACTGCCGTTGCCGACCAGTCCCTCGGTAAGTCGTTGTGGAGCAAGCAGGTTGACGGCGAGAACCGAGTCCCAGCGTGCGTCATCCATGTTGACTAGCAGCTTGTCGCGGGTGATGCCGGCGTTGTTCACCAGGATGTCGGCCCGGCCGTTGTAATGCCCACGCAGATGCTCGGTGATCCGGTCGACCGCATCGTCCGCTGTGACGTCGAGGGTCAGGGCCGTCCCCCCGACGCGGGTGGCGGTCTCGGCCAGAGCTTCGGCGGCGGCCTCCACATCGACCGCAACGACGTGGGCCCCGTCCCGGGCGAACACTTCAGCGATCGTCGCACCGATACCCCGCGCGGCACCGGTGACGATGCCCACCTTGCCCTCCAGCGGCCGGTCCCAGTCGGCCGGCGGAGTGGAGTCGGCCGCACCGACGTAGAACACCTGCCCGTCCACGTAGGCCGATTTGGCCGACAGGATGAACCGCAGGGTCGACTCGGCGCCGGTGACGGCTGGTTTGGCGTCGGGTGACAGGTAGACCAGCGCGACGGTGGCGCCTCGGCGCAACTCCTTGCCCAGCGAGCGGGTGAAGCCTTCCAGTGCGCGCTGCGCGATCCGCTCGTCGGCGCTCCCGGCGTGGTCGGGAGTGGTTCCGACGACGACGATGCGGCCGGACGGGCCGACGTTGCGCAGCAGCGGGGTGAAAAAGTCGTGCAGCGCCTTCAACCCGGCCGGCGTGGTGATACCGGTGGCGTCGAAAACCAGCCCGCCGAACGAATCGGCCCAGCGACCACCGAGATTGGCGCCCACCACGTCGTAGTCCTTGTCCAGCGCCGCCCGCAGCGGCTCGACAACCCGGCCCTCGCCGCCGATCAGCAGCGACCCGGCCAGCGGCGGATCATCGATCCGATAGCGCCGCAGTTGCTCAGGCTGTGGCACGCCGAGTTGCTTGGCGAGGAACGAGCCGGGCCCGGAGTTGACGACTTGGGAGAATAGATCGGGTGAAACCTTCGGGGCCACTGAGTTGCCTTCCATATCGAGCGTGTCATCTGTCGACTACCGTATCGGGAGCGAACTTACTCCAGAGTAAGAACAGTAGGTAGTATGACCCCTAAGCCTGAATAAGCCCCAACTGACGGAGATAAGCGTGACTTCTGCAAGTTCCTCTGGTGCCCACTCCACGCGCCGCGTCGCTGTGCTCGGCGGCAATCGAATCCCGTTCGCGCGCTCGGACCGCGCCTACGCCGAGGCGTCCAACCAGGACATGTTTACTGCCGCTCTGGGTGGGCTGGTCGACCGGTTCGGTCTGGCCGGTGAGCGTTTGGGCGCAGTGATCGGCGGCGCGGTGCTCAAGCACAGCCGCGACTTCAACCTGATGCGCGAGTGCGTGCTCGGATCAGCGCTGTCGTCCTACACGCCGGCATTCGACATTCAACAGGCCTGTGGGACCGGGTTGCAGGCGGCGATTGCCGCGGCTGACGGCATCGCCGCCGGCCGCTACGAGGTCGCTGCCGCCGGCGGGGTGGACACCACCTCGGATGCGCCGATTGGCTTGGGCGACAACCTGCGTCGCACGCTGCTGGGGCTGCGGCGGTCAAAGTCCAACGTCGAGCGGCTGAAATTGGTGGGCAAGCTCCCGGCCAGCCTCGGGGTGGAGATTCCGGTGAACAGCGAGCCGCGCACCGGACTGTCGATGGGCGAGCACCAGGCCATCACTACCAAGCAGATGGGCATCAAGCGCGTCGACCAGGACGAGCTGGCCGCCGCCAGCCACCGCAACATGGCCGCCGCTTACGATCGCGGCTTCTTCGACGACCTGGTCACCCCGTTTTTGGGCTTGTACCGCGACGACAACCTGCGGCCAGATGCGTCGGTGGACAAGCTGGCCAAACTCAAGCCGGTGTTCGGGGTGAAGGCCGGCGACGCCACCATGACGGCCGGCAACTCGACACCACTGACCGACGGGGCTTCGGTGGCATTGCTGGCAAGCGAAGACTGGGCCGCCGAGCACTCGCTGACGCCGTTGGCCTACTTTGTCGACGCCGAGACGGCAGCGGTGGACTACGTCAACGGCGCCGATGGCCTGCTGATGGCGCCGACGTACGCGGTGCCACGCTTGCTCGCGCGCAATGGGCTCAGCCTCCAGGACTTCGACTTCTACGAGATCCATGAGGCGTTCGCTTCGGTGGTGCTGGCGCACCTGCAGGCCTGGGAGTCCGAGGAGTACTGCAAGGAGCGGCTGGGCCTAGACGCCGCGCTGGGGCCGATCGACCGGTCCAAGCTCAACGTCAACGGGTCGTCGCTGGCCGCCGGTCACCCGTTCGCCGCCACCGGCGGGCGGATCCTTGCGCAGTTGGCCAAGCAATTGGCAGAGGCCGCAAAAGTCAGAGCCAAGCAGCAGGGCGCGGCAGCCAAGCCGATGCGCGGGCTGATCTCGATTTGCGCCGCCGGTGGCCAAGGCGTCGCCGCGATCCTGGAAGCCTGATACGCGGGTCCGGCGCGGCGCGGTCCGTGCCGTTTAGTAACGGCACCCTGCGGGTATCCGATGCTTGGATAGCTCCGTGCTGTCGTCCGACCCCCCGACCCGATGGCAGCGCGGGGCATCCTTGATCGGCCATCTGGTTGCCGGTCTGGGGTCGACTTGCGGGGCCGCCGCCGGAATGAGGGGATCCCGCGGCGGCCCCTTCTTATGGTTTGTATCAAGCCTTTTTATGATCAGGCTCGTTAACGCAAAATCCCCCGTCTCGGAATGAGAGCGGGGGATTTCGCTGGCTGGCGTCGAAGGCTAATCAGCCGACTCGCCCCCGCAAGCGGGAGGTGCCCCCACCTCAGCGGCTATCAGGCGTAAACCACACCGCGCCCCGGATCAGCGCACCCACCGATTCGTCGACCCCATGATCATGATCAGCGACCGTCCCGCAGAGGTCGACGACCGCGCCGTGCCCGGACATTGGGAAGGCGACCTGATCATGGGCGAAGGTAATAAGACCGCGATCGCCACCCTCGTCGAACGCGCCACCCGCTACACGATGCTGGTGCACCTGCCCGATGGACACCACGCCGAAGCCGTCCGCGATGGGCTGATCACCACGATCTCGACCCTGCCCTCGCATCTGCGCGGCTCACTGACCTGGGACCAGGGCGCCGAGATGGCCCGCCACAAGCACTTCTCCCTGGCCACCGACATGGCTGTCTACTTCTGCGACCCGGCCAGCCCCTGGCAACGAGGCACCAACGAGAACACCAACGGGTTGCTGCGCCAGTACTTCCCAAAAGGCACCGACCTCAGCGTGTTCGGGCCTGAAGATCTCGAGCACGTCGCCCAACAACTCAACGGCCGTCCACGCAAAACGCTCGGCTGGGATACCCCAGCCGAGCGCCTGCGTGATCTACTACTCACCACCTAAACCAGGCAGTGTTGCGACGACCCCTAGAAATCGCCCATGAGAGCGGGGGATTTCGTTGTCTGGCGTCAGAAGGCTGCTTCGTCGAGCTCCATGATGTCGTTGTCGATGGTCTCCAACACCTGGCGGGTGCTGGTCAACAGCGGCAGGAAGTTCTTCGCGAAGAACGACGCGACCGCGATCTTGCCCTCGTAGAAGGCCCGGTCGGCGTCGCTGACGCCGGCGTCGAGCGCCTCCAGGGCCACCGCGGCCTGACGCTGCAGCAACCAGCCGATCACCAGGTCGCCGACGCTCATCAGGAAGCGCACCGAACCCGTTCCCACCTTGTAGATGCTGGAGATGTTGTCCTGCGCGGCCATCAGGTAACCGGTCAGCGTCGCTGCCATCGCCTGCACATCGGCCAGGGCGGTGGACAGCAGCGCACGCTCGGCCTTCAGCCGACCGTTGCCGGACTCGTTCTTGACGAACTCCTCGATCTGCCCCGATACGTGGGCCAGCGCCACACCCTTGTCGCGGACGATCTTCCGGAAGAAGAAGTCCTGCGCCTGGATGGCCGTGGTGCCCTCGTAGAGCGAGTCGATCTTGGCGTCGCGGATGTACTGCTCGATCGGGTAGTCCTGCAAGAAGCCGGATCCACCGAAGGTCTGCAGGCTCTCGGTGAGCTTGGCGTAGGCCTGCTCGGAGCCGACACCCTTGACCACCGGCAGCAGCAGGTCGTTGACCTTGACCGCCAAATCGGCGTCCACACCGTGCACTGCCTTGGCCACCTGCTCGTCCTGGTAGGTCGAGGTGTAGGTATACAGCGCACGCAGACCCTCGGCGTAGGCCTTCTGGGTCATCAAGCTGCGACGCACGTCCGGGTGGTGGGTGATCGTCACCCGCGGCGCGCTCTTGTCGGTCATCTGCGTCAGGTCGGCGCCCTGCACGCGCTCCTTGGCATAGGCCAGGGCGTTGAGGTAGCCGGTGGACAGCGTCGCGATGGCCTTGGTGCCGACCATCATGCGGGCCTGCTCGATGACCTCGAACATCTGCGCGATGCCGTTGTGCACCTCGCCGACCAGCCAGCCCTTGGCGGGCACGCCGTGCTGGCCGAAGGTCAATTCGCAGGTTGCGGAGGCCTTCAGACCCATCTTGTGCTCGACGTTGGTGACGAAGACGCCGTTGCGCTCGCCGGGCTCGCCGGTCTCGAAGTCGAACAGGAACTTGGGCACGAAGAACAGTGACAGGCCCTTGGTGCCCGGCCCAGCGCCCTCGGGGCGTGCCAGCACCAAGTGGAAGATGTTCTCGAACAGGTCATCGGAGTCGGCGGAGGTGATGAACCGCTTCACGCCGTCGATGTGCCACGAGCCGTCGTCCTGCGGGACCGCTTTGGTCCGGCCGGCACCGACGTCCGAGCCGGCGTCCGGCTCGGTGAGCACCATGGTCGAGCCCCAGCCGCGCTCAGCGGCCAGCACGGCCCACTTCTTCTGCTCTTCGGTGCCCAGGTGGTAGAAGATGTTGGCGAAACCTGCGCCGCCGCCGTACATCCACACCGAGGGGTTGGCGCCCAGCAGGTGCTCGTGCAGCGACCAGACCATCGCTTTGGGCATCGGCATGCCGCCGAGCTCCTCGTCGATGCCAACCTTGTCCCAACCGCCCTCGATGACCGCACGCACCGACTTCTTGAACGGCTCGGGCAGTGCAACGGAATGTGTCTCAGGGTCGAACACCGGGGGATTGCGATCCGCGTCGACGAACGACTCGGCGACTGGGCCTTCGGCCAGCCGGCTCATCTCCGTCAGCATCTCGCGGGCGGTGTCGGCGTCCAGATCGCTGAACGCGCCTTCACCGAAGGACTTGTCAACGCCGAAGACCTCAAAAAGGTTGAATACCTGGTCGCGGACGTTGCTCTTGTAGTGGCTCACTGGTTCCTCCTCGATGAGAACGCCACTTATGGTTGGGTACTAAGGCTAAGTTACCCACCAGTAACACCGTTAAGCTATACCCATCGGTAACTCGACGCAACCGAGTGTGAGCTAAATTTCATTGCCTAATTAACCAACCGGTTGGGTTCGTGCTGATCGAGACCGTGGCATACCGCTTCACCTGCGGCGATGATGGATAGGTGGCAACTGTGTCGACCGTCACGACGCTGCCCGAAGTGGACTTGCGCCACCCTCCTGGCCAACTGCGGGAACGCCTGCGCGAGGCGGCCCACGAAGTGGGCTTCTTCTACCTGACCGGCCATGGCGTGCCTGCGGCGTTGACTCGCCGGGTGCTGGCGGCGGCGCGGCGCTTGTTCGCGCTGCCGCAGGCGGAGAAGGACGCCGTCGCGATGGTGCGCAGTCCGCATTTCCGTGGCTACACGCGGCTGGGCGGCGAGCTGACCGGCGGCGAAGTGGACTGGCGCGAGCAGATCGACATCGGGCCGGAGCGCAACGCCGTGGGCGGCCCGGGCGAGCCTGACTATCTGTGGCTGCAGGGTCCCAACCAGTGGCCCGCCGGGTTGCCGGAGCTGCCAGGAATCATCGCCGAGTGGGACGCGGCGCTGGCCGTGGTGGCCCGCAGGTTGTTGCAGCATTGGGCGGCGTCGCTGGGCAGTCCGCCGGACGTTTTCGAGGCCGCCTTCGCCGCGACACCGGCGACCCTGATCAAGATCGTGCGTTATCCGGCGACGGCGGCCGGCTCGCAGGGAGTGGGCGCGCATCGAGACTCGGGCGTGCTCACCCTGCTGCTTGCCGAGCCGGGCAGCCAGGGATTGCAGGTGCGGCCAGGCCGCAGCGGCGACGGCTGGATCGACGTCCCGGTGCGCGACGGGGCGTTCATCGTGAATATCGGTGAGCTGCTGGAGCTGGCGACCGGCGGGTATCTGCGTGCAACCGAGCACCGGGTGAACCTGCGTCATGCGGCTGATCGGATCTCGGTGCCCTACTTCTTCAACCCGCGGTTGGATGCACAGATCCCGACCTTGTCACTACCCCCGGACCTGGCAACGCGAGCAAGCCCGCGCGCGGACCCGTCCGATCCCATTTTCTCGGTTTACGGCCGCAACGCCTGGAAGAGCAGGTTGCGGGCCCATCCCGACGTTGCCGTTGCGCACGGCTACACGTCCGGCGAGTAGGGTCAGTAATGCAAAATTCCGTCGATGCGAATGAAGCCCGGTGAATACACCTGAGAAGCTGACGCCGTCGTCACTGCGCGAGGCCTTCGGCCATTTCCCGTCTGGTGTGATCGCCATCGCCGCCGAAGTCGACGGAGTCCGAGAAGGGCTGGCGGCCAGCACGTTTGTCCCGGTGTCGCTGGATCCGCCATTGGTATCGTTCTGCGTGCAGAACACCTCGACGACCTGGCCGAAGTTGAAAAGCGTTCGCGCCCTGGGGATCAGCGTTCTGGGCGAGGCTCACGACGAAGCCGCCCGCGCACTCGCCGCCCAAACCGGCGATCGGTTCGCCGGCTTGGAGACAGTGTCCAACAGCAGCGGTGCGATTTTCATCAAGGGCACAAGCGTCTGGTTGGAAAGCGCAATCGAGCAACTCATTCCCGCCGGGGATCACACAATCGTGGTACTGCGGGTCAGCGATGTTCAAATCGACGCGGACGTCCCGCCAATCGTGTTTCACCGCAGCGTTTTCCGCCGCCTGGGCGCCTAGTCAGGGGCGCTTGCCGAGTTCGTCTCGGTAAGCCTGGATGCGACGCTCGAGTTCCGCGGCGTCCTTCTCCCGGCCCTCTTTCTGTGCGACTTCCGCGCGCAGCGACAGTTCACGAATCGCCGTTCGAATGTCGTTGATGCTGGCGGGTTGTCGTAAAGTCATGGCCACCGCCTTTCGGTTCGTACGCAGCTACGTGCTGGATACCCGGATCAGCGATACCCTAACACCTGATGCTTACCGACGGAATAGCTTGTTGCCCAGCCACACCACCGGATCGTATTTCCGGTCGGCGACTCGTTCCTTCATCGGAATCAGAGCGTTGTCGGTGATCTTGATGTGCTCGGGGCAGACCTCGGTGCAGCACTTGGTGATGTTGCAGTACCCGAGGCCGTGCTCTTCCTGCGCCTGGTTGCGCCGGTCCAACGTGTCCAGCGGATGCATTTCCAACTCCGCGATTCGCATCAGGTAGCGCGGGCCGGCAAACGCCTCCTTGTTGTCCTCGTGGTCACGGATCACGTGGCAAACGTTTTGGCACATGAAGCATTCGATGCACTTGCGGAACTCCTGAGACCGCTCCACATCCGCCTGCGCCATCCGGTACTCGCCAGGCTGCAGATCCTTTGGCGGCGTGAATGACGGGATTTCACGAGCCTTTTCGTAGTTGAACGAGACGTCGGTAACCAGGTCGCGGATCACCGGGAACGTCCGGATCGGCGTGACGGTGACGACTTCGTCTTCGGCGAAGATCGACATCCGCGTCATACACATCAACTTGGGCTTGCCGTTGATCTCCGCTGAGCAGGAACCGCATTTGCCTGCTTTGCAGTTCCACCGCACCGCGAGGTCGGGTGTCTGCGTTTGTTGCAGGCGGTGGATGATGTCAAGCACCACCTCGCCCTCGTTCACCTCAACGGTGAAGTCCTGCAGTCCACCACCGGCCTCGTCGCCACGCCATACCCGCAGGGTCGCGTTGTAGCTCATTAGCCTCTCCGTCCTGGGTGGTCGGCCAGCTCTTCGGCGGTGTAGTACTTCTCCAGCTCGGAGATTTCGAACGCCTCGAGCAGGTCGGGCCGCATCGGCACCTGGTCTTTGTGCGTCACGGAGATGTCGGGGATCACCTCGTCGCCGCCTGCGGCCCTGCAGACCAGCAACACCTTGCGCCACGACGAGTCCATCGCGGGGTGGTCGTCGCGAGTGTGGCCGCCTCGGCTCTCGGTGCGCTCCAGCGCTGCCTTGGCGACACATTCGCTGACCAGCAGCAGGTTTCGGAGGTCGATGGCCAGATTCCAGCCGGGGTTGTACTGCCGGTGACCCTCGACGTGGATGTTCTTGAAGCGCTCACGAAGCTGGTCGAGCCGACCGAGGGCCTCGGTGATTTCCTCTGCCTTGCGGATGATGCCCACCAGATCGTTCATCGACTGCTGCAGTTCCAACTGCAGCGTGTAGGGGTTCTCCGCGGTGGCGCCGTTTGTCGGGGTCTCGAAGGGGGCCAGCGCCCGTTTGGCCGCCACGTCGATGGCATCTTCGGCGACTTTCGGGCGGCTGCTCAGCGCCCGCACGTAGTCGGCAGCGCCCAGGCCGGCCCGCCGTCCGAAGACCAACAGGTCCGACAGCGAATTGCCGCCCAGCCGGTTGGAACCGTGCATGCCGCCGGAGCACTCGCCAGCGGCGAACAATCCGGGGACGGTGGCCGCGCCGGTATCGGCGTCCACCTCGACACCGCCCATCACGTAGTGACAGGTGGGTCCGACTTCCATGGGCTCTTTGGTGATGTCGACGCCGGCCAGCTCCTTGAACTGGTGGTACATCGACGGCAGCCGCCGCTTGATCTCCTCGGGCGTCAGCCGCGACGCGATGTCGAGGTAGACCCCGCCGTGTGCGGTGCCGCGGCCGGCTTTGACCTCGGAGTTAATCGCACGGGCGACCTCGTCACGGGGCAACAAGTCCGGGGTGCGGCGGGCCGAGTCGTTGTCTTTGAGCCATTGGTCGGCCTCTTGCTCGGTTTCGGCGTACTGGCCTTTGAACACCGGCGGGATGTAGCCGAACATGAACCGGGTTTGGTCGGAGTTCTTGAGCACTCCGCCGTCGCCGCGAACGCCCTCGGTGACCAGGATGCCTTTCACACTGGGCGGCCACACCATGCCCGTCGGGTGGAACTGGACAAACTCCATGTTGATCAGCGCTGCGCCGGCACGCAGCGCCAGAGCGTGGCCGTCGCCGGTGTACTCCCAGGAGTTCGAGGTTACTTTGAAGGACTTGCCGATCCCGCCGGTGGCCAGCACCACCGCGGGAGCCTCGAACAAAATGAACCGGCCGCTTTCGCGCCAGTAGCCGAACGCTCCGGATATCGCGTCGCCGTCTTTGATCAGTTCGGTGATGATGCATTCGGCGAAAACCTTGATCCTCGCCTCGTAGTCACCGAGTTCGGCGTAGTCCTCCTGCTGCAGCGAGACGATCTTCTGCTGCATGGTGCGGATCAGCTCCAGGCCGGTGCGGTCACCGACGTGCGCCAGGCGTGGGTAGGTGTGCCCACCGAAGTTGCGCTGACTGATCTTGCCGTCTTTGAGGCGGTCGAACAGCGCGCCGTAGGTCTCCAGTTCCCAAACCCGGTCGGGTGCCTCCTTGGCGTGCAATTCGGCCATCCGCCAGTTGTTCAGGAACTTCCCACCGCGCATCGTGTCGCCGAAGTGGGTCTTCCAGTTGTCTTTCGGGTTGGTGTTACCCATCGCGGCTGCGCAACCGCCCTCGGCCATCACCGTGTGCGCCTTGCCGAACAGCGACTTACCCACCACCGCAACCTTAAGGCCGCGTTCCCGCGCCTCGATGACCGCGCGCAAACCTGCGCCGCCGGCACCGATCACGACCACGTCGTAGGAGTGCCGTTCGACCTCAGTCATGGAACCTCACTAAACTTTCCGATATTCGTGAAGTGGCTTCTCAGCCAACAAATCTCAGGTCCGGGATGGCGCCGCTGGCCACCAGCGCGATGTAGAAGTCGGTGAGCATCAGCGTGCCCAGTGTGATCCACGCGTACAGCTTGTGCCGAGTGTTGAGCTGGCTGACCTGGGTCCAGATCCAGTACCGCACAGGGTGTTTGGAGAAGTGCTTGAGCCGCCCACCGGTGACGTGCCGGCACGAATGGCAGGACAGCGTGTAGACCCACAGCATGATGACATTGCCAACCATGATCACGTTGCCCAGGCCGAAACCGAATCCACCCGGTCCTTCCGCGGAATGGAACGCGACGATCGCGTCGTAGCTGTTGATCACCGAGATAATGCCGGCGACGTAGAAGAAATACCGGTGGGTGTTCTGGATGATCAGCGGGAATTTGGTCTCGCCAGTGTAGTGGACGCGGGGCTCGGCCACCGCGCACGCGGTGGGCGACTGCCACACCGTGCGGTAGTAGGCGCCGCGGTAGTAGTAGCAGGTCACACGGAACAACAGCAGGAACGGCAGCGACAGCGCCGCGAACGGCAGCCACCACACGTTCGGCAGGATCTGCGGCCAGAAGTCGCTGGCCTCACCGCAAGCCTTGCTGAGGCACGGCGAGTAGAACGGCGTCAGGTAGTGGTATTTCGGGACGAAGAAGTAATCCCGCTGGAATGCGCGCGCGGTCGCGTAGATGACAAATGCGGCGAAGCCCAGGTCGATCCGCAGCGGCGACATCCACCACCGGTCGGTGCGTAGCGTCCGTTGCTGGATGTGGGCGCGCGTAGGTGAAAAGACACCGGACGCAGAACGGTTCGCTGTGGGTGCGCTCATCTATTGTGATCCTCTTCGCGTGGCCTCGTCGGAGAGTACCCACAGCGAACAGCGCGCAGTTTCGCGGGGGGTAAATCAAGAACGACTGTGGCCGCCGACACCTTCGTCGTCGACATCACGCCAGAATTCGGCGTCGTATTGGGTGTCGGGAATGGCGATTTTCTCAGCCGGTTGGTCGAGGGTGTGCCGGGCCAGATCCAGCTCACCGGCGTCGATGTCGAGCAGCTCGACGTCGTTGAGGATTCGCTGGACGTCGTTCACCACGCGACGCATCGCCGGAGTGTCGCGGTACCGCGACCTCAACGACGTCACGCACCGCCGCAAGCCACCGATGAGCTCGTGCAGTTCGGCGAGTTCAGTAGTGCTGGACAACGGATCTCCCTGGAAGTGAAGGTGTCATAAATCACAGTACGTCACCCGATACTATCCAGCACACAGCGATGGCGTGAGCCAAGTCACGCCCGAAAGCGGGAGGCAGCCAGCCATGCCGGCATCCAGCGCATTGGCCGATCGAGCGACGGCGCTACTGACGCTGCATCAGCCGGGCAATCCGGTGATTCTCCCGACGGTGTGGGACGCCTGGTCGGCGCGACTGGCCACCGACGCCGGTTTCGCCGCACTGACCGTCGGCAGTCATCCCGTCGCCGACTCGATCGGCAAACCCGACAACGAGGGCATGTCGTTCGACGACCTGCTGAGCCGGGTCGCGCAGATCACCGCCGCGGTGGAAGTCCCGGTCTCGGTGGACGTCGAATCCGGTTACGGGTTGCCGGCTTCGCGGCTGATCGACGGGCTACTTGGGGCAGGCGCGGTGGGGCTGAACATCGAAGACACCGTGCACAGCGAGGGCAAGCGACTGCGTTCGGCGGACGAACACGCTGAACTGGTCGGTGCGCTGCGCGCCGCCGCCGACGAGGCGAAGGTCCATCTCGTGATCAACGCCCGCACTGACCTTTTCCTGCGCCAGGACGGCGACGAGTCGGACCGTGTAGAGCGCGCGGTGGCGCGGTTGCAGAAGGCCGCCGCCGCGGGTGCCGATGTCCTCTATCCGGTAGGCCGTCACGACCCAAAGACGTTGCAGCGCTTGACCACTGAGCTTCCGCTTCCGGTCAATGCGATCGCCCTACCCGATCAGGATGATCCCGCTTCCTTCGGTCCGCTGGGCGTCGGGCGGATCAGCTTCGGGCCGTTCCTGCAGGCCGCCTTGGGAAACCGGGCCAAGGAGATCCTGGCCCGCTGGGGCTAGCCCGACGACGATGCAGACCGTGTAACGGTCTGAGAAGGAGTCGGGCAATCGATGTAGCGCGGCGGCGCCTCGAATCCGGCGGAGCCGTTGGGCCCCACCGGATTCGAGCTGAGTGCGGAGGTCGCAGACTACGCAGACTACTTCGTGATCTCGATGCGCTGCGGCTGAGTCCCGGCGTAAGCACCGGTCACCCGCACGGTCAGCACGCCGGCGTCGTAGGACGCCGCGATGGCCTCGCCGGTGACGTTCGCAGGTAGCCGGAACGACCGGCGGAACGAGCCGTAGCGGACCTCCCGCAGCGTGCGCCCGTCCTTCTCTTCGTCGTGCTCGTCGCGGCGCTCGCCGTGGATGACTAGGCGGCCGTGGTCAACCTCAACGTTGACGTCCTTCTCGACGTCCACGCCGGGCAGCTCCAAGCGGACGACCGCGTCCTCGCCGTCCTTGACGATCTCGGCGGCGGGGCTGAAGCCATCGGCTACCGGCTTGAACCAGTCGGTGGCGGCGGCCGGTCCAAAGAAATCGCGCATCCAGCGGTCGACATCCCAGGCGGGTCGTGACCACAAGGTCAGGTTGCTCATTCGTATCTCCTCGTACTTGGTGGTTGCCGACACCTTGCCGGCCTACCGGTATAAACATGAGTCGACCACGCTTAAGTTCCACCTGGTTGTTCGCCGTAAGCGAACGGTGTCAGATCAGATCAAATCAGAGCCCCGTCGAAGCTTTCATCGATCGCCAACCGGTAACCGCGTTTGACGACCGTCGCGACAATGTCCCTGTCACCCAATGCTTTTCGTAGCCGCAGCACCGCGGAATCCACGGCGTGAGGGTCGTTGGCGCTGCCTGGCAGCGTTCGTAGCAGTTCCCGGCGGGTGACCACGACGCCGGGGCGGTGCGCCAACGCGCGCAGGATGGCCATCGCCGCCGGGGACAGCGACTGGAGCGTGTCGTCAACCATTACGTAGGAGCCGCGGATCTCGATACGATGGCCGGCCGCCTGCATTGTGCGTGACCGCAGCACGGGCAGCTCCTCGGCGATATGTCTGGCCAGCGCGGCCAGGCGCATTCGTTTCGGCGACGATGTCGGAACCCCTAGGCGTACCAACGGCTGTGCGGTGACCGGGCCAATGCACATTGCCCGTACATCGGCGCGCAGCGCGTTGAGCAGCTGGTCGGAGATGCCCAGATCGCCGGCCCGCATTAGCGTCGCTGCAACGGCTGGCGCCGAGGTGAAGCTCACGCCGTCGAAATGTCGTTGGGCGATCTGCGTGACTAGCTGGTCGAAGTCGCCGCCCGCGGGTACCGGTTTCCACCGGTACACCCGGATCGACACGACCTCAGCGCCCGCGGAGCGCAGCTCGTCGAGAAATTCCGGAAACGGATCCCAGTCGTCGGTGGCGCCGTGCAGCTGCACGGCGATGCGGCAGCCCGCGATGCCGGACTGCCGCAGGTATTGCACGACCTCGCGCGACGACTCGGTTTTCGGCGCCCACTCCTCTGCTAGGCCGGCGGCGCGCAGTGCGCCAGTGACCTTCGCTCCACGGGCCAGGACTCGAGCGCCGGACAACGCCGCGGTCAACTGGCGGGCCAGTTGCCATCCGTCGGCGGCGGCGAGCCAGCCGCGAAATCCGACGCCGGTCGTGGCGACCACAATGTCGGGCGGATTGGCAATTAATGCTTCTGTGTTGCGGTGCAATTCGTCATCGTCGGACAACCCGACCATGGTGATGGCCGCCGCACGGCTGACTGCGGCGCCGTGGCGGCGCAGCAGCGTGCAGAGCTCCTCGGAGCGCCGTGCCGAGGTGACTGCCACCCGATAGCCGGCCAGTGGCGGCGCGGCTGGGTGACCCATAGGAAGTATTTATGCCCGGCAGATTTCGGGTGCATTACCGAGTAATTACCGTTACCAGACGTCGCCGTCGCGCCAATCACAGGCCAACTCCGCGGTGGCGTCCAGGCTGATCCCGACCGGCAGGACGAACACCGAGCCGTCGTCGTCGGGGGTCCGCGTCGCCCCGGCGGGCGCCATCACCGACGTCGGCCCGCGCCACGGCAGCCAACCGCGCAGTGTGTAGAGCCGCCTCCCCCGGTCCGAGGAGCTGAGCGCGCCGAGCTGATAGCCGCCGCGGATTACTTGCTCGCAGGCATCGAGTATCGCGATCGCCAGCCCTTGACCCCGCCAGTCTTCCCGCACGGCAACGGCTTCGACGTAGCCGCAGCGCAACGCGGCACCGCGGTAGAGCAGGCGTCGTTGTACGACCGCTCCGTGCGCGATGATCGCACCGTGATGCCAGATCAGGGCATGCATCCCGCCCAGCGCGTGGTCCCAGTCGGTGTCGGTGAACTCACCGGCGAATGCGTCGTTGACCATCTCATAAGCGCGCTGCCGGGCCTCGCTTTTGAGGTCGGCGGTGTGAACCAGGCGGGCGGTGTGTACCTGTGTGTGCACACTGTTGGTTTACCAGGTGGATTAGCCATCCACCATCGAAGTCATCGAGCTTGAAGCAGAAGCCCGCGCAGCCCGGGGTCGTGACCAGTGCAGCCGCACGTACTGCCCGGGACGCACCTGGGCGACCTTGTCGATGTCTTCGGCGGCGATCACACCGACCACCGGATAGCCGCCGGTAACGGGGTGATCGGGACCAAGGATCACTGGTAAGCCGTTGGGCGGCACCTGGATCGCACCGCGGGTGGCTCCCTCGCTGGGCAAGACCCGATCGGGCGAGCGGTACTGCAGTGGGCGTCCCTCCAGCCGCATACCCACTCGATCGCTGCGGTCGGAGGCCATCCAGATGGTGTGCACGAGGGCGTCCGGATCGACGAGCCAGTCGTCCCGCGGTCCGGGCACCACCAGTAGCTCCACCAGATGTTCCGATATCGGCGCCACCGGAGCCTGGTCGAGTTCGGGATACTCGTCGGTGTGTTCGCCGACCGGCAGGACGTCAGCGGGTTGTAGCGGCAACGGGCCGATCGCCGACATTACGTCGTAGCTGCGGGAACCCAGCACCGGTGTCACGTCGATACCGCCACGCACTGCCAGATAGCTTCGCAGCCCAGAGTGTGGGGCGCCCAGCGAGATCACCTCGCCGTCGCGGACATGTTGAATACTGTTGCTGCCGAACAAGATTCCGTCGACGCGCGGGTCGGTGTCAGCGCCGGTGACTGCGATGTCGACGTCGCCGCCGCGGACTCGGGCCGAGAAGCCGCCGAAGGTCACCTCGATGGTGGCGCGGTCGTCGGGGTTGGCCACCAGCCGGTTGGCCAGCGTGTGCGAGCGCCGGTCGGCGGCTCCTGATCGGGTGACGCCGATATGGGCCAGGCCCACCCGTCCGAGGTCCTGGATGAGGGCCAGCGGGCCGGTGCGCAAGATCTCCAGGGTGGTCATGGACGCTCTCCTTTCTCCAGTCTTCGCATGCCTGCCGCTACGCGGCTCGGAACTGGACCCACATGCCCGGCGTAAGCAGCGCCGGATTCGGACGCTCGATGTCCCACATGACCACGTCGGTGTGGCCGATCAGCTGCCATCCGCCGGGGGACCGGCGCGGGTAAATTCCGGTGAATTCGCCGGCCAGACCCACCGCACCGGCAGGGACGGATGATCGCGGCTCCGACCGCCGGGGTACGGCCAGCCGCGGGTCACCGCCGACCAGGTACGCGAAACCCGGTGCGAATCCACCGAATCCGACTTGCCAGGGAGTAGCCGTGTGCGCGTTGATGACTTGTGCGGTGGTCAGCCCGGTACGGTCGGCTACCTCGGCAAGATCGGCACCGTCGTAGACGACGTCGATCGTGATGGGCTGCTCCGGCCGGGCGGTCGCCACCATGTCGGGAGCCACCTGCAAGGTGCGCAGGCGACGGCGGATTGCGCTCTGATGGCGGGGGCCGTCGAGTTTCAGCAGCACCGTGTGGGAGGCCGGGACGATGTCGAGCACACCGGGCAGCGCGGCCTCGCGTAGGGCAGCCGCCCACGCCAATACGTCGGTGGTGCTGTCGAACTGCAACAGCAGCGCCTGATCGCCGTAGTCGAGAACGGTGTCAACCACGCTCAGATCCATTGCCACGCTCATTACTCGACAGTAACCCCTTGGCCGGGAATCGAAGCCAGATTTTCGAGCACTGCCAGAGCTGCCTTAGCCAACGCTCAGGCGGCCCGCCCGCCGACGATGCCCGCCGCCAAGCGGAGGGAGGAGGAGGCGGGCAATCGGGTTAAGACCGGCCGGTTCTAATGCAGGATATTACCGATCAGCGGGGGCAACTGATCGGCCACCAGCGGGTAGCTGAGCGGCGATGCGAACGCGATCGCGCCGCCCTGGTCCTTGGTGGTGAACACGCTGCGCGCACGGAGCGCCGCCACGTCGGGATTGGCCAGCAGCTCGGCTTGATCGCCGTCGGTTTCAGTCGTCCAGATCAGTAGGTCGGCGGCATCGAGAACCGCCTTGATCTTGTCGCGGGGAATGAACGCGCGCTGCTGATCGACGGCGAACGGGATGATGCTGTCCGCAACGGACAGACCCATTTGGGTCAAAAACTCGGTGCGCCAACCGGTTGTTGCCACCACGTTGTCTTGGTGCAGCTTGCCCTCCAGCAGCAGCACCTTCTTGTTTTTGAACTGCGGATATTTGTCCGCGACACCGGCGAAACTCTGGTCGATGCCGTTGATCAGTGACTTCATCTGGTCATTCTGAAAAACCGCCTGGCCGATCGCGCTCGCCTGGTCCTTCCACGGCTCGAAGAATGCGTAGCCGTCGGACTGCGGAAGCGTCGGGGCGATCGCGGACAGCTTCTGGTAGGTGTCCTGATCGACTCCGGCGTCGGTGGCGACGATCAAGTCGGGTTTCAGGCCGGCGATCCGCTCAACCTGGACTCCGTAGTCAAGGTTGAGCACAACGGGTTTGGCGTTGCCCAGTTTGGGGCGGGCCCATGGCCACACCGCGAGCGGCTGGTCGCCGAACCAGTTTGTTACCGCGATCGGCACGACGCCAAGTGCCAGCAGATCGTCCTGCCCGGTGAAACCGGCGCTGACTACCCGCTTGGGCGGCTCGGGGACAGTCGTCTCACCGAAGACGTGCGTGACGGTCACCGGTCCGCCGCCACCGCGGCCGACGTGCGCCGGTTTGTGCGACGAGCAGGCCGGGGGAGTTGCTAACACGAGCAGTCCCGCGGCCGCGCCGGCGCGCAAAAACCCCCGCCGACTCCACTGCTCTAGCATCGCGTGAGCCTACAGCGTTCGCTCAGGTCAACGGCATACCGGCGTCGACGAAGTCCAGGGCACGGGAGACGGTGTCGGTTGCGCCCGGACCAGGCACGTAGACGGCCATCATCGCGCCGGCGAGGGCTCCGGCGAATACCCGTAGCTCGAAATCACTTGCGTCACGGCCGATTCTGCGGCCGATTGCCTCGGCGAACGTGGTGATGGTGCGGTAATACTCGTCGTACATTGCCGCCTTGAGTTCGGGTATCGAGAACATCAGCCGTTGCCGGGTGTTCTCGAATTCGCGTTGGTCGTCCGACAGGTTGGCCATGACGGACTGGTATGCGCGCCGCACCGCCTGACTCGGTGACAGGTCGGACGGCTGTTCGTCCAGGGCATTCAGGATTACCGGGTCCATGTCGTCGGCGAGCAACACGGATTCCTTGGTCGGGAAATACCGGAAAAACGTGCTCGCCGATACCTCGGCGGCCTCGGCGATCTGCTCGACGGTGGTGGCGGCGTAACCGTTTTCTTCGATCAGCCGAAACGCCTCCTGCCTAATGGTCTGGCGGGTCCTGATCTTTTTGCGTTCCCGCAGACCGCGAGTTTGGTCAGTCGCCTGCATGACCTGATTCTTCCGTACGCCGCACAGTTCTCAGCACGTCGACAGGCTCACCACCCGGTCGTTGCCCCGATCGGCGACGTAGATCTTCCCGGCTTTGTCGACGGCCACCGCCAATGGAGTGTTGAGGCCGGTGAACGGCAGCACGGTCTGGGTGTTCGACCCGGCCGCCAACTTCACAACGTTGCTGGTGTCGTGGTCGGTGACGTAGACGTTGCCGGCGTTGTCCACCGCCACACCCCAGGGCAGAGTGACGCCGGTGAACGGCAACACGGTCTGAGCGTTCGACCCGGCCTGCAGCTTCACCACCCGATGGTTGTCGGAGTCGGTGACGTAGACGTTGCCGGCGGTATCCACCGCTACGCCATCCGGGTCGTTCAGTCCGGTGAACGGCAAATCGGTCGGGGTGTTCGACCCGGCCTGCAACTTCACCACCCTGTTGTTGCCCCGGTCGGCGACAAATACGTCGTCGGCGCTATCCACCGCGATGCCCTCGGGGTAATTGAGGCCGGTGAACGGCACCGGCGTGACGGCGTTTGACCCGGCGGCTAGTTTTACCACCCGGTTATTGAAGTCGGTGACGTATACGGTGCCGGCGCTATCTAACGCAACCCCTTGGGATTCGTACAGTCCGGTGAACAGCAGCACCGTCGGCTTGCTCGACCCGGGAGCCAACTCCACCACGCGGCCGTACATCGCTTCGCTGGCGACGTACACGTTGCCGGCGGAGTCCAGCGCCACTCCTCCGGGGGAGAGGCGGAAGTCAAGGCCGTTGAACGGGAGCACATTTTGTCCGCACGCCGGCGATGATGGCGAACGCGGCCACGCAACCGCGGCTACGACGGCAGTGGTGAGTAGGAGGGCGGCGGCGCCAATCAAGATCCACCGCTTGCGATTGCTGCGGCGCTCGGGGGTGCTGGGTGCGAAGTCGGGCGGTGGTGGGCCGCTGGGCCGTGGGCCGGGCGGTGGCCAGCTTGCGGTGCCGTTGGCGGCCGGCGCGGGGCGCGCCATCGTCTCGGCGGCGGCGTCGTGCTGCAGGATGCTTTCGGCCTGATGCTGCTCGGGTCCGGTGAGCGCATTCAGCGCGGCGTTGGCCAGCTCACCGGCACTGCGGTAACGCTCGTCCGGGTTTTTGGCCATCCCGGTGGCGATCACCTGATCGATCGCCGCCGGCACCTTTCCGGGTCGCAGCTGGCTGGGCCGCGGGGGTGGCTCCATCAGATGTGCGGCCAGCAGCCGTTCGATGCTGTCGTCCCCAAACGGCGGTGACCCGGTCAGACACTCTTCCAGTACACAGGCCAGCGCGTACACATCGGAGCGATAGGTGACCCCATTGCCGGTGAACCGCTCCGGCGCCATGTACTTGTAGGTCCCCATCGCCATCCCGGTCTGGGTCAACCCCGGGTCAGTGGTGGCCCGGGCAATCCCGAAATCCACCAGATACGCAAAATCATCGGAGGTGACCAGAATGTTCTCCGGTTTGACATCGCGATGCGTCACCCCGATGGTATGCGCGGCATCCAGCGCGGAGGCGACCTGACGCACAATGGCCACCGCCCGCGACGGACTCAGCGCCCCACCCGCTTTGAGCACCGCCGCCAAACTGGTGCCCTCAATGAGCCGCATTTCCAGATACAGCCGCCCATTGATCTCGCCGTAGTCATGAATCGGCACCACGTGCGGTTCGGTCATCCGCCCCGCCGCCTCAGCTTCACGCTGCATCCGGGCGCGAAACGTCGGATCGTCGGAGAACTGCGGCGAGATCAGCTTGAGCGCCACCACCCGGCCCTTGCGGGTGTCCTCGGCCGCATACACCTCTCCCATCCCCCCACGACCCAGCAGCCGCATCAACCGGTACGGCCCAAACCATGACCCCGACTCGCTGCCGCTCATCGCCAAGCTCCCTTCAGTTAAGAGATGGCATTAACTGCCGCAGTCAGTTTCGATTGGAACGAGCTGGGGACCGGGATGTATCCGTATTGGTCCAAACCATCTTGGCCAGCGCCAGTTGCGGCTTGCATGAACGCTTTTACCGCCGTACCGGTCGCGGAGTCCGGATACTTCGAGCAGACGATCTCGTACGTCGGTTCGACGATCGGATAGGCGCCTGCCTGGGTCGGCTTGTAGAACGACGACGTGTCGACCACCAGGTCATTGCCCTGCCCCACGAACTTGGCCCCGGCGATCGTCTTGGCGACCGAGTCGGTAGTGATCGTCACGGGATCCGGACCGGCCGACGTGATGATCTGCGCGATGTTCAATTGCTTGCCCACCGCAAATGACCATTCGTTATAGGTGATCGACCCGTCGGTGTTCTGCACGGCCGCTGACGTGCCATCATCGCCGGCGGCGCCGTCGCCGACACCCCCGAGGAACGTCTGGCTGGAACCTTTCCCCCACGCACCGTCGGAGGCGGCATCCAGGTATTTCTCAAAGTTGGAGGTGTTTGCGGATTGGTCGCTACGGAAGAAGACGTGAATCGGCGTTGACGGCAGGGCCGCGTCGACGTTGAGCGCCTTGATCGCCGGGTCGTTCCAGGTGGTGATGGCGCCGTTGAAAATTTTCGCGATCGTCGGCGCATCAAGATTCAGCGAACTCACGCCGGCGACGTTGTAAGTAACCGCTATCGGGCTGAACACGACCGGCAAGTCCCACGCCGGCGAACCACACCGCTGTTCAGCGTGCGCGGGCTGACCCTTTGATGGGTTCAGCGGATCGCCGGAGCCCGCCAGATCGGTTATGTTACCGATGAATTCCTTCACCCCGGCGCCGGAGCCGTTCGCGTTGTAGTCCAATGTGTAGCCCGGGCATGCACGGATGTAGGCGTAAACGAATTGCTCGATCGCATTCTCTTGTGCGGTCGCGCCGCTGGCTTTGAGTTTCTTCTTGCCGCCACAGCTGATTGGTGTCGACGGGGCATTAGATCCAGAAGGTGATGACGAAGTATTTGTGTTGCCACCGCATGCCGCTAACGTCAGTGCGCCGACGACAAGCAGGCTCACTGCCGCGCCAGCTCGGTTGACCTTCACAGGAACTCCTCTGACGAATCAGGGCGACGGACATGCGCCGCCGCCGCGGGAGCCCCCCGCAGTACACGTTCCGTCACAGATGGACGTCACTTACCTGGCAACGAGCACGTGAGCCTGGCTACATAAAAACTTTTCAAGATGGGCTGATTGTAAGCAAAACCTCTGAAAATCAACAGAAAAGATGAGCGCCACCTGTGAAGATAGGTAGTGAGTTAGCAGCGCCTATGAAAATGGGCAGAGGGTGCGGACGCTCGACTCTTAGTGGGCGCACCGCAGTAACGTGATGGGGTGTTGATGGTCCCACAGCAACTCAACGCCGGAACGGATGACGTCGATGCGGACGCCGCTGCCCCTGTTATACGTGCGGTGAACCTTACCCTGGGTTTCGGCGCCACAACTGTGCTCGACGAGGTAAGCCTCGACTTTCCCGCATGTACCGTCACCTCCTTGTTGGGACCGACCGGCTCCGGTAAGACGACCTTCCTGCGCACCCTGAATCGAATGAACGACAAGGTGTCCGGATACCGCTACAGCGGTGATGTCCTGTTGGGTGGACGCAGCATCTTCAAAAGCCAAGACCTGATGGGATTTCGCCGCAGGGTCGGCATGCTGTTCCAGCGTCCCAATCCATTCCCGATGTCCATCCTGGACAATGTCGTTGCGGGTCTGCGCGCACATAAGCTGGTGTCCCGCAAGGACTTTAAGAGCGTTGCGCAGGCTCGCCTGGCCGAGGTCGGCCTCTGGGATGCGGTTAAGGATCGACTCGGTGATTCGCCATTCCGGCTCTCCGGTGGTCAACAACAATTGTTGTGCCTGGCCCGTGCGCTTGCGGTGAACCCGGAGGTCCTGCTGCTCGACGAGCCAACCTCATCGCTGGACCCGGCCACGACCGAGAAAATCGAAGAGCTCATTCGATCGCTGACCAACCGGCTCACCGTGATCATGGTGACGCACGATCTTGCCCAGGCCGCCCGCATCGGCGACCGGACCGCCTTGTTCTTTGACGGCAGGTTGCTGGAGGACGGGCCCACCGAACAGCTGTTCCGCTCGCCGAAGCATGCGGAGACCGTCCGTTATGTCTCTGGACTGTTTGGCGACCGCCATCTTCTGGGTGTGGTCGTCGGGGCCACAGACGTCAACGATGGAAAGAAAGGTGAGTGAGGGCCGTGAAAATCTCTCTGCGTACCCTGCTGGTTGCGGTGCCATTGGTCCTGGTCGCCGCAGCCTGCGGTTCAAACTCAACAGGCGGTTCGTCCAACCCCGGGGCTAGCACCGGCAGCGTCGCGACCACGCCCGCGACGTCGAAGGTCGCCTTGTCGGAGACCGGTGCCACTGAGCTGTACCCGCTGATGAATGAGTGGGTTCCGGCTTATCAGGCGAAATACCCGAACGTCACGATCACGACCGCGTCCACCGGGTCGGGCGCCGGGATCTCCCAGGCAATTGCCAGGGCGGTCGACATCGGCGCCTCTGGCGCCTACCTGTCGGAGGGTCAGATTTCCGCGCACAAGGGGCTGATGAATATCGCCTTAGCCATATCCGCCGAGGAGGTCCACTACAACGTGCCCGGTGTCAGCGAGCACCTCAAGCTGAATGGCAAGCTGCTGGCAGCCATGTATGAAGGCACGATCAAAACCTGGAATGACCCGCAGATCGCCGCGCTCAACGCCGGAGTGAATTTGCCGGCCATCCCGGTGGTTCCGCTACACCGCTCCGACGGGGCCGGCGATACTTTCGTGTTCACCCAGTACCTGTCGAAACAAGACCCTGACGGCTGGGGTAAGTCGCCGGGCTTTGGTACCACCGTCGACTTCCCTGCGGTGCCGGGCGCGCTCGGTGAGAACGGCGCCGGTGGCATGGTGACCGGCTGCGCTCAGACTCCCGGGTGCGTCGCCTACATCGGCATCAGCTATCTCGACCAGGCCAGCCAGAAAGGGCTCGGCGTGGCCGAGCTGGGCAATGCCTCCGGCAAGTACCTGCTGCCGGACGCTCAAAGCATCCAGGCTGAGGCCACCGGATTCGCCTCGCAGACGCCGGCAAACCAGGTGATCTCACTGATCAACGGTCCCGCCGCCAACGGATACCCGATCGTCAACTACGAGTACGCCGTTGTCTACGCCAGCCAGAAGGATGCCGCTACCGCACAGACGCTGCAGGCATTTCTGCACTGGGTGGTGACCGAGGGTAGCGGCCCCTCGTTCCTGGACAAGGTTCACTTTCAACCGTTGCCGCCCTCGGTGCAGAAGCAGTCAGACGTCCAAATCGCCAGCATCACCGGCTAACTCGCTGCCTTGACGCTTCCCACGCGACAGCGGGTGCCGGCCGACCCGCTAGTGGTATCGCGCATGCTGGGCCGCATCCGTGGCATGAGCCGCGGCGACCTTGCTGTCCGGTGGGCTGGTGGGGCGGGTGCCGTGATCCCGCTGCTCGCGCTGTTGTTCGTGCTGGGCACGCTGATCATCGAGGCGCTCCCGGCGATCAGGCTCAACGGGCTGCACTTCTTTACCAGCACCGAATGGAACCCGGGAAACCTTTACGGCAGCACCGAAGACAGCAACGGTGTCCCACATCCGGTTGGCGCGTACTACGGCGCATTGCCGATGATCGTCGGCACGCTGGCGAGCTCCGCGATCGCCCTGATCATCGCGGTACCGGTGTCTGTTGGGGCGGCGTTGGCGATCGTGGAACGACTACCGAAACGCGCCGCCTCGGCCGTCGGCATGGTGCTCGAATTGCTCGCCGGGATCCCCAGTGTCGTCGTCGGCCTCTGGGGGGCAATGACTTTCGGGCCGTTCATCGCCCACCATGTCGCTCCCCTGATCGCTCGTAATGTGCCGAATGTGCCGGTGCTCAATTATTTCCGCGGCGACACCGGCAACGGAGAAGGCATGTTGGTGTCGGGTCTGGTGCTGGCGGTGATGATCATTCCGATCATCGCCACCACCTGCCGCGATCTGATCCGGCAGGTGCCGTCGCTACCCCGCGAGGGTGCGATCGCGCTCGGCATGTCCGACTGGGAGTGTGCGCGCAGGGTCACCCTGCCTTGGGTGTCCAGCGGCATTGTCGGCGCCGTCGTGCTGGGACTGGGCCGTGCGCTGGGCGAGACGATGGCCGTCGCGATGGTCTCCGGCGCGGAGTTAGGTGCGATGCCAACCAACATCTACTCGACCATGACCACCATCGCCGCAACCGTTGTGTCACAGTTGGATTCAGCGTTAACCGACTCCACCAACTTCGCAGTGAAGGCCCTTGCTGAGGCAAGTCTTGTGCTGATGGTGATCACGTTGCTGACGAATATGTTGGCTCGTGCGCTGGTGCGCCGCGCGTCGAGTACCGCGCTACCAGTCGGGCGAGGTATCTGAAATGTGGTCGGTAACCTCTCGGCGCAAAACCGCCAACGCGACGTGGTGGACCGCATGTTTCTGTTGCCTGGCGATGGTGATCGCACCGACGTTGTGGATGCTGATCGGGGTCGTCGGCCGTGCGTTGCCGGTGTTCCACTGGAGCGTGCTGGTCGAGGACTCCCATGGCGGCGGCGGCGGTCTTCGCAACGCCATTGTCGGTACCCTGGTCCTAGGCCTGGGTGTCATGCTGGTGGGTGGCACCGTCAGTGTGTTGGCCGGGATCTACCTGTCCGAATTCGCTACCGGCAGAACGCGTTCGATTCTGCGCGGCGCTTACGAGGTACTGTCCGGCATCCCATCCATCGTGCTCGGATACGTCGGCTACCTGGCGCTCGTGGTCTACTTCGACTGGGGGTTCTCGCTGGCGGCCGGGGTCTTGACGCTGTCGGTCTTGAGTATCCCGTACATCGCTAAGGCCACCGAGTCGGCGCTCGGTCAAGTGCCGACGGCATACCGGGAAGGGGCAACGGCGCTGGGGTTGCCGGTCGTTTGGACGCTGCGCAAGATTGTGCTGAAGACGGCACTACCCGGAATCGTCACCGGCATGCTGGTGGCGCTCGCGCTGGCGATCGGTGAGACGGCGCCGATGCTGTATACGGCCGGCTGGTCGGATTCCCTTCCGAGCGGCAAACTTACCGACTCGCCGGTCGGTTACCTGACGTATCCGATCTGGACGTTCTACAACCTGCCGTCGAAAACGGCCCTGGACCTGTCCTATGACGCGGCCTTCTTGCTGATCGTGTTCTTGCTGCTGCTGATCATCCTGGGGCGGCTGATCACCTGGTTCGCGCGGCGGCATTCAGAATCGGCGTGAGATTTGCCGGTGGCGCTCAACGCGTGGGCGGGGCAGGCCAGGGGCTGTAGTCGGCGATCAACTCCTCCTGCGGCGGCCGCTGGTCGTCGGGCACGTGCTGCAGGTTGATCCGAATCCGGTACCAGATCGAGCTCGGTCCGCGCATCCCGTCGACCAGTACGTCGGCCGGCTGCAGGCGATCCGCCGCGGCGGGGTAGCGCTCCCGCCAGGTGTCCAGGGCGGCCATTGCCTCATCTTTGGTCTTCGTGCGGGCGATCTCGATGAGCGGCATCGCCGACTGGCGGCGGCCCGTGCCCGCGCCGCGGCGCGCCCCTTTCGGCGCCTTCTCGGCGGGCCCGAGTTCCTCGGCCAGCGCGAGCAGTCGCTCGAGGCCGGCGGCGGTGTCGTTCATCCCGGCCCACGGGTCCCCGATGTCGGCGAACCGCTCCGGCACCGTCGCCACGGTGAAGCTGGCCGGGTCGCAGCCGGCGACCTCGTCCCAATGCAGTGGCGTCGACACCCGCGCATCCGACGTGGCCCGCACCGAATACGCCGATGCGACCGTGCGGTCCTTGGCGTTCTGGTTGAAGTCGACGAACACGCCCTCGCGTTCTTCCTTCCACCAGCGGCTGGTCGCCAGGTGGGGGGCGCGTCGCTCCACCTCCCGCGCCACTGTTTGGGCAGCAAGCCGCAGTTGCCGAAAAGACCAGCCCGGCACGATGCGTGCGTAGATATGGAAGCCACGCGAACCGGACGTCTTCGGCCAGGCAGTCAGCCCGTAGTCCTCCAGCACGTCGCGGGCCACCGATGCGACGTCGAGAATCTGGCGCCACTGCACCCCGGGCATAGGGTCCAAATCGACGCGTAACTCGTCCGGGTGGTCGAGATCATCGGCGAGCACCGGATGCGGATTGAGGTCAACGCAGCCCAGATTGATCGCCCAGGCCAGCCCGGCGGCGTCATGGATGACGGCCTCCTCGGCCGAGGTCCCGGATGCGTAGCGCAACTCGGCGACGTCCACCCAGTCCGGCCGTTTTGCGGGCGCACGCTTCTGGAAGATCGCCTCCTGCTCGATGCCCTTGACGAAGCGCTTCAGGATCATCGGGCGTCCGGCCACGCCCCGCAGGGCACCGTCGGCAACGGCCAGGTAGTAGCGGATCAGATCCAGTTTGGTGTGGCCGGCTCGCCCGTGATGACCGGGAAAGATCACCTTGTCCGGATGGGTGACCTCGACCGGGCGTCCGCCCACGTCCAGTGCCACCGGCCCCATGGGTTGATGGTAATTCGGGGCAATTTCCCGGCCGCGGTGCGACGTCCGTCACATAGGGTGAAGGCATGCCTAATCTCTTCGATATCCCTGGGCAGGCAGCCGCCAAGCTTCAGCAGTACGCCGAGCGTGGGGCGGCTGAACTGCATTACCTCCGCAAGATCATCGAGTCGGGGGCGTTCCGGCTGGAGCCGCCGCTGAATTATGCCGCGATGGCAGCCGACATTCGGAATTGGGGCGAGATCGGCATGTTGCCGTCGTTTAATGCGCGGCGCACACCCAACCGCGCGGCGATCATCGACGACGACGGCGCGCTGACCTTCAAGGAACTCGACGAGGCCGCCAACGCGGTGGCTCACGGGTTGCTGGCCAAGGGTGTCCGCGGCGGTGACGGGGTGGCGATTCTGGCACGCAACCACCGCTGGTTCGCCATTGCTGAGTTCGGGTGCGCGCGGGTCGGGGCCCGCATCATCTTGCTCAACAGCTCCTTCTCCGGCCCGCAGATCAAAGAAGTTTCCGAGCGCGAAGACGCCAAACTCCTGATCTACGACGACGAGTACACCAAGGACGTCAGCAAGGCCGAGCCTCCGCTGGGCAAGTTGCGTGCCCTAGGCACGACCCCTGACGGCGAGGACTCAGGCAGCGGCGACTTGCTATTGGCCGACTTGGTCGCGGCCAATAGCAAGTCGCCCCCTCCCAAGGCCAGCAAGCACTCGTCGATCATCATCCTGACCAGCGGCACCACCGGGACCCCGAAAGGAGCCAACCGGAGTACCCCACCGACGTTGGCGCCGATCGGCGGCATCTTGTCGCATGTTCCGTTCAAGGCCAACGAGGTGACCTCGCTGCCGGCGCCAATGTTCCACGCCCTTGGTTTCCTACACGCCACCATCGGGATGTTCTTGGGCTCGACGCTGGTGCTGCACAACAAGTTCAAGCCGGCTGTCGTGCTGGAAGACATCGAAAAGCACAAGGTAACAGCGGTCGTTGTCGTGCCGGTGATGCTGTCGCGGATGCTCGATGCGCTGGAAGAGATGGACAACAGGCCCGATCTATCGAGCCTGCGAATCATCTTTGTTTCCGGTTCGGCACTGGGCGCCGACGTGGCCGAACGGGCGCTGAAGGACTTCGGTCCGGTCGTCTACAACATGTACGGATCCACCGAGATCGCGTTCGCCACCATCGCGGAGCCGAAGCATCTGGAGTTCAACTCCTCGACTGCGGGACCCGTCGTCAAGGGTGTGAAGGTGAAGATCTACGACGACAACGGCAAGGAGTTGCCGCAGGGTGAAGTCGGTCGGATTTTCGTCGGCACCACGTTCCCGTTCGAGGGCTACACCGGCGGCGGCGGCAAGCAGATCATCAACGGCCTACTGTCATCCGGTGATGTCGGCTACTTCGACGAGCGCGGGTTGCTCTACATCAGCGGCCGCGACGACGAAATGATCGTCTCTGGCGGCGAAAACGTCTTCCCTGCCGAAGTCGAGGACCTGATCAGCGGGCATCCCGACGTGGTGGAGGCCACCGCGCTCGGCGTCGAGGACAAAGAGTGGGGTCACCGGCTGCGCGCCTTCGTGGTGAAAAAGCAGGACGCCGATCTCGACGAGGACACCGTCAAGCACTATGTGCGCGACCACCTGGCCAAGTACAAAGTGCCGCGTGAAGTGATCTTCCTCGACGAGTTGCCGCGCAACCAGACCGGCAAAATTCTCAAACGCGAGCTGCGTGACCTCGAGGTCGAATAGTCACGCGACTAGCTCAGCCGTCGAATCCGGTTGCGCCGTCGAGTTGTTCGCGCAGGATGTCGAGTTGTCCGGTGTGGCGGGCAGTCTCCTCGATCATGTGCACGTAGATCCAGCGCAGCGAAACCGTCCCGAAGCGACGATGCGGCACCACGTGGTCGAGCGGATGCCGTGCGGCGATACTCCGGGATTGCTCGCACTGGGCTTGGTATTCGGTGATCAGTGTTGACAGCGGCTCCTCGGGGAGGAACTCGAACTCCCAGGAGCGTTCGTGGGCGCGACGGTTGTCGTCGCTTCGTTCCTGCAGAAGTTGTTCGAACCAGCCGTATTCCGCCCAACGCAGGTGCTTGATCAGCCCGCCCACGGTGGTCGGCGAGGTGACGAGCCTGCGGCGAGCATCGGTGTCGGACAAACCGGAAACCTTGCGCACCACGATGTCTCGATAGTCGTCGAGGAATGACTCCAGCGTGGTGCGCTCGTCGACGACTCCTTGCTCGCGGCGGTCGGGACGCTGCGCTTCTGCCATGATGGCGAAGCTAGCAGGGTCAGCGCCGGTCCCGGATACTCCGGGTCACCTCGGCGGAAAGCTTCGGATCGGACAACAGCCGCTCAATAAGTGCGCAAAGGACCTCTTGTCCGGTGACGCGGGCGTATCCCAGGCGGTCGGCGGCTTCTCGCTGCCAGATGTCGAGGGCGCGGTGGGTGGCGGGGGACAGGTCGACGGTCCGCCGGGTTCGTTGGCCGCGGGATGGTTGGTCGAGTTTCTGGTGGTCCAGTTTCTCTCGGAGACCGGTGAGGCGTTCGGTCGGCGCCGCGGCGTCCGCGCGGGCGTGGGGCTTGGCTCGAAACGATGGGGAACTGGGTTCCATGCGGCTGGGAGACCTTCTGTCGATGTGAGATTTCAGTAGATCAGGACATAAGTATGTCCGTTAAAGCGGAGTCGTGCACCCGCGCCCGGGTGTCCGTGTCTGCGCAACGGATGCCGTGGTCAGCGCCGGCGGCCCGACTCATTCGGGCTGGGCCGATCGTCGGGACGATTGCATCGATTTATATCGACACGTCAGAGTGTGATTGCTGTATATAGAAGACAACGTGCCAGCCAGCGTCGTTAACGGCAATCAAAATAGTTCGCTATCTCGTAGTGAATGAAGCGGACATGCAAAGTAATTTGTGCACATTACTGATAATTATCCTTACGTAATGAAGCACGGAGATACGGAGATCAGTAGACGCGTAAATCCCTTATAAGCAGGCAGTATAGCTACATCCGTAGCTACTGAAGCCAGTACGGACGTGCCTCATGAGATCATGAATGCAGTAATTCATGAATGGAACGCCACCAGCGGAGTTGGCATAGAAACCAGAAATAGCTGGTTGGAGTAATGCGCAATATTCTCAGCATTATTAAGGCGCTAATTTAGCGTTTGCTAAGGATTGGGGTTTAGCGTTCTTGGTGTCAGTCCCCCAGATGACCCAGATGACGAAGGAGCAACCAAAATGTCGATCTCACTATCCACTTCGATGTCCTCGGCCCGTCGCCTAGCAGTTGGTGCGATCGGCGCAGGCGCCGTGGCCGGCGCAATGCTGTTCGGCGCGATGCCCGCGGCCAACGCCGCCTCCGCAGTACCAGCGCCCACCGTGGGTGCAGCCTCCGCAGTACCAGCGCCCACCGTGGGTGGCCCGTATCACGTCGCCCCCGTGTTTTGGGGCCACCACCGCCACACCAACGGCGGCTTCCACATCTTCTAGGCCTGGGGAGGAGCGGTAGGCGCGGGCGAGCCGGATCCGCCCGGTGAATGGCGACTAGCCTCTCCCAAACGGAAATAGGGTCGCCGCTCCCGCCGAAGAAGAATCCACGCCGATCTGACAACAGTCAGGTCGGCGTGGATTTTTGTATGCAGGATTACGGGTCGCGCGGCAGCCCGAGCAACCGCTCGGCGATGATGTTGAGCTGTACCTCGGAGGTGCCGCCGTAGATGGTGGTGGCGCGGCTGGCCAGCAGGATCTCAGCCCACTTCCCGGCCAGCTCGTCGGGGTCGCCGATCGCGGCGTCCGTCCCGAATGAGGACACCCCGAACTCGGCGTAGCCCTGTGCGGTACGCATCGACAGCAGCTTGGAGATTGCCGCTGACGGCATCGCGTCGCCGCCGGCCAACGTCAACAGCGTCGAGCGCATGTTGAGCACCTTGGCGGCGTGGCCCTCGGCGATCAGCTGGCCGGCGCGGTTTTGCGCGATCTGGTCGAACTGCCCGTCGCGAATGAACTCGACGAACTGGTCGAGGTTGGCCAAGAACGGCGCCTCGCTGCTGCCGATCGAAACCCGCTCGGCGGTCAGCGTGTTGCGGCTGACCTCCCAGCCCCGGTTGACCTCGCCGAGCACCAGCTCGTCCGGCACGAAGACGTCATCGATGAACACGGTGTTGAACATCGCGCCGCCGGTGAGCTCGCGTAGCGGTTTCACGTCCACGCCCTCGCTGCTCATGTCCAGCAGGAAGTAGGTGATGCCTTGATGTTTTGGAGCGCTGAGGCTCGATCGCGCCAGCAGTGCCCCCCACTGCGAAAACTGGGCCGCCGTGGTCCAGATCTTCTGTCCGCTGATGCGCCAGCCGCCGTCGACCTTGGTCGCTTTGGTGCTCAGCCCGGCCAGGTCGGATCCGGCACCCGGCTCGGAGAACAGCTGGCACCAGATCATTTCGCCGCGGAACGTCGGCGGCAGGAAACGTTGTTTCTGCTCGTCGCTACCGAAGGCCACGATCGACGGCACGATCCACGCCGCGATGCCGACCGTCGGCCGCCTTACCCGCCCGGTGGTGAACTCCTGGGCGATGATGATCTGCTCGACGGGATTGGCCGCCCGCCCCCAGGGCTTGGGCAGATACGGCAGTACCCATCCACCCTCGGCGATGGCGGTCGCGCGTTCTTCGCGGGGTATCTCCTTGAGCCCGGCGACCTCGGCACGAATGTCGGCCCGCAGTTTCTCGGTGTCGGGATCGAGGTCGATGTTGAGCTCGCGCATCCCCGTGCCGGTCGCGGTATCGACCACCCGCTGCGGGTACTCGGATTTACGGCCGAAGCTGGCGGCCAGGATCAACGCGCGACGGTAGTAGACGTTTGTGTCGTGTTCCCAGGTGTATCCGATACCGCCGTGCACCTGGATGCAATCCTGCGTGCAGCGCTGCGCGGCCGCCGGCGCCAATGTCGCCGCCACCGCCGCAGCGAACTCGACCGCGGAATCCCCGATATCCCAATAATTTTCGCGGGCCTCGTCGAGCGCGCGGGCCGCATCCCACACGGCTGCGGTGGCCCGCTCGGTGTCGGCGATCATCTCGGCGCACTTGTGCTTGACGGCCTGGAACTGACCGATCGGCCTGCCGAACTGTTCACGGATCTTCGCGTATTCCGCCGCGGTGTCGGTGGCCCACCGCGCGACGCCGACGGCCTCGGCCGACAGCAGCGTGGAAATCAGCGCATGCGCGGCGACCACGTTGAGGTTGCCCAGCACTGCATCGTCGCCGACTTCGACGGCGTTGGCGCGCACATGCGCAATGGGCCGCAGCGGGTCGACGCTTGTGACCGGCTCGATTTCGAGTTGATCGGCGCGCAGCACCACCCACTCTTCACCGCTGTCGATCGCCACCGGCAACACCAGCACCGACGCCTCGCCGCCTGCGGGCACTGTCCGGACCTCACCGCGGATCACCAACGCTTCGTCTGGGCCGTGCCGCGTCGCGGTCAGCCCGGACTCCAGCGCGTAAGCGGCGATCGCCGCTCCAGACGCCAGGTCCACCAGCACCTTGGCGTCCGGGTCGTGCGCTGAGATCAGCGCACTGGCGATCGCCGACGGCACGAACGGACCGGGCACTGCGCCGTAGCCGAACTCGGCGAGCACCACGGCAAGCTCGAGGATGCCGAAACCCTGGCCGCCAACCGACTCGGCCAAGTGCACGCCCTGCAGGCCTTGTTCGGCCGCGGCCTGCCAGTACGGCGGTGGGTTGTCGATCGGTGTTTCCAGCGCGGCGTGCAAGACCTCCGATGGCGCTACGCGCGCCACCAGGGACCGCACCGAATCGGCCAGGTCTTGATGCTCGGGAGTAATCGCGATCGGCATTGGTCGCCTTCCGTTGGGTCTTCTTCCGTCAATCTAATAACCGGTCGGTTGGTTGACGACATGGGCTAGCTGCTTGCCGTCCCGCAGCCGGCGGCAGTTAGCGACGGCCTCCACCAGATAGCGCCGCATGGTGTCGACGGTGTACCAGGTGACGTGCGGTGTGAGCACGACATTGTCCAAGCTGAGCAACGGGTTGTCCGGCGGCACCGGTTCGACGTCGAAGACATCCAGGCCGGCGCCGGCCAACCGACCGCCGCGCAGCGCGTCGACCAGCGCGCTTTCCTCGACAATCGCGCCGCGTGAGGTGTTGATCAGCACCGCACCGGGTTTCACGCGGGCCAGCGCAGCGCGGTCCAGCAGGCCACGGGTGTCGTCCCTCAACGGCAGGTGCAGCGAAACGATATCGCTGGCGGCCAGCAGCTCCGGCAGCGGGCGCCAGCCCGGCAACCCGTCGTCGCGGGTGCTGGTGTGCAGCACTGTGGCGCCCATCGCGGCCACGATGCTTGCCACCTGTTTGGCGATGTTGCCGTAGCCGACCAGGCCGACCGTGCAGGCGCCGATATCGCGCACGGTTTCGCCCAGCGCTGGGTCGGATGGCCAGCCTCGACCCTCGCGGGTGGCCCGGTCCAGCGCCGGCAGGCGGCGCAGGGTGGCCAACATCAGCAGCACCGCGCCTTCGGCTACCGACGGCGCATTGGCGCCGGGCATATTGGCGATGGCGATACCGCGCTTCGTGGCGGTGTCGACGTCGATGGTGTTGACTCCCGCACCGAACTTGTGGACCAGTCGCAGCTGGGTTGCTTGCAGCAGGTCGGCACCGGAAAGCGGCCGGAGCACATGCCAAATCACGTCGGCGCCGGGTAGCTCGCGGTGGAACTTGGCTTGCGAATCCGCGGAGTCATCGTCGGCGCACCAACGGATGTCAAGCCAATCAGTCTCTGGCGCAAGAAATTCCAGCACCTTAGGACCGGGAACGAAATGGGCGAGAACCCTTAGCGCCACCGCTTGGCAATCCATTTGGCGATCATGTCAGCCTGCTCGCTGCGCGCCCCCGGTGTGGTGAAGTAGTGGTCGGTGTTCATCGCGCACAGCGTTTTGTCACTGCTGGCCAGCGCGTCGTAGATGCGTTGGGCATCCGTTGGGAACACACCGGTGTCTGCCTCGGCGTTGATCACCAGGGCCGGGCAGGTGATCCGCGCCAGATGCGGCTCGGCCCGGGTCTGGGCGGTCTGCAGGCTCCACATCGCCATCCAGTTGCGCAGCGTGCAGGCGGCCGCGATGCCGTGGGCGGAACGGTTGGCCTTCGCGGGGACGCCGGCATAACACGTATTCGGCTGACGTTTCGTCGGCTCGAGGGTCGGGTCGATCATCCGGGGATCGGCCCAAGTCCGCATGACCGTAAATGGGCGATCCGAAAATCCCGCTGCCCGAACACGTTTCAGCTCCTTTTCGGCCCAATCGGTGATCGCGTTATTGCGCGCCACCTGCGCTGACCGGTAACGAGTCAGGAACTCCGAGGAGTACGGCGGCCCGTTGCGTTCGTTGAAAAGGTCGAGGTCGGGGTCAGCGGCGACCGGGTCGTTCTCGTCGACGACGGCGCCGTCCATCCAGTTGGTCAGCACGTCAGGGCGGCCGGGATGGGCCGCACTGGCCACATAGCCGTCGGCGGGCAGCAGCTCGGTAAGCCCGGCTGCGGGCCGCATCCCTGGAAGCGGAGTCAGGTTTGGCTCGACCGCCTGGGCCTGGTAAGCGGCCATCAACGATCCACCTCCGGAATTACCCAGCAGGACAATGGTTTCGACTGCTTGCGTTTCGCGTAGCCAGCGAACACCGACGCCGATGTCGACCAGCGCATGGTCGAGCAGAAAGCTGCTCTCGAAACCCCGGAACCTGGTGTTCCAGCCCAAGAATCCGATGCCGCGGGTAGCCAGGTAATCGGCGAGATAGTGCTCAGAGAAGTCGATCTGGAAGTGAGCGGCGATCATCGCGACCTTCGGTTTGCGTCCGACGCCCCGGTGATACAGCCCCTGACACGGGTGTCCACCCGCCCCGGCTCGCCGGGCGGTCGGCGACGGCAATCCGACGAATTCGCGGATTACCCCGGGCGTGCCGCTGGTGCGAGTCACCTCAACGGCCCTCCTTGCAATAGATAGCTCGGTAGAAGATGTTCGCCAACGTGTTGATGCAGGCCTCGTCGTCAGGCGCGCGGGCCGGGCTCGAACCCGGACCGGCGAGCTGGACGTAACAGAACTGGTTGAACATCGCCACGATCGCCACTGCGATCAGCTGTGGGTCATCACCTGCGCAATAGCCTTGCGCTTGGGCGCGTCGCACCATTTCGGTGATGAAAGTGGTCGGGATGGCGCAGATTTCGGCCCAGTACTGGGCGAAGTCGTCGTTGATCGTCGCCAGCTGCGACACGCTGATCGATCTCCGCCAGCCGGTTTCGGTAGGTGTGCCAATGCGCTGCCGCGGCCTGCTGCGCTCGCTCGCGGTTGGACAGGCCAGGCCGGATGACCGTTAGCGCGCGCTGGTTGGCTTCGTCGCGGAACCGCAACGCCCATTCGCGGACCATCGCCTCTTTGGAGTCGTAATAGTTGTAGAACGACGCCGTCGACCGGTCAGCCTCGGCGGCGATATCGGCGATGGTAGTGGCCAGGATGCCTTTGCGCGCAATAACTGTCCGGGCGGCTGCGTCGATGGCGGTCTGTGTTCGGCGGCCGCGGTTGGTTGGTAGCTGAGCACGCCGGGTCGGTTGCTCGGACACCGTCGACACCAGCGCGCCTCCTTCGTCGTGACCACGGGATCGCGCTGATTCCGGGAACGTCGCGACCTCTGGAATAGAACTGAATCTGATGTTAGGTTCAGATCCAGATCTCCGCCACGAAACCAGCGATGCGCACTGCCGACGGACGGGAGCCCGGAGATGATCAAGCCGCACAACACCAATCCCGAGTTCGAACTTGGCGGTATCAACCATGTCGCGCTGGTTTGCTCGGACATGGCGCGCACCGTGGACTTCTACAGCAACATCCTGGGCATGCCGTTGATCAAGTCGCTCGACCTGCCCGGGGGCGCCGGTCAGCATTTCTTCTTCGACGCCGGCAACGGTGATTGCGTTGCGTTCTTCTGGTTCGCTGACGCGCCGGACCGGGTGCCGGGCCTCTCGTCGCCGGCTGCCATCCCGGGCATCGGGGAGATCACCAGCGCCGTCAGCAGCATGAACCACTTGGCATTTCATGTCCCGGCCGAGAAGTTCGACGACTATCGGCAGCGTCTCAAGGCCAAGGGGGTGCGGGTCGGTCCGGTGCTCAACCATGACGAAAGCGAGATGCAGGTCTCGGCCACGGTGCATCCCGGTGTCTATGTGCGGTCATTTTATTTCCAGGATCCCGACGGGATCACGCTTGAGTTTGCCTGCTGGATAAAGGAATTCACAACGGCTGATGCGCCGGCCGTGCCCAGGACGGCGGCCGACCGCCGCATCCCGGCCACCCACTAGGTCACCGCGCCTCATCTAGTCGCGATACAGGCTCGGGTCGGCGAGCTCGTCGAGGAGTGACGCGAGCTGGTCGATCAGCTGATCGGGATCGAGCCGGACTTCACCGGCCACCCACGCGCCGATGGTCTGGGCCACCCCACCGACCACGAAATGCGCGGCGGCCTTGATCCGGTCGTTCTCCGGTACCCGCAGTGCGTTCTCGACGTGGCGGCCCGAGAGCATCGCGAACAACGCGCTGGATTCGACGCGCTTGCGCACCAGCACGGTGTTGGCCAACTGCGCGCTGAACAGCAGCCGGCCCACCCGGGGATCGCCGCCGATCGTCCGGACGATGTTGGCCATGCCGGCGCGGGTCTGCTCCTCCGGCGGTGCGGTGGCCACCGCGGCCTGCGTGGTGGCGGCCAGGTCGGCGATCACCCAGTCGAACACCGCTGCGACGAACTCGTCCTTGTCGGCGAAGCTTTCATAGAAGTAGCGGGCGGCCACGCCGGCCTGTCGGTAGATGCCGCGAACGGTCAACTCTGCGGCGTCGTCGGCACCCAGCAGATCGAGGCCGGCCCCCAGCAGCCTGGCGCGGCGGGTTGCCGTGCGATCGGCCGCCTCGATGCCACGGTATGGCCGTGCGCTCGTCGTCGCGGCGGTAGCCATGGCTCCCATCTTGACATCCGGGCGTGCCGGGCTGCAATATCAGGAAACAGGCGTTCTCAGAATTAGCGGGGTAGGTGTGCGATGACGGTCAGCGAGCCAATCAGGCATGTCGAGCGCATGGTGAGTGATCCACCCGTCGCCGAGCTGGTGCCCCGGCAGCAGCGGCGGACGCCCCAACTGGACGACACTTTGATGGGAATGGCGCTACTGCTCGGCCCGGCGAACGTGATCATGCAGCTGGCCCGGCCGGGTGTGGGCTACGGCGTGGTGGAGAGCCGCGTCGAGAGCGGCCGGGTGGACTTGCATCCAATCAAGCGGGCCCGCACCACGTTCACCTATCTCGCGGTGGCCATGGCCGGCACTGACGCCCAGAAGGCGGCGTTTCGCAGTGCGGTGAACCGTGCACATGCCGAGGTTTACTCGACACCCGCCAGCCCGGTCGAGTACAACGCGTTTGACCCCGACCTGCAGCTGTGGGTGGCGGCTTGCCTCTACAAGGGCGGGGTCGACTTCTATCGCACGTTCATCGGCGAGATGGACGCGCAGGATGCCGATCGTCACTACCGCGAAGCGGTGGTGCTAGGCACCACGCTGCAGGTGCCGGCGGAGATGTGGCCGCCGGATCGGGCCGCGTTCGACCGCTACTGGCAGCAGCAACTGGACAAGGTGCACATCGACGACACCGTCCGCGAGTACCTGTATCCGATTGCCGTGGGCCGGATACGGAGCGTGCCGCTGCCGGCGGTCGTGCGCCGGCAGCCGGAAAAACTCGGCCTGCTGATCACCACCGGCTTTCTGCCGCAACGGTTCCGCGACGAGATGCGCTTCTCGTGGGATGCCGCCAAGCAGCGGCGCTTCGACCGTCTGATAGCCGTGCTGCGGACGGTGAACAACATGCTGCCGCGGTTCGTCCGGCGCTTCCCGTTCAACGTGCTGCTGTGGGATCTGGACCGCCGGATCAAGGCCGGCCGCCCGTTGGTGTAGCGGCGCCGCCTTTGCGAATACCCCCTACCGGGACAGGGTCTTGTTCTACGACACTGCGTCGTATTGAATGCCGTCGTGGCTGAACGGACGGTAGCGCGCAGGCGACAAAGCCTGCTGGTCGGCGGGCGTAGGGTCGGTTGCCGTGCGTACTGACGACGACGACTGGGACATCACCACAAGTGTCGGTGCGACCGCGTTATTCGTGGCCACCGCTCGAGCATTGGAGGCGAAAAAACCCGACCCATTGGCTGTCGACCCGTTTGCCGAGGTGTTCTGCCGGGCGGTGGGAGGAAACGTGGCCGACGTGCTGGACGGCAAAGTTCCCGAACACCAACTGAAGACACCTGATTGGGGCGCGCATTTCGTCAACTTCCAAGGTGCCCGCACCCGGTATTTCGACGACTACTTCCGGCGGGCCGCCGATGCGGGCGTCAGGCAGGTGGTGATTCTGGCGGCGGGTTTGGACTCCCGCGCCTACCGGCTGCCCTGGCCCGACGAGACGACGATCTTCGAGTTGGACCGTCCGCGGGTGCTCGATTTCAAGCGCGACGTGCTCGCCGAACAGGGCGCCAAACCCAACGCCGGACGCCGTGAGGTTGCCATCGACCTGCGTGAGGACTGGCCGCAAGCATTGCGGGACAATGGATTTGACGTCGCCTTGCCGTCAGCTTGGATTGCCGAGGGTCTGCTGTTCTATCTCCCGGCCGATGCCGAAGAGCAGTTGCTCACCGGAATCGACGCGCTGGCCAGCACGGGCAGTCATGTCGCCGTGGAAGATAGTGCCCCGATGTCGACCGAGGAACTCGAGGCCGGCGTTAAAGAGGAACGGGAGGCTCGCGCCAAGGGAGACGAGCGCCTGTTCTTTCAACTGGTTTACAACGAGCGACACGCTCCGGCCGACCAGTGGTTCGGCGAGCACGGCTGGACCGCGGTGGCGACCCCATTGGCCGACTACTTGCCCGAGGTGGGCCGGCCGGTTCCCGGACCGGATTCCGAGGCCAGGTCGATGGTCGCTCGTAACACATTGGTCAGGGCCGTCAAGCGGTGAGAAGCCCATGCCGTACAGTCACCTGCTAATGACACTCATTTTCATTAAGCTACGGCTCGGCGGCGCGGACGGCATCGCAGACCCTATTCGTCTCGCCGTGCTCCGAAGGCCGTCGCGGGGAGGCTGTTATGCGGACTGACGTGCGGCGGTTAGCTTTCGCATCATGCCGCGACCGGGGCCACGAATCGACGCCAATACGTGCGTCTCGACACGTAGCTTATGCAATGCTAACTTCGGCCCGAAGTTAGCTTAGGCAACACTATGTCCGAAGGGGAGACTGAGGCGTGGAAATCGCTGACACCGGCATCGTCGCAACCCGGCCGCCGACAGTCCGGGTGGACGACGACGTAACGAGCCGATTCGCGACCTGTTGCCGGGCGCTTGGGCTGACCGTCTACGACCGCAGGCGTCCAGCAGACCTGGCCGCCGCCCGATCCGGGTTCACCGGCCTGATCCGCATCGCCCATGACCAGTGCGATGCCTGGGTCGGGCTGGCCGCCGCCGGCGACGTGTCCAGCCGTGTGCTGGAAGCGATTTCGCATAACGCGGCGACCGCAGGAGTATTGCAGCGCCAGGTGGAACTGGCGCCGGGCGCCTTGGGGTTCCACTACGACACCGGGCTGTACTTACAGTTCCGCGCGACCGAACCCGACGATTTCCACCTCGCCTACGCCGCGGCGCTGGCGGCCGACGGGCCAATTCGCCGACGCACACAAACTGGTCATCGACGTCACCCAGCGTCGGCCGAGCTCGCGGGAGGCCCGCTGGGTCGCGGCCACCATCCACTACCGGGCTGAGCGCTGGGCGGACGTGGTCAAGCTGCTGTCGCCGATCGTCAACGACCCCGGTCTCGACGAGCACTTCGCACACGCCGTCAAGATCGCCCTGGGGATCGCGCTGGCGCGGCTGGGCATGTTTGCGGCGGCGTTGTCTTATCTCGAGGAGCCGGACGGTCCGGTCGCCGTCGCCGCGGTGGACGGCGCGCTGGCCAAGGCGCTGGCGCTGCGTGCCGACGGCGACGACGACACCGCGCGCGAGGTGCTGCAGGACCTGTATGCCGCCAACCCGGAAAACGCCCAGGTCGAAGAGGCGCTGACGGATTCCAGCTTCGGGATCGTGCCCACCACCTCGGACCGCATCGACGCGCGCACCGACCCGTGGGACCCCGAGACCGAGCCCAAGCCCGGCGATTTCGTCGACCCCGGAGCCCAGGAGCGCAAGGCCGTGCTGCTGGCCGAGGCTGAGCACGAGCTCGACGAGTTCATCGGCCTCGAAAAGGTCAAAGACCAGGTCGCGCGGCTCAAGAGCGCGGTGGCAATGGAATTGGTGCGTAAGGAGCGCGGGCTGGAGGTGGCGCAGCGCACCCACCACCTGGTCTTCACCGGGCCGCCCGGAACCGGCAAGACCACGATCGCCCGCGTCGTCGCGAAAATCTATTGCGGCCTTGGCCTGTTGAAGAAGGAGAACATCAAAGAGGTACACCGCGCCGATTTGATCGGTCAGCACATCGGGGAGACCGAAGCCAAGACCAACGCGATCATCGACAGCGCATTGGACGGTGTGCTGTTCCTCGACGAGGCCTACGCCCTGGTTGCCACCGGCGCCAAGAACGACTTCGGTCTGGTGGCCATCGACACCCTGCTGGCCCGGATGGAAAACGACCGGGATCGGCTGGTGGTCATCATCGCCGGTTACCGCGCCGACCTGGATCGGTTCCTGGACACCAACCAAGGTCTGCGGTCGCGGTTCACCCGCACCATCGACTTCCCGTCCTACCAGCCGGCCGAATTGATCGAGATCGCGAACTTCATGGCCACGAGACGCGACAGCGCCTTCGAGCAGCCCGCGCTCGACGATCTGGAAGCGCTGTTCGCCCACCTGGCCAACACGACGAAACCCGATACGGCGGGGGTCGAACGCCGCGGCCTGGATATCGCCGGCAACGGTCGGTTCGTCCGCAACGTCGTCGAAAAGTCAGAAGAAGAACGCGAATTCCGGTTGGACCACTCCGAACACGCGCAAACCGGCGAATTCACCGACGAGGAGCTCATGACGATCACCGCCGCCGACGTCGCCAACACCGTGCCGCCGCTGCTGGAGGGCCTGCGGCTGGAGACGCCGGCATGACGAACCCAGAGTCACCCGACGACCGGCGCTCGTTCGCGTCGCGCACCCCGGTCAACGACAACCCCGACAAGGTCGTCTACCGCCGTGGCTTCGTCACGCGCCACCAGGTGACCGGCTGGCGATTTGTCATGCGCCGCATCGCCTCCGGCGTCGCCCTGCACGACACGCGGATGCTCGTCGACCCGCTGCGCACCCAGACGCGCGCGGTGCTGATGGGCGTGCTGATGCTGATCACCGCGCTGGTGGGCTGCTTTGTCTTCTCGCTGATCCGGCCGAACGGGTCGGCGGCCAACAACCCGGTGCTGGCCGACCGGTCCACCGCCGCGCTGTACGTACGGGTGGGCGATCAGCTGCATCCGGTGCTGAACTTGGCCTCGGCCCGGCTGATCGCCGGTAGGCCGGTGAACCCCACCATGGTGAAAAGCAGTGAGCTGGACAAGTTTCCGCTCGGCAACCTGATCGGCATCCCGGGTGCACCCGAGCGGATGGTGCAAAACACCCGCAAGGACGCCGACTGGACGGTGTGCGATGCCAGTCCAGCGGGTCCGGCCACCGGGGTCACGGTGATTGCCGGAGCCCCCGACAGCAGTGGCGCCCGGGCCGCGGCGCTGAGCGCCGGGAAGGCGGTGCTGGTCAGCAACCCCACCAGCACCTGGCTGCTGTGGGACGGCCGGCGCAGCCGGATCGACCTCGCCGACCATGCGGTGACCAGCGCGCTGGGCCTGGGTACCGACATCCCGGCGCCGCGGCCTATCGCCGTCGGCCTGTTCAACGCGATCCCCGAGGCGCCGCCGCTGTCCGCGCCGGTCATCCCCGACGCCGGAAGCCCACCACGGTTCGGCCTGCCCGTGCCCGCACCGGTCGGGGCGGTGGTCGAAGCCCATGGCCTGGACAGCACTTCAGCCAACGGCATGCTCTACTACGCGGTGCTGCCCGACGGTCTGCAGCCGATCTCGCCGGTGTTGGCCGCGGTACTGCGCAACTCCAACTCCTACGGCCTGGATCAGCCACCGCGGCTTGGCGCCGATCAGGTCGCCAAGCTGCCGGTGTCGCGGCAGCTGGATACCAGCCGCTACCCCGAGCAGCGGATCAGCCTCGCTCGACGCTGCCCGCGATCCGGTCACCTGCGCGCACTGGAGCAAGCTGGCCGGGGCGAGCACGAATTCGCTGACGTTGCTTTCCGGTTCGGCGCTTCCGATTCCGGACGCGGTGCACACCGAGGATCTGGTCGGCGCGGGCACCGGCGGCACCGCCAGCCGGGTCGCGATGGCCCCCGGTACTGGGTACTTCGCTCAGACCGTCGGACAGAACGCGGCGTCACCGACCGCCGGATCGCTGTTCTGGATCTCCGACACCGGCGTCCGATACGGCATCGACAACGAAGGCAACGAGGGCGGCGCCACCGGGCACGCGAAAACCGCTGAGGCTCTTGGCCTGAGCCCGCCGCCGACTGCGATCCCCTGGTCCATCCTGTCGTTGTTCGCGCCCGGACCGACGCTGTCGCGCGCCGACGCGCTGCTCGCCCACGACGGCCTGGCGCCCGACTCCCGACCCGGTCGTACCTCAGCCGAAGGGCAGAACCGATGAGCCGATTGATCTTCGAGGCCCGCCGCCGGCTGCCATCACCGGCGACCCGCAAGGGCAGCATCAGCATCGAAGCGCCGCCGGAACTACCCCGGGTGATTCCGCCGTCGTTGCTGCGGCGGGCGTTGCCGGTGGTGATCGTGCTGCTGATCGTCGGGATGATCGTCGCGATGGTCGCCACCGGGATGCGACTCATCTCTCCGCAGACACTGTTCTTCCCGTTCGTGTTGCTGCTGGCCGCCACGGCGTTCTTCCGCGGAACCGACAACAAGTCGCGCACCGAGGAGGTCGACGCCGAGCGGGCCGACTACCTGCGCTACCTGTCGGTGGTTCGGGACAACATCCGGGCTCAGGCCGCCGCAGCAACGCGCCGCAGCCGAATGGTCGCACCCGGAACCGGCGGATCTGGCCGCGATACCCGGGTCGCGACGGCAGTGGGAACGCGATCCCCAAGACGCCGACTTTCTGGTGGTGCGCGCCGGCCTGCACTCGGCAGCATTGGACACCGCGCTGCGCGTCAACGACACCGCCGACGAGATCGACCTGGAACCGGTGTCGCACAGCGCATTACGCAGTCTGCTGGATACCCAACGCACCGTCCGCGATGTGCCGACCGGTATCGACCTGGCCAAGGTTTCGCGGGTCACGGTGCTTGGCGATGCCGACGAGGTGCGCGCGGCGCTGCGTGCCTGGGTCGCTCAGGCGGTGACCTGGCACGACCCGACGGTGCTCGGCGTCGCGGTGGCTACCTCGGATCTCGAGTCGCCGGAATGGTCATGGCTGAAGTGGTTGCCGCACGTTGACATCCCGGGCGAAGCCGACGGCGTCGGACCGGCCCGCTACCTGTCCACCAAGCCCGACGAGCTGGCCGCGCTGCTTGGGCCGGCGCTGACCGACCGCCCGGCGTTCACCGGCGGGTCGGCTGATGCGTTGCGGCACTTGCTGATCATCGTCGACGATCCGGATTTCGACCTGAACGCCTCGCCCTTGGCGACTGGCCGGGCCGGGATCACCGTCGTGCACCGATCGGCCACCGCACCGCATCGCGAACAGTATTCCGATCCCGAACGGCCGATCCTGCGGATCGCGGACGGTGCGATCGACCGCTGGCAGACCGGCGGCTGGCAGCGCTACATCGACAGCGCCGACCATCTCGGGGCCGACGACGCCGTCCACCTCGCGCGCCGACTGTCTCGGTGGGACTCCAATCCGACGCACAGCGGCCTGCAATCGACGGCCACCCGCGGCGCCACTTTCACGACGCTGCTGGGAATCCCGGACGCATCCCGGCTTGATGTCCCGACGTTGTGGGCACCCCGGCACCGCGACGACGAGTTGCGGGTTCCGATCGGTGTCACCGCGACCGGTGAGCCGCTGATCTTCGACCTCAAAGACGAAGCCGAAGGCGGGATGGGTCCGCACGGCTTGATGATCGGCATGACCGGTGCGGGCAAGTCGCAGACCTTGATGTCGATCCTGTTGTCGCTGTTGACGACTCACTCCGCCGACCGACTGATCGTGATCTACGCGGACTTCAAGGGTGAGGCCGGCGCCGACATCTTCCGCAACTTCCCGCAGGTCGTCGCGGTGATCTCGAACATGGCCGAGAAGAAGTCGCTGGCCGACCGGTTCGCCGACACGCTGCGCGGCGAGGTCGCGCGTCGGGAAATGATCCTGCGCGAGGCCGGACGTCAAGTGCAGGGCAGCGCGTTCAACTCGGTGACCGAATACGAAAACGCGATCGCCGCCGGACATGACCTGGCGCCGATCCCGACGCTGTTCGTGGTCGCCGACGAATTCACGTTGATGCTGTCCGACCATCCCGAGTACGCGGAATTGTTCGACTACGTCGCCCGTAAAGGCCGCTCGTTCCGCATCCACATCCTGTTCGCGTCGCAGACATTGGACGTCGGAAAGATCAAGGACATCGACAAGAACACCTCCTACCGGATCGGCCTGAAAGTGGCCAGCCCTGCCGTGTCGCGGTCGATCATCGGTGTGGAGGACGCCTACCACATCGAGTCCGGCAAGGAACACAAAGGCGTGGGCTTCCTGGTGCCCGCCCCGGGTGCCGCACCGATCAAATTCCGCAGCACCTACGTCGACGGCATCTACGATCCACCTCAGGCAGCCGAAAACGCTTGTGGTGCACTCGGTTCCCGAGCCGAAACTGTTCACTGCAGGCCGGGTGGAGCCCGACCAGACCACGGTGATCGCCAAGAACGGTCACGACGAACCGGTCGCGCCGTCACGCAAGTTGATCGCGACCATTGGCGACCAGCTTGCGCGCTACGGTCCGCGTGCGCCAGAGCTGTGGCTGCCGCCGCTCGACGACGCGATTCCGCTGAGCGCAGCGCTGGCCCGCGCAGCGGTGCCGCGGGGCGAGTGGCGTTGGCCGCTGGGCGAAATCGACAAGCCGTTCCAGATGCGCCGCGACCCGCTGGTGTTCGACGCGAGGTCATCGGCCGGCAACCTGGTGATCCATGGTGGTGCGAAGTCAGGGAAATCGACTGCCCTGCAAACGTTTATCTTGTCGGCGGCAAGCCTGCACTCGCCCCGCGAGGTGAGCTTCTACTGCCTGGACTACGGCGGTGGGCAGCTGCGGGCGCTGGAGGACTTGGCGCATGTCGGCAGCGTGGCCTCGGCGCTGGAACCGGAACGCATCCGCCGCACCTTCGGCGAGCTCGAGCAGCTGCTGCGGTCACGCCAGCAGCGGGAGGTGTTCCGGGACAAGCAGGGGCCGGACGACGGACTGGGCCAGGTGTTCCTGGTCATCGACAACCTCTATGCCTTCAGCCGGGACAACACCGACCAGTTCAACACCCGAAACCCGTTGCTGAGCAAGGTGACCGAACTGGTGAACGTCGGATTGGCCTATGGCATCCACGTCGTCGTCACCACACCCAGCTGGCTCGAGGTGCCGCTGGCGATGCGGGACGGCCTCGGGCTGCGGCTGGAGCTCAAGTTGCACGACGCGCGCGACAGCAACGTCCGGCTGGTCGGCGCGCTGCACCGTCCGGCCGAGGCGGTGCCCGCCGACCAGCCGGGTCGTGGTCTGACCATGGCTGCCGAGCACTTCCTGTTCGCGGCACCCGAACTGGACCAGGTTGCCGCGATCAATGCCCGCCACCCCGGGATCGCGGCGCCACCGGTGCGGTTGCTGCCCACCAACCTGGCGCCCGCCGCGCTCGGCGCGCTGTATCGGGGCACCGACCGGGTCGTCATCGGCCAGCGCGAAGAAGACTTGGCCACAGTCGAACTCGACTTCGCCGAGAACCCGTTGCTGCTGGTGCTGGGCGACACCAAGTCCGGTAAGACCACGTTGTTGCGCCACATCATCCGCACCATCCGCGACAACTCGACGCCGGACCGCGTCGCGTTCACCGTGCTGGATCGACGGCTGCATCTCGTCGATGAGCCGCTGTTCCCCGACAACGAATACACCGCCAACATCGACCGGGTGATCCCGGCGATGCTCGGGCTGTCGGCGCTCATCGAAAAGCGGCGACCACCGGCAGGCCTCACGGCGGCACAGCTGACCGGCTGGTCATTCGAGGGCCACACCCACTACCTGATCATCGACGACGTCGATCAGATTCCGGATACTCCGGCGATGACGGGTCCCTATGTCGGGCAGCGGCCGTGGACCCCCCTGATCGGGCTGCTCGCGCAGGCCGGCGACCTGGGACTGCGGGTGGTCGTCACCGCACGCGCAACCGGCGCCGCGCACGCGCTGATGACCAGCCCATTGCTGCGCCGGTTCAACGACCTGCAAGCAACCACGTTGATGTTGTCGGGCAACCCGACCGACGGCGGCAAGATCCGCGGTCAGCGATTCGATCGGTTGCCCGCCGGTCGGGCAATTCTGCTGACCGACAGCGACACCCCGACGTATGTGCAGTTGGTCAATCCGCTCGTCGACGAGAGTGTGGCCGTTGATGGTCGGTGAGTTTCAACGAAAGGAGTATGTGTCATGACACTGCGAGTCGTCCCGGAGGGTTTGGCCTCGGCCAGCGCCGCCGTGGAAGCGATCACCGCCCGGTTAGCCGCCGCGCATGCGGGCGCGGCCCCGGCGATCACGGCCGTGGTCCCGTCGGCGGCCGATCCGGTGTCGCTGCAGACTGCGGCCGGCTTCAGCGCCCAGGGCACTGAGCACGCCGCGGTGGCGGCCGAAGGCGTGGAAGAGCTCGGCCGTGCCGGCGTCGGTGTCGGTGAGTCCGGCGTGAGTTACGCGGCCGGTGATGCGGCTGCCGCGGCGTCGTACTTGGCGGCCGGCCGCTGACGATGACCGCGCCGGTGTGGATGGCTTCGCCGCCTGAGGTGCATTCAGCGCTCCTTAGTAGCGGTCCTGGACCCGGGTCGCTGTTGGCGGCCGCCGGGGCATGGAACTCGCTGAGCGCTGAATATGCCTCGGCAGCAGGCGAACTCACCTCACTATTGGGCGCGGTGCAGGCCGGCGCGTGGGAGGGTCCGAGCGCGGAGCAGTACGTAAGCGCACACGCGCCGTATCTCGCGTGGCTGACCGAGGCCAGCGCCAACAGCGCCGGGGTGGCTGCTCAGCACGAGATCGCGGCGGCCGCGGTGGGTGCCGTGGGTCGAGACAAGGCGCGGGCACGGCGGCGTCGACGGGCCGAATTACGAGACCACGCCGACGAGTTCGCAGACATGAATGTCGAGGTCGACCCGGACTGGGGTGCGCCAGCGAACGGGGAGCCCGTCGCGTCGACAGTGGCCTCGGATCGTGGTGCGGGTTCGCTGGGGTTCGCCGGGACGGTGGACAAGGAGTACCGTCGCTGAGGCGGCGGGATTGGCCACGCTGAGCGGCAACGGGTTTGGTGGGGGACCGAGTATGCCGATGGTGCCGGGCACGTGGGGTCCCGAAGCGCCGGAGGGGGAGGGGGACCACAGCTGAGTGTGCCGTGTGACAACGCTAATCAAGACAACGCTAATCAATTAGAGAAAGGACTTCAGCGATGAGTATGTTGGATGCTCATATTCCGCAGTTGGTGGCCTCGCAGTCGGCGTTTGGCGCCAAGGCGGGGTTGATGCGCTCGACGATCGGTCAGGCCGAGCAGGAAGCGATGTCGGCGCAGGCGTTTCACGCCGGCGATTCGGCGGCGGCGTTTCAGGCCGCCCATGCCCGGTTCGTGGCGGCCGCAGCCAAGATCAACACGCTTGCTGGATATCGCCCAGGCCAACCTCGGCGACGCTGCGGGCACCTATGTGGCCGCCGACAGCCGCTGCAGCCGAGCAGCTACCCCGGCTTCTGACCCGACCGATACGGCTTAAGCGAAAGGATTTGTGATGTCGCAGATCATGTACAACTACCCGGCGATGCTGGCGCATTCCGCCGATATGGCCGGCTATGCGGGCACGCTGCAGAGTTTGGGCGCCGATATCGCCAGCGAGCAGGCCGCGCTGCAGGCGGGCTGGCAGGGTGACACCGGGATGAGCTACCAGGCCTGGCAGGCCCAGTGGAATCAGGCCATGGAGCAACTGGTGTTGGCCTACCGCGCGATGGCAGGCACCCATGAGAACAACACCACCTCGATGCTGGCCCGCGACCAGGCCGAAGGCGCCAAATGGGGCGGCTAGCCCGAGCGAAGGCATCTGCTTGTGGGGCGGATCAAGTCACATGACCTGGCGGGCGGGCCCGCAACGTAGATGACTGCCGAGCCCAACGCCGTCGAGCTCACCGTCGACCAGGCGTGGTTCATCGCCGAAACCATTGGAGCGGGAACGTTTCCATGGGTATTGGCGATCACCACGCCTTACACTGATGCCGCCGAGCGGGGTGCGTTCATCGGTCGCCAGACCGCCGAACTGACCCGGATGGGCATGATGTCCGACGACGGCGCCATCAACTCGGCGGTGGCCGACTGGATTCGGGTGGTGTGCTTCCCGGACCGGTGGCTGGATCTGCGCTATGTGGGATCCGCTGCCGCCTCCGGTGGCGACGAGCTGCTGCGCGGGATCATCGCGCGGCGCGGCGAGAAAACCGTTGTGGCACTGCGTAACGCGCAGCTGGTGACGTTCACGGCGATGGATATCCACGATGCCCGGGCGCTGGTGCCGGTGCTCGGTGTCGGGCTTGGCGCAGCGTGCCGCCCGCGCGGTTCGACGAATTCAGCCTGCCCGCCCAGGTCGGCGCGCGGGCCGACGAGCGGCTGCGGAACGGCGCGTCGCTAGCCGAAGTCCTTGACTACCTGGGCATTCCGACCATCAGCGCGTTCCGTGGTGGAGTCGGTGTTCACCGGGCCGCGCAGCTATGTGGAGATCGTCGCCGGCTGCCACCACGACGGACAGCACACCAGCACCGAAGTGGGTATGAGCATCGTCGACACCACCGCGGGCAGAGTGCTGGTCAGCCCGTCGCGTGCCTTCGACGGCGAATGGATCTCCACGTTTCGCCCCGGAACCGCGTTTGCCATCGCCGTCGCCGTCGAGCAGCTCACCGCGGAGTTACCGGATGGCCACTGGTTCGAGGGAAAACGGCTGTCCCGAGATTTCAGCACGCAGTCCAGCTCACGAGCCGTCTGAGCCTTCCAAGAACAACCGCTATTCACGAAGAGAAAGAGAAGCAATGTCCCGCAGAAGTCTGAGGAGTCGGTGATGTCCAGCGCTGTGATGCCCGTCGTGCGGGTCGCGATCCTCGCGGACAGTCGGCTGACCGAAATAGCGCTGCCGGCGGAGCTGCCGCTGCGCGAAATCCTGCCGGCGGTCGAGCGTTTGGTGGTTCCTGCCGTCTCTGAGGATGAGGCCGGTAACGGCAGTGCTGCCACCGAACCGGCGACCCCCGCTCGGCTCAGCCTTGCTCCGATCGGCGGCGCGCCGTTCAGCCTGGACGCCAGTCTGGGGACAGTCGGCGTCGTCGATGGTGACCTGTTGGCTTTGCAGCCGGTCCCCGCCGGGCCGGCCGCGCCGGGCATCGTCGAGGACATCGCCGACGCGGCGGTGATCTTCTCGACATCTCGGTTGAAGCCGTGGGGGACCACGCATATCCAGCGCGGCGCACTCGCCGGCCTCGTCGGATTGATCTGGGCGGCAACCGGTCTGGGCGTGACCCACCGGGTGGTCACTGGCGCGGCGGCCGGGTTGTTCGCAGTCGGCGCGATAGCGGTTCTCACCGCGCTGGCAGGCTTGGCAACGCGGTCACCTCGTGCCGGTGCGGCCCTGTCGGCTGCCGCGCTGGTGCCCATCGCCGCGGCGTTGGCCTTGGCGGTACCGGGCGGCTTTGGAGCGGCGCAGGTGACGCTGGCCGCCGCTGGAGTGACCGCGTGGTCGCTGATCAGCCTGATCCTTCCCCGGCGCGAAAGCGATCACGTCATCGAGCTTTTTCACCGCGACGACGGTGCTGGGCGTAGGTCGTGCTGCTGGCTGCCGGCGCGGAATCGCTGTGGCAGCTGCCGCTGGTGAGCCTCGGCTCCGGACTGATCGTGGTGGCGCTGCTGGTCACCGTCGAAGCTCCGCAACTGTCCGCACTGTGGGCACGATTCCCGCTGCCGGTCATCCCGGCACCGGGGGACCCCACCCCGTCGGCGCCGTCGTCGCGGGTGCTCGAGGACCTGCCGCGACGGGTCCGGATCAGCGACGCGCACCAAACCGGATTCATCGCAGGGGCGGTACTGCTCAGCGTGATCGGGTCGGTGGCGATTGCGTTACGGCCGGAGACACTGTCCGCGTGGGGCTGGTACGTGGTGGCCGCCACCGCGGCCGCGGCTGCGCTGCGGGCCCGGGTGTGGGACTCGGCCGCATCCAAAGCGTGGCTGCTGGCTCAGCCCTACTTGGTGACTGTGGCGTTGGTGGTGCTCTACACCGCGACGGCGCGCTATTTGGCCGCGCTTGTGGCCGTGGTAGTGCTCGCGGCGTTGGTATCGGCATGGGTGGTCGTCGCGCTCAGCCCGACAATCGCCTCTCCGGAAAGCTACTCGCTGCCGCTGCGCCGGCTGGTGGGTTTCGTCGCGTCGGGAATCGACGCGTCGCTGATCCCGGTGATTGCATACCTGGTCGGACTCTTCTCCTGGGTGCTCAATCGATGATCTCTGTTCGCGCCCGGCGATACGGTTGTCTCGCAGCGGTTCTGGTTGCCGCGCTGTGGGCCTGTCCGCCTGCCCTCGCGATCAGTCGCCCACAGGTCGATCCGGGCGCTAAACCACCGAGCGGCGCCCCCGGTCCGGTGCAGCCGATGGAGAAGAACGGCGACTGCAGTAGCTCCGGCGTCATCCCCGGTACCGATCCGGGCCTGGCGACGCCCAACCAGCGGATGCTGGATCCGTCTGCAGCGTGGCGGTTTTCCCGCGGCGACGGCCAGCTGGTGGCGGTTCTGGACACCGGGGTGCGGCCGGGGCCGCGGCTGCCCGGCGTGCAACCCGGTGGCGACTACGTCGAATCGACCGACGGCCTCACCGACTGTGACGGGCACGGCACCGCGGTCGCGGGTCTGATCGCCGGCCAACCCGGCAACGACGGCTTCGCCGGAATCGCACCCGCGGCACGGCTGCTGTCGTTGCGCGTGACCTCTGCGAAGTTCTCGCCGCGAACTCCCGGCGGCGATCCGACCCTGGCACGCGCGGCCGTCGACGTGGCCGCGCTGGGCCGGGCGATTGTGCATGCGGCCGACCTCGGCGCCCGGGTGATCAACATCTCGGCGATCACCTGCCTGCCCGCCGATCGCAACGTCGACCAGACCGCACTCGGCGCGGCGATCCGCTACGCGGCCGTCGACAAGGACGCCGTCATCGTGGCTGCCGCCGGCAACAGCGGTTCCACCGGTTCGGCTTCCAGCGGAGCGGCATGTGAGTCCAACCCGCTCACCGACTTGGGCCGTCCCGACGACCCCCGCAACTGGGCGGGTGTCACGTCGGTGTCGGTGCCGTCGTGGTGGCAGCCGTACGTGCTGTCGGTGGCCTCGCTGACGCCGGCCGACCAGCCGTCGAAATTCACGATGGCCGGCCCGTGGGTGGGTATCGCCGCGCCCGGCGAGAACATCGTCTCGGTGAGCAACCGCGACGACGGGGGACTTGCCAATGGTTTGCCCAATGAACACCAGCAGCTGGTTCCGCTCAGCGGCACCAGCTACGCGGCCGGCTACGTATCCGGTGTCGCGGCGCTGGTTCGCAGCAAGTATCCAGAATCTGAACGCCACCCAGGTGATCCATCGCATCACCGCAACCGCGCACAACGGGGCCCGCGCGCCGTCCAACGTCGTCGGCGCCGGCACCGTGGACCCGGTTGCCGCCCTGACCTGGGAGCTGCCCGCCGCCACCAACCACGATGCGGCGCCGGTGAAACACGTTGCGGCGCCGCCTGAACCGGCACCGAAGAGCCCGATACCGCGGATCGTCGCGTTCGCCGGGACTGCGGCCCTGATTTTGGCCGTCGTAGCTGCCGCCGCGATCGCCGCACGCCGACGAAAGGAGCCCACCCAGTGAGGCCACATCAATCAATATCGCCGCCCACCGGACGGATCACGTTGGTGCTGTTGGCCGTTGCGGCCGCGGCCATGGGCTTTCCGTGGCATTCGGCGCGCGAGCGTTGGGTGCTCGGCATCGCCATCGCCGTGGTGATCACGCTGCTGGCTCGGTGGCGCGGGCTGCCCCTCACGACGATCCTGCGCCGCAGGCTGGCGATCCTGCGCCCCAACCGCGGCGCACGTCTGACCGGCGAATCCGGCACCGACGTGCGGACCACCGCGACTCCTGCGCATCACCCCGCCGGAGTCAGCTCCCGACGTGCTGCCGCTGCCGCTCATCGCCAGCTACGCGGAACGCTACGGCCTGCGCGCGCACGCAATCCGGATCACCAGCCGCGACAGCACATCCGAAACCGGTGCGCGGGAGCGGGAAACCTGGATCGGCCTGACGTTGTCGGCCGCAGACAATCTCGCGGCGCTACAAGCCCGTTCGCCGCGAATTCCGCTGCACGAGACCGCCGAGGTCGCCGCGCGTCGGCTCGCCGACCACCTCCGCGAGAGCGGGTGGGCCGCCACCCTCGCGGAGTCCGACGACGTTCCGACGCCGTACCCGCGGTCCGCCCGCGAAACCTGGGGCTGGATTCAGCCCGGGGAGCTCGGATTACTTTGCGGCGTACGGGGTTAAGGTCGACACAGCGCTGCCGAACACCCTCGCGGCGATCTGGTCGTATCCGGTCCGCGAAGTCTGGACGGTGCTGGAGGTAGCCGGTGCCGGCGACGACCAGACGCTGGCCGTCGCAACCGCACTCCGGACCGACGCCAGTCCCACTGGGAGCGGGCCACTTCCCGGGCTGACTTCGCAGTCCGGTAACCAGCGCGCGGCGCTGACGGCTTTGGACCCGCTGTCGAATCAACAGCTCGACGGCCATGTCGCGCTACCCGAAGCCCTGCTACTGGAGCGGCTGCGCTGGGCCAGCACGGCCCAACCGCAGCCGACTCCGCGGCACGCCGCTGTCACGTGGAGATGAGCTGCCACATCGCCGGGCGTGTTCGGTAGTACTGACTAACGATCGGCGACCGCGCCGTTCGGAAAGAACAGGGCGGCGGCGTTCTCATAGAACACCTTGCGCAGCCAATCGTCGTCGATGCCGGGCACACGGGTGATCGACCGCATGGCGTCGACGTAGCCGTATGGGATGTTGGGGAAATCGCTGCCGAACAGAATGCGATCGCCCACTTGCCGCAGCCGATGCAGCTGAGACGGAGGGAATGGCATGGTTTCGTCGACGAACGGGGTGAACGCCATGGTGGTGTCCAGCCGAACATCGGCCGAGTCCTCGCAGATGTCGAGAAACTCGGTGTACTCGGGCATTCCCAGGTGCGCGACGATCAGCCGCAGCCGCGGATAGCGCTGCAGTAGGCGACGTATCGGCTCAGGCCCGGTGTGTTCGCCCGGCGACCGGTCCAGAGCCGCAATGAATAACTACGGGTATCCGGGCGTCCTCGATGACTCCCCAGACATGTTCGAGCAGTGGGTCGTTCGGGTCGTAGCGACCTACCTGGACGTGTGCTTTGAAGACTTGGGTCCCGTCACCGATCGCCGCCTCGACGTAGTCTGCGGCGTCCGGCTCGGGATAAAACGTCGCGGTGGCAAGGCAATCCGGAGTCGACCGGGCGAACTGGGCAGCCCATTGGTTCAGCCACGCCGCCATCTGCGGCTTGTGCGGGTAGACCAGCGCGGTGAAACCGCGCACGCCGAACTGCCGCAGCATTTCTACTCGTTGGGATTCCGCTGCCCGATAGGTAATCGGCCATTCACGACCTACCAGCGGGCCGGCGGAATCGAAGTAGTGCCACACCTTGTCCATCACCGATTTCGGCATGAAATGGGTGTGCACATCGATCACCCCGGGCAAGCCCAGCTCAGACCAGATCTGTCGGACCTCGCGCGGCCTCGTCTTCGTCGGCCATCGCCCATCCTCGACTCGTCCGGCAAGCAGCAGGTAATACGGTTTGTCTATACCAGGCGCTCCGCGGGCTGTTGATCAGGAGGACAGATATGTGGGATCCAGACGTCTACCTGACCTTCGCCGATGACCGCGCCCGTCCGTTCTACGATCTGCTGGCCCGGGTGGGTGCCCAGCAGCCACGTCGGGTGGTCGACCTCGGCTGCGGCGCGGGCAATCTGACCGTGCAGCTGGCCCGACGGTGGCCGGACGCGGTGGTCGAGGCGCTGGACAGCTCACCGGAGATGGTCGCCGCCGCCCGCGAGCGCGGCGTGGACGCGACCGTTGGAGACCTGAGAACCTGGACACCTCAGCCCGATACCGACGTGGTGCTCAGCAACGCCGCTGTGCATTGGGTGCCCGAACGCGACGAGCTGATGGTCCGATGGGCCGATCAACTGGCCGCCGGATCGTGGATCGCAATTCAGATGCCCGGCAACTTCGAGACCCCGTCGCATGCCGCGGTGCGCGCAGTGGCGCGTCGCGAACCATACGCAAAGACGCTGCGCGACACTCCGTTTCGGGTGGGGACCGTGGTCGACACGCCGGCGCACTACGCCGAGCTGCTGATCGACGCCGGGTGCACCGTCGACGCCTGGGAAACCACGTACATCCACCAGCTGACCGGCGAGCATCCGGTCTTGGATTGGATCAGCGGCACCGCGCTGCTGCCGGTGCACGAACGGCTCAACGACGAGGAATACCAACAGTTTCGCCAGGAGCTCATCCCGCTGCTCGCCGACGCCTATCCGCCCCGGCACGACGGGACCACGTTCTTCCCGTTTCGGCGGGTGTTCGTCGTCGCACAGGTAGGCGGGTGACCTACCGCCTACTGCGGCAGCCCCAATCGCTGCGCGTCGGCGCGGTAGCGATCCACCCACTCGTCGGAGCGTTGATTGGCCTGGCGTTCCAGCACCGGCGCCGGAGCCAGCCGTGGATCTTGGCCGACCGCCTCCAGCACCGTGGCGACGATCGTGGTCAGGTTGCGCCACAGCACCGGATAGGCCACGTCAATCGGGTCGATATGCTCTTCGGCGAACCAGTTACGCCAGCCTTCCTCCTGGTCCCGCATCATCCTAATGATGTGGGCGATGGCGCCGGGGTGGTACGCGGCCTGTGAGTCGCGCTCAGGGTCGGGGCGGCCCCGCCACACTCGAGTCTGCACCGCCCGCCAGAACGACACCGCCTGTGAGATCACGTCCGGCCGGTGGACGTGCACGTAAACCGGTTCGCTTCCGATCACGTCTCGAATCGCTGCCCGCAGATTGTCACCCGTGCGATCGGGTAATCCCTCCGCCCGCTGCTGTACCAGCGGTGTCTGGTTCCACATCAGTTTGCCGCCCCAGATGCCGTTCGGTGTCCGACCGGAGCTGCGGATGTGCTCGCGCCAGGCGACGGACGAAGCGGTGTCCGGGGTGCCCGGCTGCAGCGGATCGAGCAGCCGAAGAATCGTCTCGTCCTCGACCCCGGCGAACCACTCGCGCGGCTGGGGCGCCATGCCGGTCGTCGGCAGGTACTGGAAGAACTCCTGCGGCTCGCCGGCGCTGCCGGTTGCGCGCAACGACTCGACCAGCAGCGTGCTGCCACAGCGCTGCGAAGCGAGCACGAGATACGACGTCGGATGCGCGGGCACTAGCTGAGCCTAACTGCACCTCACGGCGCGGTATCTACGCGTATTACGTTCACACTGAACGCAACTATTGCTCGGTGCGCTGGACTCCGTCCTCGATGCCGCGGTCGATGGCGATCGCCGACCGACTGGTCGGCGTCATCTCGTGGATCTGCAAATACGTCTCGGTGTAGCGAGCCGCAATCCGGCTACCGGCGAAATCGGATGGTATGACGTCGCCGGTCTGCTGACGCCAATCATGCAGCCGGACAGCGAGATCGGCGGCGATCGCATCGGCTCCGTCGAGGCTGTTCCCGACGAGCAAGTTGTTGGTCTCGGTGGGATCTGCGCGGAGATCGTAGAGTTCGCGTTCCGGGCGCGGGGCTGTCACCAACGGCGCGACGGCGTGGCCGGACGGGCTTTCCTCGATATCCCACGGCAGATCCAGTAGCGGCCGGCGCGCGTAATTCTCGATGTAGCTGAAGTCTTTCGTTCTGATCGCGCGGATCGGATCAAATGAGTCGTGATAGGTCTTGGTGGTGTACACCTGATCGCGCACCGCCATGGTGCTGTCAGGCGCAAGCAGCGCCTGCGCGTGCGAAATCCCCTCGATGTCGCTCGGCTCGTCTACGCCGAGGAGGCCCAGGAGCGTCGGGACCAGATCGACGCCACTGAACAGATCGTCGTAAACCTTTGGGGCCATTGCCATCCTGGTCGGCGCGCGGATGATCATCGCGATACCGGTTCCGGCCTCGTATAGCGTGGACTTCGCCCGCGGGAAGGGTGCACCATGGTCGGTCATGAAAACCACCCATGTGCTGGCGTCTAGTCCCGTGGCGGCAAGTGTGTCCAGTATCCGGCCGACCGCGGCGTCGGCGGTCGTGATGGCCCCATAGAAGTCGGCCAGATCTTGGCGCACCTCAACGGTATCCGGCAGATAGTCGGGCGGATCTACAGCAGCGGCGTTGGCCGGTTGGTAGCGATGGCGCGGGTAGGGTCGGTGCGTTTCGAAGAACCCGGCCGTCAGGAGAAATGGTCGGCTGCTGTCACGGTCCTGCAGCCACTGCTGGGCGCGTTCCACCACGTATTCGCAATAAGAGTTCGACACGTCGAACTCGTCGAAACCCAGTCTGGATGGATACGATGTTTCGTGCTGCATTCCGAAAAGAGCTGAGTGCCAGCCATATTCGGATAGCATTTGGGGCAGCGTACGAACATCCGGCCGATACTCCCAGCCATGGTGGGCCAGGCCGACCAGTCCGGTGCTCTGCGGGTAGCGGCCGGTGAACAGTGATCCGCGCGACGGTGAGCACAGCGGCGCTGTGGCATGCGCTCTGGTGAACAAGATGCCCTCGCCGGCCAGTTGGTCCAGTCGCGGGCTCGAAACATCGGCGTGACCGTAGACGCCGAGATACCGGCCCAGATCGTGCCAATGCACGAGCAGCACATTGTCACGGCGCTGGTTTGTTGCCTCTTGGTCGCCGATTACCGTCACCTCCTCAGCTTGGCAGACTCCGTCGACGTTATCGGCAACAGTGGTTCGGTGGGACCGGTGGGCAGGGCGCCTGCCGCTAGCGACTCACCAATGCGGCGGCGGATGCCCGCCCGGGCCGGGCGGGCCCTGTTGAGGCGGTGGCGGCTGACCATAGGGCCACTGCCCGCCGCCCTGAAATCCGCCGGGCGCAGGGCCAGCGGTCAACTTCGGTGGCATGCCCAAGGTCATCCGGAATGCCGGGATCAACATGAGGCCACCGGCAGCCGCGATCACAAATCCCGCGATCAGGTCGTAGGTGATGCGACCGGTGGCGCCGTATCGAGCTTCGCAACCGATCGACAGCACCAGCATGACAATTCCGCCGCCGAGGATGAGGAATTCCCCCATCTGCCTTCTGAGGAAAAGCATTACCGCGCCACCGGCGGCAGCGAGGCCGGCCGCGATAATCAGGAACAAGCACGTCACTAAGGCCCCTGGAACGCTGGGGACGGTGTTTTGGATCTGCTCCCGGCACAGCTTGGAGTACTCACCGCCGAACCGGTTACAGACGTCCGATGCACGATTGACAGCGCTGCTCAGGTTTATCCATAGCGTCAGGGTAAGGATCGCGCCGAGCAGCCCGAGCAACCCGAGGACGGCAAAGGTGACCCAGCTGATGGTCTGCTGGGTAGTGGGCGCGCCGTAGCCGGCCCACGCCTGTTGCTGGCCGTAACCGGGTTGCGGATAGCCAGGTCCAGGTGGAGGCGTCGCGGGGTAACCGGGGTAGGGCGGTTGCTGGCGGTAGCTGCCAGGGGCTGGCTCCGGGGGGAAACCTGGCGGAGGAGTTGACACCCCGGCATCGTAACCGCCGCGGCCAGCCGCGATCACGAAGCGGTAGGCGACTGCTGAGCGATCCGGCGGAGTTTGCGAATGGCAAGTGCGTTTGTCAGCAACGAAACCCCATTCATCAACAGCGCCGATGTCGGACTCCACCACCCGGCCGTAAGGTTGTGGATCTGTGCAGACCGGTAGGCCCGCTCGCATTCGGCCAACGTTCCGGAGACGCGGTAGGAGCGGTTATGCCACAGCACAAGCATGCCGGCGCGCTACCCAAGGACTCGGAGCCGGAGTTCGCTCACAAAGCCAGCCCGATCCTCGCTGACCTGCGCAAGCTCGAGGCGGTGGCTTCTAACGCTGCCCGCAATGCCAGGGGCGCGCCGTCGGTGGTGCTCGCTCTTAGCTCCGTGCGCCGGGCCTACAACGACCTGATGCTGCGCGCCGCGCGATCGCCGTCGGCCACTTTGGGGCAACGGCTGTACGGCGCGCGGCACCGGGCCGAACTGAGCATCGACGAGGCCGCCAACGCTGCCGGGGTCCCGACCTCCGTCGTTCGAGATGCGGAGTCTGAGCGTCCCGTTCCCCTGGCGCCGTGGCGGCCATCGAGACGCTCATCGCGCAACTGGCGATGAGCTGACGCCCGGCTCTTTGCCCCAGCCGTTCTCCGAGACGAATTCGGCGAGCGGCCGGCCCAACGCCCAGCCATCCAATTCCAGCGAGGGTCGATCCGGGAATTCGGGTACCGGGCCAAGGCACAGGATCGCCACCGGCTCGGCATCGGCGGGCATGGCCAGCAAGGCCGCCAGCCTCGGCGGGTCGAAAAGCGATACCCAGCCCATCCCGAGGCCTTCGGATCGTGCTGCCAGCCAAAGGTTTTGGATCGCGCACGATACCGATGCGAGATCCATCTGCGGCAGGGTGCGACGGCCGAAGACGTAGCTGTCTCTGCCTTCGCGCAGCGCCACCACCAGCAGTTCGGCGCAATCGAGGATGCCTTCGACCTTCAGCGCCAGGAACTCCTGCGCCCGTTGGCCCAGCGCGTGAGCGGTCAGCAGACGCTCCTCGTCGACCAGGGCGTGGATACGTCGTCGTAGCGAATCGTCGGTGATCCGGATGAACCGCCACGGCTGCATCAGACCCACATTGGGCGCGGCATGCGCGGCCTGGAGCACGCGCGCCATGACGTCCTCCGGCACGGTGCTGCCAGGCACGAACCGGCGCATGTCTCGTCGTTCGGAGATCACGCGGTACACCGCTTGCCGCTCCTGCGGAGTAAACGCGTGATCGCCCACATAGCCATGGTAGGAACCGTAGGAACCGCTGTGTGCGAAGCGGCGAACCGACGCCCGACGTGTCTGCCAGACTGGCTTTGAGCGCTTGAAAAGGAGCGGTCCGATGAAAATTCCGGAATCACTCAACGAATTGCCCACCAATGGCACTCGTGGGCGCGTCTACGGCGAGCCCTATCGAACGGCGGACGGCGGCACGGTGATCACCGTTGCCAAGGTCCGCGCCGGCACCGCGACCCCGGTTGGAGTGTTCGTCGTCCACGGCGGCAAGGTGCGCTGGGTGCCGGCGATCGACGCGAATCGGATCGCGCTGATCGGCGTGATCACCGGCCTGATATCGGCGGTGCTCGCCAGTGCGGCCGTGCTGCGTCGCCCGCCGTGGCCCGACTTGTCGGCGACGTCGTCGGCCTGGCTGCGACGCTGACCGCTACGGCCGGTAGGTGACGCCGACCGCGCGGAAAACGTATTCCGGCGGCACGTCGAAGCTCAGCGATCGGCGCGGTAATCCGGTGAGCACATCGCCGGGAAGGGCGATCTTATAGTGCAGCGACAGCTGGCCGGTGAACGACTCGTCCACCTGGCTGACATCGATATCAACCTGTAGGCCCGTCGAGGCGAGCTCTGCGGTCGCCGCACCGGACTGCGGCGCGTCCCAACGGACGTCGACGGTGGGGCCGGCCAGTTTAGGTAGCGACGACAGGGTTGCCAACACGCGTTGTGAGGTCAGCGCCACCGACCCGACGTAGCTGGCGACGCTGTGCGCCGAACGCAGACCCGGGATCGCGCCGCTGAACCGCCGGGTAACTGCGACGTAATCGGCGACGTAGATGAGCCCCTCCTCCTCGACCTCGGCGCGCACGTCGGGTGGCAGCTTGCCGATGCCGAAAAGCCTGCGGACGAAGACGGGCATCAGCGCTTGGTGTCGCCTTCGTCGTCGTCGGGATTCTGGTCGGGGGCGAGTATCCGGCGGGCCGCGACGGGCTTGCCCGCCACTCGCTTCACCACCTCCGGCGCCGTCGGCGGAGCGACGATACGTCCTTGCACCGGGGCGCCGTTCTTCACCGAAGGCGCCACAACGCGTTTGGTGTCGGGCTTGCTGTCGCTTCCCGATCCGCCGGCACCGGCCATCGCACCCGGCGGCACCATCGGCATGCCGGCCATTCCGCCTCGGGCCCCACCTGCCGAATCCGGTGGGACCGCTGGCATCGGCGGCGAGGTGGCCGACGATGCGGGAACGGTACTGGCTGAGGGAGTCGGCGGCGGCCCGAGCTGCGCGGCCGGAGTCGTGCCGGCCAAGCCGCCGCCCGCACTCCCCGCGGCGCCGGCCAACCCGGCGGCCTCTCCAGCGGTTCCGCCGGCCGCACCGGCCAGGTCGCCGGGTATCGCCCCAGCGGCGGCCGCGCCACTTCCTGCGCCGTGCTGAGCTGCGCCCATTACCGCTTGCATGGCCTGCATACCTTGTTGCGGAATCTGTTGTGCGAGTTGGGTAAACGGTTGCAGGACACCGGTCAAAGAGCTGGTGAGACCCTGGCCGATCCCCGTTGCTCCCTGCATAAGCTGGGTGAACTCAGACATCGGGTCTTTGCCGCCGACGCCGGCCATCTGCGCGGCCGAATTCTGTTCATTGGCGGGGAATTGTGTCATCGCGCTGTTGAGTCGAGCTTCACGCCCGGTATACCCGCCCTGCGCTAGGGAGTTGTCCAAAGGATCGCCGGCATTGATGCTTACGCCCAGCATGGCCAGCAGTTGCTCGACCCCCGAAGGGCCGGAGGCCACCATGTCGGACACGATTTGGCGCGGCGGCAAATTCAACCCGTGCGTGCGCGCGTAATCTTCGATTATCGCTACCAGTTTTGGATCCATGGCTTTCCTTGCGATGTGTCTAGTACGGCGGGACCGTGGTGTCGAGTGTACGGGCGGATAGAAACTCGTAGACGGAATCGCCGGGGCGGTACTCGTCGATCAGGCGCTGGGTCAGCGCGTTGATTTCGTCGACTGCCGCAGCCATCCGCTCGAGTATCGCGGCTCGACTGGTGCCGGATCCGCGAAGCGGGCCCATCAGCTCGAAGATGCGCTCGTAGCCGGCTTGGGCGATGGTGTTCAGTTCGGCGCAGTAACGGGCGTTGAGTGTGGCCCTTACCCGTTCACTGTCCAGCTTGTCGATCACTGCGGGATCGGCAGTGCCGCCTTCGGTTAGGAGCCGCGCAATCTCGGCGGCGTAGATACGTTGACGGCGACGCCAATCGGCATCGCAGTCGAGTTCGGCGGCTCGCGTGACTAAGTTGACGGCCATGGCGTAGCCGGCGACGGCTTGATCTGCTGGCGAAGTCCCAGTTGGGATTTCGTCGGGCAGCGAGGTGGGCGGTCGAGGATCGGCAGCCATTGCGGCCTGCAAGCCGGCAAGGTCGAGATCGCTCATCGCACAACGCTTTCCGCGGCGGTGGTGTTGCAGGCGAGAAACCAGGCAAGGTGGTAATTGGCGGCTGTCTTGTCCTTGTTCACCAGGGCCTCGATGGCGGCCAGCAGCTGCCAGTTGCCCACGTCGGCTGGATCGACGTTGTCGGGATAGCGATCCAGCACACTGTCGGCGAACTTGGTCAGTTCGTCGTGCAGTTGCTCGGCTTCGGATTCGAGCACCCCGGTGCCCCTAGCGGCGGCTCTGGCCAAGGTATGCGCGAGCCTCGGTAACCCGTCACGCCAGAGCGTGGCCTGGCTCAACTCCACACTCAGCTCTTCCACTTCGGGCGCACGCCGTGGCCGCGGCGACGTTGGCACCGGTTCGTCGATGTCGGACTCGGGACGGTAGTGCCCGGGTTCGGTCGCGGCGGCCAGCTTCACCTCGCCCAGCAGCGCTTCGAGATCACCGCGTCGGCGCGCGGGTTCGAGAAGTGTTACGGTGGACGGGATTTCGATGCCGGGCGGAATCCAGCCGCTGGCCAAATCGGTCACCAACACGGTGGTGTCGTCGGCGCGATCGCCGACCGCCCATGCCAGACGCGGCTGTTGGCCGGCCACCACCGCGACCAAGCGCTGAAGTCGTGTCCGTGCTGTCGCGTCGGCGGACAAGGCCCCGGCCAGCGCGCCGCCGGCGGTGGCTATGACGCCTTGGGCTCCGACACCGGGTGGCGACTGCGCCGGAGTCGGCAGGCCCGGTTGACGCACCACCGCGGCGGACTGACCGACGCCGGGCGCCCCACCCGCCGAGGGGTGTACTGGCGCCGAACTCGACACGGGCGACGTCGGCGGTGATCCGCTTATCGGCGCTGCCGGCGCCGACGGCGCCGAAGCCGCGATGGGCGGAGTTGGCGGCGACGCCGGGGTTGGGGGACGCAGGTCGGAGCCGTAGGCGGGCAGCGGACCCGCCGGCGGAGGTGGAACCGCGACCGGACCAGCGGCGGGTCCGGCCATCATCGGTGAAGCCGGCTCCGAGGTGTAAGCCATTGGCGCTGCCGCTGGCGATGGCGCGACGGGCGTGGCCGCCGCTTGCTGTGTCGGCGGAGGCACATCCCCCGCCGTGACCGGCACGCCCGCCGCGAAGGTTGGCGCTGTCGGCGGAGTTGGCGGCACCTGTGACGCCATCGCTTGTACCGGCCCCCCGGGCAGACCGGGCGCCCCGCCCGTTGCGGGGGCAGTCATCGGCGCCCCGGGGTTCAAGCCCGGCGCCCCGGCGGTTGGGTTGAGCGCCGCCAAACCGCCTGGCGCTGCCATCCCCCCCATCGGCGCCGACGGCGCACCAGAGATTGGCGGTGGCGCCGAAGCTGCAGAAAATCCAGGTGCGGCCATTTGTGGTCCGCTCCCTCCGGTCCTTAGTCCGGCAGGAGTTGCCGTGACCGGCCCTGGGCTCTGGGGCACGCTTGCTGCTGGGCTGGCGGGAGGTGTGGCGGGCGCTGGTGCCGCTGGCCCTGGACTCTGGGGCATGCTCGCTGCTGGGCTGGCGGGAGGTGTGGCGGGCGCTGGTGCCGCTGGCCCTGGACTCTGGGGCATGCTTGCTGCTGGGCCGCCGCCCGCTGCCGATGCTGGTGCCTGCCTGCGGCGCCGACGGGTTGAGCTTGCCGCGGACCTGGTCCTCGATGGCCTTTAGGTTGGGCTGCTGATTCGCATCGATGCCTGCGTCGCGGGCCATCCCGAAAAACGACTGACCGTTACCCTGTGCATCCACGACTTTTTGGCCGTCGCCGATGATGCTGAAGGCACAATCGGCGGCAGCTTGGTTCGCTTGTCTTTGGCACTCAGCGATAGCCTGGACGATTTTCGTAACTTTAATCTCGGGTTTGTCATTTGATTTCAAAATGTCGTTAATCTTTTGATTGCCGTCTTTGGCGATACCCGTCAATTTATTGCGAAGTTGCATCACGCTGTCGAGCGCCCCTTGTAGGGCTTTTTTGTAGGTGCCGTTCTTTTCTGCGATGTGGGCAGCTTGGTCGGCGCCTTGACGAAATGCATCCCGGATAGCGTCGGCGGTCTTCCCCTCCTGCCCAGCCAGGGTTGTCGTGATGGCTTGCTGCAGTGTGTCGTGAAGTTGGGAGTAGTTCGCCTGGATTGTTCCGCGATTAGTAATAGCATTATGGAGAGCGGTCACCGATGTGATACTCACCCACTGCGCGCCAACCAACAGCACGGACCATTCACCTGGCGGATAATCGGGTACAGTCATTTGCACAACCGCTGGATTGTGTCTGCCGACGCGCTGTTGGCGTCGAATAACGGCTTCATTTCTGGGTCAGACTTTCTAAGTCCGACCTCATAATCAATCACGGCTTCTTCTAGCGTACTTGCTTGCTCACGAACAGCGGTTACCAGATCAGGCGGGGTCGCTGGCTCTTCGGATAGGGTCGCAAAGAGATATCGGCTGAATACATCAAATACTTGTCGAGTATTAATGTCAACGGCGAGCTGGTCGCTGCCAATAGCTTGTGCTTTTGCCATTTCGAAAGCACGATCTAACTTCCCAAAGGCAGCACAGACTTTTGCTTTGGCGTCGGCGATCTGCTGTTGGGTGTAGGTGGGCTTGGACGTGGGTTGATTGTTGTGCGGCACTGGGCGGAACCATCCAACGAGGCCGACAGCTAAGGCGATGAACGCAATCGCAAGTGCGGTGAGCGCGGGCCAACGTGCCGGCCGACCGGATGCCATCGCCGGTACGGGCGGCGTTTGGGCCGATGAGGTAGAAGCGGCCGGCTGGGGAGGGCCCCAGTGCTGGCCTGGATCGGGAGGGACGGCTCCGGGCGTCATATCCGACGGCATGCAGCGATGGTATCGCTGATCGCCAATCGTGGTATTCACCAATGCTCTGTACGCCAAGGTGCCAAAGCGAATAATGGATGGGCTCGGCAGTCGCCCCCTCCTGCGGGGTGAGGTTTCGGTGGCGTGCCGAGCCGAAGAATTTGGGTCAAATCGCTCACCCTATTCCGCACAGCTGGTTCAACGCGGCCAGTGCACTATTACCAGGTACGCCGTCTGCAGCGGTGTAGGTATGGTCGGATAGTTTCTGCATTTCGGTACGCTTTGCTGACACGTACTCGTGTGCAGCTGCAGATAAGTCAGCTGGTTCTTCGGCGATCTTCGGCTCGAATAAGTCGAGCGCTCGGGCAATCGTTGCATTACCGTACGCAATGCATGTGTCTATGTTGGGTGTGTTCCAGTCCCACCCATCGGGAAGGCCGGGAATAGCATCGAGCGCTGGTTTTGTTGTCCGCCAAGCGTTACAGGTGCGGCTCGTTGCAGCTCCTGAGTTCATGGTAGTTGGCGATTGTCAAAAGGTTACCGGCGGGGCGGCGGTATTATCTTTGCCTCCGCTGAGGATGATTGCCGCCGCCACGATCGCTGCCGCGAGGAGTATCGCCGCAGTGACAATCGCAACCGGCAACCAGCGGCGTGGCCGAACCGGCGCGATCGCCGGCGCCCACGGAGGCAGTGCCGAGGGCTCCGGAGGCGGATTAGGTGCAGTCATTTACGCAGCTGCGGGTCGTGGCCGGTTGGCTTTGGGGTGTGTTCGCGCCGTCGGTTATAAGTCTGCGCCACCATAATGAACTCCATTCAGACAACTAATCACAAATCCCTGTTATACATCGGACTGCTTTCGCACCGCGCGGTCGCCAACTTAGGAATGGTCATTTGCACAACTGCTGGATCGATACCCTCGCCTCATCGTTCGCATTCACGGCCGGTTGGCCGTCAACGGCTGTCACACCGTCAGCTGCGTGCCCGCAACCGCAGCCGAAAGCGGACGATGCCGATGAAAACGGCGGCCAACACGACGAGCATGCCCATGTCGAGCAGCCATGCGCTGCGCACATGACGCCACAACCGGTCGGCGGGCAGCGCCGCCTCGATGTTGTTCAGATCGACGGTCGACGCCGAGGCGGCGAAACCCCAACGGGCCGGCACCAGCCAGGACATCTGGTCCAGCAGCAGCCGTCCGGTCACCGGAATCAGGCCGCCGGCCAACACCATCGACACCATGATGGTCACCACGAGCATCGGCAGCACCTGTTCGGTGGAGCGGGCCAGCGACGACAGCGCCAGCCCCACCATCGCCGAGGTGACGGCCGTCAGCGCCAGGCTCAGGTATAGCTCGACGACGCCGTGCGCAACGCCGTGACCCAACAGCACCCCGCCGTGCGAGGGCGCGCCTTTGCCGATCGTCATGATGGCGACCATGACCGCGGTGTCGATCAGCGCCGCGGCGCTGAAGACAAGGACTTTGGCCATCAGGTAGGCCGACGCCGATAGACCCACGGCCCGCTCGCGCTGGAAGATCATCCGCTCGCCGACCAGGTCGCGCACGGTCAGCGCGGTCCCCATGAACACCGCGCCGATGTTGAGCAGGATCAGGATGTCGATGGGTTCCTCGGGCTGCGGCCCGGTCGGGTTGGCGTATCCCAGCCCGGTGTTGCCGGGCACCGCCAGCGACAGCACACCGAGCACGAACGGCAGCACCGCCAGGAACGCGAAGTAGCCGCGATCGGAGGTGATCAGCCGGGTTTGACGACGCGCCAGCGTCACGACCTGACGCCATCGGCTGGTCTGCGGCGGTTGGCCCAGCGGTGCCGCGCCGGCGGTCGGCGATGGCCGTCGCGGGGCAGCGGGGTGACGGGCCAGATACGCCCGGTGCACACCGTCGGGGTCGGTGCTGACCCGGGCGAAGATGTCGGCCCAGTCGGTGCTGCCCATCGCCGCCCCGATCTGCGACGGGCGGGTCGGCGAAGGCGGTCTTGCCGCCCGGCGCCAGCAGCAGGATCTGGTCGCACATGCTGACGTAGGTCAGCGAATGCGTGACGACGATGACCACCCGGCCGGCGTCGGCGAGCCGGCGCAGCATCGTCATCACCTGCCGGTCCAACGCCGGGTCGAGTCCCGAGGTCGGTTCGTCGAGGATCAGCAGCGACGGGCCGGTCAGCAGTTCCATGGCCACCGATGCGCGCTTGCGCTGCCCGCCGGACAGCTTGTCGACGCGAGTCTTCTTGTGCGGAGTCAACTCCAGCTCGTCGAGCACCCGCTCGACCACCTGCCGGCGATCGTCGGTCGAGGTGTCGGGCGGCAGTCGCAGTTCGGCGGCGTAATTGAGCGCCTGCTCGACGGTGAGCTGGCGGTGCACGACGTCGTCCTGGGGCACCATCCCGATTCGCGAGCGCATCGAGGCGTACTCGGCGTGCACGTCGTGCCCGTCGAAGGCGACCACACCGGCGCTGCGCGGCATCGCACCGCCAATCAGCTTGACCAGCGTGGATTTTCCGGCGCCGGACGGCCCGATCACCGCGGTCAGCGTCCCCGGTTTCGCGGTGAAGGACACATCCTCCAGCAGCTGGCGCCCGTCGACGGTCAGCGCCAACCCGTGGGCGGTGAGCCCGCTGGTGCGGGCCGCCGCGGGCTGCGGCACCAGGGTGTTGCCGGTCGCGAGCAGGTCGGTGTTGCCGATCGTGACGACGTCGCCGTCGCGCAGCATCGCGCGCGTGATCAGGGTGCCGTTGACGAATGTGCCGTTGCTGCTGTTGTTGTCGCGGATCTCCAGACCGGCCGGGCTGGATACCAGCACCGCGTGCACGCGGGAGGCCAGCGCGTCGTCGACGACGACGGTGTTGGTCTTGGCGCGACCGACCGTCACCGAACCCGACGATCCTCCCGTCCGCGGCAAGACCGGTCGCCTCGGCTGCGGCTGCGGTGCGGTCGGACGAACCGGCGGCCGCGTCTGTGCTCGGGTCGGGGGCGGCGGGGTCACCGGCCGGAACGCGGTCGTCTTCGGGCTGGTGCCCGGGGGCTCGTCGGGCATGCGGTCGAGCGTCCGCGGATTGCGGGGTCCCGACGATGTCGCCGACGCGGCGACCCGGAATGTCAACTGTGGTCCACGCGGGCTGCCCAGCGTGATGCTCAGGCGGTCGTGGATGGGCACCAGGGTGGCGCGCGAACCAGCGACGTAAACGCCGTTTTGGCTTTTGTCGACGACGACCCACTGCGTGCCGTCGAACCGCAGGATCGCGTGCACCCGCGATATCAGTGTGAGGTCGTCAGGATTGATGTCGTGGAAGCAGATGTCGCAGTCGCGGTCGCGACCCACGATGACGTCTCGGTCGACTGGAAAGGTGTACATCGCCGATCCGAGCCAGACCGTCAGTGGTGGCACGCCGACGCCGCTCGCCACGGCGAGCTTCGTCGTGTTGCCGTCGTCCAACGGCGTGCGGCTGCGATCTGTCGGTGCCATCCACTGCTCTCTATACCCCGGGATCCTGTGCGCGACGCATATGAACATATAGCCGCAGCCAGCAACGACAGGTGGCCAGCGTCCAGTCGCGTCCGCGCGGTGACCGGATCGAAGCTAAACCTTTACTTGACCTCGGGATCGCTTGGCGTTGACGATAAAACGGTGCGCCGACTGCTGGGTTCGCTGTGCGCTACGGTGTGCACTGCCTTTGTCACCCTGGCGACAGCTCCAACGGGTGGTGCAGTCGGCGCACCCTGGTTTGCGCCCTCGGTCGGCAACGCGACCTCAGGTGATTTCCGTTGTCGGAGTTGGCGGTTCGAACGCGAAGTTGGATGTCTACCAACGTGGCCGCCGCGGGCTGGCAGCCGGTCGCGGCCGGCATACCCGCGCATGTCGGATCGGCAGGTCTTGCGCCGCAGGCCAAGAGCGGTTATCCGGCTACCCCGATGGGGGTCTTCTCCTTGCCGTTCGCATTCGGGACCGCGCCCAATCCCGGTGGCGGACTGAAGTACGTGCAGGTCGGACTCCAACCACTGGTGGAACGGCGATGACAACAGCCCGACCTTCAACACGATGCAGGTCTGCCAGAAGGCTCAGTGCCCGTTCGACACCGGAGCGAGTGAGAACCTCGAGATCCCGCAGTACAAACACGCGGTGGTGATGGGCGTCAACCCAAACCGCCAGCCGGGCAAAGGCGCTGCATTCTTCTTCCACACCACCGACGGCGGCCCGACAGAGGGCTGCGTGGCGATCGACGACGCCACGCTGGTGCAGATCATCCAGTGGCTGCAGCCCGGCGCGGTGATGGCGATCACCCAATAACCCTCAGCCGCAATCGAATTCAGGCCAGAGCGCTACCGGGCCTCACCTTGAAGTCGAGGTTCGCCAACGACATCGTCGCGTCGTAGGTCCGGTCATATCCGGTCGCGCTGATCCGCCATCCGTCGGCGGTGCGGCGATAACGGTCGCGGTAGAAGCCGGCGCCGATCAGCATGAAGTTGAACTCGGCCACGATCACCCGGTCTTGCAGATACCAGCGGCCGGTCGCCTCATCGCCGGTCACGGTGATCTCCGGATGGGTCACTCGGTGCTCGGTGATGACGCCCGGACCCAGCGACGAGCGCATGTAGTCGACCAGGTCGGCACGGTTGGTGAAGTGATGCTCCTCGCCGAGCGACGACCCGTAGTCGCCGTTGACGTCCTCGGTGAGCGTGTCGGCGAAGTCGTCCCAGTGCTTGGTGTCCAGCCCACGCAGATAGCGGTACTTGACCTGTTCGATCGCAGCGACGTCGGCGAGATAGGCGGCGTGATCGTGAGGGCTCATCACGTCATTGCAGCACACGCCCGCGGGTATTCTCCGGGCGGCCCTCGTGCAGGTAGTGGGTGACCATATCGATCAGCGCGCGTCGCTCGCGGTGCCAGTCGATCGAGGTGCCCACGATCATCTGCGCCAACACCACACCCCGCAGCGTCGCCCAAATCACCTCGGCCACACCATCATTGGATGGATCGTCGGTTATCAGCCTGCCGAGCTCGGCGATCGCCGAATTCATTTCCAGCAGGTGGCGTCGCGACGACCCGCCCGGGCCGCCGCGGTTGGCCCGCAGGATTTCGAACGCCGCCATCGACGTCGGACTGCTGTAGCAACTCCACGCGGTGTCGACGACGACCTCGATGCGCTCGCGCAGCGGCAGTTCGCTGACGTCGGCCGAGGACAGGCTCTCCAACAGCTTGGCCACGCCGTCGTCGACGACGGCCATCAGCAGGCCGTTGCGGTCGCCGAAGTGATACTGGATCACCCCCCAGGTGACGCCCGCGCGTTCGGCGACATGCTTGGCGGTCGCGGCGGCGAACCCCTCTTCCACGATGCAGCGGACCGTCTCGTCGATGATCTTCGCCCGGGTGTCGTCCCCGCGTTTGCGCGGCGCGGTTGTCCGCCGAGTGGGGCTGACGGACCGGCGCGGTTTCCGGCCTGCGGCGATAGACATTGTTGACTTTATAACATAGTCCGACTATTTTTGGGCGGTGAGCCAATCCCGCTACGCGCAGCTGTCCCGCCAGGAACTGGCGGTGCTGGTTCCCGAGCTGCTGCTGATCGGGCACATGATCGACCGCTCCGGCATGGCGTGGTGCATCCAGGAGTTCGGCCGCGACGAGATGGTGCAGATCGCCATCGAGGAGTGGGCCGGCGCCAGCCCGATCTACACCAAACGCATGCAGCGGGCGCTGAACTACGAGGGCGACGACGTGCCCACCATCTTCAAGGGCCTACAGCTCGACATCGGCGCGCCGCCGCAATTCATGGACTTCCGCTACACCATCCACGACCGCTGGCACGGCGAATTCCACCTCGACCACTGCGGCGCGCTGCTCGACGTGGAGCCGATGGGCGACGAGTACGTCTTCGGGATGTGCCACACCATCGAGGATCCGACGTTCGACGCCACCGCGGTGGCGACCAACCCGCGCGCGCAGATGCGTCCGATCCATCGCCCGCCCCGGGTTCCGTCCGACCGGCATCCGCACTGCGCGTGGACGGTCATCATCGACGAGTCCTATCCGGCGGCCGAGAGTATCCCGGCGCTGGACATCGTTCCGCAAACCCGCGCTGCGACATGGGAACTCGATGCGATCGATCGGTCCGACGAGGGGTTGGCCGACTATTCGGGCCCGCTGGTCTCCGACTTCGACTTCGGCGCCTTCTCGCACTCGGCGCTGGTGCGCATGGCCGACGAGGTATGCCTGCAGATGCATCTGCTGTACTGTCCTTCGCGATCGCAGTGCGAGCGCGCGCGGGTTCGGACACTGCGCTGGCCAACTCGGTGGGCACTCGCCAGCTGATCGGCTTGGCCGGGCTCGGCGCGGAGCGCATCCACCGAGCGCTGTCGTTACCCGGCGGGATCGACGGCGTGCTACGGGTTTTCGAGCTGCATCCGCTGTTCAACCCGCTCGGCTACGTCAACGCCGAGACGTCGGGCCAGCTGCGTGTTCACCGGTCACCGGCCCACGACGATGCCGCCTGGATCTCGTTGTGCTCACCGGAGTCGACGCAGCCGTTGCAGGCGATCGCCACCGCGGTGGACCCGCATATCGAAGTACGGGTCAGCGGGAACAGCACCGACTGGACCGTCGAGCTATCCGAAACCGACACGGCCACAACGGAGCTACCTGAGGTATCGATTGCCAAGGTCAGCGGCGGGTCGACGTTCCAGTTCCAGCCGAGGCGATCGCTGCCGCTGACGGTGGTGTGATACGGACTCGGATCTGTCAAGACGTTGGCTGTATCACTTCGGTGACACAACCGCATCGACCGCATACCGATGACGTTGTGCCCGATCGTCGTAGCGTGACCGCGGTTATGGTTAACGCTGGCCACCGACCGCTATCGACGAAGGTATTCGCTATATGTATGACCCGTTGGGGTTATCGATCGGGACCACCAATCTAGTCGCGGTCCGCAGCGGGAAGCCGCCCGTCTCGCGCCGCGCCGTGTTGACCCTTTTTCCCGATCGCGCACCGGAACTCGGTGTGCCCGTCGAGGACCCGGACGCGACGGATACCGGCACGTTGATGACCGGCTTCGTCGAGCGGGTCGGTGGGTCAAGCGCTCTGATGTCTGCAGACGGATCGACCCATGACCCGGCGCTGTTGCTGGTGGAGGCGCTCGATGCGTTGATCACCGCGACCGGTGGCGATGCGTCGACGTCCAACATCACGATTGCCGTTCCCGCGCACTGGGAACCGCAAGCTTTGCGGCGACTACAGGACGCGTTGTGCACGCATGCCGGTTTCGTCCGGGGCGACATGTCCCCGCGGCTGGTTTCGGATTCCGTTACCGCGTTGACGGCGTTGAACTCCGACGATCGCCTGCCTGCCGACGGTGTGGTGGCGCTACTGGATTTCGGCGGTGCCGGCACCAGCATCACGCTGGCCGACGCCGCCGCAGGCTTTACCCCGATTGTCGACACGGTGCGCTACCCGGAATTCTCCGGCGACCTCATCGATCAGGCGCTGCTGGTTCATGTGTTGGAAGGCGTTGGCCACAGCAATGGCGCCGATCCCGCCAGCACCGGCGTGGTGGGGCAGTTCGGCAGTCTGCGCGAGGAATGCCGCCTGGCCAAGGAGCGGCTGTCCGAGGAGTCGGAGACTGAGCTGGTCGTTGAACTGTCGAGGCAGCGTGCCACCGTTAAGGTGACTCGAGCCGGGCTGGAGAGCCTGATCGAAGATCGACTGAGCGGGGTGCTCTCCGCGTTCGATGATATGTTGCGGCGCAGCAGAGTTCGCCGCAGAGATCTCGCCGCGGTGGCGATCGCCGGCGGCGTCGCCAAGATTCCGCTTGTCGCCCAGCGTCTTTCGGCTCATGCCAAGGCGTCGGTGGTGACCGCCGTTCAGCCCAGCCTGGCGATGGCGGTCGGCGCGGTGATGCTCTCAGCGCGACAGCCGGTCGAGCAGCAAGAAGACGAGCCCGAATCGACGACGATGGCCGCGATGGTGGGTGCGTCCACTGGCAGCTTCGCAGGGTCTACCGGCGGTTTCACCGCATCGACCGACACGCTCGGTGCCCCCACCGGCGCGTTCGGCGTACCCACCGGCGAAGCGTTCCTCGAAGACCCCTCGGAAACGCTTCACCAGTTGGCTTGGTCGGAGGCCGACGACTCCACCAACGAACCGGTGCTGTATACCGGTGAGCCTTACGACGATGACGCCCGCGCTACACCGTCTCAGCTGCTGCAGCTGCCGAAGTTTGAGCCGCCCGTTGAGCCGTCCCGCGGAAATCGGCTTCCGCAACTGTTCTTAGGAGTCGCTGCTCTGGTCTCGATGGTCGCCATCGGTGGGGTGGCTTTTACGCTGACGAGCTCCACCAGCCACCCGCCGGCCCCGGCGCCCCCCAGCACATCGGCCGTGCCACCGCCGGCGCTACCCAGCTCCAACCCCCCGTCGCCGAGCCCGCTGCCGCCACCGCCGCTGAGCCCCGCGCCGTCGGCCACTGTCGCGCCGCCAGTCACCAGCGAGGCGCCGCCGCCTCCGCCGCCGCCACCGGTGACGACGACGTACCAGCCGCCGCCGAGCACCACGCAGCAGGCGACGAGCACTACCCCGACGACGACCACCACAACCCCGACACCCGACCACGACGACACCGCCGCCGCCCAGCACGACGACGAGCACGACACCGTCGGAAGTGATGACGACGACGTACTTGAAGCTCCCGTTCCTGCCGGTCCCGATACCGGTACAGGTGCCGGAGGGACAGGGCGGCGCGAACCAGCAGCCACAGAGCCCGTACCAGCCGCAGAGCCCCTACCAGCCGCAGAACCCGTACCAGCCGCAGAACCCGTACCAGCCGCAGTATCCATACGGAAGTCCGGGGTTCGGCTAACTGCTTAGGCGGTCGTTCCGGTGGTCGCGACTGGGTTGAACCTGCGGGGTGAACTCAGCTATCTATCGTCAGCTCGCCCAGTCGATTCCGGGCTGAATTTGGACACCTGACGAGTAGGGTGGAAGTGCCGGGTCGGCCGGGGCTTATGTGGCGTCGCTGCCGTCTCGGCACGACCAGCAGTTCATAACGTTCAGCTAATCGGGGAAGTAACGCCGCATCTTGCTCTGGCGACGAAGTTTGTCGAGGGCCCGCGCGGTGCACTTTTCAGCCTAGACCGTGGCTAGCAAAGGACTTTGGAGTAGTCGTGGACATCGTACTTGGTGTGTCGATGGCACCAACGACGGTCCGCATGGTGCTGGTCGAAGGTGAAAATGCCGACGGTGTCACCGTCGAGGAAGACAACTTCGAAGTCGTCGCCGCGGACGGCGCGGCAACCTCGGGGGCACCCGAGCAGGTGATCGCCGCGATCCTCGGTACCCGGGAAGGCGCCGCTGAAGGCGGCTACCGGTTGATGTCGACTGGGGTGACCTGGACCGAGCCGACCGAGGTCGCCGCGCTACGCGACGCGCTGGCCTTCCGCGAGATGCGAAGCGTCATGCTGGTCTCACCGCTGCTCGCGGCGGCCGCGCTGACCCAGACGGTCGGCGATGCGATGGATTACGCGTACACCGCGCTGCTGTTCGTCGAGCCGGAAAGCGCAACCTTGGCCGTGGTCGAGACCACCGACGGTTCGATCGTCGATCTGCACCGACAGCGGGTGCACTGCGCTCGGCGCAGCGCCGAGGCAGTCACCGAGTTGGCGGCGATGGTCGCTGGCCTCGACGGGCTGGAGTCGAGGCCGGGCGGCGTGTTCGTCGTCGGTTGCGGCGTCGATATCGTCCCCATCAAGCCGCAATTGGACGCGACGGTCTCGATTCCGGTGAGCGCACCCGAGGAACCGGACATGGCGCTCGCCCGTGGAGCGGCGCTGGCATCGGCAAACGCGCCGTTGTTCGCATCGTCGACCGCTGCGCTGGCCTACGCGCAGGATCCGGGTACCGGTGAGGTCAACCCCAACGCGCTCGCTCCGGCGTATCTCGACGTTTCCGTCAACGCCCGGTTGGGTGACAGCGCGCTAGCCTACAGCGCCTTAGCGGACGAGGAAGTCGACGAGGGCCTCCGCGCGAACCGGCCGTTCCTGCTGGCGAGTAGTGGAGTGGCGGCGGCCGTCCTCATCGGCATTGTGGCACTGGCGATTTCGCTGGTAGCCGATGTCGGGCCGACGGTCGGCCAGCAAACCAGCGGCCGCGGAAACGTCGTCCCCACGAAGCAGGTGCCGGCGCCGCCGAGCGTGCACGCACCTGCGGTGGCCGCGCCGGGGTCATCCGCGCCGCCAGCAGCACCGCCGCCATCGGCCGCACCGCCTCCACCGCCCCCGCAGACGATCACGGCGCCGACTCCGGTGGTGCACCAGTTGCCGCAGCGGGCTGTGACCCCGGACCCGGTCTATCGGGCGCCGACTCGGCAAGCACCGGTCTACGTGCCGCCTCCCGCAGCAGACCAGGCGCCACCGCCGGCCGCGCCGCCTCCGCCGCCGCCGGCCGCACCCCCGCCACCCCAGGCGGCCGAGCCCCCGCCTGCTCCTCCGGCGCCGCGGTTGCCGCCGATGGTGATGTACCTGCATCTGCCGTTTGTCACGATCCCGATTCCGATCAACCCGCCGCCGCCCCCGCCGCCAGGGCCGTAGCAGTCGGCGGCTGAATGCTGGGGGCGCGCAACTGCGCGTGGCGCAGGTCGCCCGTTATGCGCACACTGGGTGGTATCGGTGTGAGCTGCCAGGAGGGCCGCGATGGACGACAACGGTCGGTTCGGATTCGATCCGGAAGACTTCGATCGAGTGATCCGCGATGCGAGCGAGGGACTGCGCGACGCGTTCGAGGGGGTCAGCCGGTTCTTCACCATGCCCGGTGACCGGCGAGGATGGTCGTCGCTGTTCGAGGATCTGGCGCGGCGCGCGCGGACCGAGCCGGAAACCGCCGGGGAAGCTGGTGACGGTGTCTGGGCGATTTACACCGTCAGCGCCGACGGCGGCGCCCGTGTCGAAGAGGTTTACGCCACCGAACTCGATGCGCTGCGCGCGAACAAGAACAACACCGACGCGACCCGCAAAGTCCGATTCTTGCCGTACGGCATCGCCGTCAGCGTGCTCGACGATTCAGACGACACGGAATAACGCGACACGTTGGGGGGTACAGCGCAACAATGTTGAACATGGGCCTACGCCAGATTGCTCGTTTCCTTGTTGCCGCCCTGGTCCTCGCCAGCGGGTTGCTGTGCGCGCCCATCCCCATCGCGGCTGCGCAGCCCTGCCCCGACGTCGAGGCGGTGTTCGCCCGGGGCACCGGCGAGCCGCCCGGTGTCGGCGGGATCGGAGAGCCATTCGTCGACCAGCTGCGCTCCGCGGTCGGTGCCAAGTCGCTGGACGTGTATCCGGTCAACTACGAGGCCAGCAGTGATTTTGGCGACCGGATTCAGTTCGCCCAAAGCGTGGTCGACGGGATCAAAGACGCGGGCGATCATATCCAGGCCACCGCGGCGAACTGCCCCAAGACCCGGATCGTGCTCGGCGGATACTCCCAGGGCGCGGCCGTGGCCGGCTTCGTCACGTCGCCTTCCGTACCGGCGGGGGTACCGGCCGAATACGTACAGTTCCTCCCCAAGCCGATGCCGCCAGAGGTGGCTAACCACGTCGCCGCGGTGACGCTCTTCGGAAAGCCGTCGGCTGAGTGGCTGCAAAACTACGGCGCACCGGCGATCGTCATTGGTCCGCTGTACGCGCCCAAGACCCTGGATTTGTGCGCTGCCGGTGACACCATCTGCGATGGCCAGGCTGGCGGGGCGCCGAACCTCGCGCACGCTGAATACCCGGTGAATGGCATGACAGCCCAGGCCGCGGATTTCGCCGCGAGCCACCTGTAGCTTCAGTCGGGTTGGCTCGCCATGATGGTGGCGAACAGCGTGCTCATCTCGTCAGCGGGACTGCCCGGCACGGTGTAGTCGGCGTCATCGCGGATCTCTTCGAAATGATCGCGGACATCCTCGACCGATAGCGCGGAACTGTAGAAACCCTTCGTCCTGCCGATGAAGAATCGCGCGACGTGTCCGGCGCCTACCGTGTAGACCTCTCCGGAGACCGGGCAGTCACGGTGCGTCAGAAAGGCCGCCACTGGAGCGACTAGGGCCGGGTCGAGCTTCTGAAGATATTGGGCCACAAGGTCATCCAAGACCGCCTGCGCCGACGCGTTATTTTCGACGGCCCGCTGGCCGGTTGCGCCGTCGATGGAGTGCGCCAGCATCCGCGTGTAGGCGATCGGGGCGATGGCATTGACTTTGATGTCGTGGTCGGCTCCTTCGGCGGCCAACACCCGGGTTAAGCCGATCAACCCGGTCTTGGCCGCGCCGTAGTTGCTCATCCGCTCGGCGCCCAGGATTCCGGCGGCAGAGCAGGTGTTGAGGATTCGGCCGTAGCGCTGCTCGCGCATCACCTTCCACGCCGGCCTGGTCACGTAGAATGCGCCCTTCAGGTGCACGTCCAACAGCGGCGCGAGCCGGTCGGCGGTGGTGTCCTCGAACGGCGCGTCGCTGACGATGCCCGCATTGTTGATCACGATGTCCACTCGTCCCCAGGCGCGCAGGGCGGTGTCGATGATCGCCTGTCCGCCTTGCGGACTGGTCACGCTGTTGGTGTCGGCGACGGCCTCACCGCCCTGCCCGCGTATCTCCTCTGCGGCAGCGTTTGCGGCGTCGATGCTCGAGCCAGTTCCGGTCACCGAACCGCCGGTGTCGTTGACGACGACGCGCGCGCCGCGCGACGCCAGTAGCAGCGCGTACTGCTTACCCAAGCCACCACCGGCGCCGGTGATCACCGCAACCTGTTCGTCGAACCGCACGTCGTTGGAACTCATGAACCTCACCAGGTGACCGGTAGCTCCTTCATGCCGTAAATGTCAGAGTCTTTGAATTGCAGTGCATCCGGCGATACCGCCAATTGCAGGCCGGGCAGGCGCCGCGCCAGCGCCGCGAACGCGACTTGCATTTCGACTCGGGCCAGGTTGGCTCCGATGCACTGGTGCACGCCGTAACCGAAACCCAAGTGCCCGCGGGCATTCCGGTCGATGTCGAGAGCCTCTGGATGCTCAACAAATTCGCTGTCCCAGTTTCCAGCGGGCAGGTTCATCAAGACCTTGTCCCCGGCGCTGATCTTTTGACCGCCGATCGTCAGGTCTTCGATGGCCACCCGATCCACTTGAGCGTGCACGATGGTGAGATAGCGCATGAGCTCTTCGATGGCATTGGCGATCACGGCTGGATCGTCGGTTCGGCCCAGCCGTTCGAACACGTCGGGATGCTCCAGCAGCGCAACAGTTCCCAACGCAATCATGTTGGCTGTGGTTTCGTGTCCGGCTTGCATCATGATCACCGCGTTCATGGCGGCGGTCTCACGGTTGAGTTCGCCGGTCGCGACGTAGTCGGTGACGAGGCGGCTGATCAAGTCGTCGCCGGGTTCGCGCTCTTTGCGCTTCACCAGTTCCTCGATGTAGACGTACATTGTCGCGAAGCCTTGCGCCTTTTGCTCTTCGGACGTCGTGGTCTCCAATCCAACCGTGGTGTTGTGCTGGAAGAGCCCGAGATCTTCGGGCGGCACGCCCAGCAGCAGCGCGATCACCAACGACGGCACTGGCAAGGCGAAGTCGCGCACGATGTCGGCAGGCGGCCCGTTGTCGATCATCGTGCCGAGGTACTGGTCGACCAGTTCCTGAATCTGCGGCCGCATCGCTTCGGTACGCCTGAAGGTGAATTGGCTGGTCATCATCCGCCGCAACCGGTGGTGCTCGGGATCGTCGGTTCGCGCGAAAATCACCGGCGTGCCTTCATCGCTTGACGGTCTGATGGAGGCCGAGATGGTGTCCGCGGACAGACGGGGGTCGACCAGCGCGGCTCTGATGTCCTGGTAGCGGCTCACTATCCAGGTCGGTTGGCCTCCCCACCATGCCCGTCGCAGCCCGGGCTCTGCTCGCCAGTTGACGAATTCAGGCGGGGGATGAAGCGGACGCTGCGCGGCGCGTTGGGCCGGTATGACCGGGAGCTCCGTCTCGGAGCAGGAATCGGAAGTTGTTGCCGTCACGAACGTTTTCCCATAAGTGTCAGCTGGCTGTCAATTAACCGAGCGTAGAACCCGGCTGATTGACAGTCAACTGTCAGTTACGCTGTGGCTATGACCGCGGTTTCCGACCGGCCGTTGCGAGCGGACGCGGCGCGCAACGCCTCGAGGATTCTGCGGGCGGCGCGAGACGTCTACGACGAGCTGGGGCCGGAGGCGTCCATCGAGGCGATCGCCCGTCGCGCAGGAGTCGGTGAGCGAACGCTCTATCGCAGGTTTCCGACCAAGGCCGAGCTGATCCGGGCCGCGCTGGATCAAAGCATCGCCGAGGACCTCACGCCGACGATCGAGGCCGTCCGGCGCGCCGATGACCCGCTGCGCGGTCTCGCTCAGCTGATTGACGCGGCGATATCGCTAGGTGCCCGCGAACACAACCTGCTGACCGCGGCGCGCCGAGCGGGGTCGCTGACCCCCGACATCTCAACCTCGCTGTATGAGGCGCTCAGCGAGCTCGCCCGTCGAGGCCAGCAGTCCGGCGTCGTCCGCGCGGACCTGGTCGCCGATGATCTACCGCGTCTGATCGCGATGCTGCACAGCGTGCTGTGGACGATGGATACCAACAGCGACGGCTGGCGCCGCTACGTCGCGTTGATACTCGACGCGATATCGATCGACGCACGAAGGCCGCTGCCCCCGGCAGGCGCGCTTCGCTTTGCACCCGTGTCCAGTAGCTGGCCTATGTAGGAGCTGCCGGAAACCGGCCGTCAGAGCCCCATAGTTACAATTTCGTGACTATTTCTCGATTTGCCCGTAAGGTGCCTCTTCGTGGGCCGACATCGTTTAGCCAGCAACCGGCGAAAATCGCCGGTCGTCGTGGCTGCGGTGGTTGCCCCGGCCGCCGTCTTCTTTGCCGTCGCCGGCAGCGCCGATGCGGTCGCCATCCGCGTCGACGCCAATTCGGATGTTGGCGACGTCGCGCCGTGCTGCTTAGAGGTCGCCGCGACCGCCCCGGCCCCATCGTCGTGGGCTTTGTCCGGGGTGAGCGCCGGTCCCGGCGAGATGGCGTCGGCATCGAGGGCATCACGATGGCGAGTCGTCAATCGAGATGTTCCGCGCCAGCTGGCCGTGGGGGTCGCTCCGGAGCGGGGTCTACAGGTCAAGACGATTTTGGCTGCGCGCAGTATCAGCGCGGCGTTCCCCGAGATCAAGAACATCGGCGGCGTTCGGCCGGACTCGCGGCGATGGCATCCGCAGGGTTTGGCGCTGGACGTGATGATCCCCAATCCCAGTAGCGCTCAAGGCATAGCGCTCGGAAATGAGATCGTCGCGTTCGCGCTGAAGAACGCGAATCGATTCGGGTTGCAAGATGCCATCTGGCGCGGCACCTACTACACCCCGAGCGGGCCATCAGGATCTGGATACGGCCACTACGACCACGTCCACATCACCACCCATGGCGGCGGATACCCGACCGGCGGGGAAGTCTACGTCCGCTAAGCCGTCTCAGCTCTTTTCGTAAACTTCGCCCCTGGGCCGGGCCCAAGTGACCAACTTGGCCCCGTCGCTGACCTGCCAGACCGGGTTGAGATCAGGCCTCCCGGAGCGGGGAGCGTTTTCTGAGAGTGCGTCAGGCTACGACGCTGCCGGCCCGGTAAGCAGCTGTCGAATCACCGGCGCAGCCCAGCGGCAGAGTTCGTCGCGGCTCAGGTTGGCCACCGGTGGGTTCACCAGCACATAGCGGGTCATCGCGAGCCCGATGACGAAGGCGCCGGTCAGTCCTGCCCGCTGCACGGGATGGTCCGGAGTAGCGGTGACCAGCTTGGGCGCTATCTGTTGTGCGAAGACCTGCCGTAGCGTGTCGGCCGCGAGTTGGCTCGTCATTGCCGCGCGCAACAGCGCGACGAACGTTTCGTCCTCTTCCCACACCGCGAAGAATCGCTGCAACAGAATGTTCGCGACGTCGTCGGGATCGCGGCCCGAAAGATCCGGCAGTTCGATCGCGAAATCGGCTGCTACCGCGAATAAGTTCTGCTTGCTGCCGAAGTAGCGGATCACCAGCGCCGCATCCACTCCGACGTCCGCCGCGACCGCGCGCAAGGTTGTGCGTTCATATCCTTGCGCCCCGAAGCGGCGACGTGCTGCGGCCAAGATGTCGGCGCGGGTTCGGCTGGCGTTGCGAGGTCGCTGTTGACCGGCGCGTTTGATCACGACGGCGCCGGCCCGACCAGGAGCTGACGAAAGACCGGGCCGGCCCATCGGCTCAGTTCTTCACGGCTGAGGTTGGCCACCGGCGGATTGGCGAGAACGGATCTGGTTGCGGCAAGCCCGATCACGAACGCGTCCGTCACCGCGATGCGCTTCATGTGGTTGTCCGGGGTGGCACCCATCAGCGTGGGCGCGACATGGGTGGCCAGCGTCTGGTTCAAGGTATCGGCTGCGACCCGGCTGGTCATCGCCGCGCGCAACAGCGCCAGGAACGTGTGGTCGTCCTCCCACACTGCGAAATACCGAGGCAGCAGCATGTCCGCGATGTCGTCGGGGTCCGCACCCGCCAAATCGGGCAAATCAATCCTGAACTCGGTGGCCGTCGCGAACAAGTCCTGCTTGCTGCCGAAGTAGCGGATCACCAGGGCCGCATCAACGCCGACATCCGCCGCGATAGCGCGCAACGTGGTGCGCTCGAACCCTTCCGCCGCAAATCGACGGCGGGCAGCGGCCAGGATGTCGGCCCGCGTTTGAGCAGCATCACGAGGGCGCGTCTCTACCATCCTGAAACTCTATATGTCACCCCCCGTTGACAACCGCCGAGGGCCGGGCGTATCTTCCAAGTCACCGATCGTTGACAAAAGTCATCGGCCGTTGAAATGAGCTTTTTTCGCAGGGCAGGTGGTCCCCATGGCTGACGGCATCCGACCGAGCGGCTGCCTGTCAGCGCCCAGATCGAACCATGTGGCCGTGACGCTCGTGATAGCGACTGAGGCGTCTTCGTGCCCGGGTGAACACAACTCGTGGCGGGCGCCCAGGAAGGCCGTGCCGTCCGCGTGCCGAGGGGGCACGTGGACGGCACGGCGTTCCAAGGGCGGCAACGGTGCCGGTAAGCAATATGTTCGAAGAAGGGTTGAGTACCGTGACACAGTCATTGAGCCGCAACGATTTTCGTGCTCGCACCGCTGGCAGCGTCATCGCTGGTGTACAGGGTGCATTGCCGGAGCGTAGGTATGCCCAGAGCGAGATCACCGAGGCGCTGGCCGCATTGCCGGCTTTCGAAGGATGCGAGGACATCCTGCGAAAGCTGCACGCGAGTGCCAAGGTCGACAGCCGCTACCTGGTGAAGCCTCTCGAGGAGTATGGGTCGCTGACCGACTTCGGCGACGCGAACAACATCTTCATCGAGAATGCGGTGGAACTTGGTTGTGCGGCGCTGACGGCGGCGCTCGATGAAGCGGGACTGCAACCGCAGGACGTCGATGTCATCTTCTCGACAACCGTCACCGGTATCGCCGTTCCGTCCCTCGACGCTCGCATCGCATCTCGGTTGGGACTGCGACCAGATGTGCGGCGCGTGCCGTTGTTCGGGCTGGGCTGCGTCGCAGGGGCTGCGGGAGTGGCCCGACTCAACGACTACTTGCGCGGTGCACCCGACGACGTCGCGGTGTTGGTAGCCGTCGAGCTGTGCTCGTTGACCTACCCCGCGGCCGGACGCTCGATAGCCAGCCTCGTCGGCACCGCTCTGTTCGGCGACGGTGCTGCGGCGGTGGTCTCCGTCGGCGAACGGCGCGCCGAGAAGATCGGCGCCGCGGGCCCCGACGTCCTCGGATCCCGTAGCCACCTCTACCCCGACTCTCAAAACACGATGGGCTGGAACATCGGTTCCTCCGGCTTCGGCCTCATCCTTTCCCCGGACGTCGCGACCGTCATCGAGCAGTATCTGCCCGACGACGTCACGAAGTTCCTTGCAGCACACGGGTTGAAAATCACCGACGTTCCTACCTGGGTTAGCCATCCCGGGGGCCCGAAAGTCATCGAGTCGATCGTCGGCTCACTCGGATTGCCCGACGACGCACTCGAATTGACGTGGCGCTCGCTCGGCGAGGTCGGCAATCTCTCGTCGGCATCGGTGCTGCACGTGCTGCGTGACACCATCGCCAAGCGCCCAGCCTCGGGCAGCCCTGGGCTCATGATGGCAATGGGTCCCGGCTTCTGCTCCGAACTTGTGATGCTGCGCTGGCGCTGATCCCATGAATTGGTATGTGCTGTTGATCGGCGCGGTCGCCGTCGAGCGCGTGGCCGAACTCGTGGTGACCAAACGCAACCGCGCCTGGAGCCAGGCGCACGGCGGTGTCGAGTTCGGCGCCGGACACTATCCGGTAATGGTGGCGCTGCACACCGCGCTGCTGGCGGGATGTCTGATCGAGCCGATCGCGTTGCACCGACCCTTCGTTGCGGCGCTGGGCTGGCCGATGCTCGCGATAGTCGTTGCCGCACAAGCGTTGCGCTGGTGGTGCATTAGCACGCTCAACCACCAGTGGAATGCTCGGGTGATCGTTATACCGGGCGCGGCGCGCGTTGTCGGCGGCCCGTATCGCCTGCTGCCCCACCCGAATTACGTCGCGGTGATCGCCGAAGGCTTTGCGCTACCGCTGGTGCACACCGCGTGGATTACCGCGCTGGTGTTCTCGGTTCTGAACGTAGTCTTGCTGAGAACGCGAATCCATGTTGAAAACGCTGCACTGGCAAGCCTGACGTGATCGATCTCCTTGTCGTCGGCGGTGGTCCAGCTGGACTGGCCACCGCGATACACGGCGCTAAAGCAGGATTGGAAGTGGTCGTCGTCGAAAGGCGCAGCGGACCGATCGACAAGGCCTGCGGCGAAGGGCTGATGCCACACACGCTGCGGCATTTGGAACGTCTCGGCGTGCACCCGCACGGCAAGCCGTTCCGGGGAATCAGTTATCGGGACGGCAACCGGCACGTCGATGCGCCGTTCAGGCATGGCGCTGGGCGTGGCGTACGCCGAACCGTGCTGCACAGCGCGCTTCTCGACGCTGCCGACAGCGCGGGCGTGCGGATCTGCCACGACGAAGTCGGTGAGATAAGCCAAGACGCAACGTCTGTCCGCGCCGGGGCTTGGCGGGCACGCTACCTCGCCGCCGCCGACGGGCTGCACTCGCCGATCCGCCGGTCGCTCGGCCTGGAGCGACCGAGCCCGGGTGCTCGTCGGTGGGGTATTCGACGGCACGTGCGGACCGCGCCGTGGTCAGACTACGTCGAGGTGCATTGGGCGGCCGGCGCGGAGGCGTACGTGACGCCGATCGCCGACGACTGCGTGGGCGTAGCGATACTGAAGTCTCGTCGTGGCGGCTTCGATTCCCATCTCGCGGAGTTTCCCGCTTTGCAGAATCGGATCGAAGGTCGCCCGCACGAGCCGGATCGCGCGGCTGGGCCGCTGCGCCAACGGGTTTCAAGCCGAGCTGCAGGTCGGGTTCTGCTGGTTGGTGATGCGGCGGGCTATGTCGACGCTCTCACCGGCGAGGGCCTTGGCCTGGCTTTCGGTGCAGCGGAGCTGTTGGTGAAAGCTGTTGTCGCTGAATGCCCGGGCACCTACGACCGCCAGTGGCGTCAGATGACGCGGCGTCATCGGATGCTGACTGCGGCCTTACTTCAGGCGAGTGCCTTGCCGCTCATGCGGGCGCGGATTGTGCCGGCCGCGGCGGCGATGCCGACCGTCTTCACCGGTGTCGTCAATCTGCTTGCCCAATAGAAAGGCTGGGGCGCACACGGCCGCCGTGGGTAATCCCTATTCTTCCCGCTGCGCGCTACCGGGTTGGGGGTCGTCGTCCCCGTCGACCCATTCGGGCAGTGGCGTCGCGGGCATATTGCCGCGGATCGATGCCTCGTAGCCCGGCTGTCCGCCTGTCCGCCTCGTCCATTTCGGGTCGCCGCGATTAGCTCGTGATCGCCGGACACCCATGATCACCATGATTGTCAGACCGATCGCCAGCCAGGCAATGAACAATACGTTAAGCAGCGTCAACCACATGTCTTCACCTTGCACCCGTCGGACAATTCCTGAGGGGCCAGTGCCGGCCGAAAGTCACTATTTGGCAGCGAAAGTCACTATTTGGAAACGACGCGGTGCGGCGCGGCTCGTGTTCCACACGGGTCTATTAACAATTGGGCCGGTGTCTAGGGACGACTTAGGTACGGCTATGCGGTTCTGCTGCACCTTTTGCTTGTGGACATAGCTGAGCGCGAATAAAGGAGGGGACGGCGATGACGATCTTTGATCGATCCAACATCAAAGCGGTTGCCGGCGTTGGGTTGTGCGGGGCCGCTATAGCGTTGAGCCCGGACGCCGCAGCCACCCCGTTTATGACGGGCGGCTACGCGTGTATCCAGGGAACGGCGGGCGAAACTGCACCGGCGGCAGTCGCCGGCGGACCGGTGGCAGCCGCGGGCGGACCGGTGGCAGCCGCGGGCGGACCGGGAGCCGCCGCAGGGGGACCGGCGGTCGCGGAGGCGTGTATCCCGCCTGCGGCTGCTAGCGCTCCAATAGCTGATACAGCGGGTGCAGCGGCAGCTGCGCCGCTGCCGGTTGGTGCTCCCGTGATTGCTCCGGTGCCGGCGGGTGCTCCGGTGCCGGCGGGCGCGCCGGTGCCGGCAGGTGCACCGGTGCCGGTGGGCGCGCCAGTGCCACTCGGTGCTCCGGTGCCGGCGGGTGCGCCGGTGCCAGCTGGTGCTCCGGTGGCTGCTCCGGTGCCGGTGGGTGCCCCGCTGATCGCGCTCGGGCCGGCGGGTGCGCCGGTGCCGGGTGGCGCTTTACTCACCGATACGGCTGGCCCCTTTGGGGGTAAGGGTGAGCCGACTGGCCCGGCGCCGGCCGGCGGGCCTGCGCCCGGTCAGCCGATTCCGCCCGGCCCTCCGGCCTAGGGCGTGGGCGTCAGCTGAGGCTGGCCCTCTTTGGAGTTGTGCGGACCCCGCTGAGTTATCGCCAGCGGGGTTCGTTGCGTGGCAAGTGACGACGGGTCATCGAGTCAAGGCTTGACCCTGGCACCCGACAGTAAAGCCCTTGCACAACAAGCGACTTATGGCGGCCGCACGTCATCTAGGTGCGGAGCCGCTCGAGGCCGGTGGCTGTCGCCGCTGCTATTCCTGCACAATCACCGGGTCGCCGATGTTGACCGCGTTGTAGTACCACTCGGCGTCCGCGGGGCTCAGGCTGACGCAGCCGTGGCTGACATTCTCAAACCCGAGTGAATTGATAGCCCACGGAGCTGAATGCACGAAGAGACCACGGCTGCTGATACGGACGGCATAATCCACCGGAACCCGGTAGCCCTGGGGATCGGTGAGCGGGATGCCGACGCTGCTCGAATCCATAATCACCGTACGGTCTTTGGACAAGACTGTGTAGAGGCCGACGGGCGTCGGAAAATGCGGCCTACCCATCGAGGCCAACATCACTCCCTCTTCTCCCCGGTGGGGTAGGTGGTGCGGCGCTGGTCGCGGATGCGGCGGCCCCGCCCCGACTCCGTCGATGCTGACGGTGAACGTGTGATCTGAGATATCGGCAAGGCCGAGGACGGCAGGACCCGTCTTGATCTCCGTAGACAGTCCGCCCACCGACAGTGCCACCGTGCTGTGCGCCGGCCAGAATCGATTCGGAACCCACTGCACCACGTCGTTGTCGAGCCATTCGAATTTGCCGGTCATCGGGGGCGCCGATTTGACTTCAATGGCACGCTCGGCTGCGTGCCGGTTTGCGACCGGGGCACTGAACGTCACCACCACCGGGTGGGCCACACCCACCGCCTGGCCCGGCGTTGGTAGTACCGAAGCGATAGCGGACCTATACGACTGGTTCACCGCCGCCCGGCTTACGCCGGCCGGCCCTGCAACCACGGCCGCAGCGGTCAGAAGCACCGCAAGAAGACACCGAACGACCGCCCGCATGGCTCCGACCCCTTTAGTTAACACGGTTCTAATTAGGATCGTAGGGGTGCCGTGAAGAGTGGAAGCGCAAGGGCGCGTTAGCAATTCGATCACGCCTTTGTCACGTTTTGACTACAGCGAGTTTGAATCGCGCGGTCGTCGAAGCCGATCAAAGTTGAGCCGATGACGGGAATCGAACCCGTGTATTCAGCTTGAGAAGCTATTTCCATACCCGAACGGGTGAGCGATAACGGCTGGTCGGGCGGGGCCGCAAGCTAGCCAAATTGCAGGACCACCTGCGGTCTCGGTACGGCTCTACGTCGGGAGTCAGAAGCGACCGCAGCACACAGCACTCACCCCTCCGGGCGACCTTCACGCGTCGGTCCACCGCCAGGATGCTCTCTCGGATCGGGTTGAGCCCGATGAATTTTCGGTGCGCTGGTCGGTGATTGCTGCCCGGGACGCTGGGGCGGTGGGGCGAGATTGCGTTGGCTTGGGTCGTCGGATCGGAAGATCCGGGGCGCCCGGGTTGATAGCTGTTGTGTGGCGTCCTCACGCCCGGGGCCGACGGTTATCCGGCGCGTCGACTGCTCCGTTGGACGATGGATCCGCGGCGGGGCAGTTGGCTGTTGCCGTGGTGGGGCGGGCGATTCCGCTGCGCCGCCGGCGCCGAGTCGAGTTGTCTCGGCGTCCCAGCCGGAAGGAGTAGGCGACGCAGACCGGATCCGGTTGTCACCCTTGTCTCCAGTGTGCGGGCGACGTTGCACGAAGCGCGCGGTGATGATGGCCACCGCGAGGATGCACAGGGCTAGCCCACTGAGCACGACATCGAACGTGCTGGTGATCTGCTGGGCGAGATTGTTTCCGTACACCGGGTTGCCAGCCTCGGCGGGCGTACCTGCAATTCGGGGGGACAAGGCGATGCCCAGCACGATGCGGGAAACATTGAGCACGAGGAGAACTCCGCACAGAGATGAGATCACGGCGACGGGAAGAGAGTGGTTGACAAGGTTGATGCGAAGCCAAATCGCAAGCGCCGCGGTCACTACATCGAACGCGGCCATCGCCGCGCTGTCGTACGGCGCGCGCGACAGATGCAAAACGGCTGCAACGACGATGTCGGTTGCTCTCATCAGCACGGAAGCGAGACACCAAAGAGCGATCAGTAGCAAGCCTTTTCGTGCGGCTACTCGCCAGACACCTCGGTCGATCTGGTGGTTGGTTACGACCCTGAGCAGCGTCAGTGGCGCGAATATCGCCGCTGCCGCCACCCATGCCACATAGCCCTCAAATCCCACCCCGGCCGTTGACGTGTTCTGTGCGATGCCGTGAAATCCGTCGATCTCGCGGCCAACGGGAAGAACCCAGACGACGACCCCGGCTGCCAGTGTGGACGCTGCGAGCGCTATTGTCGCCAGCCGAGAAGACCTGCTGCTGCTCTGAAGGATCCACCTGGCTGCCACGATGACGGCGATCAGCGTCACAACGCCATACACCAGGGCCGTCGCAATGATCGCCACACTCTGTTTGCCGAAGCCAGATGAGCCGGCTGAGCCCGGCAGGACAGCTTTGGTCCGCCAGAACAGGTTGAACAAAACACTGAGCGCCGCAAGGGCTATGGACGTGTACCCCACGATTCGAGCCGACAGCAGCCACTTTCGAAACCTGTCGTCGTCGGCGGCCGTGCCGGTGATCGTAGGCTGCGCACTCAACAATGCGCCGCCAATCCCGAGCCATGCGCCAGGGCCCACGCCGCCCGGCACGTTGCCGCTGCCGCCGTATCGCACGGTCTGCACGACGTCGAACCCGACGAAGCCCGCTACCAGCAATGCGTATGGGGCATTGAGTGCCACTCGGACTCGACCGGCGAGGGTATTGCCCGGACGTGAGCCGATATAGGTCACCGCGATAGCTACCAGCGAAAGCACAGTTGCCCCAGCCAGCAGCGCAAACACTGCACCGCTGCTGTCCGGGATGCCGATGCCGAAGTACAGGTTCCATGGGAAGAGGGGCGCAATAAGCAACAGCGCGCCGGCGACGACGTCGCGACCGATATTCCACCGCTTCGCTGAGGCCTCGTTCGGAACGGCTTGTCTCGCGGGCGGCGATGCGTTCTGGCCAGCTGAAAGACGTTGGGTGGCGAAGTCTTGGGTTGCTCGCCGTGGGTCGCCCGCAGATGCCTGTGGAGCATCAACACGGCCTGTTTCCGGTCTGCGCTTGAGACGGTCGGTGGGTGGGTCATCGCGCCTTTGGCTCACGAGATCTCCCTGGAATTTGAAAAATACGGTTCGGCACCCTTTTAGTTATGCGCCGAGTTAACGCCTCGCTCGGCAATTGCGCTGCCCGTCTGTGACCATATCCGCTGTGAGACGATCCGGCACGAGGTTGTGCTGGCTAACTCGGCACGCCACTCGAGTTGGGGCACAATCTGACGAATACGCCGGCATTCGCTCGCGAATGACTGATAATCCCCGAGGTATAGCCATGCGATGACGCTCGGGCATTCCTGCTTCGGGCTTGCCCGTGATTCAGCGTGAGCGACCGGTGAACATGCCGATGCGGCACGCGGGTTGAGAGGAGGGCCGCGGTGGACCTAGCTTTAGGTGTCGCAGTCGCCGGTCCGGTTGCCCGCTTGGCCCTCATCGAATCGGGTACCGGTGGCCATGGCGTAATCGACGAGTCGGTCGTCGACCTCGCGGAGGATCCGATCGCGAGACTGACCGAGACGGTGGTCGGTACAAATCGGTCGCTGGCAGACCAGTATCACCGGCTGGTCGCCACCCGGCTGTGCTGGTCGGATCAGCGCCGAGCCAATCAGCTGCGCCAGGCGCTGGACGACTCCGGCGTTCAGAACGTCGTGGTGCTGTCCGAGTCTCAGGCAGCAACGGCGTTGGTGCGCACTCTTTCTGGTGGCCAACAACAGCGCGGTTCGGCTGTGCTGCTTGTCGACGACGAAACGGCGATGCTCTCGATTGTGGACGGCGGTGATCTGACCGCGAAGCCCGTTGCCACCGAACGGCTCGAGGGCTCCGACGCGGTTAGCGCTGCCGGCAGATTGCTGGGTCGTCTGCGCGAGCAACCCGGGGCGGCAGAAGATGTTTACCTGATAGGCAAGTCGGCGGACGTCAGCGGCATTGCGCGAGAGCTTCAGGCAACGTCTTCTCTGCCGCTAGCGGTGCCGGACGATCCCGATTTCGCGATCGCCCGGGGCGCAGCGTTAGACGCGGCGACGGGCCGGCTTTCCTACCCTGCCGGCGACGCGACCATGGCGGCACCTGTGGCGCCGACCGGCCGGCTTTCCTCCCCTGCAGGGGACGCGACCATGGCGGCACCTGTGGCGCCGACTGGCCGGCTTTCCTCCCCTGTAGGGGACGCGACCATGGCGGCGCCTGTGGCGCCGACCGGCCGGCTTTCCCCCCCTGCAGGGGACGCGACCATGGCGGCGCCTGTGGCGCCGACCGGAGCGCTCACGGGTGCCGAGGACGCGACGAGGGGGGACGAGCCCGCGGCGACGGGATCAGGTCCGCAGTTGGCGTACTCGATGGAGCACTACGACTCCGAACTGCTTCCGATGGAATACGGCGGCGATGATGACGACGAGGAGTTAGACGCTGCCGCTCAGCCGGTAGGTCGGGCCTTGCTGGTGGGCAGCACGGTCGGGGGAATCCTGGTCGCTGGATTTGCAGCGTTGGCTGTCGCGGTGACGATCGGCGTCCGCCCGACCGCCGCGACCCACCCACAGCCGCCGGCGCCGGCGCAGAAGCCGTCGGTTCCCGGAAACTTCGTGCCGGCCTTGCCGGCGCCGAACACGCAGCCTGCACCCGAAGTGCAGGCACCACCAGTGCCAGCTCCGGATGCCGGTGTCCCCCAGGGTGGTTCGGGTCCGGGGCCTGCAGTCGGTAGTGGCGCGCCGCCACCGGCCCCCGCATCACCCCCGAACGTCGCGCCGCCACCGGTGCCCGGTGTGGTCCCCATTCCGATCCCCATTCCGATCCCCATTCCGCTGCAGCCGAGCACGACTGGCGGCACTACGACCGGTGGAACTACCACGGGTGGGACCACGACTGGTGGTACGACCGGTGGGACCACGACCGGGGGTACAACTGGCACCACGACGGGTGGGACCACGACTGGGGGCACCACTGGCACCACGACGGGTGGGACCACGACTGGGGGCACCACTGGCACCACGACGGGTGGGGCTACCACCGGGGGCACCACTGGCACCACGACGGGTGGGGCTACCACCGGCGGTACCACTGGGGGAACGACGAGTGGCGGGACGACCGGGGGCACCACTGGCACCACGACGGGTGGGGCTACCACCGGTGGCACCACTGGTGGCACGACTGGTGGCGGGACGACCGGTGGTGGTACGACAGGCGGTACCACCGGGGGGACAACTGGCGGTGGCACGACTGGTGGCGGGACGACCGGTGGTGGCACGACGGGCGGCGGTACCACCGGGGGGACAACTGGCGGTGGCACGACGGGCGGCGGTACCACCGGGGGGACAACTGGCGGTGGGACGACGGGCGGCGGTACCACCGGGGGGACAACTGGCGGTGGCACGACGGGCGGCGGTACCACCGGGGGGACAACTGGCGGTGGCACGACGGGCGGCGGGACAACCGGTGGGAGTACCGGTCACCCATAACCCAGCGGACCGGCCTGCCGCATCGCCTCTCACCTAGTTATCAGCGGTAGTCCCAGCGTCACTTGGGCTTTCGGTGCGGGGTTCGGCGACAACTCCATCGCTTTCTGTCGATTCCGAATTGTCCGACTGCTTCCTGGATTTCGGTCTGTGTCGGGGAAGCGCTCCCACCAGCTTGGTCGCCATGTCTTTGGCGCTACGCGGAAGCCGCTCCACGATCTCGGGCGGGACGAACGCGAGGTAGAGGACGAACACGGCCAGGGAGAAAAATCCAACGGCGATCGTAATCATCATCATGGTGTGCATCACCACGCCCGCGGCCAGGACCCATGGCCGTAACCGACTGTCCCACACCAGAATTCCAATTGACAGTTCAACGGCGAGCGTGCCCCAGGTGACGGCGTTCATCAGGAGCGCGCTGGTCGTAAACCAGTGCGGCGTGGGCAGCAGCACCATGTCCGGCAGTCGCAGAGCGTAGGACACGGCGGTGCCCTGCGGCCACGCGTTGCCGTTCAGCTTGGCCTGGGCCGCCGCGAGATAGATCAACGACAGCTGCAATTGCATCAACCGCACCGGCCATTGCGGGCGCTGTTGCGCCGACCAGAACTTGCCGGTGCTACGTACTTGGTCTAGCGAAAGCGCCGCGCCGCACGACGAGATCGCAAGAAATAAGGCCTCGATGCGTATAGCGAGATCGCCGGAATTGAACACCCACGGGTCGCGGTGCTCGAACGACATGATCAGCACGAACACCGCCAGAGCGGCCAGTCGGCTGTGCCAGCCGATCGTCAGCGCGACTGAAGACACCAGCAGCAAGATCCATCCGATAAGCAGCGCACGGTCACTGGTCCAGATCGCGAAGACACCCCACCGATAGGCACCCTCAGGCTGCTGCGGCACGACCCCGTGCGGGCCAAACAGCGCATACAGATCAGGGAGCAGAGAGAACGTCCAGCCGATCGCCACGGCGCCGAACGCCATCCTGACTAGGCCGAGGGTGTAGGCCGGCTGCGGTCGGAACCAAAACGTCCGCCATGTCTCCACCGCGGTCGCCGGCCAACGCCGTTGGCGGCTTTTTGGCTTGGTCATTGCCCGCCGGTCAAGATTTCGTCGTACAGGATTTCCTCCCCTACCGTGCGGGGGCTGTCGGTGCCCGGGGCCGGCAGTAACTCGGTGCGCAGAATCATTTGCACCCGTGCGGCGCGCTCAGAACGTCCGGTGAGCCGATGAACAACCCAGTGCGCCATCCCAACTCGGATGGCCGGCACCCGCACGAGATTCTCCTTCAACTTTTGCCAGCGATACCACGCGAACGCCCCTACCACCCGGTCACCGCGCGGAGTGGTCCATACCCGCTGGACGCCATTGGTCATGGTGACACGCACCTCGACGGACTCCAGGCGCCCCAGCGGTTCCGGGGCGTACATCCGCCAGTCCTGCTCCAACCCGGTCGCCGAAGCGACCGGCTGCAGCGCCGGCGTGACCCGCCGCTTGAATTCGGCGTCAGGCAGGCTCCACACGACGCCGATCGTCAACACCAGCACGACCACGACGCTGATTACGAATTCGCCGACTCGCGAGCGCTCAAATCGCTGTCCGATAGTCGACAGCTTCCTGCGGTCCAGTGCAAGCTCCCTTCAGTCTGGTCGGCCGTTAACCAAAGAATCGTAGAAGCCGAGACCGCAATAAAAAGGCGTTCAGCTGCCGAACCGGCGGGCCAGCTCTTGGCGATCCACCTTGCCGATGCCCCGCATTGGTAGCGTGTCGACGACGTGCGGCTCGCGAAAGCTGTTGAGCACTCAGCCCAAAGCGGGCGCGACGTAGCCGCGCAGAAGCCGACCTACGCCGAAAATGTTGTGCCGCTGTACGGTTAGCCAGCAGGAGAAATTCACGCGCGGATTGTCTTGGGTCATCTCGCGCGAGCGTGTGGAGAGATTCGTTTCTGCGCGCCCGGAAGGTGAACAAGCACTCGTTAGTGCGCGAGCACAGGCAGCTCATGGAGGAGCTGACCTCCCTCGCGGACGCGGCGCAGTGCGACGAGGGGGCTCAGGATCTCGAGGGCGTTCCGGTGCGCGCAGTAGTGGGTCATGTACCCGGGGACGAGCGCGGTCGCCGTGAGCAAGACGACGGCCCCCGCGGCGGCGAGCGGTGCGGATCGAAGGAGGCGCCGGCGGCGAGGAGGACGGCCCCCGGCGCGTGGTAGTAGACCATCCCCAGGAAGGTCACGAACCCGTCCAACATCAGCTCGCGGTAGACGGCGTGCCAGGGCCGCGCTGGATCGGAGAACGCAGGGAAGGGCGGGACCCCGCGCTGCATCCGGCGCACGAAGGCAATGCGGTGGCCCATGTTGAGAAGCCAGCCGACGCCGGGGAGCGCGACGAGGAGGACCGCGTTCCACGCCACCTCGCGCCTCCCGTCCGCCGTCTGGAGCGGGAAGGCGAAGCTGTTGCGGAGGCGCAGCGGCGTTCGGAGGTTCAGGGGATCGCCCACCGGGAGAGGATATGGGAGAGGAGCGCCGCCGGGTGTACGGACACGTCACGCGCGGCGTCGTCAACGTCGGCGCTGAACAGCTTTAGCCAGGCCGAGGTTGTGGGATAGCCTCGCAGACAGTCCGTTGCTCGGGTGTGCCCGCGTCGGAGCCCAGCACGAAGCCGCGACCAGGGGAACCCGATGCCAGCGCTGCCCAGCACACCCCCTCCGGCGGCGCACCAGACGACCCCTTATCTCCTCACCCGCGAAGACGCGGGGTATCACAAAGAGCTCAAGCCCCGCCAGCTGCGGATGATCGCGATCGCCGGGGCCATCGGGAGCGGGTTGTTCCTTGGTGCCGGCGGGCGGCTCGCCGCGGCGGGTCCGGGCTTGTTTCTGGTGTTCGCAGTTTGTGGCGTCTTCGTGTTCCTGATCATGCGGGCACTTGGCGAGCTAGTCCTGCATCGCGCGTCGTCGGGCTCCTTCGTCTCCTACGCCCGCGAATATATCGGTGAGAAAACGGCTTTTGTCGCGGGCTGGATGTACGTCATGGGCGGGGGCGTGGCCAGCATCGTGGACACTACCGCGATCGCGAAGTACTTCCACTACTGGAAAGCCTTCAGCATGATCCCGCAGTGGACGCTGGTGCTGATCGCGTTGGCGGCGGTACTGTCGATCAATCTGATCTCGGTGAAGCTGTTCGGGGAGCTCGAGTTCTGGGCCGCGTTGATCAAAGTTTTGGCGCTGGTGACGTTCCTGGTCGTCGGAACCATCTTTCTGGCGGGACGCTTCCGGGTCGACGGTCAAGAAACCGGAATAATCCTGTGGTCTGATCACGGGGGTTTCCTGCCGACCGGCCTGCTGCCGCTGGTGCTCGTCACCTCCGGGGTCGTGTTCTCTTACGCTGGAGTCGAATTGGTCGGCACCGCCGCGGGGGAAACCGCCGAGCCGGAGAAAATCATGCCGCGCGCCATCAACTCGGTGGTGGCCCGCATCGCGATTTTCTACGTCGGATCGGTTACGCTGCTGGCGCTGCTGCTGCCTTACACCGCCTACAAAGAAAACGTAAGCCCCTTCGTCACGTTCTTCTCCAAGATCGGTTTCGGCAGCGGCGGCGGCACTCTGATGAACGTCGTGGTCCTCACCGCCGCGTTCTCGAGCTTGAACGCCGGACTGTATGCCACCGGCCGGATTCTTCACTCGATGGCGATGAGCGGCAGCGGCCCGAAGTTCACCGCGCGGATGTCGAAAAACGGTGTGCCCTACGGCGGGATCCTGCTGACCGTTATGGTCGCCATGTTCGGTGTGGTGCTCAACGCGGTCCTACCCGGCCAAGCCTTCGAAATCGCGCTCAATATCGCGGCTTTGAGTGTCCTGGCGGCTTGGGCGACGATCGTGCTCTGCCAGATCCGGTTATTCCGACTGGCGAAAGCCGGAACCATGCAACGCCCCCGGTTCCGGATGCCGCTGGCCCCCTACAGCGGGTACGTCACGCTCGCGTTCCTGGCCGCCGTGTTGGTGCTGATGGTGCTCGACACTCGGGCCGGCATCTGGGTGATCGCCATCCTGGCGGCCGGCGTCCCCACCCTGATCGGTGGCTGGTTCATCGTCCGCCGCCGAGTGATCGCCACCGCCCGCGACGTCGCCGGCCACACCGACCAGGTCCCGGTCATCGCCGATGCGACGGCGAATCCAGATGACAGCCAGATCAATTCATGACACGCCCCCATTGCAACGTCTTTTGGGTTCGGCGGCCCGCGTCTGGTGGTGCTGCAAGCAGGTTAGGGTGACTGCGGTCCCTTCAGCGGGTGCAGCTGGTGCCACCGTTCATGCCGTGGCACGTGCGGCCGGTCAGCGGGTCTGGCTGGTGGGACGGTGCCGTCGGCTGTGAGCCAGCCGCGGCGGAGGAACGCGACGACGAGGGCTACCGCGACGGCGACCGGCAGGCCGATGCCGGCGCCGAGGAAGACCGGCAGGCTGGTGATCCGGTTCACCATCCAGGCGAAGTTCTGCCCGAAGAACCCGGTCAGGAAGCCGAGCGGCAGGAAGATGGTGGCGATGATGGTGAGCTGCTTCATGACCACGTTCAGCCGGTTGGAGACGGTGGACAAGTGGGTGTCAAGCACGCCGCTCATTAGGTCCCGGTAGCTGTCTACCAGGTCGCTGATCCGAATCAGGTGGTCGTACAGGTCACGGAAGTAGCGCTCGGCGTCCGGGGTCATGCCGGGCAGCGCGCCGGTGCCGCTCAGCAGGCTCGCGAACATGTCGCGCTGCGGGGTGACTACCTTGCGCAGGGCGATCAGCGACCGCTTCATGTCGAACAGCTGCCCGAGCTGCTGGTCGGTGGGCCGCTGCAAGATCGCGTCCTCCAGCTCGTCGATCCGGTCGTCGAGGTCAGCCAGGACCGGGAAGTAGCCATCGATCAGCGTGTCCACGACACGGTAGAGCAGCATCACGTGGTCCGGCCGCAGGTCGGGGCGCTGCTCCAGTCGCTTGGCGAGGCCGGTCAGCTCCGGGCAGGCAGCGCGGTGGACGGTGACCAGGTAGTTCTCGGTGTAAAAGCAGTGCACCTCGACCAGCTGACCGCTGCCGGCCGCCCCGTAGACCACTATCAGCGTGAAGTCGTCGTAGGGGTCGATCTTGGGTCGCTGCCCGAAGTGCTCGGCGTCCTCGACCGCCAGATGGGTGGAAACCGAAGGTGTCCAGCAGCAGCCGGTCCGCCATGCTCTTGTCCAGGCCGCCAGATCCAGCCAGAAACGGGCAGAGGTATCAAGCAAGTGCTGCACGGTGCCCGTGCTGACCTCATGCCGGGTGCCATCGACCGTGATCAGGAAACTATCCATGGCCGCCATTGTGTCCGCCCGGCCCGCCCGGCCCGCTAGAAGCTCGCTGACGCCGGTGACACTTTGAATCGAATTGTGACATCTTGTGACACCGACACCGGGTAATCGAACAGTTCGAACAGTCTTCCGCAGTTCAGAGTCGGAGCCGATGACGGGAATCGAACCCGCGTATTCAGCTTGGGAAGCTGATGTTCTGCCATTGAACTACATCGGCGCGGTTGCTTGGGAAGGCTAGCATTCGGCGTCCCGTCGTTCATCAACTCCGCGAGCCCGAGTCGAGCGGATACGCTCGTCGCGTGCTGCTCTCCGATCGTGACCTCAGGGCCGAAATCGCCGCCGGCCGGTTGGGAATTGACCCGTTCGACGACGCCTTGGTCCAGCCGTCCAGCGTGGACGTTCGACTCGACAGCCTGTTCCGGGTGTTCAACAACACCCGATACACGCACATCGACCCCGCGCAGCAACAAGACGAGTTGACCAGTCTGGTCGAACCGGTCAACGGTGAACCGTTCGTGCTGCACCCCGGTGAGTTCGTGCTCGGCTCGACGCTGGAACTGTGCACGCTGCCTGATGACTTGGCGGGCCGGCTGGAGGGCAAATCGTCGCTGGGACGCCTCGGGCTGCTGACCCACTCGACCGCCGGCTTCATCGATCCCGGCTTCAGCGGTCACATCACGCTGGAGCTTTCCAACGTCGCCAATCTGCCGATCACGCTCTGGCCGGGCATGAAGATCGGTCAGCTGTGCATCCTGCGGTTGACCAGCCCCGCCGAGCATCCCTACGGCAGCGCGCGGGCGGGATCGAAGTATCAGGGTCAGCGCGGACCGACGCCGTCTCGCTCGTACCAGAACTTCATAAGGTCCACATAACTTCCGCTGTAACGCCGCATAGCCCTTTTTGCGACCATCTCTACATATGGCGGCCGACGCGGTGCTCCTCTCCGCTTAGACCGTGGGGTTAGCTGGGGCCTTTGGAGGAGCGATGGACGTCGTGCTCGGAATGTCAATGGCACCCACAGCCGTCCGTATGGTGCTGGTGGAAGGCGAAAACGCCGACGGCGGCACTGTCGGCGAAGACAATTTCGATATCGGCTGCGATGACGACGCAGCGACCGTGAGCGCCGCCGATCGGGTGATCTCGGCGATATTGGGCACTCGGGAAGACGCCACACAAGCCGGCTATGCGCTGGCATCGACCGGAGTGACCTGGACCGACCCGGTGGACGCTGCGGCCCTGCGCGAGGCCTTGGCCACCCGCAAGATCGAAAACGTCATGCTGGTCTCGGCCTTCATGGCTGCGGCCGCGCTAGCGCAGATGGTGGGCAACGCTACCGGCAACGCGCACACCGCCCTGCTGTTCGTGGAAGCCGACACCGCGACGCTGGCCGTCGTCGACTCCGCCGACGGTTCCATCACCGATGTCCACAAAGAGTCCGATTTCCAGCGTCGATACTGTCGCGGAGCTGGCCGGGCTGCTCGCCGGCTTGGGCAGGCTGGAGCCCCATCCTCAGCACCTGTTCCTCGTCGGCTCTGGTGTGGACATCGCGGCGCTCAAGCCGCAGTTGGAGGCGGTGACGTCGCTTCCGGTGAGCGCACCAGAAGAACCGGAGACGGCGTTGGCTTGGGGCGCGGCGCTGGCGTCGGCCAGCGCGCCGCTTTTTGCATCGTCGACCGCTGCCCTGGCGTACGCGCAAGATCCCGCCACCGGCGCGATCGATCCCTATGCGGTGTCCCCGGGATACCTTGCGGTGCCGGATGTTCCGCCGGGCACCGAGCTGGGTGAGGAGGACCTCGCCTATAGCGCCGACCCGGATGAGGAAGCCGAAGCCGCGGCGACCACCGTGCTGGATCTGGCCAGCACCGAGCATCACGAGCGCCGGCCGCTTCTGCTCGTCGGCACCGTATTGGTGGTGGCCGTTGTTGCCGCAGTCTTGGCGCTGGAGGTCTCGCTGGCACTCGGTATCCGACCGAGTGCTGTTGCGCTGCTGCCCAGGCCGCTGCAAAACCTCCTTGTCCCAACCCCGCAAGCCCCCGCGCCCGCCCCGCCTCCGGCAAGCGCCCCGGCGCCGCAGGTCAATCACCTGTCGGGGCCGGTGGTGGCGCCTCGACCGGCGAACGCCCCGATGCCGGCTCCACCGCCCGCAGCTCCGGTACTCCCGCCGGTTCCGGCCGCGCCGCCGGCGCCAGTCGTCGCTCCCCGAGCGCCTGTAGTGGTTCCGCTGCCGCTGCCGATTCCCATGGCTCCGCCGGCGCCGGTCAATCCTGTTCCTTTGAACCTGCCGGGGTCGCGTCCTCTTGGGCACTTGCCGGGTTCGCCGCCGGGGTATCTGCCGGGCTCGCCGCCGCCGGGGCATTTCCCAGCACCCCAGCCTCCGGTGCAGCTGCCGGAGCCGCAGCCGCCGGTCAATGAGCCGGTGCCAGTTCACCAGCCGGTGCCAGTTCACCAGCCGGTGCCAGTCCATCAGCCGGTGCCAGTTCACCAGCCGGCGCCGCAGGCCCCGCTGCAGGTCGGGGCGCCCCAGGTTCCGATACCGCTGCCGGCGCCCGAGGCTCCGGTACACATGCCGGCCCCCGAGGCACCGGTGGCACCCGCGATGCCGGCGTCCGGAGGCACCGGCGCTGCCGGGCATGCCGGCCCGGTAGGCACCGGCGATGCCGGGTATGCCGGCCCCGGAAGCTCCACCGGCAGGTCCGCAAGCCCCGTGGTTGGGCCCGGCGCAAGGGCCGTCGGGCGACCCTGTTGGCGGCAATGACACTGGTGTCGACCACGGCTTCGGCGGTTTCGGCGGCAATCACGGGGGTGACGGAGACTCCGGGCGGCGGCTTTGGTGGAGGTGACCACGGCTTCGGCGGCTTCGGCGGCTTTGCGGCGGCCACGGCTTCGGCGGTGGTGGCTTCGGTGGTGGTGGCGGCCTCGGCGGAGGCGGCGGGCACCGCTAAGTCGGCCGCCATCGGCAGTGGCGGGGTAATGTCGACGTATGAAGGGTCAGCGGGGGCGACCATTTCCTGACCAGAACTTCATATAGCCCAGCTAACTTCGTTGGTCGTAACACCGCACCCCGGTGCGGCGATCAATCTTGTGGCGGGGAGCCCAGCTGATGCGTTGAACCCCGCCGTCCGTGGACAGCTAGCAAACGACTTGGAGGTGTGGTGGACACCGTACTTGGTGTGTCGATGGCACCCACGACGGTTCGCATGGTGCTGGTTGAGGGGGAAAACGCCGACGGCGCCACCGTCGATGAGGAAAACTTCGCCATCAACAAGGCGAAGACTCGACAACCTTGAGCGCACCTGATCAGGTGGTTGCGGCAATTCTTGGGCACTCAGGAAGGCGCCAACGAGGCCGGCTATCAGCTGTTGTCGACCGGCGTGACATGGAGTGACGAGCACGAAGCTGCGGAGTTACGTGACGTGTTAGCGGCCCGCAAGGTCGAGAATGTCATGCTGGTTTCGGCGTTCTTGGCCGCGGCGGCGTTGGCTCAGTCGATGGGCAGCACGACCGGTTATGCGCGCACCGCGCTGCTGTATATCGAGCCCGATTCGGCGACGTTGGCAGTGGTGGACACCACCGACGGCTCGATTGCTGATGTGCACCGCGAACTGTTGCCCGACGACGACGACCAGGCGGTCGCCAAGCTGGTCGGACTGGTTTCTGCAGCTGAGGAGCTCGAAGATCACCCGGAGGGCTTGTTGGTGGTCGGCTCTGGCGTCGACGTCCCGTTGATCAAGCCGGCGTTGGAGGCGGCAACGTCGCTTCCGCTGACGCGTGCCCGAGCAGCCCGACATGGCGCTGGCCAGAGGGGCGGCGATGGCGTCGGCGCATGCGCCGTTGTTCGCCTCGTCGACCGCCGCTTTGGCCTACGCGCTGGATCCGGGCACCGGTTCGGTGAGCCAGCATGCGCTCGCGCCCGGGTATCTGGCCGTCGCTGCGGCCGCTCGCGGGCGCCGAGCCGGGTGCGGAGGCGTTGGCCTACAGCGCCGTTGCTGACGACTCAGCGGCGGTTTACACCCAAGGGGGTCCCGACGCCTACGCCGATGTCGACGAGGAAGAAGACTTCACGACCGGCATGTACCCCGACTTCGGCGCGGCAGCGTTCGGGCAGCCGAGTCGCACGCCGTTCTTGGCGGCGATGAGCGTGATGATTATTTTTGTGGTCGGCGTTGTGGCACTGGTGATTTCGCTGGCGTTCAGTATTCGACCGTCGGTCAGTTCACGGCCCAGCCTTGCCCAAAATGTGGTGGCCCCCAGGCAGGTTCCGGCCCCCGCGCCGAAGGCGCGGTGCCGGCGCCGCCCGCACCTGCACCCATCCCAGCGCCGGCTCCGGTGGCCGCTCCGGCGCCGGCACCCGCCCCTGTCCGAGTGCCGGGTCCCGCTGCGGTGCCCGCGCCACTGCCAGCTCTCGTCCCAGCGCCAGCTCCGGTGGCGCCGCCACCGCTCATACCGCCGATCCTTCCGCGAATCTTTGGGCCTCCGCTGAGCCCGTCGGGCGGCGGAGGCGGCGATCACGACGGTGGTGGCTGGGGCCACGGTTTCGGGGGTGGACACGGCGGCTTCGGCGGAGGCTTTGGTCACGGCCGTGGGTGAGAGTCGGCGACTAGTCAACGCATGGCCAGCGGTTGCGGCCCTAGGTAGGGTCGGAGTGGCGAAGACCGGGGAGTGAACCATGTCGCTCCTGCCAGCACTTGAGGAAACTCGGCAATCCGCAACGCACTGGCTCGGCGTAATGATAATCAGCTCCGTTAAACCCGTTCAGCAAGCGAATAGCGTTGGAGGAGTAGTGGACACCGTACTTGGTGTGTCGATGGCACCCACCGCGGTCCGCATGGTTCTGGTCGAGGGCGAAAACGCCGACGGCGTCACGGTCGACGAAGAGGGCTTCGACGGTCAACACGGCCGACGCACCAACGGTCAGCGCGGCCGACCAGGTGATCTCAGCGATCCTGGGCACCCAAGAAGGTGCCGCCGAGAGTGGCTACCAACTGCGGTCGACGGGTGTGACCTGGACGGATCCGGTCGAGGCCGCTGCGCTGACGTGACGCGCTGGCGGCGCGCAAGGTCGAGAACGTCATGCTGGTGTCGTCGTTCTTGGCCGCTGCGGCGCTGGCGCAAGTCGTCGGCAACTCCGTCGGCTATGCGCAGACCGGACTGTTGTTTGTCGAGCCCGACACCGCGACGCTGGCCGTGGTCAACACCGCCGACGGTTCGATCACCGACGTGCACCGCCAGCCGCTGCACCCCGGCAGTGATCCCGTCGCCGAGCTGTCCGCGATGGCTTCTGGTGCCGAGGCGCTGGAGACGCGTCCGGATGGCCTGTTCGTCGTCGGCTCCGGCGTTGACATCGCCCCGATCAAGGCGCAGTTGGAGGCGGCGACCTCGCTGATGGTGAATGCGCCCGAGGAGCCGGAGACAGCGCTGGCTCGGGGCGCTGCACTGGCCTCGGCCAACGCGCCGTTGTTCTCCTCGTCGACCGCTGCGCTGGCGTATGCACAAGATCCCGGCACCGGTGCGATAGACCCATACGCGGTTGCGCCCGGATACTTCGACGTTGCCGTCGACGGCGCGTCCGGCGAGCAAGCCCTGGCCTACAGCGCGGTTCCGGACGAGGACGCCGACGCCTACACCGCAGTCGCCGACGAGGAAGATCTCCCGACCGGCACCTACACCGGCACCACTGCTATTCCCCAGGAAGGCGGCCGCAGACCGCTGGTCCTGGTGGTCAGCGCGGTCGCGGCGATCTTCGTGGTAGCCGCTGCGGCACTGGTGGTCGCGCTGGCGATCAGTATGCGGCCGACGGCCGCGGTCCGGCCCGAGCCGGGCCACAACGCGGTCGCCCCGGCGAAGCCGGCGCCCGCCGCGCCCGCAGCTCCCGCTCCGGCTGCTGTTCCGGCGCCGGCTCCGGCTCCGGCTCCTGCCGCTCCGGCTCCGGCTCCTGCCGCTCCGGCTCCCGAACCTGCTGCTCCGGCGCCCGAAGCTCCGGCTCCCGAACCGGCTGCGCCCGCCCCGGCGCCGGCTCCTGCTGCTCCGGCTCCGGAACCGGCTGCGCCCGCCCCGGCGCCGGTTCCTGCTCCTGCTGCTCCGGCTCCCGTCCCGATTCCGATACCGATTCCCGTGGGGCCCATCCTGAGTCCGCCCCAGCAGGGTCCGCCGCTCGGACCATGGGGCGGCGACCATGGCGGCGGCGGCTGGGGCCACGGCGGTTGGGGCCCTGGTGGCGGCGGCTTTGGCGGCGGCCACGGCGGGTTCGTGGCGGCCACGGAGGCTTCGGCGGCCGCGGCTTCTAAGGCCCCGACAGCAAACCGTCACCTGACGTTTGCCCGCCGCTCAGACGAGCGATGCAATTAGCTCATTGCGGCGCTTTACACACGGGTATATGAGATGCACCGTCTTTGGTACGGGCTATCTTGGTGCCACCCACGCCGCCGGAATGGCCGAACTGGGGCATGAGGTCGTCGGCGTCGACATTGATCCCGGTAAGGTCGCCAAGCTGGCTGCCGGTGACGTTCCGTTCTACGAGCCCGGGCTGCGAAAGATGTTGAGCGACAACATTGCAGCTGGCCGCCTTCGGTTCACCACCGACTACGACCTGGCTGCCGAGTTCGCCGACGTGCATTTCCTCGGGGTCGGCACTCCGCAGAAGAAGGGCGAATACGGCGCCGACTTGAGCCACGTACACGCCGTAATCGACACGCTCGCACCGCGTTTGACTCGACGCAGCGGTGATCGTCGGCAAGTCCACGGTGCCCGTCGGGACCGCGGCCGAGCTTGTCCAACGGGCCCGCGCGGCCGCGCGGCCCGGCGTCGACGTCGAAGTGGCATGGAACCCGGAGTTTCTGCGGGAAGGTTTCGCGGTACACGACACCTTGCGGCCCGATCGCATTGTGCTTGGTGTACAGGATGGTTCGACGCGTGCTGAGGCCGCGATCCGTGAGCTGTACGCACCGATGCTGGATGCCGGGGTTCCGTTCCTGGTGACCGACCTGCAGACCGCGGAGCTGGTCAAGGTCTCCGCGAACGCCTTTCTGGCGACCAAGATCTCGTTCATCAACGCGATCTCTGAGGTGTGCGAGGCCGCCGGTGCCGACGTCGCCCTGTTGGCCGACGCACTCGGCCATGACCCGCGGATCGGGCGCCGATTCCTCAACGCCGGCTTAGGGTTTGGCGGCGGCTGCCTGCCCAAAGACATCCGCGCGTTCATGGCTCGCGCCGGCGAGCTCGGCGCCGACCAGGCGCTGACGTTCCTGCGCGAAGTGGACAACATCAACATGCGCCGCCGCACTCGCATGGTCGAACTGGCCAGCGCCGCATGCGGCGGCTCGTTGCTGGGAGCCAACATCGCCGTGCTCGGCGCGGCGTTCAAGCCCGAATCCGACGACGTGCGTGACTCGCCGGCGCTCAATGTCGCCGGCCAGCTACAGCTCAACGGTGCGGCGGTCAACGTCTACGACCCCAAAGCGCTGGAGAATGCCCAGCGGCTGTTTCCCACGCTGAATTACGCGGTCTCGGTCGAGGAAGCCTGCGACCGCGCCGACGCGGTGCTGGTGCTCACCGAGTGGAAAGAGTTCGTCGACCTCGACCCCGACCTGCTTGCCGACCGGGTGCGAGCTCGCGTCGTCGTCGACGGCCGCAACTGCCTTGACGTGCAACGGTGGCAGCAAGCCGGTTGGCGCGTGCACTGCTTGGGACGGCGCGTAGCCTGACCGCGTGGACTACGCGGTAGCATTCCTCGAGCAAAATCGCGCCTTCGGCGAGGTGATCCGCAGCGGCGACCCGTCCACTCCGGTGCCGACCTGTCCCGGCTGGAGCCTTTCCCAGTTGTTTCGCCACGTCGGTCGCGGTGACCGCTGGGCGGCGCAGATCATCGCCGACCGGGTCGACCACTATCTCGACCCGCGCTCAGTCGAGGGCGGCAAGCCGCCGCCCGATCCCGACGAGGCGATCTCGCCTGGCTGCACGGCGGGGCGCAGCGGCTGATCGACGCCGTCGAACACGTCGGTGTGGAGACCCCGGTGTGGACGTTTCTGGGCTCGCGGCCGGCGTACTGGTGGGTGCGGCGCCGGCTGCACGAGGCGACGGTGCATCGGGCCGACGCCGCGCTGGCGCTCGGGCTCGACTACACGCTCACACCCGAGCTGGCAGCCGACGCCATCAGCGAATGGCTTGAGCGCGTCGCGAGCCAGGCCGGACACGACGACGCACCGCTGCCGCTGGAAAACGGCCAAACTGTGCATCTGCACGCCACCGATCCCGGCCTGGGGGTCGCCGGCGAATGGACCATCCGCGCCGACGGGGACCGCATCTCATGGTCACACGGTCACGACAAGGGCGCGGTGGCACTGCGCGGCGGTGCCGTCGACCTGCTGCTGGCAGTCGTGCGGCGAGTTCCGGTCGCCGACACCGATATCGCGGTGTTCGGCGACACCGCGATATGGCAGCACTGGCTCGACCACACGCCTTTCTAGACGCGGCGCACACGGTACGTTTCAGACCATGACCACATCGGAGATCGCCACCGTGCTGGCTTGGCATGACGCGTTGAATGCGTCCGACATCGACACCTTGGTGGCCCTGTCCAGTGATGACATCGAAGTCGGTGACGCGCACGGCGCCGCGCAGGGCCACGCCGCGTTGCGCGATTGGGCGGCTGCCCACCCGCGATGGGCCGAAGTGGGCAGAATCTACGTCCATGACGGCGTCGTGGTCGTCGAACAGAAGATCGGCAGTGCAGACGATTCCGGCGCCAACGTCACTGTCGCGTCAGCGTTTCGTGTCGTCCACGACCACGTCACCTCGGTGTTTCGCCACGACGACCTGGCGTCCGCGTTGGCCGCAACCGAGTTGACCGACGCTGATCTTGTCGACTGAGGAGTAGGACATGCGCGGGATCATCCTGGCCGGCGGCTCGGGCACCCGCCTGTATCCGATCACCATGGGCGTCAGCAAGCAGCTGCTACCCGTTTACGACAAACCGATGATCTACTATCCGCTGTCCACGCTGATGATGGCCGGCATCCGCGACATTCAGGTGATCACCACCGCCCACGACGCGCCGGCATTCCAGCGAGTGCTGGGCGACGGCACGGCATTCGGCATCAATATCAGCTATGCGGTGCAAGACCGTCCCGAGGGTCTGGCCCAGGCCTTCGTCATCGGCGCCGACCACATCGGCAGCGGTTCGGTGGCTTTGGCGTTGGGCGACAACATCTTCCATGGACCGGGTCTGGGTACCAATCTTCAGCGCTTCCAATCAGTCAGTGGCGGAGCAATTTTCGCCTACTGGGTGGCCAACCCCTCGGCGTACGGTGTCGTCGAATTCAGCGCAGACGGCGTCGCACTGTCGCTGGAAGAAAAGCCGGCCACACCCAAATCGCACTACGCGGTGCCAGGACTGTACTTCTACGACAACGACGTAATCGAAATCGCTCGGGGCTTACGACCATCGGCGCGTGGCGAATACGAAATCACCGAGGTCAACCAGACCTACCTCAACCAGGGCCGGCTGAGCGTGGAGGTGCTCGCTCGCGGCACGGCCTGGCTGGACACCGGAACATTCGACTCACTGCTGGACGCCAGCGACTACGTCCGCACCCTGGAACGTCGGCAGGGCCTGAAGGTCAGCGTCCCCGAGGAAGTGGCCTGGCGGATGGGCTTCATCGACGACGACCAGCTGGCCCAGCGGGCCCACGCCCTGCTCAAGTCCGGCTACGGGAGCTACCTGCTGGAGCTGCTGGAACGGCGCTGAAGGGAGGCTTTCAGCAACCTCCCAGCAGATCCACTGCTGCCGACGTTAACGACCAGGGGTCGAGGGGAAATATTCTTGATGAATAGAAATGACGACACCTGCGCCGAACCCGAGTCCGCTTCCTAGCCTGGCCATGCTGGCCGCGCTGGTGTTCGCCGTCGCCGCCATTGCGGCAGTATTTGTTCTCGGTCGCAACCCTGATTTTTTCCGACCGAGGGCAACCACGACCGCTTCACAGGCCGCATCAGCGGCGCCGGCCGATCCGCCGCCGGACCCTATGGACAGGAATGGCCAGTTTCTGTGGCGCCTGTCCACTGAAGGGCTGCAACTGCGGCGATCGAACGACGCTGCGATCAACGATGCGCGTCGGGTGTGCACGCGATACGCCGGCGGTGAGAGTGAACAGCAGATCATCCAGGACATGCTTCAAGGATCACCGGGCATGTCGCTCAATACCGCGTCCAGTTTCGCCGACACCGCTATCAGCGTGTATTGCCCGGACGGCGTATGTGAATAACTCGTGACAACCGCCTGCGTCACTGGCGGTAGCTGGCCAGGAAGTTACCCAACCGCTCGATGGCGTGCGCCAGGTCGCGCGACCACGGCAGCGTCACGATCCGCAGGTGATCCGGTGCCGGCCAATTGAATCCGGTGCCCTGAGTGACCAGAATCTTCTCCGACAGCAGCAGGTCCAGGACAAGTTGCTCGTCGTCTTCGATCTCGTGCACCTCGGGATCCAGCCGGGGGAACGTGTAGAGCGCACCGGCGGGTTTGACGCACGACACCCCGGGGATCTCGTTGAGCTTGGACCAGGCCACGTCGCGTTGTTCGCGCAGCCGCCCACCCGGCAGCACCAGGTCATCGATGCTTTGGTGACCGCCCAGGGCGACCTGAATCGCATGCTGGGCCGGAACATTCGGGCACAACCGCATATTCGCCAGCAGGCTGATGCCCTCGATGAAGCTGGTCGCGTGGTCCTTGGGCCCGGTGATCGCCAGCCAGCCGGCCCGGTATCCGGCCACGCGGTAGGCCTTGGACAGACCATTGAAGGTCAGGCATAACACGTCGGGTGCGACCGAGGCCATGCTGATGTGCTGGGCGTCGTCGTAGAGGATCTTGTCGTAGATCTCGTCCGCGAGCAGCAGCAGCTGATGCTCGCGCGCCAGATCGGCCATCTGCGAAAGTATTTCGCGACCGTAGACCGCGCCGGTCGGATTGTTCGGGTTGATCACGACCAGCGCCTTGGTGCGCTCGGTGATCTTCGACTCCAGGTCGGCGATATCCGGCTGCCAGCCCTGCGTCTCGTCGCACAGGTAATGCACCGGTGTGCCGCCGGCCAGCGAGGTCGACGCCGTCCACAGTGGATAGTCGGGCGCCGGAATCAAGACCTGATCGCCGTTGTCCAGCAGCGCCTGCAGCGTCAACGTGATCAGCTCGGAGACACCGTTGCCCAGATATACGTCGTCGACGTCGAATCGCGGGAAGCCGTCGACGAGTTCGTAGCGGGTGACCACCGCACGCCGCGCCGACAGGATGCCCTTGGAGTCCGAGTAGCCCTGCGCGTACGGCAGCGCCTGGATCATGTCACGCATGATCACGTCGGGTGCTTCGAAGCCGAACGGCGCCGGGTTGCCGATGTTGAGCTTGAGGATCCGGTGCCCTTCGGACTCCAGCCGCGCGGCGTGATCGTGCACCGGGCCGCGGATTTCGTAGAGCACGTCCTGCAGCTTCGATGACTGCGCGAACGTGCGCTGCCGCGGCTGATGACCCGCGGTATGCCAGGGCAGCTGGTGAGTAGTCACGTCAACCATGGTGCCATGGCTGTCCAATTATTAATGCCAGAACTTGCCTGATCAGCGCTTTCCTGGTGGACGGGCACCTCGGGCGATGCCCAATCCTTTGACCGGCGCTGCCGGTGTCGTGGTCTCGCCATCCTGAGCTTCGGCCGTCGGTTTGGACTCCGGTTCTTCCGTTGATGGCGGCTCCGGCTTTGCCTCGGCCTTTGGCTCGGGGGCCGTGGGTTGTGCGGCGGGAGCGGCCTTTTTGGCACCGGGCCGTTTGGCTCCGGCCGCGATGCCCAGACCCTTGACCGGTGCGGCCGGCGCCTTGGCCTCGGGGGCTGCTCGGTTCGGATTTCGCCTCGGGCTGTGCGGCAGGCGCGGATTGCGTTGAGGCAGCAGTCTTCTTGGCGCCGGGCCGCTTAGCGCCGCCGGCGATGCCCAGCCCTTTGACTGGCGCAGCAGGAGCCTTGGCTTCCTCGGTGGCCGGTGCCGACGCGGATTGCGTTGGCGCTGCGGCCTTTTTGGCCCCGGGTCGTTTGGCCCCGCCGGCGATACCCAGTCCGGTGACGGCTTTGGCGGCCTTGTCCTCTGTGGGTGCGGCGGCTGCCGTTTCGGCGGTTTCCTTCGCCGGAGCGATCGCGGTTGCAGCCGATGCTTTGGGAGCAGCCTTCTCGGCATGCTCGGCGGCCTCTTTGGCAGCCGTGCCCTTTTCCGGCAGCTTGACCGCGCTGCGGTCAAGCGACTCGAGCAGCAGCTGCGCCACGTCGCGCACGTCGACGCCTTCGCGCCCGGCGGCTTCCTGGCGGTCGTTGACGCCGTCGGTGACCATCACCCGACAGAACGGACACGCGGTGGCGACCGTGGTCGCCCCGGTGGCCAGCGCCTCGTCGACGCGCTCGTGGTTGATCCGCTTGCCGATGTGCTCTTCCATCCACATCCGCGCACCACCGGCGCCGCAGCAGAAGCTGCGGTCGGCGTGACGCGGCATCTCAGCCAGCTTTGCGCCCGAGGCGACCGATCAGCTCGCGCGGCGCCTCGTACACCTTGTTGTGCCGGCCTAGGTAGCAGGGGTCGTGATAGGTGATGTCTTCAGAGACCGGGCTGACGGGGACCAGCTTCTTGTCGCGCACTAGCCGGTTGAGCAGCTGGGTGTGGTGCAGCACGGTGTAATTGCTGCCCAGTTGCCGGTATTCGCGACCGATGGTGTTGAAGCAGTGCGGGCAGGTGACGACGATCTTGCGGTCGACGGTCTCCACTCCCTCGAACAGGCCGTCCAGCGTTTCGACGGCCTGCTGGGCGAGCTGTTGAAACAGGAACTCGTTACCCGAGCGACGCGCTGAGTCGCCGTTGCAGGTTTCGCCGGTGCCGAGCACCAAATACTTCACCCCGGCGATCGCCAACAGTTCGGCGACGGCCTTGGTGGTCTTCTTGGCCTTGTCGTCGTAGGCGCCGGCGCAGCCCACCCAGAACAGGTATTCGTAGCCGTCGAAGCTGTCGACGTCTTGGCCATAGACCGGGACGTCGAAGTCGACCTCGTCGATCCAGTTGGTGCGGTCGGCGGCGTTTTGGCCCCACGGATTGCCTTTGTTCTCAAGGTTTTTGAACAGCACCGACAGCTCGGAGGGGAACTCGGACTCCATCATGACCTGGTAGCGGCGCATATCGACGATGTGGTCGATGTGCTCGATGTCCACCGGGCACTGCTCGACGCACGCGCCGCAGGTGACGCACGACCACAGCACGTCGGGGTCGATCACCCCGCCCTGCTCGGCGGTGCCGACCAGCGGACGGGCCGCCTGCTCGGGCCCGTGCCCGGGTACCCGGCCGAATCCCGACTCCGGGACATGGTGGCCCTCTTCCTTGGCCGTCTCGAGGTCGAGCCCCTCGAGCGGCTCGGCGGTCTTCTCACCAAGCAGGTAGGGCGCCTTGGCCATCCAGTGGTCGCGCAAGTCCATGATGACGAGCTTGGGCGACAGCGGCTTGCCGGTATTCCAGGCCGGGCATTGCGACTGGCAGCGCCCACATTCGGTGCAGGTGGCGAAGTCGAGCATGCCTTTCCAGGTGAAGTCCTCGATCTTGCCGCGGCCGAATACGGCCTCATCTGGCGGATTCTCGAAATCGATTGGTTTGCCGTCGGACTCAATCGGCAGCAGCGGGCCCAGGCCATCGGGCAGCCGCTTGAAGATCACGTTGATCGGCGCGAGGAAGATGTGCAGGTGCTTGGAGTGCAGCACGATCACCAGGAACGCCAGCATGACGCCGATGTGCAAAAGCAGGGCCACCGTTTCCAGGATTTCGTTGCCAGTGTGGCCGAGCGGGCGCAGGATCGCGCCGAAGATGTGCGAGAGGAACGCGGGCTTCCCGTAGGGCAGGGTGCCGTTGTTGACAGCCGACCCGCGAACCAGCACGTAGGTCCAGATGACGTTGAAGATCATGAACAGGATCAACCAGGCGCCGCCGGTGTGCGAGCCGTAGAACCGCGACGACCGGCCGATCTCGCGGGGGCTGCGCGTGAGCCGGATGATCGCGAAGGTGGCGATGCCGAGGAAGACGGCGGTGGCGAAGAAGTCCTGCAGGAAGCCCAGCGCGTCCCAGCGGCCGATCAACGGGATGTGGAAGTTCGGTCTGGAACAGCAACCCGTAGGCCTCGATGTACACGGTCAGCAAGATGAAGAAGCCCCACATGGTGAAGAAGTGGGCCAGGCCCGGGATCGACCATTTGAGCAGCCGCCGCTGCCCGAGCACCTCGGACAGCTCGGCCCAGATCCGGCCGCCGACGTCGTCGGTGCGGCCAGAGACGGGCTGGCCGGACAGGGTGAGTTTGGCCAGCCAGCCGACCCGACGGAGGGCGAGCAATCCGACGATCGCCGTCATGCCGAGGCCCACTACCAGTCTGATCAGCATCTGCGTCTGCACGGAGCGTCTCCCCAATTCCGAGGTTGCTCAGCGGTAACTTCTGCTATGTCACTCGCTAGTAACTTAATAACCAGGCCAGCTCATAGTTACATCTTCCTCGCGTTGACCGCGACAAAGGCTGTCCTAACTTAGGCCCGGAGGGCGCGGCTACGGGACATACGGCGGCCCTTAGGGGTTGACGCCCGGGACGTGAATCCCGGGAAGCTGAGGCATGTTGCCGTTCCACCAATGACGATGCGGACGTTGCTGCGTCCAGGTTGCGGTGGTCTGTGGTGGCGCGGGTTCCGGCGTCGTCTCAGGCGGCGGGGCCGTGGTGGTCGGGAGGGTCGACGACGGCGTGGTTGTCCGGGCCGGAGTGGTTGAGTGCGATGTGGTTGCCGACGGCCGCGTGGTGGCTGGTCCGCCGCCCCCGTTGCCGGTGGCCAAGATGATGAGGCCGTAGACGATGATCCCGATCAGAATCACTACTGCCAGGCCCCACAGCGCCAGCACCCACGGCTTGAGATACCAAGGCGACGACGTCTCGGCGGTACCGAACGGCTCGTCCTGGTTCCCGCCGAGGCTCAAGTCGTGCTCTGAGTAACCGTCGACGTCGTATGGTGGTCCGCTGCCCCCCACGAGGAGAGATCCTACCGACGGTTCCTGCCTAGGGCATACCGCCGTCGTGGTGGTGATGGTGATGATGACCGTCGTCGATGCTCGTGCTCGTCGGCGGGCTGGTCAGCGTTGTTGTCGGAGCGGGGGCGACTGGCTCTGTCGTCGTTTCGCTGGTTGGGAAAGAGGTGGTAGTCGGCGGCGTGGTGGTGACCGCGGACGGCGTCGCCGACGATGTAGACGGGGACGTGGAGCTGCCGCCATGTGTCAGCTCGACGATTCCATAGATCACCAGCGCGATCAGGATGGCAGCGAGCGCGCCCAAGCCGATCAGAGCGGCCGGCTTGCGATACCACGGGGTCGACCCGGTATCGGTCTGCGGCTGTCCGTAGTCGCTGTAGTTGTACTGGCCGGTCGGCGCTTCACTTGGATCGTCTGGAGGTCCCTGAAAACCGGAGCGCGTCACGGGCGCTGACCCTAGTGGTGAAGCTTGGCGGCTTCGTCACCGCGGCCTGAGCCGCCGCGCCTTAGAAACCGTGCGGCAGCGTAATCGTGGTGTGGGGCAACGGGATCGTCGACGGAATGTGCGGCAAATGGTGGTGATGCGGCGGCTCGGCCGGAGGTGGGGCCTGGGCCGGAGGCGGAGCGTTGCCATCCGACGGCTCCTCCCCGGCCGTCGAGGACGGTGGCGGCTGAGTGGTCGTCGACGGCGGAGTTGTTGTCGACGACCGGGTGGGTGTCGTTGACGGCGTGGAGGTCGACGTTTCGCCGCCGCCGCCGTGGGAGAGCTGGATGAGGCCGTAGATGATCAGCACGATCAGGATCGCGACCATCGTGGCCCATACGGCCAGCAACCAACGATTCCGATACCACGGGGCCGGCGGCGATTCCGGATCAGCAGCCTGGGAGTAATCCGGGGATTCGTCGGAACCCGGCGGCCGCGGGTCGACCGCGCCGTAATTGGCCATCCGAGTCGGCCGCTCGCTCGGGTCGTCTGGAGGACCCTGAGAACCGAAGCCTGTCACGCCCCGATGCTACTGACTTCCGGCCGACGCGTCGGCTTCCGGCAGGGACGTCAGAGCTGCCGAGTGACCCCATCGGCGAAAAGCCGCAGGTGCTCGAGGTCGGACAGGTCCAGCAGTTGCAGATATACCCGCTGCACGCCGACGTCCGCGAACGATCCGAGCTGGTCGACAATCTCGTTCGGCATGCCCACCAGCGGAGAATTGGACCGCAGCTCGTCGACCTCGCGCCCGATGGCGGCAGCTCGGCGGCTGATCTCCGCATCGTCACGTCCGGCGCACACCACAAACGCTGCGGAATACGTCATCGCGTCGGCGGGCCGGCCGACCGAATCGACCGCTTCGCGGACTCGCTCCAATTGGGTCTTGACGGCGTCCAACGAGGCGAAGGGCACGTTGAACTCGTCGGCGAACGTCGCGGCCAGCGCCGGCGTACGGTTGGCGCCCATCCCGCCGATGATGATCGGTGGATGAGGCCGTTGCACCGGCTTCGGCAAGGCCGGCGAGTCGTTGACCGCGTAATGAGCCCCCGCATAGTCGAATGTTTCCCCGACCGGTGAGGTCCACAGGCCGGTAATCATTTCGAGCTGTTCGGTGAGCCGGGCGAATCGCTCGCGCAGCGGTGGGAACGGGATCGCATAGGCCACATGCTCCCGCTCGAACCAACCGGTACCGATTCCGAATTCGACTCGCCCGTTGCTCATCTCGTCGACCTGGGCGACCGCGACGGCCAGCGGGCCGGGATGGCGGAATGTTGCCGACGTGACCAGCGTGCCCAGCCGGATCGACGACGTCTCGCGGGCGATGCCGCCTAACGTCACCCAGGAGTCGGTCGGGCCGGGCAATCCATCGCCGCTCATCGCCGCATAGTGGTCGGACCGAAAGAACGCGGAAAATCCCAACGCCTCGGCGGTCTGCGCGACCGCGAGTTGGTCGGAGTAACTGGCTCCTTGCTGCGGTTCAACGAATACCCGAAAGTCCACGAGCGCCAGCCTAGGCTCTGATCGCTCTGGTCTCGATGAGTCATCGGCGCCGATGAAACCAGGTGATGGCGACCGCGAAGCCGGCCATCAAGATGATGATGGCCAGGATGACGATGCTGCCGATGATGACTGCGGTGTGAGTGTAGTGGGGTAGGTGTGCTGGCTCGACGGCCAACAGCGCGTCAGGTTGGCTGGTCATTTAGTAATCGCAATCCGAGGAGTGAATGCTCAGGCCCAGCGGCACGGTAAAAGGGCTCGCGCGGCCCAGCACGGCGCGATTCGGCGAATAGCTGCGATGCTGACGGTGGACTTGCGTCCGGCGAGTCGGCGCATCTCCATCTCGTCGGAGTAAAAATCGGTTGTGTCGGGCTCATTCTTGGCCTCCTCTAGCTGGCTATAGGTCGCAGGGGATCTCGGCAATCTCGGGCGCCTGGCAGAAGCCTCGCCAGCGAACCCTCAAACGCTATCCGCGGCTGAGCTCGACGGCTTTGACCACCAGCAGCAGCGCGCCGATAACCAGGTAGCTGCGCAAGGCGATCATGCCGAGCCTGGTCCCAGGTGACCAGGTGACCGGCTCTAGCAATGCCAGGGGTGGCATCCGCCAGGTGTTGCGGTCGACGGGGCGCGCCGGGAATTGCGGCGCCGGCGGTGCGGGTTGGCGGCGGCCCATCCAACGCAGCACCGGCGCCGCGGCGACGCCGAGTATGACCATGGCCAGAGCCAAGTAGCCGGCGACCGCGACGACGTTGAGGTCGGGGAACAAGGTGGTGGCCATCAGGATCCCCGAGAGCAGCAGCAGGGTGCCGACGATCAGCCCGGCCACCCAGTTGAGCCAGGACCGATTGACCCAGGGCCCCAACACTTCCCGGTCGTTGCACAACAGCAGCAAAAATACGCTGGCGCTGGGCAACAGCAGGCCGGCAAGGGCCTGCACCGCGGTCGTGATCAAACCGAGCGGGGCTCCTGGAATCAGCACGATCGCCGCGGCCAACACCACCATTGCCGTGTAGGACAGGTAGAACTGTTTTGCGTCGGCGAAACCCCGGTGCAGCGAGTGTTTCAGGCCGAAGACATCGCCGAAGGCGTAGCTGGTGGCCAGGGTCACCGCGGCTGCGCCGATGATGGAGGCGTCCATCAGCACGATCGCGAACAAAGAGCCCAGCACACCGCTGTGTTGGCCGAGCAGGTGCGCGATGGCGCCGGCGTCGATGAATTTACCCGCGGTGTTAGTCGACCGCTCCGCCCAATCGCCGGTCATCACCAGCGCCGCGGCGCCAACCACCACGACGAAGGCCCCGAACACGGTGTCGATGCGTTCATAGCGCCATGAATCGGGGCGTGATGCGTTTGTCGACGATGTTCGACTGCTGAAAAAACAGCTGCCAGGGTGCCACAGTGGTGCCGACAATGGCGATGATCAGCAATACCGCATCCGAGCTCACGCCACCCGAGATGCTGGGCACCACAAACGACTTCGCCGCGAGGCCCCACTGCGGGTGCGACATCAGCAGCATCGGGATCTGCGCCAGGGTGACGGCGATGAAGACGAACATGGCCCGCTCCCAGCGCCGGAAGCTGCCGCTTGCCATGATCGCCACCAGCGCCGCCGCCGAGACCGGCACCACGATGTATTTCGAGATGCCGAAGTAGTCGGCGGCCAGGCTGATACCGATGAACTCGGTGACGATCGTCAGGAAGTTGAGCAGGAACAGGTCGCCGACGGAAAACCAGCCCCAGCCGCGGCCGAAGCGTTCGTTGATCAACCGGGCGTGTCCAACCCCGGTGACCGCGCCGAGCCGGACGACCATTTCCTGGTTGACGATGAGCACGGGGATCAGCAGCAGCAGCACCCACAGCAGGGAGTAGCCGTAGTTCTGGCCGGCCTGCGCGTAGGTGGCCACCCCGCCGGCGTCGTTGTCGCCGACCATCACGATGATCCCGGGACCGACGATGGCCAGCAGGGTCATCAGCCAGGTTTTCAACGTGCGGCGATGCTCGGTCTCGTCGACGCTGATGCGCCCGAACGCGCCCTCGATATCACCCAGGTGCGCGGAGTCGAGCACTGCGGTGCGCCGCGCCGTGGCCTGCTCGGCCCGGCCAGTCTCGACGGCTGGCGCCCCGTGGCGGGTGACGTTGTCGTCGCCTGAGCTCACGGCGTCTCGCCCCCTGGCACAGGCGTGTTGCGGTCATCGCCGGGCTGGGTGATTTCGCGAACGGGGCGGGGGGCGGGTTCGCGGCGGCGCCAGTCCTCCGGGATGGTGGCCTCTAGCACGTCGTCGACGGTGACCACCCCGAGCACGCGGTCCTGCTCGTCGACTACGGGGATGGAGTAGAGGTTGAAGTCGGCCATCAACAGTGCGATGTCGGTCAGATCGGCGTCGGCGCTGACCCGCACGGGGTCGGAATCCATGAGTGTCCCAACACTTTCACCGGGCTCGGCTTGCAACAGAGCGATCACTGACACCACACCGGCCAGGCGTTTGTCCTCATCGAGAACATGCATCTTGATCAGCGCCTCGGGCTGTACGGCGCGGGCGGCGGCGATCAGCGCCAGCGCCTGGGCCGCGGTTGTGGCGGCGGCGCACGAGACGAAATCGACGTTCATCAGCCCGCCGGCGCTTTCCGGGTTGAACCCCATCAGGGTGATCACCTTGGTGCGCTGCGGGGCGGGCATCAGGTCCAGCACGCGCCGGCGCCGCGACTGGCGCAGGTCGGCGATCGCGTCGGCGGCATCGTCGGCGCGCATCCGGCCCAGCAGCGCGGCGACTTCGTCATCGGGCATGCTATCGAGCAGCCGGCTGGCCTTCTCTGGGTCGAGTTCTTCGAAAACGTCGGCTTCCAACTCCGGGTCGCTATGGACCCGATCAAGGATCTCGCCGCCCTCGGCCTTATCAGCGTCCTCGATAAGATCGGCGATCTCGGCGGGTTTGAACCCCCCGACCCGTCCCCAATGACGGCGCAGGGCATCGGAGTGGGCGTGGCCGATTAGCGGTTCGAATGCTTTCCAATCGCGGGGCGCATGCACGCCGGAGGCCTTGATCAGCCCGAAAAACCTTGCTGGGCGGCGGGTATCCAGCCGCGCAAGCACCCACCCGGCGCCGGTATCTTCCAGCTCGACGTCATAGGCGTGCACCAGCTCCACGGCGGCCACATCGATCAACCGGTGCCCCAGCAGATCGGTGCGCAACAACACCTCACCATCGCGGCGCTCAAAACCGCGAAGGTCAACCTTGTTCCTGGCCAACACAACCCGGCCCGGGGCGAACTCGTCAATCGATTTGCTGCCGATAAAGAGACGCCGCCGGCCGACCCCGGCCACAATCCCGGTCACCAGCGGATACTCATCGACGCCGCGCAGCCGCACGATCACGTCCTCCACCCGGCCCACAGCCTCGCCAGAACCGGCCTGCACCGGCGCGCGCAGCAGCTCTGAGAGATGGATTATCGGCAGCCCGACGCCATGCTCAGCCGCCGTCCCTGATGTGGTCACTTGCTTGTCCCTCCTCAACAGTGCCCGTTAGACCCCCGCGAGCAGACTGCACGAGGACCATGGGTCACGATGCCATGTGCGGGTATGGCGTTCGTCGTTTGACCGGCTCGGCCGCAGAGCGTACGCGGCGGTCGCCACGAGCAGCTACGGCCAATAGCTAAACGGCGGGCAGCCATTGGGAAGCCGACGTGATCACATCTTGTCTCGTGTTGAAGCCACTGAATAGCGACCACGACTGGTTGGGCCTTCGCTGCCGTACCGATCACGCGCTTCTCCCTATAGCGGTGTGGCGCTACGGATGGACTGTGGAAACAAACCGCTCGTCGACAAGACCTCTGATGCCCTTGCCGTCGTGATCACGCGGTAATGCCCAGTACCCAGTTTGGCCGCGAAGTCCAGGTTCGTTACGACCGGACCGGACAGACCTATGCCCAAACCCGGCAACCTGACCCGCGCATCGCGGCGGTCATCAATGAGGCGCTGCGCGGCATAGCGACAGCGGCCAATATCGGCGCCGGCACAGGATCCTATGTGGTTCTAGGGCCCACGACGTGCCAAACGCAGGGTCGAAAATTGGTGGCGCGTACGCATTCGACAAGGATTTGGACGGCGTACGGATCGGCTGGGCACGGCTATCCGATCTACTGCGGACCAGCGGTGCGCTGGCGCTCTGACGTTGGCTTTCGGTCCACTAAAACGTTTCCACCTTCTCGACGCTGACGAACATGGCTGGGCGTTTACAGCGCCACACCTGCGTTGAGTGTGCGAGGCCCCTGCGAGAAACACCCCAGGTCACAGCGTTGACACCGTTGATCGCTGGACACTGTTGGACACTGTTGGAAACTGTTGGGAAACTTTTCCTGCGGCCCCACTGCGGCCCCGGGGTTTAATGGCGGCCATGAGCGCACCGATTAATCGGCTCGCGAATCTACGGTGAGACAACAACATACGGAAGACACATTGTCCGACCGGCCGATGAGGTCCAGGGGCGGCAGTTATTCCCTGGGTGTACGCGCCGACGATGCCCCTCATGTCTAATCAGGCCTGCCCCATCGGGGCGGTGGGCGTGGTGCAGTTGACGTACTGGCGCAGTAGGCGCCTGATCAGTCCGCTGACGTTCAGCTCCTCGGCTTTGGCGCGCAACACCAATTCGTGCTTCCCGGGCTGCGCTTGACACGGACGTGTTTGCCAGTGTGTGCGCCCCGATCGCCGCGATACACCAATGTTGGTAGCCCGCTGATAGTTTCCGCTTGACAGACAACTGGCGATGTCGGGCGAAGGGTTTGCCACTCCCCAAGTTTACCGTTACACTCGAACCGGACCGCCGAATCGGGGAAACCCGAGGGTTCGAGGCACGGCAAGGCAAAACGCCATAACGCCAAGGCCAGCACGCAGAGCGCAGAGCGAGAGCGGTAAGCCGCCAGGGCCAGCCGCCAGCCGTCAGAGCCAGAGGGCAATCAGGGGCGTACAGGGGTACGCGGTCCACCCCGCCTGCCGCGATCTGGCAGCGCCCCGGTTCTGGTCGGGGCGGTTCTCTGGTCCCCGAGTGAGCGGAGGGCGTCATGGTGAGCGTCAACATCGGCGAGGTTGCCCACGACGACGGCGATGTGAGCGTTAGCCTCAGCAGCCTCGGCGACGACCTCACCACCGCGAGCGTTAACCTGCGTGTGAGTGCGAAATTCGGCAACAGTTCCACGATCAACCTGTCCCTGGACGAAGCCCAGGAAATAGCGTCCCTGCTGACCAACGCCGTCACGCGAGCAGCCGTCGTCATCGCTAAGGCGGCAGAGTTCGAGCAGGAGCACGCCGACCTCACGGACCGCCAGCAAGCCGCGATGACCGAGATCCTGGAGCAGTCATGACAGAGCGGCTAGGCGATGAGTTCGAGCCTGAGGAACTGTCCGATGAGATGCTCGCCGAGGTGGCATCCGGGGAGCTGCACCGCGTATGGGTGCCGACACCGCTGGGCGATGGACGGTCAGTTGGCGCTGAGGGCCGGTGGGTGCTGATGACCGAAGACGAACTGCGAATCGTCCAAGAGCACAAGGACACAGACGACGAGGACGCCGAATGACCATCGGCCGCTGGGGCTTCTGGGATGAGCTTCTGGGTCTGTCTCCGACAGAGTTGATCACGACAGCGCGGCGCCGCGAAGCCGAACTCAACCTGGAGCCGTCAACCAGCGACCACCGCAGCACCATCAACATGCTGCGCCACGACTACACGTACTACGACCACAGGAAGGGCATCACAGGCCGGGTGTATGACGAGATCCTTGACGAGATCTCCCGCGACTTCCCCTGGCTCGCAGCACAATGCGAGCGCGACAAGGAAACGCATGTCGACCGTTCACCGGAATGGGTGCAGGAAAAACGTTTCTCGGTCCAGGCCGGAGTCGAGCGGCAGCGGCTCGGGAGGGAAGCCGCCAAGAAACTATGGGTCGGCGCGAAGGTGACCTGGCGGGGCCAGGAGGCCGAGATCACCGAGATCAGGCGGTCCCGCATCAGGGCACGGCTCAGCGTCAACGGGGCCACAATTGACCGGCCGGCGGACGAGGTTTCCCTGTGACGAAGACTGAATGCAGCCGTAAGAATTGGTCGAAGGCCGTTATCAGGGTCAACGGGGAGGCCGGTGGTCGCGGCTTTGTGGTTGAACTACTGCGCTGCCGAAGATGAGTGGTTCCGGCACGAACAGCCGAAGCGAGACGACTTCAAATGGTTGACATGGTTCGAAAACCTCTAGGAACGGATCGACATGTCCTACCGCGACGCCGGGGACGATCGACGAGGTCGCAGGCCAACACAAGTTCGAGCCCGCCGGCCATTGTCAGCCCGTTAACCGCCGCGATCACGGGTTTCGGGAATTCTTGTAGGGAGTTGAGCACCGCGCCGAAATCAGCGAGGAATTGCTGCCCGCCGGGCGGCTCCATTTCGACGAGCGCGCGGGCGGCCGTAAGGTCACCGCCGGCGTTAGACCCCTCGGCGCTCACGCATCGGTCCCGCGGCCCTTGTGCTCCATGAACTGCAGGGTCAGTCCGAATGTCGTCTCCGGCGCGGTGAAGATCCATCGGACCTCGTCGGTCTTGCCTTCGCCCTCCAAGACGACCCCTCGGCGTGTTAGTTCGGCTTTGGTGTCGTCGAGGTCGTCGACCTTGTATCCGATATGGCCGATGACTGCGGTCTCGCCGTCTTTGAGCTTTGGCATGCCGAAACCGGCGGTGCGGACCTCAGTCAACTCTAAGAGCGACTCACCGCATAGCAGAAATTGCAGGTCGACGTTGCCGGCGGGAATACGCTCACCAAGAGCGCTGCCATCGACGGTGTCGCCCGCCCGAGCGATGGTTTCGTTGATATCGCGCACGACGATTCCGATGTGATCTATCCCAAGTAGCTTCATGGACCTGGTCCTCCTTTGTCTCGCTGTTTTCCGTCGTTGACGGGATATGGACGGTGCTTTCCGGTGGACGCCTGTCAGGCGTGTAGAAGCATCCCTCCGTCCACACCGAGGGGTCTGGCCGGTGATATAGCGGGCGTCGTCGGTGGCGAGCAACAGCACGGCCGGTGCGATATCCAGGTGCGGGTCGCCGAGGCGGCCGATGGGAATGGAGGCGACGGCCGCCGCCATCGCCTCGGGATATTCCCGCTCGATGCTGTCCGCGGCGTCGGTCTTAGCCGTTGGGACGACGGTGTTGACAGTGATCACATGGCGACCCCACTCCCGCGCGGCGGTCCGCGTCAGGGCGCGGATGGCTTCCTTGGTGATGTTGTAGCCGACGGTCCCGTCGTTGCCGGTCATGCCGTACGGGGACGCGAAGTTGATGATCCGGCCGCCGCGCTCGCGCATGTGCGGGAACGCGGCCTGCATCGCCCACAACGTTCCGCGGAACCCGGTATCGAACGTCCAGTCGAGCTCCGCATCGTCGAACGACTCCAGCGGCGTCGGGACGGGCATGCCGGTCGGCTGGTCCCGGGTGCCCCAGGACTGGGCATTGTTGACCAAGATGTCAAAGCTCCCGTAGGTCTCAACTGCGAACCCCACCATGTCGACCACCTCGGACTTGATGCCGACGTTGGTGGGCTTCGCGATCGCGGTGCCACCGGCCGCCTCGATCGCTTCGACGGCGGAGGCGCATCCCTCCGCTGAGCGCGATGCGATCACGACCCGTGCGCCTTCGCGCGCGTAATGCTCGGCGATTGCCCTGCCGATGCCGCGACCGGCGCCGGTAACGATGGCCGTCCGGCCCGCGAGTCGCAATTGGTTGCTAACGGTGGCTTTTGGCATGTTGTTGGAGGTGCTGCTCATGAGTCCTCCTCTGTTGGTGGTTGACAGCCGCCGGGTCCAGCGGCGGCACGCCCAAGCATCGGGTCTCCACTAAGGGGAGAGTCAAGCGGCGAGCCGCTGGACGTCACCCTCCCGTACCGGCGCACCCGACACAACCTCCGTGCTGCTATTCGCAGCGGAACGCTGCGGGGTATGCAGACGGGCGGTGCCCCTGGCGCCACCGACAACTCCAGCACCAGCAGCCCGCAATACGGTGATATATCTGCCGCCACGGCCGAGCCGTCGCCTTTGGGCGCAGCGGTCATCGCGTCGCCGAGGCTCTCGACCAGGCTGCAGACCTCTCGTCGCAGTGCAGCAGGTGTCGACAGCGGCTGCGAGACATCGCCGTAAAGGGCAGCGATTCATAGGGATTCGCCGGAGACTGGGGCGAAAATCCGGAGAAATGGCCTAACCGCCCGGGCGGCGGCGCGGATCAATCCAAGGGGGGCCATTCTTCCGGTTTGCCCATCATAGTCGGCGATACACTGTGCACGTGGCTACGAGGAACAACCGGCGTAAGGCGCTCGGCCGCGAGCCGAAACACCTACGCGGACAGGCACTTAACGTGCCGCCACCACCTGCTGCGAGGCGACGTCGGTGAGCACGCCGGCCGCGTTGAACGGGTTGTTGGCAGCGAGCGGAACTGGTTGTCCAGCAGCGACAGCAGCCAACCCCATGTGGGTCAGTTCTGTGGGACGGGCAGGTTGGGGCACAGGGTGATGTAGCCGATGGTGGGCGAGATCCAGTCGCGCCAGTCGTGGTGGCTGATGTTGGAGGTGAGTTTCGAGCAGAGGGTCGCGACGGTGGCGTCGAGGGGGGTGGGCCACAACCGCACGGTGTCATCGCCGCTGCCGGAGGCCAGGGTGTGCCCGTCCGGACTAAACGCCACACTGAACACGCCGTAGGTGTGGCCGGTCAGGGGCTGGCCGAGCGGGGCCGGATGGGCCGGATCGGTGAGGTTCCACAACCGCACCGTGGTGTCCTCGCTGCCGGAGGCCAGGGTGTGCCCGTCGGGGCTGAACGCCACGCTGTTCACGACGTTGGTGTGGCCCCTCAGGGGTTGGCCCAACGGGGCCGGGTGGGCCGGGTCGGTGAGATTCCACAACCGGATGGTGTGATCGCCGCTGCCGGAGGCCAGGGTGTGCCCGTCGGGGCTGAACGCCACACTTTCCACCCCGTTGGTGTGGCCGGTCAGGGGTTGGCCGAGCGGAGCCGGGTGGGCCGGGTCGATCAGGTTCCACAACCGCACGGTGTCATCGCCGCTGCCGGAGGCCAGGGTGTGCCCGTCAGAACTGAACGCCACACTGTCCACGATGTTGGTGTGGCCCCTCAGGGGGTGGCCCAGTGGCGCCGCGGGGGCCGGGTCGGTGAGATTCCACAACCGCACGGTGTGATCGAAGCCGCCGGAGGCCAGGGTGTGCCCGTCGGGGCTCAACGCCACACTGGTCACGGCGCCGGTGTGGCCGGTCAGGGGCTGGCCCAGCGGTGTCGGGTGGGCCGGGTCGGTCAGGTTCCACAACCGGACGGTGTGATCGTCGCTGCCGGAGGCCAGGGTGTGTCCGTCGGGGCTAAACCCCAGGCTGTACACCCAGCTGGTGTGGCTGGTCAGGGGCTGGCCCAGCGGTGTCGGGTGGGCCGGGTCGGTGAGATTCCAGAACCGGATGGTGGCATCGGCGCTGCCGGAGGCCAGGGTGTGCCCGTCGGGGCTAAACGCCACACTGAACACACCGCTGGTGTGGCCCTGCAGCGCTAGTGCGGCGTCGAGGTTCCACAACCGGATGGTGGTATCCCGGCTGCCGGAGGCCAGGGTGTGCCCGTCGGGGCTGAACGCCACACCGGTCACGATGTCAGTGTGGCCGGTCAGGGGTCGGCCGAGCGGAGCCGGGTGGGCCGGGTCGGTGAGGTTCCACAATCGGATGGTGGTATCGGCGCTGGCGGAGGCCAGGGTGTGCCCGTCGGGGCTGAACGCCACACCGGTCACGGTGTTTTTGTGGCCGGTCAGGGGCTGGCCCAGCGGCGCCGGATGGGCCGGATCGGTCAGATTCCACAACCGCACGGTGTCGTCGCCGCTGCCGGAGGCCAGGGTGTGCCCGTCGGGACTGAACGCCACACCGGTCACGATGTCGGTGTGGCCGGTCAGGGGCTGGCCCAGCGGTGTTGGGTGCGCCGGATCGGTCAGATTCCACAACCGCACGGTGTCATCGCCGCTGCCGGAGGCCAGGGTGTGCCCGTCGGGGCTGAACGCCACACTTTCCACCCCGTTGGTGTGGCCGGTCAGGGGTTGGCCGAGCGGAGCCGGGTGGGCCGGGTCGGTGAGGTTCCACAACCGCACGGTGTCATCGCCGCTGCCGGAGGCCAGGATGTGCCCGTCCGGGCTGAACGCCACACTCCACACGGTGTCGGTGTGGCCGGTCAGGGGTTGGCCCAGCGGTGTTGGGTGCGCCGGATCGGTGAGATTCCACAACCGCACAGTGTGATCGGCGCTGCCGGAGGCCAGGATGTGCCCGTCGGGGCTCAACGCCACACTCTGCACGGCGCCGGTGTGGCCGGTCAGGGGCTGGCCCAGCGGGCCCGGGTGGGCCGGGTCGGTCAGGTTCCACAACCGGATGGTGTGATCGTCGCTGCCGCAGGCCAGGGTGTGCCCGTCGGGGCTAAACGCCACACTCTCGACGGGTGCCGGTGCAGGGATGATGACGCGGGTGGTGTTCAGCGCCGTGGTGGCGGTGTAGAACGCGCCGAGGCTGGCGGCGGGATCGGACCGCAATCGTTGCGCCGCCAAGGTCTGTGCGAGCGCGCGAAGGTCATCACCACCAGCGGTACCCCGGGAAAACACCGCCGAGGCTTCGGTGTCCAATTGGGCGGCCAGTGCGTCGCGAGCTTCACGAATGGCTTCTTGCCGCTGCCGGATCGCTTCTCCTCGCTGCGTCACGGCAATGCCCGCGGCGACGACCGCGACGATGGTCAGCATGGCCAGCCCGGCAATCGCCGCACGCCGCAGGCGCCGGGACCGGCGCTGCTCACGCAGATCATCACCCGTCAAGTTGTCTTTGGGCTTGCCGTGAATCGGAGCCGCCAACGAGGTGACCTTGTCGCGGAACACCAGCGACCCAAGCTCCCAGGGCGCATCGCCACTCACGTCGATATAGAGCGGTTCAGCCGGCAGCGACCCGGGCTTTGTCAACACCGGCGGAGCCGCAGTGGACTGCTCAGGGTCAAACCGCCCCCGCTCGGCGTCCCATGCCAGCCGGCCCTCGGCCAGCACCAACATCAACCCTTCATGCCCACGCTGATCCAGCCAGTGCTTGACCTCCTCGTTGACCCAGTGCGAGGCGGCCGACTGCGGTGAGAGCACCACGATCATGAACCGCGAACCCTGCAGCGCCTCGGTGATCTTGCCCCACAGGTCAGGATTAGCGGTCAGGTTCGTGTCATCGCGAAACACCCGCAACGCCCGCAACTGCCCCGCCCGCCGCCCAATCTTATGCAGACCCTTCTGAATCGCGCTGGTCACGTCCTTATCCCGGTGGGCATAAGACAAAAACGCGTCGTACTGCATACGACTCTCCGGCCCAAGAGAGGCAGATCCCCCGGCCTGCAACACCTCGGCCATGCTCCACCTCCCGGCAATGCACTCACGTGCCACTACAGACAACAGCAACTTATTGGTCGGCGCTGGACAACCGCAGCGTTCGTCGAGAGCGGGCCGACTGGCGTGGGGCGGCCTTCGGCGCCGCGGCGACCCCCGAAGACTGCAACGCCCGCAGCCTCGGCGTGGGTGGGTTGCCTTCAGCCGCGAGAGCCGACACCCAATCGTCCTTCGGCGATGCGCCTCAAAGCTTTGCTTATTCCCTGTTGAGTAGCAGGTACTAAACCACACTGCGAGAAATGGCGGGCAATCTGGCCCTGCGAAAAGCCGCCGCCGGGTCAACGTCTCACGGTCGGTGACCGAATACAACGGGTTGGTGTGGTCGACGCCCAAGACCTGGGAGCGACGCTCGGTGCCGTTCCCGGCGTCGCTGGCCGACGAGCTGTCGGCGCTGATGGTCGGCAAGAGCCGTGACGATCTGGTGTTCACCAGCCGGCGCGGCGAGGTGCTGCGCGTCTCCAACTATCGCCGCTGGGTGTTCGCGTCGGCGGTCGAGGAGTGCTGCAAAGCCGACAACACATTCCCGACCATCACGCCACATGCGCTGCGGCACAGCGCCGCGAGCCTGGCGGTCAGCGCAGGGGCGAATGTCAAAGCAGTGCAACGAATGCTCGGGCACGCCAAAGCGTCGATGACGCTGGACGTCTATGCCGACCTGTTCGACAAGGACCTAGACGACGTCGCTACCAACCTCGACGCGGCGATCCGATCCGCTGCGGCCCCACTGCGGCCCCAAGTCGACCCAATGACGCGCTGACCTGGCCTTTCGGTCCACTAAAACGTTTCCACCTTCTCGACGCTGACGAACATGCCGTGCCCGGTGCCCTTGTTGGTGAAGCGGGTGCCGCTTTCGCTGGCCGCGATCGTCCAGCCCTCCGCATCGTAGGTGCGGTAGTCGATGGTCACGGTGGGAATGTCGCCGAGGTTGCCCACCACCCATTGCACCGATCCGCTCGCGGTGATGTTCACGCCGTTGGCGCGTTCGCCGTCTTGCGTCGGGGAGTTGGCGAACTGCGCCTCGCATCCGACGCTGTCGGAGTCGATCTGGCAGCGCGTCTGACCGGATTTGGTTTCGATGAAGACGTAACCGTTCTGGTCGGGTGGCAATGGGATGGCGCCGGCCGGCGGGTTAGCGCTCGGCGGCGCGGGCCGCGATGGGGCCGGTGACGGGACGGACGGTCTGACTTTCGGCAGCGACGGTTCGGTCGCTCCGGCGCCCGGGGAGGCGACCGGCTTGCCGTGGATCAGGGAGCTGCATCCGCTCACCAGCGCGGCGCCCATCAGCAGGCCCGCCAGCAGCAGCCGGCCGCTAACCCTTGCGGTCTTTGCTCTCTCCCAAAACATCTCAGAGACAGCCTACGCATGAAGTGACAAAAGTGACTGCAGTGACGCGCCCGCAGTTGCGGGGCTAGCCGGCCATCGCGGCGTAACCATCGGCCAAGCCGCGCAACTGGCCAGCGCCGTCACCGGTGAACGACGCGCCGTGCATCAGCGCCAGCGTGGTCGGCGTCAGCTGCGCCAACTGCTCCAACGTGGGCGCCAGATTGGTGGTCAGCCCGGTGGCATGGAACAGCGACTCGGCTTCCAATGCCGGTGCTATGCAATCGGATTCGGTCAGCGCGGGACATTGACCGGTGTGCGTGAGCAGGTCGCCGGCCAGCAACGTCGATGTAGTCTCGTCGAACCACAGCCCGCTTTCCCAGTTGTGCGGCACGTGCGGGGTGGCGATGAACCGCAGCCGGTGCCCGCCGATATCGTGCGTGTCGCCAGGTTCGGTGCCCACTGGCACCGGTGGCCGGTCGCACATATCGGTCAGCGAAAGCATGCAGGCCAGCGGGCCGTGGATGACTTGGGCGTGTGGCGCCGCGGCCAGCAGCATGTTCATCGAGCCGCACTCGTCGGCCTCGATGTGGGCGAACGAGATCCAGCGCAACTGCTCCAACGGGATCACTTTGGCGATGGCCGCCGAAACCAGCGGGAAAAGTTGGCGCATGCCGCAGTGGAATAGAAACGGTTCGTCGCCGTTCAGCAGAAACTGGTTGAAGGTGAACCCATGTTCGGTGATTCCCGGCAGCCAGGTGGAGAACCGGAAGATATCCGGCGCGATCTCGTCGACTTTGGTTTGCAGCCCAGTGTCCATTTCAAGCCTTTCTGGTTGGTCTCACTCAGCCGCCGCGCCGCATGCCGGCGAGACCCTGTGCTACCTACTTCTACATCTGCGCCCAGACAATTTTGTTCTGCAGGTAGGTCTCTAGACCGGCTTTGCCGGATTCGTAGCCCCAGCCGGATTGCTTGTATCCGCCGAACGGCATCGAGTGGTCGAACTGCATCTGACAGTTCAGTCCAACGGTTCCGGCCTTGAGCCGCTTGGCCAATCGGTGTGCCCGGCCAAAGTCCTTGGTCCAAGCGGTGGCCGCCAGCCCGTACGTGCTGTCGTTGGCCAGGGCGACGGCTTCGTCGTCATCGTCGAACGGCAGGACGGCGACTACGGGCCCGAAGATCTCCTCTTGGAACAACCTGCTCGTGCACGCGACGTTGGCGAGCACGGTCGGGTGGACGAAGTATCCCTTGCGGGCGAGGCGATGCCCGCCGGTGACGATCTCGACCCCGTCGCTCTTGCCCTGGTCGAGGTAGCCCAGGACGCGAGTGAGCTGCTTCTGGCTGATCAGCGGGCCGATCACGGTGCCCTCTTCCTTGGGACCTCCGAGGTGCAGACGGTTGGCCATTTTCGCGATGCCCGCCACGACCTGGTCGTAGACGCCGCGCTGGGCGAAGATGCGCGAACCGCACACACAGGCCTGGCCGGAGTGGATGAAGGTGCCGAATGCGGCCGTGCTGATCGCGGCCTTCAGATTGGCGTCATCGAAAATCAGCACCGGCGACTTGCCGCCGAGTTCGAGGGTGACCTTGTTGAGGTTGCTGGCCGCCGCGGCGTGCACGATTTCTCGGCCGACTTCGGTCGATCCGGTGAAGGCGACCTTTTCGACGTCGGGGTGGGCGGTGATCGCCGCACCAGCGGTGTGACCGTAGCCGAGCACCAAGTTCGCCACCCCCTCGGGCACTCCCGCCTCGGCCAGGATTCCGTCCAAAACGATTGCCGTCAGCGGGGTTTCCTCGGCGGGCTTGACGACGCTGCTGCAACCCGCGGCCAGTGACGGCGCGAGCTTGGCGCAGAAATTAAACGCCGGGCCGTTCCACGGGAAGATCAGCCCAACCACGCCGTAGGGTTCCTTCAGCGTGTAGGTATGCATGTGCGAGTCGACGCCGGTGAGACCGCCGGTGTTCACGTCGCGCGCGATGCCCTCGATCTTGGTGCACCAGCCGGCGTAGTAACGAAAGAACTCGGCAGCGACCCGCACCTGCGCATGCGCCTGAACCGGGGTCATGCCACCGTTGAGCGACTCGAGCTCTTGCAGAATTGCGGTGTTCTGATCGATCAGCTCGCCGACCCGCCACAGCACCTTGGCCCGCTCGTAGTCGGGCAGGCCGGACCACACGCCCGACTCGGCGGTCGCCTTTGCACGCGCCACCGCGTCGTTGATGGCTTCGGGGCCGCAGTCTTTGAACTCGGTGATCTGCTCCTCGGTGGAGGGATCGAAGACGCGAATCACGTCACCGGTGCCCGGCCGTTCGCGGATCTCGTCCAACACCGCCTGCACCGTCATCGATCTCCCCTTCGCGTCTCTGCGACTTGCTGACGAGGCGTAGGTTATGCGCTTAACCACGGGATGGCCACCCTGCGGCCGTGCAGGCCCAGCGGACGCTAATTTGTTTGTCGCTCTGCGCTGTCAGCGGTCAGCGCATGCGCGGCGTGCCCGAACATGGCGTGTTTGATCGCGCCCAGCGTGCCGGGGTCCTTGCCGTCGAGGGGACGAAGAACCTCGACCGCCGCGGACGTCACTGCGCCCTCGGCGGCGACGGAGTCGACAATGCCAAGGCTTACGGCATCGCCGCCGCCGAAGCGGCGTCCGGTCGTCATCGAGGCGACCGCCGCCTGTGGAGTGAGCTTGGCTTGGATCAGTGCGGCCATGCCAGGCGTGAAGGGGATGCGGATGTCGGCTTCGGGAAAACAAAAGAAGCCGCGGTCAGCGCGCATCACCCGAAAGTCGTGCGCCAAGGCCAGCATTGCCCCGGCGCCGAAGGCATGGCCGACCACAGCGGCCGCGGTGGGGACCGGCAGGGTGAGTATCCGGGCCAACATGCCCTGGACGCGTCCGACATACCACTGGGTCTGCTCCCCGTTGGCCCCCAGCCAATCCAGATCCAGGCCGTTGGAGTAGAACTTGCCGCCGCCGGTGGTGACCAAGCCTTGCGCGCCGGCGCCGACGACCTCATCGAGGCGTGCGTCAATCTCGTCGAGAAAGCCTGGCGAGAAACGGTTTTCGTCGTCGCCAAGATCAAGGATGGCGATCTTCTCGTCGTAGGTCAGGTTAATTCCCACGGTTTTTCCCTTTCAGCAGAGGCGGTGGTCCGATGTCGAGAACCGCGCGCACCGCCGCGCGCAGATGCTCACGGGCTGTTGCGTTGCCCAGACGGTCACGGCGCAGCAGGATGGCGGTGGGCAGGTCGACGATGCAGGTGGTGATCGTATCGACGGCACGCGCATCTTTGCGGTCCCATACGTTGACCGCGAGCCGGATCATCAAGCCGACCAGCAATCGGTCGAGATCGCTCAGTTCCGTGGCGATCTCGTCGGGCAGATCCGAATCCAACAGCTCCTCGCGGCGCACCGTCAACAGCAGCTTGGAGGAGTCTGGATACTGCTCGGCGAAGACCACCGGAGCGTCAGCGGCGGCCGCCACGGCCGCAACGGCAGCCCGTGGGCCGGTTTCCGACAGAGCCTGATCGACCAATGTGTTTTGCACGGTGAGGAATCGGCGTCCGGCCCGCAACCACGCGCGACCCATCAGGCCCGAGCGCGACCCGAACGTGTGGTACAGCGCGCCGTTGGAAACGCCGACGGCGGCGCTGATCGCACGAATGGTTACCGCGTTAGGCCCGGATGCCACGGCCAACGACTCGACGGCGTCCAAAACCCGATCCGGCTTATACACGCGCGGGCGGGGCATGCCGCGATAGTAACAGAGCAGTTGCTCTATTACTCAGCCGCTAGGTCGGGGACATCGCTGGCGTGGTCGACAACTTCTTCGGCCGCGGCCATTACGCGGTCACGAACCAGAAGCCAGCCGCCGATCAGGGCGGGGACGGCGGCCACTAGCGCCGCGATGACCCAGGGACCCTTCTCAGGGTCGAACATCATCAGCACCACCACGCCCGCCAGGAAGGCCAGCGTGACGTAGCCACTGTAGGGGGCCCCCGGCATCCGGAAATGCGGCCGCTGCATGGTCCCGGCCTGGCTCCTTCGGTAGAGCCGCAGTTGACAGATCACGATCGTCGCCCAGGCTGCTATCACGCCCAAGGCGGCAATGTTGAGCACGATTTCGAAGGCCTGGCTTGGCTTGACCGCGTTGAGTACGACACCGAACAGGCCGATCACGCAGGTCAGCAGAATCCCGCCGTAAGGCACACCGTGTTTCGACATCCGTGCGGTGAATTTGGGGCCGCTGCCGTTGACTGCCATCGACCGCAGGATCCGACCCGTGGAATACAGTCCGGCGTTCAGGCTGGAGAACGCGGCGGTGAGCACCACGATGTTCATCAGGCTGCCGGCGCCGCCGAAACCGATTTTCGAGAAGAAGGTGACGAACGGGCTCTCCTGCTGTTCATAGGCCGTGTAGGGCAGCAGCAACGCCAACAGGATGACCGACCCGACGTAGAAAACGGCAATCCGGAAAATCACCGAGTTGATCGCGCGCGGCATGATCTTCTCCGGTTCGGCGGTTTCGCCGGCGGCGGTGCCGACCAGTTCGACTGCGGCGTAAGCGAATATCACTCCCGAGGTGACGAGCACCAGCGGGAGCAGTCCGGTCGGCAAGAACCCGCCATGGTCGGCCCACAGGCTAAATCCGGTCTCCTGGCCGTCGATCTTGAAGCGGCCGGCCAGAAAGACCGTTCCGACGACGAGGAACGTCGTCAGCGCCAGCACCTTGATCAACGCGGCCCAGAACTCGAACTCGCCGAAGGCCTTCACCGAGATCAGGTTCACTGACACCACGCACACCAGGGCGATCAGCGCGAGGGTCCACTGCGGGACTGCCTGCATCACCTTCCAGTAATGGAAGTACTTCGCGATCGCGGTGGAGTCCACGATGGCCGCCATCGCCCAGTTCAGGAAGTACATCCAGCCCGCGACGAAGGCCGCCTTTTCCCCGAAGAACTCGCGGGCATAGGACACGAACGAGCCCGACGTTGGGCGGTGCAGCACCAGTTCGCCGAGTGCGCGCAGGATCAGAAATACAAAGCCGCCGCAGATCCCGTAGACCAGGAACAGCGCCGGGCCCGCCGTTGCGAGCCGTTCACCCGCGCCGAGGAACAACCCGGTCCCGATGGCGCCGCCAATCGCGATCATCTGCATCTGGCGGGGCTTCAGGTCGTGGTGATAGCCGTGGTCTTCACGCGCCAGTAGCGCCGTCTCACCGGCCGCCGGGCCGGGCGTGCTGGGCAGCGGTGGCATCGCGTTCCTATCGACGTGACCTGGTGCAACGCCGCCATGCGGCACGCCCGAGGGATGGACTGGTTGGGAGGTTATCCCACGGCGTGCAACGGCGCGATGTTTGCTTCAGCGAAGTCGATGAACATTTCGGCGTGCTCGATGACGCGCTCAAGACGGCCGAGCAAGCCGATGGCGCCGCCTACATCGAAGTGATCACCGACCCCTACGAGGCCCCACCGATGTACAAGAAGCTGCACGAGCACGTCGAATCCTTCTACAACCGCCACTAGGCCTATTTCGGTCGTCCGGGAACAAACCCGTTGGCGCCGCCGATCGCGATCATCTGCATCTGCCGGTTGTGCAGGTCATGGTGATAACCCGCGTCCTCGTGGGCGAGCGCACCGGTCTCACGGCAGCCGGGCGTGCTGGGCAGCGGTGGCATCGAGTTCCTATCGTCGTGGCTTGGTGCAACGCTGCGAGCGGGCAGGCCCGAGGAACGGGCTGCTGAAAGGCTATCCGACCGGTTTCTGAGCAGCGCGTCGCGCGAGTCCGACACCGAGGCGCGGTGGCTCAGCGATTGTCGCCACCACCCGGCGGGTACCCGCCGGGTGGTGGCGGCTGCGGCGGGTACCCGCCGGGTGGTGGCGGCTGCTGTGGGTACCCGCCGGGTGGTGGCGGCTGCTGCGGGTACCCGCCCTGCCCCCCGGCGGCGCGCTCCTGGAGACCGCTTAGGCCACGCTGCGCCGAACCGACCCCGCCCGCTTTCATGAACTGCAGCACGGCACCTACGTTGATGACCAACACGAGCACGAGCTCGATCCACAGCCCCCAACCGCGGGAAACAGGGTCCGGTACGTCGAGAAACGCGACGAGAAAGAAGATGTCGGCGAGCACAACTACGCCGAGCGCAATCATCTCCAGCGGAATTTTCCGTGGAACGACCTTCAGTGCTTTGACGACGAACAAGAGCGGGACGAGCAAAAAGATCAGCACGCTCCAGACCCCGCTGGTGCGATGCCAGGCATTGCCAGTGAACTCTGCGATGTCTTGGCCGAGGAGGGACTCCGTGTACGTGTACCACGTGAAGAAACTGAAGACGAAGTAGAGCGCAGCACCCACCACGGCCATCAGACCGCCCGGCGCTATCGCGCGCAAGTCGATGCTGGCCCCGGAGCCGCCCTGCGGTTGGCCGCGGTAACCCGGCGGCACAGCCGGCTGACCAGGACCGCCCGGCGGTTGACCGTACGAAGGTGGTGGGTAGTAGCCGCCTTGACCACCGGGGTCAGGCCCCCGCTGGGGGTTGTCACTCGGGTTGAAGCCTTCGGGGTGATGAGACATTGGAGCATTCCTGTCGTCGTAACCCTCTGTGGGGCGCAAACCGACCCACAGTCCGGCATCGCTTGGCCGCAGTAAGGCTTGCTGATCTTACCTGCCGACAGCGCCGATGCGCCTGATTAGACCGTATTTACCCAGTACCGCCGTGTGGGTTGCCCACCCCGGGAACAAGACGCGGGCAACCGCCGTTGGGATGAGCGACAACCTTGAGTGCGCTAGACTCAATATTGGCTTGACAGCGGTACCTCGCAAAGGGCAGTCTTGAGCGGGGTTCACTCAGTGTAGTGCATACCAAGTTCGACTATCAGGAAGGATTCACTATGGCTCGTGCGGTCGGTATCGACCTCGGGACCACTAACTCCGTCGTCGCAGTTCTGGAGGGTGGCGACCCCGTCGTCGTCGCCAACTCCGAGGGCTCGCGGACCACTCCGTCCGTCGTCGCGTTCGCGCGCAATGGCGAGGTACTGGTCGGCCAGCCTGCCAAGAACCAGGCGGTGACCAACGTTGACCGCACCATCCGGTCGGTCAAGCGGCACATGGGCACCGACTGGGCCGTCGAGATCGACAGCAAGAAGTACACCGCGCAGGAGATCAGCGCTCGCATTCTGATGAAGCTGAAGCGCGACGCCGAGGCCTACCTCGGTGAGGACATCACCGACGCTGTGATCACCACACCCGCCTACTTCAACGACGCTCAGCGCCAGGCCACCAAGGAGGCCGGCCAGATCGCCGGCCTGAACGTGCTGCGCATCGTCAACGAGCCGACCGCGGCCGCACTGGCCTACGGGTTGGACAAGGGCGAGAAGGAACAGCGGATCCTGGTGTTCGACCTCGGTGGCGGCACCTTCGACGTGTCGTTGCTGGAGATCGGTGACGGTGTCGTGGAAGTCCGCGCCACCTCGGGTGACAACCACCTGGGTGGTGACGACTGGGACGATCGCATCGTCAGCTGGCTGGTCGACAAGTTCAAGGGCACTGCGGGCATCGACCTGACCAAGGACAAGATGGCCATGCAGCGGCTGCGCGAAGCGGCCGAAAAGGCCAAGATCGAGCTGTCCAGCTCGCAGAGCACGTCGATCAACCTGCCCTACATCACCGTCGACGCCGACAAGAACCCGCTGTTCCTCGACGAGCAGCTGACCCGTGCGGAGTTCCAGAAGATCACCCAAGATCTGTTGGACCGCACCCGCAACCCGTTCCAGCAGGTGATCAAGGACGCCGGTATCTCGGTCTCCGAGATCGACCACGTGGTGCTGGTGGGTGGTTCCACCCGCATGCCCGCGGTGTCGGATCTGGTCAAGGAAATGACCGGCGGCCAGGAGCCCAACAAGGGCGTCAACCCCGACGAGGTGGTGGCCGTTGGTGCCGCGCTGCAGGCGGGTGTCCTCAAGGGTGAGGTGAAAGACGTTCTGCTGCTTGACGTTACGCCGCTCAGCTTGGGCATTGAGACCAAGGGTGGCGTGATGACCAAGCTGATCGAGCGCAACACCACGATCCCGACCAAGCGGTCGGAGACCTTCACCACCGCCGACGACAACCAGCCGTCGGTGCAGATCCAGGTCTACCAGGGTGAGCGCGAAATCGCTTCGCACAACAAGCTGCTCGGCTCCTTCGAGCTGACCGGTATCCCGCCGGCTCCGCGCGGCGTCCCGCAGATCGAGGTCACCTTCGACATCGACGCCAACGGCATCGTGCACGTCACGGCCAAGGACAAGGGCACCGGCAAGGAGAACACGATCAAGATCCAGGAAGGCTCCGGCCTGTCCAAGGAAGAGATCGACCGGATGATCAAGGACGCCGAGGCGCACGCTGACGAGGACCGCAAGCGTCGCGAGGAAGCCGACGTTCGCAACCAGGCCGAGACGCTGGTCTACCAGACGGAGAAGTTCGTCAAGGAGCAGCGCGAGGCCGAGGGCGGTTCGCAGGTTCCCGAGGACACCCTCAACAAGGTCGACGCCGCGGTCGCCGAGGCCAAGACGGCGTTGGGCGGCACCGACATCGGCGCCATCAAGTCCGCGATGGAGAAGCTGGGCCAAGAATCGCAGGCCCTCGGCCAGGCGATCTACGAGGCCACCCAGGCCGCGCAAGCGGCGGGCGGCGCCGGTGAGGCCGGCCCAGGCGGTGCCGATGACGTCGTCGACGCGGAGGTGGTCGACGATGACCGGGAGGCCCAGTGAAGGAACCCAACCCACACGAACAGGTAACCGTCACCGACAAGCGGCGGATTGATCCCGAGACCGGCCAAGTACGCCACGTGGCTTCCGGAGCCGCCCCCACTGGGGCGGCGCCGGAGGCCTCAGATGCAAAAGTCGGGCAAGGCGGCGCCACCGCTGACAAGGTTGCCGAGCTGACCGCCGACCTGCAGCGGGTGCAGGCCGACTACGCCAACTACCGCAAGCGGGCGTTGCGCGATCAGGAGGCGATCGCCGAGCGCGCCAAGGCTGGCGTGGTCAGCCAATTACTGGGCGTGCTCGACGATCTCGACCGCGCCCGCAGCCACGGAGATCTGGAGTCTGGGCCGCTGAAGTTGGTCGCCGACAAATTGCTCAGCGCGTTGACCGGACTCGGGTTGACGGCGTTCGGTGCCGAGGGCGACGACTTCGACCCGGTGCTGCACGAGGCCGTGCAACACGAGGGCGATGGGTCGGAGGGCTCGAAGCCGGTGATCGGCACCGTGCTGCGGCACGGTTACAAACTCGGCGACCAGGTGCTGCGGCACGCTTTGGTCGGGGTGGTGGACACCATCCCGGACGACTCGACCGGTGACGCCGGGACCGACGCGGCCGGCAGTGAAACCGAGATCGCCGAGACAGTCGATAACGACGCGAACGAGGGTGAGCACGACGCAGAATCAGAGCCGTCGGAGAAGTAACGACCGGTTCGGACGGGACACGGACAACCACCGGAAGCTAGAGGAAGACGGGAGGGGGTGACGCGACATGGCCCAACGCGAATGGGTCGAAAAGGACTTCTATAAGGAGCTGGGCGTCTCTCCTGACGCCGGCCCAGACGAGATCAAACGGGTGGCCCGCAAGCTACTCGCCGAGAATCACCCTGACCGCAACCCCGGCAACAAGGCGGCCGAAGATCGGTACAAGGCCGTCTCCGAGGCCAAGGAAGTACTCACGGATCCGGCCAAGCGCAAGGAGTACGACGAAACCCGTCGGTTGTTCGCCGGAGGCGGATTCGGTCGCCGATTCAACGGTGGCGACTTCGCCGGTGGCTTCGGCGGGGGCGGCTATGGCGCCGACGGGGCCGAATTCAACCTCAACGACTTGTTCGACGCTGCGGGGCGCACCGGCGGCACCAACATCGGCGATTTGTTCGGCGGCTTGTTCGGGCGGGGCGCGGCACCGCGTCCTAGCCGTCCGCGCCGCGGCAACGACCTGGAAACCGAAGCCGAGCTGAGCTTCATGGAAGCCACCAAGGGCGTGGCGATGCCGCTGCGGCTGACCAGTCCGGCGCCGTGCACCAACTGCCACGGCAGCGGAGCCAGGCCGGGCACCAGCCCGAAGGTGTGCCCGACCTGTAACGGCTCGGGTGTAATCAGCAGCAACCAAGGCGCTTTCGGCTTCTCCGAGCCATGCGCCGACTGCCGCGGCAGCGGGTCGATCATCGAGCACCCTTGCGACGAGTGCAAGGGCACCGGTGTCACCACCCGCACCCGCACCATCAACGTGCGGATCCCCCCGGGTGTCGAGGACGGACAACGGATCCGGCTGGCCGGTCAGGGTGAGGCCGGATTGCGCGGCGCCCCGTCGGGTGACCTGTATGTCACCGTGCACGTGCGGCCGGACAAGGTCTTCGGCCGCGACGGCGATAACCTCACCGTCACCGTTCCAGTCAGCTTCACCGAATTAGCTTTGGGTACAACGCTTTCAGTGCCGACGCTGGACGGCAAGGTCGGTGTTCGGGTGCCGAAGGGCACTGCCGACGGCCGCATTTTGCGGGTTCGCGGACGCGGTGTGCCCAAGCGTTCCGGCGGTCAGGGCGACCTGCTGGTCACGGTCAAAGTCGCGGTCCCGCCGAACCTGGAGGGCGCCGCGAAGGAGGCGTTGGAGGCCTACGCCGTCGCCGAGAGCTCCGGTGGCTTCGACCCGCGGGCCGGATGGGCTGGTAACCGCTGATGGCTAAAAGAGACGAGGCCCGGACCTTCTTGATCTCGGTGGCGGCCGAGCTGGCCGGTATGCATGCGCAGACGCTGCGTACCTACGACCGGCTCGGGCTGGTCAGCCCCCGCCGCAGTTCCGGTGGTGGACGCCGTTATTCGGAGCACGACGTCGAGCTGCTCCGCGAAGTGCAGCGGCTGTCCCATGATGAGGGCGTCAATCTGGCTGGGATCAAACGCATTATCGAACTGACCAACCAGGTCGCGGCGCTACAGTCACGGCTGGCCGAGATGGCCGCCGAGATCGAGGCGCTGCGGGCCAACCAGCGGCGCGACGTCGCGGTGGTGCCCAAGAGCACTGCAGTGGTGGTCTGGCAACCGCGGCGATAATTCGCGGAGGCGCGGCTCGGCGAGTGCGCACGGTGCTTTCTCAGCGGCGTGATCGTCGGCGATATTTCCGGCGGTCACCCGAGTTGCTTCCCGCAAGCTGGGGACGCAGCGCGTCGACCGGACCGAGGTACCTGCACGACATCGCGTAGAACTCAGGTAGTCCACTACTCATCCTGTCGGGCGACCAGGGGCCTTACGTTGTTCGCGAAAGTTCTCATATCGTTAGGAGAACATCCCGAAATGTTCGATCTCTTGAACCGCCGCGACCATAGCGACTACGACAGATGGCTAAATACCTTCACCGAAGCGTCTGCACGCCTTGACGCCCTACAAACAGCCGTAACCGACCTCCGCCACCTCCTGCGCCGCAGCGAGGGCGTCCGCAGCGCTGAAATCCTCGAAGTGCTTGAACGGCACGGCGTACAACACGGGCCGTGGCGATGCGATGACGATGACACCGTAGATCCAAGATGCGGCCCATAAATAGCAGCTGAATCCGCGCCGATAATTCGACATACGGGTTATAGTCAGCCGGTGATCAGCGGCGACCCGCTGACCGGGCGCGAGAACGAACTAGATGCTATTCGCCGCGCGCTGAGCAGAGTTGGGAATTACCGCGGCGCCGTCATCGTCGGACCAGCGGGAGTGGGTAAGACTCGGCTCGCGCGTGAAGTGCTGGCCCGCGCTGAAGCCTCAGGCGAGCAAACATATTGGATTGTGGGCACCCAGTCCGCTCGACAGCTACCACTGGGCGCATTCACCGCGTCGATATGCGATAACATGGCCGACCCGATATCTGATGTGCGACGTGTCATCAGTTCTTTTGTCACTCAACAACGTAAGGGCCGTGTCTTGATCGGGGTCGATGACGCGCATCTTCTCGACGGATTGTCGGCACACGTCGTGCACCAGCTGGCCCAGGCCAATGGGACACGGCTGGTGGTCACGGTGCGAACGGGCGGCGAAGAGCCCGATGCAATTACGGCGCTGTGGAAAGATGACCTGCTCGCCCGCCTGGACCTCCAACCGTTATCGGCTCCGGACACCCACCGCATGATCGAGACCACGCTTGGTGGCGTGGTCGATGGTCGCAGCGCCAAGCGGTTCTGGAAACTGACCGGAGGCAACGCGCTGTTTCTGCGGCAGTTGCTGAAGGACCAGATCGCAGCCGGCGCGATACGACAGGTCGCCGGGGTGTGGATCTGGGACGAACGCGTCGCAGTGTCGGACAGCATCGGCGACATGGTCGGTCGGCAATTGAGCCGGCTCACTCCCGATGTCGCACTGGTCGTCGATACGTTGTCGCAGTATGAGCCGCTGCCGGTCGACGTGCTCTGCGACTTGGTGCACCGCCGCGATCTCGAGGCGGCAGAACAGATGCACCTGGTCACCGTCGAACGCAGCGGCTCCAAGCTCATGGCCCGACTGGCCCATCCGCTGTTCGGTGAGCTTCGGCGCGCCGCGGCCAGCGAAATGTATCTGTCGCGAATCCGCGGCAAGCTGGCGCAAGGGTTGGCCAAGGAGGCCGATGCCGACGTGCACGCGACGGTGCGCCGGGCGTTGCTCGCCCTCGAATCAGACCTTCCCCCTGACCCTCATCTGTTCCTGGAGGCGGCGCGGTTCGCGATGACGCTGCTCGACCTCGACCTGTCCGACCGATTCGCCACCGCCGCTGCCGATGCGGGGGCCAGCGAGGCCGTCGGCCTGCGCGCGATAAGCCTGGCCGGGCGCGGGCATGGCGACCAGGCCGAGGTGATCCTGGCCGGAATCGGTCGGGATGACCGCGACGGACATCACTGGGCAACCGTGCGGGCGGCCAATCTGATCTGGAATCTCGGCCGCCCCCGACAGGCATCGGCCATTCTCGACGGCTTAGCGTCCACGCCGGAATCGGCGCCGGAGCAGGCTGAGCGCGCCGCGATCGAATCATGCGTGGATGCGGTGATGGCTCGCAGCGAAACGGCGGCGGAAAAGGCACGCGCGGCGCTGCGTTCGCCGACGCTGCCCGACTTTCACGCCATGTTGGCGTCCATTGCGTTGACCATCGCGCAAGGCGCGCTCGGCAGAATCAACGACATCACCGACGTCGTGACGGAGGCCATCGACCGCGCGATCACCTCGTTTCAGGCGTCGCCGATGAGGTTCTGGTATGGCGGTGTCTATGCGCGCGCCTGCCGGTTGAGCGGGCACATCGACGAATGCGTGCGCTCGGCCGAGCAGCTATCCGAGTCGGCACGCGACGTTCCCGGTCTTGCCTATGCGAACCTGGCTTTCTTGCAGGGCCACGCCGAGCTGACGCGCGGCGAGATCCCCGCCGCAGTGAAGCTGCTGCACGAGGCACTAGCCGGGGCGGAAAAGCACAGCGTCACAACTGGTTTGCGAGCAGCAAGCTGTTTCGCGTTGGCCGAAGCCCACGCCAAGCTGGGTCAACCGGATGCCGCAGACGCTGCGATCACCGAAGCGCGGCAATGCGTGCCGGCCGACTACCTGTTCATGCAGACTGCTCTGGCGGTGGCCAGCGGCTGGGCGTTGGCCGCCAGCGGGTACCTGACCGACGCGATCTCGAAAGTCCGTGCTGCCGGCGAGGATGCGCGCAAGCGCAATCAACCAACGCATGAACTGTCCTGCGTGCAAGTGGCGGCTCAATGGGGCGACACATCGGGCGCGACACGCGCGGGTGAACTGGCCAATGAATTATCGCTTCCCCTTGCTGATGCTGTTGCGCGGCATACGGAATCGTTGTTAGCCGACGACGGGGAGGGTCTGCTGGTGGCATCGGCCGACTACCGGGCACTCGGCGATCGGGCCGCTGCCGCCGACGTCGCCGCTCAGGCTGCCGTGGCTTTCAGCCGCAATCAGCAGCGCAAGCGCAGCCTGCATGCCGCAGCGCTGGCGCAGCAGCTCGCCGCCGACTGCGGCGGCCTGTGCACGCCGGCGCTGCGAAACCCGATAGGCCAACCGTTGACCGGCCGTCAACGCGAGATCATCGAATTGGTCGCAGCAGGGTTGTCGAATAAGGAGATCGCCGAGCGGCTCGTCACGTCGGTGCGCACTGTTGAGGGCCACGTGTATCGCGCGTACCAGCGCTTGGGAGCGGGTTCCCGCGAGGAGTTGATCGAGATATTGCAAGCGGGCAGTGGCGGCTTATAACCTATCCATTTCTCGTGACATGGCAGCGCGCTCGATGTACGCAGCGCGAGAAGCGTAGTGGGGCCGCGGCGGTGGCGGGCGCCAGGCGGCGACGGCACGAAGCACGCCGATCGTTCGGCGGGTGGTCGGGATGGACCGCGGCCGTACCGCTGCCGCGGTGCCAAACACGACTTCTTGTTCGGTAATAAGAATCGGCGGCTGCGCCTCGGTTTCCAGAGCCTGCGGCCGGGGTAAGTCGTCAGTACTTACGGCCACGCTGGCGATGGCATTCTGCGTTGCCTCGATGGACAGGCTTAAATTCGACATTCCCGACCGCCTCCACGCTGTGGGTTGTGATGATGTGTGGAACGTACGACTGGCCACGATCACGAAGCACGCGTAGTCGACTACCCGTATTACGGCTGATCACTACGCGACCGATAGGTAAGCCCTAGCGAAGAGCGCAAGGTCTGAAAGGCTTTGTGCATGGCGGGCGCAAACGGAAGCCCCAGATGGACGGACGCACTGCTCGATCGCATGCGGGAGCTGGGCGATCCGGTCGCCGACGGGCCGGTCGCGGCCGTGCTCGAGCGGGGCGGCGTCGATGCGGTCAATGCGATCATGCGGACACTGGTCTGCGTCGAGCAGCCGGTGCCGGAGCAGTTGCCCGACGAGGTTCAGTCCTATTTGGTCGAGACCCTGCCCCTGCCCAAGTGGGCCGACACGGACAAGATCAAGCGCGGGCAGCAGCTATTCGAGACATGGGGCGTTCTCATTACGCTCTGCCTGTTCTGCGCGTCGCTCCCGGCGTCGTACGCGGCTGCGAAGGGCGTGAAGGTGCTGTACCTGACCGCCCGGCTTGATACCGACGCCCGCCGGCGGGTGATGGAGACCGGCCAGTTCCTGATGGACGTGGTCGCCGTCGGTGGCCTCGACGAACACGGCAAGGGCCGGCGCGCCATCCAGCGCGTCCGGCTCATGCATGCCGCTGTGCGCCACTTGATCAAGGCCCGCAACGAGCAGACGCCCGGGATGTGGCATCCCGGCTGGGGCACACCGATTAACCAGGAGGATCTGGCGGGGACACTGCTTACTTTCTCGTATGTCGTCGCCGATCCGATGCGTCGCCTTGGCGTGCACCTGTCCGCCAAGGACGTCGACGCGTACCTGCACCTATGGAACGTCATCGGGCATCTTCTCGGCGTGCACGACGATGTGTTGGCGCACGACTTAGCCGATGCCACCGCGCTGGTCGACGCCATCCGGCGCAGGCAATTCCAGGCGTCGCCTGAAGGGCAGGATATGACTCTCGCCCTCCTGAATCTGCTTGATGAGCTGACACCCCTGCACCGGTTCGACGACACGATCCCTCCGTTGATCCGCCATTTGATCGGCGACGAGACCGCCGATCTGCTGCTCGTGCCGGAGTCGGATCTCTCCGACGACCTCGCGCCGCTCGCGCGCATCGCGAATTGGTTCTTCGTGCACGTCTTAGGCCAGGTCGAGCGCGACCTGCCGCGCTACCAACTGATGTCGAGCATGGCCCGCCCATTCGGGCGCGAACTGGTGCGCGGGATATTCGCGCTTGAGCGCGGTGGCGAGCGGGCGCCGTTCGACATACCCGATCACCTCGCCCGCAGTTGGGAGCTGTCGGCGTGAGGCTCCTGAACGTTTGGCTCGAGTGCCGTCGCGGAAAAGATGGAGTAGTCGGCTACGCGTGACCGCGCTACCTCAGCCGGCCCACGCTGGCGGACATGACAACAACGATCACAGGGCCAGACGTCACCGCAGGCTCAGATGTGACCGCATTGGCGCTCGCGCCGAAGAACCCGCTGCCGTACTGGCGGCGGCTGACAGCGGCCAGACAGTTCGATAGCGGCCTCGAGCTGTTGCGGGAGTCGGGCGGATCGGTGACCCGAAATGTTCTGGGGCCAAAGTGGATGATTCCGCCGCTGGTGTTTGTCTCCTCCCCGCAGGGCGCCCATGACGTCCTGGCACGCACGGACGCATTCGCCGAGCGCGCGGCGACGCCTATCGCATTGGAACTCCGTCGGCTGGTGGGCGACAACCTGCTGGTGATGCCGCACCGCGAGTGGCTGCCCCGCCGCCGCGCGCTGCAGCCGATCTTCACCAAACACCACGTTCCCCGGTTCGCCGGGCACATGGCTGAGGTCGCCGAACAGCTTGCCGACCGCTGGGCACTCGGGGCCGCGGTCGACCTGGACGCCGACTGCCGCGCACTGACATTGCGAGCGCTAGGCCATTCGATACTCGCGACCGATCTGGCCGAACGAACGCAGGTGGTGGGAGCCGCGCTTCGCATCGGAGGCAAGTGGGCAGCCGACCGGGGACTGCGCCCGGTCAACCTGCCCCGCTGGTGGCCCACTCGTGGGCAGCGGAGAGCCCGCGCTGCCAGCGCCGCCCTGCACGCGTTGGCGGCCGAGATCCTGAGCGCATGCCGAGCCGACCCGACACGCGACGCGCCGCTGGTACGTGCCCTGATGCAGACCACCGACCCGCAGACCGGCCGGCCACTGTCTGATCGCGCGATCTGCGACGAGTTGGTGTTGTTTCTGCTCGCCGGTCATGACACCACCTCCACCGCGCTGACCTATGCGCTGTGGGCGTTGGGTCACCGGCCCGAGCTGCAGCAACGGGTGGCCGCAGAAGCCGACGCGCTCGGTGACCGCCGGCTCACCCACGAGGACATGCCGCGACTGCGTTACACCGTGCAGGTTCTGCATGAGGCGCTGCGCTTGTGCCCGCCGGCGCCGGCGGTGGGACGCACGGTGATGGCCGACATTGAGGTCGACGGCTACCGCCTGCCGGCCGGCACGGTCGCCATCGTCGCGATCTACGCAATGCATCGCGACCCCGCGCTGTGGGAAGATCCGCTGCGCTTCGACCCCGACCGGTTCAGTCCGGAGCGCTCCAAAGGCCGTGACCGCTGGCAGTATCTGCCGTTCGGTGGCGGTCCGCGAGCATGCATCGGCGATCATTTCGCGATGCTCGAGGCGACCCTCGCCCTGGCGGCCATACTCCGTAGGGCCGAAATCCATTCGCTAAGCGCCGATTTCCCTACCATTACCCCATTAACGATGATCGCCGCCGCCCCGATCCGAGCCCGGGTTGGGCAGCGCGCGGATCGATTGAACCGGAGGTTCCCCTTAGATGTCTGTTCCCGGGCGTCCTAGTCTCCAACTCCCACTGGATCGCGTCGAAGAACCCGGATCCATCGACGATGTTCTGCGGACTATAGATCAGGTCCTCGACTGGTCCATCAACGCACAGAGCAACATTGGCTACTTCGCTACCCTATACAAGCGGGTCACCGTCGCTATTCGTGACGCCATCAACGAGGGTGTGTTCGATGACGGGCGCCGTATGGAGCAGCTCGACGTTGCCTTTGCCCGGCGCTACTTCAACGCGTTGAATGCGTTCTTCTACCCGGACGAGTACCAGGGCCCGACGCTTCCTTGGGAGGTCGCCTTCGTCGGAGACCGGAACGATCAAGCGATCATCCTGCAGCACATGATGACCGGACTGAATGCACACATCACTTTCGATCTAGGCCTCGCTGTCTTGGCGGTCGCGGCTAACTCCCTCGACACGCTGGAGAACGATTTCAACCGCGTCAACGCCCTGCTCTGCTCACAGATCCCGGGCATACTCGACGTCGTCGAGCAGCTGTCCCCGGAGTTCCGCGTGATCCGCCGAGTGTTGCCGAGTGCGGTCGAGGTTGCCTTACTCAAGCGGATGGTCACGAAATTGCGCAGATCGGCTTGGTACTTCGCGATCTATATGGATCTGCACCCGGAGAGTGCGAGGGAGAGGCGAGTGAATCAGGCGTCCTGGACGGCGGCGACGGGGGCCTGGTACCTGCAACCACCCGCGCGGTTGACACCGTTTCCTATCCTCGTCCGGGCCATCGCCAAGCGTGAGAGCCGCAACGTGGCCGGCAACTTACGGGCACTCGAAACGATCAAGAACACTCCTGAGAAGCTGGACAAGGCTTATCTGTGACGGGCCGTTAGGCCCTCGACTCTGCCGCTACCGACGGAGAATCCGTTGCGCCCGTTCGTATTCGGGCCAGCGACCGTCACCGGGAAAGCGGTGGACAACGTCGGCCAGCTCGGACCGATCCCCATCATCAAGGTCGAAAACATCTAAAAGACAACGTAGTTCGAACAGCGTCGCCCCTTGGTGGCGGGCGAACTCAAGCGCCTCGGCCAGGGCCTTGTGACGTTCCCGCGGCCCGGTCAACGTATGAGACCGCAGCCGCAGCAGCTCGGCGTCGTGGAAATGCATTCCGGTCTCTTCCGCGTGGCGCAGCGCGAGCTCCAGTCGTTCACGCCCCTTCTCTAGCTGGCCCGCGGCAATCAGTAGCCGACCGATAATCGCGTCGTGAAAAGTGAGGTAGCTATTGAGGTGGATGAAGCGCGACCCGTCCACCCGGTGCGCTAGGTTTTCGGCCTGGTCCGTCAGCGTGGCAACGTCGGCACCGGCGGCCAGCGCGGCCAGCGCCTTGACCGTGGCGTGTTCGGTTCTGCCGACCCATCGCCACAAGTCGAGCCCCGACTGCTCGCTCAGCTGGCGAAGGCGGGCAACCAGGGTGGACGCCTCCTCAATCTGGCCGGCCTCCAGGCAAACCCAGATTTCCATGAAGTAGGTGTGTGCCCTGTTGTGGGCATTCTGCGGGAACCCCAGACCATCGCAGCGCCGGACCGATTCGGCCAACTCCGCTTTGGCACGGTCCAGGTCGCCGCAGACAATATGTGTCAGTGCCAGGAAGTTGTTTGCCGCCGAGATCGGGTCGACGGCCACCCACCAGGCGGTTTCCAGCACCTGCGGATCGGCGGCGGAACGGTCGGCCAGCGCCCGCAGCAGGTGTCCGCGGGCGGCGGTGAAGTCGCCTTCCAGCCAGGTGACGGAACCCAACGATGACGCTATGGCCGGATAACTCCAGGGCCGGTCCCTGGTGATCCGGGCGGACAGCGAGTCGAGCAGCTCATGGGCCCGGCGCAGTTCGGCCCGCGGCACGTAGTAACTGATCAGCGCGGTGAGCGTGCTGAACAACTCGTCTTGGTAGTCGCCGGTGCTCGCCAATGCCAGGCACCGTTGGAAGTCGGCGGGTCCCTCACCGCTCTGGCTGCCTTGCGTGGTGCCGGCCAAGAAACCACGCTCTAGCCGGATGGCGATTTCCCTGCAGTCTCGCGCCGAGCCCGCGGTGCAGCGGGTGAGCTGGCTGAGTGCCGTCGTGAGGCAAGCCAGCGCTTCGTGGAGAGCGCCGCGCCGCCGGGCGTCGACGGAGGCCTTCTGGTAGGCGGCGACGGCCTCGTCGTAGTGTCCCGCTTTCTCGAAGTGCCCTGCGACGACACGCCAGTCCGGTTCCGCGGCGTCCGCCGCGTCAACTAGCGCGCGGGCAGCGCGGGCGTGCAGTTCACGGCGCAGCGATGGTGGGGCCAGCTCGGTTGCCACCTCTCGGAGCAGCTCGTGGCGGAATCGCCAGCCGTCGACTCCCTTCAGTTCGAGCACACGTGCTCGCACAAGTTCGGTGATGATGTCATCGACATCCGTGGCGACGGGGCCGACCACCGACCGCAGCAAGGCGAGGTCACCGCCACGCCCGATGACCGCGGCCGCCTCAACCACCGGCACTACATCGGTGCGGCTGTGTAGTCGGGCGAATAGCGGCTCGTACAGTGCCTCCGGTACCTCAAGCTCATGCCTGGCCACATCCAAGCCGGCTACCACATGCTCGATGTAGAAGGGCACCCCGTCACAGCGGTCGCGTACCGCGGCACGCTGCGCTTCGGTCACAGTCGGGTTCAATGCTTCGATAAGCGCATCGGACTGCTCGCCGGTCAACGGGGTGAGTTCGAAAAGCATTGCAGGCCAATCGGTTTGCAGCCAACCATCCTCGCGCCCGGTCACCACCACCATCAGTCGCCCGTTCGCGGCAGTGAGTATTGAATTGAGCAGCTCCAGCGTGGACGGGTCGAACCAGTGCACATCCTCGGCGACCACTAATCCGGCTTGATCGCCGAGGCAGGCGAACACATATTGCTGAACGGTCGCACCGATTAACTCATACAGGGCGCGGCCTTCCACCGCGGCCGGGTGGTAGCCGTGCTCGGGCCCCACACCAAGTACGGGCGCCAGTAGGGGCACCGTCGTCGCCGGGTCCAGGGCACGGGCAGATAGCTCGGCCTGGAGCAACCGCAACCTCGCGGAACCGTCGGTGAGCCGGGTGATACCGCACCGCCGCTCCAAGAGCCTACGTATCGGATACAGGCCGGTGGCGGTATGCAGCGGCGAACCCCTGAGCTCGATGACCGCCCCGCCCGACCCCCCGACGAGTTCGGCCGCCTCAGTCGCGAGCCGGGTCTTACCGATTCCGGGCTCACCGCGAAATACCACGCCCGGGGTGGTCAGTACCCCGTCGCGTACCCGCTGCCAGTTCTGCTGCAGCCAAGCCTGCTCACGCTCACGCCCGATCAGCGGCGGCGCCTGCGGTGGCGGCGCCGTCGGCCGCTCGGCGAGCACCCGATGATGGCTGATCAACCCCTCGACGCCCTGCACCGAAACCGGCGGACGTGTGTCGAGTTCGAACGAGTCACCCACCAGGGGTGCGACCGCATCAGACACCGCCACCGTGCCGGGCTCGGCCACACCGCAAAGGCGGGCGGTCAGGTTCGCCGCAAACCCGTACACGTCGTCCTGGTCGGTGTCGAGGTAGACCAGGCCGCGGTGGATGCCCACCCGCACGTTGATGGCCACGCCGAACTTGTGTTCGGCCTGCTCGCTGAGCCGCGCTACGGCGCGGGTGATGTCGAGCCCCGCTGCGATCGCACGTCGCACATCGTTCTCGTGTGCCCTGGGGTGGCCGAAGACCGCCAACAATCCGTCACCCTTGATCGAGCTGATATGGCCTTCATATCGATCGACAACCCGGCGCACGTCATCCCGGTAGCGGCCGACCAACGTGCGATACGTCTCGGGTTCCAAACGGGTAGACAGCGCCGTCGAGTCGACAAGGTCGGCGAACATGATTGTCAGTCGGCGGATTTCACCGTAGCGAGCCGGCGCGGTGAGGAGGTCCTCGGCTTCCGGGTTGCCGCGGTCGACCGAAAGTACCTGCCCGGCCAAGGTGGTCGCTGTCGCCCGGTCGCCTTCGTTGATGGCCCGTACCGCGCGGTCCAGCAATTCATCGATCGATGCACCGCTCTCGCCAGGGCTCACCTGCTCCTCCTGCCCGGGATTTGCTAAGGGTACCTGCGCGAAGACAAATGTTCGCGCTAACTGACACGAGACAAATAGATGAGAAGTAGCGCTTCGTCCTCCCGTTCAGCCGCACCGCGTGAACGCGGGGTGCTAAACCCGGATTGAGAACACCGCGACCGCTGACTCGCCCGGGCGTGCGGATCGGTAGCCGCCACGCCGCAGTGCATCGGTGGGCGCCGTCATCGGCTCGAAGCACACCACGTCTTCGCTTAGCGGCGCGAAGATTTGCGCGGCCGGATAGCCTTGTTCGAAGTGAACCTCGATACGGCGACCGCCACCGGACACCGCGAAAACCGCGCCATCGGCGACCTCGTCATAGCCGTCGTCAAACACCTTGTCGCCCAACGGTTCGGTGGTCGCCGGTTGTGGTGCCGTCTCGCCGATCGGCAGTCCCCGCGCGTCGAGCTGCAGCCATCGCATCGGTGGGGTCTCGATGATCCACTGGTCACGCGGCACACTGGGCAGCTGCAGATACGGGTGAAAGCCGAAACACATTGGCACCGGCTGGTTTCCGGTCGGAGTTACCGCGCTGCGCACCGTCAAGGCCCGGCCGGAAAGCCGGACCGTCAGCGCCAGCAGATGCGGAAAAGGAAAGCTGGCCACCAAGTCCCGATCGGCGCCAAAGTCCGCTTCGGCGGTCAGTTCGTTCGCCGACTCGGCGGTCACCCGCCAGCGCGGATAGCCGGCCAGCACTCCGTGGATCGGCAGTCCGTTGGGATCGGTCCGCACCCCACGCTGGCCGGCAGTCAACGTGACCGTCGCACCCTCCGCCGTATAAGTGTTGGCGCCCAGTCGATTTGCCCACGGGTACAGGATCGGGATACCCATCGTCTTGCCGTCGGCCACATAGGCGTCCAGACCGCGGCGCTGGCCGAGCAGTTGGACGCCCGAGTCGGTCAGTGAGACGCCGATCATGCCGGCGTCCGGGACGAACTGGGCTTCCAGATTTGACGACGGGTCGCGCAAAGTGACAGCGTGCACCCCGATAAGGCTAACTCAGACTAGCTGGACAGCGGATCGTGTTGGATGCGCTCCGGCTGCGCACCTTTGGCGATCAGAGCAGCCTTGGTGGCGCGCACCATCTCCGGTCCGCCGCAGATCAGGATCTGCCGGTCCCCCCAACCGCCGTATTTGGTGACGACGTCCATCAGCTTGCCGGTCTGGCGCAGATGCAGTCCGCGCGGCGGCGTCACGTCGGGATAGTCGGCGGCCCAGGCGGGGTCGCCGTTGTGTTCGGCGACCGGTGTCACCGACAGCCACGGATTGTGCGCGGCGATCTGCCACAAGGTGGGCAGGTCGTAGAGCTCGCAGGGGTAGCGGCCGCCGAAGAACATGTGCACCCGCGGGTTCACACCCCAGCGGGTGAGGTCCATGACGATCGAGCGCAGCGGCGCCAGCCCGGTGCTGCCCGCCACCATCAGCACGTCGCCACCATCGCGGTCGACCTGCAAGCTGCCGTGCGGGCTGGACAGCCGCCACTGGTCACCGGGCTGGGTCTCGTTGACGATGGCGTTGCTGACCATGCCGCCCAAGACCGCCCGGACATGGAATTCGATGGCGCCGCTGTCATCCGGCGGGATGGCCGGCGTCAGATATCTCCACCGCCGCGGGCACTGCGGCACCGCGACGTTGACGTACTGGCCGGCGTGGTAGGGCATCGGGCGGTCCAGTTGTAGCCGAATCATGGCTAGGTCGCGGGATATCCGCACGTGTTCGAGCACCGTGCCGTCCCACCAGGCCGGCCCCTGCTCGGCGTCCGCGGCGCCGCTCATCAACCCGATGATCAGGTTCAACGACTGCTGGGCGGCCGCGTCCACCGCATCGGTCCAGGCCTCGGCCAGCTCGTTACGCAGGGTGGCGTGCAGCGCCTGCCGTAACGTCTCGTAATGCTCGGGCAGCACACCGTATTTACGATGGTCGCGTCCCAGCTGAGCCAAAAACGCCACCGGCTCTTCGGCTCGCTGGGCGACTAGCTCGCCGTATACCCAGTTCAGCGCGTGGGCAAAGGCGGCTCGCTGGCCGGCCATGTCCGGTGGGAACAGGTCGCGCGGTGAAACGTCGAAGGAAAACCAGCGCGTGTAAAACCGGCCGATGAGCCCGTTTGCGTCGTCCGGGTCGATGGCGGCATGCAATGCCGCCAGCGCATCCCGGTCGTTGAGGCTCACGCCCGACGATTTTATGCGGGGTTGAACGTCCCTCGTTACAGGCTGTGAACGCCGTTATAGAACACCATCAAACCGATCAACAACAGGATCGCTGCGAGCAGCGCGGCATTGTTCTTTTCCATCCAGTCCTTGATCCGCGCCATCGAATCGTCGAGGCGGTGACCGGCGCCCGCGTAGGCCAGAACTGGGATGGCGACGGTGGATGAGGCGACGGCGAGGAAGATTGCGCCGGTTATCCAGTCGGCGGCGATGCTGAGCCCGCTGCTGCCGATGGCCAAACCGGCCAAGGCGCACATGGTGAGTACCTCGAGCCGGACCACGACCAACACCAGCCCGGTTAGCACTGCGCGGACCGGCGTGAGGGTAGCGAAAGACCGCATCCATTTGGGTGACTCGGTGTGGCGGCGCCGGGTTAGCCACTCGTAGATCCCGTAGCCGATGAGGGCCAATCCGGCCACGACGCGCAGCCAGGACGCCCAGGTCGGTGGAGAGTTGCGCAGCCCGGTGAGCGCGCCGGAGGACGCGACGAAGATCGCGGTCAGCGCGGCCAGGCCCAGCAGCCAGCCGCCGAGGAAGGCGAGGCTGGTCGGCCGCGGGTGCGGCGCCTGCAGCACCAGCACCGCAGGGATGACTGATAACGGCGAGATCGCGATGACCAGTGCGAGCGGAATCAGCGTGGTCAGCACGGAGCCCCAACTTCCTGTCACGGGCTGAATCTTCGCATTCCCTGGCCAGTTGTGCTGTCAGGGCGAGGGTTTCCGCCGTAGCGTCCAGGCCGGTACCCAATGCGTGACGGTTTTGCGCTTGGACCCGTAGGCGATCGGATAGGTCACCAGCCCCCACCAGTCGCCCTGCTCGCAGATGCCCCAGCAGGTCAGCCGTCCCTCGACGACCTTGTGCAGCTGCAGGCCGTTCGGGTGATACCGCCCCGCGCGGTGCGGCTCCCGTGGAAACAGCACCGTCAGGTCAACCAGCACCGTGATCGGCGGGCGCACTACCCGAAACGGGTTGCGGACCGGCTGCCCGTTGTATCCGATCGACGCGAGGTCGCCCACCGATCGATCATACGTTCGATTGAACTCTGGTAGAACCGGTGCTCAAACCGGCCGCCGTGGCTGCCGCGACGGCTACCATGACCCCTCACAGACGGCGCAGCGGGAGGATCCATGGGCAGAATCTCACGCGGTTGGGCATTGACGCGGCAGAGCTGGGACGTTTTGAAAAGCGACCTATCTCTGGTGTGGTTCCCGATCCTGTCGACCATCTTCGCGATACTTGCCGCGGTCGCGATCTGGGCGCCGACCGCGATCACGCGGGGGCTATTCGACGGCCAGACCGTGGATCAGCAGGATCCCGTCGTCTACATCGCCGGCGCGGCAACGGCGTACGTGTCGACATTTATCACCATCTTTTTCAATGTGGCGCTCGCCGCCTGTGCGGTGCGCTCGATGCGCGGCGAGGACACCAAGGTCCGCGAAGGAATCAAGGCCGCCATGAGCCGCATTGGCCCGATCCTTGGCTGGTCGCTGTTGGCGACCACGGTCGGGCTGATCCTGAAAGCGCTCGAGGACCGCGCACCCCTGGTGGGCAGGATCGCGGCCTGGATCGCAGGCGCCGCCTGGGCAATCGCCACGTTTTTCGTGATCCCAGTGGTTGCACTCGAGGGCACTGGGCCGTGGCGGTCGCTGAAACGCTCGGCGGCGATCGTCAAGGCGCGCTGGGGCGAGAGTGCCACTGGAGCTGCCACTATTGGGGTGGTGACCTTCTTGGTCACCTTGCTGGTCGTGATCGTCGGCAGCCTGGGCATGGTCGCGCTGGCCGCGGCCGGGCAGCCGCTGCTCGGGTACGCCGTCCTGGCGGTCGCTTTCGTGGTCGTCCTGGGGATCTCGATAGTCTCAAGTACGCTCAGCCAGATTTTCCGCGTCGCGGTCTACGAGTACGCGGCCACCGGTCAGACGCCGGGCCGGTTTGACCCCCGGTCGCTGCAGGCTGCATTCGTCGGGCGCGCAGCGTAGCGAACCTCACCTGCTCGTTTGCGGCCTGATGGGCAGGGGTCGCCAAAAATTCGCCAGAGTTGAGTGGAACAGACTCAACCTTGACGGCGTTGAACAACGCGACAAGCATTTTCTGGTACCCCGAATGGAGGTGTCGTGGACTCTTTTAACCCGACAACCAAGACGCAGGCGGCCCTGACATCGGCCCTGCAGGCGGCGACCGCCGCCGGCAACCCGGAGATCAGGCCGGCTCATCTGCTGTTGGCGCTGCTGACGCAGAATGACGGGATCGCCGCGCCGCTGCTGGAGGCTGTCGGTGTCGAGCCCGCCACTATCCGCACCGAAGCGCAGCGCCTGGTCGACCGGTTGCCGCAGATCAGCGGCTCCAGCTCGCAACCGCAGCTGTCCCGCGAATCGCTGGCGGCGATCACCACCGCGCAGCAGCTGGCCACCGAGATGGACGACGAATACGTCTCCACCGAGCACCTGATGGTCGGCCTGGCCACCGGCGACTCCGACGTCGCCAAGCTGCTGACCGGACACGGTGCCTCACCGCAGGCGTTGCGGGACGCGTTCGTCAAGGTCCGCGGCAGCGCGCGGGTCACCAGCGCCGACCCCGAGGCCACCTACCAGGCGCTGGAGAAGTACTCCACCGACCTGACCGCCCGCGCCCGCGAGGGCAAACTCGACCCGGTCATTGGGCGGGACAACGAAATTCGCCGCGTCGTGCAGGTGCTTTCCCGTCGCACCAAGAACAACCCGGTGCTGATCGGTGAGCCGGGCGTCGGTAAGACCGCGATCGTCGAGGGGCTGGCGCAGCGCATCGTCGCCGGCGACGTGCCGGAGAGCCTGCGCGACAAGACCGTCGTCTCGCTGGACCTCGGGTCCATGGTGGCCGGCGCCAAGTACCGCGGCGAGTTCGAGGAACGCCTCAAGGCCGTGCTCGACGACATCAAAAACTCTGCGGGACAGATCATTACCTTCATCGACGAGCTGCACACCATCGTCGGGGCCGGCGCGACCGGCGAGTCGGCGATGGACGCCGGCAACATGATCAAGCCGATGCTGGCCCGCGGCGAACTGCGCCTGGTCGGCGCCACCACACTCGACGAGTACCGCAAGCACATCGAGAAAGACGCCGCGCTGGAGCGGCGCTTCCAGCAGGTCTACGTCGGTGAGCCGTCGGTCGAGGACACCGTCGGCATCCTGCGCGGTCTGAAAGACCGCTACGAGGTGCACCACGGTGTGCGCATCACCGACTCCGCGCTGGTGGCCGCGGCCACGCTGTCCGACCGCTACATCACCGCCCGGTTCTTGCCGGACAAGGCCATCGACCTGGTCGACGAGGCCGCCAGCCGGTTGCGGATGGAGATCGACTCGCGGCCCGTCGAAATCGACGAGGTCGAACGTCTGGTCCGTCGCCTCGAGATCGAAGAGATGGCGCTGGCCAAAGAAAAAGAAGAGGACGAGGCGTCCAAGCAGCGGCTGGAGAAGTTGCGCGCCGAGCTGGCCGACCAGAAAGAGAAGCTCGCTGAACTGACCACCCGCTGGCAGAACGAGAAGAACGCCATCGACGTCGTGCGTGAGCTCAAGGAGCAACTGGAGGCGTTGCGCGGGGAGTCCGAGCGCGCCGAGCGCGACGGTGACCTGGCCAAGGCCGCCGAGCTGCGCTATGGCCGCATCCCCGAGGTGGAAAAGAAACTCGACGCGGCGCTGCCGCAAGCTGAGGCCCGCGAGAACGTGATGCTCAAAGAAGAGGTCGGACCCGACGACATCGCCGACGTGGTGTCGGCGTGGACGGGCATCCCGGCGGGTCGGCTGCTGGAAGGCGAGACCGCCAAGCTGCTGCGGATGGAAGACGAGCTGGGCAAGCGCGTCGTCGGGCAGCGCAAGGCCGTGCAGGCCGTGTCCGACGCGGTGCGGCGCTCGCGCGCCGGCGTCGCCGACCCCAACCGGCCGACCGGATCATTCCTGTTCCTCGGCCCCACCGGCGTTGGCAAAACAGAGCTGGCCAAGGCGCTGGCCGACTTCCTGTTCGACGACGAGCGAGCGATGGTCCGCATCGACATGAGCGAGTACGGCGAGAAGCACTCGGTGGCCCGCCTGGTCGGCGCGCCGCCCGGCTACATCGGTTACGACCAGGGCGGCCAGCTGACCGAAGCGGTACGCCGCCGGCCGTACACGGTGGTTTTGTTCGACGAGGTCGAAAAGGCCCACCCGGACGTGTTCGACGTGCTGCTGCAGGTCCTCGACGAGGGCCGGCTCACCGACGGACAAGGCCGTACCGTCGACTTCCGCAACACCATCCTGATCCTGACGTCCAACCTCGGGTCGGGCGGCACCGAAGAGCAAGTGATGGCGGCGGTGCGCTCGACGTTCAAACCCGAGTTCATCAACCGGCTCGACGACGTGCTGATCTTCGACGGGCTGAACCCCGAAGAGCTGGTGCGGATCGTCGACATTCAGCTGGCCCAGCTGGGCAAGCGGCTCGCGCAACGGCGGCTGCAACTGGAGGTCTCGCTGCCGGCCAAGAAGTGGCTATCGCAGCGCGGGTTCGACCCGGTCTATGGGGCGCGTCCGCTGCGGCGGCTGGTGCAGCAGGCCATCGGGGACCAGCTGGCCAAGATGCTGTTGGCCGGCGACGTGCATGACGGCGACACCGTACCGGTGAACGTCAGCGCCGACGGCGACAGCCTCGTGCTTGGTTGATGGTGGCGACCCGCTTCGCCCGGCTGCGCCGCGCTCGCGATCGCCACGGGTGAGCTCGCCGGCCGTCGGCGCCGAAGCGGTAGCAAACTTTAATTCGGTTGTGACCTGCTGGCATTCTCGGTTATGGGCTAACAGCAGCTAGGCTACGTGGCGATGGTTCCGCTTTGGTTTACGCTCTCCGCGCTGTGCTTCGTCGGCGCGGCGGTGTTGCTATACGTCGACATCGATCGCCGCCGGGGGCGGGGCCGTCGTCGCAAGTCGTGGGCGCGTTCGCACGGATTCGACTACGAGCCGGAATCCACCGAAATCCTCAAGCGCTGGAAGCGCGGGGTGATGTCGACCGTGGGCAGCAATATCCCGGCGCGCAACGTCGTGTTGGGCCAGATCCGCGGCGAGGCGGTGTTCATCTTCGATCTCGAGGAAGTCGCCACCGTGATCGCGTTGCACCGCAAAGTAGGTACCAACGTCGTGGTCGACGTGCGGCTCAAAGGGCTCAAAGAGCCTCGCGAGAACGACATTTGGCTGCTGGGCGCGATCGGACCGCGGATGGTCTACTCCACGAACCTGGACGCCGCCCGCCGTGCCTGCGATCGCCGCATGGTCACCTTCGCGCACACCGCGCCGGACTGCGCCGAGATCATGTGGAACGAGCAGAACTGGACGCTGGTCAGCATGCCGATCGGCAGTACCCGCGCCCAGTGGGACGAGGGCCTGCGCACCGTGCGCCAATTCAACGATCTGCTACGGGTTTTGCCGCCCGTGCCGCAAACCTCGGCGCCGCAGTCGGCCGGACGCCGTAAAGCCGCGCCCAGCCGTCCGCTGGCCCCGGCCGGCCGCGGCGAATCGGCGCCGCGGCACTCAGAAGCGCTTCCCCGCGAGGGTGGGGCAGCGCCGCGCAGCGCCGCGGGATCGCCGCCCCCTGCCCGGCAGGAGCCAACCCGCCGCGCACCGGCCGAGCCCGGCGCACCAGTGCGGCGTCCGCCGCCTGGCCGCAACGGCTACCAGGCCACCCACTACCAGCGCTGATACTTACGTCCTCCCTGCGGCCTCGCCGCAGGCCGCTTCGCTACGCTGTCGGTCATGCCGCGCCGCGTCGCCATGATCACCGGCCCAACGTCGGGAATCGGCGCGGGTTTCGCGCGCCGCTATGCCGCCGACGGCTACGACTTGGTGCTGGTGTCCCGCGATGCTGATCGGCTCACCGAGCTGGCCGCCGAATTGCGCAACGAGGCCGGGCGTGCCGTCGAGGTGCTGCCGGCCGACCTGGCCGAGTCGGCCGAACGCGGCAAGGTCGCGGAGCGGTTGGCCGCCGGTGTCGACGTGTTGGTGAACAACGCCGGCTTCGGCACGTCCGGCGAATTCTGGACCGCCGATCCCGCGGTGCTGCAGTCCCAGTTGGACGTCAACGTCACCGCGGTGATGCAGCTGACCCGGGCCGCGTTGCCGGCGATGATCGACGCCGGTGCCGGCACCGTGGTCAACATCGCCAGCGTTGCGGGGCTGCTGTCCGGGCGAGGCTCGACCTATTCGGCGTCCAAGGCATGGGTGGTGTCGTTCACCGAAGGCCTGGCCAGCGGGTTGCGGGGCACCGGTGTCGGCATACACGTGGTGTGTCCGGGCTACGTCCACACCGAATTTCACGAACGGGCCGGCATCGACATGACCTCGCTGCCGTCGTTCATGTGGCTCGAGGTCGACGACGTGATCCGGGAAAGCCTGGCCGATATCGCCCGGGGCAAAGTGGTCATCATCCCCGGCATGCAGTACAAGGCGATCACCACCGCAACACGGATGGTGCCGCGAAACCTGGCGCGCGTCGCCACCAGAACGTTTGGCCGGGGCCGTGGCCGCACCTAGGCCCACCGACCGTGACGAGTTGGCCGAGCTGGTGCGCAGGCTGGCGGTGGTGCACGGTCGCGTCACGTTGTCGTCGGGCAAGGAAGCCGACTACTACGTCGACCTGCGCCGCGCCACCCTGCACCACCGCGCGGCGCCGCTGATCGGCCGGCTGATCCGCGAACTCACCGACGACTGGGAGTACGCGGCCGTCGGCGGCCTGACCCTGGGCGCTGATCCGGTCGCCACCGCCGTCATGCACGCGCCCGGTCGCCCGATCGACGCGTTTGTGGTGCGAAAGTCAGTGAAAACCCATGGCATGCAACGTCTTATCGAGGGTACCGACGTTTCCGGACTACGGGTCCTGGTAGTAGAGGACACCAGTACCACCGGCGCCTCGGCGATGACCGCGGTGCGCGCCGTGCGGGATGCCGGCGGACTGGTGGTGGGCGTGGCGACCGTGGTCGACCGCGCTACCGGTGCCGCCGAAGCCATCGAAGCCGAGGGCCTGCCGTACCGCAGCGTGCTGGGACTGGCGGACTTGGGGCTGGCCGGTGGCTGAGCCAGCCGTCCCGCGCAAACCGTGTTAATCACCGTGCGGACTCTCATCGCGATGATTGCGACGTTGGCGGTGGCGTGCTGCGCGGCCTGCTCGGGTTCGGTTCACAACGACCGCGTTTATGGCGCGCTGACCGCCCGGCTGGGCGAGTCGTTGGCGGTGCTGGGCTGGAACACGTCGATGTCCAACCTGCGCTGGCAAGACGACTACGTGCTGGTCGACGTCGATGCGGCGCCGACCGACCCCGCCAAAGCCCATACCGATGCCCGCGACATCCGGTTCGGCCTCTACGGCGCGCTGGCGCACCCCATCGAGGCCATCGGCATCGGCAGCTGCGATAACGTGAGAAATCTGAAAAACTCTGTCATCCAATCGCTTTCGGCCCCCGGTGGCAAGCGGTTGACCGGCACGGTGTGCCTGGGCCCGCTGCAGGACCGCAGCGCGGTGCGTGGGGTGTACCTCTATTCACCCCGCGACCGGATCGCCGAGTCTGTCGCGGCTTACCCGGCGGCGTTCCCGGTCGGGGTGCTGCCGACCAAGGAGAACGACACCGGCCTGGTGGTCAAGACCACCAGCGTGGCCGCGTGGCGGGCCGACGGCACCCAGCTGACCCAGGCCTCGCTCGGCGATCCGGCTGCCTTCACCGGCAGGGGTACATGCTGCTCGGGTTGGAGGCCGACACCATCGCGGCGAAATACCGCGACGACTCCGCGGCTCGCGGCGGGCCGATGATGTTGCTCGCCGCCCCGAGGCTGCCGCCCCCCGGCCTGAGCCCGGCCTGTTCGGCCTACGGGTCCTCGGTGCTGATCCTGCCGGAAGCATCGCTGGACGCCGTGCACGTCAGCGCGTCGCTGTGCACCCAGGGCGACATCAACGAGGCGCTGCTGTACGCGACCGTTGCCGTGGTGGGCACCCACGCCGCGGTCTGGACCACGCGATGACTGAGCCCGGTCCCACCGAATGGGGCGTTGCGGCAAGCGGAGTGGGCCCATGGGTCGGACCGCCGCCCGACGACCCACGGTATGACCCGGCGCTGCTGCGCGACGGCGACACCCGCAACGTCGTCGACGCCTACCGGTATTGGACGCGTGCGGCGATCGTCGCCGACATAGACAAGCGGCGACATCCGTTGCATGTGGCGATCGAAAACTTCGGCCATGACGCCAATATCGGTGGGGTGGTGCGCACCGCCAACGCGTTCGCCGTCGACACCGTCCACATTGTGGGGCGTCGTCGTTGGAATCGCCGCGGCGCCATGGTCACTGACCGCTACCAACGGCTGTGCCATCACGAAAGCACCGCCGACTTGCTGCGCTTCGCGGCGGAAGTGGGCCTGACGGTGGTCGCGGTCGACAATGTGCCCGGCGCAATGCGACTCGAACAGACGACGCTGCCGCGCAACTGCCTGCTGCTGTTCGGTCAAGAAGGCCCCGGCATCAGCGACGACGCCCGGGCGGGCGCCTCGCTGACCGTCTCGATCGCCCATTTCGGGTCGACACGCAGCATCAACGTCTCGGTCGCGGCGGGGATCGCCATGCACAGCTGGATCAGCCAACACGGGAACATCGCGAATGCCTGGTAATACGCCGTAAATGATTGACTCCCTACCGTGCTGTGCACCCTTGAGGGGAACGGATGGCTTTCATCCCTACGGCGGCACGGCTCGCGACATCAGCCGGTTCAACCCACCCGCCGCGCGCTCACCTGCCTGAGTGATCACTAGATGGAAATACCGGGCTTATGACGGGCTCGGCTCAACGTCGCCCGTCGCGGATCAGATTGGACCCGCGGTACGGACAGGCCGCGCGAACATGTCAACCCCGTCTCGGCGATGAATGGCGTGAGCGTAACGCTGCTAGCTCGCGACGGTGATCCGGCGTGCCGTTACGGGTTCGGCTTTGCCCTTGAGGTCGAGCGTGACGACCTCGCCCCCGTCGACGGCAGCGATGCGCGCGACAGTCTCGGGCATGACGATCTCGCCCCCCGCCGCAACGCCTTGGAGCCGCGACGCGGTGTTCACGACGTCGCCAATTGCGGTGAAGTCGCGGACCTCGCCCTCGCCGACGATCCCGACGTACGCCGGGCCGACGTCCAAGCCGATGCCCACCTCGAGCCGCGGGTCCTTGGGCGAGCCGCGACCCTGCGTGCGCAGAATGGCGAGAGCGTCACTCACCATCGCATCGACGTACCGGCCGTTGCGTGTGAGGGGCGGAAAGTAGAGGCCCATCACTTCGTCACCGATGAGCTTGTCGACGATCCCGTGCTGGACGATCACCTGCGTGAGCTCGGAGTAGAAGCGATTGAGGCGTTCGGCCATCTCGTCCGGTGGCAGCGTCTCGGCGAGGGCGGTTGAGTTGCGGACATCGGCGAAGAGCACCCCGATGGTCAGGGTCATGCCACCCTGGGGCGCCGCCTCGAAGCACACCTTGCACCACCGCGGATTCTTGCGCGACGGGCTCTTGTCCATCCGTCGCATCAGCCAGCCGCCGACGCCCGCGAACGGGTTGCCACAGGCCTCGCACCGCGGGGCGGACGGCAGCTTCGAGAGGAGCCGAACCCCGCGCCGAACCTTGGCGTGGCCAAATTGTTCGAAGAATCGCGCCCACTCCTCCGCGTTGGTTTGCGCACCCTGGGGGCGTGGGGGCGTGCGCTTATTCGACATCCCTCATTCTCGCACCGCATGCCCATCGGCGACAGCTCTCATCAGGTCTCTGTCGTGGTTCACCAGCACGCGCAGCTCGTCGTCTTCCCCGAGCTCGAACCGCTTGCCGAAGTGTTCGCCGCCAGCGCGCTGACCGGACACACCAGCGCGGCTCCGATAACGTCGACGGACGTGGCCGGCGCCGCGACCCGAACAGTGCTTGCCGGTGTCTTGTCCACCGGGCTGGCGGCAGTATCCGTAACCGCTGACCATGCCAACCTCTCCGCGTCGCCGGTGGCGCGCAGCGCTTATGTCGCCGTTTCGGTGGCCACGGTGTGGACCACGCCGCAGAGCCCGCGTCTGGTCGACCATCCTGCCCTGACAAATCCGGTCGATATTCGCGGCTGGCTGTCGGATATGACGCCGGCCCCGCACCAAGCGCTCACCTCGGACAATCTCACCCAGACGCAGGCCCTCTTCGGCGACCGTGTCTTCGTGGTGGGGCAGCAGGGCGACTGGGACGAGGTACTGGTCCCCGGCCAGCCGACACCGAAGAACGCGCTGGGCTATCCCGGCTGGATTCCCAAGGCCCAGTTGACGACCGACCCGGGCTACGGCGCACTGAAGGACCACGCTCCCTTCGCGCTGGCCGATCGCGGCATCACCACCTGGCTGTACCGCGATTCCGGACTCTCCGATCAGGACCTCGAGATCAGTACCAACACCAGGCTCCCGTCCTGAGCCGCACCGACACGGCGGTTCAGGTGGCCACCCCCGATCGCGGCCCGAAGTGGCTGGATGCTCGAACGGTGGCGGTCTACGAAAAGCCCACGGACATACCGCATCCCACCGGAGCCGATCTGGTCCGGTACGCCGCCGTGTTCGTCAACGTCCCCTACCTGTGGGGCGGCCGTGCCGGGTTCGGGTTCGACTGCTCCGGTTTCACCTCCACCATCTACCAGGTGCACGGCTTCACCCTGCCGCGCGATGCCGGCCCGCAAGCCGCCGACAGCCGGGGCCGCCCCGTCGACAAATCCGCGTTGCAGCCCGGCGATCTGCTCTTCTACTCGCACGGCAGCAAGGACCCCGACAATCCCGACGCGATCTACCACGTGGCCATGTATTCCGGGAACGGCGACATGATCGAGGCATTCGACAAGACGGCACCAGTGCGCATCAACCCCGGTTCGACTGGACACAGACTACTGGGGCGCGCGCCGCTACCTCGACCAACCGCGGTGATAGACCCCGCTGATCTCCGGGTCAGCTGGCCTCAACGCGCGAAGATTAACCGCGCCCTCCTCACCTGGAGAGCGGGCTGAAATAGCTGACTCGGGCCGCCAGTTGAGATTCATCGCGGCGGCCGCGCACTCTGCCCCGTTGTTGTCGCCGCAATCGCTGGCAAGTGTTTGCGAATTCTTCACCCATCAGCGTCCCACCACCCTGCCGACGAGTTCGACCGCATGGTGGGACGCCTGGATCTGCGTAACCTGCATTGCGGGCGAGCCATCGATCACACGCGTCTGGTAAGGCAGGATCTGCAGACGTGACTTCTCTGACGGCTGAAGCCGATAGCTTCGACTCCGACCCCAGACTCTTCTCGGCTGTGCGTCCGGTTGTCTCTCCGGAGCCGCCCGAAGGCCCAGCCCAGGCCCGAACCGGATCATATGAGGCGATGCCGACAACTTGCCGATGCGGCGCGAGAAGCGCGCCGATTCTCCGGATTGGCGAAGCCGCCAGTCGTCTGGGGACGCACTGATGGATCAGGTATGGGTCAACCGGGCGGTCAGCGCAGAAGCCGCCGTCACAGGGCGGCATCTGAAACGGCTGTGGGCGTTGCCCGGTACCCAGCTCGGCGTGGTGGCCTGGCCGCCGGCCCGGCGCGACCGATGGTTCGGCGGCTGGCATTACTGGTGGCAGGCACACCTGCTGGACTGCCTGGTCGACGCCGAGCTGCGCGACCCGCAGCCGGAGCGGCGCACCAAGATCGGCCGGCAGATCCGCTCGCACCGGTTGCGCAACAACGGCTCCTGGGTCAACAGCTACTACGACGACATGGCGTGGCTGGCGCTGGCGCTGGAGCGTGCCGCCCGGATCGCCGCCGTGGATCGCAAACGCGCGCTGCACAAGTTGAACGACCAATTCGTCAAAGCGTGGGTGCCCGAGGACGGCGGCGGTATCCCGTGGCGCAAGCAAGACCAATTCTTCAACGCCCCGGCCAACGGCCCGGCGGGAATCTTCCTGGCGCGCTACGGAGACCGGCTACGGCGGGCCCAGCAGATGGCGGACTGGATCGACGCCACGCTGGTCGACCCCGATACGCACCTGGTGTTCGACGGCATCAAGGCGGGTTCACTGGTCCGCGCGCAGTACACCTACTGCCAGGGCGTAGTGCTGGGCCTGGAGACCGAGCTGGCCGCCCGCACCCAAGACGAGCGGCACGCGCCGCGAGTGCATCGGCTGGTCGCCGCCGTCGACGAACACATGGCGCCAGCCGGGGTGCTGCGTGGCTCCGGCGGCGGCGACGGCGGATTGTTCTCCGGAATCACCGCTCGCTACCTGGCTTTGGTCGCCACTACGTTGCCGGGTGAGTCCGCGGCGGACGCGGCGGCCCGAGAAACCGCCGGCGAAATCGTGCTGGCCTCGGCACAATCGGCGTGGAACAACCGGCAGTCGGTGCAAGGGCTGCCGTTGTTCGGGCCGTTCTGGGATCGCACCGCCGAGCTGCCCACGGCCGGCGGGCAGCAGGCCGAGTTCGTCGAGGGTGCGGTCACCGGTTCCGAAATTGCGGAGCGCGATCTGTCAGTGCAACTATCCGGTTGGATGCTGATGGAGGCCGCACATGCCGTGAGCACCAACGAGAGGACCAGTTATGAGTAAAGTCCACCCCGACGCCGAGTCGGCGCTGCACGGCCTGCTGAACGACGGGATGACCATCGCCTCCGGCGGGTTCGGCCTCTGCGGCATTCCGGAGAATCTGATCCAGGCTCTGGTGGACAGCGGCGTCAAAGACCTCACCATCGTCGGAAACAACGCTGGCGTAGACGATTTCGGCATGGGGCTGCTGCTCAAGGCGCGGCAGGTGCAAAAGGTCGTCGCCTCCTACGTGGGCGAGAACAAGGAATTCGAGCGGCAGGTGCTGGCCGGTGAGCTGGACCTTGTGCTGACGCCGCAGGGCACGCTCGCGGAGAAGCTGCGCGCCGGCGGGGCAGGCATTCCCGGCTTCTACACCCGCACTGCCTACGGCACCAATCTCGCTGAAGGCAAAGACACCAGGGTCTTCGACGGCACCGAATACGTTCTGGAAGAAGGCATTCGGGCCGATGTGGCGATCGTCAAAGCGTGGAAGGGAGACACGGCGGGCAACCTCGTCTACCGCAAGACGGCGCGCAACTTCAACCCCATGATCGCCACCTGCGGCACGGTCACCGTGGCCGAGGTGGAAGAACTGGTCGAGGTCGGCGAGCTGGACCCCGACCTGATCCACACCCCCGGCATCTATGTGGACCGCATCATCGCGGGCACCAATTACGAGAAGCGCATCGAGTTCCGCACCACCAGCGGGGCGGCGCTCAAGCACGACAGCCCAATTCGCGAGCGGATGGCCCAGCGCGCCGCGCAGGAACTGCGCGACGGCTACTACGTGAACCTGGGCATCGGCATTCCGACGTTGGTGGCCAACTTCATCCCCGACGACATCAGTGTGACGCTGCAGTCGGAGAACGGCCTGCTGGGCATCGGCTCCTACCCGACCGAAGACGGCGTCGACCCCGATCTGATCAACGCCGGCAAGCAGACCGTCACCAGCCTTCCCGGGTCAAGCTTTTTCAGCAGCGCCGACTCCTTCGCGATGATCCGCGGCGGCCACATCGACCTTTCCATCCTGGGCGGCTTGGAGGTTGCCGAGAACGGCGACCTGGCCAACTGGATGGTGCCCGGCAAGATGGTCAAAGGGCCCGGTGGCGCAATGGATTTGGTGTCGGGCGTCAAACGAGTCATCGTCGTGATGGATCACACCGCGAAGGATGGCAGCCCAAAGATCCTCAAGCAATGCACGCTGCCTATCACCGGCAAGGGCGTGGTGGACATGATCATCACCGACCTGTGCGTGTTCGACGTCGAGCCGGAACACGGACTCACGCTTACGGAATTACACCCCGGGGCGAGCGTCGCCGACGTCCGAGCCAAGACCGGCTGCGACTTCAAGGTCGCCGTCTGACGTAGAAAGCTGCGAACTAGGCCAAGGCTCGAAGGACGTCGCGGCGGGTTTCGCCGCGACTGCTCCGGAGGTGTGGGTTTAGGAACCGGACAACGATGCCGAGCAGGTTTGAAATCCGTGAGTTGGGATATGCCCTATGGCCTATGGGTAGCCAAACAGCGGGCTACCACTTCTAGATCACAGGAACATAGCGGAAGGAGTTCGACGTGATGTTCTCGAAGATCGCCATGAAGACGATGGCAGCTGCTGCTGGCATCGCGACGGCAGGAATCCTGACGGCGACACCGGCGTTGGCGGACCCGGAAGTCCTGGCGCTTGGCCAATCGGCAGAGATTCCCAGCCCAGGTGGCGCCATCAACTACACCGTAAGCAACTTGCAGCCCAGCGGCCACAATGACGGCGCGTGGTATTCGGATGTAACGGCCAGAGGTGTTAGCGGCTCCCCGACCCCGAACATCGCCGACTTCAACGCGCGGGCCGTTAACGGCTCGACCTACGCGGTCATGAAGGGGAACGAGGTGGACGGCCTTCCCAACCAACCGATCGCGCCGGGCACCCAAACAAACGGGAGGCTGTACTTCGACGTGAGATCGGGGACAGCGCCCGACAGCGTTGTCTACCGGGATGCAGGCGGCACCGATAAGGTCGTCTGGCATAGCTAACTGTCTCACTCCGTGTCTCACCGAGCGTCCGTCCACAGCGGGGTTGATGGCATTGGTGCGGTCCGTCCGCAGCCCAGGGCACTTTTCCGCGTCGCATTCCGCCACCCAGCGATCCATAATGCGGAATCCGACAGCTTAGGAGAATCCTCGACCGACACGGTACTGAGCACGTCGAGGTCGGGACGGTCGAGTCCCGACACGTTTCACTGAGTTCACCGGCGACGGGCAGGCTATCGAGGTATGCGAGGACAGGAACCGGGTTGCCTGGCCGCCCGCCAGCGCAGAGTAACGAGTACCTACTCGGGTACCGGCAGGCGCTGCTTGGCTTTCTGACGTTCGCGGCGACGGTTCAGGTAGACCCGCCCCACCGAGACGAAGGCAGGGACCATCGACACGAACAAGATGGCCAGGATGATCTTTTCCAGGTTGTTGTGCACGAACTCGTTGTTGCCGAGGAAGTAGCCCAACAGCGTCGCACCCGCACCCCAGGCGATGCCGCCGACGATGTCGAACCCGAGGAACACCGGGTACCGCATGTAGGACACCCCGGCCACCACCGGGGTGAAGGTTCGTATGAACGGCATGAACCGGGCCATGATGATGGCCATCGGCCCGTATTTCTCGAAGAACGCGTGCGACTCCGTCACATGGTGCTGTTTGAAGAAGCGTGAGTCTTCCTTCTTGAACAACGCCGGGCCGATCCGCCGCCCGATGAAATACCCGGTCTGGTCGCCGAGCACCGCGACCACCGCCACACAGCTGGCCAACACCTCAATGCTGACCGGTGGGTGCGCGCTGGCGGCCAGCAAGCCGCCGGTGAACAGCAGCGACTCACCAGGCAGCAGCGGGAACAGCAGACCGGTCTCAACGAAGACGATGAGCAGGATGCCGGGCAGCACCGCGTGCCCGAACACGCCGTTGGCGCCCAACCAGTACATCGGGTCGAGCAAGTTGGGCATGGCCACTACGGCGGTACTCACGGTGCTCCAAGATACCGGCGAAACCAACGGGTCTTTACCAGGCGCAGCTTGCGGGGCCGGGCGGGCTGCCGACCAGAATCAGATGTTGCGATACTGATGCGACACGTCAGGAAGGAAGGTTCATGCCCATCGCAACGCCAGAGGTCTACGCCGAGATGCTGCGACGTGCCAAGGAGAACTCGTACGCCTTCCCGGCCATCAACTGCACGTCCTCGGAGACCATCAACGCCGCGCTCAAAGGGTTTGCCGACGCCGGCAGCGACGGCATCATCCAGTTCTCCACCGGTGGCGCGGAGTTCGGCTCCGGGCTAGGGGTGAAGGACATGGTCGCCGGCGCAGTCGCCCTGGCCAAATTCACCCGGAGCATCGCGGCCAAATACCCGATCAACGTCGCTCTACACACCGACCACTGCCCCAAGGACAAGCTGGACACCTACGTGCGGCCGTTGCTGGTGATCTCGGCCAGGCGGGTCGCCGCCGGTAAGCACCCGCTGTTCCAGTCGCACATGTGGGACGGCTCCGCGGTGCCGATCGACGAGAACCTGAAGATCGCGCAGGAGCTGCTCAAGGAGGCGGCGGCCGCCAAGATCATCCTCGAGGTCGAGATCGGCGTCGTCGGCGGCGAGGAGGACGGCGTCGTCGGCGCTATCGACGACAAGCTGTACACCACTCCGGAGGACTTCGAGAAGACCATCGACGCGCTGGGCCACGGCGAGCACGGCCACTACCTGCTGGCCGCGACGTTCGGCAACGTGCACGGGGTCTACAAGCCCGGCAACGTCAAGCTGCGACCCGACATCCTGGCGCAGGGGCAGAAGGTGGCGGCGACCAAGCTCGGACTGTCTGACGACGCCAAGCCGTTCGACTTCGTGTTCCACGGCGGTTCAGGTTCGGCGAAGTCGGAGATCGAGGAAGCCCTGGGCTACGGCGTAGTGAAGATGAACGTCGACACCGACACCCAATACGCCTTCACCCGCCCGATCGTCGGTCACATGTTCAGCAACTACGACGGCGTGCTCAAGGTCGACGGCGAGGTGGGCAGCAAGAAGGTCTACGACCCGCGCAGCTATTTGAAGAAGGCCGAAGCGGGCATGACCGAGCGGGTCATCGAAGCGTGCACCGACCTGCACTGCGCCGGCAAGGCTGTGTCGGCCTGACTTAACCCGTGCTGGACTCGCAGATCTTCCACTGGTCGTCGCGGTACTGCAGGTCGAAGCTGCGGGGCGACCGGACCTGCGGGGCGTAGGCCATGAACGCGGTCACGTTGGCCTCGGCGTGGTTTCCGTTCACGACCACTTGGTCGATGTTGGCGACCACCGGATACTGCTTGGCCGCCGCGACCCGACGATAGGTGTCGTTCCATTCGCGCTCGTCGTAGTTGACGTAGTCGTCGCGCATGTTGCCGCAGGTGATGCCGCGCAACGTGGACAAGTCGCCGTTCTGCACCGCGACATCGAAACTCTGGATGGTGCTGCGGACCTGGTCTTCTTGTGAAGCCTTCGGCTTTTTGTTGTTGCGGGTCAGCAGCACGGTACCCAGCACTGCGACGGCCGCCAACGCCAGGATGATCAGGATCAGTGCCAGTACCCAACCCCAGCTGCGCTGGGACGACGGCCGCAACTTGGCGCCCAGCCGAGGCGGAATCAGCTGCGGCATCGCCGTTCTCGGCGGTGCATTGGTCGGTCCAGACGGCGGATGGCGCGTATCGAAGACCTCGGTCGCGGGCTCGCTAGCGGCATTGATGACCGCCGTCTCCTTGGCGTCGAACCCCGGGGCAGTGAAGCGACGCTCACTCCGCGGACCAGGCGGTTTGGGCGCATCCTGCTCGCGCTGCGCTTTGGCCATCACCTCGGTCGCGGGCTCCGCCCGGTAGCCCTCGATGGCATCGTCATCGGGACCGGCGACCTGTTCGGTGACGTCAGGGTCGGATTCCGCCGGGTCGGTCGCGGCACCTCGATCGGCGGCGTCGGAATCGAACCCCAGCGCATTCGACTCGTGGTCGCGGTCAGGCCCTGGGGGATTCGGCATAAGCGCTGCTGTCCTCTTCGCTGTCGAAATACGTATTGCAGCTTAGCGACTCGGCACCCGGTTTGGTGCGGCGGCGTCGCACGGCACAATAACCCCATGACGCCCATACCTGATCTTCTGGGACCGGATCCGATCCTGTTGCCCGGCGACACCGACGCCGAGGCCCAACTGCAGGCCAACGAGAACCCGGCCGTCGTCGCCGCCGCACACCCGTCGGCCTCGGTTGCCTGGGCGGCGCTGGCCGAGGAAGCGCTCGCCGACGACAAGGCGATCACCGCCTACGCGTACGCCCGCACCGGCTACCACCGCGGCCTGGACCAGCTGCGCCGCAACGGCTGGAAGGGGTTCGGGCCGGTGCCGTACTCCCATGAACCCAATCGCGGTTTTCTGCGGTGCGTGGCCGCGCTGGCCCGGGCGGCCGACGCGATCGGCGAAACCGACGAGCAGACCCGGTGCCTGGACCTGCTTGACGATTGCGACCCGGCTGCCCGCGCCGCACTCGGGCTGACCTAAACCGGTTAAAAGCCGGCCGAGCAGTCGCCGACGCCGCCTGGCGGCTCCACCTGGATGGTGGCGTGGCCTAATCCATGCGCGGCAAGAATTGCTCGGGCCGCACCGAGTACCCGGGCCGAATCACCCCGACTGGCCAGGTGCGCGGTCACCATGTCCTTACCGGGTACCAGCGTCCAGACGTGCAGATCGTGCACGTCGGTCACGCCGTCGACGGCGCCCAGCGCCGAACGCAGCTTTTCGACGTCGATGTGGCTGGGCGACGATTCGGACAGGATGCGCAATGCGCCGCCGGCCAGCGACAACGCCCGCGGCAGCACCCACAGTGCGACGAGAACGGCGACCACCACGTCGGCGTAGGGCCAGTGCGTGGTGATCGTGACCACACCGGCGATCAGCACACCAATGCTGCCGACCGTGTCGGCGATGACCTCCATGTAGGCGCCCTTGATGGCCAGGCTCTGCGTCGAGTGCGACCGCAGCAGCAGCGCGACCGCCGCATTAGTGGCCAGCCCGGCTAAGGCCACGATGATCATCGGAATCCCCGGCACTTCCGGCGCATGGCCGATCCGACCGATCGCTTCGCGGAGGATGATCGTCGCCACCCCAATTAGCAGGACGGCGTTGGCCACCGCGGTAAACACCTCGGCGCGGTGCCAACCGTAGGTGCGGCCCGGAGACGAGCTGCCGCGTCGGGCCAGCACCAGAGCGCACAGCCCCATGAAGGTGGCCGCCACGTCGGTCAGAATGTGGCCCGCGTCGGCCAGCAGAGCCATCGAGCCGATCAGCAACGCGGTGGTCAGTTCCACGACAAAGAAACCGCCCAGCAGCGCCGCGGCAGCAACCATTTTCGGCACTGGTGTGTCGACGTTGGTGTGTTCGTGGCCGGCGCCCATGCGGCCAAATATATGCGTACTTACGCATATATCGCAAGCTTAGGTGTTCGGCGCCACCGTCAGCGTCGCGTCAGAACCAGGCGTGCCAGAACTGGGTCAGTCGCATGCCGGCAAGCGCCCAGTTGCTGGGCACCCCGGACAACTCGTAGAACCAGAAGACCATCCCGAAAAACCATTGGTTCAGCATCGGGGCGATGAGAATCACCAGCAGAATCAGCCAGCCGAACTGCTTGGCCGGTTCCAGCGCCCGCTGGGTCTCCGGACTCAGATGCGGCTCCAGCGCGCTGTAGCCGTCCAGGCCGGGGATCGGCAGCAGGTTCAGCAGTACCGCGGTGACCTGGAGGAAGCCCAAAAAGGCCACCCCGGCCCACAACACCGGGTGTGCCGGGTCGAAACCCAAGCGGGTCAGCGCCAGCAGCAGCACCGCCAGCAGCAGGTTGGCCGCCGGACCGGCCAGGCTCACCAGGGTGCGCTGCGCGGCAGTCATGAACGACGTCCGCACATAGACGGCGGCACCGGGTAAGCCGATGCCGCCCAGCGCGATGAACAACATCGGCAGACCCAGCGACAGCATCGGATGGCTGTAGCGCCGCGGATCCAGGCTCAGATAGCCCCGCACGGCGATGTCACGATCGCCGAATCGCCACGCCGTGACCGCGTGACCGAACTCGTGCAGACACAGCGACACCACCCAGCCGGCGATCACGAAGATGAACACTCCGGCATAGGCCAGTGCGCCCGGGTCGGCGCCGTCCAACCAAGCCAGCACGCCGCCGAACACCGTCACGGCGACGATGGCCAGAAAAATCGGGCTGGGCCGCACCGATTGGTGCACGGGCATGTTCACGTCACGAAACTACCGACTGTGACGATGGTCCGGCTCCTCGCCCCTCGCGGCGCTCGTCATCGGACTAACAACCAGCCCTCGGTATGCCGATAGAACGTCGACCGGCGCGCCGCCCGAGGCGCCGGCACCCCGTCGTGGACCACGGCTGCACCGGTAGTGCCCAGCTGCGCGGCCCGCCCGGTCAGCCAGCGGCGCGACCGGCCGTCCGCGATGCGCGCCCGCAGGCCCGGCAGTGTGGCGGTCGGCTCGATCCGCACCCCGACAACGTCGCCGTTGAAGAGCACGGCGTCGTCGACGACGGCCTCGCCATGCAGCAGCTGCCCGACGTCGGGTGGCCGCCAATGAGCTGCTCCCACGATCGCCGTCCCGGTCTCGTCCCGGATCAGCGGCACCCGCCGAGCCGATCCGCGCCGGGCCCGGCGGGCCGCCCGTAAGCCGGCCGGTATCCGGTAGGCCCGAGTAGCGGGTGAGCGTCGTCGCGATATGAAGCCGACTTCAACCTCGAGCATCTCGGTCCGCAGTAACCGCGTCAGTACCGCGGCCAAGTCCGCATCCGAGCCAACCACGATCAGCCGCCGATGGTCGTGAGCCGCCGCATCGATTTCCCCGGCGTCGGCGACCTGTAATCCGCGCAAACTACGCGGTACGCGATGCTCGCCGAACATCAGCACGGCGATGTCGGGGTCGTGTATGTGTCCGCCTCCTCCTCGCGCCTTCCGGCGCGTATCGTCGCCGGACGGGCCTCCTCGCAAACAGCTGAGATATTGTGGGTCACCGGCTGGACCACAATAAGCGGCAGATACCAGTGGGAGAAGCGCCATGCCGGCAATCGTCCTGATCGGCGCCCAATGGGGCGACGAGGGCAAAGGCAAGGCCACCGACCTACTCGGCGGACGCGCCCAGTGGGTGGTGCGCTATCAGGGCGGCAACAACGCCGGGCACACCGTGGTGTTGCCCACCGGTGAGAACTTCGCCCTGCACCTCATCCCGTCGGGTGTGCTCACGCCCGGCGTCACCAACGTCATCGGCAACGGCGTGGTGGTCGATCCCGGCGTGCTGCTCGACGAGCTGAAGGGCCTCGAGGACCGCGGCGTCGACACCTCGAAGCTGCTGATCTCCGCCGACGCGCATCTGCTGATGCCCTACCACGTGGCCATCGACAAAGTGACCGAGCGCTACATGGGCAGCAAGAAGATCGGCACCACCGGCCGCGGCATCGGGCCGTGCTACCAGGACAAGATCGCCCGCATCGGGATCCGGGTCGCTGATGTGCTCGACCCCGAGGTGCTGACCCACAAGGTCGAGGCCGCACTGGAACTCAAAAATCAGATCCTGGTCAAGATCTACAATCGCAAGGCGCTCGAGCCGGCGCACGTGGTCGAGGTCCTGCTCGAACAAGCCGAGGGATTCCGGCACCGCATCGCCGACACCCGGCTGCTGCTCAACACCGCGCTGGAGGCCGGCGAAACCGTGCTGCTGGAAGGCTCGCAGGGCACCCTGCTGGACGTCGACCACGGCACGTATCCCTATGTGACGTCGTCGAATCCGACCGCAGGCGGCGCGGCTGTCGGCTCCGGCATCGGGCCGACCCGGATCACCACCGTGCTGGGAATCCTCAAGGCCTATACCACGCGGGTTGGCTCCGGCCCGTTCCCCACCGAATTGTTCGACGAGAACGGCGAATACCTGTCCAAGACCGGTGGCGAGTTCGGCGTCACCACCGGGCGCCGTCGCCGCTGCGGCTGGTTCGACGCCGTGATCGCCCGCTACGCGACCCGGGTCAACGGCATCACTGATTACTTCCTGACCAAGCTGGACGTGTTGTCCAGCTTGGAAACCGTCCCGGTGTGCGTCGGCTACGCGGTTGACGGCAAACGAACCCACGACATGCCGATGACCCAAAGCGATCTGGCCCGCGCCCAACCGATTTACGAAGAGCTGCCCGGGTGGTGGGAAGACATCTCCGACGCACGGACGTTCGACGATCTGCCCGCCAAGGCGCGCGACTATGTGCTGCGGCTGGAAGAGCTTGCCGGAGCACATGTTTCATGTATCGGTGTCGGCCCGGGCCGCGATCAGACCATCGTTCGCCGCGACGTGCTGGCGGCGCGCCCGTGACCGATTCTTCGGAGAGCCCAGAACAACTCGACCCCGATTACGATCATCACGGCGGCTTTCCCGAATACGGGGCCGCCAGCCCGGGGCCGGGTTTCGGCCGGTTCGTCAATGCCATGCGACGGTTGCAGGATCTGGCGGTGTCCGCAGACCCCGGCGACGACGTCTGGGAGGACGCCGCCGACCGCGCCGAGGCGCTGTCGGCACTGCTCGCGCCGTTTCACGCGCCCGAAGGCCAGGGTCCGGCCGGCCGATCGCCGCAGTTGCCGGGAATGGGCAGCCTGCTGCTGCCGCCGTGGACGATGAGCAGGTTCGACCCCGACGGCGTGGAGATGCGGGGCCATTTCTGCCGTTTCCACGTGGGCGGCAACGGGGCGGTGCACGGCGGCGTGCTTCCGCTGTTGTTCGACCACGTCTTCGGGATGGTGGTGCACGCCGCAGGTCGGCCGATCAGCCGGACCGGCTTCCTGCACGTCGATTACCGCAAGATCACCCCGATCGACACCCCGTTGCTGGTTCGGGGACATGTCGCCGCCACTGAGGGCCGCAAGGCGTTTGTCCGCGGCGAACTGCTCGACGGCGACAGCCTGCTGGCCGAAGCCAATGGCCTGATGGTCCGGCTGTTGCCCGGCCAGCCGTGAGGCTGGTCGGGCGCGGTATCCCACGGATTTACCACGGGTGGGGTCCCTGCTACATATGCGCATCTCAACATGCGAATATGCATGATACGCTGCAGATATGCCTAAGACGGTTCAGATCCGCGACATCGAAGACGAGGTGTATGCAGCGTTGGTGCGTCGCGCCGGCGAAGAGGGGATCACGGTGCCGGAGTTGCTGCGCCGGGAGGCGGCTCGGTTAGCGGCGCGGCCGTCGGTCGCGCAGTGGCTGGCGCGCACCGGCCGGCGGCCCTCAGCGATATCCACTGCCGAGGTCCTTACGACGTTGGACGAGTGGCGCGGCGAGTGGCCAGATGCTGGTCGTTGATGCATCGTGCCTGTTCGAGGTCGTCGCAGACACACCACGGGCGGGTGAGATCGCGGCCCGTCTAGCCGCCGATGTCGACCAGGTAGCGCCGCACGTGATCGACGTTGAGGTGATGGGCGTGATCCGCGCCCAGCACCTGCGCGGGCGGCTGGACGGCACGGCCGCCGGGCAGGCGGTGGCCGATCTGCGCGACTGGCCCGGCGAACGATTCGGGCACCGTTGGCTGCTGGAGCGGGCGTGGCAACTGCGCGATTCGGTACGGGGATGGGATGCGTTCTACGTCGCGTTAGCGGAGGCATTCGATGCGACACTGCTGACGCTGGACGCGCGGCTTGCGGGCGCACACGGGCCGACTTGCCGGATCCAGGTCCTCGATTACTGATCGTGGCGCGCGCCCCGATCGTGGCCCACTACGCGCCGCTCACGAATTCAATGGGAAGCGCGCTCGGGCCGCTGCGGTGTGCTTGAGGCATGCGACAGGTCACGACCTTAAGAGCTTCGGCCAGTTCGAGCCTGGCGAGATGGGCCCCGAGGCAGTAGTGCACGCCACCGCCGATACCGCTTATGTGTTGCAGCTGCTAGGCCGCAGGCTGGCCAGTATGACTGAACGCGGTCCCACGCCGACGCGCAACACCCAGCGCCGGCCCGTCAGCAATCATGAGCCCTGCTCGCGGTTTGCTTGTCGCCAGCGGGAATTGGGCGTCGAAATCGCGACGTTCACGGCGAGATCAACTCAAGGCGCGGAAAGAACGACCGATAGCGCCGGGGATCGCGCGTCAGTAGCGCACGTCCGGTCACTGCGGCGTGGGCACCAATGTAGAAATCCGGCAGCGGCGAGCGTTTCTGGCCTCCCCGCCGCCGATATTCGATGAAGCATTTGCCAGCCAGAAAGGCAGCTTCCCATGGCAGGGCCTCGCGCTCAAGCTCCTCTGGCAATGCCTGCTCGAGTTCCTCGATCCGCTCAAAGCCGATCGAGACCTCGGCGTAGATGATCGGATTGATCAGCGTTGCCCCACCGTCGAGCGCATCGGCAAGCTGCGTCTCGGACCATTCACCCCACCGGGGATCCTCGGTGAACAGGTCCAGCAGCACGTTTGAGTCGACGAGCGTGCCGGCCATCGGCGAGCTATTCGTCGCCGCGGGTAAGCGCCATGATCTCGTCGGTACTCATCGCGATGGTGCCGCGGCCGCGCATCCGACGTGCAATCGCCTTGCCCTTGGCGCTCTTCGTGCGCACCAGCCGGGCGCCGCGCTCATCGAGTTCGAACTCGACCTCGGAACCCGGCTCGATACCGAGCTTGCGCCGCACGCCGAGCGGAATCGTTACCTGGCCCTTACTCGTCACCCGCATACCAGCCAGCCTAGCAGGCGGTAATACCAGTAAGTAATACGAGACCGGGAACTTGCGAACCTCGGCACTCTGACTGGCGAGGCGGGCAGCCACCGCAAAGCGGCACACGGCATTTCGGCAACGCACGAGCGTGGTCCGCTTCGAGGTCTGGGGCTCCGGCGGCGACGCTCTCATGGGGATCTACGTGATGCGTAGCGCGAGTACGGCTTTGGCGCCGCCGGGGCCGAGAGCGCTTCCTTGTTAGTCCCGTGTACGGCCGCCCAAGAGGCGGGCCGCCACTGAATGCCCACGCTAATGGGTCTTAAGTCCGCACCGTAGCGGACGGTTGTGTGGGCCGCGATGACGAAATGAGCGAGGTCCTGAGGATCCTGGCTGCCAGCCGGCTGGTGACGCTGACCGGTGCGGGTGGTGTGGGCAAAACACGTCTGGCGATCGCTTGGCTCGATCATTGTGGCTCTGAAAGGCTCGGAAGCATTGGGGTGCAGATCCACTCGTTGATTCGGCGGATGGCGGCGAACGAGGACCAGGCTGCTGCGGCGACGATGTGTTCGTCGGTATTGGGCCCGCCGGTGGCAGTTCGGAAGTCCTCGACGATCCGAGTGTCGATCTGGTAGGGAGCCAGGGCGGCCAACAGCGCGAATCGCGCTGCCGGGCGCAGCGGCTCAGCGACGCCCGCGACGGCATCGTCAACCCATTGTCGAGATAGTGGTGGATGCTCGCCGCGCCACTGTGCGAGGCGCCCGGTCACCAGTTCGCAGACCGGGGCAGGTAGCGCCTGCGCACCGAGCATGTCGAAAACCGCGGCGGCTCGGGTGAACGCGCTGTGGATAATGGAACCGGTTGTTGCCCAGGAGAACTCGTGGAGACCGGCGCCTTCGACATCGGGAAGATATTGCAGTGCCGCGCCGGGGAGCGGCGACCAGAGCAGCCGGCGCCGGATGCCCGCGCCGATCAGACGCTTGAGACCACGGGCAAGCGCGCCGTTCGGAAGCAGCGACGACGGCAAGAAGATGCTGACCATGCGGTTGATGTAGTGGTAGCCGAGCGCGGTGCCGACGAGTTCGGCGGCGGCCGGCGCCGGAAACGGTGGGTCTGCCAATATGGGCGATCCCGGGGATCGGGTGGCCTTGGCCCAGGCCAGGATCCGCCGCAGCTTTGGATCAGTCACCTCGCCGTCGCGACCCGTAGCGACCTTTGCCCCGGTATCGGGTTCCGCCAGGGCATAGAGCGTGGTCGTGTGCACGTCCACGCAGTACGAGCACTCGTTGATCGTTGAGACGGTCGCTGCGACAGCCTCTTTGGTCGCGCGGGAGACCTTAGTTCCGACCGAGGGCTCGCGCATGATGGCCCAGCACGCGGCCAGCGCTTCTGACGCAGGCAGGTGGATGGCAAACGGGGGTAGCAGCGCACCTGCTTCGCACCTGACCTGATCTGCGACTGCATTTGCGAGATCGCTGCGACCGGTCGGCAGGTGGATATGACGCACCTGCCGCTGCAAGAGCCGATCCAGCATCGGCATCGGTCCTACACCCGACTCCAGGCACTGATCGGGGCCGGGGTTGTCACCACGGCCCCGGCGTTGGCGACTTCCTCGCGTAGCCGGGGCAGAAGCGCATCCGGATCGACGAAGTCATCAGTGACCAACCCCAGCTTCGCGGCGGCGGGCAGCATCGACCGCAAGGTCTCGACGACGAACGCCATGAGTTCCGTGTCGTCAGCTCCGCCCGCCGGAGCCCCGAGCGCTAACCGCGGGGCAGCCAGCCCTGCCCGCCGAAACAGCGTGGGCAGTTTCGCGGCGAACGTCGGGTCGAGGCCCAAGCCGGTGAAGGTGCCGATGATCGTGTCTCCCGCCGCCCGCCAAAGCGGTAGGTCGGGCACGCCGCGCGCCCCGGTCATGTCGAACTCGGAAAACGCGATCACCCCACCCGGCCGAACCAGACCGGCAAGCTGACGCAGCGTCGCGACCGGGTCGGGCTGCGTGGCAGCATAACTGCCATATTACTTGCATCACGAAAGCGACAGCCAGGGCAATCTCGACGGCGACGCATTGCTGGCCGAAGCCAATGGCCTGATGGTGCGGTTGTTGCCCGGCCAGCCGTAATCGCGAGACCGTTGATCTAGCCCGCGCGTGCCTGCGGCTGTGACCGCGACAACCCCCGCCGTGTGGAGTAGCCTCAGTCACAGCGGTAACTCACCCTTCTCTCGAATAGCGGTCACGTTCTTTGCGGACCGGAGCGGCGCTCAATCTCGCCAACTGCAACGAGGTTTGTCTGCTACCGCGACCAGCGGGATCGTCGCCGACCTGGAAATGCGAGGCGAAGGCACCCTCGGCGGGATCTGGGCATCGGATCGGCACCAATCGCCCAGCCGGACAGGCGCTCTCGTGCAACCCATTCTTTTTCGCACCGTCGTCGGTGCGTCGGTGTGTGTCTGGAGTTTGTGACCTGATGCTTTTTCCTATGTCCCCAACCGATTCGATGTTCCTGCTCGCCGAGTCCGAGAATTGTCAGATGCAAGTGGGCGGGCTGGCGTTGTTCTCCCCGCCTGAGGGCGGCCGCGCTTCGGACGTGCGCGAGATGTTTACCGCGGCGGTCGGCCGCGACAAGGTGGCTGGCTTTTGGCGCAAACGGGCCCGCCGGTCGGTGACGTCGCTGGGGCAGTGGGGCTGGTATTCCGGCGGCGAGGTCGACCTCGACTACCACGTGCAGTATTCGGCGTTACCGCAGCCCGCCGGAATGGCGGAGTTGTGGGCGCTGGTGTCCTGGCTGCACGCGACCCCGCTGGACCGCGACCGGCCGCTGTGGGAGATGCACCTGATCGAGGGCCTCGCCGACGGCCGCTACGCGGTGTACATCAAGATCCACCATGCGCTTGCCGACGGGGTCTCCGCGATGGGGATGCTGCGCGCGGCGTTGAGCGGGGACCCCGGCCGGCGCGGAGCGCCCGCGCTGTGGGAGCCAGACGGGCTTGCATCGGAGCCCGCACCGGCCTCGCCGCGGGGCGGTCTGGACCTGTTACGGCTGCCGTCTTGGGCGGTGGCGAAGGCCTGGGGCACGGCCCGGGAGGCCGTCGGGCTGGTGCCCGCGCTGACCGGCACGCTCGAGCAAGCGCTGCGCCACCGCGACGGGCCGCTGTCGCTGGCCGCGCCCCGCACGATGCTCAACGTGCCGATCGACGGAGCCCGGTCGTTCACCGGGCGCTCCTGGCCGTTGGAGCGGCTGCGCCTGGTCGCCAAGCACAGCGACGCCTCCATCAACGACGTGGTGCTCGCCATGTGCGCCGGGGCGCTGCGCAGCTATCTGACTAGTAAGGGGGCGCTGCCGTGGGCGCCGCTGGTGGCGATGGTGCCGGTCTCGCTGCGCGGCACCCGGCCCGAGGGCGGCCGGGGCGGCAGCGCGGATGCAGGGAACAAGATCGGGTCGTTGACCTGCGGGCTGGCCACCAACTTGGCGGACGCCGGCGAGCGGCTCGCGGCCGTGCGGGCCGGCATGCGCGAGGGCAAGGCCGCGCTGGCCGCGCGCAGTCAGCTGCAGGTCCTCGCGATGAGCGCGCTGGGGGCCGTGCCGCTGGCGCTGGGCATGCTGGTCGGTCACCACGGGCTGATGCGCCCGCCGAACGTGATGATCTCCAACGTATCCGGGTCCCCGGCGCCGCTGTACTGGAACGGCGCCCGCCTCGACGCCCTCTACCCGCTGTCGATTCCGGTTGACGGTCAGGCGCTGAACATCACCTGCACGAGCACCGACGATACGATCGCGTTCGGGCTCACCGGCTGCCGCCACGCCGTCCCCGGGCTGGGCGCGATGACCGGGCACCTCGACGACGAACTCCGCCTGCTCGAGCGCGCCGCGGGACTCTGACGACTCACACGCTTGTCATCAGCCCAAAGGTTGGGTGTCGCGCCCCGCAAGCCGGGGAGACCCCACCTCCAGGTCCAGCCCGTTCAGCAACGCGTCGTCCATGCGCTCGGCATCCACCTCGGCCGGACCGCCGTTCGCCGCCGTTCCCGTGAGCCGCCCTATCCTTGAGCAGCGTGCAGCAGTGCGTGCAACACAGTGACTGAGGGAGAAGGTGAAACCGGTGGCCGAGGGCGTGCCGCATGACGAGTCGACTCACGGAAAACGTGAGCAGCCGCTGGCCGAGCGCGCCGACAACGCGCATCCCGCCCCAGACGAGGTGCACCGGACCAAGGTGATGTTGCTGGGGTCGGGAGAGTTCAGCCGTGAGCTGGCGATCGCCTTTCAGCGGCTCGGCGCTGAGGTGATCGCGGTGGAGCGGTATGCCGATGCGCCGGCGCACGGTGTCGCCGACCAGTCGCTGGTGGCCAACATGACCGACTCCGACGAGCTGGCCGCGGTAATCGGACGGCTACGGCCGAACTTCGTGGTGACGGCATCCGACGTGGTCGCCGCCGACGCGTTGACGGCCGCGGCCGAAACCGGTTTCGCCGAGGTTTTCCCCACCGCCCGCTGCGCCCGGCTCACCGCCGACCGGGAGGGGCTGCGCCGGCTTGCCGCCGACGAGCTTGGCCTGCCTACCCCCCCGTTCTGGTTCGCGGGATCGCTCGACGGGCTGCGCGCCGTCGCCGACCACGCTGGCTACCCGCTGCGAGTGCAACCGGTGGCGGCCGTGGCGGGCGCAGGGCAGTCGGTGGTCCTGCTACCGGCGGACCTCGGGCCGGCCTGGCAGCGTGCGGTATCGGCCGGCGGTCGGCTGGCCCACAACCGAGTGCTGGCCGAGGCCCTCGTCGAGATCGACTTTCACGTCACCCTGCTCACGGTGCGCAGCGTTGGGCCGACGGGCCCGACCATCGAGTTCTGCGCCCCGATCGGGCATGGCGAGGCCATCGGTGACGTGCAGGAATCCTGGCAGCCGCAAGACCTGAGCGAGCCCGCATTGGACGCTGCCAAGTCGATCGCCGCCCGAATCGTCAAGTCGTTGGGCGGGCGCGGCGTGTTCGGTGTGGAGCTGATGGTCCGCGGCGACGAGGTGTACTTCAGCGATGTCACCGCCCGGCCGTTCGAGAGCGGCCTGGTCACGTTGCGCACCCAGCGGCTTTCGGAATTCGACCTGCAAGCCCGGGCAATCCTGGGTCTGCCCACCGACACCATCATGATTTCGCCGGGCGCCGCGGAGGTGATCTACGCCGGTCATGACGGGTCCGGCGCAGCGGCCGCGCGCTCCTCGAGCTCGACAGCGGTCGGTGTGCTGGCCGATGCGCTGCGGACGCCCGAGAGCGACGCGCGGGTGTTCGGCCGCCACGAACCCGAAGAGCGGCGCCCGTTGGGCGTGGCCGTCGTCACTGCATCGGACGTGAGCGCGGCGCGTAGCCGTGCCCGGGACGTGTCGGCCGCACTGCGCAGGCTCTGGTAAGCGACTGCGAAACCCTTGCCCGGCCTTGCCCACCGGCGGCCCTCCCAGTCAGGTATGCGAGATCAGTCGTCAGTGTCGCCGAGCAGGGGTGTTCATTAAGGCGCGTTGGGCGGCGCTGGCGCGTCCGGTGGAGCTACTGCTGGCGCGGGCGGAGGCGCTGCTGGCGCTAGGGCTGGAGGTGGCGCAGGGTTTGGGATTGCCATGCACGCCCAAAAAGTCGCAGGCAGGCAGGGGCCAGGCCTGAGCGGCGAGATGGATCCAAAGACCAGGGCTGCTGCTGCCGCGGCGGCAAATGCTTTGTTCATTTTTCTACTTTCAGAACCCCCCGACGGCCAAAAATTGCCGCGCCAAGTTAAACCGTACGCGCATTCGCAGGTAGTTATAAGGCTATGTTGCGACATCTTTTGCAGCGCGCGGACCGCGCTTTTAATCCTGCCAGCGGCTAACTGCCTTCGTTGCTTGTGTCGCGATGGACGTGCTTGCACTGAAACATGGTCTCCCGCACCATCCTTAGTTGACGCTTCGTTGCGCGTGGTAGCTCCCGCGCGACGGAGTGGGACACTTCGCTGCCCCTGCTTAGCGGCCGGCGCGGCGGAGTGGGACGACCACCATGCGGATGTGCCGTCGCTTCTGCCGCCAAAGTGCCGCCGGAAGCCACCGCTCGCGAAACTGCGCCGTCGTCTCAGACCCCCGACAGTCCCCGGGCGATAACACATCGCCATTTTCCCCAATTTTGAAGCGCACGTGCCGTTTTCCGCGTCGCTACCGAGGAGTTTCTGATGACCAAAAATATCGGTTACGCGACCGCGCAGGTGATGTCTACTGATGGTCGTGCGCCGGGTACGCACAATCCGCGGATGGAGTCGATGCGTGTTGCCGCCGACGCAGCGTACAAGGATCTCGCCGCCGGCAGGATTACCGCCGACAGTTTCAACAAGGCGATGGCTCGCATCGAGCGGGACGTTGAGGCTGAGCGCACAGCATCGCGGTCGCGCTCGAAGGCGCTCCAGCACGTCGCCAATAGTGATTCTGCTAAGCAGTTCTCCGCTAACGGTGGTGTGCAGACGAAAGGCGGCTGCTGGTGTTGCGACACGGAATTTGTCGCCCACAGATCACAGTGAAAACAACATCAGGGCTCAGCGGCCCACCGACCGATAGGCTGTTAATCGGTATCGAAGCGACCAACTCTGGCCGCCTCGGAACAGAGATTCAACACTTCGGCTTTCAACTGCCTAACAAACACCACATTCAGGCCTTGGCAGATTTTGTGGGTCAGCCCGTCAACCTGCCGATGGCGCGAGGGCCTGGTCGTACGGTCACCATGAGATATAACCCCGACGAGCTGCGCGCGGCCCTCGCCAGCTAGGGCATCTCTGGAGAAAACGTGCGACCGTACGTCGTGACTGGGCATGGGCGCGTCGAGGGTGCGGAGATTCACCTTGGTGACTGGCTGGCCGACCTGACCTGACGCGTCAGGGGGATTTCGGCTGATGTTCATGCACGAATATTGTGGTTGACAACGTTGTCAAACGAGCATGGGAAACCGCAGGTGACTACAGCGTCAAAGCGTCCATACGCAGGAGATATCACGTTCGCTGTGCAGTGATCTGCTCACCCAGGCTGGTGCGCCAGAGGACGTCGCAAGCCGCTTGGCGGAGTTGTGGGTGCGCGACGGCGACTTCCTCTTGTCCGGAGTCGACCTTTGGTCGGAGGACGAAGATCTGCTGGCGGTTGTCGTTGTCGGGAACCCGCCATACATCCGATACGACGAGCTTCCCGAGTCGATTGCGTCCCAGTACCGTCAAAACTGGCCGAAGGCGCCAAATGGGGCGGCTAGAACTGCATCCCCAGCAGCGTGGACGGTAACGCCTCGAAGTCCTACTAGGCCCGCGGTAGGCCAACACCAGTTGTGTATGACATGAACTCCTGCAGAAACTCGAATTCCTCGGGACGAAGTTCCGGATGCGGCACGTCCAGGACGAACACGACCCGGCGGCGGTCGGACTGCTGGAAGACCTCGTGTTCGTAGGAGTCGTCGATTTTGATGCACCTGTCTTGTTTCCAGGTGATCAGCTGGTCGTGGACACGGAAGTGGATATCGCGTTCGGGCACTTCGATTCCCAGGTGGTAGCGCATGCGGGTGTTTGACGCCGAGGTGTGTGGCGGCACGTGCGTCTTTGGGTTCATGATCGAGAAGAACGCCATGCAGCCGATGCTGCCGATGCCAGCGCGGCTGCCCAGGAACTCCGCGATCCTTGGACACTTGCGCGCGTTGTCGACCTGGAGGTTCCCGAACCCATCGTAGAAGGGGAAAACGGTCCAGTTGCGGCCATCCGTCAGTCCGCTTCTGTGGTCCCGCGCGTCGACTTGGTACTGGTTCGGGTCGATACCGGCGAATTCTTCTCGAAACATGGCAACGTTCCGCTCGAGGAGTTCGCAGATCTCGTCAGGGGGCCAGACTGGGTGGCTGGTCAGATGGGAGCAAAATAGGGCGGGAATCTCGTTGGCCCAGCGGTCACCGCAAGCGACTTGCTCGCAGTTGATAGGGATGTTCACGAGGCCGGCAGGCGTCATGCGAGAGCCAAAACGCTGACGGTCGAGCCACAGGTTGTCAAAAAGGTTCTGCAGGCGGGCATCGTCTTGGTGCCGCGACAGCAGCGCCAAGATACCCGTGGCACTCCTCAGTCCTACGAACGCCGACTGCGAAGCAACCAACTGCGGAATGTGAGCATCCGACATACTCGTTACTAAAATCCTTTCTTCGATCGATTAGCGTTGGCACACAGGCGTATTCAGCCGCGCTCTCCCTCTCTCTCCGGCGTCTCGGGATCCCAGGTCTTCGGTAGCATCGGCATGGTTGGGCCGCCACCGAACTCGTCATCGGAAAGCGTAGCCAATCCCGCCGCCTGCGCACTGCCCTTCGACACAGTTCCGGCAAAACCCAGGTTGCCGGCACCTTGATCCGAGGCCGTCGTCGATGCGACTGACTCGCCTGGCGGCGTGCCCCTGTCCGGGTCGACATCGATATTCATGTCCATGAACTCGTCGCCGTAGCCGCGTTGCCTTTGCCGCCGTCGCCGCCGCTGCCGAGTCGGCGCCGGGGCCGCCGCAGGCACCGCAGTAGCTCAAACGCCAGGGAGATTTCAGCCGATGTTCATGCACGGATATTGTCGACTACAACGTTGTCAAACGAGCATGGGAAACCGCAGGTGACTACAGCGTCAAAGCGTCCATACGCCGGAGATATCACCCCGGAGCAGGCTTGGAAGCTGCTCGGCGAGAACCCCGAGGCGGTGCTCGTCGACGTGCGCACCGACGCCGAATGGCGCTTCGTTGGAGTGCCCGATTTGTCCAGCCTGGGCCGCGAGGTCGTTTACATCGAATGGAACAGCCTCGACGGCACGCGCAATGACAACTTCGTTGCCGAACTGGCCGATCAACTGCTGGCCGCCGAGGGGGACCGGCCGGTGATCTTCCTGTGTCGCTCGGGCAACCGCTCCATCAGCGCGGCCGAGGCCGCCACCGAGGCGGGTATCGCCCCGTCGTACAACGTGCTGGACGGTTTCGAAGGACATCTCGATGCCGACAGTCACCGCGGCGGGGTCGGGTGGCGCGCAATCGGGTTGCCCTGGAAGCAGTCGTGAGCGCCGCCGGCGAGCCCCGTTCGGTCCGCACACCGGAGCCGCTGCCCGACGGTGTCAGCCAGGCCACCATCGGGGTGCGTGGCGGCATTTTGCGGTCGCAGTTCGAAGAGACCGCCGAAGCCATATATTTGGCGTCCGGCTATGTCTACGACTCCGCCGCTACCGCGGAGCAGGCCTTCACCGGCGAGATCGACCGATATGTCTACTCGCGCTACGGCAACCCGACCGTCACCATGTTCGAGGAACGTTTGCGTTTGATCGAGGGCGCCCCGGCAGCCTTTGCGACCGCGAGCGGGATGGCGGCGGTTTTCACCTCACTGGGCGCGCTGCTGGGCGCCGGCGATCGGCTGGTCGCCGCGCGCAGCCTGTTCGGATCGTGTTTCGTTGTGTGCAACGAGATCTTGCCGCGCTGGGGGATCGAGACCGTCTTCGTCGACGGCGACGACCTATCCCAGTGGGAGCAGGCGCTTTCGGTTCCGACCCAGGCAGTGTTCTTCGAGACGCCGTCAAACCCGATGCAGTCGCTGGTCGACATTGTCGCGGTCACCGAGCTCTCGCATGCGGCCGGGGCGAAAGTTGTGCTGGACAATGTCTTTGCGACTCCACTGTTGCAGCAGGGCTTTCCGCTGGGAGTCGACGTGGTGGTCTACTCGGGCACCAAACACATTGACGGCCAAGGCCGGACGCTGGGTGGGGCGATTCTCGGCGACAAGGAGTACATCGACGGCCCGGTGCAGAAACTGATGCGGCACACCGGACCGGCGATGAGCGCCTTCAACGCCTGGGTCATGCTCAAAGGCCTTGAGACGCTGGCGATCCGGGTCGACTACCAGAATACCTCGGCGCAGCGGATTGCCGAATACCTGGAGGGACACCCGGCGGTGAGGTGGGCGCGTTACCCATTCCTGACGTCGCATCCACAGTACGACCTGGCCAAGCGACAGATGTCGGGCGGCGGTACCGTGGTGACCTTCGAACTTGACGTCCCCGACAGCGCGGCCAAGCAACGGGCTTTCGAGGTGCTGGACAAGCTGCAGCTGATCAGCATTTCCAACAATCTGGGCGACGCGAAATCCCTTGTCACCCATCCGGCGACGACCACGCACCGGGCGATGGGACCCGAAGGGCGCGCGGCTATCGGCCTGGGCGATGGGGTAGTTCGAATCTCAGTCGGCCTGGAAAGCACCGACGATCTAATCGCCGATCTCGATCAGGCATTGCGCTGAATGCTGCCAGGAGTCTCACAGCATTTTGATCTGTCGGTTACGACAGTCGGGTGCTATGGCGTTGTTGCGCTATTCACTTTGCTGTTTCCAGCTTTTTCCAATGGGTTTGGCCGTTAAGAACTTTTGGCCCGATGGTTAGAGTTCTTGGTACCGGTGTTAAAGCCTGTATGGCAACATAAATCGCCGGCACCGCCGCCGCGTAAACGGTCACGCCTAACTGCGCTGGGCCAGATATGGAGAGACGAGAGTGTTTTCGTGCAATCGCCGCCCGCGGACGTCGCCTCATCCATTGACCGGCGAACTCCACGATTGGACCGTTGTAGTCGACGGACGCGAAGTTGCCTGGCAGAGCTATGCCGGTCCGCTGCGACTTGATGAAACGGACATCGCCATCGCTAGCCGCAAGTTGCTATCGATCGAACCACGCGACTTGCTCGACATGGTTCTTGAGCATGTCGAGTTTTCGTCACCGACCGATGGGCAATCGCGTTTGATCGTGCATTCGACCACACCGTTCGCGCGCGGATTCGAGACAGACCTCACGGCCATGGTTGAGGGACGGCCGGTCTCAGACCTCACGACATATGTGGAGACTCGCGGTTTGTATCTCGCGCGCACCGGTGATCTGGCCGTCGGTCGAACTCGGCCATGGCGTCGCGCGATTGCGAAGGAAGGCGTCCGGCGCTTGGCGCTGCCGGATACCGACCACTACTACATGTCTCACGCGCTGCTGCGGCGGGCGGTCGATGCTGGGGACCGCGATCCCGTGTTGGCTCGGATCATCCAGTTCCTACGCGAACGACCTTCGGCTGTGGTGTCTCCGTACGACTTTGAGCCCGAGTTTCAAATACTGGTGACCTGGTTGGCGCAGGCTGCGGGCCTTCAGCGAATTCGCGTTGACGCCAACAACTCTCGCCTCGGGGCTTGGAACGGTAAGCGCATGCTGCATCCGACGGTCGAGTCTGCGCTGCGGCTGAGCGGTCAGGTGTCCGACCAACCGGCCCAGCTCGTACTGGACCAGGAGCATCGGGCGAGCGAGGCGTTTCAAGCGCTGCGGGCAGCACTTCCAGTGATCCCGGGTTATACGGTCCCGTGGCAGGAGAACCGCTGCGACTTCAGCCATGATCTTGTCCGGGCGAGCATGCTATTAAAGGAACGCTACGGGCTGTCGCGTGGTTGCCTGAAGCCGTCCGACGGCGGAAATGGCGGCCGCATCGAAGCCGGAATCGAACTCGATGACACTTCGCGTCTGGAAGAACTCGCGGCGAAGGCATGGAATTTGGGCGGCGACCAAGTTCTCGAGGCTCACGTTAACTACTTCGAGAGATACGTCGGCGGCGAGCAGGTGTTGACCACGCCGTCAGCTCATGTGCGGTCGGGCAAGTTGTTGGACGGACTCACCCTTCAGTTCATGCGTGGCACGTCTTGGAAGGGCAACATCTTTGTGGGCGCCTCAGATTGGGAGGCCCTGGGACTCGACAAGGCCGCGTACCCCAAGCTGCGGAAAGCGATGGCCGATCTGACTCGGCGGCTGCGGTTGCTGCACTGTGGCGTTGACTTTGCAATCGGCACTCTGGGCGGCAAGTTCGGCGATTCCGTCGTGGCCGCTGTGCAGGACATCAATCCGAAAGTAACGGGCGCCTTGTTCTTACGCGAGTTCATGGCGCGTCATCCCGCGATCGGTGTCGGTGCCGCGACACGCGTTCTCGTTCCAGACGCAACGGCAAGTGCCGAGAAGATCCGCTCGCTGTTGTCAGAATTCTCAACGGCAGAACAGCCTTGCCAGGAAATCGCCGTCGTACCGGGACGTTGGGCGATGATCGCCACGTCCGGACATACTTCGGTATTGGCGGGTGCTCAGGCCCTAACCCTGGAGCGGATGCTTGCCGTTGGCGCCGGAATGTAACACCGCGCGCGTAGCACTCGACGACAACACGCTAAGTGCCCAAGGTATCGACGAGATAACAATTCCCGCAACAAGATCGCCGCGTAATAATTCGGCGCGACGCGCTGGACGAATACCGGGAACAGTGCCTTAGGCAACTTATCGTCAGTTTGTGTACCGCCGTACGGTTCTGAAGCTACCGCTGGTGTTGGCGGCCGGCGCGGCTCTGGCCCAGTCACCTCGCGCCTCCGCGGATCCGCCCCGCGCCTCTGCCGAACCCAGTCGGTGGTCACCTGACCGTGCCAACAGTTGGTATCAAGCGCAGGGTTGGCCCGTCGGCGCCAACTTCATTACTTCGAATGCCATCAATCAGCTCGAGATGTTTCAGCCTGGCACCTACGATCTGCGGCGCATCGATACCGAACTGGGCTGGGCCCGGTTCCACGGGCTCAACACGGTGCGGGTCTTCCTCCACGATCAGCTGTGGGCGCAGGATTCCCGGGGCTTTCAAACACGTCTCGCGCAGTTTGTCGGCATCGCGGCGCGGCATCGCATCAAACCACTGTTTGTATTGTTCGACTCCTGTTGGGATCCGATGCCCAGGCTCGGTCGCCAGCACGCGCCGACTCCTGGGGTGCACAACTCCGGCTGGGTGCAAAGCCCCGGCGCTGAGCGGATCGATGACCGTCGCTACACCCGCACTCTGCAGGACTATGTGACGGGCGTTCTGACCCAATTCCGCAACGACGACCGTGTTTTGGGTTGGGACCTATGGAACGAACCCGACAATCCGGCGAAGCAGTATCGCAACGTCGAGAGGGCCGACAAAGTGGAACGTGTCGCAGATCTACTGCCCCAAGTGTTCGCCTGGGCACGTTCCGTTGATCCCCGCCAACCGTTGACGAGTGGTGTGTGGAATGGCGAGTGGGGAGATCCCGCAAGCCGCAGCACAATCACGGGCATTCAGCTTGCCAACTCAGACGTGATCACCTTCCATTCCTATGCCGAACCGGCGACCTTCGAGTCCCGAATCGCCGAGCTTGTCCCGCAGGGTCGGCCGATCTTGTGCACCGAGTACATGGCGCGGTCGATGGGCAGCACGATCGAGAGCATCCTGCCAATTGCCAAGCGGCACAACGTTGGTGCGATCAACTGGGGCCTGGTCGCAGGGAGGACCCAGACCTACTTCCCGTGGGACTCGTGGGATCACCCCTACGCGGCGGTTCCCAACGTATGGTTCCACGATCTGCTGCGTCCGGATGGAACGCCCTTCCAGGGCAACGAGTCTCAAACAATCAGAATGCTGAACGCCTCGAGCGCCGGTTAAGCCCTAAGAGCCGGCGGCCTCTTGTTCGACGTCTTCGGCTTGCTCGGCCGCCGCCAGAGCCTCCCGCGTCTGTGCTTGCAGCTGGCTCATCGCCAGCCGGGCATAGATCATCTGGCTGGTGATCGCCATTTGCCCACGGCCGCGGCCCAAAAACGATATCCCCCAGGCGAACATAGCGGCGATGCGGTTCCGGTGGCCGACCAGGTAGTACAGGTGCAGCACCAGCCAGGCCAGCCACGCGATGAAGCCGCCGAACTCCAGTTTGCCCACCTGCGCGACGGCGCTATATCGGGAAATCGTCGCCATGCTGCCCTTGTCGAAGTAGTTGAACGGAGCGCGGTGGGCCGGATCGTCGTGGCCCTTCAGCGAGCGCTTGATGCACTTCGTGGCGTAGGTTGCGCCCTGGATCGCGCCCTGCGCCATCCCGGGCACGCCGGGCACCGCCATCAAGTCACCCACGACGAAGACGTTCGGGTGTCCCTTGACGGTGAGGTCGGGCTCCACCAATACCCGTCCGGCCCGGTCGATTTCGCTGCCGTCGGACTGCTCGGCGATCAGCTTGCCGAGTGGGCTCGCCTGGACACCGGCTGCCCACACCTTGCACGCGCATTCGATGCGGCGCTCCACTCCCTCGCTGTCCTTAATGGTGATGCCGTGGTAGTCGACATTCGTCACCATCGCGTTGAGCTGGATCTCGACGTCCATCTTTTCCAGCCGACGCTGTGCTTTTAGGCCCAGCTTCTTCCCCATCGGTGGTAACACCGCGGGCGCGGCGTCCAGCAAGATCACCCGGCAATCGCTGGGCTTGATAGTGCGAAACGCCCCCGCCAGGGTCCGCTCGGCGAGTTCCACGATCTGCCCGGCCACCTCGACGCCCGTCGGCCCGGCACCGACGACCACGAACGTCAGGCGCCGTTCCCGCTCGGCGGGGTCGGTGGTGACCTCCGCTGCCTCAAACGCGCCCAGATATCCGGCCGCGCAACTCCAGCGCGTCGTCGATCGTCTTCATACCCGGCGCCCAGGTGGCGAACTGGTCGTTGCCGAAGTAGGACTGCTGCGCACCGGCGGCGACAAGGAGGCTGTCGAACGGGGCCACTGTGCGCATGTCCATCAGCCTCGACGTCACCGTCTGCGTCTTGAGGTCGATCGCTTCGACATCGCCGAGTAGCACCCGGACGTTCTTCTGCTTGCGCAGGATCAGTCTGGTGGTCGGGGCGATCTCGCCTTCGGACAAAATCCCGGTCGCCACCTGATAGAGCAGCGGCTGAAACAGATGGTTGGTGGTTTTCGAAATCAGGGTGACGTCGGCGTCGGCCCGCTTCAACGCCTTGGCCGCGGTCAGACCGCCGAATCCCGATCCGACGATGACGACGCGGTGGCGCGTGCCGGCAGCCGGCATGCTGACACACCTCCTCGGTTACGACTTCGCTCGGGCCGCAAGGTTGTCTTCAGGCTAGGCTGATGCCGCACTCCAAGCGCGGTTTTGCTGGATCCGGGGGCACAGCACCGCAGGCCGCATTCATACCCGTGAACTGGTACGAAATAAGCGGGAAGACGCTGGGCCGATTTGCGGGTAATCACTTACGACGATGGAGGTGCTGCGGTGAATGTCGCAAGATCGATCCTGCTGTTTGCGACGGCTGCGCTGTTCGAGATCGGCGGCGCCTGGTTGGTCTGGCAAGGTGTCCGCGAGCATCGCGGCTGGATCTGGGCCGGCCTCGGCGTGATCGCGTTGGGTGCCTACGGCTTTGTCGCCACCTTCCAAGACGATCCCCAGTTCGGTCGCGTCTTGGCCGCCTACGGCGGTGTGTTCGTCGCCGGGTCGCTGGCTTGGGGCATGGCGCTGGACGGGTTTCGCCCGGACCGCTGGGACATTATCGGCGCGGCGGTGTGCCTGGCCGGGGTCGGCGTGATTATGTACGCCCCTCGCGGGCGGTAATCAATCCTTGTGCTCGACGACGCCCGTCGCGTGCTGCGCACGGTCTTCGTATGCCCGACGGACGCCTGCGTCGAGGTTGAGGAACACCGTGTCGTTGCCCATCTTCTTGTTGAGCCACCGGCGGCCCCGGTCCGACAACAGCTGCGCAACGATGGCGATGAACCTGCCATTGCCGGGCACCGACACCTGGGTCTTCGGCTTGTCGAGCACCTTGACGATCGCGGCGGCGATATCTGTGGGCTCCATCGGCTTCTGGGCTGCCGACGGCGAGGTGCCCGAGATCAGTTCGGTGTTGGTGAATGTCGGCAGCACCGCGGTGACCTTGACGCCGTGTGGGGCGAATTCATCTGCCATCCCGGTGGACACGCCTACGACCGCGAATTTGGTTCCGGCGTAGACGATTTGGCCCGGCACCGCCACCATGCCGGCTAGCGATGCGATATTGATGATGTGCCCGCTGCGGCGCTTCACCATTTCCGGCAGCACCAGCTGACACCCGGTGAGCACACCGTAGAAGTTGACCTCGATCGATGAGCGGATCGCCTGCGTCGATTGCTCGAGGAATGGGCCTACCGGCATGACGCCGGCGTTGTTGATCAGCACGTCAATGTGCCCGCCTCCGTCGGCGCGGGCCTTGTCGAGGAAGGCCGCGAACGATTCGCGGTCGGTGACGTCCAGTGGATGGCCCGACACCGAACCGAGGCTGCTCATGCCGGCGACCGCGCTCTCGAGTACGTCGACGTCCCGGTCGCCGATGACCACCCGTGCACCCCGCGCCAGCAGCGCTTTCGCGGTGGCGTGCCCGATGCCGCGGGCAGCACCGGTGATGACGATGGTCTTACCCCTGATGTTGTCCATGTCGACGGACTTTACAGGTGTCAAGTCTGGTGGGAAAACGTGGTCATCCACGGTCGGCGCTAGGGGCCCGTGTCGGCTTGCACCGCGTCGCCGGGCTGCTGCTGGCCGAGCAGCTCATCCTGACCGACCTCGGGAACATTGCTATCGCGACCGTTCCCTCCGCGCCTCGCCGGTTTTTTCTTCGACGGCTTTTCCGGCGCAGCCGCACGCGTAGACACCGCGGCGCGGTGGCCGTTGGACGGTAGCCCCACTGATGCGCAGACCATCTCGATCGCCTTCTCGGTATACACCCGATAGCCGAAGTTCGGTTCATAGCCATGGATTTCGGGTGTATCAAGGTCGCGCATGAACTGTAGTATGCCGCGGCTGAAGACCTGGCCAGGCACCAAGACCGGAAATCCCGGCGGGTAGGGCGTTACGTACGTCGCTGAGACGACGTCGACGCCCGCGTCCAAGCGCTCGTCAATCTGTTCGCCGGAGAGGTATTCGCAGTTGGTGTCGTCGTAGGAAAGGTAGAACGCGCGGCGAACATCGCCTTCCGGCGTCGGCTCGCTTCCACTGTGATCGAGAAAAGCGGGATGGAAGCCACTGAAATCGGGTAGCGGCAATGACATTTCGGTAAGCCGATAAACCGCACGCTCGAAGTGTTCACGCTCGCCAAGACTCATCTCGGAGATTCCTTGGTCGAGTTCGTTGGCGATTTTGACCAAGACCTCGACCAGGAAAGCGACCGAGCTGCGCGTGGTGCCGATATTGGTCATGAACAGCACGCTGTTGCGCGAAGTCTTGTTGATCTGAATGCCGAAACGGTCCATCAGCTGTTCGCGTTTGAACGTATCGCCGTCATAACCGCTGCGCCCGATGGACAAGGTGATTCTGGAGGGGTCAAGCACGAACTCGTCATGATCCCAAGCTGCGATCATGTTGCGCAGCCCCGAACGCAGCGGCTGGTCGATGGCCGTCGGCCGGAACCGCTCTGGGATTAGATGAGAAGTGCCAAGGCAATTCATGTACTTGCTGAGCAAGGGATGGTTGTCAATCGCGTCGCGAAGTTGCATCGCGTTTTCGATTTGCCGCTGCACCAGTTCTGCGCCTTCCAACGCCACCTGTCGACGACCGAGGTCCAAAGACGCCAGTATCTGGTAGTTGGGTGAGGTCGAGGTATGCGCCATGTAGGCCTCGTGGAACGGCACGGCGACCTTCTGGTCGAAGTCCTGATCGAAGACATGGATCATCGATCCCTGCCGCAGTGCAGTCAGCGTCTTGTGGGTCGACTGGGTGGCATAAACCCGCACTCGCGCCCTTGCCGGGTCGGCCATCAGGCGACGGTCCAGCAGGTCATCGTCGCTGGGAGCATCGGCGGCCTCGGCAGCCAGATACTTCTCGAAACGACCTTTGTAGTCAGGGTCTTGCAGCCGCTCGCGCAGCGCCTGTGCTGATGCCATCGCGGTGCGTGTCCGATAGACCGGGTGAAAACGGGCGAAGGCAAACCACGCCTCGTCCCACAAGAACACCAGATCGGGCTTGATGGCGAGACACTCTTCCATGACACGCTCTACGTCGTAGACGATCCCGTCGAAGGTGCAGTTCGTCAGCGAGATCATTTTGACGCGGTCGAGCTTGCCGGCGCGTTTCAGTGCCAGAAGTTTCGACTTGATCTCACGCAATGGCACCGCGCCGTACATCGAATAGTCGTTGAGCGGATAGGCTTCCAAATAAACGACATTCGCGCCGGCCATCATCATTCCGTAGTGATGTGACTGGTGGCAGTTGCGGTCCAGCAGCACGATGTCACCGGGCGCTACCAAAGCCTGGGTGACAATCTTGTTAGCCGTCGACGTTCCATTGGTGACGAAGTACGTATGCCGTGATCCATAGGCTTGCGCTGCGAGCTGTTGGGCGTCACGTAGCGGACCGGTTGGCTCCAGCAGTGAGTCAAGACCGCCACAGGTCGCCGAGGTCTCGGCCATGAACACATCCAGGCCATAAAAGCCGACCATGTCCTTGATCCAGTGCGAATTGACGATCGACTTGCCCTGTGAAATCGGCAGCGCGTGAAAGACACCGGTGGGCCGGCGACTGTACTGCTTAAGCGCGCTGAAGAACGGGGTTTGGTAGCGCGCCGCCACGCCCTGCAGGATCGACAAGTGAAGTTCGAGCATGCCCTCGCTAGCATGAAACACCCTGCGGAAGTACTGACCCAGCCGCCCGGCGATGTCTTCCACCTCGATCTCGGTCATGAGATACAGATCCAGTTCGGGCCGCAACTTCGCCATCGACGTAGCGAGGATCTGCGCGCGTTCTTCGGGCGAATGGTGATCGGCCAAGTCATGCGACACCGCGGTATCGACGAACTCCGAGAGCGTTGATAGGTCCCGAGTCGATTGGTGCGAAAAGCGCCGCCGGATCACCACCGCCTGCAGGTTGACGTTGAGCCGTGCCGCGATCAGAGCCTCGTCTCCGCTCGCCACCACCACCAGCTCGTAGATGAATTCGTCATCGGGGCGTCGCCATTTACGCACCTCGTTGCGCAGCGCACGTTCCTGGGCTTCGGTCATCTTCTCGACGACGAGCACTTCGAAATAGGGGCGGTCGTGCTCCATCGCCGGCCGATGCTCGAGCTGACGCGGATCGGACGGAAACATGTCGACCTCGTCGGCACCGGCGTGGTCCGCGTCTGCTGAGCGGTACGACTCCGTGGTCAGCGCGCGATTGACTCGGGCAACCGCTTGGGTGAACTTGTCGTAACTGCCTGCCGCAAAGAGCCGTTGAAGTCGTGCGAAATGCGGTGAGCCCGGGTAAGCCCAATAGGGTTCCAATGTGCTCAGGCGAGCCAACAATTCCTGGCACGCCTTCACGCATTTTTCTTTCAACTCTCCCGCGGTGTCCGGGCGCGTCAGCCGATCGGCGGTTTCCTCCAGTCGGCACCACGAATCGCTGCGGACCTGCCACAGACTGTTGTAAGCACGCAGGTGTTCGGTCATGGCGGCCTTTCGTCGAATCAAGGTTCGCAGACCTACTCCGCCGCATAGTGACCAGAAGACAAACAATGCGCGTCCGTCGAGTGGCAGCCCGAACAGGCGGCGCTAACGAGTGTCGTGCGCAGTTATCCACAGTCGGCAGTTCATTAACAAGCCGGATGTCTGATCAGTTCCGGTATCCGACCGACGAGGCATAATCGAAAATATGTTCGAAATGCGACTGCCGGACATCGAGGCTACCTCGACCGCAACGTGAGCGCCACCAAGGGCACAAGGCGTGCTTACAACGAACTGTGCCGTGACATCACCAACGGTGTGGTGTGGACGATGAAGAACGTGAAGCCCTGCGGGCCGAAGGATTCGACCCCGACGAAGCTAGTCGGCGGTCGGCGGGTCCAGAGTCTAGTTCCCCAGCGCGGGCGGGGGACCGGCTCCACATCCGTTTGCACTCTAATGAGCCGCCGTCGGGCTTACACTGGGTGGGAAATGAGCGCCTATCAGACCATCGTGGTCGGCACCGATGGCTCGGACTCGTCGCTGCGCGCGGTGGACCGCGCAGCCGCGATCGCTGCGGATAACGGCGCGAAATTGATCGTTGCGACGGCGCATCTCCCCGTCCCCGAGGAAAAGGGCCGCTACGCCATCCCGCCGGGGAGCACCCACGGCCAGGACTACCGGGTGGTGGGCGACGCCCCGTTCTACGCGATCCTGCACGACGCCAGGGAGCGGGCGCACAAAGCCGGGGCCAAGAACGTGGAGGAGAAGGATATCGTCGGTCCCCCCATCAACGCGCTGGTGGACCTGGCCAAGGAGGTCCATGCCGACCTGCTGGTCGTCGGCAACGTCGGGCTCAGCAGCGTCGCCGGGCGCCTGCTGGGATCGGTCCCATCCGAAGTCTCCCGCAGGTCCAAGACCGACGTGCTGATCGTCCACACCATCGGTTGAGGCATCGTTAAGAATCGTTCGGCGTCGGACCACAACCTGTATCTCAGAATAATTGCCGTGGGCACGGTGATCTGGACTTCACCGACGGGCCACAGTTACACCACGAAACCCGGTGGAACTGTGTTGTTTCCCGTGTTAGCCGTTCCGACCGGCACGCTGGTGTTGCCGGCGTCGACGCCGCCAGGCACCCCGAATCGCGGACTGATGATGCTGGCCCGTCGGCGAACCAGGGCCGCCGACCGCGCCGCCCGCAACAACTGGGAACGCGGAATCAACGAGGCGCGTATCGCCGCGGAATCGGCCCGAGAGGCGACCCGGATCGCGGCCTGTAACGACCCGCCACCCTTCTAACGGCGCTGATGGCCTTGGGAAATCAAGGAATCGAGCCCGCACAGCGAGACAATGATCTGAGGCAAGATCGATGTCTTAAACTCGCCCACCAGCCCGGCGTGAAACGCGCTCCGTTTCTGCAGTCGGTCCAACCCATGTCCGAATAGGCTGGCCCTAATGGCCAGCTGCACTAGCACATACGCGAAGGCTCGGTCCTGTTCCTCGGCGGCGGCGGGCGATTTCATGGCGCGGGTCGGTTTCCATCGTGTTCAGGAATTATCCACGCGGTCCAGGCTTTTGACCGCGACTGGGTCGTTTTCGGTGATCCCGATTTTCGACGCGCCGCCGGGTGAGCCGAGCTCCGCAAAGAAGTCGGCGTTGATCTGGGCGTAGCCGCTCCACTCGTCGGGCAGGTCGTCTTCGTAGTAGATGGCCTCGACCGGGCACACTGGCTCGCAGGCGCCGCAGTCGACGCACTCGTCGGGGTGGATGTAGAGCATCCGTACGCCCTGGTAGATGCAATCAACAGGGCATTCCTCGATGCATGCCTTGTCGTTGACGTCGACACAGGGTTCGGCAATCACATATGCCACAACCGTCTCCTTACCTTTCTTGTTATCAAGACGAGCAACACGGCACGTTTTCTGGACGGGAATCAGCCGTGCCCGATGCGGAGAAGCTCCTCCAGGGTCGGCAGCTTGACGCGGGGACGCCCGTGCGGCTCGCCGGCCGCACGCTCAAAGCGGTCGATGGCCTCCCAGTGCGCGGCGGTGACGAGCTTTGGTTGGCGAGAGGCGAGCCAGTCGGCGAGCTTGTCGGCGTGGTCGTCACCGAAATCCGCCAGCCCGAAAGAGTTTCTGGCGGCGGCCAGGTCGGCGATCAGGGTGTCGACGGTGTCGTGGGAGTCTTTTTTGTTGGTGCCGATCACTCCGGTCGGTCCGCGCTTGATCCAGCCGACGACGTACTCGTTGCGACTGCCCGCGACCCGGCCGTTGGTGTTGGGGATGGTCCCGCTCTTGTCGTCGAACGGCAGTCCCGGCGTGGGCACACCGCGATAGCCGACCGCGCGCACCACCAACTGCACCGGCAGCTGCTCACGCGCGCCGGTGTCCTTGGCCACCACCCGTCCGCTGTCATTGCAGACCAGTTCGTTGCGGCCGAGCACGATCCGCTCCACTTTGCCGTCGCCTTTGATTTCGATCGGAGATGTGAAGAAACGGAGCACGATTCGACGGTTTCCCGGATGCGGCTCGCGGGCGGCGTAGTTCCGCAGCGCCTTGATGTTCAGCTTGCAGGTCTTGCCGACCGCCGCGGCATCGTCATCGGTAATGCCCTCTAGCTGGGCCGGATCGACCACCACATCGACCCCTTCGAGGTCGGCCAGCTCACGCAACTCCGGCGTGGTGAACGCCGTCTGCAGCGGCCCGCGCCGACCGATGACCACCACTTCCTCGACGCTGCAGGGGCGCAGCGATTCCAGCGCGTGGTCGGCGATGTCGGTGAGCGCGAGCACGTTTGGGTCGGTCACCAGGATGCGGGCGACGTCGAGTGCGACGTTGCCGTTGCCTATGACAACTGCGCGATGGCCCGACAGGTCGGTCATTATGTCCCGGCGGTGCGGGTGAGCGTTGTACCAGCCCACAAAATCGACGGCGGCGATGCTGCCCGGCAGGTCCTCACCGGGAATGTTCAACGACCGATCCGATTGCGTCCCCACCGCATAGATCACGGCGTCGTAGCGCTCGGCGAGTTCGGCTGCGCTGATGTGCTTTCCCACCACCACATTGCCGAAAAACCGGAACCGCGGGTCCTCGGCGGTTTTTTCGAATTGCTTGCTGATCGACTTGATTTTGGGGTGGTCGGGCGCGACGCCGGAGCGCACCAGACCCCATGGGGTGGGCAGCATCTCCAGCATGTCGATCGCTATGTCGATATCGTCGGACGCGTCGGCGGCCTTCAGCAGCGATGCTGCGGCGAAGAATCCCGACGGCCCGGAGCCGACGATCGCGACGTGGTAGGGACGTTCGATATGCGTAGCCATCTAGCTGGCCTCCTGGATTGCGAGCGGCTGGCGCGAGACCGGTTTGTCGTAATTACGCATGACACGGCGTCTCATTGCGCCGGTCGTGTGCGCACCGATAACGCCGATGATGGCGTTGCTGATGACGTGGGGCGCCTCATCTAGGAGCATGTGCCCGGCGGCGGGCCGGAGCACGAGCGTGGCCCCGGGGATGCCGCGAGCCAGGTCGTGGGCATGCGAGGGCGGGGTGAGCCGGTCCGCGCCGCCACTGATGATCACTGTCGTGGCGGTGATGGATCTCAGCGTCTGATACTGGTCGTAGCGCCGTAGAGCGCGCAGAAAGCCGGCTTTGGTCGCAACCGGGGTGGCGTTGACGCTCGCCGCCGACACCGCCACCAGCGCGTCCCGGCGTGCCGTGCCGTATCCGCCATATCTGGTCAGGGCGCCGCAGATCGGTCGGGCAAGGGCACGAAGGACCCGGTCTGCGACGGCGCGCGGCGCGCGGTTTGCGAGTTCGTAGAGGATGTCTGTGGCGGGGTTGGCCAGGAGCTGGCCCAGGCCGCGCTCGGCGAGTTTGCCCGCCGCGGTGGCGACGAGGATAAGCCCATCGGGTTGGACAGGTCGCTGGTCGGCGGGGCGATTCAGGTAGGCAAGCGCCACCATGCCGCCCAGGGAATGTCCGGCAAGCGTAAGGGGGCCTGTGACACCGAGGGCTACGAGGAGGCCGGCGAGGTCGGTGGCGAGTTGGTCGATGTGGTAGGTGTGCATCGCTGCGGACGCGGAGTCGCCGTGGCCGCGGTGGTCGTAGCTGATGATCCGGATGCTGTCGCCGTATTGATGAAGCAGGTGCTCGATCTGGATGGTCCAGGAGTCTTTGTTCAAGCAGAGCCCGTGCAGAAGGACGACGGTATGGGCGGCGTCGTGAGGTCCGTACTCGCGCACCGACAGCGACACGCCGTCGCTTTTGGTTACCGTCCGTTTGATGCCGGGAAACTGAATTCCGGTGTGGTGGTGCATCATCGCCCTCCGAAACGATGGGGCTGCTCACCGAATTCGTCATAGATGGCGATGTGCCAGCCGGCCAGCCAGATCCCCAGGCGCACATTGTGGCCTTGCGCGCTGATCGCCCGCGCGAACCTGCCACGGGACACCACGATGTGCATTGCATGCACGGATCGGTCGGCGACTTGCGGTGCTGGCTGGGTGAATTCGCGCACCAGCTCCATATTGGGCTTCCGCTGCTGGCTGTGCGGGATCGTCGTTGTCATGAGGGAAGTCATGCCGCACCTGCCAACAGATGTCCCCAGCGTGGGTCCTCGGCCTCATGCACACCGCCACCGGCCCCGCTCAGCGTCAAGCATTTAGGGGTGGTGTCCTTGGGCGCCAGCAGTGGATGCAGTGGGTGTGCACCGTGGGTCCAGCCCAACACCGCCAAAGACCCTCCACGCTGCTTGGCGACCTGACGCAGCATCTGGAGCACCGCGTGGGCGTGCGCGGTGCCGGCGTTGGGTCCCCACGCCAGCACCGTGAGGTCGTTCTCGGAGCACACCGCGGCCAGGTGGGCATCGTTGTCGGGGCCCACCGGATCGAAGTGGTGCCGAAGCGCCCCGGGATTCTTCGACACCAGCCCATAGAGGTTGGCGATGTCGACGCCGCCGTATCCCCAGGCCCGCGCGAAGCCGATGCAGCGCCGGGCCGTCGGATCGGTGCGATGTTCATCGGCGTCGGAGCCGTTAAGGATCACCCAGCCCAGCCGCGGTTTGTCTGAATCCCACACGCGCACTAGTCGATACCGCCACCTGCGGCACGGACTGAACACCGCCCACGACTCGCGGCAACCGATAGCACGATGCAGCTGTTGGGGAAACTCAACCATTTTGTGTCCCTCGTTAGATGGACGGTTCATGCCTTTGATGCTTCGCCGCCCCAAGGGGCCTTCAGTAGAGGTCTTGATATTGTGAGGCCACAAAGCTCCCTTGTGTCTTCTTCCGTAGTGTGGTCCACAATTCGGGCTGACAGTGCTTGGGGGCCAACAGGTATCAGTAGATTCCGATTATCGGGTTCGATGCGTGCCAGCGGTGAAGACCAGCCTCCTCGCGCCGTGCAAGGATGAATCATGACGGACAAACCCAACATCGTTCTCGTGCATGGTGCATTTGCTGACGGTTCGCACTGGCGGCACATAATCCCGAGGCTCTACGAAGCGGGGCATCGGCTGATGGCGGCGCAGAACCCGCTCACGTCGCTGGCTGACGACATCGCAACCACCCGGAAGCTGGCGGAATGGATGGGGGTCCGACCCTGCTAGTAGGGCACTCCTACGGCGGAGCCGTGATCACCGGCGCAGGCCGCGCAACCAACGTGGTCGGACTGGTCTACCTCGCCGCGTTCGCCCCGGCGCAGGGAGAAAGCCTGAATAGCATTCTCGCCAGCAGCGACCCCGCGCCCGGCTTGGCGAGTATCAGCCCTGCCTTCGACGACGACTTCCTGTGGCACCGCCAGGACACTTTCCACGACGCCTTCTGCCAGGACCTCGACGACACCGAGTCGCTGGTCATGGCAACAACCCAGAGGCCGCTCGCACGTCGCTGCTTCGACGATGTCACCGGGGAGCCGGCGTGGAGCACCAAGCCAAGCTGGTATCAGGTCTCGGCCCAAGACCGAATGATCCCGCCGCAGACCCAGCGGAAGATGGCTGAGCGTATCCACGCCCGCAAAACCATCGAGCTCGACACCAGCCACGCCTCGTTCGCCACCCGGCCCACCCAGGTACTCGAACTCATCACCAACGCCGCTGCCGCCGTCTGATACGGCACCCTCCCACTGTGTCCTTCGGGCTTGATTAATTGTCTGCTGGGTTGAGCGCGAGGAAGGTGAGGCCGGCCGCTGTGCCCGCGGCGGGACGGTTGCGTGGCTTGTCGTCTACGGGCTCGGTCGTGTCGATCGCGTGTCCTCTCGCTGGAACAGTACGAACAGCCATGCGAGGGAGGGCAACACGACTAGGAGCCCGATGAGGGAGGCGATGGCGGTGGCTTGCAGTGTGGCGTGCGGAGATGCGGCCTGTTCGAGCGACAGGCCTGGTAGTAGCTGGGGGTACTGTCCGACGCCCCATGCCCACAACACGGCGGTGACCGCGAGCGCCGCCGTGACTCGTACGGCAATGTAGTAGCGCCTGGCCAACAGCAGCAGCGACACGAACCCAGCGACCATGGAGCAGATGACGAGCGGTAAGCCGCGGTGTAGGAGGCCGTGGTAGAGCTGGTGCGCGTCGGAGCGCACGACCGCGATCGCAGCAATGGCTACGACGCCGACAGTGATGCCGCTGAGCAAGCCCTGTCGGCGGAAATACTCAGCTAGGTCGGTGTGTCCGCGTCGGCGGGCGTCGGCGGTGAGGTAAATGGCTGATAGGTAGGCGCAGACGCCGACCGCGAGCACGCCGCAGGTCAACGAGGTGGGGTTGACCCAGCTGGTGATGATGTCGCCTTTGGCGAGGCCTGGTGGGACTCGGTCGGAGGCGACACCGCCGGCCGTCGTTCCGAGGAAGAAGGGGGTGATCACGGAGGAAAACGCGAACGCCGCGCCGAACAGGCGTCGTTGCCATGTCTCGGTGACAGCTTTGCGGAACGCGAAGGCCGACCCGCGGGCGATGATGCCGAATGCGATCAGTGTGAGAGGGATGTAGAGGGTGGAGGCGATCGCTGCGAAGGAAGATGGAAATGAGGTCCACATCAGCACGAGGACGAAGATCAGCCAGACGTGGTTGGCTTCCCAGACCGGCCCGATGGAATGTTCGATGAGACTGCGGCGCTCGTGTCCGTGTTGAGGGTCACCGGCGATGAGGTCCCAGAAGCCGGCGCCGAAGTCAGCCCCGCCGAGCAGGGCGTAAGCGGTCCCGGACAGCCAGGTGAGCGCCAGGAGCGCGGTGGCCAGCGACACGGCTACACCGCCTCGTAGTCGGCGACGTCGGATTCCTGGGGTGCGACAGGAACGGGCCGGGTGCGAACCATATGGCGCAGGATGTAGACGATGGCCACGGTGAGGACGGTATAGACGACCACCAGCAGGGGCAGCCCCCAGCCGATCCCCGCCGCGGGGTTGACGGCCTGGTCGACCCGCAGCAGGCCGTAGACGATCCACGGCTGACGTCCGACCTCGGTGGTGATCCAACCCGCTTCCATGGCCGCGACCGAGGCGAGGCCTGACACCGCGACAGCGCGCAGGAACCAGGCCGAGGCGGGTATGCGGTGGTGCCGCCACCAGGTCCACCCCAACCATGCCCCGAGTGCGAGCAGCGCGAAGCCGATACCAACCATGCTGTCGAAGGCCAGATGGACGATGTTGACCGGCGGGCGCTGGTTGGCGGGTACTCCGTCCAGGCCGGCGATGTAGGCGTTCGGGTTGAGCCGGGTCAGCAGAGACAGACCGTGGGGAATGCGGATCGCGCCGTGCAGGGAGTTGTCGTAGTAAATGCCGCCGACCGATTCCGGGGCGCCGTGCTGGCTGTGGTACAAACCCTCCATCGTCGCGAGTTTTGTCGGTTGGTTGTCAGCAACGTAGCGGGCCGCCCAGTCTCCGACCACGATCTGGATCGGCGTCACCGCGCAGGCGACGGACAGGGGAACGAGCAGACCGAGACGGTGGTAACGGTCGCGGTGTCCCCGCAACATAGCAACGGCGTACACGCTGGCGATGAGGAAGCCGGTGACCATGAACGCAGCCAAAATCATGTGGATGGTTTCGGGCCAGGTCGCCTTGTTGAACATCGCCGACCATGGCGACACAGTGGTCAACTTGCCGTTGTGTTCAGTGAACCCCTGCGGACTGTTCATCCAGGAGTTGGCGGTGACAACGAAGAACGCGGAGAGCACTCCAGCCACGAAGATCGGGACACCAGCGAGCAGATGCACCCGTGGTGTGAGTCGATCCCAGCCGTAGAGGTAGATGCCCAGAAAGATCGCTTCGATAAAGAACGCGAAGCCCTCGATCGTGAAAGGTAGCCCGATCACCGATCCGTAGTGCTCCATCAGACCGGACCACAACAAGCCCATCTCAAAGGACAGGATCGTCCCGGACACTGCACCCACCGCGAACAGCACGCCCAGCGCTCGGGCCCAGCGACGCGCCAGCAGACGGTAATGCACATCGCCGGTGCGCTGGCCCCGCCATTCCAGAAACAGCATCAGACCGGGCATGCCCACTCCGAGACAGGCGAGCACGATGTGCCAGCCCAGGGAGAAGCCCATCTGGGACCTCGGCGCGATTAGGCTGCCCGCGGCCACGATTGTCCCTTGTGAAATCATGCCCGCGCGAACTCCTCTCGCGGCCTGGCCGACGCGACGTGCTGCGGGTGACCTCCTTGGCGCCGTACCCGCGACTCTACGACCGGTGTCGACTTCGTCGAAGGGTGGCCACCGCGATTAGCCGATGGCGCTGTACGAGACGATCGTCGATCCCGACACAAAGATCGATATGAACACAGTCATGACTCTCCCGGAACCCTAGGTGACCACCGCGCATGAGCGCTGCACGGGGTGCTACCAAAAGCCGCTCTCCCGCTATGGCTCAATAGTGTTGTCGCCCAGTTGGCTTCGTTGATGATGTTGATTACACATCAAGAAATACTCCGTATTGGTTATCCTGTTGTGCGGCAACAGGTTGTCTAGCGGACAGGACAATCTATCTCTGAGTTGGTCACTTTAATTCTCGCGAATTGCCTTGGCCAACGCCCTCGGCGGTAAGAGGTCGATCGTGCCGAGCCCGCCTCGGCCACCGCACCAGTCCCCGACCCTACTCAGAACACTAGCGTTGTCCGGCGCGGACGTCGGTTTCGACCTTGTCGCCGAGGCTCTTGTCCACGTTCCGCAAGTAGCCGAAGGCACGCTGGAGCACCGGCTCGCTCACGCCGGCGAGCAGCGCTCCCACGATGTTGCTGACCAGCCGCTCTCTTGCCGCGTCGTCCATGACCTCGCGGACCAGCGTGCCGGGCTGGCTCCAGTCGTCGTCCTCGGCGTGCTCGACATAGGCGGCGCGCATGATCTCGCCGTCGGCGTACCAGCTCGCCGGCTTGTGGTGCTCGCTGTCCGCCTGCGGACCGCCCTTGGAGTTCGGAAAGTACACCGGGTCGGTCCGGTTGACGATCCGCATCGCACCGTCCTTGCTGTAGGTGTTGACGGCTGTGATGGGGGCGTTGACCGGGATCTGCTCGTAGTTCACGCCGAGCCGGGCCCGGTGCGCGTCGGCGTAGGAGAACAGCCGTGCCAGCAGCATCCGGTCCGGACTCGGGCCGATCCCCGGCACCATGTTGTTGGGCTGGAAAGCGGCCTGCTCGATCTGGGTGTGGTTGTCGACAGGGTTGCGGTCGAGGGTCATCTTGCCGACCTCGATCAACGGATAGTCGGCGTGCGGCCACACCTTGGTCAAGTCGAACGGGTTGAACCGGTAGGTCGCGGCGTCCTCGAACGGCATGATCTGTACCTTGAGCGTCCAGCTCGGGTGGTCGCCGCGCTCAATCGCCTCATACAGGTCCCGGGTGTGATAGTCCGGGTCGGTCCCGGCGAGGAGGTCACCTTCGGCCTGGGTCCAGAACTCGATGCCCTGGTCGGTGATGAAGTGGTACTTCACCCAGACCCGCTTGCCCTGCGCGTTGATCCACATGTAGGTGTGGCTGGAGTACCCGTTCATGTGCCGCCAACTCTTCGGGAAGCCGCGGTCGCCCATCAGCCAGATCACCTGGTGCGCCGTCTGCGGGAGCAGCGTCCAGAAGTCCCACTGCATATCGTTGCTGCGCAGATTGTTCTTGGCCAGCCGCTTCTGCGACCGGATGAAGTTCTGGAAGTGCATGGGGTCCTTGACGAAGAAGATCGGCGTGTCGTTGCCGACCATGTCGTAGTTGCCCTCGCTGGTGTAGAACTTCAGCGAGAAGCCGCGCAGGTCCCGCCACATGTCGGGGCTGCCTCGTTCCCCCGCCACCGTGGAGAACCTGGACACCAGGCGGGTGGTGCTCCCCGGCTGGAACAGCGCCGCCTTGGTGAAGGCGCTGACATCGTTGGTGACCTCGAACCGGCCAAACGCGCCGCTGCCCTTGGCGTGCGGCTGCCGCTCTGTGATCCGTTCCCGGTTGAAGTTGGCCATCTGCTCGATCAGGTAACTGTCCTGAAGCAAGATCGGGCCGCCCGCGCCGACGGTCAGCGAATACTGGTCGCTCTCGACCGGGATACCGGAATCAGTCGTCTGGATTGGATTGTCATTTGTGCTGCTCATACCACTATTTCCTTCGGGCTTGGTTAATTGTCGGCTGGGTTGAGCGCGAGGAAGGGAGGCGCCCGCACCGAAGACCAGCGGGCACGGGTGCCCGTGCTGCCGTGCACCAGAAGCAAGGGTGGCCCGGCACCGACAGATTCGTAGCCGATCACGGTTTTGTCGGCGGAAACCACTGTGGCCATCGTCGTGCTCCTACTCCGGCCAGCTGTTATTGCGGATGATCTCGACGAAGTCGTCACGGACGAACGAATCGTCAAAGTGTTGCAGCACATCGGCATTGACGGTCCCGAAGGTGCTACGCGGCCGGTGCTTCATACCATCGGTGAACGCCCGCAGGATCCGGTCCTTGAAATCGGGTCGAGGATGCGCAGCGGTGACCGCCTCAATTTCCTCGGCGGACAGATCGTCACGACCGAAGCCCAGCACGTCAGTCTCCACACCCGCTGTGACGAGCGCGATTTCGGGTTCCAGGAACTCCGGCACGCCGGGCGTCGTATGCAGCGCAATGGAAAGCCACACCTTACGCGCGGCGGCTTCGTCAACGCCACGCTCCAGCAGGAAGTCCCGTGCCGCGTCGGCGCCGTCGACCTCGAACCGAAGCATCGACGTCCGGTAGTCCGCGGTGAGCCCGATGTCGTGGAACATCGCGCCGGCATACAGCAATTCGGGGTCGGGCTGCAGACCACGCCGATGACCTTGCAGTGCGCCGAAAAGGAACACCCGGCGGGAGTGGTTGAACAAGAGCTCGTCTTCGGTGTCGCGGATGTACTCGGTAATTTCACGCACCAGCGGGCTGTCGGGGATGACGATGCCGGCGATGGACTGCGTGGATGCGGCAGTCATGGTGGATCCTTTCGGTTGGATGCAGAGGTCGCTCACCACATTTCGGAGTAGAACTCAAGCCACCATGCGGTTGGCTACTGCTTGATCGAAGCGCTCCAGCACCGTCGCGGCAACCAGCCGATGTGCGCCCAGCGGCAGCGCCATCGGGATGCCGGCGTCTCGCGCGTACGCGCACACCCGGTCGGTGAGTCGTCCGGGCGCCAGGAACCACGGCGCGATGACCAGCCGGCGGGCGCCGCGGCGTCGTAACTGACTGGCGGCATCAGCCACCGAAGGCTCTGGTCTGGTGGCGAATGCGGTCGTCGCCCCCGCCCACCGGGTTCCCGCCGCCAGCTTCGCCGCCACTGCAGCAGTGCGCGCATTCGCCGCGGCATCCGAGGAGCCGATCGCGACCACGAGCACGCCGAGCGCGTCATCGAGCCGGGAAACCCCCAGCCCGGCCAGCCGATCCCGCAGCACCGACACCAGCCGATCGTCTTCGCCGAGCGCATCGGCCTGTCGCACGTCGATTCCGCTCCACGCGGCGCCGGAGCGGGCGATCTGCCCGGGGATGTCGATACGGGCGTGGTAGGCGTCGGCCAGCAGCAGCGGAGTCACCACCGCCTCACGGGTGCCTGACAACCCGGCGAGCACGTCACCCAAGGTAGGCGCATTCCGTTCCAAGAAGGCGACGCGCACGTCAAGGCCCGGCCGCAGGCGGGAAAGCAAGCCGGCTACAGCGCGGGTATTGGCGGCCGACCGCGGATCCGCACTGCCATGCGCGGTCAACACGAGTGTGGTCACGAGGCCTGCAACCCGCATTCGATCTTGGCCAGCCCCTGCCAGCGCCCGCTAGGCGGAGTCGGCGTCCTCGGCGGGATGAACCTTCGCGGCCAAATCCACCGATACCGCGTCTGGCGTATTGGCGGCCACCAGGTAGAGGTCGCCGAAGGTTTCCTCGGTCCGGCGCCACCGGTCGGAGGGACGGGTGCCATCCAGGGCAGCGCCGCGCGTCGCCATCTCCCGTATCTGTGCCTCAGTGAAACCTTTCACCTGCCCGCTCACCGCAGCTGCTCCTCGTCGGCTCGCATGGCCCAAGTGGCAAAGCGCTCGCCCTCATGGCGGTGGTTCACAAAGTTGCGCACCACCCGGTCGATGTAGTCGCCGAGCTCATGGCTGAACACCTTGTGCTGGCGCAGCTTGAGCCCGAACCCGCTCTCAGCGCCGAGGCTGCCGCCCAGGTGCACCTGGAAGCCCTCGACCGATCCGCCGTGACCGTCGTCGACCATCTGGCCCTTGAAGCCAATGTCGGCGATCTGGATGCGGGCGCACGAGTTGGGGCAGCCGTTGATGTAGACCGTGATCGGCACATCGAGCTGAGCGTTGATGTCGTCGAGGCGGCGTTCCAGTTCGGGCACCAGGGTCTGGGCGCGCACGCGCGTCTCGGCGAACGACAGCTTGCAGAACTCGATGCCGCTGCAAGCCATCAGGGTCTGCCGCCAGTGCGACGGCCGGGACGGCAACCCCAGCGCGTCCAGCCCGGCCACCATCTCATCGAGGCACTCGTCGGGCACGTCCAAAATGACCAGCTTCTGGTACGGGGTGAACCGCGCCCGGTCCGATCCGGCCCGGTCCATCAGATCGGCTACCGCGGATAAGACTGTGCCCGACACCCGTCCGGCGATCGGGGAAACGCCAATTGCGTTGCGCCCGTTCTTCTGGCGCTGCACCCCGACGTGGTCGATCGGGTGCGTAACCGGCTCGGGGGCCGGGCCATCGATGAGGCGACGCTTGAGGTACTCCTGTTCGAGAATCTCCCTGAATTTTTCAATACCCCAGTCCCTGATCAGGAATTTCAGCCGGGCCTTGGAACGCAGCCGCCGGTAGCCGTAGTCGCGGAACAGCGAGGTCACGCCCTCCCACACATCGGGGACCTCGTCCAGCGGTACCCACGCGCCGAGCCGCTGGGCCAGCATCGGGTTGGTCGACAGCCCGCCACCGACCCACAGATCCAGGCCGGGCCCGTGCTCGGGATGGTTCACGCCGATGAACGCGACATCGTGGGTCTCGTGGGAGACGTCCTGCAGGCCCGAGATCGCCGTTTTGTACTTGCGGGGCAAGTTCGCGTATTCGGGATTGTTCAAAAAGCGGCGCACGATCTCGTCGATCGCCGGTGAGGGGTCGAGCACCTCGTCGGGCGACTCGCCGGCCAGCGGCGAACCGTGGAAGCCGCGTGGGCAGTCACCGCAGGACTCGGTGGTCTGCAGGCCCACCGCTTCCAGCCGCCGCCAGATCTCGGGTACGTCCTCGATTTGGATCCAATGGAATTGCACATTCTCCCGATTGCCGATATCGGCGGTGTCGCGGGCGAACTCGGTCGAGACCTGACCCAGGGTGCGCAGCACAGCGGCCGACATCGCCTTACCATCGGAGCGCACCCGCATCATGAAGTATTTGGCCTCGATGGTGTCGATGTTTTCGTCACCGGTCCAGGTGCCGTCGTAGCCCTGCTCACGTTGCGTGTAAAGACCCATCCAGCGGAAGCGGCCGCGCAGATCCGACTTGTCGATGCTGTCGAAACCCTGTTTGGCGTAGATGTTTTCGATGCGGGTCCGCACATTGAGCGGTGCGTCGTCATGCTTGATCCGCTCGCTGTCATTAAGCGGCTCACGCTCTCCCAGCGCCCACTGGCCCTCGCTGCGAGTCTTGGCGGGACGTGCTGTGGTCATTTGCGGGTTCTCCTTCGCGAAGGTTGCCGACTTGGACCGTGCAGATAGTCGGCGGTTCCGTTGGTTTCGATAGTTCGCCGCCCAAGGGCCCTTCAGTAGAGGCGTCGATGTTGTGATCTCACAAAACCTCTTTGTGTCCGTCCTGTGTAAAGCCATGGCTAAGTCGGACTCACGATGCCAGGGGGCCAACAGCTATCAGCAGATCGTCGGCAGGGATTTTGAACCGTCCCAGCGGTTATGGCGCGTCGCTGAAGATTGCGGGGTGCCGCACGCCGATCAGTTCCTCGTCACGCTGAACGGTGCACACGAACAAGATCAACCGCCACCACGCCGACCAACACATCGCCAACCGCTGTGACGAATCCAGCCTGTCAGCAACGTGTTCGCCACCGAGGGACGATCCGTGCCGACGGCAGTCGCCTGCGTGTGACAGGGGAAGGTGTGCTTTCGAAGGCGGGATTGGGCCGAAGCTTGTCGCTCGGGGCACCGATGGTGTCGATGATTTCGGTGACGAGTCGCACGATCTGATTGAGCGCTTCTAACTGGGTGGTTCTCAATGACGCCAAGGTCGGCGACCAGACGGGGCGAGAGGTATAGCGGTCAACCATCCGGAGAGATCCTTGTGTCAGTGCTGAGTTATGTCAGCGAGAATCCGGTGTGCTGGACAGGTCAGCGGTGCCCGCTCCGCAGCCGCTCGGCCAGGCTGGTCAGCTGAACACGCGGACGCCTCGCTGGGGTTGGCTAGCCCGGCTAGGCGACGCCAAGAGCTGATCGCGCGACGGGTGAGCGCCACAATGTGAGTGGCCGCAAATTCACCGGCTGCCAGCTCGTGGGCGCGCAGGACATGACCGGTGACCGCGTCGAGCTTTACCCAGTTATCGGTGTTGGCGATTGCAGTCGATTGGTGTGCGGCCCGGATGGCATGGAGTCCGCTGGTGTCTAACGTCGGGCTGATCGCCCGGGCGGCGGCGCGTGCGGCGCGGTGGGCGGCGTCCCATGCGGCGATGGGTGGCATGTCACCAGACGCGGCCTCGCGGTGCAGCTCGGCGATATCGAAAATCGTTTTTGCTGCGGCGTTTTTGGCGTATCGAACGACGCCCCATGTGGGACTGGCCAGCAGTTCGGCCACCCACGCGTGGATCACGGTGTCGGCAACATCTGCGGTTCCCATAGTCTCCCAGCCGAGTTCGAGTGCGAGAAGGCTGTTTTCTGGTGACAGGTAGCCGTCGGGTCCAGCCAGCAGGTCGTTGCACGACTGGACGAACGCGGCGAGCGGGCGGGCAGAGCGCTCGGGGAAGTCGGTTATCTCCGGGTCGCCGCTGATGTAGGAAATGGCGTTCATGGCACACCCTTTGCCTGATCCCGGCTGGTGGGATCCTCTGGCCAATCTCAACGGGTGCGTGATGCGGTCGAGATCCATTTTGTGTCCCTCCTTGGTTGGACGGTTCATGCCTTTTATGGTTTGCAGACCAACTGCCAGCCAGTAGAGGTCTCGATGTTGTGGCATCACACAGCCGCGTTGTGCCTACGTAGAGCGGTCCGGAATCGAGGCTGACAGTCGATCCGTGCCAGCCGTGAGGACAGCATCGTTGCGCCGGGCGAATCGTCGAGGAATGGATTCGAGAGAGACCACGTCCGATAAAGAAAGCGTCATCGCGAGGATCGGGATCAACTGCAGCACATCACTTTTGCCGGCCGCGGCTGCCTCGGCAGCGATCACCGCAACGCCGCGCGCTTTGGTCGCGCCCCAGTGAGCAAACCCCGCGCAGACAGCGCCGGATCATCGCACGGCCCGCGGCACCGCGTCGCATATGGGCCTTGAATGGCCTACCACACCGAACACGGCAAACCGTGACTAGCCAGCATGGGCTCAGCGCGACGACGACGATCGGGCCGCCACGACATCCCGAACTCCGCTCGCTCGCCGCGGAGGAGACCGGCTCATTCCGGCACGTCAGTTTCATCACCGCACAAAGCCGGTTTGTGATTACATCAACCATGGCGCTGAGCTCGCGCATGCCTGAATTGGCCTCGTTCGAAGTCTTACTGGCGATCGCCCAGACGGGCAGCCTGGGCGCCGCCGCCCGCGAAATCGGGTTGACCCAACAGGGCGCGTCGGCCCGGCTGGCATCGATGGAGGCCCAGACCGGGGTGCAGCTGGCTGTGCGGACGGCACGCGGCTCACGGCTCACGCCTGCCGGTGTCGTCGTCGCCGAATGGGCAGCCCGCTTGCTCGACGTTGCCCAGCACGTCGACGCCGGCCTGGGCTCGCTGCGAACGGAGAGGCGCCAGCAAATCAAGGTGGTGGCCAGCCAGACGGTCGCCGAACTGCTCATGCCTCGGTGGCTGGTATCCCTGCGGGCCGCCGCCACGCGGCGCGGGGGCACCGTCCCCAACGTGATTCTGACCGCCACCAACAGCGAGCATGCAATCGCTGCGGTTCGTGACGGCACCGCCGATCTAGGATTCATTGAAAGCCCCGGCGCACCTCGGGGATTACGCAGCCGTGTCGTGGCACACGATGAACTGATGGTCATCGTTCCGCCTGATCACAAGTGGGCTCGACGGTCACGCGCGGTGAGGGCCTCCGAACTTGCGCAAACACCCTTGGTCACACGCGAACTCGGCTCGGGAACACGCGATTCACTCACCGTGGCACTGCAACAGGCGCTGGGTGAGGCAATGTACCAACCACCCCCCGCGCTCGAACTGTCATCGGCTGCGGCTGTGCGCGCCGCAGTCCTCGCCGGCGCGGGACCAGCCGTGCTGAGTCGGCTAGCGGTGACCGACGACCTCGCCGTCGGTCGGCTCCGGGCCGTCGCTATCCCCGAATTGAACCTGCGCCGCCAGCTTCAAGCCATCTGGGTCGGCGGGCGCACCCCGCCCGCAGGCGCAATACGCGACCTGGTCAGCCACATCATCAGCGCCCCCACACCAACCAGCAGTCAGTAGACACAAGCCATTCGCACCGATGCATTTCCGAGCTTCATACTTGCCCGGTCGCGCCGTGGTATAGGCATCGGATCAGCTTGTTACCCCAGGAGTTGCGCGTACTGCTCCCGATGGTCTTGGGAAACCAAGGAGTTCAGCACATAGCGGGTCTGCAGCCGGATGTACTCGTCCAGGCTGTAGAGCGGGCCGAAATGCCAGTGCTTGAGCGCCCATCCGTGCGCAAGCAGCATGATGTCGAAGACAACGATGTCGACGTCGACGTCATCGAACGTGCCAGCGGAGATCCCGGCCTCGATGGCCGCCCGTAGCGGTGCGGCGGTGGCGATTTCGAGTTCCTTGATCTGGGCACGCCCGGCGGCGTCGAGCGTGCGGCTTTCCCGGTAGGTCAGCACCACCGCGTCGAGGTTTTCGTCCACGATCTCGATGTAGCGGCGGATCCCGGCAACTAACTGCTCGCTCGCGTCGGCACCGGCGGCTGCCATCACCGGGGCCAGTTGATCGCGGAAGGCGTCCTGGATGCGCAGGATCGTCGCCAGCAGCAGGTCTTCCTTGCCGCCGAAGTACTTGTAGATCAGGCCGACGCTGACGTTGGCCTCGTTCGCCAAGTCCTGCATGGACATCTGGTGAAAGCCGGTCTGGCTCATGACCTTCACCGCGGCGTCGAGCACCTGACGGCGCCGCGAGCTGGTGCGGGCGGCCCGGACGGCCTCTTCGACGGGCAAAGCGGCATAGTCGGTGAAATCGGTGGCCATGACGAGCCCTAGATGCCGAGATCCTTGGCGATGATCGTCTTCATGATCTCGGTGGTCCCGCCGTAGATCGTTTGGATCCGGGCGTCGACGAACGCGCGCGACACCGGGTACTCGCGCATATAGCCGTAGCCGCCGTGCAGCTGCAGGCAGCGGTCGGCGGTGCGGACCTGCAATTCGGTGGTCCACCATTTCAGCCGGGCCGCCCGGGCCGCGGTGAGCTCACCGGTCAGGTGCTCGGCGATGCAGTCATCGAGATAGGTTCGCGCGATGTCGAGTTCGGTGGCCAGTTCAGCGAGCACGAACTGGGTGTTCTGCAGGCTAGAGATGGGGGAGCCGAAGGCATTTCGCTGTTTGACGTAGTCGAGGGTTTCGGCCAGTACCCCTTCGGCGGCAGCCACCGCGCCCACCGCCAACGAAAGCCGCTCTTGCGGAAGGTTGTTCATCAGTTGATAGAAACCTCTGCCTTCCTCCTCGAGCAGGTTGTCGACGGGAACCCGCATATCGGTGAAACTCAGCTCGCTGGTGTCCTGGGCGTGCAGGCCGATCTTCTCCAGGTTCCGGCCGCGGGAAAAACCCGGCGTGTCCGGGTCAACGACCAGTAGCGATAGCCCCTTGTGCCGGTCGGGTGCAGTGCGTACCACGACGACGAACAAGTCCCCAGTCTGCCCGTTGGAGATAAACGTTTTCGCACCGTTGACGACGTAATGGTCGCCGTCACGCACCGCGGTGGTGCGGATTCCGGCCAGGTCGCTGCCGGCGCCTGGCTCGGTCATCGCGATGCCGATTATCGTCTCGCCGGTCACCACACCCGGTAGCCAGCGTTGTTGTTGTTCGGGTGTGGTCAGGTCGGTGAGATAAGGCAGCACGATGTCGTTCTGCAGCGACAAGGTGACAGCCTCGGCCGCCGCGCCTGCCCGCTGGAGTTCGTCAACGACGATCGCGTTGTAGCGGAAGTCGTCGACGCCAGCCCCGCCGAATTCCTCGGGCACCGAAAATGCCAGCAGTCCAAGCTTTCCCGCTTCGGTGAAAAGGGAACGATCCACGCAGCCGGCCTTCTCCCATTGTTCATGGGCCGGGACGACGGTCTGCTGCACGAAATCGCGCACCAGTTCTTGAAACTGGCGATGCTCCGCGGTGTACTCCAGGCGTGCGCTCATTTGAATACTCCTGTCAGCGGAAGGCGTCCATACCGGTGATCGCCTGGCCAAGGATCAGCTGATGCATCTCCGGGGTGCCCTCGTAGGTGAGCACCGACTCCAGGTTGACCATGTGCCGGATCACCGGGTATTCCAGCGATATCCCATTGCCACCCAGGATCGTTCGCGCAGTTCGGCAAATCTCGATCGCTTCACGGGTGTTGTTGAGCTTGCCGAAACTAACCTGCTCGGGTCGCAGGCCGACGCTGTCCTTCAGCCGGCCTAGCTGCAGCGCGAGCAGCAGACCTTTGTGCAATTCGACGGCCATGTCGACGAGTTTCGCTTGAGTCAACTGGAATCCGGCGATGGGACGGCCGAACTGGATGCGTTGGGTGGCGTAGTCCAACGCGGCCTGCCAGGCCGAGCGCGCGGCGCCCATTGAGCCCCAGATGATGCCGTAGCGTGCTTCCGACAGGCATGACAGCGGGCCTTTGAGGCCCTTTACCTCCGGCAGCAGCGCGTCGTCAGGCAGCCGCACGTCGTCGAGCACCAGCTCGCTGGTGATCGACGCCCGCAGCGAGAGCTTGTGGTGGATGGTGTTGGCGGAAAATCCCGGCGTATCGGTGGGCACGATGAATCCGCGGATCCCGTCGTCGGTGGCCGCCCAGACGATCGCGGCGTCGGCGACCGAACCGTTGGTGATCCACATTTTGCGGCCGTTGAGGATCCAGTCCGACCCGTCGCGTCGCGCCCGGGTAGTCATCGCCGCCGGGTCGGATCCGGCGTCGGGTTCGGTCAGCCCGAAGCAGCCGAGCAGTTCGCCGGCAGCCATGCCGGGCAGCCACTTTTGCTTCTGCTCTTCGGAGCCGAATTTCCAGATCGCGAACATCGCCAGCGAACCCTGCACCGACACCATCGACCGGATACCGGAGTCGGCCGCTTCCAGTTCGGTACACGCCAAGCCGTAGTGCACGGCCGAGGCCCCGCCGCAGCCGTAGCCCTGCAAATGCATGCCAAGCAGCCCAAGCTGGCCGAAGTGCTTGGCAAGTTCACGGACCGGAAGGTCACCGATTTCGAACCATTCGGCGACATGCGGGATGACATTCTCGGCGCAGAACTGTCGGACTGTGTCACGAACCGCGATCTCGTCGTCAGACAGCGACGCGTCCAGGCCGAGCGGGTCGTGCGGGTCGAAGCTACTCATCCGGCCATGGTAAGTCCGCCGCTCACGCTGATCACCTGCCCGGTGATGAACGACGCGGCATCGGAGGCAAAGAACAGCACCGGCGCGGCGACTTCCTCCGGTCGGGCCAGCCGGCGAAACGGGATCGCTTTGACCAGAGCCTCTTTGAGTTTCTCGGGCTGGGCGGCGAAAAGTGGGGTGTCGGTCGGGCCGGGGCACACACAGTTGACGGTGATCGCATGCCGGGCCATCTCCCGGGCCAGCGACTTGGTCAGCGCGATGACGCCGCCCTTGGCGCCGGCGTAGATGGTTTCCCCCGCACTGCCGACCCGCCCGGCGTCGCTGGCCAGGTTGACGACGCGTCCGCCGCTGCCGGCTTCGATCATTCCGGGCAGGAAGGCGCTGCACACGTGCACCGGCCCCAGGTAGTTGATAGCTACCACTTTTTCGGCGAATTCCGTTGTCGCATTGAGGAATTGGTCGGTGCGATCCCAGCCTGCGGCGTTCACCACGACGTTGGGTACGCCAACCTCGGCGTGTGTCCGGTCGCGGAGGGTGTCGACTTGGCTGCGGTCGGCAACGTCGACCGGCAGTGCGGTGATCAGGTTGGGATGTCCTTCGGAGGTGGCTTCGGCGGCTGCTTTGTCCAGGTCAGCGGCGATGACACGGTCGCCACGGGCGGCGAAGCCCAGCGCGATCGCCTTGCCGATCCCGGATCCGGCGCCGGTGACCAGTGCGAGTTTGTTGGTCATATAAGGACCCCTCAGCCCGTGACGAACTGGCCGAAGTCGGCCGGTCGCTTTTCGGCGAACGCCTTGGCGTCCTCCACAGCCATAACACTTCCGAGTGAACTGTCATTCATTTGCAGCGAACCTATATTCACTCTGGCGGCGCAGTCAAGGTGTCGGGCCCCGGTAGTGTCCGCGGCGTGGTGCGTCCGCGGCAGGCTCTGGGGTGGCTGGGCGTCGATGTTGCCTGTGTGCTGCTGTTCTGTGCCGTCGGGCGGCGCAGTCACGACGAGGGGTTGGGCGTCGTGGGCATCGCGACGACGGCCTGGCCGTTTCTGAGCGGGACCGCCCTGGGCTGGCTTGCCGCTCGGGCGTGGCGACGCCCGACGGCTGTGCTTCCCACCGGGATTGTGGTGTGGCTGTGCACGGTCGCGGTCGGGATGCTGCTGCGCAAGGCCACCTCCGCCGGTGTGGCCGCCAGTTTCGTTGCGGTGGCGTCCACGATCACCGCGCTGCTGCTGCTCGGCTGGCGGGCGGCGCTGCATTTAAGTGCCCGTAAACCTAATTAGGCGAGGCGTTGACCACGGCTTTTCGCTACGCGGGAAGTGATGATTCGCGCTGGCCGAATCGGCGCGGCGTAGGGTCGGCCTGACCATGGCGCGAACAGATCACGACACCTGGGATCCGGCCACCAGTGTCGGGACTACCGCGACACTGGTAGCGACGGCCAGGGCTTTGGCCAACAGGGCCGGGTTGATCAACGACCCGTTCGCCGAGCCATTGGTCCGCGCCGTGGGAGTCGACTTCTTCACCCAGGTCGCCAGCGGCGAGCGCGCCATCAGTGATCTCGGTGACGACAACGGATTCGCGTTGCTGACCGACCTTTTCGCGGTCCGCACCCGATTCTTCGACAACTTCCTCACCGATGCTTGCCGGGCCGGTATTCGGCAGGTGGTGATCTTGGCGTCGGGGCTGGACGCCCGGCCCTATCGGCTGTGGTGGCCGGCGGGCACCACCGTCTACGAGATCGATCAGCCGCGAGTCATCGAGTTCAAAACCCAGACGCTGCGGGGCCTGGCGGTTACCCCGACCGCCGATCGGCGCGCGGCGGGCATCGATCTTCGCCGCGACTGGCCGGACGCGCTGCGGCGGCTCGGCTTCGATGCCACCAAGCCGACAGCGTGGATTGCCGAGGGGCTGTTCATCGGTTTCCTGGCGCCCGTCACGCAAGACCGCATGCTGAACAATGTCACCGCATTGAGCGCCGCGGGCAGCAGGATGGCGGCCGATTATCTGCCGAACCGGATCCGGCCGCTTGTCAGCCAGGAGCACGCGCTGGCTAAACGCTGGCGATCGTACGGTTTCAAGGGCGATATGACCGAGCTCACGTATCCGGACGAGCGGCACGACGCCGCCGAGTCTTTGGCGGCGCTGGGCTGGAGAACCTTTGTGGCTGACCTCCCGGACCTGTTCACCGCTACCGGATTATCGGGATTGCGTCGTCAGGATCTTGGCGGAGCACCTGTCGCCGGCCGGTACGTCAGCGCGACATTGACCTAGCGGGGTCGGAATGCCGCCGATAACGAGACGTTGGACATTGACGTGATATCCCGATCCAGCCGGTCAACCGCGGCGGCCCAGCTGCACTTCTCGGCGGTGGGGCCGGATGACCCGTTGGCAGCGCCACTGTTGGCCGAGCTGGCGGTCGAGTACTCCCATCGTTACGGCGGCACTCCGGAGACGCATCTCAGCTGGTTGCCTGTTCCGTCCGCCGAGCTCGCGCCTCCGGACGGTGGCTTGTTGATCGGACTGCTGGACGGCCTCCCAGTCACCGGCGGCGCGTTCCGCCGGTTCGATGCCGACACTGTGGAATTCAAACGGATTTGGACGGACAGCGAATATCGTCGCCGCGGCTACGCCAAGGCGCTGCTGGCCGAACTGGAGGCCACCGCGGCCAGGCGGGGCTATCAGCGGGTGTACCTGATTACCGGCAACCGTCAACCGGAGGCAGAGGCGCTGTATCGGACCACCGGCTACACCGAGATGGACGCGCCGTCGTTGCCGTCATGGGGACCTTTCCATCCGATCGCCTTCGGCAAGGCGTTCGATGAGGGCAAGCCATGACCGATCAGCTGCATTTGGGTGTTGCGCTCGATGGCTACGGCTGGCATCGGCGAGCGTGGCGAACCACGCTGAGCGCCGACCCCGCTGCGGAGTCGGTGTTCAGCGGCCGGTACTGGGCCGGCCTGGCGGCGACCACCGAGCGCGGCTTGCTGGATTTCCTGACCATCGACGACACCCTGACGCCTCAACCCGGACGCCGCGAGGAAATCTCTCCGCGGCGGCTGGCGGGTCGCGCCGATGCGGTCCTGGTTGCCGCGCGCATTGCCCCGGTCACCCGGCACATCGGGCTGGTGCCGGTGGCCACCGTCACCCACACCGAGCCGTTTCACGTCTCCAAGGCCATCGCCACATTGGACTACATCTCGCACGGGCGGGCTGGTTGGCAGCCTCGGGTGAGCGCAACCGCGCATGAGGCGGCATTGTTCGGCCGGCGCAACGGATCACAGTTTCCTGACGGTCTGTTCGACGAGGCCGCCGACGCCGTCGAGGTGGTACGCCGGTTGTGGGACAGCTGGGAGGACGACGCGGTGATTCGCGATGTGTCCACTGGGCGCTATATCGACCGAAACAAACTGCATTACATCGATTTCGCCGGAGAATACTTCTCGGTCAAGGGGCCCTCGATCACCCCGCGTCCACCTCAGGGGCAGCCGGTGGTGGCAACGTTGGCTCATGCCCCACGTATCTACGAATTCGCAGCCGCTAGTAGCGATCTCGTCTTTGTTACGCCAACCGGTGATGCTTCGGTACGCGCCATCATCCGCGACGTGCATGCGGCTGGTGGTGCCCGGCTGAAAATCTTCGCCGACGTGGTGGTGACGTTCGGTGGCGACTCCGATTTCGGATCTGACGCACTCATATTTGGTGGCAGCGCACAGGATTTAGTCGAGCTGCTACTGGGCTGGCAGCAGTTGGGCATCGACGGTGCGCGGCTGCGGCCGGCTGTCAACGCCACCGATCTTCCGGTGATCGTCGATGAGGTGGTGCCATTGCTGCAGCGCGCCGGGCGGTTTCGCACCAGCTACGGTCAGCGTGAGACATTGCGCCAACGGCTCGGCCTGCCGACGGCGCCCAACCGTTATACGACGGTGAGCCGATGAGCCGCGCCGGCGACGATGCAGAGCGAAGCGATGAGGTGGGGGCACCTCCCGCTTGCGGGGGAGAGCGGCGCACGTGAGCACTGTCCCGCTTTCGATTCTGGATCTGGCGCCGATCAGCGCCGGCGGCGACGCCGCAACGGCCCTGCGCAACACCATCGATCTGGCGCAGCGTGCCGAGCAATGGGGATATCGCCGATTCTGGATCGCCGAACACCATTTCGTCGGCGTCGCCAGCTCGGCGCCGGCAGTGCTGATCGGTCAGATCGCGGCCGCTACCAACACGATTCGGGTGGGCTCGGCTGCAATCCAGCTGAGTCACACCACGGCCGCTGCGGTGGTGGAGAGCTTCGGCATGCTGGACGCCTTCTATCCGGGCCGCATCGACCTTGGCGTCGGACGGGGGCAACGACGCGACACCGGGTTCAAGCCGAAGCAGCCATCGGCCACAACCCGCCCGCCGCGGCAGTGGCGCGAAGTCGACGGTGTGGTGATCCCACTGCCATTCGACCTGCGCGGGCTGCTCGATAAGGAGCAGGTGCAGGCGACTATGGGGATCTTGCAGCAGCCGGAGGCGGTGGCGCCTGACTTCGCCGAGCAACTCGGCGACATCATCGCGATGCTGGACGGTACCTACGAGGTCGAGGGTTTCGACGTGCACACGGTCCCGGGGGAGCGATCCGGGCTGACACCGTGGATCTTCGGCAGCACCCGGGGGCAAAGCGCCAGGCTGGCCGGCGCGCGCGGGCTGCCGTTCGTTGCGAGCTATCACATCACCCCGGCGACCGCGCTGGAGGCCATCGACGCATACCGTGATTCGTTCGTCCCATCGGCCACGCTGCAGCAGCCCTACGTCGTGGTCTCTGCCGACATCGTTGTTGCCGACGACAATGCCACCGCAAGGCATCTCGCCACCGGTTACGGACAGTGGGTGTATTCCATCCGAACCGGTGTGGGCGCCGTTCCCTACCCGGATCCTGACGACTGCCCTCCGCTCACCGATGAACAACTGCCCGTGGTAAAGGACAGGCTGGAAACGCAATTCGTCGGCAATCCGGATGAGGTCGCAGACCGGCTATGCGCGCTGCAACGACTAACCGGCGCCGACGAACTGGTCGTCACGTCGGTAACACACCGCCATGAAGACCGGCTGCGTTCACACCAGCTGATCGCGCAGCGTTGGGGGATAGGCGAATGAATACACGTGAAGGCAAGCACCGCAAGCCGATTCACTTGGCCGCCCACTTCCCGGGCGTCAACAACACCACCGTGTGGACCGATCCCGCCGCGGGCAGCCAGATCGAGTTCGACTCGTTCATACATTTGGCCCGCACCGCCGAACGCGGGCTGTTCGACTTCTTCTTCCTGGCCGAGGGCCTGCGGCTGCGTGAGCATCGGGGCCGGATCTACGACCTGGACGTGGTGGGCCGGCCGGACACCTTCACCGTGCTTGCGGCACTCGCGGCCGTCACCGACCGGCTCGGCCTTACCGGAACCATCAACACCACCTTCAACGAGCCCTTCGAAGTGGCAAGGCAATTCGCCACACTAGACCACCTGTCCGATGGCCGCTCAGGCTGGAACATGGTCACCTCCTCGGACGCCTTCACCGGCGAAAACTTCCGGCGCGGCGGCTTCCTCGACCACGCCGATCGTTACCGCCGCGCCGAGGAGTTCCTGGCCGTGGCACGCGAATTCTGGGACAGCTGGGCAGCCGACGCCATAGTGGCCGACGTCGACACCGGAATGTATGTCGATCCCGCGCGCGTGGGGACGGTCGAGCATGATGGGACCCAATTCGCGGTGCGCGGAGTGGCGACGCTGCCAGCCGGGCCGCAGGGATCTCCGGTGCTGTTGCAGGCCGGCGACTCTGACGACGGCCGGTCGTTCGGCGCCCGGCACGCCGACGCGCTGTTCACCCTGCACGGATCGCTAGAGGACGGACAGCGCTACTACGCCGACGTGAAAGGCCGTGCGGCGTCGTACGGACGAAACCCCGATCAGCTCAAGGTCTTTCCGGCTGCGACGTTCGTTCTCGGCGACACCGGCGAAGAGGCTGCCGACAAGGCGGTGCATATTCGTCACCAACAGGTCAGCGGCGCGACGGCGATCGCCATGCTCGAGCAGGTCTGGGGCCGTGACCTTTCCGGCTACGACCCGGACGGCCCGTTGCCCGATGTCGACCCGACCGGCGATACCGGCATCACCCAGGGCCGCGTCCGGCACGGCGACCCGGTCGCGGTGGCTCGCAGGTTCCGCGAACGCGCCGAAGCCGAGAAGCTGTCAATCCGCGAGCTGGTCATCGCAGTCACCAGCCGGGAGCAGTTCGTCGGCACCGCGGCTCACATCGCCGACGAGATCGACCGCTACGTGCAGGCCGACGCCTGCGACGGATTCATCTTGGTGCCGCACCTGACCCCGCACGGCCTGGACGACTTCGTCGACCAAGTGGTGCCGCTATTGCAGGAGCGTGGCGCATTCCGCACCGAATACAGCGGCCACACCCTACGGGAGCATCTGGGGCTGACGGCTTAGCGCCGAGATCGACGTTAGCTTCACGGCTACTCGGGCTTTTGCGCGCTAGCGTCGATCTCGGCGTCGTGCGGTCACCTGTTCATTGCGCCAACGCGGTCGCCTCATCGGTGGCGGCGCGGATCGGGCCCCGCCACAAGTCGCCGTGCCCGGGCACCAGGACTTCGGTATCCAACAGCGCCAGCGCCGCCAGGCTGCGGATGCAGCCATCCTGATCATGGCTGAACACCGCCGGCAGAAGTTGCGGCCCGCGGCGCCCCAGCAGCGGGTGCCCGGTAACCAGCGCGTCGCCGCTGGCCAAGATCCCGTCGACCAGATACGAACAGTGACCGCCGGTGTGACCGGGAGTGGGGATGGCCATCGGGTGGCCCGGCAACTCCGCCGCCACCTCGGCGGTCAGCGGTTGCGCGGTCGGGATGCCCTCGCGGATCAGCCCGCCGTTGCGCACCACGTGGGCGGCCCACAACGCCCACCGAGGCCGCCAGATGCGCAGAGCGATGTCGAGCGGCGAGGCCTGTTCCAGATACTCCCGCTTGGTGTGGCCGACCTCGTCGGGATGGCAATACACCGGCGTGCCGTGGGTCTTGGCGAACCAGATCGCCGAGCCCATGTGGTCGATATGGGCATGGGTGAGCAGGATCGCGCGCACGTCGCTGGCCTGGTATCCGAGCTGCCCGTAACGAGGCCAGCACGTCGTCGCGGTCACCCGGATATCCGGCGTCGATCAGCATGACCCCGCTGTCGTCGGTGACCAGCAGCCAGTTGACCGCCCCGCCCTGGGCGAGATGCACGGTCTCGGTGACGGCGTTCAGCACCGGTGCCATGTCGGAGAGTCTAGGCATTGGAGTAGAAACGACAGCGTGGCTGAACTGAAACTGGGATATAAGGCGTCGGCGGAACAATTCGCGCCGCGCGAACTCGTCGAGCTGGCGGTCGCCGCCGAAGCGCACGGGATGGACAGCGCGACTGTCAGCGACCACTTCCAGCCGTGGCGGCACGAAGGCGGGCATGCGCCGTTCTCGCTGGCCTGGATGACCGCCGTCGGCGAACGCACCAAGCGGATCACGTTGGGCACCTCGGTGCTCACCCCGACGTTCCGGTACAACCCGGCCGTCATCGCGCAGGCGTTCGCCACCATGGCCTGCCTGTATCCGGACCGGATCTTCCTGGGCGTCGGCACCGGCGAGGCACTCAACGAGATCGCCACCGGATACCAGGGCGACTGGCCGGAGTTCAAGGAGCGGTTCGCCCGACTGCGTGAATCGGTGCGGTTGATGCGCGAGCTGTGGCGCGGTGACCGCGTCGACTTCGACGGCGACTACTACCGGCTCAAAGGAGCGTCGATCTACGACGTGCCCGAGGGCGGCGTGCCCGTCTACGTCGCGGCCGGCGGCCCGGCGGTGGCCAAGTACGCCGGACGCGCCGGCGACGGTTTCATCTGCACGTCCGGCAAGGGCGAGGAGCTTTACAAGGACAAGCTGATCCCGGCCGTCTTAGAAGGGGCAGTGGGTGCCGGGCGAGATCGGTCGACGACATCGACAAGATGATCGAGATCAAGATCTCCTATGACCCCGACCCCAAGCTGGCGTTGGAGAACACCCGGTTTTGGGCGCCGCTGTCGCTGACCGCCGAGCAGAAACACAGCATCGACGACCCGATCGAGATGGAGAAGGCCGCCGACGCGCTGCCGATCGAGCAGGTCGCCAAGCGCTGGATCGTCTCCTCGGATCCCGACGAGGCTGTCGAAAAGGTCGGCCAGTACGTCACATGGGGCCTCAACCACTTGGTGTTCCACGCGCCGGGGCATGACCAGCGCCGATTCCTGGAGCTTTTCCAGAAGGACCTCGAGCCGCGGCTGCGACGGCTGGGCTGACGACACATGCCTGAGGCCACTGGGAAGTCTGTGACCTCTGGGCTCTACATCGCGGCGCCCGAGGGCGACACCGGCAAGTCGATGATCGCGCTGGGGATCCTGCATCGGCTGACCGCCGCCGTGGCCAGAGTTGGTGTGTTCCGGCCGATCACGCGAGCGGGCGGCGATCGCAAGCGCGGCGAAGCCGGGCGCAGCGGGTCGCCGCAGGTCGCAGATGAGGAGCGCGACTACATCCTGGATCTGCTGCTGGCACACACCACCGCCGGCCTGCCCTACGAGCGCTGCATCGGTGTGACCTACCAGCAGCTGCACGCCGATCGTGACGCCGCCATCGACGACATCGTCGAGCGCTATCACGCGATGGCCGCCGAGTGCGACGCCGTCGTCATCGTCGGCAGCGACTACAGCGACGTCACCAGCCCCGCCGAGCTCAGCGTCAACGCCCGCATCGCGGTCAACCTGGGCGCGCCGATATTGCTGGCGGTACGGGCCAAGGACCGCAGTGCCGAGCAAGTCGTCCACGCCGTCGAGGTGTGTCTGGCCGAGCTGGATGCCCAGCATGCGCATACTGCGGCCGTGGTGGCCAACCGCTGTGAGCCGTCGCAATTGACCGCAGTCGCCGAGGCGCTGCGGCCGCTTGGCCCGAGGACATACGTGCTGCCCGATGAACCGCTGCTGGTGGCGCCCACGGTCGCCGATCTGCAGACCGCCGTGAACGGGACGCTGGTCAGCGGCGACACCGCACTAATGAACCGTGAAGCGATGGGCGTGGTTGTCGCCGGAATGACGGCCGACCATGTGCTGGAGCGGCTACGCGAGGGCGTCGCGGTGATCACGCCCGGTGACCGCTCCGACGTTGTACTGGCAGTCGCCAGCGCCCATGCCGCGGAAGGGTTTCCGTCATTGTCGTGCATCATTCTCAACGGCGGATTCGAGTTGCATCGATCGACCGGGGCGCTGGTGGCCGGACTGCGGCTGCGGCTGCCGATCATCGCCACCACGCTGGGCACGTTCGATACGGCCAGCGCGGTGGGGTCGGCCCGCGGCCGCGTCACCGCGACGTCACAGCGAAAGATCGACACCGCGCTGCGGCTGATCGAGAGCCACATAGATCTCGCGGACTTGTTGGCGCAGTTAGCAATCCCGATCCCGAAGGTGACCACTCCACAGATGTTCACCTACCAGCTGCGCGAGCGGGCCCGATCGGATCGCAAGCGCATCGTGTTGCCCGAGGGTGACGACGACCGAATACTCAAGTCCGGCGGCCGGCTGCTGCAGCGTGATATCGCCGACCTGACCATCCTCGGCGATGAAAGCCAGATCCGTGCTCGCGCTGCTGAACTCGGCGTCAACCTGGACGCGGCCACGGTGTTTGATCCCCGCACCAGCGAGTTGTGCGACCAATTCGCCGAGCAGTACGCGCAGCTGCGCGCCAAGAAGGGGGTCACCGTCGAGCAGGCCCGGGAGATCATCCACGACGTGTCGTATTTCGGGACCATGCTGGTGCACAACGGCATGGTTGACGGGATGGTGTCCGGCGCTGCACACACCACGGCGCACACCGTCCGTCCCGCCTTCGAGATCATCGGCACCGCGGCAGGCATTTCGACGGTGTCCAGCATCTTCCTGATGTGCCTGCCGGATCAGGTGCTGGCATACGGCGACTGCGCGATAGTCCGCGACCCGACAGTCGACCAGTTGGCCGATATCGCCATCAGCTCTGCCCGCACCGCCGCACAATTCGGCATCGAGCCGCGGGTGGCCATGCTGTCCTACTCCACCGGTGAATCCGGGACGGGTGCAGATGTCGACAAGGTCAGGGAGGCAACCGGATTGGTGCGCAACCGGGCGCCGCAGCTGCTGGTCGAGGGCCCGATCCAATACGACGCTGCGGTCGAGCCCTCGGTGGCGGCCACCAAGCTGCGTGATTCGCTGGTCGCCGGTCGGGCCACGGTGCTGATCTTCCCCGACCTCAATTCCGGAAACAACGCCTACAAGGCGGTGCAGCGCAGCGCCGGGGCGATCGCCATCGGTCCGGTGCTGCAAGGTTTGAACAAGCCGGTCAACGACCTGTCCCGCGGCGCACTGGTCGAAGACATCGTCAACACCGTCGCTATCACCGCTATTCAGGCCCAGGGTGCCGATGGCCTCCTGATCGCACGGTGCTGGTGATCAACTCAGGCTCGTCGTCGCTGAAATACCAGCTGATCCAGCCGGATTCGGGTCGGCCGTTGGCCGACGGCATCGTCGAACGGATCGGCGAGCCGTCTTCGCCGGTTGCCGACCACGACGCGGCGCTGCGGATGGCGTTTGACCAGTTGTCGGAGGCCGGTATCGATTTAAAGGTTTGCGGGCTGGCGGCAGTTGGACACCGGGTGGTGCACGGCGGGGCAACGTTTTACCAGCCGACCGTGATCGATGACGCGGTGATCGGCGAACTCAAGCAGCTGTCCGTGCTGGCCCCGCTGCACAATCCGCCCGCCGTGCAGGGTATCGAGGTGGCCCGCAAGATGTTGCCGGATGTGCCGCATGTCGCGGTGTTCGACACCGCGTTCTTTCACGACCTGCCCGCGGCGGCGGCGACTTACGCCATCGACCGTGACCTGGCGCGCAAGTGGCGGATCCGCCGATACGGATTTCACGGCACGTCGCACCAGTATGTCAGTGAGCAGGCCGCGGCGTTCCTGGACAGGCCGCTGAAGGACCTGAATCAGATTGTGCTGCATCTGGGTAACGGAGCCTCGGCGTCGGCGATCGCGGCGGGCCGGCCGGTGGACACATCGATGGGCTTGACCCCGTTGGAGGGTCTGGTGATGGGCACCCGTAGCGGCGACATCGACCCTGGTGTCATCGGCTACCTGTGCCGCGCCGCGCAGATGAGCGTGGACGAGGTCGAATCAATGCTCAACGAGCAGTCCGGCATGCTGGGTCTGGCCGGCGAGCGCGACTTTCGCCGATTGCACGAAATGATCCAATCCGGTGACGAGTCAGCGCAATTGGCTTATGACGTGTTTATACATCGGTTGCGAAAGTATGTCGGTGCTTATCTGGCGGTGCTGGGCCGCACCGACGTGGTGAGTTTCACCGCGGGCATCGGCGAGCACGTCGCGTCGGTGCGCCGCGACGCGCTGAGCGGACTGGCGGTGCTGGGCATCGAGATCGACGAGCAGCGAAACACGAGGTCCGCCAAGGAGGCTCGGCAGATTTCCACCGATGCCTCGCCGATCGCCGTGCTGGTGATCCCCACCAACGAAGAGCTGGCCATCGCCCGCGACTGCTTACGAGCGATCGGCTGATCCGGCCCCCTGGGCGGCGCCGACGGTTCCTCCCGCCCGCCGGCGCCGCGGCCTAGCTCAGGGCACCAAACCGCCGAGCAGTTCTGAGGCGAGGCCCGTGAGGTTAACTGTTAGATCGCCGCCGGTAATCGACACCGGCAGGCCAAGGTCAGTGACCACACTGCTCAACAGGGATGTCACATCGAGCGTCGGGTCAGTTCCCAATAGGCTAGGCAGATCCGATGAAATCGGAGCGATGCTGCCGAGTACCGCCAACAGGTCCTGGCCCAAGGCCACGTCGAAGTTGGGCACGGCGCCCCCGGTCACGTCAGGGATGTTCAGGTCCAGGCTCAGCGTGCTGGGGAAGAGCCCCTCGAGAGTGTTGAGCGGGATGCTGATGTCCTGACTGCCGGCAGTGCCGAAAAGCGACTCGAGGGTGCTGATCGGCAGGCTGATGTCCTGGCTGCCGGCGCCGCCGAGAAGCGTCTGCAGGTCGGACACCGACAGGGTGATGTCGTTGCTGCCGGAGGTACCCAGCAGCCCCTCGAGGGTGGCGGTGGAGACGCTGATGTCCTGGCTTCCCGCGGTGCCGAGAAGCGACTCGAGGTCGCTGACGGAGACGGTGATGTCCTGGTGACCGGAGCTGCCGAGCACCGACTCGAGGTCACTGAGGACGGTGCTGTCGGGGATGGATGGGGGGGTGATGGTCTCGTTGCCGATACCGAGGTCGTTGATGAAAGTTTGGAGGGAGATGGTTTCTTTGGCGATGCCGAGGTTAATGGTGTACGAGGGATTGCCGAGATCGCTGACGATTGTGTCGACCGAGATCGGCGGGACGCTGATACTGCCGCCATTCCCGAGGGCATCGCCCAGTACTTGGTCGAGGGTGATCGGCACAGTGATATTGCCGTTGGTGGCGACGTCGCTGAGCAGCCCGTCGAGGGAGATCGGCAGACTGAGTGTGCCGCCGGGAGTGGCCCCACCGAGGAGACTGTCGAGGCTGAACGGCAGGGTGAGGCTACCGCTGGGTGCCACGTCGCCGAGGAGCTGGTCCACGGAGACCGGGAGGCTGAGCGCGCCGCTGGGGGCGGCGTCGCTAAGCAGACTGTCCAGGCTGAACGGCAGGCTCAGAGTGCCACTGGGGGCAAGGTCGTTGAGGATTGTGCTGACGTTGACAGAGAGGTCTAAGGAGCCCGGTTCTAGCAGGGTCGGGGTCGTCGTCAAATTCCCTCCGCCGACCGCCGACAACTCGTCGGCCAGGGTGTTGCTCAGCTGCTGAAGGGCGTCGATCTCGCCGGTGGCCGCACCGTCGGCGGTGTTGGTGAGCAGCCCGAGCTCTGGGGAAATGAGCCCGGAGCCAAGGGTTTCCGGGTAACCGTTGAGGTAGGCGTACAGGATCGTGGTGGGCGCGTTTTCGAGGTCGGTAAGGGCTGTCGAGTAGGCGCCGCTGCTCAGCGCCGATTCGATGTTGTCCGATACGGCGGTTAGCGCGGTCGAGGCCGCGTTGGACGCGTCGCTGCTGCTGAGGAGCGCCAGCGCGCCCTCGGTCAGCAGCGAGAGCGGGTTGGTCACCGGGTTCGAGGCGCCGGTTGACAGGTCGCTCAACACGGCGCTAAGACCTTGCGAGATATTGGGGTCGGTCAGCCAGTGGCTGCTGCCGAGTACGGTTTCCAGTCCTGACCAGTTCGTCTCGGTGGCGCTGGCCAGTTGGGACAGATCGAACTCGTCGTAGCCGGTGAGCCGGAACTGGCGGTGCTGCACGTCAGGCAGTGGCGTGGCTTCCGGGGTGACGGCGATCAGGCTGGCGCCCACCAGAGCGATACCAGTGGTGATCCATGCACTATGGCTAAGACGAAGCTGAGGGGTGTCTGATTTGAATCTGAGAAATTTCACGTCAGCATGTTGCATGTCCCGCTTGGCCCGCGGCAACGCACAGGGGCGTACTCACAGCGAGACGTCTAGTAATTACCTTTGTACCAATGAGTGATAGGGAACTGGAGGAATGACCACAAGTCGAGCGCGCGGTCGACCGCGCAGCGAGGAACGCCGCGACGCCGTGTTGAATGCCGCTATGGAACTGATGCAGGAGGACGACCTGCGCAGGGCGTCGATCGACCGCATCTCCGCACGCAGCGGGGTCAGCAAGGCGACCATCTACAAATGGTGGCCGAACAGAACCGCGGTGGCTATCGAGGCGTTCCTGCACCGAATGATGGCCGACGCGCCTGTGCCCGACACCGGATCGACGGCCGAAGACTTCCGCCTGACGTTACGCGGCATGATGGGGTTCTACAGCAGCCCACTCGGCGCGATCTACGCCCAACTCGTCGGCGAGTCGCAGTTCTATCCAACTGAACGCGAGCGGATACGCACACACCAAGTGAACATCCGCCGAGCAGCCGTGAGGAAGATCTGGTACCGCGGAGTCGCTCGCGGTGAACTGGATCCGAACCTCGACCCCGAGGTCGCGCTGGATCTCATCTTCGGGCCGGCGATGTACCGGATGGCGATTGGGCACGGAGGATTGACGCCAGCCGACGCCGACGCCATCGTGGCCACAGCCATGCGGGCACTGGCCAGCTGATCAGTTGAAGCGGGGCCGACCCCGGAGCGCCGCCCAGACGCACCGAACCGGCCCGCTAGCGTCAATTACACGCGCCCGCATTGTCTTTCGTCGCCCGATAGCCCGCTAGGAAGCCCGGGCTTTGCTTAGAGGAAGCCGAGGCTGCGACGGCCGGTCCCGACCGACGGCGTGGGGTCGGTCTGAACCGTCTGTGACAACAGCTCGTAGTAGACGTCCCGGAAGTCGGTGGTGGGTTTGAGATCGCCATTGTCGAGATCGGTCAGGCTGGGTTCGTCGCCGTAGAAGCCGCCCTTGACCGGCGCCCCGGCGACAAACACCGGCCCAGCGGTGCCGTGATCGGTGCCCTGCGAGGCGTTGGCCGCGACCCGCCGCCCGAATTCCGAATACGCCAGCAGGACAACATTTTTGCCGTATTGGTCGCCGGCCATCTGCTGGAGGAACGGGGTGACAGCTTCGTCGAAGGTCTGCAGCAGACGCTGCTGGGTCTCCCGTTCGTCTGCATGCGTGTCGAACCCGCCCAGCTGCACCGCGTACACCCGGGTGGGCACTGCTGCCCTGACCGCGTCCGCCACCATGCTCAGCTGGCCGGCCAGCGAGTTGTGTTTCCCGCCGGACGGCTTGATCGCGCCGAAGGTCGTGTCGGTGGTACGGGTGGCCCGATAGGCGTCACAGACCGCCGCCATCGCAGGCGTGTCGTTGGAGTCGTCCGCACCAAGCGCGTCCACTACCTCCGCGAATCTGTCCGCTGACTCTGGCTTCTCGGACGGAGAAAGTGCTGCCGCCGTGAACTTTTCACCAACAGCGAGCGGCGGCAGGACCGAGCCGATATTGACCGCACGCAGCGGGTCGTCACCGGTGGCATCGAGCCAGCGGCCGATCCAACCGGTCGAGACAGGCTCGGCCGGCGACGCGGTCTGCCAGATGTCCATCGACCGGAAGTGGCTGTGGTCGGGTTGCGGATAGCTCACACCACGCACAATCGCCAGCTTCCGGTCCTTCCATTGCTGAGCCAGACCCTTGAGTGCCGGGTTCAGCCCGAGCTGGCCATCCAGGGCCAGCACATCGCCTGGGGCATAAGCTAGTTCGGGCCGGGCGCCATGATAAGCGTTGTCGGCATAGGGAATCACGGTGTTGATGCCGTCGTTGCCGCCGTACAGCGTGAGGATCACCAGCACACCGCTGCCCTCGGCGAGGGGCCGCTGCTTGGCCTCCCGCATCAGGTCGGGCCAGCTGATGGCGCATGCACCAGACAGCAGACCGGCCGCGCCGAGGCCGGCGCTGGCGATCAAAAACTTGCGGCGATTCAAATCAGACATCGGCACTCGCTATGACGTCAGGTATTCGGGCGTATTGACGGCAGCGGCGACGAGCTGGACCGGCCTGCGCACCAACGACTTTAGCGCCGTGACGGTCCGGTCCGACCATGCTCCGACCCCGATCAGATAGCCGACCGCGTCGATCCGGTCATCGGCACCGGTGTCTTCGATGCTGGACAGGTCACCGGCACGCGCCAGTTGGCTCGCGGCGCGCATCCGTATATCGGCGCTGGCGGTCGACATCCAGACCCGGCCGTGCGGCCACCCGCCGACATCCGGCGGATAGAAGGGTCGCTGCCCCAGCCCTCGTAGCGTGGCGTTCACCAGCTTCAGCCGCGCCGGGGCCTCGACCGAGACGTCCAACGTGCGGATCACCCCGACGAGCCACTCGACCGGCGTGTTGACGATGGCCGCCCGGCTACTGATGAATTCGTCGTCGGTGAGGATTGCCCGAGTCAACGCCCCCAGGTTTCGGGCGGGGCCGTAGGCGGTGACCAAGCGGTCGAGTGCCTGCGGCGACGGCGGGGTGTCAGATGCGAGCTGCTGCCACAGTCGTCCGACGACGTATTGCGGGGATTTCGGTTGGGCCAGCACGATGTCGCAGAATCCGGCCGCATCGAAATTGCGGGTGACCCCGAATATCGTTTTGGCCGTGTGGTCGTGCCGCCTGGGCATCATCGACGTTTCGCCGCTGGGCCGGATGACCCACCCGGTCAGTGCGCGGGCGCCCTCGCGCACATCCTCCTCGGTGTAGCCGTCGCCGTGCCCGAGCGTGAACAGCTCCATGAACTCACGGGCAAGGTTCTCGTTGGGGGCCTTGGCGGTGTTGCTCTGCCCATCCAGCCAGCGCAGCATCGCCGCGTCGGTCAGCATGGCATAAGCGAGCGAGCGGAAATCGCCGAGCGACAGGGTGCGCAGTTTGTGGTTCTGCGCCGCCATGTGGGCCGCGAGCCTTACCTTCTGGGCAGAGGTGGCAAAGTGGTTGTGCCACAACAGCGTCAGCTTTTCGTGAATGGGCTGGTGTACCGCTATCATGCGGTGCAACCACCACTGGGACAGCTCGGTCATCTGCCCGGACAGCCGGCGGTTGAACTCTTTGCGGTCCGCCACCGCCGCCCCCTTTCCGGGGCCACGCAGGGTGGGCAGCGTCGGCGTCGGTGTTGCTACGGCGCCCGGGTCCGCGTCGGGATCGGCAGCCAGAGCGGTGTCGACGTACCTCGACCAGTCTTGACCGGCCAGGGCGTCGACCTGCGGGCCGGTCACTCCGAACCCGACCCGGCGCAGGACGCGAGCGGTGGTGATCCATCCATCCGACTGGCCGGCCATGGCCTAACTGTGCCTGACTTTTCTTGCGATTTGCTTGCGACCCTGCTTACAAGTTGATTTCGCGTGGCTGAGGATTTGCTGAAACTTCTGGCGCCGTCAGCCCGGTTAAAACGTGCTGGTGGGTCGCACCCGGTTGGCCATGTCGACAAGCGCGTAGCGGTGCGCCTGGGTGGGCGCTGCGCGGGCCAGCCCACGCAGCGACGACTCGACGCCGAGTTGCAGGCCGTGCTCGGTAAACGGAAAGCCCAGAATGTGATTGGTGCTGGCCTCGTGCCCCTGCAGCCAGTCCAACGCGCTGCCCAGTACCAATGCCCGGATCTGCAGCACCCGCGGCTCGGTCGGCGGCAGCGCCTCCACCCGCCGCGCGGCATCGCGGATCTGCTCTTCGGTGATGTCGGTCGCCGACCGGCCGGACAGCAGCGTCACCGCGCTGGTCAATCGCGCGGTGGTGAAATGCCGCGAGGTGGCGGGTACTTCGTCGAGAGTGCGTACCGCTCCGGCTCGATCCCCTTCGACCGATTGCGCTCGGGCCAGCCCGAAGGCAGCCGAGATCACCCCGTCGTCGGTGTTCCACACCTCTTCGTAATACTTGTGTTCGTCTGAGCTGCCGGCCAATTCCGCGGTCGCGGCCAAGGCCATCTTGGGCGCCAACTCGCCGGGGAAGGTGTCTAACACCTCGCTGAAATGCTTGATCGCCGAGTCGTAATCGCCGGTGAGCAGTTCCGAGACCGCGCGGTACCAAACTAGCCGCCATCGCCAGCCGACCCGGTCGGCCAGGTCGTCGAGTTTACGGTTGGCCTTGGCGACATCGCCGAGGTCCAGTAGCGCCCGCACCTCCATCAGCGGCAGCTCGACGGACTCCGACAAGTCGATGTCCTCGGAATCCATTGCGCCGTGGCGGAACGCGCGCAGCGAGTCCAGCGTCTGCACCGGTTGGGACAGCACGGTCGCTCCCAGCAGCGGCGCGGCGACATCGGCGGGATCGACCAGCGGCACCTGCAGCGCCTTGACGATCTCCTTGGCGGTCAGCGTCTCCGAATGCACTTGGCCGTCAAGGTATACGTCGGTGTGCGCCACCAACAGGTCTTCGCCGAATGTGGAGCGGCTGCGGCTGAAGATCGTCGACAAGCCTGGCCGTCGCACACCGGTGTCCTGGGCGACCACCTCACGCAGAACACCGGACAGCTGCCCGGACATCTCCTCAGCGCTGGCGAACCGCCGTCGCGGATCCGGATCGATCGCGCGACGCAACAGCCGGGCGAATGAGTCGTACTTGGCGAGCACCGGGTCGTCTTCGGGAAGCCCGTCGACGTAGCGGCCGCCGCGGGTGCGCAATTTCAAGGTCAGAGCTGCCAGCGTGCGGCCGACCGTGTAGATGTCGCTGGCTACCGTCGGACCGGTCCGCACGATCTCGGGCGCCTGGTAACCCGGTGTGCCATAAAGGTATCCGAACGAGTTGATCCGTGATGCCGCCCCCAGGTCAATCAGCTTGAGCTGCTCCTCGGTGAGCATGATGTTTTCCGGCTTAAGGTCGTTGTAGACCAAACCGATGGAATGCAAATAGCTCAGCGCCGGCAAGATCTCCAACACGTAGGCGATGGCTTCGGCGACAGGCAGCTTCTCGCCTTTGCGGCGTTTGAGCGATTGCCCACCGACGTACTCCATCACGATGTAGCCGACGGGCTCGCCGTGCCGGTCGGTGTGCTCGACGAAATTGAAGATCTGCACGATCGACGGGTGCACCACCTCGGCGAGGAACCGCCGCTCGGCCATCGCGATCGCTTGGGCCTCGGCATCGCCGGAATGCACCAAACCCTTGAGCACCACCGGACGATCGTTCACGTTGCGGTCGAGTGCCAGATACACCCAGCCCAGCCCACCATGCGCGATGCAGCCCCTGATTTCGTACTGGCCGGCGACCACGTCGCCCGGACTCAGTTGCGGCAGAAACGAATACGGGCTTCCGCAATAAGGGCACCAGCCCTCCGATAGAGCCTTTCCCTCCGCGCTGGATCGGCCCACCGGCCGCCCACAGTTCCAGCAGAACCGTTTCGACTCCGGCACAACCGGATTGGGCATCAATGCTTCGAGCGGATCGATGTCGGGGATCCGCGGGATCTCGACTAGGCCGCCGCCCAGCCGCCGGACCGGCGCTCGCGGTGCCGGCTTCACGCGTTCTTGCGGCTCGGTGTCGACGATGTGCACCGACGTGGCCTCGGAGTCATCGTCGAAATCGGGGCGGAAGACCGCCTCCGTAGTTACCGGGCGGCCCTGCGATGACGAATCCACCGTCGCGTCGGCGGGCTGGGTGCCCGGGCAGGCCTCGCTGTCCTCCAAGCCGTCATCGCCATTTTGGCGTTCCGGATCCACCGGCTGCTCCGCCATCAGTCCGCATACCTCGCGCTCGGCGGGGCCGGCGCCGGACCGAGTACCGTTAACCACTTGCGGTACAGAGCGTTCCAGGTGCCGTCGCGACGAATGCGTTCCAGGGTGCCGTTGACGAACCGGACCAGCCCGGTGTTGTCCAGCTTGATCCCGACGCCGTACGGCTGAGTGCCCATGTTGGGTCCGACGATGTGCAGGTACGGGTCCTGGGACACCAGTCCGGCCAGGATGGAGTCATCGGTGCTGACAGCGTCGACTTGCCGCTCCTGCAGCGTCACCAGACAGTCGGCCCAGTTCACCACCTCGACCACGATCGGCGGCGGCGCGATCTCCCGGATCCGGTGCAGGGACGTGGTGCCCCTCGCGACGCAGACCCGCTTGCCGGACAGGTCGGACGGCTGGGTGATCGGGGAGTCGCGCGACGCCAGGATGCGCTGGGTGGCGTCGAGGTAGACGGTGGAGAAGTTGACCTGCTTGCGCCGCTCGCAGGTGATGGTCATCGTCTTGACGACGACGTCGACCTCCGACTTTTCCAGCGCGGTGATGCGCTCGTCAGACGACAGGATCCGGTACTCGACCTGCGACGGGGTGCCGAAGATATCGCGTGCCAACTCGCCGGCGATGTCGACGTCGAAGCCGGTGATTTCACCGGTGATCGGGTCGCGGAAGCTGAACAGGTTGCTGCCGATGTCCAGGCCGACGATCAGCCTGCCGCGGGCACGGATATTCGCCACCGCCGCGTCGGCATCGACGGGGTTGGAAAATGGCCGCAGGCTGGCGGTGGGGTTGCAGCTGTCGGCGGACTTGTCCGGCGGCAGGGGCGGCTTCGGTGGCATCTCCTGCATACCGGCCGGTGTGGGCGGCGGCAGGGTCGGCGCCGGCAGCACCACCACGGCGCCCGACTCGCCACATCCGGCCAGCACCGTGGCCGCCGCCAGGGCGGCGCACAGAACCCGGGGCGCGCGCTTGGTCATCGGTACTCGCTCAGCCGGGGCCACAATCCCAACGCGACCGCAACGGCCGCGCCCAGGCTCAGCACGACGCCACCCACCGTCGCGCCGGCCAGCCCTTGACGCGCGTTGAGGATGTCGTCGCGCAGTTCGTTGCGACTCTGCTCCATGGCCTTACCCAGCGCACGGTCGAGTTTGTCGAACGCCGGGGTGGAGTCCTGCTCCCCGCTGCCCAGCGCGACCTGGGTGGCGGCCCGATAATTGCCGACCGAAATGTAGGAGTTGATCCGGTCGTCGGCGCGTCGCCACTGGGTCAGCAGATCATCAGCGCCCTGCAAGTCGCCCTTGTCGACGGCGTCGCGGCGAGAGAGATATTCGTCGAGCTGCTTGTGCATGGCGTCGATGCGTTCGTAGAAGGACTGCTTGCGGACCTCTTCGTCCCCGCGCCGGATCAGTGACAGCGTCTCGTCGGCACGAGCCTGCTGGGCATTGATGGACATATCGGTGATGGTCTTCAGCGACTCTGCTGCAGTGTCTTTGGCACTGCGGCTGCCGCTGGTGGAAATCGCAAGAGCAGTTCCCACCCAGACCACCATAACGAGAATCGCGAGCGCACCTGCGACAAGACCGGGGTTGATTCGTCGTTTGGTGCGTCGGGACAGCCAGCGGTGGGAGAAGGCGCCGAAGGCGGCTGTGGCGGTGACGATCAGGATCACCGGAGCCGGGATCTGCGTCGACGCCGTGGTCTGGGCGTCCACCCGTGCCGACGTCTCGCGATAAAGCTGTTGCGCGTCCGGCAGGATTGTCGACTGCATAAGCGCCGACGCCTCGGAAAGATATGACGACCCGACGGGGTTACCGGCCCGGTTATTGGTGCGGGCGATCTCGATCAGCCCGGTGTACACAGCCAATTCGGCGTTGATCCGCCCGAGTAACTGCACCAGCGGCTCGTCGGTCAGCCCGCTGGATGCCCGGGTCACCGCCACCGCAGCGTCGGTGATCGCCTGTTCGTAGCGCTGCCGCACGGTGCTCGGTTCGGCCCGCGCGATAAACGCGGTCGCGGCTGCCGCGTCGGCCACCGACAACGTGGTGTAAAGCCGTCCGGCCGCGAACGCCAGCGGCTCGGTGTGCTTCAACACGGTCGTCAGCACCTGCTGCCGCTGGTTGATCGTGGTCGAAGTGGCAAACGCGCTGAGCCCGCCGAGGATCGCCAAGATGAGACCGATGGCCAGGATGCGGCCCGGCGTCGTCGCGATGAACCACCAGCGGGGGTGGGCCGGTTCGGTCGGCGACCGCGAACCCAGCGGCTCAGTCGACGGATGCGCCAACTCAACGGTCACGTCTGTTCGGACCTCATCTTTCAGGCGTACGTGTCACGAACTCTATAAGCGAATTCTAAGAGTGTTTTCGCCAGATGCGGGGACCTGAGTGCTGATTGCCCGACTCGCCCCCTCGCCGCTGCCCGGCTGGGGGTACCCCCATCTCGGCCAAGCTGCGCTGGCCGCATCGTCGTCGGGCGAGCGCTGCTTATCCTGAACGCGTGCACGGCGACGGTGACGGATGGGTGGTGTCCGACTCCGGCATGCATTACTGGGGCCGGCACGGCGCGGCCGGTCTGCTGCTGAGAGCGCCCCGGCCCGACGGCACACCGGCGGTGTTGCTACAGCACCGGGCGCCGTGGAGTCATCAGGGCGGAACGTGGGGTCTGCCGGGCGGTGCCCGCGACAGTCACGAGACCGCCGAGCAGGCCGCCGTCCGGGAAGCGCATGAGGAGGCAGGCCTGCCTCGTGAGCAGCTTTCGGTGCGGGCGACCGTGATCACCGCTGAGGTTCTTGGGGCCAGTGGCCACTACTGGACTTACACCACCGTCGTCGCCGACGCCGGTGAACTGCTGCAAACCGTGCCCAACCGGGAAAGCGCCGAGTTGCGCTGGGTCAGCGAAGACGAGGTGGCCGAACTGCCGCTGCACCCCGGATTCGCCGCCAGTTGGCAACGGCTGCGCACCGCGCCGGCGATCGTGCCGTTGAGCGACGGTGATGAGCGGCGGCGTGACCTGCCGCGCACGGTCGAGATTGAGGCGGGCGTTTTCGTGTGGTGCACCGCGGGCAAACCCGACCACGCGCCGTCCCAGCTGAGTTCCCGGATCAGCTCGCTGCTGCAAGCGCCGAACTGAGCCGCTCGGCCGCCGCCCGCGGATCCTCCGCGGCCGTGATCGCCCGGACCACCACGACCCGGCGTGCGCCGGCCTCCAGCACATCGGGCAGCCGGCCGGCGTCGATACCGCCGATGGCGAACCACGGCTTGTCGGGTGCCAGATCGGCGGCGATACGCACCAGCTGCAGGCCCGGCGCGGGGCGCCCTGGTTTGGTCGGGGTAGGCCAGCACGGCCCCACGCAGAAGTAGTCGACGTCCTCGGCGATCGCCGCGGCCACCTGGCCGTAATCGTGCGCAGACCGCCCGATCAGCGTGTCCGGCGCGACGATGTCGCGCGCCACCCCCAGCGGCAGGTCATGCTGGCCCAAATGCAGCACATCAGCGCGTGCGGCACGGGCGACGTCGGCGCGGTCGTTCACGGCTACCAGGGCGCCATGCCGGCGTGCCGCGTCGGCGAGGATCTCCAGCGCAGCCAGTTCGTCACGCGCCTCCAGCGGACCTAACCGGTGCTCACCCGTCGAGCCCTTGTCGCGAAGCTGAATGATGTCCACCCCGCCGGCCAGGGCGGCGTCGGCGAACTCGGCCAGATCGCCACGATCGCGGCGCGCGTCGGTACACAGATACAGCCGTGCCCTCGCCAGCCGCGAAGATGCCGCCCCGGCGGCGATGCGGCCCGGCTCGGGCCGAGGTGGGGGCACCTCCCGCTTGCGAGGGCGAGCGGGGCAATCACTTTCGTGCACACCGCGACGCTAGCGGCTAGCGTGGGAAGTCGACACGGGAGTCCCGGGGTATCACAGACGTGCGGGGCTGAGAGTGGGCACACCAAAATTGCCCTTACCGTCACACCTGATCCGGATCATGCCGGCGAAGGGAGCGAGAGATGCCACCGGACTCGGGATCGCTAGCCGTCATCGGCGGCGGCGTCATCGGGCTGTCGGTGGCTCGGCGCGCGGCGCAAGCCGGCTGGTCGGTGCGCGTGCATCGCACCGGGCAACCCGGCGCGTCCTGGGTGGCCGCCGGAATGCTGGCGCCGCACAGCGAAGGCTGGCCGGGCGAGGAGCGGTTGCTCCAGCTTGGTCTGGAGTCGCTACGGCTCTGGCGGCACGGCGGATTCACCGACGGGCTGCCAGAGCAGGTGATCACCGCGCGGGAGTCGCTGGTGGTCGCCGTCGACCGCGCTGATGTCGCTGACCTGCATACGGTCGCCGACTGGCTGTCCGCGCAAGGCCACCCGGTGGTCTGGGAGTCGGCTGCCCGCGACGTGGAACCGATGCTGGCACAAGGAATTCGGCATGGCTTCCGGGCGCCCACCGAACTCGCGGTGGACAATCGCGCTCTGCTCGGGGGGCTGGCGACGACATGCGAGGAGCTCGGCGTCGAATGGGATGGGCCGGTACGTGACCTGGGCTCTCTGCGGGCTGACGCGGTCGTGATTGCCAACGGCATCGACGCCCCGACATTATGGCCCGGCCTACCCATTCGGCCGGTGAAAGGTGAAGTATTGCGGCTACGTTGGCGCAAAGGATGTATCCCGTTGCCGCAGCGGGTAATTCGCGCTCGCGTGCATGGGCGGCAGGTGTATCTGGTGCCGCGCGTCGACGGTGTGGTGGTGGGCGCCACCCAGTACGAGCATGGCCGCGATATTGCGCCGACCGTATCCGGCGTGCGTGACCTGCTCGACGACGCGTGCACGGTGATGCCGGCGCTCGGCGAGTACGAGCTGGCCGAGTGTGTCGCCGGCCTGCGCCCGATGACACCGGATAACCTGCCCCTGGTGGGACGGCTGGATGCGCGAACGCTGATCGCCGGCGGTCACGGCCGGTCCGGTTTCCTGCTGGCGCCCTGGACTGCCGAACAGATTGTGTCCGAACTGATCCCGGTTGGAGCTCATCCATGATTACGCGCGGCGACGATATACAAAGCAGCGATGAGGTGGGGGCACCTCCCGCTTGCGGGGGAGAGCGGCGCAAATGATTATCCGTCTCAACGCCGAGCAACTCGAGGTCGATGACCAGACCACTGTTGCGGGGCTGCTGCAGTCGCTGGGCTATCCCGACCGCGGCATTGCGGTGGCCGTCGACCAGGCGGTGCTACCACGATCTGCTTGGACGACAACTCTTTCCGACGGTGCACAACTCGACGTGGTGACGGCGGTGCAGGGTGGCTGACTCGAAACTGACAATCGCCGGGCGCAGCTTCACGTCGCGGCTGATCATGGGCACCGGCGGCGCGGCTAACCTCGCCGTCCTCGAGGAGGCCCTGATCGCTTCCGGCACCGAGCTGACCACCGTCGCAATGCGCCGGGTGGACGCGGAGGGTGGCACGGGCATGCTTGACATGTTGAGCCGGCTGGGTATCACGCCGCTGCCCAACACCGCGGGCTGCCGTGGCGCCGCGGAGGCGGTGCTGACTGCTCAGCTGGCCCGCGAAGCGCTGGGCACCGAATGGATCAAGCTGGAAGTCATCGCCGACGAACGCACGCTACTGCCCGATGCCGTCGAATTAGTCAGGGCCGCAGAGCAATTGGTCGACGACGGGTTTGTGGTGCTGCCATACACCAACGATGATCCGGTGCTGGCCAAACGATTGGAGGACACTGGCTGCGCGGCGGTGATGCCGCTGGGCTCGCCGATTGGTACGGGTCTGGGCATCGCCAACCCGCACAACATCGAGATGATTGTCGCCCAGGCCGGCGTCCCCGTTGTCCTCGACGCCGGCATCGGGACCGCCAGTGACGCCGCGCTGGCGATGGAGTTGGGATGTGATGCAGTGCTGTTGGCGACTGCGGTGACCCGGGCCACCGACCCGCCCGCGATGGCCGCGGCGATGGCCGCCGCAGTCACCGCCGGTTGTCTGGCCCGCCGCGCGGGGCGGATTCCGAAGCGGTTCTGGGCGCAGGCGTCGAGCCCGACCCTATGAGCGGGCGGTATGTGGCGCTCGGCAGTTCGATGGCGGCCGGTCCCGGGATCCGGCCCGGTGCGCCGGGCGCGCCGTTCGGTTCGGGCCGGTCAGCGCGCAACTACGCCCACCTGGTCGCCGAACAACTGGACCTGAACCTGCACGACGTCACGTTTTCCGGTGCCACCACCGGGCACGTGCTGGCCGAACGTCAGCGCAGAGCGCGACCGCAAATCGAGGCGCTGGACGGCTCCGAAGAGCTGGTAACCATCACCATCGGCGGCAACGACGTCGGATATGTGCCGTTGCTGATGGCCGCGACGTTGCCCCGGCTGGCCCGGTTATTGCCGGCAATCGGGGCATTGCTTGACCGCCACGCGCGGGCGCAGGCGCTCGACGGCGTGGGCGACTCGTTGCGGGCGGTCGGCGCGGCGGTGCGCGAGCGTGCGCCGCGGGCGCGAGTGGTGTTCGTCGATTACCTCACGCTGTTGCCGCCGGATGGAACGCCGGCGCCACCGTTGTCGGCGGCCGACGCCGAACTGGGTCGGCACGTCGCCGCGCGACTTGAAGAGGCCACCGCAGCGGCCGCGCAGGCCACTGGCTGCGAATTGGTGCGTGCCGGGCAAGCCAGTAGGCAGCATCACGGCTGGTCGGCTGAGCCGTGGGCGGTGGGGGCGGGCTGGCCGCTGCCATGGCGTCCCGCGCCATTCCACCCCAACGCCGCCGGCATGCGCGCCGTCGCCGGGCTGGTGGCAGCGTGGGTCTGACCAGCGTGGTCAGCCGTTCGCAAGCCACCACTTGTACAGCGACTTGACGTCGGATCCGCCGATGATGCCCAGCATATGGTTCTGATCATTCGTCCACACCACTCCATTGCTCGTGCTACCCGTTCCGCATGCCACCTTTCCGGCCGGCGTGTCAGGCGAACTCTGGTAGTGCCACGAGTTCGGGTTATCGGACGCGCAGGGGGTCAGGGTGAGGTCACTAGTACCTTGCGTGAACCCCTTCGCGGTGTCGCTGGAGTTGTCGAAGAGCGCGTACATCGCTTTGACAGGCCCGCCGGGCAACGAGTTTTGCCCGCACTCGTACGAAGCCAGTATTCCGTGCGCCTCATCGTCCTGATCCGGGTCGCTAGGGTTGCAATTGCTTGTGCTGTACCCCTTCGACAGCATTCCGGCGAGGGCGGCACTGTTGGAGTCGGCGGTCGCGGTTGCTGGACACATCCAGGCATAGCCGCCGACGAGCGCTGCGACGGCTAGGGCCCGCAGGGCGCTGACGAACTGGGACATCTTTGCTCCTCAAGGTTGTTGGGTCGCCACCGGAATTTGCGGCGGTGACCACGCCAATAGCGGGAATGTATGCCACCTGACACGCTGCGACATCGCCTTTCACCAGTTCGACCGCGGTAGTTCCACCTGACTGAGCAGGGAAAGCGCCCTATACGGGAATACGGTAGGGGCCGGCGGAAAGGTAAGTTAAGGCGTCACGTCCGCCGGCGAAATTATGTTTGCTTTCACACAAGTGCAGCCGCACTGAATATTTCGTGGTGGAGTAGCCGACGACGGGTTTGTACCGCGTGCGCGCTCTCCGCGACCCGCATGGGCATGCTCAGCGGCTATTGGGCTTCCACCCCAACGCCGCCGGCATGCGCGCCGTCGCCGGGCTGATCATTGAGCCGAGCGGCAGAACGGTTAGTTTTCTATCGACTGGGTAAATCAACGGGGCGACACTGCAGCGAAACCCTGGCGAGGTACCAAGCCGGCGACATGACCCTGACCGCACACGCCCGACTTTCTGGCTTTGACCACTCTGCGCTCCTGTATCACTCGGAGCGCGAATATGTCGATTGGCTGGTGCGGTTCATCGCCGAGGGTTTGGACCGGGCGCAGCCGGTGTTGGTCGCAGTACCGGGGGACAGGCTGGCGTCGTTGCGTACCGCGTTGGGTGACGCGGCGGCGGACGTGACAATGGCTGACATCATGGGATTTGGCCGTAACCCCGGCCGGATCCTCGCTACCCAACTCGCCTTCGTCGAACGCCACCCTGGCCAGCACATCCGCATCATCGCCGAGCCCCTTTGGGCGGGCCGCACTGCGTTCGAACATTCCGCGTGTATGCAGCATGAGGCACTGGCCAACATTGCGTTTGCGGGCTTGGAAGTGACGGGTCTGTGTCCGTACGACGCCTCCTGCCTGGGTGAGAGCGTCCTGGCCGATGTCCGCCTCACGCATCCGCAGATCTGGCGGGGAGGATCGCGCAACCACAGCCCGGAGTACGCCGTCGACGCTGCGCTCGACCAGTGCAATCAACCGCTGGCGACGAACCCGGCCGCAGTGACGTTCACCGTCGGCGAGGCGGCCGATCTGGCCGGCGCCCGCAAGTGCGGTGACCGCTATGGCCGGTTGCTCGGCATGTCCGCGGATCGAATCGCTGATCTCCTGTTGGTCGCCAGCGAGCTGGCGACCAACAGCCTCGACCATGCCGGCGGCGCATGCCGACTGGCGTTCTGGTGCGAGGCCGGGCACGTGGTCTGCGAGGCGCGCGATATGGGCCATTGGACCGATCCGCTCGCGGGCCGCCGGCCACCCGCCGCGAAGGGATTAGGCCCGTACGGGCTCTTCGTGGTCAACGCGATCGCGGATTTGTTGCGCACCCACACGACTTCGGCCGGCACCACTATTCATGCTTACCTGCGGCTTGACGACTCAGACGAAGACGGAGCCGTCTAACCTGGGCGCGATGGCTAACAAATCAAAACCGTTCCTCGCTGCGATTGCAGCCGTTGCGGCCATTGCGTTGGCGGCCGGCGGGTGTGCGTCGTCTGACACCGTCCAGCCGCTGAAGCGGATATCAGCCCCGGATTTCGCCGCCGCGCTGCGCGGGCGGGTCAGCACCGACGCGATGATGGCGCACTTGACGAAGCTGCAGGACATCGCCAAGGCCAACGGCAACACCCGGGCGGTCGGTACTCCCGGCTACGACGCCAGCGTCGACTACGTGGTGGGCAAGCTGCAGGACAAGGGTTTTGACGTGCAGACCGTGCAGTTCGAAGCACGGGTGTTCCACTCCGACCCGGGGTCGGTGACTGTCGGCGACAGAACGGTCGAAGCAAGGGCCTTGGAATTCAGCCTCGCCACCCCACCCATCGGGGTGACCGGCCCGCTGGTTACGGCCCCCGACGATAACCCGGCCTGCAATGCCTCCGACTACGGCAGCCTGCCGGTCAACGGCGCGGTGGTGCTGGTGGACCGCGGCACCTGCCCGTTCGCCCAGAAGGAGGCCGCCGCAGTGCAGCGCGGCGCCGTGGCGATGATCATCGCCGACAACGTCGTCGAGGAGCACATGGGCGGCACGCTGGGCGAGAAGACCGACGTCAAGATCCCGGTGGTCAGCGTGACCAAGCCCGATGGCGCCGCACTGCGCCTTACCTCGGGGCCCGCGACGGTAAAGCTCTCCGCGGACACCAAAACCATCCAAGCCCGCAACGTGATCGCCCAGACCAAGACCGGCTTGACCAGCGACGTGGTGATGGCCGGTGCGCATCTCGACAGCGTTCCCGAGGGGCCCGGCATCAACGACAACGGGTCCGGGGTGGCCGCGATCCTGGAGACCGCGCTGCAGTTGGGCAGCTCACCGGAGATCCACAACGCGGTGCGATTCGGCTTCTGGGGCGCAGAAGAACTCGGGCTGATCGGGTCGCGGAAGTACATCGAGTCATTAGATGTCAACGCGCTCAAGGACATTGCGCTGTATTTGAACTTCGACATGCTCGCGTCGCCGAATCCGGGCTACTTCACCTATGACGGGGACCAGTCGTTGCCGCTCGACCAACGGGGTAATCCGGTGGTGCCTGAGGGCTCGGCCGGGATCGAGCGTTCGCTGAGCGCCTACTTGAACTCGGCCGGCAAGACCCCACAGGACACTTCGTTCGACGGCCGGTCCGACTACGACGGCTTCAGCTTGGCGGGTATCCCGTCGGGCGGCTTGTTCTCCGGCGCCGAGAACAAGAAGACCGCGGAGCAGGCGAAGCTGTGGGGCGGTACCGCCGACCAGCCGTTCGACCCCAACTACCACAAGAGCACTGACACGTTAGATCACATCGACCGGGCCGAGCTCGGCATCAACGGCGGCGGTGTCGCCTATGCGACCGGTCTGTATGCCCAGGACGTGACCGGCCGTAACGGGGTTCCGATTCGCGAAGACCGCACCCGCCACGAGCTGGCCAAGTAATCCGGTTTGACCGCGAGCTACAGACCGGGCAAGCAGATGGGGGCTCCGTAGCACGGGGGCGGACCATGAGGCGGTGGATTATCGCCATCCCAAACAAACTGGCCGACATTACCCATCCCGCCGACCGGGACCCAGTACCAGGTGTGGCAGATATTCGTGTCCCAATGGACGTCGTTCGCTGGCAAGGGTTGTCCTGGACACCATTGGTGGGGTTGCGAGAAATTGTCCCCGGGCTGGGCCTGAGCAGTATCTGCGGCGAGCCCCAAACCGGCCACCGCGACGCCGCCCGACAGTAGTGCTGCGGCAATGATCCGCTTCGGTGTTTGGGCTATCTTCATGGACATCAAGTTAGGCAGCGGCGCTGAATGGATCCTTAATGGATAGCCTGGGATCTTCGTCAGCTAGTCGCCTGTGCGCTCGAACTTATCTTCGAAATCACCGCCAGCGCAAGCGCTTTCGGTCGTTACATTCTGTCCGTTCCCGGTCAGCACCGGAATCGGTTCCTGCAGCGGGTCAGGCAGCGGGTATTCTGCAGTGAGTTTGATATGCACCGTGCCACCGAGATTGCACGGCACGGTGCCCTCGTCGTCGCGGGTCCACTTTCCACCGCTGAAGACCAGTGGCACCGCACCGTCGGGCGCGTGGAACAAGCTCATGCACCGATCGCCGGTGCGAAGACACTCCGTACGGACAGTGAGATCGTCTTGTCCTGGCGCAGCATTGCCATTCGCGTAGGTGATCGTTTCGTGGTAGCGGCCGTGTAGCGCTGCGGCGGGGGACGCCGCGCGCGGCGGTAAGGCGGCCGGGTCGGGAATTTTGGCGGCGTCGGGATCGCCAGTGCGGGTGAAGGTTACGCGTCGTTTTCCGCTGCTGCAGCTGTTGGTGGTGGACCTGGTGGTTTCGCCTGACAGAGTGCCGTCCGGCTGTGGTTGCAGGGTGAACACCACCCAGACTTCGGCCGGAGCGTTATTACACGGCGTTGAGCCGAGACCCACGGCAATCCAGTTGCCGCCCACCTGATCGAACACCAAATTCGACACGAGCACGATTCCGCTGCCACCCAGGTATGACGCTGTCGCCACACAGCCACCCGCGCCGCACGCCGAGCGCACGCCCCAGTTGGCAGTCATCGCCGGCGCACCGGCGACCGGTTTACCTTCGAGATCGGTGCCCGGGCCGTAGTCCGCCCGGTAGGTGCCGGTGAAGGAGTGGGCATTGGGTGTCGCGGTGGCCGACGGCGCGCTATCAGCCGAGCTCCCGACACCTGCCTGACTGCGGTGCTGTAAGAGCTTGACGCCCGCGAAGACGCCACCAGCGACGATCAACAACGCGATAACCACAAGCGCCGCAAGCGCAATCCTCGGACGTGCAGTCCGCTGCATGACAGTCCCAATCGCGGAGGCTGCTTGGTTTGGCTGCGTTTGCGGTTGTTCTGGCAATGGGGTGTGGAAGTGAACGGACCGCGGGCTGAGATGGTGCTGCAATGCTGTGGCGAATTCTCGACAGCTGGCGAACCGGTCGGCAGGCGCTTTGGCCATCGCCCTGGCTAGCACCGGATCCAGCCCAGCCAACTCCGGGCGGCGTTGCTCGAGCGATGGCGTGGGGGCCATGCAATGTTTGGTGATGACCACCGCGGGATTGGAATCGACATAGGGCGGCGCGCCGGTCAATAGGTGAAATGCGGTGCAGGCCAGGGCGTACTGGTCGGCACGCCCGTCGAGCGACTCACCCTTCAATTGCTCGGGCGCCGCGTAGGACACCGTGCCCACCGCCATGTTCGTCTGGGTCAGCCCCGATATGTCATCGATGCGCCGAGCGATTCCGAAGTCGGCCAAAAAGATTCGTTGCGACTGAGTGTCCAGCAAGATATTGGCCGGCTTGACATCGCGGTGCAGCAGCCCCCGCTGATGCGCATAATCCAACGCCGAGCCGACCCCAATGATGATCGCCAGCGCATCAGCGAGGGGCATTCCGTTTGAGTAGTGCTCGCGCACAAGCCGACCCGCATCGGTGCCGGCCACATAATCCATTGAAATCCAGAACTGCTCTTCGTATTCGCCGCGGTCATGGATGCCCAAGATGTTGGGATGCGACAAGCTGGCTGCCAAATCGGCCTCACGCAGAAACCGCTCTCGATATTGGGTGTCGGCGGTCAACTCCGCCGACAACACCTTCAGCGCATCCTGGCGGGGTAACCGCGGATGGGCCGCTAAATACACCGTGCCCATTGCGCCGGCGCCCAGCACCCGCAGGATCGTGAATCCCGCAAACAGTTCGCCTACCGACACCGGCATGGGCCAAATCCTAGGCCGGCCATTTCCGCGGCATGATCAATTCAAACCGATGGCGGCCAGCTATGCTGCTGATGTTTAGCTGGCTTACTGGTTAAGGCGCAGGAACGTCATGATCGGCGAGGGGTTGGGGGCGCGGCGCGCCTTTGCGGGTGCTATTGCCACGGCGGTGGGTTGACGACTGTGGCTTCGCTAAGCACCGGAAGTGAGGACGGAACGGACGGCGACGGGGTCCAATTCGGCGTCTTGGGTCCGTTGCAGATGAGCGTCGGGGGCACGTTGGTGCCGTTGGGTACGCCGAAGCAGCGCGCGGTGCTGGCGGTGCTGGTTGTCAACGCCAATCGACCGATCGACATCGACACGCTGATCGGTGCCGCCTGGGATCAGCGGCCACCACAAGGAGCAAGAGCCACACTGCATGCCTACATCTCCAACTTGCGTCGCCTGATGAGTAGCGCAGGCATCGATCGGGACCTACTGGCCAACGCAGCGCCGGGGTACCGACTGGCCATTGATCACAATCAGTCCGACCTCGGGCGTTTTCGCACCGAAAAAGACGCCGGAGTGCACGCCGCGGCCGCCGCGCAATTCGAGCTGGCCAGCCGGCACCTGTCGGCTGCGCTGGCCCAGTGGCGCGGCCCGGTCCTGGAGGACCTGCGCGACTTCCAATTTGTTGAAACCCTCGCCACGGCACTCGATGAGGAAAAGGTCCTCGCCCACACGACTCATGCCGAGGCCGAAATCGCCTGTAGCCGACCACAAGCCGTGATCATGGAACTGGAGACCCTGATCGCCACGCATCTCTACCGCGAGCCGCTGTGGGCGCAGCTGATTACCGCCTATTATCTGGCAGACCGCCAATCAGATGCTCTCGACGCGTATTTGCGGCTCAAAACCAGACTGGCCGAAGACTTGGGCATTGACCCGGGCCCCAAGTTACGTCAGCTGCATGGGCAAGTCCTGCGCCAGGAACCCGTGGATGTGCGAAAGGCTGCCCAGGCCCATGCCGAAGACACCATAGTGTCTTCTGTCGCCCTCAAAGGCGACCCAATCACCATCCGCCGGCCCCTCGCGGCGGCGTTGTGCGGCGCCGACGGGCAACGGTATGCATTGGCCGGCACGGCCACCCGGATCGGGCGTAGCCCCGATAACGACATCGTGTTGTCCGACGTTAAAGTCAGCCGCCACCACGCTGTCATTACCGACAACGGCGCGACACTGGTGATCACGGATCTGGGATCAGCCAATGGGGTCCTCGTGCTGGGGCAGCGAATCGATCCCAGTGCCGAACTGTGCGAGGGTGATCGCGTTCGGATCGGCGACCAAGAATTCACGCTGGAAATTAATCATCGGCCCTCGCGCTAAGTCCGCCGAAGGGCCCGTCGAGGCTCGCGCATGTTGGCGGTGCTCAGCGGTGCATTAAGGATCCAGTAAGCCCGGTGTCGCAGAGTGTTGTGTGCATTGCGAAATGCACTGACGAGAAGGGGTTTAGCGATGAAGCGGGAAGTCATGGTCACGGTCGGCGCGGCGGCGATCCTCGCGGCGGGGTTGGCGGGCTGCTCTGGCAACAAATCGGTCAGCACACCCAATGGCAGGACCGGTGACCAAGCCCTTCGAAATCGACGTCACATGCCCATAGCTGGCGCTGTAGTTACCGCTGACCGCCAACGAGGCGGCGCCTTAGGAAAGGAATACCGGAAATGAAGATCCTACCCACCAACATCGAGGAACAGATCGACCGCGTCGATCGCAACCGGAGCCTGATCATCGGGATCAGCAGTGCAGTGCTCGCGCTCTGGTGCCTCTACCGTGTGCTCTGGTCGCTTTACCTCATGATGACGTACGACTTCTTATTCGGGTCGCTGTTATTTTCCATCGTCCTGTGGGGCGTGATTGGCGCCGTCGCGACGATCGCGGCCTTTGGGTTCCTGACCCGCTATGCCAGGCGACCTTGAATTGTCGCCAGAAGGACGCCCGCCGACCGTGCCGCCAATAGAGCAACCCAGGGGTGGCACCAGATCGGGAATATCTTTGCGGGACTGCCAAAGTCGGGATAACCAGCGTTTTGCCGATGAGTTCGGTTGCGTCGTGTTCACCCATATCCTCCGGCACGCCAAATCCGACGGATGACACGCGCCGACCGTATCCGCGATCACGAAAAGGCGCGAAGGAGACAGTAAATGAGTAACACCAAGATCAGCGATTCCCATCGGTCCGAGCCACCGCAGTTGTTGCCGACCACCGTCGGAGATGGGCGGGCCCCGGGTGTGTATTACCGCATCGAAGGAGAGCTGGTGCCGGTGCCGCACATTCGGCTCGACGGCAGCGTGCCAGTGTTTTTCGAGCACCACGTGATGCTGTGGAAAGATCCGGCGCTCGCCATCGGGGTCAAGGGCAAGGGTGCGCTCAAGCGCATGATCGCCGGCATGCAGCTGCTTTTGACCGAGGCGCGCGGGCCGGGGCAGGTGGCGTTTTCCCTCGACGGTGCCGGGCACGTATTTCCGCTGCACTTGCCCCCCGGCGCCGTCATTGAGGTTCGCGAGCACCAATACCTAGCGGCAACAGGCAATTTGGAGTATCGATTTGCCCGCCAGAAGGGGATCAAAAACATGATGTTCGGCTCGACCGGTTTTTTCGTAGACCGGTTCGCCGCGACACAGTCCGAGGGAGTGGTGTGGTTGCACGGCTACGGCAACGTTTTTGAGAAAGTCCTCGCTCCCGGTCAGCAGATCGACGTGGAGCCGGGAAGTTGGGTCTACCGCGACGAGAGTGTGCGGATGGATCCGCAAGTCTATGGACTGCGCACCGGAATACTCGGCGGCACCGGCAATCTCGTCTTCAACCGCTTTACCGGTCCCGGTCGTGTCGGCATTCAGTCGATGCACGTGGACATGTCGACCGGCTAGGACGATACCCCGGTGCGCAATGGTGCGCTGTTGGGAGGCGTCTTGGGGTCGGGGCGCGTGATCGGCGACACGCTGACCTGAGCGTGCCGGCTTGTTCCGGGCGAACCGGTGAGGCACGCAGTGCTGCACAGGAGCGATCCATATCTACGAGTGGCCAAAGGCGGCGATGGACCCGATTACGCTGAACTGCAACCCGATTGGCGATGTTGTCGCTGACCCGGCAGGCACCACACTGGTCGTGACACATCCGCGCGACAGCGCAGTATCGATCCTCGACGCTGATGATCCGGCTGCCGCCAGCCTCATCAGGCTAGACAGTGATCCTGTGGCTGTTGCGGTTGCAGGCAGTCGTGCTTTCGTCGCAACCACGTCGGCGAGCTACGACGCGGTCTACGTACTCGACCTGGAAACTCGAACCCTGGTGTCGGCGCATCGTCTTGCGTTCACCATCACCAGCATGGCAGCCAGCCCGGATGGCGCTCGAGTGTTCGCAGCGAGGACCGGACGGCTGGGAAACGATGTCGCGGTGGTCGATATCGCGACGGAGGCAGTCACGTCCGTGGCGATCGCAACAGGCGACGCAGCGATCATCGACGTAGTACGGGCTGGCGATAGCGGGATGCTGTACGTGGGCATCTCCAGCCCGCGCGACGGCGAGCTTGCCGTCGTTGACGGTGCCGAAGGTCGAGTAGTCGCAACCGTACCGGTCGGGGCGCCGATAAGGGACGTCGCGCTCAGCCCAGACGGCGCAGTGGTTTACGTGCTGGCCCACCATCCGCGCGGGGCTGCCGCTGTGATCCGTATCGACGCTGCAAGCAATGCGATCGGCGCGGTCGTCAAGGTCGGCGAGTTCGCAACGCAAGTGGCTGTGAGCTCAGATGGCGACAAGGTATATGTCGTCGAGCCCGACGGCGTCACGGTAATCTGCGCGGCGACCGACGAGGTCTTCGACCACATCACAGTCGGCGGATGGCCATCGTGCGTGGCCAGCCTCTCTACCGGTCGGCTCTACTTGGCCGACTATGCGGGCGTCCTGACTGGCCTACTCGCCGTCACGCCGGCACCCGCAACGGCGCCATTAGACGAGGCGCTCCAGGCCGTGATTACCGACCCGGCTGCTGAGCTTCAGGCAGCGGCCGTCTAATTCGGCGGCCATATCGCCTCGGCCGAAGCGATGCGATGACCACCTGTCGGCCGGTCCATTAAGGATCCAGTAAGCCCTGTGTCGCAGAGTGTTTTACACATTGCGAAAAGCACTGACGAGAAGGGGTTTAGCTATGAAGCGGGCAGTCATGGTCTCGGTCGGCGCGGCGGCGATGCTCGCTGCGGGGTTGGTTGGCCCAGCGCCAGTGCGGCCGGTGGTGGCACGGGTATCGGTGCGGTGTTGACCGATGCCAATCCGCCCGTGGTGATATCTGTTGCGTTGGGCAATGTCAACGGTGTGGCGTTGGGGGTGGGTGGGACCACCGGCAGCGCCAAGGCCACCAAGGACGGCAACTCCTACAAGATCACCGGCACGGCCAGCGGCGCGGACCTGTCCAACCCAATGGCAGGACCGGTGACCAAGCCCTTCGAAATCGACGTCACCTGCCCATAACCAACTCACGTATGGCGAAAAGGAATACGTTAATGAACAACAACTCCAAAGTGGTGCTCGGGGCGATAGCCGCTCTGTTCGCTATATCGCTCATCTTTCGGTTTGTCGTGCTGAGCCAGGCCGGTGTATCCGGCACGTGGATCTTCTACCTCGGCCTGCCAATCGGAGGTATCGTCGCAGTGCTTGTGCTCTTGCTGCGGCTCGGGTTGCTCAACTTCGGCGAAAGGCCAAGTGCCACGGTTCAACACTGGCAGTACAACACTACTGCGCAGGTGCCGCAGCCGTCGTCTCCGCCGCCGGCAGCGCCGGCATCGCAGCGCCTGGAGGAACTCGAGGCCCTGCTCGCCAGCGGCGCCATCTCGGACACCGAATACGCCGCAAAGCGTGCGCGGATCATCTCTGCGATCTGATCCACTGTCGGTCAACCGATTTCAGAGACCTGTTTAGTAAGAGCTGAAGGGTTACTACCCGCCTCGTGCTACGTGCTGTCGCCACTCAATTCCCAGAACCGCGAGCTTTCTTCCATGGGGGGTTTGGTGCGGACCCAGCTTGCGACCAGGCCAGTGAGGATCAGCCATCCCAGGACGACAGTCGGGATCGCCCAGATGCGACGCAGCAGTAGCGCCGTACCGCATTGCGCGACGAGACCGTCGCCTTTGGCGTCGGCGGCCTGTGACAGGTTCGCGCTGAAGCCTCTGCCGCAGGCGATCTGCATCCCGTATTGGTCGTACTGGCTCAAGTACACCGGGAACCACAGCGCCAGCAGCCCGATCACGACCAACAATGCGCCCACGATGGCGAGGAATAGCTGACGATTGCTCACAGATTTCCTTTCAAATCAGATTGCGGCGGCGCGGTATTTGACGGCGTCGGCGATGGTGGCCGGCCGCTCATCCCAGCGCGCGGTGCGGTGGGTTATGTGAATGCGGGTGTCGGCTGTGGTCAGCGGTGACCCAGCGGCTTCAGCGCTCATGTCATGCATACGTCCGAGAACAGCAGCACCGGCCAGGACACTATCGAGCCAAGAAACGACACCGCCAGGTCGGCGCCGTGCATGTGATGCAAATGCGCAGTGTGTGTCGTCGACCAAATGGTTCCTACCACTAAATACGGTGTACTAATGATCAATCCGAGCCCGATCAGCTCGGCGATGGTGAGCTGGTAGCCAAGGACCTGACGAACCCCTTTCCAGCATGCGCAGCTACCTCTCACAACGGCCCCCACCCTTCGTCGAGCATCAATTATGTTAATTGAGATTCTGACTCTTCGGTAGGTTTTTTTGCCGCTGACCCGACGCTAGGGTGAGGCGGTGACGACGGTCCGCACTGAGCCAACGGTCGTGCGCCGAAGGCCCAAAGACCGTAAGGCGCAGATAGCCCGCGCGTCCGCCGAGTCGTTCAGCGCGCTGGGCTACCACGCGGTCAGCATGGAAGCCATTGCGGCCAAGGTCGGGATTTCCGCGCCGGCGCTGTACCGGCACTACGCGAGCAAGTACGACCTGTTCCGCGGCGCGGTACTGGCCCTCGGCCAGCAATTGGTCGACTGCACCGATTTCGCGGACGCGGAGCCCACCGAGATCTCAGCCGCCGACCCGGCTACGACATTGGACCGACTGGTCGGCGCACTCATCGACGCGACGTTGGCCAATCGCGAGTCCGGCGGGCTGTACCGGTGGCAAGCCCGTTACCTGCACGGCGAAGACCAATCCACTCTGATGGACCAGTTGCGGGTGGTCAACCGCCGAATCCAACGGCCGCTCACGGTGATTCGGCCGACGCTGACCTCGTCGCATCGGTGGATGCTGTCGTCAGGGCTGCTCAGCGTGATCGGTAGCATCGTTGACCACCGGGTTGCGCTACCGTCCGACGAGATCAGCGCGCTGCTGGCTGATGTCGGCTCGGCGGTGCTCAGCGCCGAGCTACCGAAGCCGCAGGAGGCGCTGAGCCGACCCACGTCCTGGCGGATCTTCGAATCGGACACCGGCGTCTACGAAGCTCTGCTGCAGGCGTCGATGGTGTTGTTCAACGCCAAGGGCTACCCCGAAACCCGCATGGCGGAGATCGCCTCGGCCGTTGGCATCCCGGTGTCCGGGATCTACCGGTATTTCCCCGGCAAGTGCGACATCCTCTCGACGGGGTTGCGCCGTGCGGCCGACCGGGTTTCCGGCCGGTTGTCGGCGATCCTGACCGGTCTTGCCGAACCGCGTCAAATGCTCACCCTATTGATCGAGGCTTACGTGGCAACGTCGTTCGCTAACCCGGAACTGGCCGCGATCTACTACACGGAGCGGGTCAACCTGACGCGGGTGGACCAGGAGTTGTTGCGCAGTGTGCAGCGCTCGACGATCGATGCCTGGATGCGTCTGCTGACATCGGCCCGCCCCACGCTCACGCCGATGCAGGCGCGGATTTTGGTGCATGCGGCTACGGCCCTGGTGGTCGACGTGGGACGACTGGTGCACTACGAGCACCCGGCCGACAACTCCGCCTACCCGCAGGCATGCGTGCGAAAACTGATGGAGGTTACGCTGTTTGGGAGCGAATAGCACTCCCACCCAGATACGCGACGTATCCGATCAACCCGACGATGGCCAGGCTGCGGGTCTGCCGGCTGCTGAAGCCCAGCCCCAATACCGTCTCGATGCCGCCGTTGGTGTAGATGTGCTGGCGGGTGCCGCGAGGGAACACCGGCTTGACGATCGGCTCCCACACTTGCGGGCTGGTGAAGTGGGATACCCCGGCACCGGCCAACGCCAGACCGGAGAAGCGGGCGAGACGGTTGCTTTTGCGAGACATGCTCCTCCTCAGGCGATTGCGTAGTCGCTCAGCGGGAACCGCGAGCCGTCCCGCACGGCGTCACGCACCGACGTGGGTCGTAGCAGTGACGCCTCGCCGCTGTGGTTGAAGTAGTAGGACCGCGATGTGGCACAGTCGCCGGCGTAGAACACCGAACCGTCCAGGTTACGGGTCATCCGGTCCAGGAAGCGCGCATTGGCCTCCTCTGTGACCTCGAATGTGGTTGCACCCCTGCGCTTCACCTCACCCAGCAACCGATCCATATGCCGCATCTGGTATTCCATGGTGTTGAAGAAGGACAACCCGGAGAAGGCGTACGGACTGGCCAGGCTCAGGTAGTTGGGGAAGTACGGAATCGACACCCCCTGGTAAGCCTGGAACCTGTTCTCCCGCCACCACTTTCCCAGGCTTCTACCTTGGCGGCCGATGACTTCGATGGCCGGGAAGTTGGCATCCCACAGATCGAATCCGGTGGCCAGCACCAGGGTGTCGATCTCGGTCTTCTGCCCGTCGTTGGTGACGATGCCATCCGGCTCGATCCGACTCGATGCCGCCGGTCTCCAGGTGCACGTGTGGTTTGGTGAAGCTGCGGTAGTAGTCGTTGGACCAGCTCGGCCGTTTACAGCCGATGTCGTAGTCCGGTGTCAGCTTGCGCCTCAGCTCCTTGTCGCGGACCTGCACGAACCGGTGCATTTTGCAGACGTCCATCCCGCCGATGGACAGCCGCCGGAAGTAGCGGTAATTCAGCACGGCGGTCAGCGTCATGAACTCGAGCAGGTTGTCGGTCACCCAGCGCACCGCGCGTTGGGTCAGTGGGACGCGGGCGAACAACCGTTGTATGGCCGGTGCGATTCCGAAGTCCAGCTTGGGCGCCACCCAAATCGCGGTGCGCTGGTACACCGTTAAGTCGGCGACTTCCTTTGCCAGTTCGGGGATCAGTTGGATCGCGGTGGCCCCGGTGCCGATCAAGCCGACCCGACGACCCGCGAAGTCGTGGCTGTCGTCCCAGGCGGTGGTGTGCACCACCTTGCCGTTGAAGCTGGTGATGCCCGGGATGTCCGGCGTGTGCGGTTGCGACAGGAACCCAGTGGCGGTGATCAGGAAGCGAGTGGTCAGCGTTTCGCCGTCGGCCAGCGCCACTTGCCACAGCTGTGTGTCCTCGTCCCAGCGGGCGCTTTCCACCGTCGTGTTGAACCGGATGCGGCGGCGCACGTCGTACTTGTCTGCAACATGGTTGGCATACTGCTTGAGCTCCGGGCCGGTGGCGAACAGCCGCGACCAGTACGGGTTGGGCTCGAACCAGTAGGAATAGGTGGTCGACGGGATGTCGACGGCAAGACCCGGGTAGCGGTTGACGTGCCAGGTTCCGCCCAAGTCGGCCTCGCGGTCGAGGATCGTGAAGTTGTCGTACCCGAGGCGCTTGAGCTGAATCGCCGCGCCGATGCCGCCGAAGCCGGCCCCCACGACGACGACGTCGAGATGCTCCGAACTCATCAAAAGACCGTACCTTACTTCAGAGTAAGTTAGTAGTTTCCAGGCGCCGGCACGATGATACCGAGCCCTAGTTGGGCTTGGGTTTCTTCTTTGCCTTGCCACCGATAGCCCGATTGGTGGCAAGCAGCTCCGCGTTGTCGTCTTCCAGGTTGAGGATGCGGCCGATGCCGGCGAGATTGACACCGGCGGCGACCAATTCGCTGATTCGTCGAAGACGAGCCAGATCGTCGGCGCTATAGCGGCGGGTCCCGCCGTCACTGCGAATTGGAGTGAGCAGGCCGTGGCGCTCGTAGAGGCGTAGCGACTGCACAGGGATACCGGAGAGTTCGGCGGCCACGGTGATGCCGTAAACGCCTTGGCTCGGGGCGGGCATGCCGGCCGCGTCAGGTCGATCGATCATCCAAACCTATCCTTGGCTGCGCGTACAAGAAACCTTTGTATCACACTTGCAACCTGGTCACGCACATGGTATATCAAATCTGTGTCATTAGACACAGCTTATAGATGACATCCTGTAGAGGATAGGAGAGTCGGAGGTGACCACGATGCTGATGCGTACCGACCCGTTCCGTGACCTGGACCGCTTCACCCAGCAGGCGCTGGGCACCGCGGCCCGCCCGGCGGTGATGCCGATGGACGCGTGGCGCGAAGGTGATGCGTTCTTTGTCGAGTTCGACCTGCCTGGCATCGACCAGGATTCATTGGACCTCGACATCGAACGCAATGTGGTGACTGTGCGTGCGCAGCGCCCCGCCGTTGATCCGAACCGGGAGATGCTGGCGACCGAGCGGCCGCGGGGAGTATTCAGCCGGCAACTGGTTCTGGGCGAGAACCTCGACACCGACCGGATTGAAGCCTCGTACAACGAGGGCGTGCTACGGCTACACATCCCGGTGGCCGAAAAAGCCAAGCCGCGCAAGATCACCATCGGCCGCGGCGACGGGCACCACGCTCTCAACCGCCAGGCCGCCAAGCGCGAGGTGATCGACGCCTGATTGTCCGGCGGCGGCAGCGGGGAACGCGCAGTGCGAACCCGCTGCCGCCCCGGCGCCACCCGCCGACGTCTTGAAATTCAGGAGATTGCCATGCCGTCTTGCAGCGATGTCGATCCGGCGAGCGTGTTCACGTCGCTGGCTGACATCGTCCACCAGGGTTCGACACCGAAAGCGATGTATGCCGCGATCTGTGTGGCCGCGACGTTGATGGTTCCCGGCTGCGACCATGCCAGCCTGATGATCCGCCGCGACGGCGCCTGCAGCACAGCGGCCGTCAGCGACCCCGTCGCGCACAAGATCGGCAAACTCGAACAGGCGCTCGGCACCGGGCCGTGCCTCGATGCCATCGAGGAGCAAACCGCTCAAATAGCAACGGATCTGACCACCTCTGGCCGGTGGCCGGTATTAGCGGCCCGCGTGGTCGCCGAAACGCCGGTGCGGGGAGCTATGAGCATCCGTCTGCCGGTCGACCGCGCCCAGGTCGGTGCGCTCAACCTGTTCTCCGATTCGGTTAATGCGTTCGACAACACGTCGGTTGAACGGGCCATCGTGCTGGCGGCGTTCGCCACGGTGGCTACCAATGCCACAGCGCAAGGCGAAGATTTCGGATTCTCTCTCTTTGCTGAGGCATACATTGGCCTGGGCGAAAAGGATGAAGCAATGGCATGGTTGGAACGTGCTTACGAAGAGCATGATCAGTGGATGGTCTACATTAACTCGTATCCAGGCTGGGACGATTTGCGTTCCGAGCCGCGCTTTCAGGCTCTGGTGCAGCGCGTTGAACTCCCCGGCATAGGTGGAGCGCACTCACAATGGTCCCACCCTTTCAGTCGGCCAGCGGACCGAAAACCCTCAGAGGCAGGGCACGTGGGTGGTAACTGGCGTAACCAGATGAGATGAGAAGGTCGATCCCCGATCACGGATGGCGTTAAGCTAGCGGTGATCAACGCACTCCAACGTGCAATCACAGTGAAAAAGGAGATCGACCCTGAAGAAGAGCATAGCAAGTCCTTCGCAGTGGAGTGAACCCAACCATGAAGCGGACGAAAGCGCGAGGTCCGGTGCAGCGAGATGCGAAAGAGAGAGTATCTCGCGGGAAAATCCTGGGGAAGTTGACGGGAAAACTGGATGCGCCGGCGGTGTTCGACGAGCGCAAAGGAAAATCGCAGGGGAAACACGGTTCGGCCCCAATCGAGATCGTCTGACGGTGGGAGTGGGATCTGGGGGGATCGCTGGAGTCAGTACTGCATTTTGGGTTTGGAGGGAGAAACCCTGGCCGAAGGACAGTTGCGGACAACGCAGGAAGACATAAGGGAGTTCTTCCAGGCATTGACCGTGGCGCGGGTAGTGATGGAAGTGGGAACTCACTCGGCTTGGGTGCAGGACGTTGATCACCGAGTGGGGGCACGAGGTGTTGGTGGGCCAACCCGCGGTTGATGGAGGGGTCGAAGCGTCGCAAGCGGAAGAGCGATCGTATCGATGCCCACAAGTTGGCGCGCTTAGGGCGGGTGGATCCGCAGTCGTTGTACCCGATTCGGCATCGCAGTCGAGAAGTGCGCCAGGATCTGGTGGTGCTGCGCGCCGGGGACGCCTCGGTGGTCGGTACGGACGGAGTTAATCAACACCACGCGAGGGACTGGTGAAAAGTATAGGGCACACGACTGCCGCGGTGTTCGAGTCCGAGCTTCGCCGAAAAGGTAAAGGATGCGATTCCGGTCGAGGTAGAGGGGAAGCGCTGCAGCCCTTGGTGCAGTTGGTAGAGACGGTGAATGATTGCATTGCCAGGTATGACCAAAAGATTGAAGAGCTGGGCCGGGAAAAATGACTCGTCAGAAGAATTCATGGGTAAGCTCCGGCTCGGGTAGTTTGCCAAGTGAGTGATAGAGGGCGAGTTCCAGGATGCGGAAGGTGCGAAAGCCGTAGGATCTTCTCATGGTTACTTTGGCTTTGTTGTTCAGCCCCTCGATCACACCGCTGGAAAACTGCTTTCTAGCCTTGAAATAGTTGAGCAGCAGGGTACGGTGAGTGCGCAAGGTGCGGGCGATTTTCTTCATCGGCTCGATACGGGATCGCAGGGTTTGATAGCACCAGAAATCCAGGAACATGCCGGCCCAGGTGGGGGAGGTGTATTCCCAAAACTGCTGAAAATCTTCTTTGAGGAGATAGGCACGGACGGTCTGGAGGTTGTAGCGCAGCAGATCGCGCAGACGGAACTTCTGCTGCGAAGTGAGATTCTGTTTGCGCTTGAGCACGCACCAACGCGACTTCTTGAGCAGCGGCGGGTGGCCCTCCTGGGCCATCTTGCGCGACTCGGCGGCGCGGACCTCATCCAACGCCTTATTCATCTTGGCAACGATGTGGAAGCGGTCGAGGATGTGCAACGCCCGGGAACATTTCTGATGGATCACGTCCAGGTAAGGCTGCCACATGTCCGAGCAGACAAACTCGATCTGGGCCGCGAGTTGTTCTCCGATGACGGTGAAGAAACCCTGGAAGGATTCAAGGGTGCGTTCCTTGCCGACCCAAAGCAAGCGGGTAAGCCCCTGGTCGATCTGGTAGACCAGGGTCAGGTATTTGTGGCCTTTGGCGTACTGGATTTCATCCACCCCAAGGGCGCGGATCGATTCTAGCGTGCGATGCTCTAGACCCCAGCCGACCACATACTCGACGGCGTCGCACACCTGGTCCCAGGAAGTGTGGAAGGCCTCAGCGGTTTCCTTCCAGGAGAGCTTGCGCGCCCAACGGGCCAGAAACAGCATATAGGCTCGGGCCAACTGGTGCTTGCCATCGCCCCAGGGAACCTCCTCGACCACCACGCCACAATTCCGGCAGTCGACGCGTCGCATGCGGTACAGCAGGAAAACCAGAAAGCCCCACAGCGGAATGAACTCAAAGCACCGCTGGGGAAGATGATCGTAACCGGGTGCCGGCCGGTGGCACCCCGAGCATACCGCCGCCGAGCCCTCCCGGGGCCGGACGTCCACTTCGATGCTTTTCTTGTCGGCTCCGAAGCGGGCGTGTTGGTAGACGAATCCCCGATGGCGATGGCAGTGGTTTAAAATCGTGATCAATTCCATGGCACGAACGATTTTCAAGGCGAAGGCTGCCCGAGTAAACCGCGCGGCTACCTCGGCGCCGTCCTGCGATGCTTCCGCCTACTGCCACGATCTGGACAACTGGCCGCGCTCCTGGATGGGGCTGGACAAAGACCTCCCGCCAGGGGAAGAACTGGTGGCTTGCCTCCGCCCCTTCATCGAGCACTTGGCCTCATCGAGTCTTTCCCCGAAGACCATTCGCCAGCACGTGGACAACCTCTGGACACTGGGTGGAGAAATCATCCGCGACCTGAACTACGACCCGTCTCTAAGAAAGATGGCTGCTGACCGACTTCTCCGCAACGTGATCCATCCGTACGGCGGCCCGCTGATCCACAACGGCTCGGAAGAGGCGCAACGCTCCCTCGATTCAACCTGCCGCAAACTCCACCGCTTCCTCACTCAACCTCAGCGCTGAGCCCACTAGATACCCACAGATTCTCCGGACGAGGCGGAAAATACGGGCACACGACATTGCTGCGACAAGTGGAAAAGGGGTGGGCCCGATCACCTCTCTGGCCTACGTGTTAACCCTGGAGGATCCGCAACGATTCAACAGCAGTCGCGAGGTGGGGCCCTATCTCGGGGCTGGTGCCGAAGCAGGAGGATTCGGGGGATAGTCAACCCCAGTTAGGAATCAGTAAGACCGGAGATCGGATGTTACGACGGCTGCTGGTGGGGAGTTCGCAATACATGTTGGGAGCCTTCGGACCGGACACCGACTTACGGCGGTACGGACTGCGATTGTGTGAACGCGGAGGAAAGAATGCGAAGAAGCGAGCCGTGGTGGCGGTGGCACGAAAGCTGGCCGTCTTGCTGCATCCCCTGTGGGTGACCGGGGATGTCTATGAACCGTTACATCACACGGGGGCAAAAACCAGGACAGCACAAGCGGCGGCGGCATAAGCCGGACCCAACAAATGTTCCATAAAAGTTAACTGACGCAATCGCGAAAGACAGAAACCAGTGAACAGAAGATACTTTGATGACGCGGAGGCCGATTCGTTATCGGAAAGGTTTGCAGCAACGACATCCACTCGCCTTGTTCGGGTGACTGCGGGTAATCGCCAGATCCCTGGAGATCGCTAATCAGATGGCAGCACCCAACCAGCCTGGTCCCGTCGCGGTTGTGACGGGGCCAGGTTTGAGATCGAACCCCAACGTGCACCGGGCCCCATGTGGCTCCTTGAGAGTGCGGATAGAAGCCGGGTAGGGATGGGTGGTTGCAGGCAAGACTTGAGAAACCTATGGGTGCGAAGCACCGATCAACTTACGTTCTGGGAACGAACGGGAATGATCGAGACCGGCAGTTCGGAAGCATTGCGAAAGGCGTGCCGATGCGAACTGAAAATCGAATCCACTAAGGAACGAAGCCCAACTGAACTGCGTTGCACTTCGTTCCAGCTCACCACCGGAGGGTTATGCAGATGGAAAGCAATTAATAAGGTAGGCCGCCACGTCGGCCTTGACTTTTTATGACCTTCGGGTGTGTCAAGACTTTTGTGTAAACGGCCAGGTTTTGTTTTTGGGATGGGGTGCAGGGGAAGGGTGTCCCTTCCCCTGCCCATCGATGTAGTAGCGTTCCACGTTGTCATTGCGAAACTCTCTCCAGGGCCGGCATCCGTTCCGGCCACAGAATCGTGAAGTGGTTCAATGCTTCCCGCCAGTGATGAATCGGCATGGTCCACTTCTTGGCCGCCTGCCGCAACGCGAGAAACAGCAACTTCAGCGCCGCCTCTTCGTTGGGGAATCCGCCGCGGGTTTTGATGATCTTGCGCAGCGACCGGTTCAGCGATTCCACGCTGTTGGTGGTGTAGATCGCTCGGCGGATGTCCGGCGGGTAATTGAAAAATGGCGTGATGCGCGCCCAGTTCCGCCGCCACACCTGGCTCACACTGGGGTAGGCTTTCCACTTGCCTTCCAGTTCCTGGAGGTGCTGCTCGGCCTCAGCCGCGGTGGCGGCGCGATAGATCGACTGCAGATCTGCCGCCACCGGCTTGCGTGCTTTCCAGGGCACGTAGTTCAGCGAAGCCCGCACCAGATGCACGATGCAGAGCTGCACTTCGGTCCGCGGATATACCGCCTCGATCGCTTCCGGAAATCCCTTCAGCCCATCCACGCAGGCAATGAAAATATCCTTCACCCCGCGATTCTGTAACTCCGTGAGCACTTGCAGCCAGAACTTCGCGCCTTCTTGCTGCGCCACCCACAGACCCAGCACTTCCTTCTCGCCCTCCAGGTTCACCCCCAGCACCACATAGATCGCCTTGTTCTGCACGTGGCCTTCATCGCGTACCTTCACCATCAGCGCGTCCAGGTACACAATGGGATAGAGCTCTTCCAGCGGCCGCCCTTGCCACTGCTTCACTTCCTCGATCACGGCATCGGTCACGTTGGAGATCAGCGTGGGCGAGACTTCGATGTGGTACATCTCCTCCAGGTGGCCCTGGATCTCCCGCGTCGTCATCCCCCGCGCGTACATCGAGATGATCTTGTCATCAAAGCCCGTCCAGTGCGTCTGGCCCTTGGCCACAATCTTGGGATCAAACGTCGCCTTGCGGTCGCGCGGAGTTTCCAACTCCAGCTCGCCGAACTCACCCTTCAACGTCTTGGGGCTTTTCCCGTTGCGCGTGTTGCCCCGGTGGTGGCCCGCCGGATCGTGCTTCTCATAGCCAAGATGATCGGTCATCTCGGCGGCCAAGGCTCGCTCCAGTATGGCTTTGGTCAGTTCCTTGAGCAAACCGTTCTCCCCGATGATATCCTCGGGTTTCTTGTAGTTTGTCAGCAGTTGGTCGATTAACTTCGGGTCGATGGTCATGGGTCTCCTATTCATTCTCAACTTTCCCATGACCGTTTACACA
>CAVRER010000036.1:0-103016 GCA_963720085.1 uncultured Actinomycetota bacterium
CGGACAACATGGGCATGTTCGCCGAGAAGCTGGGCATGTTCATCCGCGGTGTTGCGCGGCGACAGCGGGTTCTGACCGGCGTTCCTCGACACAGTTGCGCCTGGCCAGATCGGCATGTCGGAGGAAAAAGACGAGGCCACGATGGCTGAGGAGCAGGCGCACCTGGAGGCCGGTCACCACGACGGCGGCACCGAGGAGGTCGAGGGTGTGCCCCCGCAGATCGTCGCCACTCCCGGGATGCCCGAGCGCAAGGCGGTGGCCCGCCGGCAGGCCCGCGTCCGGGAGAACCTGCACCTGCTGCCCAAGGACGCCCCAGAAGCGATCCTACGTCAGTTGGACGCCGAAGACGGCGCCAACTCCGGGCGCGACAACGGCGACCGCCCCCGGCACCGCGACGACGAGACCGACACCGCATCGATCCCCACCCAGCGCAGCGGGACTGAGGCACGGCCCTGGACGCTTCGCTCATACGTTTTGTGCCGGCCCGCTGTGCCCGGCCTTGCCGCGCCTGCGACCGTCACGGAAGGAGTTGTTCCACAATCGTCGCGTGTCACCTCTTGACGGAAGCGCCCGAAAGGGTCAATCTGTTGGGCAGAATGTATGCACGGGAACTTCGAGACGCCAGCCAGCGCCGATACCCCCGAGCGCGGTAGTTGAGGAATACGCAGTCCTGCGCTATTGTTGGACGTTGCGCTGGCTGCCCCTGCCCTCCTCACCCGCCACATGACACCGTGGTCCTAGCCTGAGTTATCGCTGATTCAGCGATCTAGCTTGGTGCGTGAGATTTGGGACAGATCGTTCGCCAGCCGAACCGACAAAAGTTATAGCGGCGAACGGTTCCCGGTGACCGCCGGGTCCAAAGTCGCGTGAGGTGCTGGAAGGATGCATCTTGGCAGTTTCCCGCCAGAGCAAGAAGACCCCTCAAAGTTCTAACTCCTCCAACAGCTCCGTACCCGGAGCGCCCGATCGGGTTTCGTTCGCCAAGCTGCGCGAACCACTCGAGGTTCCGGGCTTGTTGGACGTGCAGACCGACTCGTTCGAGTGGTTGGTCGGCGCGCCGCGCTGGCGCGAAATCGCCGCCGCGCGCGGTGACGCCAAGCCGACGGGTGGTCTTGAAGAGGTGCTTTACGAGCTGTCCCCGATCGAGGACTTCTCGGGCTCCATGTCGCTGTCCTTCTCCGATCCACGGTTCGACGAGGTCAAGGCCCCGGTCGACGAGTGCAAAGACAAGGACATGACGTACGCGGCCCCGCTGTTCGTCACCGCGGAATTCATCAACAACAACACCGGTGAGATTAAGAGCCAGACGGTGTTCATGGGTGACTTCCCGATGATGACCGAGAAGGGCACCTTCATCATCAACGGGACCGAGCGCGTAGTGGTCAGCCAGCTGGTCCGCTCGCCCGGTGTGTACTTCGACGACACCATCGACAAGTCCACCGAGAAGGTGCTGCACAGCGTCAAGGTGATCCCGAGCCGCGGTGCGTGGCTGGAGTTCGACATCGACAAGCGCGACACCGTGGGTGTCCGTATCGACCGTAAGCGTCGCCAGGCCGTCACCGTGCTGCTCAAGGCGCTGGGCTGGAGCAACGAGCAGATCCGGGAGCGCTTCGGGTTCTCCGAGATCATGATGCAGACGCTGGAGCGCGACCCTACTTCGGGTCCCGACCAGGCGCTGCTGGAGATCTACCGCCGGTTGCGTCCGGGCGAGCCGCCGACGAAGGAGTCAGCGCAGACCCTGCTGGAGAACCTGTTCTTCAAGGAGAAGCGCTACGACCTGGCCCGCGTTGGTCGCTACAAGAAGATCAACAAGAAGCTGGGCCTGAGCGCCACGCCGGCCGAGACGACCTCGACGACGCTGACCGAGGAAGACGTCGTCGCCACTGTCGAGTACCTGGTGCGTCTGCACGAGGGCCGAACTTCGATGACCGTCCCCGGCGGCGTCGAGGTGCCGGTGGAAACCGACGACATCGATCATCTCGGCAACCGCCGCGTCCGTTCGGTCGGCGAGCTGCTGCAGAACCAGTTCCGCGTCGGTCTCTTGCGCCTCGAACGCGTCGTGCGCGAGCGCATGACCGTGCAAGACATCGAGACGGTCACGCCGCAGGCGCTGATCAACATTCGGCCGGTCGTCGCGGCGATCAAGGAGTTCTTCGGCTCCTCGCAGCTTTCGCAGTTCATGGACCAGACGAACTCGCTGGCCGAGCTGACGCACAAGCGCCGCCTCTCGGCGCTCGGGCCGGGCGGTCTCTCGCGCGAGCGCGCGGGCTTCGAGGTGCGCGACGTTCACCACTCGCACTACGGCCGCATCTGTCCGATCGAAACGCCGGAAGGCCCGAACATCGGTCTGATCGGTTCGCTCGCGACGTACGCGCGCGTCAACAAGTTCGGCTTCATCGAGACGCCGTACCGCGTCGTGCGCGACGGCATCGTGACCGACGAGATCGTCTACCTCACGGCGGACCGCGAGGACGAGTACATCATCGCGCAGGCCAACACGCCGGTCGATGCGGAGAGCGGCAAGATCACCGCCGACTCGGTCGTCTGCCGCTACGCCGAGGAGTAATCGAAGAGCCGGCCGCGCCGCGTGCAGTTGATGGACGTTTCGCCGAAGCAGATCGTCTCGGTCGCGACCGCGCTGATCCCGTTCCTCGAGCACGACGACGCGAACCGCGCGCTGATGGGCGCCAACATGCAGCGTCAGGCGGTGCCGCTGCTCCGTCCGCGACGCGCCGATCGTCGGCACCGGCATGGAGTATCGCGCCGCCAAGGACTCCGGCAGCCTGGTCGTGGCGGAGGAGGCCGGCACGGTGAGTCGTGGGACGCCAAAGGCGTCGCCGTGTGCGCACGGCGACGGCATCGAGCGGACCTACGAGCTGCTGAAGTTCGTGCGCAGCAACGCCGGCACGTGCATCAATCAGCGCCCGATCGTCAACGTCGGCGACGAGGTCGTCGCCGGTCAGGTCGTCGTCGACGGACCCTCGTCGGATCAGGGCGAGCTCGCGCTCGGACAAAACGTGCTGGTCGCGTTCATGCCGTGGGAAGGCTACAACTACGAAGACGCGATCCTGATCAGCGAGCGCATGGTCAAGGAGGACCGCTTCACCTCGATTCACATCGAGGAGTACGAGTGCGAGGCCCGCGACACGAAGCTCGGGCCGGAAGAGATCACGCGCGACATCCCAACGTCGGCGAGGACGCGCTCAAGGATCTCGACGAGCGCGGCATCATTCGCATCGGCGCCGAGGTTCGTCCGGAAGACATCCTGGTCGGCAAGGTGACGCCTAAGGGCGAGACCGAGCTGACCGCCGAGGAGCGGCTGCTCCGCGCGATCTTCGGTGAGAAGTCGCGCGAAGTGCGCGACACGAGCCTCAAAGTGCCGCACGGCGAGAAGGGCAAGATCATCGACGTCAAGGTGTTCTCGCGCGAGAACGGCGACGAGCTCTCGCCGGCGTCAATCATCTCGTGCGCGTCTACGTCGCGCAGAAGCGCAAGATTCTGCAAGGCGACAAGATGGCCGGACGCCACGGCAACAAGGGCGTGATCGCCAAGGTGCTGCCCGAAGAGGACATGCCGTACCTCGAGGACGGCATCGCCGGTCGACATCGTGCTCAATCCGCTTGGGTGTGCCGTCGCGCATGAATCTGGGACAGATCATGGAGACGCACCTGGGCTGGGGGCGGCGATGCGCTGCTCGGCATGAGCGTGGCGCACGCCGGGTCTTCGACGGTGCGCATCGCCGAGGATTCATCGCCGAGTGGCTGCAGGACTGCGCGCGGCCTTCCGGCCGACGGCAAGACGCTGGCTGCGCGACGGCCGCAGCGGCGAGACGTTTCTCGCGTCCGATCACGGTCGGCCTCATCTACATGCTCAAGCTGGCGCATCTCGTCGACGACAAGATCCACGCGCGCTCGACCGGTCCGTACTCGATGATCACGCAGCAGCCGCTGGGCGGAAAGGCGCAGTTCGGCGGTCAGCGCTTCGGCGAAATGGAGGTCTGGGCGCTCGAGGCGTACGGCGCCGCGTACACGCTGCAAGAGCTGCTGACGGTGAAGTCCGACGACGTCGTGGGCCGCGTGAAGACGTACGAGGCGATCGTCAAGGGCGAGAACGTCATGGAGCCCGGCGTTCCGGAGTCGTTCAAGGTCCTCATCAAGGAGCTGCAATCGCTGCGCCTCGACGTCAAGGTGCTCTCCAGCGACGGCGCGGCTATCGAGATGCGCGACGGCGACGACGAGGACCTTGAACGCGCGGCGGCGAACCTGGGAATCAACTTGTCCCGCAACGAATCTGCCTCGGTTGAGGATTTAGCCTAATATGTTTTCTAGTCCCGAAAGGGGAAAGGGAGTTACGTGTTAGACGTCAACTTCTTCGATGAACTCCGTATCGGCCTGGCCACCGCGGACGACATCCGCAACTGGTCCTTCGGTGAGGTCAAAAAGCCGGAGACGATCAACTACCGCACGCTGAAGCCGGAGAAGGACGGCCTGTTCTGCGAGAAGATCTTCGGACCTACTCGCGACTGGGAGTGCTACTGCGGCAAGTACAAGCGGGTGCGCTTCAAGGGCATCATCTGTGAACGCTGTGGCGTCGAGGTGACCCGTGCCAAGGTGCGTCGCGAGCGGATGGGCCACATCGAGCTGGCCGCGCCGGTCACGCACATCTGGTACTTCAAAGGCGTGCCTTCGCGTTTGGGCTACTTGCTGGATCTGGCGCCGAAGGATCTCGAGAAGATCATCTACTTCGCCGCCTACGTCATTACTGCCGTCGACGACGAGATGCGCCACAACGAGCTGTCCACGCTCGAAGCCGAGATGGTGGTCGAGCGCAAGGGCGTTGAGGACCAGCGCGACGCCGACCTGGAGGCACGTGCACAGAAGCTGGAGGCCGACCTGGCCGAGCTGGAGGCCGAGGGCGCGAAAGCCGATGCGCGGCGCAAGGTTCGCGACGGCGGCGAGCGCGAGATGCGCCAGCTCCGCGACCGGGCACAGCGCGAGCTGGACCGGCTCGAAGACATCTGGAACACCTTCACCAAGCTGGCTCCCAAGCAGCTGATCGTCGACGAGAACCTCTACCGGGAACTCGTCGACCGCTACGGCGAGTACTTCACCGGTGCCATGGGCGCGGAGTCGATTCAGAAGCTCATCGAGACCTTCGACATCGAAGCCGAGGCCGACACGCTGCGTGACGTCATCCGAAACGGCAAGGGGCAGAAGAAGCTTCGCGCGTTGAAGCGGCTCAAGGTGGTCGCGGCGTTCCAGCAGTCGTCCAACTCGCCGATGGGTATGGTGCTCGACGCCGTACCGGTGATCCCGCCGGAGCTGCGTCCGATGGTGCAGCTCGACGGTGGCCGGTTCGCCACCAGCGACCTCAACGATCTGTACCGCCGGGTGATCAACCGCAACAACCGGCTCAAGAGGCTGATCGACCTCGGCGCGCCCGAGATCATCGTCAACAACGAGAAGCGGATGCTGCAGGAGTCCGTCGACGCGCTGTTCGACAACGGCCGTCGCGGCCGTCCGGTCACCGGACCGGGCAACCGTCCGCTGAAGTCGCTGAGCGATCTGCTCAAAGGCAAGCAGGGCCGGTTCCGGCAGAACCTGCTCGGTAAGCGCGTCGACTACTCGGGCCGTTCGGTCATCGTGGTCGGCCCGCAGCTCAAGCTGCACCAGTGCGGTCTGCCCAAGCTGATGGCACTCGAGCTGTTCAAGCCGTTCGTGATGAAGCGGCTCGTTGACCTGAACCACGCGCAGAACATCAAGAGCGCCAAGCGGATGGTGGAGCGTCAGCGCCCGCAGGTGTGGGATGTGCTCGAAGAGGTCATCGCCGAGCACCCGGTGCTGCTGAACCGCGCACCGACCCTGCACCGGCTGGGCATCCAGGCCTTCGAGCCGATGCTGGTGGAAGGCAAGGCCATTCAGCTGCACCCGTTGGTGTGTGAGGCGTTCAACGCCGACTTCGACGGCGACCAGATGGCCGTGCACCTGCCGCTGAGTGCGGAGGCACAGGCCGAGGCCCGGATCCTGATGCTGTCAAGCAACAACATCCTGTCGCCGGCGTCCGGTCGTCCGCTGGCCATGCCACGTCTGGACATGGTGACCGGTCTGTACTACCTGACCACCGAAATTTCCGGCGACACCGGCGAATACCGGCCGGCTGCCAAGGACCGTCCGGAGTCGGGGGTGTACGCCTCGCCGGCCGAAGCGATCATGGCGATGGACCGCGGTGCGTTGAGCGTGCGCGCCAAGGTCAAGTTGCGGCTGTCCCAGCTGCGGCCGCCGGCCGAGGTGGAGACCGAGCTGTTCGGCCAAAACGGTTGGCAGCCCGGTGATTCCTGGATTGCCGACACCACGCTGGGTCGGGTGCTGTTCAACGAGCTGCTGCCGGTCGGGTACCCGTTCGTGAACAAGCAGATGCACAAGAAGGTGCAGGCGGCGATTATCAACGACCTCGCCGAGCGCTACCCGATGATCGTGGTCGCCCAGACCGTCGACAAGCTCAAGGACGCCGGCTTCCACTGGGCCACCCGCTCGGGTGTCACCGTATCGATGGCTGACGTGCTGGTGCCGCCGGGCAAGCAGGAGATCCTCGACGCCTATGAGGGGCGCGCGGACAAGGTCGAAAAGCAGTTCCAGCGTGGTGCTTTGAACCACGACGAGCGCAACGAGGCGCTGGTGGAGATCTGGAAGGAAGCCACCGACGAGGTGGGTGAGGCGCTGCGGGAGCACTACCCGAGCGACAACCCGATCATCACGATCGTCGACTCCGGTGCCACCGGTAACTTCACCCAGACCCGGACGCTGGCCGGCATGAAGGGTTTGGTGACCAACCCGAAGGGTGAGTTCATCCCGCGGCCGATCAAGTCGTCGTTCCGTGAGGGCCTGACGGTGTTGGAGTACTTCATCAACACCCACGGCGCCCGAAAGGGTCTGGCGGACACCGCGTTGCGTACCGCCGACTCGGGTTACCTGACCCGTCGTCTCGTCGACGTGTCGCAGGACGTCATCGTCCGCGAGGCCGACTGCGGCACCGAGCGCGGCATCGTCGTCGAGCTGGCCGAGCGTCAGCCCGACGGCACGCTGATCCGCGACCCGTTCATCGAAACCTCGGCGTACGCGCGGACATTGGGCACCGACGCGGTCGACGAGAAGGGCAACGTCGTCGTCGCGCGCGGGCACGACCTGGGCGACCCGGAGATCGACGCGCTGCTGGCCGCTGGTATCACGCAGGTGAAGGTGCGGTCGGTACTGACCTGCGCCACCGGCACCGGCGTTTGCGCGACCTGCTACGGGCGGTCGATGGCGACCGGGAAGTTGGTCGACATCGGCGAAGCCGTCGGTATCGTGGCCGCCCAGTCCATCGGCGAGCCCGGCACGCAGCTGACCATGCGCACCTTCCACCAGGGTGGTGTCGGTGAAGACATCACCGGTGGTCTGCCCCGCGTGCAGGAGCTGTTCGAGGCCCGGGTGCCGCGCGGCAAGGCGCCGATCGCCGACGTCACCGGACGGGTGCACCTGGAGGAGGGCGAGCGCTTCTACAAGATCACTATCGTCCCCGACGACGGTGGTGAGGAAGTGGTGTACGACAAGCTCTCCAAGCGGCAACGCCTACGGGTGTTCAAGCACGAGGACGGTAGCGAGCGGCTGCTCGCCGACGGCGACCACGTCGAGGTGGGCCAGCAGCTGATGGAAGGCTCCGCCGACCCGCACGAGGTGCTGCGGGTGCAGGGTCCCCGCGAGGTGCAGATCCACCTGACCAAGGAGGTCCAGGAGGTCTACCGGGCGCAGGGTGTGTCAATCCACGACAAGCACATCGAGGTGATCGTCCGGCAGATGCTGCGTCGGGTCACCATCATCGACTCGGGCTCGACGGAGTTCCTGCCCGGTTCGCTGATCGACCGTGCGGAGTTCGAGGCCGAGAACCGGCGGGTGGTGGCCGAAAGCGGCGAGCCCGCCGCCGGTCGCCCGGTGCTGATGGGTATCACCAAGGCGTCGCTGGCCACCGACTCGTGGCTGAGTGCGGCGTCGTTCCAGGAGACCACGCGAGTGCTGACCGATGCGGCAATCAACTGTCGCAGCGACAGGCTCAACGGCCTGAAGGAGAACGTGATCATCGGAAAGCTGATCCCGGCCGGTACCGGCATCAACCGCTACCGCAACATCCAGGTTCAGCCCACCGAGGAGGCCCGGGCCGCGGCGTACACGATCCCGTCCTACGAGGATCAGTACTACAGCCCGGACTTCGGCCAGGCCACCGGTGCTGCGGTTCCGCTGGACGACTATGGGTACTCCGACTATCGGTAAGTCAACAATCGAAAAGCCCGGGTTCCGCGGGCTTTTTTGTCTCGCAGGTCGGCTGGCGTGAGGAGTGCTCAACGGCCAAACGTCGCTGAACGTGCGGCTAGCCGCACATTCGGCGGGCGGGTAGCGTCGCGACGTCGCACGACTAGACTGGCCGACGTGCTAATCGGTTCACATGTCAGTCCGCAGGATCCGCTGGCCGCAGCCGCGGCCGAAAACGCCGATGTGGTCCAGATTTTCCTCGGCAACCCGCAGAGCTGGAAGGCGCCCAAGCCGCGCGACGACGCCGCACAGCTCAAAGCCGCGGCCCTACCGATCTACGTGCACGCGCCTTATCTGATCAATGTCGCGTCGGCGAACAACCGGGTGCGGATCCCGTCGCGCAAGATCTTGCAGGACACCTGCGACGCAGCCGCCGAGATCGGCGCTGCCGCGGTGATCGTGCACGGTGGCCACGTCGCCGAAGGCAGCGACCTCGACGAAGGTTTTGGACGCTGGCGCAAGGCGCTCGACCAACTGCAGACCGAGGTTCCCGTCTACCTGGAGAACACCGCTGGTGGCGATCACGCAATGGCTCGCCACTTCGACACCATCGCCCGGCTCTGGGATCACATTGGCGACAAAGGGATTGGCTTCTGCCTGGACACCTGCCATGCGTGGGCCGCAGGCGAGGCACTGGTCGACGCCGTCGACCGGATCAAAGGCATCACCGGCCGCATCGACCTGGTGCACTGCAACGACTCCAAGGACTCGGCGGGCTCGGGCCGCGACCGACACGCCAACTTCGGCACCGGGCAGATCGATCCCGAGCTGCTGGTGGCGGTGGTCCGGGCCGCGGGCGCGCCGGTGATCTGCGAAACGGCCGACGAGGGCCGCAAGGACGACATCGCGTTTTTGCGTGAGCACCTCAGCTGATTCGAAACGTACTGCCATGGTCGCGCGGGTCGTCGCAGTTCTCGGCGTTGTACTGGTAATCGCGGGCTGCTTTGGCGGGCATGCGGGCAAGCCGTCAGGGTTCGTCGACGGCACCAGCATGCACACGATCAGCGTCGGCGGACATGACCGCACCTACCGGCTCTACAAGCCGAAAGGACTACCCGCATCCGCCCCGCTGGTGGTCATGCTGCACGGCGGCTTCGGCAGCGGTGCACAGGCCGAAAAGTCCTACGGCTGGAACGAATTGGCAGACTCATCCAAGTTCGTCGTCGCCTACCCGGACGGCCTCAACCGGGCCTGGAACGTCAACGGCGGCGGCTGCTGCGGCCGGCCCGCAAAGGAGGGCATCGACGACGTCGGTTTCATCACCGCGGCCTTCGCCGACATCAGCCGCAACGTCAGCATCGACGCCGCCCGGGTGTACGCCACCGGCATCAGCAACGGCGGCATCATGTCCTACACGCTGGCCTGCGAGACGGCGATCTTCGCCGCGATCGGCCCGGATTCGGCTACCCAGCTGAACTCTTGTGACTCGCCGCACCCGACGTCGGTCATGCACATCCATGGCACCGCCGATCGGCTGATTCGCTACGACGGCGGCCCGGGCGCCGGCGTGGCCCACATCAACGGTCCGCCGGTGTCGCAGCTGAATGCGTTCTGGCGCAACGTCGATCACTGCGGTGCCCCGGCCGCCACGACGAGCGGTTCGGTCACCACGTCGACCGCCGGATGCGCCGACAATCGCAACGTGGTGCTGATCACCGTCGACGGCGGCGGCCATCAGTGGCCCGGCTTCGCCACCGGGAAGCTCTGGCAATTCTTCGCCGCCCATCCCCGCTGAGCATTACACGTCTTGTGCGGCTGTAGAAAAAATGTAACATTGGCGGCATGCCAGATACTCATGCCGTCACCAACCAGGTCCCGCCACTAGAGGAGCACAACCCGGCATCCTCCCCGGTGCTCATCGAGGCGCTGATCCGCGAAGGCGGGCAGTGGGGCCTGGACGAGGTGACCACGGTCGGTGCGATCTCCGGGTCCGAGCAGGCGCAACGTTGGGGCGAGCTGGCCGACCGCAACCGGCCTATCCTGCGCATCCACGACCGCTACGGCCACCGCATCGACGAGGTCGAGTACGACCCCGCCTACCACGAGCTGATGCGCACCGCGATCGAGCACGGCCTGCACGCCGCGCCGTGGGCCGACGACCGGCCGGGTTCGCACGTGGTGCGCGCGGCCAAGACCAGCGTGTGGACCGCCGAACCCGGCCACATGTGCCCGATTTCGATGACTTACGCCGTGGTTCCGGCGCTGCGCTTCAACCCGGAGCTCGCCGCGATCTACGAGCCGCTGCTGAGCAGCCGGCACTACGACCCGGAGCTCAAGGTGCCAGCGACGAAACCCGGGCTCACCGCGGGCATGTCGATGACCGAAAAGCAGGGCGGCTCCGATGTCCGCGCCGGCACCACCCAGGCCACCCGCAACGCCGACGGCACCTACAGCCTGACCGGCCACAAGTGGTTCACCTCGGCGCCGATGTGCGACTTGTTCCTGGTGCTCGCGCAGGCGCCGGGCGGGCTGTCCTGCTTCTGTTTGCCACGCGTGCTGCCCGACGGCACCCGAAACCGGATGCTGCTGCAGCGGCTGAAGGACAAACTCGGCAACCACGCCAACGCGTCCAGCGAGGTCGAGTACGACGGCGCCACCGCGTGGCTGGTCGGCGAGGAGGGCCGGGGTGTGCCGACCATCATCGAGATGGTCAACCTGACCCGGCTGGACTGCACGCTGGGCAGCGCCACCAGCATGCGCACCGGGCTGACCCACGCCGTCCACCACGCGCAGCACCGCAAGGCGTTCGGCGAATATCTGATTGACCAACCGCTGATGCGTAATGTGTTGGCAGACCTCGCCGTTGAGGCCGAGGCCGCCACCATGGTGGCGATGCGAATGGCCGGCGCCACCGACAGCGCCATCCGTGGAGACCAGAAGGAAGCACTGCTGCGCCGAATCGGGCTGGCGGCCAGCAAGTACTGGGTGTGCAAGCGCGCCACGCCGCACGCGGCGGAGGCGCTGGAATGCCTGGGCGGCAACGGTTATGTCGAGGATTCCGGTATGCCGCGGCTGTACCGTGAGGCGCCGCTGATGGGTATCTGGGAAGGCTCCGGCAATGTCAGCGCACTGGATACCTTGCGCGCCATGGCAACTCGTCCGGAATGCGTCGAGGTGCTGTTTGACGAGCTTGCCAAGTGCGCGGGCCAGGATGCACGTTTGGACGGCCACATCGAACGGCTGCGCTCCCAGCTCGGCGATTTGGACACGATTGCCTACCGGGCCCGCAAGGTCGCCGAGGACATCTGCCTGGCGCTGCAGGGCTCGCTGCTGGTGCGCCACGGACATCCCGCAGTTGCCGAGGCGTTCTTGGCGACTCGCCTCGGCGGGCAGTGGGGCGCGGCGTTCGGAACCATGCCCGCCGGGCTGGATCTCGCGCCGATCCTGGAGCGAGCCCTGGTAAAGGGCTGAGCCCCAATATGACCCGCGCCGGCGACAATAGAGAAATGAGCGATGAGGTGGGGGCACCGCCCGCTTGCGGGGGAGAGCGGCGCTGATGACTCACGCGATCAGACCGGTCGACTTCGACAACCTGAAAACGATGACCTACGAGGTCACCGACCGGGTTGCGCGGATTACCTTCAGCCGCCCCGAAAAGGGCAACGCAATCATCGCCGATACTCCACTGGAGTTGTCCGCGTTGGTGGAGCGTGCCGATCTGGATCCGAACGTGCACGTCATCCTGGTCTCCGGCCGGGGGGAGGGATTCTGCGCGGGATTCGACCTGAGCGCCTACGCCGACCGCACCGGCTCAGCCGGCGGCACCGGCGCATACAGCGGGACTGTGCTGGACGGTAAGACCCAGGCGGTCAACCACTTACCGGATCAGCCGTGGGACCCGATGATCGACTATCAGATGATGAGCCGCTTCGTGCGGGGCTTTTCCAGCCTGATGCACGCGGACAAGCCGACGGTGGTCAAGATCCACGGCTACTGTGTGGCCGGCGGCACCGACATCGCCCTGCACGCCGACCAGGTGATCGTTGCGTCCGACGCGAAGATCGGCTACCCGCCCACCCGAGTCTGGGGGGTGCCGGCCGCCGGATTATGGGCGCACCGGCTGGGCGACCAGCGCGCCAAACGCCTTCTGCTGACCGGGGATTGCATTACCGGGGCACAAGCCGCCGAGTGGGGACTGGCGATCGAGGCGCCCGACCCCGAGGACCTCGACGAGCGCACCGAGCGCCTGGTCGAGCGGATCGCCGCGGTGCCGGTCAATCAGCTGATCATGGTCAAACTCGCGCTCAATTCGGCGCTGCTGCAACAGGGCGTGGCCACCAGCAGGATGGTCAGCACCGTCTTCGACGGTATCGCCCGGCACACCCCCGAGGGGCACGCGTTCGTCGCCGACGCCGTCGAGCACGGCTTCCGCGATGCGGTGCGCCACCGCGACGAACCGTTCGGCGACTACGGGCGCCGAGCATCCCAGGTCTGACGGATCGACACGATGCCGAAATCGCTAACCCGCATGACCGCCCGGTCGGTGGTGCTCTCCGTACTGCTCGGCGCACATCCGGCCTGGGCCAGTGCGGCTGAATTGATAAGGCTCACCAACGACTTCGGCATCAAGGAGACCACGTTGCGGGTCGCATTGACCCGGATGGTCAGCGCCGGCGACTTGATCCGGTCCGCCGACGGTTACCGGCTCTCCGAGCGGCTGTTGGCTCGCCAGCGGAGGCAGGACGACGCCATGCGACCACAGCTGCGGCCCTGGCATGGATCCTGGACCATCTTGATTGTCACCAGCGTCGGTACCGATCCCCGGACCCGCGCCGCGCTGCGAACCACGCTGCACAACAAGCGCTTCGGTGAACTGCGCGAGGGAGTGTGGATGCGCCCGGACAACCTCGAGCTCGACCTGGACGCGCAACTGCGTGCCCGGGTGCGGATATTGCAGGCCCGCGATGACGCGCCTGGTGAGCTCGCCGGCCGGCTGTGGGACCTGGCGTCGTGGGCCCGCACCGGCCACCGGTTGCTCGCCGAGATATCGGAGGCCACCGATGTTCCCGCTCGATTCGTGTTCGCCGCTGGGATTGTCCGCCACCTGTTGACTGACCCGGTGTTGCCCGCGGAATTGCTGCCGGCGGACTGGCCGGGCGCGCGGCTGCGTGCTGCCTACAACGATTTCGCCGCCGAACTGACCGAGCGGCGCGACGGTATCCGATTAGTGGAGGCGAGATGAGCGATCCGGTACGCGTAGAACGCAATGGCCCGGTGACCACGGTGATCCTGAACCGGCCGGAGGCCCGCAACGCCGTTAACGGCCCGACGGCTGCTGCGTTGTTCGCGGCGTTCCAGGAGTTCGATCGTGACGACACAGCTTCGGTGGCCGTGTTGTGGGGCGATAACGGAACCTTTTGCGCCGGAGCGGATTTGAAGGCGTTTGGCACGCCGGAAGCCAACGCGGTACACCGGACTGGTCCCGGCCCGATGGGGCCCACGCGAATGGTGCTGTCGAAGCCGGTGATCGCTGCGGTCAGCGGCTACGCCGTCGCCGGGGGCTTGGAGCTCGCGTTGTGGTGCGACCTGCGGGTGGCCGAGCAGGGCGCAGTGTTCGGGGTGTTCTGCCGCCGGTGGGGTGTGCCGCTGATCGACGGCGGCACCATCCGGCTGCCCCGGCTGATCGGGCAGAGCCGGGCAATGGACATGATTCTCACCGGCCGTGCGGTCGACGCCGCCGAGGCGTTGGCGATCGGTCTGGCCAATCGCGTTGTGCCCAAAGGGCAGGCCCGGGTAGCCGCCGAGCAGCTGGCCGCCGAGCTGGCCGCATTGCCTCAGCAGTGCATGCGATCGGATCGGCTGTCGGCGCTGCACCAGTGGGGGATGCCCGAATCAGACGCGATCGACTACGAATTCGCCAGCATTTCCCGGGTGGCCGCTGAAGCATTGGAAGGCGCGGGACGCTTTGCGGGCGGCGCCGGCCGCCACGGCGCGGCCGCGGTGTAGCTTGCGGGAGACTAGCTGGCCTTGTTGATCGTGTTGCCGCTGCCGAGGTTGTCGACCTTGGGGTTGCCGTCTTTGTAGGTGATCGTGTTGTTGAAGCCGACGACGTTGAGTTGCTTGTCGACCTTGTCGATGGTGATCTTGTTGTCCGCGCCGCCGATGCTCACGGTCCCGCACGTGCCAGTGACGGTCAGCGTGTTGTTGGATCCGCCCACGTTTAGCGACTTCCCGTCGCCGCAATCGAGAGTGGTCGTCGTACCGAGCGATCCGTAGTTGATCGTGTTGCCGATGTCGAACTGAGCGCCCGTACTTGTCGTCGAGGGCGTCGAGGTGGGGGAGGCGGTCGAAGGGACCGCGGTGTTGTTCTTGCCTGCGCAACCGGCCATCCCGAGCACCAGCACTACGGCAGAAACCGCCAGCGCCCCGGCTACCGGGCGGGACCAGCCGTCGGTGTTGTGCGCGCCCATGCTGCTCACCCCGCCACTTGACTGATGCGGTTGGTCATGCCGAGTTCGCGGCCGCGGTCCCATACGACCGGCTGGCCGCTCTTGTAGAAGACCGACTCGTTGTAGCCGTAGACAGTGATGTCGTGGACGACGTTGTCCGCGACAACGGTGTGACCCGAGCCCATCACCGTCACCGCCCAGCAGGTTCCCAGCGCGTTGACGGTGTTCCGGGTGCCGTCGACCAACAGCGTGGCGCCATTGCAGGCGATCGTCTGCTCGAGACCCTCGCCGGTGACATGGGTATCCCCGTTTTTGGCGTGCCCGGTCGGCGCACCGGCGGCCACGGTGAACGGGATCGCGATCGCGCAGGCGGCCAAGGCTCGACATGCGAGTGTCCATCTCACCGCGGGCTCCTCTCGCCATGGCGCGTGATCTGCACGAGGAGAGCGTACGTGGATTGCCGTGCGCCATGGCGGGCTTCCCCACTTCGGGCCGTTCTCACCACCCGCGTTGTCGGACGACTAGAGTTTTTTGCTGATTAGCCATCGAGAAACCGGTGGTGACCCACCCGGTCAATGCAACCCGAAGGGCGACCGCCATGGCAGCTGCGCCGGAATCACCGGCCGGCCGGTCGGGCGCCGGGGCAAAGTCTGCCGCCCGCCCGGCCAGGCTGAGCCGCGACATCATCGTCAACGCCGCAATGACCTTCCTGGACCGGGAGGGCTGGGATTCCCTGACGATCAATGCGCTGGCGACGCAGCTCGGAACCAAAGGCCCGTCGCTGTACAACCACGTCGACAGCCTGGAGGACCTGCGCCGCACGGTGCGGATGCGGGTGATCGACGACATCCTCACCATGCTCAACCGTGTCGCCGAGGGACGGGCCCGCGACGATGCCGTGCTCGTCATGGCCAGCGCCTATCGCAGCTACGCCCACCACCACCCGGGCCGGTATTCGGCATTTACCCGGATGCCGCTTGGCGGCGAGGATCCCGAATACGCGGCCGCCACCAGGGGCGCGGCGGCTCCGGTGATCGCGGTGTTGGCGTCCTACGGTCTTGACGGCGAGGAGGCCTTCTATGCGGCGCTGGAATTCTGGTCGGCAATGCACGGCTTTGTGCTGCTGGAAATGACGGGTGTGATGGACGACATCGTCGACACCGACACGGTCTTCTCGGACATGGTGCTGCGGCTGGCGGCCGGCATGGAGCGCCGCAGCGAACACGGCGCCCAATAAGCCCGGTAACCTGGCTAGGTAAGCCAGTGGACGCCAATGCCGTCGCTTTGACCTGCCCGACCAGCGGCGGGTATTGTGGATGCTCGTGCCTGGCGGCTTAAGGCGCTTGACCTAGGGCGCGCACGCCGGGCCAATTCGCATGTCCATGACGCAACGGATGAAGTTTTGCGGCGGGCGCATGCGACACACCCGGCCGCGGGGGACCGCGACAGGGCATAACTGCACTACAGAGACTTAAAGCCACTGATAATCGAACAGAACTATTAGGAAGCCGGTAGATGCCAACCATTCAGCAGCTGGTCCGCAAGGGACGCCGAGACAAGGTCGCCAAGGTCAAGACCGCGGCCCTCAAGGGCAGCCCGCAGCGCCGTGGGGTATGCACTCGCGTGTACACCACTACTCCGAAGAAGCCGAATTCGGCGCTTCGGAAGGTCGCGCGTGTCAAGCTGACCAGCCAGGTTGAGGTGACGGCGTACATCCCGGGCGAGGGCCACAATCTCCAGGAGCACTCGATGGTGCTGGTGCGTGGTGGCCGGGTGAAGGACCTGCCGGGCGTGCGGTACAAGATCATCCGCGGCTCGCTCGACACCCAGGGTGTCAAGAACCGCAAGCAGGCTCGCAGCCGCTACGGCGCCAAGAAGGAGAAGAGCTGATGCCGCGCAAGGGGCCGGCGCCCAAGCGCCCGCTGGTGAACGACCCGGTCTACGGCTCGCAGCTGGTAACCCAGCTGGTCAACAAAGTTTTGATGCAGGGGAAGAAATCCCTGGCCGAGCGCATTGTATATGCAGCGCTCGAACAAGCCCGCGAGAAGACCGGCACCGATCCGGTGATCACGCTCAAGCGGGCCCTGGACAATGTCAAGCCGGCTCTGGAGGTGCGCAGCCGCCGCGTTGGTGGTGCCACGTATCAGGTGCCCGTCGAGGTGCGTCCCGAGCGGTCCACCACGCTCGCGCTGCGCTGGCTGGTGAGCTTCTCCCGGCAGCGTCGGGAAAAGACCATGATCGAGCGCCTGGCAAACGAGATCCTGGATGCCAGCAATGGCCTCGGTGCGGCCGTCAAGCGGCGTGAGGACACCCACAAGATGGCCGAGGCAAACCGCGCCTTTGCGCATTATCGCTGGTGAGAGCGCCCGGCGATGAAGCCGGGCACAACTGACAGCGAACTGACAAGCAATCGAAAGAGTGGGAAGACTTCTGTGGCACAGAAGGACGTGCTGACCGACCTGACCAAGGTCCGCAACATCGGCATCATGGCGCACATCGACGCCGGAAAGACGACGACGACGGAGCGCATCCTCTACTACACCGGTATCAGCTACAAGATCGGTGAGGTGCACGACGGTGCCGCCACCATGGACTGGATGGAGCAGGAGCAGGAGCGGGGGATCACCATCACCTCCGCGGCTACCACCTGCTTCTGGAAAGACAACCAGATCAACATCATCGACACCCCAGGGCACGTCGACTTCACCGTCGAGGTGGAGCGCAGCCTGCGCGTGCTCGACGGTGCCGTAGCCGTCTTCGACGGCAAGGAGGGTGTTGAGCCGCAGTCCGAGCAGGTATGGCGGCAGGCCGACAAATACGACGTGCCGCGGATCTGCTTCGTCAACAAGATGGACAAGGTCGGCGCCGACTTCTACTTCTCGGTGAAGACCATGGAAGACCGGCTGGGCGCCAACGTCATTCCGATCCAGCTGCCCGTCGGCTCCGAGGGCGACTTCGAAGGCATCGTCGACCTGGTCGAGATGAAGGCCAAGGTGTGGCGGGGCGAGACCAAGCTCGGCGAGACCTACGAGACCATCGACATCCCCGCGGAACTTCAGGAGAAGGCCGCCGAGTACCGCACCAAGCTGCTTGAGGCCGTCGCCGAGACCGACGAGTCGCTACTGGAGAAGTACTTCGGGGGCGAGGAATTGTCGGTCGAGGAGATCAAGGGTGCGCTGCGCAAGCTCACCGTCAGTTCCGAGGCCTACCTGGTGCTGTGCGGCAGCGCGTTCAAGAACAAAGGCGTGCAGCCGATGCTCGACGCCGTCATCGACTACCTGCCTTCACCGCTTGATGTTCCGCCTGCCGTGGGCCACGCCCCCGGCAAGGAAGACGTAGAAGTCATCCGCAAGCCGTCGACCGACGAGCCGTTCTCGGCGCTGGCGTTCAAGGTCGCCACGCACCCGTTTTTCGGCAAGCTCACCTACGTACGGGTGTATTCGGGCAAGGTCGATTCCGGGTCACAGGTCATCAACTCCACCAAGGGTAAAAAGGAGCGGCTGGGCAAGCTGTTCCAGATGCACGCCAATAAGGAGAACCCGGTGGAAACCGCTTCGGCGGGCCACATCTACGCGGTGATCGGCCTCAAGGACACCACCACCGGCGACACGTTGAGCGACCCGAACAACCAGGTTGTGCTGGAGTCGATGACTTTCCCCGATCCGGTGATCGAGGTGGCCATCGAGCCGAAGACCAAGAGCGACCAGGAAAAGCTGAGTCTGTCGATTCAGAAGCTCGCCGAAGAGGACCCGACTTTCAAGGTCCACCAAGACGCGGAGACCGGCCAGACCGTGATCGGTGGCATGGGCGAGCTGCACCTGGACATCCTGGTGGACCGCATGCGCCGCGAGTTCAAGGTCGAGGCCAACGTCGGCAAGCCGCAGGTGGCCTACAAGGAGACCATCAAGCGGACGGTGGAAAAGGTCGAGTACACCCACAAGAAGCAGACCGGCGGTTCGGGCCAGTTCGCGAAGGTGCTGATCAGCCTCGAGCCGTTCACCAGCGAGGACGGCGCGACCTACGAGTTCGAGAGCAAGGTCACCGGTGGACGCATCCCGCGGGAGTACATTCCGTCGGTCGACGCCGGTGCCCAAGACGCCATGCAGTACGGCGTGCTGGCCGGCTACCCGCTGGTGAATTTGAAGGTCACCCTGCTCGACGGCGCCTATCACGACGTCGACTCGTCTGAGATGGCGTTCAAGATCGCAGGTTCGCAGGTGCTGAAAAAGGCTGCGCAGCAAGCGCAGCCGGTGATCCTGGAACCGATCATGGCCGTCGAGGTCACCACGCCCGAGGACTACATGGGCGACGTGATCGGCGACCTGAACTCCCGCCGTGGCCAAATCCAGGCCATGGACGAGCGCAGCGGCGCGCGCGTGGTCAAGGCGCATGTGCCGCTGTCGGAGATGTTCGGCTACGTCGGCGACCTGCGGTCGAAGACTCAGGGCCGGGCGAACTACTCCATGGTCTTCGACTCCTACGCCGAAGTGCCGGCCAACGTGTCGAAGGAGATCATCGCGAAGGCGACAGGCGAGTGAATCGCGACGCGGAGTAACCTTGCCCGGTCACTAACCGCGGCATAACTGAAAACATCAACACTGCTTTAACAAGCACCAACAAGTCCAGGAGGACACCAAAGTGGCGAAGGCGAAGTTCCAGCGGACGAAGCCGCACGTCAACGTCGGGACCATTGGTCACATTGACCACGGCAAGACCACGCTGACCGCGGCTATCACCAAGGTTCTGCACGACAAATTCCCCGATTTGAACGAGACGCGGGCGTTCGACCAGATCGACAACGCTCCCGAGGAGCGTCAGCGTGGTATCACCATCAACATCTCCCACGTGGAGTATCAGACCGAGAAGCGGCACTACGCACACGTCGACGCCCCGGGTCACGCCGACTACATCAAGAACATGATCACCGGCGCTGCCCAGATGGATGGCGCGATCCTGGTGGTCGCCGCCAACGACGGCCCGATGCCGCAGACCCGCGAGCACGTGCTGCTGGCCCGGCAGGTCGGGGTGCCCTACATCCTGGTCGCGCTGAACAAGGCCGACATGGTCGACGACGAGGAGCTGCTGGAGCTCGTCGAGTTGGAGGTCCGTGAACTGCTGGCCGCCCAGGAGTTCGACGAGGACGCTCCCGTGGTGCGGGTCTCCGCACTCAAGGCGCTGGATGGGGACCCGAAGTGGGTCGAGGGCATCGTGGAGCTGATGAATGCGGTCGACGAGTCGATTCCGGATCCCGTCCGTGAGACCGACAAGCCGTTCCTGATGCCCGTCGAGGATGTTTTCACCATCACCGGCCGCGGCACCGTCGTCACCGGCCGTGTCGAGCGCGGCGTGATCAACGTCAACGAGGAAGTCGAGATCGTCGGCATCAAGCCGGCCACCACCAAGACCACGGTCACCGGCGTGGAGATGTTCCGCAAGCTGCTCGACCAGGGCCAGGCCGGCGACAACGTCGGTCTGCTGCTGCGCGGTATCAAGCGCGAGGACGTCGAGCGTGGCCAGGTTGTCACCAAGCCCGGCACCACCACGCCGCACACCGAGTTCGAGGGCCAGGTCTACATCCTGTCCAAGGACGAGGGCGGTCGGCACACGCCGTTCTTCAACAACTACCGTCCGCAGTTCTACTTCCGCACCACCGATGTGACCGGTGTGGTGACGCTGCCGGAGGGCACCGAGATGGTGATGCCGGGTGACAACACCGACATCTTGGTGAAGCTGATCCAGCCCGTCGCCATGGACGAGGGTCTGCGGTTCGCCATCCGCGAGGGTGGCCGTACCGTCGGCGCCGGCCGGGTGACCAAGATCGTCAAGTAGTTCGACAGCAAAGCGGCGCTCACCGAAAGGTGGGCGCCGTTTTGCGTGCAGCGATACGCTCACCTGCGTCATCGTTCGGCAGACGACAGGAGCATCCCATGCTAGCGCGCTATATCAAGGCCCAGATCATAGTCTTGGTGTGTGGAGGTTTGGTCGGCCCGATCTTTCTCATCACGTACTTCGTGCTGCCCAACATGCTCGGTTCTTTCGGCAGCGATGTGGGCTCGATGGCGCAGCAGTCCACTCAGTGGATGCTCTGGCTCGGACTGCTGATCACGGTCGCCGACGTGCTGGTCGCGTTGTGGCTGGCCAACCGCGGCGCACAGTCCTCGGCCAAAAGCGCTGCTCTTCATCAGACCGGGGTGCTGACGATGGCGCAGATCACGGGTCTGGGTGAAACCGGAATGCGCATCAACGAGCGACCGGTGGTCAACTTGGACCTGCACATCAGCGGACCCGGGTTCGAGTTCGACAGCCGTAAACGGGTCACCGTCGACATCACCAAGCAGGCCATCGTCACGGCGCGCAAGCTCGTCGTGTGGGTAGACCCGAACACGCGTGACTACGAGATCGACTGGCAAGCAAGCGCATTGATCTGCGGTGTGGTTCCCGCGCAATTCCAGATCGCCGAGGACAATCAGACCTACGACCTGAGCGGGCAGGCCGGTCCGCTGATGGAAATCATGCAAATTTACAAAGCCAACAACCTGCCGTTCGGCGGCTCGGTCGACATACGCTCCTATCCGGCAGTGCGCCAACAGGTCTTAGCGGTGGTCCGGCGAGCCGCTGCTCAGCAGCAGCCTGCGGCGGCCGGGGTGGGTGCCGCAGCACCGGCGGCGGCACCACCGCAGGCGTCCGTTGCGCAGCGGCTGCAGGATCTAGAGGCGTTGCACAAGTCCGGCGCGGTGAGCGACGAGGAGTACGCCAGCAAGCGCACGCAGATCATCGCCGACATCTGACCCCCGCCCGATTAGAACACGTTTCAGTTTCGCTGCTAGCCTGATCGGCAGTCGGCGAAAGGGGCTGTCGTGTCTGGTGGGTCAGGTCCGTCTAGGACCCTGCAAGGGCGAGTGGCATTCATCACCGGTGCCGCGCGCGGCCAGGGGCGGGCACATGCGATCCGGCTGGCGCGCGAGGGTGCCGACATCATCGCCTCCGACATCTGCGCGCCGGTATCCGACAGCATCAGCTACCCGGCCGCCACGCCGGAGGATCTCGCAGAGACCGTCCGGGCGGTGGAGGCCGAAGGGCGCAAGGTGTTGGCCCGCGAGGTCGACATCCGCGACGATGCCGCATTGCGGCAACTGGTGAGCGACGGCGTCGAGCAGTTCGGCCGGCTCGACATCCTGGTCGCCAACGCGGGCGTGCTTAGTTGGGGACGGATCTGGGAGCTCACCGACGAGCAGTGGGACGCCGTCGTCGGGGTCAACCTGACCGGCACCTGGCGCACCCTGCGAGCGGTAATCCCCGCGATGATCGAGGCCGGCAACGGCGGCTCAATCGTCGTGGTCAGCTCGTCGGCCGGCCTGAAGGCCACACCGGGCAATGGCCACTACTCGGCGTCCAAGCACGGGCTGGTCGCGCTGACCAACACGCTGGCAATTGAGTTAAGCGAGTTCGGCATCCGGGTCAACTCCATCCACCCCTACTCGGTCGATACGCCGATGATCGAGCCGGAGCTGATGATGCAGGTGTTCGCCGAGCATCCCCACTACGTGCACAGCTTCGGGCCAATGCTGCTGCAGCCCAACGGATTCATGGGAGCAGATGAGGTTGCCGACGTCGTGGTCTGGCTGGCCGGTGACGGCTCCGGCACCTTGACCGGAGCGCAGATCCCGGTCGACAAGGGCGTGTTGAAGTACTAGCTCGCCATCTCGGCCAGCGTGTCGGCGAATCGGTCGACGGCCCAGTCGATTTCCGCAGCGGTGATCACCAGCGGGGGAGCGACGCGCAACGTTGATCCGTGGGTGTCTTTGACCAGGACACCGCGCTCGGCCAGTCGCAGGCCAAGCTGCTTCGCACTGCCGAGTGCCGGATCGATGTCGACGCCGGCCCACAATCCTCGGCCGCGCACCGCAAGCACGCCATGACCGATCAACGTTCGTAGTCGCCAGTGCAGGCGCGCACCGAGGTGTGCTGCGCGGTCCTGGAACTCACCGCGAGCCAGCATCGACACCACGGTGCTGCCGATCGCCGCCGCGAATGGGTTCCCGCCGAACGTCGAACCGTGTTCACCGGGATGCAGAACGCCCAGCACGTCGCGATCGGCCACCACCGCAGACAACGGCACCACCCCGCCGCCCAACGCTTTGCCGAGCAGGTAGATATCGGGCACCACGTCCCAGTGGTCGCAGGCGAAGGTGCGGCCGGTGCGGGCCAGACCCGACTGGATCTCGTCGGCGATCATCAAAACACTGCGCGCACAACAGAGTTCCCGCACGGCGGGCAGATAATCGTCCGGCGGCACGATGACGCCGGCCTCACCTTGAATCGGTTCGAGCAGCACTGCAACGGTGTGCTCGTCAATCGCATCGGCCAGCGCGTCGGCGTCACCGAATAGCACCGAGCGGAAGCCGGGTGTGAACGGCCCGAAGCCGCAGCGGGCCGTCTGGTCAGAGGAAAAGCTGACAATGCTGATGGTCCGGCCGTGAAAGTTGTTGTCGGCCACAATGATGTTCGCTTGGCCAGCCGGAACGCCCTTGACATCGGTGCCCCACTTTCGGGCCACCTTGAGAGCGCTTTCGACCGCTTCGGCGCCGCTGTTCATCGGCAACACCATGTCCTTAGCGCAGAGCGCCGCCAATGCCGCGCAAAACTGGCCGAGCGCCACGGCGTGAAATGCCCGGCTGACCAACGTGACGCGGTCGAGCTGGGCGTGGGCGGTCGCGGTGATTTCGGGGTTGCGATGCCCGAAATTCACTGCGGAATATGCGGCCAGGCAATCCAGGTAGCGCCGACCCTCGACATCGGTGATCCACGCTCCCTCGGCGCTGGCAGCGACCACTGGCAGCGGCGAGTAGTTGTGTGCCGCGTTGCGCTCGTCGATGGCAATTGCCGCTGCGGTGAGTGCGCCGGGGCTGGTCACGGTGTCCAGCACGGTCACGAATACACCTCCAGTGTGCAGCATTTGACAGATCCGCCGCCCTTGAGCAGCTCGGACATCTCTACACCGATCGGCTCGAAACCGGCCTGGCACAACTGTTCGGCGAATCCGACTGCGGCCGCCGGATGTACCACGTGGCGGCCATCCGATACAGCGTTTAGGCCGAACACGTAGGCGTCGGCACTCTCCACCACCAGAGCGTCGGGAAACAGCGTTTCCAACTGCGCGCGTGAATATTCGGTAAAGGCCGGCGGGTAGTAGGCGATTGTAGTTTCATCGAGCACGCTGAGCGCGGTGTCGAGGTGGTAGAAGCGCGGATCGACCAGCTGCAGGGTGACGACCGGCCGACCGAAGATCGCGGCGATCTCGGCGTGCGCCCGCGGATCGGTACGAAAACCGGTTCCCGCCAGAATCATTTCGCCCACCGGCAGCAGGTCGCCCTGGCCTTCGTTGACGTGCTGAGTCTGCACCGGAGTGTACCCATGTGACCGCATCCAGTCCGCGTAGGCGGTGGACTCGTGTTGGCGCTGAGGGTATTTGAACCGGGCCACCACCGCCGCGCCGTTGAGTATCAGCCCGCCGTTGGCGGCGTACACCATGTCCGGTAGCCCGGGAACGGGTGCGACGAGGTCGACTTTGTGCCCCAGCCGAAGGTATGTGTCGCGAAGGTGTTTCCACTGCGCGACCGCCACACCGACGTCGACAGGGGTGTCCGTGTCCATCCACGGATTGATCGCATAGTCGACGGCGAAAAACTGCGGAGGCGTCATGCCGTAATGCCGAATCCGCGCCCTACGTTCGGTCGTTTTGGCGGTCGCACGCGCGGGGGCTCCCGCCGCAGCGTCCGCGAAGATCGTCATAAACCGACGGTATGGGAAGGCCTTGGCGCAATCAAACACCGATCGTTGCTTATATGGGCGTGTTTTATTGCGCGAAATGCCGTATTCCGGCAGTCTGTTGTGCAGGAGGAGTGATGGACCGGTTGGATGGCATCGACGAGCAGATTCTCGCCGAGCTCGCCCAACATGCCCGGGCAACGTTCGCCGAGATCGGCGAGCGGGTGAATCTGTCGGCCTCAGCGGTCAAACGCCGCGTCGACCGGATGCTTGACAGCGGTGTGATCCGGGGGTTCACCACGGTCATCGATCGCAGTGCCGTGGGTTGGAACACCGAGGCCTACGTTCAGGTTTACTGCCACGGCAGGATTTCGCCCGACGAGCTGCGCCGAGCCTGGATGGACATTCCCGAGGTGGTCAGCGCCGCGACGGCGACCGGGACCGCCGACGCCATCCTGCGGGTGCTGGCGCGCGACATGCGGCATCTGGAAGACGCTTTGGAGCGCATCCGCACTAGTGCCGATATCGAACGCACCGAAAGCATCGTCGTGCTGTCCAACCTCATTGACCGATCCCGGGCCGAGGGGTGAGCAACCGCCCGTCGTCACAATCGTGTATGAACTCCAAATGACCACCAGCTCGGGCAACGGAATACTGATCGTCGGCGGAGGGCTCGCCGCGACCCGGACCGCTGAGCAATTGCGCCGGGCGGGCTACACCGGTTCGCTGGCCATCGTCAGCGATGAGGTCCATTTGCCATACGACCGCCCCCCGCTGTCGAAGGAGGTGCTGCGCAGCGAAGTCGACGACGTGACGCTCAAACCGCGTGAGTTCTACGACGAGCAGAACATCACCTTGCGGCTCGGGTCGGCGGCCACCAGCCTGGACACCGCTGCGCAGACGGTGACTCTCGACGACGGAACGACGCTCGGCTATGACGAACTCGTCGTTGCGACCGGGTTGGTACCTCGGCGCATTCCGGCGTTCCCCGACCTGGACGGCATCCGCGTGTTGCGTTCGTTCGACGAAAGTCTCGCGTTGCGCAAACATGCGTCGTCCGCGCAGCACGCGGTTGTGGTCGGCGCGGGTTTCATCGGCTGTGAGGTGGCGGCCAGCCTGCGCGGGCTGGGAGTCGACGTGGTGCTGGTGGAGCCGCAGCCCGCGCCGCTGGCCGCGGTGCTTGGCGCGCAGATCGGCGGCCTGGTGGCGCGGCTGCACCGCGCTGAAGGTGTCGATGTGCGTACCGAAGTCGGGGTGGCCGAGGTTCGCGGACGCGAGCATGTCGAGAGCGTGCTGCTGACCGACGGCGCCGAGCTGACGACCGACTTGGTGGTGGTTGGCATCGGCTCGCGGCCAGCGACCGACTGGCTCGACGGCAGCGGCGTCGAGGTCGACAACGGCGTGATCTGTGATGCGGCCGGACGGACCAGCGCGCCGAACGTGTGGGCGCTCGGTGACGTCGCAAGCTGGCGCAACTCGACGGGACATCAAGTGCGAGTGGAACATTGGAGCAATGTCGCCGAGCAGGCCCGGGTCGTGGTGCCTGCGATGCTCGGGCAGGACGCGCCATCCAACGTCGTCGTCCCGTATTTCTGGAGCGATCAGTACGACGTCAAGATCCAATGTTTGGGCGAGCCAATCGCCACCGACATCGTGCATGTCGTTGAGGACGATGGTCGCAGATTCCTCGCGTACTACGAGCGTGACGGCGTGGTGGCAGGTGTCGTCGGCGGCGGTATGCCCGCCAAGGTCATGAAAACGCGAGCCAAGATCGCTGCTGCCGCACCGATTTCCGAGGTGCTGGGCTAGCGCGACCAGGTCAAGTCAAGAACCGCTCGAGGGCATCGCGGATGTCGGGAAGTGCTTTCGCGGCTTGGTGTTCGATGAGCGCGGCTTCTGCGAGCATGCCGACCCACAACTGCGCGCTTTCGTAAGGGTGTGGACGTTTCAGTGCGGCGAAGTCGGGTTGGAACAGCTCTGCGCCCGCTTTGTTGCGGTGTTTGATTTCGTCGGTAACCGCCGGCTCGGCGCGCGCTTCCAGCAGCAGGGCGCGCACACCGCGGTCGCGTAAGCAACCATCGAGGTACGTGTTTGCGCCAATGATCAGACGACGGCGCCCGGGCGGCACGCCGGTGATCGCGGGTTGCAGCTGGGTGGCCAACCGTTCATGGAATTCACGGTGCAGCGCAAGCAGATACGAGGCTCGGTCGCCGAAGTGGTGAAAGAACGTGCCCTTGGCCACCCCGGCTTCCTGGACGATGAGATTGACGCTCAAGCCGGCCAGCCCGGTGCGCTCGGCCAGTCGCAGTCCCGCGTCGATGAGCGATTCTCGAGTTCTGGCCATTGCCTCCTTGCGCCCGCCCTTCGGGATGGCGGGCACCGTGGACGGCGTCGGGGTCATGCAAGCACTCTAACCGCCGGTTTGCGTGCGGCTTTGCGTTGACTGCATCGCGCGAGCAGTTCGCCGTACTGTTCGCACACGTGGATCACCCCGGTGAGCTGATAGGTGATCCAGCCCTTGTGCGTCGAGGGCAAGTTGTGCTCGAAAAACCGGTGCCCGGCGATTTGCAAGAGCCAGCCGCCGACGAACATCGGCAGTCCCACTCGGGGTTTGGCCACCAGCAGCGGAATGGCGCCAGCGATCACGGGCGTGCCGATCATATGCGTGAATCGCGTTCCGCGACTGGTGTGTTGGGCTTTGTAGTACGCCATCTTGTCGGAGAACGGGGCGTCGGGTGCGGGAACAGTCATTGGTTACTCCTTGAGGTGGGACGCTGGCGATGATATCGTTGACCGACCAGTCGGTCAATAAAAGGAGTGGCAATGGTCAACATGGTGCAAACGCGGGTGGGAGAGGTTGCCTACAGCGACAGCGGGGAAGGGCCGGTGGTGGTGTTACTCCACGCGACGCTGCATGATCGCCACGACTTCGACGCGATCGCGCCGAGCCTTCGCCGCGACCACCGCGTCATCGCAGTGGACTGGCCGGGCCACGGCGACTCGCCAGCCCCGACGCCGAACTATCGGCCGACGGCGGCCTCTTTCGCCGACGTTCTTGCCGACGTCGTCGCCGCACTCGACCTGCCGCCCGCCGCATTCATCGGAAACTCCGTCGGCGGTTTTGCTGCGGCACGGTTGGCGATCACCGACCCCCAACGGGTTTCGCGGCTCGTCTTGGTCAATACGGGCGGTTTCATCGCCGGTCCGGCCGCCAGCCTCTACTGCCGAGTAATGGGAACACCGGCGGTGATGAAACGAGTCCTGCCGCGGTTCATCCGCAGCTACATGAAGGCGACCAGCGACAACGACTACGCCGTTCAGGAACGCGCGCTGGCCCGTGCGCACACCCGCGAAGGTGTCGTTCTCACGGCGGCGCTGTGGCGCAGTTTCGCCTCGCCCGAATATGACCTGCGCCCGCACGCCGACCGCATCACCGCGCCATGCTTGATTGTCTGGGGATCGAAAGATACCGCAATCCCAATGCGATTCGGCCATGCCACCGCGGCCGCAATCCCGGGATCGCGGCTGGAAGTGCTGCCAACGGGCCACGTGGCGTTTTCCTCAGACCCCGACGGATTCCTCGCAATCGCCGCGCCGTTCTTGGCCACCGCCAAGGGGCGGCTGCAATGATCCCGCGCGGCCGCGCTATTCCCAGCTCACCGGCGGCCCGTGCGGCGAACACGTGCCCAGTAGCGTGTCGTCACCACCCGGCCAGCAGCGGGCGCGAACCGCGAACTCGACCGGAGAGTCGGGTGTTCGCCGCTGCGGCTCCAGCATCAGATGGGCGAACGGTGAGTCGGCTCGAGCTTGGGCTCCCAGCGCGTCGATCCCGGCTAGGACGGCGGCCTGGTCGTCTGCGGAAAGGTATTGCCACATAATGGAATGCCACAACACGGTTAGCGCGCCGGTGGCGACGGACAGGCCGGCGACGGCGTCGACGGCATTGCGGCGCTGTAACGGCGCCGGGACCCGCCGGGCGATGGCGATCGCGCCGCGCAACCGATCCAGCCGTGCGGGCTGATCGGGCCAGACATAGCTCAGCAGTGCCAATTCGCCGTCGCGACTGGTGGCGTCGAGCGGCGCGATGTCGTAGCCATGACGCTGCACGATCCGCAGGTTCGGGGCCGGCGGCAGTTGGCCGCGCCACGCGTCGTCGATGGTCACCGGCGAGTCGGTCGGACCCCACTGGCCGCCCGGATAGCGATAGCGGTAATAGTCGGCCCGCAGGTTCAGCCCGGCACTGCACCCGATCTCGAAAAGCCGGACAGGCAAATCGAATCGGTGAGCAAGAATGAGCAGACCACCGATCAGCGCGGCGGACCGGCCCACCTCGTTGGTCTGCGGCGGCTGATCGAGCGCGGCCCGCAGCAGGTCGGCGTGCTCGGAGGCGGCGAGCGCGATATCGGGCCAAGCCGCCTGCGCATCCCACTGCCCGCCCGCGCTCGGATACCAACGGCGTAACCCCGGGGCGCGGCCGTCGAGCGCCAGCCGGTGCAGCCCACCGAGCAGTCGCAGCGGTAGCGCCAGCCGCCCGGCATCGTCTTCGTGCCCGGACAGGATGGCGGCGAAGACACCACCGGCTTCCACGTCGGCGGCCACCCGATCCAACACGTCGCCGTACATCGGCGAGCCCATGCCGGCGCAGATCTGGCCTTGCAGTCTGCAGAGACCGCATCAGGCGGCTATCGGGGCTCATTGCGCCGCTCTTCATCGCTGCGTCTGCAACGTCGCCGGCGCGGCTCATCGGTCCAGCTCGTCCAGGCCGGCGCGGACGACGTCGAACGCATCCCCGAGAGCCTCTGGCAACGAGACGGATTCGTCGTCCAGCCAGTACTCGTAGGCGCTCAGGGCGACGCCAAGCAGCATCCACGCAACGGTCTGCGGCAGCAGGTCGCTGGTTCGAACGCCGGATCGGCGTGCCACGAACTCGGCGATTACCTCGCGCCAGCCGGCATACATCGTCATCGAATACGCTTGCAGTTCCGCGGTTTGCAGGATAACCCGCATTCGCTGCCGATGTCGGATGGTTTCCGACTCGTCAAAGGTGTTGAACGACAGCAGCGCAGCACGCAGCGCCTCGCCGAGCGGCATAGCCGGATCGACCTGGTCCAAAAGCTCGCGCAGGTGCTGCAGGTGAGCGTCGAAGTCTCCCCACGGGATCGCGTTCTTGGAGGCGTAGTAGCGAAACACGGTGCGGCGGGCGATGCCTGCGGCCTGTGCGAGGTCGTCGACGCTCACCTCGGCGAAGCCGCTCTCGGCGAACAGGCGTAGGGCAACATCGGTGATGTGCTGCGGGGTCGTGGAACGGCGCCGGCCGACCCGCGCCCGCTCCAGCATCCGACTACCCCTTTTTAAGAAGCCTCTTCCATTTCTGGCACTCGATGCCATATCCTGACGAAGATTGTCACCAGATCGACGCGACTTGTCGAGACCCTAATAACGAAAGGCAACGTCATGGAGCCGAACCAGCAGACCGACGCCGACACCGAGCTCGTCACCGAGTCCTTGGTTGAAGAGGTGTCCATCGACGGGATGTGCGGGGTCTACTGATCGTGACCGCCCCCGCGCAGGGGTTCGATGGCCCGGCTTCTCAACGGCCCGATCAACGGGCCGCATCGTCGCCGGGCGGGTTCGATCCCGGACTCGCGTGGCGGTTGCACCCGCAGGTGGCGGTGCGACCCGAGCCTTTCGGCGCGCTGTTGTATCACTTCGGCACCCGCAAACTGTCATTCCTCAAGAACCGCACCATTCTTGCGGTGGTGCAATCGCTGGCCGATTACCCAGATGTTCACGCCGCCTGCCGCGCCGCAGGAGTCGAGGATGACCGACAGGGTCCTTACCTGCATGCGCTGGGCGTGCTGGCCGGTTCCAACATGTTGGTGCCCGGTGCGCCGAAGGAGGCAGCATGACAGCGGTTGTGCCACGGCTGGTCGAGCAGTTCGAGCGTGGGTTGGACGCACCCATCTGCCTGACCTGGGAGCTGACCTACGCATGCAACCTGGCGTGCGTGCACTGCCTGTCGTCGTCGGGCAAACGTGATCCGCGCGAGCTGTCCACCCAGTCTTGCAAGGACATCATCGACGAGCTAGAACGCATGCAGGTGTTCTATGTCAACATCGGCGGCGGGGAACCGACTGTCCGGCCGGACTTTTGGGAGCTGGTAGATTACGCCACCGCTCATCACGTGGGCGTGAAGTTCTCCACCAACGGGGTTCGGATCACGCCCGAGGTAGCCGCCCGGTTGGCCGCCAGCGACTACGTCGACGTCCAGATTTCATTGGACGGCGCGACCGCAGAGGTCAACGACGCCGTCCGGGGCGCCGGGTCCTACGCGATGGCCATCCGTGCGCTGGAAAACCTTGCCGCCGCCGGATTCTCGGACGCCAAGATCTCCGTGGTGGTGACCCGACACAATGTCGGCCAGCTCGACGAATTCGCCTCGCTGGCAAGCCGTTACGGCGCCACGCTGCGCATCACCCGGCTGCGCCCGGCGGGTCGTGGCGCCGATGTATGGGATGAGCTGCATCCGACCGCCGACCAGCAGGTCCAGCTTTACGACTGGCTGGTCGCCAAGGGTGAGCGGGTGTTGACCGGCGATTCCTTCTTCCACCTGTCCGGGCTCGGCGAGCCCGGCGCGCTGGCCGGTCTGAACATGTGCGGAGCCGGGCGGGTGGTGTGCCTGATCGACCCGGTCGGCGATGTGTATGCCTGCCCGTTCGCCATCCACGACCGCTTCCTTGCGGGAAACATCTTGTCCGACTCCGGCTTTGGGACTGGCTTCGCCAACGTATGGAAGAACGCCCCGCTGTTCCGGGAGCTCCGCGAGCCGCAGTCCGCGGGCGCTTGCGGAAGCTGTGGGCACTACGACAGCTGCCGGGGCGGTTGCATGGCGGCCAAGTTCTTCACCGGTCTGCCGATCGACGGCCCTGATCCGGAATGTGTGCAGGGCTACGGTGTGCCGGCCCTGGCGCAAGAGCGTGACAAACCTCGACCCGCAGGCGACCACTCGCACGGACGGCGGAGCAGCGGACCGGTGCCGCTGACACTGACCATGCCGAAGCGGCTCTGCGACGAAAGCCCGGTCTAGCCGTGGCCCGTGACGTCTGGTTCGAGACGGTCGCCATCGCGCAGCAACGTGCGAAACGGCGGCTGCCGAAGTCGGTCTATGCCGCGCTGGTCGCCGCCAGCGAGAAGGGGCTGACCGTCTCCGACAATGTCGAGGCGTTCAGCGAGCTCGGCTTCGCGCCACATGTCGTCGGCGCCATCGAAAAGCGTGACCTCTCGACAACTGTTATGGGGCAAGAGATTTCCTTGCCGGTCATCATCTCGCCCACTGGTGTGCAAGCGGTCGATCCGGACGGCGAGGTGGCCGTTGCGCGGGCCGCCGCGGCGCGCGGCACGGCGATGGGGCTGTCGTCGTTCGCTAGCAAGCCGATCGAGGAGGTCGTCGCCGCCAACCCAAAGCTGTTCTTCCAGGTCTATTGGTTCGGAGGGCGCGAGGCGATCGCGCAGCGCGTCGAGCGGGCTCGGCAGGCCGGCGCGGTTGGCTTGATCGCGACCACCGACTGGTCGTTCTCGCACGGGCGGGACTGGGGTAGCCCCGCGATCCCGGAGCAGATGAACCTGCGGACCATCCTGAAGTTGTCGCCGCAGGCGATCACCCGTCCCGGCTGGCTGTGGACGTACGGCAAGACGCTGCGCCCGCCGGACCTGCGGGTGCCCAACCAGGCGCCCCGGGGCGAACCCGGGCCGCCGTTCTTCGCCGCCTACGGGGAGTGGATGGGGACGCCACCGCCGACCTGGGACGACATCGCCTGGTTGCGCGAGCTGTGGGGCGGCCCGTTCATGCTCAAAGGCGTGATGCGGGTCGACGACGCCAAAAGGGCTGTGGATGCCGGTGTTTCGGCAATTTCGGTGTCCAACCACGGCGGCAACAACTTGGACGGCACGCCGGGGTCGATCCGCGCGCTGCCCGCGGTTGTCGACGCGGTCGGCGACCAGATCGAGGTGTTGCTGGACGGCGGTATCCGCCGCGGCAGCGACGTCGTCAAGGCGCTGGCACTGGGAGCGCGTGCGGTGATGATCGGCCGCGCCTACCTGTGGGGCCTGGCGGCCGCCGGGCAACCGGGCGTCGAGAACGTGCTCGACATCCTTCGCGGCGGCATCGACTCCGCGCTGATCGGCCTCGGCCGCGCCTCGGTGCACGACCTCAATCCGGACGACATCCTGGTGCCGCCCGGGTTTGCCCGAGCGCTCGGGGTGCCCCCGCCCACGCCGGGCGGAGTCTAGCCACCGCGCGTGGGAGACCAGCGGGTATTTTGATACTCACGTGGCGGACGTGGCGCCGGTGACCGGGTTTACTGAACGGTCGGCGGCAAAAAAATTTTTCCAGAGCGCCAACAATCGATGCACGACAGGTGAATTCGTCCTACCATCACCGAGTGGCTGTCCTCGCCGAACTTGGCGGCTCGACGTCGAGCCAGCTACAAACCATGTCGTTGGGCGTCACCATCCCGGTCGGATCCACCGAGCAGCATGGGCCCCACCTGCCGCTGGACACCGACACCCGGATCGCGACGGCCGTCGCCCGCGGGGTCACCGCCCGCCTGTCCGGCGACTCCCAGCTGCACTGGATGGTGGCACCGGCCATCGCCTACGGCGACAGCGGTGAGCACCAGAGCTTCCCCGGAACCATCTCGATCGGCACCGAGGCCCTGACCACGCTGCTGGTGGAGTACGGCAGGTCGGCTACCTGTTGGGCGCAGCGGCTGCTCTTCATCAACGGCCATGGCGGCAACGTCAGGGCGCTGGCCCGTGCGGTGGGCCAGCTGCGGTCCGAAGGACGTGACGCGGGGTGGTGCCCCTGCGCGGTGGCAGGCGCCGACGCCCACGCCGGGCACACTGAAACTTCACTATTGCTGCATATTTCGCCGGCCGACGTGCTGACCGACCGGTGGCGTGCGGGCAACGGAGCGCCGTTGTCCGACCTGCTACCGTCGATGCGTCGCGGCGGGGTCGCGGCGGTCAGCGAGGTCGGAGTATTGGGGGACCCGACCACCGCGACCGCCGCCGAGGGGGAGCGGATGCTGGCGGAAATGGTCGACGACTGCCTGAGCCGGGTCCGACGTTGGTCGCCCGCTGCCGACGGGATGCTGACATGACCCAGACACGGTTGCCGGACGGGTTTGCTGTGCAGGTCGACCGGCGGGTCAGGGTGCTCGGTCAGGGCTCCGCTTTGCTGGGTGGCTCGCCCACCCGGTTGCTGCGGTTGGCGCCGGCCGCCCAGGACATGCTCGCCGACGGTCGCCTCAAGGTCCACGACGCAGTCAGCGCCGAGCTGGCCCGAACCCTGCTCGACGCGACGGTGGCTCACCCGCGGCCCGCTGGCGGCCCGTCACATCGCGATGTAACCGTCGTAATTCCAGTGCGGGACAACGCCTATGGCTTGCGCAGGTTGGTCATCTCGTTGCGTGGCTTGCGCATCATCGTTGTCGACGACGGCTCATCGACACCGATTGAGCAAGACGACTTTGCGGGGCAGCACTCCGACATCGAGGTGCTGCGGCATGCACAAAGCAGAGGGCCTGCGGCAGCGCGCAATACCGGTCTGGCCGCCTGCAAGACGGGCTTCACCGCCTTTTTGGACTCCGACGTCGTTCCGCGACGCGGCTGGCTGGAGGCTCTGCTCGGTCATTTCTGTGACCCCACCGTGGCACTGGTCGCTCCGCGAATCGTTGGTCTGGCCCAGACCGACCATTTGGTAGCCCGCTATGAGGCGGTGCGCTCATCGCTGGACCTTGGCCAGCGTGAAGCCCCGGTCATCCCGTACACCAGCGTCTCCTACGTGCCCAGTGCGGCGATCATTTGTCGCACGGCCAAACTGCGCGACATTGGCGGCTTCGACGAAACCCTGCGCTCCGGTGAGGATGTCGATCTGTGCTGGCGACTCGTCGAAGCCGGTGCCCGGCTGCGCTACGAGCCGATCGCCCAAGTAGGGCACGATCATCGGACGCAATTGCGGGATTGGATTGTACGCAAAGCGTTTTACGGCGGTTCGGCTGCCCCGTTATCGGTGCGGCACCCGGACAAGATCGCGCCACTGATGATTTCCGGCTGGGCGCTTGCGGCATGGATCCTGATGGCCATCGGCTCGAGCTTCAGTTATCTGGCGTCCCTGCTCGTGGCTGCGCTAACGGGACGTCGCATCGCGAAAACATTGCAAGGTTCTGATACCCAGATCGGGGATGTGCTGGCGGTAGCTGCCCGCGGCCTGTGGTCGTCGGCGATGCAACTGGCGTCGGCGATTTGCCGGCATTATTGGCCCGTCGCGTTGGTCGCGGCCATCCTTTTCCGGCCCTGTCGCCGCGTCGTGCTGATCGCTGCTGTCGCCGACGGGGTGGTGGATTGGGCCAGCCGCCGCCGATCTGCCGACGAAGACGCCAAACCGATCGGGCTGCTGGCCTACGTGCTGCTCAAACGTATCGATGACCTGGCCTATGGGCTCGGGCTGTGGTACGGCGTGGTGCGGGAACGCAACATCGGTCCGCTTAAGCCGCAGATTCGAGTCTGACTCCTGACTGCAGCTGCGCTGCACAGCGATGTGCTGATCATCGGTGCGGGAAGCGCGGGATCTGTTGTTGCCAATCGTCTTTCGGGGGATCCAAGCTGTGTGGTAACGGTGTTGGAGGCCGGGCTCGGGCTCGCCGATCCAGCACTGCGGGCCGAAACGACGAACGGGTTGCGGCTGCCGATCGGCGCCGCCAGCCCGCTCGTCCAACGGTATCAAACGCAACTGACCGAGCGGCCGGCTCGCCAGATGACGATCATCCGCGGCGCGACAATCGGCGGTTCCGGCGCCGTCAACGGCGGATACTTCTGCCGCGGTTTGCGACGAGACTTCGACGGCTACCGGGTGCCCGGCTGGGCGTGGTCAGACGTCATCGGTCACTTCCGTGCTATCGAGAGTGACCTGGATTTCACCGGCCCGGCTCACGGCGACGCCGGCCCCATTCCGGTTCGCCGAACTCGCGAAATTGTCGGCAGTACAGCATCTTTCGTAGCAGCAGCACACCAGGCCGGGTTTGGCTGGATATCCGATCTCAATGACGTGGCAAGTGCCTCCGCGCTGCCGGCGGGCGTCGGTGCCGTCCCGCTCAACATCGTCGACGGAGTGCGTACCGGTCCGGGTGCGGCATATCTGTGGCCTGCCTTAAATCGAGCCAATCTCTCGCTGCTGACCCAGACCCGAGCAGTGCGGCTGCGTTTCTCGGGCAGTCGCGTGGTCGGCGTCGACGCTGTCGGTCCGGGCGGCCCGATCACCGCTACCGCCGATCGAATCGTGCTATCCGCCGGAGCGATCGAATCAGCGCATCTGCTAATGCTTTCCGGCGTAGGTGACGAGGTCATGCTGCGTGCCGCCGGGGTTGACGTCGTGGCCGGCTTGCCGGTCGGAATGGCCTGCAGCGACCATCCTGAATGGGTGTTGCCGACCAACTGGGAAGTCACTCCCGACCGACCGGTGCTCGAAGTGGTGCTCAGCACTTCTGACGACATCGAGATACGGCCGTATACTGGAGGTTTCGTGGCGATGGTCGGCGACGGCACGGTCGGCCATCCGGACTGGCCGCACATCGGTGTAGCGCTCATGCAGCCGCGGGCGCGGGGGCGCATTACGCTGGTTTCCGCTGATCCTTGGGTGCCGCCGCGAATCCAACATCGCTATGACATTGAACCCGCCGATGTGGTCGCGTTGCAGCGGGGCTGCGAGTTGGCTCGCGAATTGGCCAGTTCGACAACCCAAGTCGGTGAACCCGCATGGTCGACGTCTCAGCATCTGTGCGGCAGTGCACCGATGGGCCCCGCAGGGGATCCGGCGGCCGTCGTGGATTACCAGTGCCGGGTCCACGGTATCGACGGTTTATGGGTGATCGACGGATCGGTCTTGCCGGGGATCACCAGCCGCGGCCCGCACGCCAGCATCGTCATGCTCGGCCACCGGGCCGCGGAGTTCGTCGGCTGACGTCAGCCCCGGTGTCGGCCCGGCGCCATCGGCGCGGCGGAACGAGGTAAGTCGTCGGACCGGGCGCAACTGGCGGCCGTCGCGGCCCGGCGCCCAGGCGCCGATCACCAGCGCTGCTATCGCGATGATCACGCCCATTACCAGCAACGACGAATCCATCGCCCGCAAGAATGCGGCTTGGCTGAGCTCGGCGAGCTGACGGCCCTGCGGGCCAAGCGATTTGGAGATCTCCAGGGCCTGAGCCAGCGAGTGGGAGGCCGGGGCACGGACCGGACCGGGGAAGGCCGCCAGATGCGGTGTGAGGACGTGGGCATATCGCGCCGCCAGGATGGATCCGGCCAAGGCAATACCGAGGGCGGCACCGATCTCACGGGTGGTGTCGTTGATGGCCGAGGCAACCCCCTGCTTCTCGTCGGGCACTGCGGCCATGATCGCTGTCGTGCTTGGTGCCGTGCAGAATCCGATGCCAGTACTCATCACGAGCAGCGGCCACATCATGTCCCAGTACGGCGAGTCGAGCTGTAGGCAACGCATCCACAGGAACCCAGCCGAGATGAGCAGCAGGCCGATGAATACCACCAGGCGCAGACCCAATCGCGGCAGATACCAGTGGGACAACACGGTCAACGTCAGCATCGGCACCATCAGCGGGCTCAACGCGAAGGCAGTCTGGAGCGGGCTGTAGCCCATTACCAGTTGGATGTATTGCATCATGACGAAAAAGAACCCGAGCATCGCCATGAAAAAGATTGTGATCGTGGCGGATCCGGTAACAAAGTCCGGTCTGCGGAACAATCGAACGTCGAGCAGGGGATGGCGCCGCCGCAGTTCGACGAATCCGAATGCCACCGCCAGTACTACTCCGGCGCTCATCGACCCGTAGACCAGCGGGTGACTCCAGCCGCGGGTGGGTGCCTCGAGCAACCCGAAGACGAAAACCGCTACAGCGCCGGCGATTAACCCCGCACCGGCCCAATCCAGCGGGGTGGCTTTCTCATCGCGTGAGGACGACACGCTGCACGCCAATACGAAGATCAGCGCGGCAATGCCCGCGAAGGCCCAGAAGATAGATCGCCACGACCAGAAATGCAGCAGCGTGCCGGATCCGAGCATGCCGATGACTGCGCCAGACCCGGCGACGCCCGCCCAAATACCGACGGCCTTCGTCCGTTCGTCGTCGCGGTAAGTGGCCGTCAACAGCGACAGGGTGGCGGGCATGATGAACGCCGCTCCGGCGCCGGCCACACCGCGGGCCGCGATGAGCTGCAACGGACTGGTGAACACCGTCGACGCCAGGGATGCGATCGCGAATGTAGCCAGGCCGATAAGGAAAGCTCCCCGGCGGCCGTAGCGGTCACCGATGGCCCCGGCGGGTAACAACAGGCAAGCCAGGGCCACCGAGTAGCAGTCGACGATCCAGGTCAGCTGCGACTGCGTCGCCGAGGTGGCCACCGCGATGTCGCCCAGCGCGGTGTTCAGCGCGACCATCGACGCGATCACCAGCGTCACACCCATGCAGGCCACGACCATCGTCCAGATTCGTGCCCGGTTCGAGCCGAGCGCGGCAGCCGCTTCAGTACGCTGGTCAGGTCGGATGAGGGCGTCGACCATAGCGATGCGTCTCCTTTCGGCGACGAGGCAGTTTCGAGACTAACAGTCTCGTAGATAGACGGATAGTCTTGTTGTTAAACACGGAGGTGGTCTACATCACCGACAAGACCGATCCACGGCCGGCGCGTTCTCGCGCTCGTTTGCTTGAAGCCGCGACCGCGCTGCTGCGCTCGGGCGGTCCAAGCGCAGTGACCGTCGATGCGGTCACCCGCGCTGCGAATGTAGCCCGGGCCACCCTGTATCGCCACTTCCCGAGCGGAAACGATTTGCTGGCAGCGGCTTTCAACAGCCTGATACCGCCGGCGCCGATGCCTTCCGACAATGGCCCGCTGCGTGACCGCCTTATCGCCGTGGTACTGGGATTTGGACAATCGATCGCCGAGGCCCCGGGCATGCTGACCGCGATGAGTTGGCTGGCGCTGGGGCGGGACTTGGAGCAGTTGCCAGAATCCCATCACACCCGCACTGCCGACAGCTCGGCGATCAGCACGCTTCGGGAGCGCATCGCCCAGCAGTACGCGGCGCCGTTCGACGCCATTTTCGATAGCCCTGAAGCCGCCGAGCTGGGCGACATCGACCGCACCCGGGCGATCGCACTGCTGATCGGCCCGGTGGCGTTGGGCCGGCTGTCTACACTGCCCGACTTCGACTACCGCGAATGCGCGCGAGCCGCCGTGGACGGGTTTCTACATGTGCAGCGCACGCAGAACCAATCGCTCAACGAAGTTCGTAGCGAATCGGCAGGTGCTTGAGTCCGCCGACAAACGTCGTGGCGATTAGCTCCGGGTTTCCGTACAGCTCAATGGATTTCAACCGCGGAAGTAACTCGGTAAAGAAACTGCTGACCTCCATGCGCGCTAGCGCGGCGCCCAGGCAGAAGTGCACGCCGTACCCGAACGCCAAGTGTTTGTTCGGATCACGGCCGACGTTGAAGCGGAACGGATCGTCGAACACCTCCTCGTCACGGTTCGCGGAGACGTAGGACAGATACACCGACTCGCCCTCGGCGATCGGCACCCCGCGCACCGTGGTGTCTGCGGTGGCGGTGCGCATGAACTCCTTGACCGGGGTCACCCAGCGGATCATTTCCTCGGTCGCCAGCGGCATCAAATCGAGGTTATCGCACAGGCGGTTTCGCTGATCTGGATTTTCGATGAGCGCATGCAGACCACCGGCGATCGTCGCGCTGGTGGTGTCGTGGCCGGCGGTCGCAATGATGACGTAGTACGAAGCGGTGTCGACGTCGGACAGCGGCTCGCCGTCGACGCGGGCGTTAGCGATCGCCGACGCCAGGTCTTCGGTCGGATGCTCGCGGCGCGACGCGGTGAGCGAGCTGAAGTAGCCGAAGAAGTCGAGCAGAACTTGGAGTTGCTCCTCGAACGTGGTGCCGCGCCGAAATTCGTCGTCGTCGCCGCCGAACAGTTCCTGGGTGAGTCTGAGCATCCGGGGAAAATCAGATTCGGGTAAGCCAAGCAGCGACATGATCACGTAGAGCGGGTAGTTGACTGCGACCTCCTGCACGAAATCGCATTCACTGGTATCACTGCCCGCGGCCATCATCTTGTCGACATAGATCTTGGCCAGCTCGTCGACGCGGACCTTCAGCGCCCGCATTGCCTTGGGGCGAAACCAATCCGCGCCGATCGCGCGCACTACTCGGTGTTGCGGGTCGTCCATGTGGATCAGGGTGCGCAGCCCCATCCCGGCGTCTAGCTGTTTTCGCGCGAAATCGTCGGCGTCGGCGGTGGCCAAAAGCGGCCTTGGCTCATTGATGAAAAGATCATTGGCGCGCTCGATCTCCACGATGTCGGCGTGTTTGGTGATCGCCCAGAACGGCCGGTAGGGCGGGCAGTCGACCAGCGACACCGGTGCGTGGGCGCGCAGATGGGTCAACGCTGCATGCAGTCGGGGCTCGTCGGCATAGGATGTCGGATCAGCGAATACCTTCGCAGCCTCGTCAATGATTGGTGTGCTCATCGGCCTTCTTACTGGTTCACGGATTTTTTTGACGTGTGCGCCCGGCGACGATGCGGTCCGGGTAAACGGACCGAGGAGGAGCCGGGCATTCGGCGCCAGGTTTTCCAGTGTCCGTGATCGACGATTACCGGAGAGCGGTTTTCGTCGATCCGTAGGCTGGGGTTTCGTGCCGATCCGATCATCTCATCCGCGACGAGCCTGGGCCGTCTTCCTGGTGATGGCAGTTGCGGTGGCAGCCTGTGGCCGGGGCGGCGGCATGACATCGTCGAAGCACGAGCCGGCTTATGCCGGCCCGCTGGATGCCGGCGTCGTGCGCACCTCGATGGGCCTGATGCGCGGCATGGTGGCCGCGGATTATCGTTTGTTTCAAGGCATTCCGTACGCAGCACCGCCGGTGGGTCCGCTGCGGTGGCAGCCACCGCGGCCGGCGGCGAAGTGGGCGGGGACGTTAGACGCCAGTAAACCGGGGCCGCAGTGCATGCAGGACACCGGCCCCAACCCGCATATCGGGAAACCGACCAGCGAGAATTGCCTCACTCTCAACGTGTGGACGCCGGCGCGCGGACGAGGCGCCGATAAGCGCCCGGTCATGGTGTGGATCCATGGCGGGGGTTTCGTCAACGGCAGCGGTGACATCTACAACTCGCGCTGGCTGGCGGCGAAGGGCCACATCGTTGTCGTCACGATCAACTACCGGCTGGGCGCGCTGGGGTTTCTGGCCCACCCGTCGCTCGGCCCAGCAGGCAACATCGGAAACTATGGGCTGGCCGACCAGCAGGCCGCGCTGCGCTGGGTGCGCGACCACATCGCCGATTTCGGCGGCGATCCGCGGAAAGTAACCATCGCCGGCGAATCCGCGGGTGGCATGTCGGTCTGCGATCACCTGGTGGCGCCCGGGTCGGCGGGGTTGTTCCGCGCGGCAATCATTCAAAGCGCGCCATGCCAGGCGCAAGCCGACGTAGCGACCGGGCAGCGCCAGAGCCTGGATTACGCGGCGTCGACCGGGTGCCGCAATCCCGCCAGTACAGCGGCGTGTCTGCGCGCGCTGCCGGCGACCGCGCTTGACCGTCCGCCTTGGTACGTCTTCATCGGGGACTCCGACGCGCTCTCCGGTCCGGTCACCGGTACAGCGTTGTTGCCGGACGGGCCAGTCGCGGCATTCGCCGCCGGTCGCGGCGCCCGGGTTCCGGTGCTTATCGGCGTCAACCACGACGAGTTCACCATGTTCGCGGCGCTGCGGTACTCGAAGTTGGGTCGGGGCATCAAGTCCGCCGAATACCCTCGCTTGCTCGCGGACATCTTCGGCGCCGACGGCGCCGCGGTGGTGGCGCATTACCCGCCCGATCACTACGGCGGGGACGCGTCGCTTGCCTACTCGGCGGCGGTCACTGACGGTGTCTTCTCTTGCGCGACCGACCGATTGGCCGACTCGCTGAGCCAAGGCGCACCCGTGTACACCTACGAGTTCGACGACCGTCATGCGCCGGCGCCGGATCTGTTGCGGCGGGCCCCTTTTCCGGTCGGTGCCAGCCACTCATTGGAGTTGCGGTACCTGTTCAAGGTCGGCCGCGCGCCACTGATGGATCCCGGACAGCGGATGCTGTCCGACCAGATGATCAGCTACTGGAGCCATTTCGTCGCCAACGGCAAACCAAAGGCGACCGGCCAGCCCGGCTGGCCGGCCAAAAACGGCGATCCCGACCACAACTTCTGGATGTCGTTGCGTCCCGGCAACAGCGGGGTCATCACCAACTTCGAGGAAGCACACCAGTGCCCATTCTGGGCTTCGCTGAAGGGCAGGTCGTGAGCACGCCAGAGCCGCGCGACTTCACCGAAGATTGGTTGGCGGCCTGGAACCGCCACGACATCGATGCGGTGCTCGCTCATTTCCGCGACGATGTCGTCTTCACCTCACCGGTTGCGGCTCGGGTGGTGCCCGAGTCGAAAGGAGTGGTCCGCGGGAAGGCGGCATTGCGCGAGTACTGGAACGCCGCACTGAAGACCATGCCCGACCTTCACTTCGAAGTCGTCGGTGTGTATCACGGCGAGTCGGTCTTGGTCATCAATTACCGCAACCAAAGCGGCGCCCTCGTCAACGAAGTGCTGGAGTTCGACGGCGGGCTGGTGCGCCGCGGGCACGGGACTTACCTGTTGAGCAGCTAGTCTCAGTGGCAGTACGTGCTCATCGCAGCATTCACCACCGCATCAATGTCTTGGGGCGCGATGCCCTTTCCCATCAGGCCGTTCTGTGTCTGCCAGGGCGCGGCGCCGGCGGATTGGTACGCGCACACCAGGTGGCCGGCATTGATCAGCGTGTCGGACGGATAGTGGGTAACACCGTGCGTGCCCAGCTCGTTCAGGTAAGCATCATCTTGGGGGTCAGCGTGGGCCAGCGGCGCGCTGCTCATCAGCACTGCGGCTGATGCGATCAGTGCGGCTGCGGCGGTTGTCGGTTGCATCATCTTGTCGCTTAAGTACACCGCTTCCGCGTCGGTTAGGAAAGGCGCGTGTTCGGCGTGACCCAGGTGGTGATGTCGGCGTGCACCACCTCGGTGCCGTGCCGATCGGTCACCGTGACCGGCACGACGAGCTCAAACCCATCAGAGCCGTCGGTGATCTGCGCGAAATCCGGCGGGTCCAGTTGAGCCCGTGCCCGTAACGACGTGGTGGCCTTCTCGAGGTATTGCACCGTCATCGCCTTCGGTATCCAGCGATGGCTGCGCGGCACGGTGGCCTCCATCAGCATGCCCATCGCCACGGGGCGTTGCAGGACGCGATCGGGTGCACGGTGTGTGAGTGGTTGTAGACCATGAATCATTTCGGCACCCGCACCTCGGCCAGGCCGGGCTCCATCCGCACCACGTGCGGCAGTACCGAGGCGAAGTAGGGAACTCGGGCCATCGCCGCCGCCGAGAAGAGCCGGGTACCACCGGGACGGCCGGAAAGCCGCCGCCACGCCCCATACGTGCTGGTCGGGCCTGTCATACTGACATATCTTACTCTGGAGTAAGGAGACGCCGTCCGACCACCTGCCGTCCTGGCGCTGCCGGCGGCGAGGCAGTCGATCAGCCGGACTGGTCCTCGGGTCGGCGGGATTTGGCCGATACCGCGATCTAGGGCATACTGTTCGGGTTGCCTTGCGCCGGGTTTAGGCCTGGTCGGGCATACGACCGGCGCCCAAACGGGCGCGTCCGGTCCCAATCTTGGAACGCGACGAATTTCGATCGCGGACCAGGCTGCGTGCGGGCGACACACCCGACCGCGGGGACCGGTGGACCACGACAGGTAAACAGCGGCGCAACATCCGGGCGCGATCGGTGCCCGGCGGAACACCGGGTCCGGACACTGGAGAGTGAGGTAGGAGAAGCGTGGCGGGACAGAAGATCCGCATCAGGCTCAAGGCCTACGACCACGAGGCCATTGACGCCTCGGCGCGCAAAATCGTCGAGACGGTTGTCCGGACCGGCGCCAGCGTGGTTGGTCCGGTGCCGCTGCCCACTGAGAAGAACGTGTACTGCGTGATTCGCTCTCCGCATAAGTACAAAGACTCCCGGGAGCATTTCGAAATGCGCACCCACAAGCGGCTGATCGACATCCTCGACCCGACACCGAAGACCGTTGACGCGCTGATGCGCATCGATCTGCCTGCCAGCGTCGACGTCAACATCCAGTAGGAGATCTGCGAGCATGGCGAGAAAGGGCATTCTGGGCACCAAGCTGGGTATGACGCAGGTGTTCGACGAGAACAACCGCGTTGTGCCGGTGACGGTGGTCAAAGCCGGGCCGAACGTGGTGACCCGAATCCGCACACCTGAGGTTGACGGGTACAGCGCGGTGCAGCTGGCCTACGGGGAGATCAGTCCTCGTAAGGTCAACAAGCCGCTGGGCGGTCAGTACGCTGCCGCCGGTGTCAACCCGCGCCGGCACCTGGCCGAATTGCGTCTCGACGATGCCGAGGCGACAGCCGATTACCAGGTGGGCCAGGAGCTGACAGCCGAGATCTTTTCTGCCGGAAGCTATGTCGATGTTACCGGCACCTCGAAGGGTAAGGGCTTCGCCGGAACCATGAAGCGGCACGGCTTCCGTGGGCAGGGCGCCAGCCACGGCGCTCAGGCGGTCCATCGTCGTCCCGGTTCCATCGGCGGTTGCGCCACTCCGGCGCGGGTGTTCAAGGGCACTCGGATGGCCGGCCGGATGGGTAATGACCGGGTGACCACGCAGAACCTTTTGGTGCACAAGGTCGATGCCGAGAACGGCGTGCTGCTTATCAAGGGTGCTGTGCCCGGTCGTACGGGTGGACTCGTCATGGTCCGTAGCGCGATCAAACGAGGTGAGAAGTAATGGCTGCCCAAAAGACCGAGAACGCTCAGAAAGCGCTGAAGATTGACGTCAAGACGCCGGCCGGCAAGACCGAAGGCACGGTTGAGCTGCCTGCTGAGCTGTTCGATGCACCCGCGAATATCGCGTTGATGCACCAGGTGGTGACTGCGCAACGGGCCGCGGCCCGGCAGGGCACGCACTCGACCAAGACTCGCGGTGAGGTTCGCGGCGGTGGCCGAAAGCCGTACCGGCAGAAGGGCACTGGTCGTGCCCGACAGGGCTCGACTCGCGCTCCGCAGTTCACCGGCGGTGGCGTCGTGCACGGTCCTACGCCCCGTGACTACAGCCAACGCACCCCGAAGAAGATGATCGCCGCTGCGCTACGCGGCGCGTTGTCGGACCGGGCACGCAATGGTCGCATCCACGCGGTCACCGAGCTGGTGTCCGGCCAGACTCCGTCGACCAAGAGCGCCAAGGTTTTTCTGGGCACGTTGACCGACCGCAAGCAGGTACTAGTGGTCATCGGACGGAGCGACGAGACCGGAGCCAAGAGCGTGCGCAACCTGCCTGGTGTGCACATCCTGACGCCAGACCAGCTCAACACCTATGACGTGCTGCGCGCCGACGACGTGGTGTTTTCCGTCGAGGCGCTCAACGCCTATATCACTGCCAACACCAAGTCGGCTGAGGAGGTTTCGGCCTGATGGCGACCGTGACGGACCCCCGCGACATCATCCTGGCCCCGGTCATCTCCGAGAAGTCCTACGGCCTGATCGACGACAACGTATACACGTTCCTGGTGCACCCCGACTCGAACAAGACCCAGATCAAGATCGCGGTCGAGAAGATCTTTTCGGTCAAGGTGGCGGCGGTGAACACCGCCAACCGCCAGGGAAAGCGCAAGCGCACCAGGACCGGATACGGCAAGCGGAAGAGCACCAAGCGCGCCATCGTCACGCTGGCGCCCGGCAGCAAGCCGATCGACCTGTTCGGAGCACCGGCGTAGCCGAGGATAGAGAGACTTAACAGACATGGGAATTCGCAAGTACAAGCCGACGACTCCGGGTCGCCGCGGTGCCAGCGTCTCCGATTTCGCCGAGATCACTCGATCCACTCCGGAGAAGTCGTTGGTCCGCCCGCTGCACGGTCGTGCTGGACGCAATGCGCACGGCCGGATCACCACGCGGCACAAGGGCGGCGGGCACAAGCGTGCCTACCGGGTGATTGACTTCCGCCGCAACGACAAGGACGGCGTCAACGCCAAGGTCGCGCACATCGAGTACGACCCCAACCGCACCGCGAACATTGCACTGCTGCACTACCTTGACGGCGAAAAGCGCTATATCATTGCGCCGCACGGACTTTCGCAGGGAGATGTAGTGGAGTGCGGCGCCAACGCCGATATCAAGCCTGGCAATAACCTGCCACTGCGCAATATTCCGGCCGGTACCTTGATCCACGCTGTGGAGCTGCGGCCGGGCGGCGGCGCCAAGCTCGCTCGCTCGGCCGGGTCGAGCATCCAATTGCTCGGCAAGGAAGGCACTTACGCCTCGCTGCGGATGCCCAGCGGTGAGATCCGTCGCGTCGACGTGCGCTGCCGTGCCACCGTCGGCGAGGTCGGCAACGCCGAGCAGGCCAACATCAACTGGGGTAAGGCCGGGCGGATGCGCTGGAAGGGCAAGCGGCCGTCGGTGCGTGGTGTGGTGATGAACCCGGTGGACCACCCGCACGGCGGTGGTGAGGGCAAGACCTCCGGTGGTCGTCACCCGGTTAGCCCGTGGGGCAAGCCTGAGGGGCGTACTCGCAAGCGCCACAAGCCCAGCGACAAGCTCATCGTCCGACGCCGGCGCACCGGCAAGAAGCACGGGCGCTAGGAAGTCGAGGAGTAGCAAATGCCACGCAGCCTGAAGAAGGGTCCGTTCGTCGACGACCATCTGTTGAAGAAGGTCGACGCGCAGAACGAGAAGAACACCAAACAGGTCATCAGGACCTGGTCGCGCCGGTCGACCATCATTCCCGACTTCATCGGGCACACGTTCGCAGTCCACGACGGCCGCAAGCACGTGCCGGTGTTCATTACCGAGGCGATGGTGGGGCACAAGCTGGGTGAGTTCGCGCCGACACGCACCTTCAAGGGACACATCAAGGACGACCGGAAGGCCAAGCGGCGATGAGCGCCCCGACTGAATTTCCATCTGCGGTAGCCAAGGCACGGTTCGTGCGGGTATCGCCGACGAAGGCGCGCCGGGTGATCAACCTGGTGCGCGGCAAGTCGGTGTCAGAGGCGCTGGACATTCTGCGTTGGGCGCCACAGGCGGCCAGCCTGACGGTGGCCAAGGTCATCGCGAGCGCCGTCGCCAACGCCCAGAACAACAACGGCTTGGACCCGGCGACTCTGGTGGTGGCCTCCGTCTACGCCGACGACGGTCCGACCGCCAAGCGGATCCGTCCGCGCGCCCAGGGCCGCGCCTTCCGAATTCGCAGGCGCACCAGCCACATCACTGTGGTGGTGGAAAGCCGGCCGACCAAGGATGCGCGCGGTTCGCAATCTGCGAGCGCGGCCCGCGCCCGCCGCGCGCAGGCTAGTAAGGCTGCCGCGGGGAAGGCGCCGGCGAAGACGGCGACCGCCGAGAAGGTGCCGGCGAAGAAGGCTGCTGCCGAGAAGGCGCCGGCGAAGAAGGCAACCGCCGAGAAGGCGCCTGTCAAGAAGGCGCCCGCAAAGAAGACATCCGCCGCGAAGTCCACTGGGACTCAAACGACTTCGGAAGCGAAGGGAGGCTCGCACTAGTGGGCCAGAAGATTAATCCGCACGGATTCCGTCTCGGTATCACGACCGACTGGAAGTCACGGTGGTATGCGGACAAGCAGTACGCGGAGTACGTCAAGGAGGACGTGGCCATCCGTCGGCTGCTGTCCACCGGCTTGGAACGCGCCGGGATTGCCGACGTGGAGATCGAACGAACCCGGGACCGAGTTCGAGTGGACATCCACACCGCGCGGCCGGGCATCGTCATCGGCCGCCGCGGCACCGAGGCCGACCGCATCCGTGCGGATCTGGAGAAGCTGACCGGCAAGCAGGTCCAGCTCAACATCCTTGAGGTCAAAAACCCGGAATCGCAAGCACAATTGGTGGCCCAGGGCGTCGCAGAGCAGTTGAGCAACCGCGTGGCTTTCCGGCGCGCGATGCGTAAGGCCATCCAGTCGGCCATGCGTCAGCCCAACGTCAAGGGCATCCGGGTGCAGTGCTCGGGCCGCCTCGGCGGCGCGGAAATGAGCCGCTCGGAGTTCTACCGCGAAGGCCGGGTGCCGCTGCACACGTTGCGCGCCGACATCGACTACGGCCTGTACGAGGCCAGGACCACCTTCGGCCGCATCGGCGTGAAGGTCTGGATCTACAAGGGCGACATCGTTGGTGGCAAACGCGAGCTGGTCGCTCCTTCGGCCGCCGGTGCCGAGCGTCCCCGCCGCGAGCGACCGTCGGGTACCCGACCGCGCCGTAGCGGCGCTGCGGGCACGACGGCGACCAGCACCGAGGCCGGACGCGCCGCCTCGGACGCTGAGGAGGCTTCTGCCCCAACGGCCGCTGCGCTGCCGGACGAGCCGGCCCTCGAGGCGCAGAGCACGGAGAGCTGAATCATGTTGATTCCCCGCAAGGTCAAGCACCGTAAACAGCACCATCCGCGTCAGCGCGGGATCGCCAGCGGCGGCACGCAGGTGAGTTTCGGCGACTACGGCATCCAGGCGCTGGAGCATGCCTACATCTCCAACCGCCAGATCGAGGCGGCCCGTATCGCCATCAACCGGCACATCAAGCGTGGTGGCAAGGTGTGGATCAACATCTTCCCGGACCGCCCACTGACCAAAAAGCCGGCGGAGACCCGAATGGGTTCCGGTAAGGGCTCGCCGGAGTGGTGGATAGCCAACGTCAAGCCGGGTCGTGTGCTCTTCGAGCTCAGCTACCCGAACGAATCGATCGCTCGGGCCGCGCTGACCCGAGCAATCCACAAGCTGCCGATCAAGGCACGCATCGTTACCCGAGAGGAGCAGTTCTGATGGCAGTGGGAGTTTCCCCTGGCGAACTGCGCGAGCTCACCGACGAAGAGCTGACCGAGCGGTTGCGCGAATCCAAGGAAGAGCTGTTCAACCTGCGTTTCCAGATGGCGACCGGCCAGCTCAACAACAATCGTCGACTCCGCACGGTGCGCCAGGAGATTGCGCGCATCTACACCGTGCTACGTGAGCGTGAACTCGGCCTGGCATCGGGCCCCGATGGTGCAGGGAGTGAGGAATCGTAATGGCAGAGGCGAAATCCGGCTCCGGGACTTCCGCGAAGGCTGCCAAGGCCGCGGCTAACCCGACTAAGGCGGCCAAGGCCGCTCCAAAAGCCGCCGCAACGAAAGAGACGGCGGGCGGCGCTACGCCCGCCGACGATGCGGGCCGCCGGCCCGCTGAGAAGGCGGGCAATGGCAGAGGCCCCAAGCACACACCGCGCAGCCCGAAGCCCCGCGGTCAGCGTAAGACCCGCATCGGGTACGTGGTGAGCGACAAGATGCAGAAGACCATCGTCGTCGAGCTGGAAGACCGGATGCGTCACCCGCTGTACGGCAAGATCATCCGGACCACCAAGAAGGTCAAGGCGCATGACGAGAACGGCATCGCCGGTGTCGGCGACCGCGTCTCGCTGATGGAGACCCGTCCACTGTCAGCGACGAAGCGCTGGCGGCTCGTCGACATCCTCGAAAAAGCCAAGTAGGCGCCCGCGCCAAACACTCGCGAAAGCCCCCAAAACCTGGTTGTTTTGGGGGCTTTTCGGTTCCGTCGTCAGTCGTCGGCTCCGCGGTATAGGCTTCACTACGAGAGTGAGGCCAGCGATGACGACCGAGTTCAACGGCAAGATCGAACTCGACATCCGTGATTCGGAGCCGGATTGGGGTCCGTTCGCCGCGCCCACTGCGCCGCATGACGCCCCCAACATCCTTTATCTGGTGTGGGATGACACCGGCATCGCGACGTGGGACTGCTTTGGCGGTCTGGTCGAGATGCCGGCGATGACGCGCATCGCCGAGCGCGGCGTCCGGCTCTCGCAATTTCACACCACGGCACTGTGCTCACCGACCAGGGCATCATTGCTGACCGGTCGCAACGCCACCACCGTCGGCATGGCCACGATCGAAGAGTTCACCGAGGGCTTCCCCAATTCCAATGGTCGGATACCGTTCGAAACTGCGCTGCTTTCCGAGGTCCTCGCCGAACGCGGCTACAACACCTACTGCGTCGGCAAGTGGCACCTGACGCCACTTGAGGAATCCAATGTGGCGTCCACCAAGCGACACTGGCCGACGTCACGCGGTTTCGAGCGGTTCTACGGGTTCATGGGCGGCGAGACTGACCAGTGGTATCCGGACCTGGTGTACGACAACCACCCGGTGCCACCGCCGGGGACGCCCGAGGACGGTTACCACCTGTCGAAGGACATCGCCGACAAGACGATTGAGTTCATCCGGGACGCCAAGGTGATCGCGCCCGACAAACCATGGTTCAGCTACGTCTGCCCCGGCGCCGGGCATGCCCCGCATCACGTCTTCAAAGAGTGGGCGGACCGCTACGCCGGCAAGTTCGACATGGGCTACGAGCGTTACCGCGAGATTGTGCTGGAGAAGCAGAAGTCGATGGGAATCGTGCCGTTGGACACCGAGCTGTCTGGAATGAACCCGTACATCGACGTCAAAGGACCGGACGGCCAGCCATGGCCACTGCAAGACACGGTGCGGCCATGGGACTCGCTGAACGACGAAGAGAAAAAGCTGTTTAGCCGGATGGCCGAGGTGTTCGCCGGCTTTCTGAGCTACACCGATGCCCAGATCGGCCGAATCCTGGACTATCTCGAGGAATCGGGCCAGCTGGACAACACGATCATCGTGGTGATCTCCGACAACGGAGCCAGCGGTGAGGGTGGTCCGAATGGATCGGTGAACGAGGGCAAGTTCTTCAACGGCTACATCGACACCGTCGAAGAGAGCATGAAGCTCTTCGACCACCTCGGTGGGCCCGAGACCTACAACCACTATCCGATCGGCTGGGCGATGGCCTTCAACACGCCTTACAAGCTGTACAAGCGCTACGCCTCGCATGAGGGTGGTATCGCCGATACGGCGATCATCTCCTGGCCCAACGGTATTGCGGCGCACGGCGAGGTCCGGGACAACTACGTCAGTGTTTGCGATATCACCCCGACCGTCTACGAGCTGCTGAGCATGACACCACCGGACACCGTCAAGGGTATCCCGCAGAAACCACTGGACGGCGTGAGTTTCAAAGCGGCACTTGCCGATCCGTCCAGCGACACCGGCAAGCAGACCCAGTTCTACACCATGCTCGGCACCCGCGGGATCTGGCATCAGGGCTGGTTTGCCAACACCATCCATGCGGCCACGCCGGCGGGCTGGGGGCATTTCGATGCCGATCGCTGGGAGCTCTTCCACATCAACGCCGACCGCAGCCAGTGCCACGACCTGGCTGCCGAGCAGCCCGAGAAGCTGGAAGAGCTGAAGGCGCTGTGGTTTTCCGAGGCGGCTAAATACAACGGCCTGCCGCTGGCGGATTTGAACATCTTTGAAACGCTGGGGCGCTCGCGGCCTTATCTGGTCGGCGACCGGCCCAGCTACACCTACTATCCCGACTGCGCGGACGTCGGTATCGGCGCCGCCGCCGAGATCCGGGGCCGCTCGTTTGCGGTGCTGGCCGACGTGACCGTGGATACCACCGGCGCCGAAGGGGTGCTGTTCAAGCAGGGTGGCGCCCACGGCGGGCATGTGCTGTTCATCCAAGACGGACGGCTGCACTATGTGTACAACTTCCTCGGTGAGCGCCAGCAGCTGATTTCGTCGTCGGATCCGGTGCCGCTGGGCAGACATCTTCTCGGCGTTCGCTATTCGCGGACCGGAACGGTGCAGAACAGCCACACGCCACTCGGTGAGGCCACGCTGTTCATCGATGACACCATGGTGGGCGCGCTCGCAGATGTGGTGGCACACCCCGGAACATTCGGATTGGCGGGTGCCGGTATCACGGTCGGGCGCAACGGCGGTTCGGCGGTGTCCAGCCGCTACAAAGCGCCGTTCGCGTTCACCGGCGGCACCATCGCCCAGATCACCGTTGACCTTTCTGGTCGCCCGTACGAGGATCTGGAAAAGGAACTGGCACTGGCTTTTTCGCGTGACTGAAAACCGCCCTGATGCAAGACTTAGCGGTGGTCATACCCTGAAACGTATGCCCACCGAGCTGGTCGAACTGCCGTCCGGATCATTCCGGATGGGGTCGACGAGCTTCTACCCTGAGGAAGCGCCGATCCACACGGTGACCGTGCCGGCCTTCGCCGTGGAACGGCATCCGGTGACCAATGCGCAGTTTGCCGAATTCGTTGCCGCGACAGGGTATGTGACGGTCGCTGAGCAACCCATCGATCCCGCGCTCTACCCGGGCGTCGATGCGCGCGAGCTGCGCGCGGGCGCGATGGTGTTTCGTCCGACAGCAGGTCCGGTCGACCTGCGCGACTGGCGGCAATGGTGGGTCTGGGCGCCGGGCGCGAGCTGGCGGCACCCGTTCGGGCCGGACAGCGACATTGCCGACCGGCCCAATCATCCGGTCGTGCAGGTGGCCTATCCCGATGCCGCGGCATATGCGCGCTGGGTCGGGCGCCGGCTGCCGACCGAGGCCGAGTGGGAGTACGCGGCTCGCGGTGGAGCCACCACCACATACGCGTGGGGCGACGAGGAGAAGCCCGGTGGAAAGCTGATGGCCAACACCTGGCAGGGCAGATTCCCCTACCGCAACGATGGTGCGTTCGGTTGGGTCGGAACCTCGCCGGTCGGTGCGTTTCCGCCGAACGAGTTCGGCCTTGTCGACATGATCGGCAATGTCTGGGAATGGACGACCACTGAATTCTCGGCCCATCACCTGCTGGATCAGCCGCCGAAGGCCTGCTGTGCGCCGTCGGGGCCCGCCGACGCGACCATCGCGCAGACGCTCAAGGGCGGCTCGCACCTGTGTGCACCGGAGTACTGCCACCGGTATCGGCCTGCCGCGCGGTCACCGCAATCGCAGGACACCGCCACCACACACATCGGATTCCGATGCGTGAGCGATCTGCCCGCCAGATCAGCTGATCGCGTCGACCGCGCCGGAGACTCGTGATTGAAAGTCAGGCGGCAGCGGGATGTAGCCGTGCTTGTCCAGGTCGATCTGGCCGGGGCCAAGCGTTGCCTGCAGGGCCGCTTTGACCGCTTGCCCGACTTGGGGGTCGGGGTATTTGGAGCAGACGATCTCGTAGGTGGCCATCACGATCGGGTAGACGTCTTCTTGGCTGGGGTTGTAGAACGACGAGATGTCGAGCACCAAGTCGTTGCCTTTGCCGACGATCTTGGCCCCGGCGATGGTCTTGCCGACCGAGTCGGTGCCGATGCGTACCGGCCGTCTCGACTTCCGGCTGGCCGGGGTTTTGATCTCGGCGGCGTAAAGTCCCTCGCCCATCGCGAATGACAACTCGTTGTAGGTGATCGCGCCTTCGGTGTTCTTCACCGTCGCCGAGGTGCCTTCGTTGCCCGTCGCGCCGGTGCCGACGCCGCCTTTGAACTCCTTGCCGGTGCCCTGAGTCCAGGCTCCGCCGGATGCGGCCTGCAGATAGGCCTGGAAATTGGCGGTGCTGCCAGACTTGTCGCTGCGGTAGATGACCTTGATGGCCTCTGGCGGCATCGATGCGTTGAGTGAGGTGATGGCCGGGTCGTCCCAGCGCGTGATGCTGCCGTTGAAGATGCCGGCCAGTGTGGGCGCGTCGAGCACCAAAAAGTCGACGTTGTAGAGGGTGTAGGTAATGGCCAGCGGGCCGAACACCACCGGCAGGTTCCAGGCGTCGGCGCCGCCGCAGCGCTGCTTGGCGGTGGCGTACTGGTCGGCGGACAGCGGAGTGTCCGACCCGGCGAAATCGGTTTTGCCGGCGAGGAAGTCGCTGATTCCGTTGCCCGAGCCGTTGGGCGTGTAGTTGAGTGTGTGCCCGGGGCAGGCCTTGCCGTATGCGTCGACGAACCCTTTCATCGCATTGGCTTGCGCGGTCGAGCCGCTGGCGCTGATAGTCGCCTTGCCGCCGCAGGTCACGACCTCGCTGGCGTAGGCCATGCTGGTGTGGGGGACCTCGCATCCCGACAGCACGATGGTGCCCGCAGCCAGCAAACTCACGGCGGCGACTAATCGGTTGTGCTTCATGTTGATTCCCTTACCCCGGAACTCGATACGTGTTGACAATTGCAGCCATCGAAACCCGCATGCAAACAAACATCAGATTAACTGGTCAACGCCCTGTCCGCCGCCCGCTTGCGACGCGAAAGTGCCGACGCCGCGCCGATCTTGAACTGCGAGTTACCGACGGATGGCCAAGGGGTGACGGGTTTTCGCCAGTCTTGCCAGGCAAAGTTATTTCGCCGCGCGGCCGGCACGGGTATTCGTTAACCTGACCCCGTGCTCCGCCGACTGTCGCGACTTTCCGGTGGCGACCAATGACCGTTGAAGCTCCGCCGACCGCGCCGCCGTCGCCGCCGAAGGAAAAGCGGTCGCGACGGGGTATCGCGTTCGGCGTGGTCATTCTGCTGGTTTTCTTCGCCGCTTACGGCCTATCGCTGCTCGGCGTTCACCTACTACAGAGGTCAGAGGGTCCGCTCCCGCCACTGGACCTGAGCCAGGCCGGGCCCGATGACACCGTTGTGCAGATACGCCTCGAAGAGCTGAAGCCCACGACGAATCGCCTCACGGTGAACGTGCTCATCTATCCGGGCGAGTCGCTGTGAAGACAAACGCTTCGATGAGCTGAAGCACCGACATTGCCGTGCGCCTGTATCCACCGAACGACCTGGGAGACCTGCAATTCCCGAAAGGAAAAGCGCCAGCGCAAGTTAGCACCACGATTCAGGCGCACGGCGATCCCGGTAACTGGCCATTCGACTCGTACCGCACCGAGCCACTGTCGGCCGATGTGTTCGTCGGGTCTGGCGCCGAACCGCAAACGGATACCCGCTCGTTGTCCAGGTGACCGGATCGATGGACGGCTGGGACGCCAAGGTCAGGCGCTCTACCGACACCAGCGAAACCGGAGGCCATAACAACAACAGCGCGATCATCACCCTGCATAGGGCCAAGGGCCCGCTGATCTTCGACCTGGGGATCATCTTGGTCCTGATCAGCCTGCCGACCTTGGCGCTGCTGGTGGCCATTCCGATGGCGTTGGGCCGAAGGAAGTTCGTTCCGCCGTTCGCCACCTGGTATGCCGCGAACCTGTTCGCGATCGTTCCGCTGCGCAACATCCTTCCCGGCGCCCCACCGCCGGGTTCCTGGATCGACCAAGCCCTCGTGCAGTGGGTGCTGCTCGCGCTGGCGACGGCGATGGCGTTGTACATCTACGCCTGGGTAAAGCAGGGGGACTGATGCCGCGTCGAGAACGGGGCCGATCTTGGCTCCGATTTCGTGTCAGAGGGCCGTGGCATACTCGCACATATGTTCGATCGATCGAAAGGTTTGATGTCGTCGCCGATTGCTCGGTTTGATGAGCTGTTCGAGCGGTGCTATCCGTCGAGAACGCCGGAGTCAGCGGCGCTGGTGGATCGGATCTGTGCATCGGCGCGGGCTGAGAACCAGGCCGCCGCCGCTGGGTTGGGCGCGATCGGGGAGTTGTTCGGCTATCGGTTGTCCCGCTGCTCGGACACCGAGGAGTGGGCCGTTGACACCGAGGAGGCGGTGGCCGCCGAGGTAGCCGCGGCGTTGCGCATCAGCCAGGGGCTGGCGGGCAGTCGGCTGCGCTATGCCCGGGCCATGCGTGAGCGGCTGCCCCAGGTCGCCGACGTGTTCAAGGCCGGGGATATCGACTTTCGGACGTTCGCCACCATCGTGTACCGCACCGATTTGATCACCGACGACGAGGTGCTGGCGACGGTGGACGAACAGCTGGCCGTCAACGTGGCGCGCTGGCCGTCGATGACCCGTTCCCGGCTGGCCGGCCAGGTCGACAAGATCGTGGGCCGGGTCGACGCGGACGCGGTGCGGCGGCGCAAGGAGCAACAGGCCGATCGGCAGGTCTGGATCGCCGATCTCGAAGAAGGCGGGCTCTCGCAGATTAACGGCAGTCTGGTCACCGCGGACGCGCATGCGTTGGACAAGCGGTTGGATGCGCTGGCGGCCACTGTGTGTGAGCACGATACGCGCAGCCGCCAGCAGCGCCGCGCCGATGGCCTCGGCGCGCTGGCCGCCGGGGCTGATCGGCTGGGCTGTCGCTGCGGGCGACCCGACTGCGCGGCCGGAAAGCGGCCTGCCGCAACGCCGGTGGTGATCCACGTGATCGCCGAGCACGCCACCATCGACGGCGGCGGGTCGACGCCCGCATCATTGGTGGGCGCCGATGGGCTCATCGCACCAGAACTTGTGGCCGAACTGGCCAAGTCGGCGAAGCTGGTGCCGCTGGTCCACCCGGCCGACGCCGCGCCCGAGCCGGGCTATGTGCCCTCGAAAGGGCTGGCCGATTTTGTGCGCTGCCGGGATTTGACCTGCCGCTGGCCTGGCTGCGACCGGCCCGCGGCCGACTGCGATGTAGACCATACGATCCCGTATGCGGAGGGCGGGCCCTACCCATGCCTCGAACCTCAAGTGCTATTGCCGCACCCATCACTTGGTCAAAACCTTCTGGGGATGGCGGGATCAGCAGCTGGCCGACGGCACGGTGGTCCTGGAATCGCCGTCCGGAAGAACCTATGTCACCACGCCGGGCAGCGCACTGCTGTTTCCCAGCCTGTGCTTATCCACCGGCGGTGTCCCGGCAGTCGAAGCCGATCCACCGCTCGACAACTGCGGTAAGCGGACCGCGATGATGCCCCAACGCCGCCGCACCCGAGCCCAGAACCGGGCGGGACGCATCGCCACCGAACGCCGACAAAACCACCACTCCCGTACGGCGCGGCCAGCCGAGCACATCAGCTACTTCGGACCGGGCCCACCCCAAACTGACCACGACCCACCACCGTTCTGAGGCGTGGATACTTGGCCGCGTCGGAGAATATCCTTATGCCCGCATCGCGCCCGGAGAACGACGTCAACTGCGAGCAACTTCCGCCGCTGGCCGCCGAAGACCACACCTGCGCCGACTGCGCGCTGGTCTATACAGAGATATCGATCGAAGATGCCGTCAGCGTCATTGTCGGGCTGCCTGGCGCGGTCCGGGAGGCGGTCTTTGCCATCCCGACTGGGGCGCGCCGGGTGCGACGAGGCCAGCAAGTCTGGTCGGTCGCCGAGTACCTTTGCCATCTTCGCGATGTCTACATCGCCTTCACTATCCGACTGCACCGCATTCGTACCGAGGATCGGCCTGCACTGGAGCCGATGTTTAACGACCTCCGAGCCCGTCGATTCCGTTACAACGATTGCGATTTCGAGGCCACCCTGGGCGAACTCGCCGCGGCCGCAGCAGGTTTCTGTGAACAAGTCGCCCGCACCGAAGAGGGGGACTGGGACCGCATCGCCACTCGGCTTCCCGGCGAGGATCGCACAGCGCGTTGGCTAGTCCGTCAGGCGATGCACGAAGGTGTTCACCACCTCGGCGACATCCGCAGAATCGGCTGCATAAGCGGGTAGTCCGCCGCGGCGAAGTCAAGAAGCGTGGCAGGTGAGCGCAACCCGCGCTATCACGCTGTCGGAGTTCAACAAGTTGGTCTCGACGTCGCCATAGAAGGAGCTGTTGTCAGCAGCTCCAGTTGGCGGTCTGAACAACGGTGGCATACACCGGTTTCCCACCGAATACGTTGGCGTTGCCGCCTGTGTTGAAGTCGCTGAGCCGCTGCGGATTTGACCCATCGGGACTCATCGTCCACCAGTCGGTGCCGTGTGAGGGGTTGTCGGAGTTGGTCATCCACAACACCTGCCCGTCGGGCGTGTAGCGGGGATGCTCGTTGTAACTGTTGCCTCGGGTGAGGCGAGTGATTGCACCGGATTTGAGGTCGAGGCGGTAGATCTGGCTTTTCCAGAGGTTGTGGGTTTCGAAGTCGCTGGTGAACACCAGAGACGACGAATCGGCGGAGAATCCGCCGCTCTCGTTAAAGGCATCGCCGGCGGGGGAGACGGTGCGAATGTCAGACAGCGCGGGCGTGCCGTCTGGGCTGACGGTGAAGTCGGCGACCTTGATCACCCAGAACCCGGCGAAGCGATCGGGGTTGAGCACCCGGGGCGCCTTGGTGCGCTCGGTCCATTCGAGCAGTCGGCCGTCGGGTGAGAACTCCGGGATGATGGTGCCGTGGTTTTTGTCGGTCGGAACGTCGGTGAGCTGCCAGGCGTGGGACCCGTCGGCGCTGGCCACCCACAGGTCCGAGTAGCTACCCCAGCCGGGGGTAGCGACCACCGAGTTGCCCGGGTGATCCGATTTCTCGGCGACAAACGCGATGAACTTGCCGGACGGGGTCCACACCGGCGAGCCGGTGGTGCGTTGCGGGAAATTCGCTGCGCTCACCCCGAACTGTGCAGGGTTCCCACCGCCAGGTTTGACCGTATAGATGTGGTAGTGGTCGTCGCTGCCCTTGGCGTTGTAGGCCAGCAGGTCGTTGGCTTTGGACCAGTTCGCGCCGAAGGCGTCCTTTTGGAACACCTGATAGCTGATCGGCGGGCCACATCCAGGCCGCCCAACGGATCGTCCGGGGCCCGAACCGGGACCGGGATGCGAGGCCGGCGGGTGGACACATGACGTGCACAGCGCGACGGCCAGCACTAAACACACACGCAGGGCGGGCACCGAACGCCGGGACATCATGAGCAGGCGAGCCGCCTCTCCGTCGCGCCGACCAGGAATTTGGCTCTGAGCAGGTCTTCACCTAGACTCTAGGGGTTGCCGTGGGCAGACCTCGGCCGGCATGAATTGGGTCGGCCCCGCGTGCCCTTCGGTGACGAAGACCATGCTCGATAGGTCTCTGGTAGGACGTCGTCGGTAAATGATGCCCTGCCCGGATCGCAGCGCGTGGGCGTGCATACGTGAACCAGGTCAGGAGATCTAGTGATTCAGCAGGAATCGCGGCTGAAGGTGGCCGACAACACCGGCGCCAGGGAGATCTTGTGCATCCGCGTGCTCGGCGGCTCGGGGCGGCGGTACGCCGGCATCGGCGACGTCATCGTGGCGACGGTCAAAGAGGCCATCCCCGGCGGCAACGTCAAACGTGGTGAGGTGGTGAAGGCCGTGGTGGTGCGCACCGTCAAGGAGCGTCGCCGCCCCGACGGCAGTTACATCAAGTTCGACGAGAACGCGGCCGTGATCATCAAGCCCGACAACGACCCGCGTGGAACCCGCATCTTCGGGCCGGTCGGCCGCGAACTGCGGGAGAAGCGCTTCATGAAGATCGTGTCGCTGGCCCCGGAGGTGTTGTAGGTGAAGATCCACAAGGGTGACACCGTCCTGGTCATCTCGGGCAAGGACAAGGGCGCCAAGGGCAAGGTGCTGCAGGCCTACCCGACCCGCAACAAGGTGCTAGTCGAGGGCGTCAACCGGATTAAGAAGCACACCCCGATCTCGACCAACCAGCGCGGAGCGCGGTCGGGCGGGATCGTCACGCAGGAAGCCCCGATCCACGTGTCCAACGTGATGGTGGTCGACTCCGACGGCAAGCCGGCACGGGTCGGCTACCGAGGCGACGAGGATACTGGCAAGCGGGTCCGCATCTCCAAGCGCAACGGCAAGGACATCTGAGGCATGACTCCGACAGAGACCCCGGTAAAAGTTCAGCCACGGCTCAAAGTGCGCTACCGCGAAGAAATTCGGGATGCGCTCAATCAAGAGTTCAAGTACGCCAACGTCATGCAAATCCCGAGCGTGGTGAAGGTTGTGGTCAACATGGGCGTTGGCGACGCCGCCCGTGACGCCAAGCTGATCAACGGCGCCGTCAGCGACTTGGCGGCGATTACCGGCCAGCGGCCGGAGATTCGTAAAGCACGGAAGTCCATCGCGCAGTTCAAATTACGCGAGGGCATGCCAATCGGCGCGCGGGTAACCCTGCGCGGCGACCGGATGTGGGAGTTCCTCGACCGGCTCACATCGATTGCGTTGCCACGTATCCGTGACTTCCGCGGGCTGTCGCCCAAGCAGTTCGACGGGTCTGGCAACTACACCTTCGGACTCGCCGAGCAGTCGGTGTTCCACGAGATCGACGTGGACAAGATCGACCGGGTCCGGGGCATGGACATCACCGTCGTCACCTCAGCGACGACCGACGACGAAGGGCGAGCGCTGTTGCGGGCACTCGGCTTTCCGTTCAAGGAGAACTGACCAGATGGCGAAGAAGGCACTGATCAACAAGTGTGCGCGCAAACCCAAGTTCAAGGTGCGCGCGTACACCCGCTGCAATAAGTGTGGCCGCCCGCGCGCGGTGCTCCGCAAGTTCGGGTTGTGCAGGATTTGCCTGCGTGAGATGGCGCACGCGGGCGAACTGCCCGGCGTGCAGAAGAGCAGCTGGTAACACCGCTACTACCAACGAGACCCACCAGAGAAACAGGTGCGCAACAGGCCCGGACCGGGAACCACTGCGAGGAAGGCAACACCGCTGTCATGACAATGACGGATCCGATCGCAGACTTTTTGACACGTCTGCGCAACGCCAATTCGGCGTATCACGACGAGGTGACCCTGCCGCATTCGAAGATCAAGGCCAACATCGCTGAGATCCTCAAGCGGGAGGGTTACATCACCGACTACCACACCGAAGACGCGCGCGTCGGCAAGGCGTTAGTCGTTCAGCTCAAGTACGGGCCGAGCCGGGAGCGCAGCATCGCCGGTCTGCGGCGGGTGTCCAAGCCGGGCTTGCGGGTGTACGCGAAGTCCACCAGCCTGCCGAGGGTGCTCGGCGGCCTGGGTGTGGCGATCATCTCGACCTCCTCGGGCCTGCTCACCGACCGTCAGGCAGCCAGACAGGGCGTGGGCGGCGAAGTCCTCGCGTACGTGTGGTGAGGGGATAACCATGTCGCGCATTGGTAAGCAGCCGGTTCCGGTTCCCACCGGGGTCGACGTGACGATCGATGGCCAGAACGTCTCGGTGAAGGGACCCAAGGGCACCTTGGACCTGAAGGTCGCCGAGCCGATCACGGTGGCACGCAACGAGGACGGCGCCATCGTGGTCACCCGTCCCGACGACGAGCGGCACAACCGTTCGCTGCACGGGTTGTCGCGCACGCTGGTGTCCAACCTGGTGACCGGGGTGACGCAGGGTTACACCATCAAGATGGAGATCTTCGGTGTCGGCTATCGCGTGCAGCTGAAGGGTTCCAACCTCGAGTTCGCGCTCGGATTCAGCCATCCCGTGGTGATCGAAGCGCCAGAAGGCGTCACCTTCGCGGTCGAGTCGCCGACGAAGTTCTCGATCTCCGGAATTGACAAGCAGAAGGTCGGCCAGATCGCGGCGAACATCCGTCGCCTGCGCCGCTCTGACCCCTATAAGGGGAAGGGCGTGCGCTACGAGGGTGAACAGATCCGCCGCAAGGTCGGAAAGACAGGTAAGTAGTCATGGCGCAATCAAAAGCTGATACTGCCGCGCCAAAGCTGGTGGGGCAGACCCCATCCGCCGTGCGGCGCAAGGCCCGGCTGCGACGGCACGCGCGGCTGCGTAAGAAGATCTCGGGCACCCCGGAGCGTCCGCGGCTGGTGGTGCACCGCTCGGCGCGGCACATCCACGTGCAGCTGGTCAACGACCTCAACGGCACGACGGTGGCCGCTGCCTCGTCGATCGAGGCCGACGTGCGGGGCGTGGACGGTGACAAGAAGGCACACAGTGTGCGGGTCGGCCAGCTGATCGCCGAGCGGGCCAAAGCGGCCGGGATCGAAACGGTTGTTTTCGACCGCGGCGGCTACACCTACGGCGGGCGGATCGCGGCACTGGCCGACGCCGCGCGCGAGAGCGGGTTGAAGTTCTGATGACAAGCATTGATTACGACTTCTCAAACGACTTCTCAAACGACATTGGAAGGACCGCATGATGGCGGAGCAACCGGCTGGCACAGCCGGCCAAGCGATCGAGGCCGGCGCGCAGCGCGCCGGTGCTGCGGGCGCCCGGGACAGTCGCGGCGAAGGCCGCGACACACGCGAGGGCCGGGGCCGCCGGGATGGTGGTGGTGGTGGCCGCGGGGGTCGCGACCGCGACGGGGACAAGAGCAACTACCTGGAGCGGGTCGTCACCATCAACCGCGTTTCAAAGGTGGTCAAGGGTGGTCGGCGATTCAGCTTCACCGCTTTGGTCATCGTCGGCGACGGCAACGGGATGGTCGGTGTCGGCTACGGCAAGGCCAAGGAAGTGCCGGCCGCGATCGCCAAGGGTGTCGAAGAGGCGCGTAAAAGCTTCTTCCGGGTGCCGCTGCTCGGCGGCACCATCACCCATCCGGTGCAGGGTGAGGCCGCCGCGGGCGTTGTGCTGTTGCGTCCGGCCAGCCCCGGTACCGGCGTGATTGCCGGCGGTGCCGTCCGTGCGGTGCTGGAATGCGCTGGCGTGCGCGACATCCTGGCCAAGTCGCTGGGTAGCGACAACGCAATCAACGTCGTGCATGCCACGGTGGCCGCGCTCAAGCTTCTGCAGCGTCCCGAGGAAGTGGCCGCCCGGCGAGGACTCCCGATCGAGGACGTCGCGCCGGCAGGCATGCTGCGCGCCCGCCGCGAAAGTGAGGCGTTGGCCGCCAGCGCCAACACCGCCCGTGAAGGAACGGCATAAAAATGGCCCTAGAAAAAGGCGGAGCAAAAGCAGCACAACCGACGCAGCTGAAGATCACCCAGGTACGCAGCACAATCGGCGCCCGCTGGAAGCAGCGAGAGAGCTTGCGCACCTTGGGGCTTCGGCGGATTCGCCATTCGGTCATCCGCGAGGACAACGCGCAGACCCGCGGGTTGATCGCGGCCGTGCGTCACCTCGTCGAGGTGGAACCGGCCGAAACAGCGGCGGGAGGTAGCATCAAATGACGATCAAACTGCACGACCTGCGCCCGGCGCCCGGGTCGAAAACCAAGCGCACCCGTGTCGGTCGCGGTGAGGGCTCCAAGGGTAAGACCGCGGGCCGCGGTACCAAGGGCACCAAGGCCCGTAAGAACGTGCCGGTGACCTTCGAGGGTGGCCAGATGCCGATTCATATGCGGCTGCCCAAGCTCAAGGGCTTCCGCAACCGGTTCCGCACCGAATACGAGATCGTCAACGTCGGTGACATCAATCGGTTGTTCCCCAAGGGCGGCTCGGTCGGTGTCGACGAGCTGGTGGCCAAGGGAGCGGTGCGCAAGAACTCGCTCGTGAAGGTCCTCGGCGACGGGAAGCTGACCGCCAAGGTGGACGTCACCGCTCACAAGTTCACCGGCAGCGCACGGGAGAAGATCACCGCCGCAGGCGGCTCGGCTACCGAGCTCTAGGTTTGCGGGCGCGCACCTAGCACGTCGCGGAACAGTGCTTGGCGCACCGCGAGTTCTCGTGGATCGCTGCACGGGTGAAAGCCCAGCCGGTTCATCACATATGCGAACCCGATGCCGGTGTCGGGGTCGGCGAAGCCAAACGAGCCGCCGAAACCTGGTGTGCCGAAAGCTTTGCCGGACGACCCGAACACACACAACGGCACCGGCTTTGACAGTCCCAGCGAATAGACGATGTCCACGTGCAGCACCCAGTAACGCGCTACGCACAGAGCGGCTCCGGGACACGGGGCAGTCACATCTGCCGCATACGTCTCCGTGCGGCAGGCACAACAGGCCTGCCCGCCTTCGACCGAATTCGCCGACTGCTGCACCTAACGCCCTAGTCGAATCGCTCAGAGCCGGGCAAATAGTGCGTCCGTCCTGTGCGAATACTCCTGTGCGGTAGGTGGCTCAGCCGACGATCAGCGCAGCTGCGGAACCACTTCTGCGGCAAGGCGTTCCATCTGCTCGCGATCCTCGGCGAGGTTACGGCCAACCGGGTTGAGCAGGATCATTTCGGCGCCGGCGTCGATGACTTCGCGCAATCCGGCTGCGACATCGTCGGACGTGCCGGACACCGGCACCGACTCGATGCCCGACATCGCGCCGTAGATGCGGTTTAACCCGGTGAGGACGCGTTCGCGGGCCTTCGCCGGGTCGTCATCGATCATCAGGTAAACGCGCTTGCCGATCGGGAAGTTGGCGGGATCCTTGCCCTGTTCGTCAAGCTCATGCCGCACCGTTTTCACCGCGTCGACGAACTTCGCGGTGCTCGACGAACCCGCACCGAGGAACGCGTCGCCGTGGCGCACCGCCCGGGCCAGCGCCTTGGGGGCCTGGCCGCCGAACCAGATCGGCGGATGCGGCCGCTGCACGGGTTTCGGCTGGATCGGCAGGCCGTCAACTTGGCGGAACCGGCCCTGAAATGTCACCCGCGGCTCGTCGGACCACGCCGCCTTCATCAACTCCAGGCCCTCGGTGAAGCTGCTGATGTAGGTGGCTTTGTCCACCCCGAACGCGGCGAACGCGCGGAAGCCACCGCCGGGCGCCACGCCGACGTCGAGCCTGCCGTGGCTGAGCCGATCGACGGCGGTCACCGCCGAGGCCAGCTGAAGTGGATCGTGCAACGACGAGACCAGCACGGCAACGCCGAGCCGCAGTCGTTCGGTGCAGGCCGCGGCGTAGGCCAGGAGTTCCAGCGGCGCCAGCAGCGGCGCCTCCCCGACGGTCTGTTCGAGCACCCAGCCGCCCTCGAACCCGAGCTTTTCGGCCCGAGTCAGGTAGTCGCGCAGACCGGCTCCGTCGAACTCTCCAGCACCGGCCGAGTCAAGTTGATGGATCGAGATGGAGAATCGCACCCCACCACCGTACGGTCCGCATTCCGGGGCCGCGGCGGCACTAACGGCCATCGGTAGGCTCAATATATGTTTATCTTCTTGCCCGACCCGCCCGGTATCGACGACGTGCGCGCGTTTGCCCGCCGGGTCGACACCGCCCGCCACCACGGCGTACCCAAAGGCTGCGTGCTCGAACTCGACCTACGCGTCGCGCCGCCGGAAGCCGGCGGCGTGGATCCGCTGACAATCATCAGCGGCGGCGGCCGTCCCCTGGTGCTGCGCGAAGCGGTATCCGCACTGCACCGGGCCGCCGACGATCCGCGGGTCGCCGGCCTGATCGCGCGGGTGCAGCTTCCTGCGGCCGCGGCAGGGCCGGTTCAGGAGCTGCGGGACGCCGTCAAGGCTTTCACCGCGGTCAAGCCGTCGCTGGCGTGGGCCGAGACGTACCCTGGCACGTTGTCCTACTACCTGGCGTCGGCGTTCGGTGAAGTGTGGATGCAGCCGTCGGGAACCGTGGGGTTGATCGGCTTCGCCACGAACGCCCTGTTCTTGCGCGACGCGCTGGAGAAGGCCGGCATCGAAGCGCAGTTCATCGCGCGCGGTGAATACAAGTCGGCAGCAAACCTTTTCACCGAGGACCGCTACACCGACGCGCATCGAGAAGCCGACACCCGGCTGCTGGAAAGCCTGCGCGCCCAGGTCTGGCAGGCGGTCGCCGACTCGCGCAGGATCGGTCACGACTCCCTCGATGCGCTGGCCGACCGCGCGCCGCTGCTGCGCGAAGACGCCCTGACCTCAGGGCTGATCGACCGTATCGGCTTCCGCGACGAGGCCTATGCGCGTATCGCAGAACTTGTTGGCGCCGAAGAGATTTCACCTGAGACCGGCGATGCCGACGCCGACAATGCACCGCCGCGGCTGTACCTGAGTCGCTATGCCCGCGCCACCGCGCCGGGTGGATCCCCATTGCCGTCGGTGCCCGGGCGCAGACCCAAGTCGACAATCGCCGTCGTCACGGTCGCGGGTCCGATAGTCAGCGGCCGCGGCGGCCGGGGGATATTGCCGTTCGGCAACTCCAGCGCCGGCGGCGACACCATCGCGGCGGGCCTGCGGGAGGCGGCCGCCGATGATTCGGTGTCGGCGATCGTGTTGCGGGTCGACTCCCCGGGCGGTTCGGTCAATGCGTCGGAAACCATTTGGCGCGAGGTGAAGAAGGCACGCGACCGGGGCAAGCCGGTGGTGGCGTCGATGGGCGCGGTCGCCGCGTCCGGCGGATATTACGTCTCGATGGGCGCCGACGCGATCGTGGCCAACCCGGGTACGATCACCGGTTCGATCGGTGTGATCACCGGGAAGCTGATCGCTCGGGATCTGAAGGGCCGCCTGGGTGTCGGGTCGGATGCGGTGCGCACCAACGCCAATGCCGATGCCTGGTCGATCAACGCACCGTTCACCCCTGAGCAGCACGCCCAGGTCGAGGCCGAGGCGGACCTGTTCTACACCGACTTCGTGCACCGGGTTGCCGAGGGCCGCAACCTGAGTATCGAGGCGGTAGACGCGGTCGCCCGAGGCCGGGTCTGGACCGGTGCAGATGCCCTCGAGCACGGCTTGGTCGACGAACTCGGTGGCCTGCGAACCGCGGTCCGCCGCGCAAAGGTGCTGGTGGGCTTGGACGAGGACGCCAAGGTCAACATCGTCGGCTACCCGGGCTCGTCGCTGTGGGACTTCCTACGGCCACGCCCGTCCTCGCAACCGGCGGCCGCGTCGTTGCCCGATGCGTTGGGCGCTTTGATCGCCCAGTCGGTGATCGGGATCATCGAGCAGGCCGAGCGGACGCTCAGCGGTGCCAGCGTGCTGTGGCTGGGAGAGTCCCGTTTCTAGCCGGCGAGTGTGCCGCTGACGTAGACGATTTCGCCCAACGGATCGTCCTCCTCGGGGGTGGGAATCCCCAGTCCGTCGCGGTTGAGCAACTCCGCACGCGGGGTGCTGGAGACGTCCCATGACTTGGCGCGCAGGTACTCGATGACGTGGCTGCGCTCGCCGGCGTATACCAGTGATGGCATATCGATGTCGAGACCTTGCTCGCGAAACGGCGCAGAAATCGCGCGAACCCGGTCGGGGTCTAGATCCTTAAGGCCTGGAACATATTCGGTGGCAATCGTGCTGCCCGGCACGCTGATCGCGGTGATGTTGTCGAACAACCGATCCTGAGCTTCGGGCGGCAGGTAGATCAGCAGACCTTCGGCCAGCCACGCTGTGGGTGCTTCGTGTGTTCAGACCGGCGGCCTGCAGTGCGGTGGGCCAGTCGTATCGCAGATCGATGCCGACCGTGCGGCGCTCGGCGGCGGGCCGAGCGCCGATGCCGGCCAGCGTGGTCGTCTTGAACTCGATCACCTGTGGTTGATCGACCTCATAGACCACGGTTCCGGCCGGCCAAGGCAGCCGGTAGGCCCGGGAGTCCAGGCCGGACGCCAGGATCACCACTTGGCGCACCCCAGCGTCCACGGCCGACAGCAGGTAGGAGTCAAAGTACTTGGTGCGCACCGCGATGCCGTTGATGATGGCCGGCACCCGGGCCGGCGGGAAGTCGACCGCGCCGTCGATCATCTTCACGAAGACATCCAGCCCGACCGCGCGGACCAGCGGTTCGGCGAACGGATCGTTGATCAGGCCGCGGGGGTCCTTGGTCGCCATCGCGCGGCCGGCGGCGATCATGGTCGCGGTCGCGCCCACACTGGAGGCCGGATCCCAGCTGTCGTCATGAGTGCGCGCCATGGCTGCCCTAGCCGAGCGTTGCGGCGACGTAGGCTCATGTCCCGGAACAGAGCCATCGACTCGTCTTCTGGGAAGTTAAATCCGTTGCGCTGGTAGAGCTCCGGGGCCGGGATGCGCGGTCACCTGCCAGCCGTGGCCGGTCAGATAGTCGATCACGATGCTGCGCTCGCCCTGATAGAACAGATCGCCCGGGTTGAGGTCGAAACCGGCGCGGCGCCAACGCTCGCCGATGCGCTGCACGCTCTCCTCGGAGAAGGCGTCCGGGTTGGAGATGTGCTCGGTGGCAAGCTGGCTTCCCGGCGCGCTGAGCGCGGTGATGTTGTCGAACAATCGGTCCTGGGCTTCCGGGGGCAAGTAGGGCAATAATCCTTCTGCGCTCCACGCCGTCGGCTGGTTCACATCGAAACCCGCTTCCCGCAACGCCGTTGGCCAATCGTCACGAAGATCGATGCTGACCGTCCGGCGCTCGGCGGTCGGCTCGGCGCCGAGATCGGCCAAGGTTGTGGTTTTGAAATCGATCACCTGAGGCTGGTCGATCTCGTAGACCACCGTCCCGGCCGGCCAGGGCAGCCGGTAGGCCCTGGTGTCCAGACCGGACGCCAGGATGACGGCCTGCCGAATTCCACCTTCGGTGGCGGCGATGAAGAAGTCATCGAAAAACCTTGTCCGCACCGCCATTTGCTCAGCCCGCGTTCGGCGGTTCAGCACCGGGTCGTCGTCCAGGGTGACCTCACCGTCGATAAGGCGAATGAACGGAGTCAAGCCCACCGCACGAACCAGCGGATCGGCAAACGGATCGTCGAGCAGCGGGTCGGGCCCTTGCGAGGCCAGCGCGCGTGATGCGGCAACCATCGTCGCGGTCGCTCCCACGCTGGATGCCGGGTCCCAGCTGTCGCCGTCGAATCTTCCCGATTGGGCGTGTGTCATGTTGGTCGCTCCTACTCGTTGTCGGTAAGCGAGTCGTCGGTCAGTGTGCCGCAGACGTAGAGCCGGTCGGCGAACGGGAAGTCGTCGTCGAGGGGCGGAAGTCCGTTGGCCGCGAACAGCTCCCGCGTGCTGCTGCCGGTGATCTGCCAGCCGCAGCCGGACAGGTAGGGCGCCGCCTCGTTGCGGTCGCCGAAGTAGATCAGCTCGGTCATGTCGAGATCGAGGCCGTGCTTGCGCCAGCGCTCGGAGGTGGTCCGGAAGTGTTCCTTCAGACGCTCGCGCAGGGCGTCGTCCCGCCTGGGCATGCTTTCGGTGGCGATCCGGCTGCCCGGCGCGCTGAGCGCGGTGACGGTGTCGAGCAACCGGTCCTGCGCCTCGGGCGGCAGGTAGCCCAGCAGACCCTCGGCGCTCCATGCAGCCGGCTGGTCCGGGTCGAAGCCCGCCGCGCGTAGCGCAGCCGGCCAGTCGTGGCGTAGATCGATGGCAACCGTGCGCCGGTACGCGGTGGGCTGTGCGCCCATCTCGGCCAGCGTGCGGGATTTGAACTCGATGACTTGCGGCTGGTCGATTTCGTACACCGTGGTGCCGTCTGGCCAGGGCAGCCGGTAGGCGCGGCAATCCAATCCGGACGCCAGGATCACCGCCTGCCTGATGCCCGCTTCAGTCGAATCGAGAAAGAACTCGTCATAGAACTTGGTGCGGACCGCCATGTTGTCGGTCATCCGCGTGCTCCCCGAAGAACTGTCGTTTTCGTCCTGGAGGTCGGCGGGGTTCAACTCGCCGGTGACCAGCCGGACGAACAAGTCCACGCCCACGGCCCGAACCAGTGACTCGGCGAATGGATCGTTGATCAGCGGGTGCTCGGCCTTGGTTGCCATGGCGCGGGACGCGGCGACCATCGTGGCGGTCACGCCGACGCTCGATGCCAGATCCCAGGTGTCGTTATCGGTGCGTGTCATCGCTACTCCCTAGCGCGGAGCCGGGTTGATACTTAGCCAATATAACGAGCTTACCATGTCGCCGAATGGCCACTTATGCAGGCATATTGCCGAAACCGGTGTGATCGCTGGCCATTAGCGCCACGCTTTGGCCATGGCGTACGCGGCAGCAGGAAAGCGGGTGGTGATTACCGGCGCGTCGTCGGGCATCGGTGCCGCCCTGGCCCGACGGCTGGCCGACCACGGCGCGCTGGTGGGACTGATCGCCCGCCGTTCGGATCGTCTTGCCGACGTCCTGGCCGACTGCCGTCGAACCTCGGCGGACTCGACGATGTGGGTGGCCGATCTGGCCGAAACCGCGACGGTGGGCGAGCTGGCGTTACGGGCGTGGGATGACCTGGGCGGCATCGATGTGCTGATCAACAACGCCGCGATGCCGAAGCGCCGGGCCGTCGATGCGCTCGATCCGGCCGAGGTCGAGGAGGTCATGCGGGTCAACTTCCTCGCCCCGATGCGGCTGACGTTGGCCGTCTTGCCGCGGATGCTGGAACGCGGGCACGGCGTCATCGTCAACGTGTCCAGCGTCGGTGGCCGGTTGGGCATCGTGCACGAGGCTGCCTACAGCGCCAGCAAGTTCGCGCTCTGCGGCTGGAGCGAGTCGATGGCAGTCGACCTGCACGGCAGCGGTGTTCACGTGAAGCTGATCCAGCCGGGGCCCGTCGACACCGAAATCTGGGATCAGCCGGGCAGCGAGGAACCCCTCTACCAAGGGCCCAAGGTGCCGGCCGACGAGGTGGCCGACGGCATTATCGCGGCGCTGGACAGCAACGGTTTCGAGCACTATCTGCCGGACATGAAACCAGTCGTCGACGCCAAAAACGCCGACCTCGACGCCTACATCGCCGGCGCGGCCCAGATGGCCCCGCGATGAAGGCCCTGGTTTTCGGCGTGCCACCCGAGCCGTTGGATGGACCCGACGACGCACTGACTCACAGCCCGGTTGCGCTGCGGCAGGTGGCGGATCCTCAACTGCTGCACGATGATTGGGTGATCGCCCGACCCAGGCTGACCGGGATCTGCGGCTCGGACTCCAAGCAGATCTTGCTGGATTTCGGTGAGGGTGACACCGACAACGCGATGGCGGCGTTCTGCTCGTTTCCGCAAGTCATGGGTCACGAGGTGGTCGCCGACGTGGTGCGGGTGGGGCCCAAGGCCCGCGGCCTGGATGTGGGTCAGCGCGTCGTGCTCAACCCGTGGCTGTCCTGCGGGCCCCGCGGCATCCAGCCGCCCTGTCCGGCCTGCCAGAGCGGCGATTACAGCCTGTGCTGGAGCTTTTGCGACGGCGACATCAAACCCGGGATTCACACCGGGGTGTCGGCCGACGTGACCGGTGGCTACGCCGAGCTGATGCCGGCTCACGACAGCATGCTGTTCGCGGTGCCCGAATCGGTGCCCGACGAGTTGGCCGTATTCGCCGACCCGTTTTCGGTGTCGCTGCACGCCATCACCCGCCACCCGCCGCCGCGATCGGGGCGGGTCCTGGTCTACGGTGCCGGCTCGCTGGGATTGTGCGCGCTGACGATCCTGCGGGCCCTCTACCCGGACGTGACGGTCGCGGTGGTAGCCCGCTTTGACGCCCAGGCGCGAGCTGGCCCGCCGGTTCGGGGCGGACATCGTGTTGGCGCACGAGCCCCGGCTGGCCGTCATCGAAGAGCTGGTGAGCTGGGGCGGCGGCCGGTTGTGGCAGCCGCTGCAGGGCTTACCGATGGCACACCCCGGCGCCGTCGACGTCGTCTATGACACCGTCGGAAAACCCGAGACGTTCGAAGTCGGTGTGCGGGTGCTGGTTTCGCGCGGGACGCTGGTGAAGGCCGGTGTGCACGCGCCCGGCCGCTGGGAGTGGAGTCCGTTGTACTTCAAGGAAATCAGCTGGGTCGGCAGCAACGCGTTCGGGGTCGAGGAGGTCGACGGGCAGCGCAAGCACGCGATCGCGCACTATCTCGATCTGGTGGTTGACGGCCGAATTGATCTGCGCCCCATGCTGACTCACACATTCCGGCTCGAGCAATGGCGGGACGCCTTCCTGGCGATCGCCAACCAGGGCGATAGTGGCGCGGTGAAGGTGGCTTTCGATCAGCGTTAGCCGTTAAGGGGTTAGGGCGCCTCGGGATCCGGCGCCACGGGATCCGTGACAGGCAGATCAATCGGGGTGATGACGCCCGGCGGTGCCTCGCAAAGGAACGGTATGGCGTTGACCGCCGCGACGGCGGTGCTGTCCATCAACACGGTCATCACGTCCTCTCCGGGGTTGCCGAACAGGATCGTCGCGTCGACTCGTGGTGTGCCTTCGATCACCACGCTGAACCCTGCGGGGTCGCTCCATTGCGGTTCGAGCGCATCACTACTCATGGTCCAGCAGATGGCCAGCTCGACCACCGGGCGGCCGCTGCGATGGCCGCGATAGGTGCGGCGCTGGCCCCCGACGGTGCCGGCGGCGAAGTCCACCCACCCCAGATTCAGATCCCGGGTCAGCACCGCGGGCTCGACGAATGCCTCCTTGGAGTCGAGTTCGACACCCAGCATGGTCGCGATCATGTCCAGCGTCTCGAAGTAACCGAGGCCATATCGTTGGGTTCCCGGGTCGATTTGCGTTATCGGCTCACGGGGTGGTTTGCCGAATCCGAGCACCCGCCACACTTCCCATACGGGATAGGTGGTGCAGTCCAACGTTTCGACGAGCTTGACACTGTGAACTTGTCGGCATGCGCCGGTGAGGAAGCCGGCGACGACGTTGATGAAGCCCGGCTCGAATCCCGTTCCCAGGAAGGTCGCGCGTCCCTGTTGCGCCGCCTCCTCGAGCGCCGGGAGTTCAGCCGGGTGATGGGTGCCGGTCAGAAAGTCTCCCGTGGTGACCACGTTGATGCCGCGGCGCAGCATCCGTTCCACCAGTTCGTAGTCGATGACGCGCGGCAGGTAATTCACGCAGTCAGGCGCAAGGTCGAGCAACGCGTCGACATCGTTTGTCGCGGTGACTCCAATCGGGGGCCGGTCCGCGAGCACCCCCGCGTCGCACCCCACTTTCTCCGCGCCCAAGGCGTGGACGCCCACCACGTCGAAGTCGTCGCGGTCCAGGAGGATCCCGAGCGCTCGCTTCCCGATGTTGCCGGTTGACCACTGAACCACGCGGTAGGGCGCCATGCTGTTCCTCCGAAGCCGGATCGGACGATGACCGTTGTCATCGATCTTTGCAACAACATGACCGTTTGCGAATTACTTCGTGCCTCAATTAGAGCTGGCCGCCATCCCGACGGCGGCGTTCGCGGGAAAAAGCCGGTTCCCAGGTCGAATTGGAGTTCCAGCATGCGCGCCACGCTCGCGTGACCGAACCGGACCCGGCGCAACTACATCGGGTTGGCGCGCAGATACGCGTAGATCCCGGCGAAGCCGGCGTTGACGTCGTCGGGAATCGGAACTGGTCCACCGAGAGCCCTTGCACCCCAGACGATTTGAGCGGTCCGCTCGACCAGCGCGGTGACATGCAGCACCTTGTCCGGCCTCGGACCGACCGCCACCAGACCGTGGTTGGCAATCAGCGCGGCCGCCCGCCCTTCCAACGCCTTCACCGCGTTGCTGCCCACTTCGGGTGTGCCCGACGCGGCGTACTCGGCGCAACGGATCTCGCCGCCGCAGTAGATGGCGAACTCGTCGATGCACGCGGGAATCGGCTGGTGTGCGATCGCGAACATCGTGGCCCACACCGGGTGACTGTGAATGACGCTGCCGATGTCGTCGAACGCCTGAAAACAGGCCAGGTGCAGCTTCATCTCCGTCGACGGCGATCGACCCTCGGCGGCGTGCAGTACGGCGCCGTCCGGATCGACCACCACCAGGTCGTCGAGCGTCATTTCGGCGTAGTCCACCGACGACGGGGTGATGACCAGGTTGCCGTCCTCCCGCCGCGCCGAGATGTTGCCCGCGGTGCCCTCGACCAGCCCGCGGCGCAGCATGTCCTTGGCCGCGGCCAGCACCGCGGCCTCGGCGTTGACGACGGATTTCACGGATGTCATGGTCCTAGCACCTCCGGGTTGACGATATGGGTGGGCGTCTTGCCGGACAGCAGCGCTTCCAGGTCGTCGGCCACCATCTGCGCCTGGCGCGCCTCAGTGTTCCACGTAGCGCCGCCGATGTGGGGGGTGAGCACCACATTGGGCATCGCGACCAACGGGTGATCGGTCGGCAGCCATTCACCGACGAAGTGGTCCAGACCCGCGGCGGACACCTTGCCGCTGCGCAGCGCCTCGACCAGCGCGTCGGTGTCGTGCAGCTGAGCCCGGGCGGTGTTGAGGAAGACCACGCCGTCGCGCATGGCCGCGAACTGCTTGGCGCCGATCAGCCCGGTGGTGTCGGCGGTGACCGGCGCGTGCAGCGAGACGATGTCGGCCTCGGCGAGCAGTTCGTCGAGGCTATGCCGGGCCTCGTCGTTGTACGGGTCGTAGGCGATGACCCGCATGCCGAGCCCGGCCATCCGCCACTTCACCGCCTGCCCGACGGCGCCGAGGCCGATCAGCCCGGCTGTTCGGCCGGCGACCTCCCACGCGCGGAAGCGCTGATAGGGAATGCTGCCGTCGCGGAATACCTCGCCGGCCCGCACGTCGGCGTCGGCGCCCAGCACTTGGCGGGTGGCTGCGAAAAGCAGCGCGAGCGTCATCTCGGCGACCGCGTCCGCGTTGCGGCCCGGGGTATTGAGCACCGGGATTCCGGCCGCGGTCGCACCCGCGATGTCGACGTTGTTGGGGTCTCCGCGAGTGGACGCGATGGCCCGCAACCCCAATTCGAATACCGGTCCGCTGACCGAATCGCTTTCCACCACAACGATATCCGCGGCTTCGGAGGATATCCGCTCGGCCAGCTGCTCGGCGGTGTAAATGCGCAGCGGGGTCGCCTCGATCCACGGGTCGTAGACCACATCGGCCAGCCGTCGCAACTTTTCGAACCCCTCGCCACGCAACGGGGCGGTCACCAAAGCACGGGTCACGACTGCCAATGCTGGCGTACGGTGACGCCCGTGTCACGCGAAGAGGTCACAATCGGCATCGACATCGGCACCACCGCCGTCAAAGCGGTGGCCGCCGACGAGGATGGCCGGGTGGTCGCGCGGGCACGCATCCGGCACGAGCTGCGAGTGCCGACGCCGGACCGGCTGGAACACAACGCCGACGAGGCGTGGCGGCTCGGCCCGCTGGCGGCGCTGGAGCAACTGGCGCGCCCGGATGCGGCAGCGGTCGCCGTTTCCGCGATGGTCCCGTCGCTGACCGCGGTCGATCCCGGCGGCCATCCGATCACGCCGGGACTGCTCTACGGCGACAGCCGAGGCCGGGTCGTCGACACAGACAGCCCAGCCAGCGGCGGCCCGTTCCCGGTCGGCGAGGCCGCGGAATTTCTGCGCTGGACGGCCACGCAAGCGCCCGATGCGGCCGGGTACTGGCCGGCACCGGCGGTCGCCAATTACGCACTGGCGGGCGAGGCGGTGGTCGACTTTTCCACCGCCTACACCGCCCTGCCGCTGTTCGACGGCGGCGGCTGGAACGTCGAAGCCTGTGCGGACCGCGGTGTGACGGTCGACCGGATGCCCCGGGTCGAAGCACCCGGTGTTGCTGCCGGGCAGCTACGCAAAACCGGCGCCGTGCTGGCGGTCGGCGCCATCGACGCGCTGTGCGAGCAGATGGTGGCCGGCGCCGACGACGACGGAGACGTGCTGGTGCTGTGCGGCACCACCTTGATCGTCTGGGTGACCATCCCCGAGGCGCGGCAGGTGGCGGGCCTGTGGACCATCCCGACCATGACCGGAAAGACTCAGATCGGGGGAGCGAGCAATGCCGGCGGGCTGTTTCTCGGCTGGGTCGACCGGGTGCTGGGGCCGGGCGACCCGGCGGCGGCGGATCCGCGGCGAGTGCCGGTGTGGTCGCCCTACCTGCGTGGCGAGCGCACACCCTTCCACGACCCCGACCGTCGCGGGATGCTCGACGGCCTGGACCTTACCCACGACGCGGCAACGCTGCGCCGAGCCGCCTACGAGGCGTCCGGCTTCGTCGTCCGCCAGCTCATCGAACTGAGCGGGGTGAACGCATCGCGGATCGTGGCCGCAGGCGGCGGTACCCGAGTCGAGCCGTGGCTGCGGGCCATCGCCGACGCCACCGGCCGGCCGGTGGAGGTGTCGGGAGTGGCCGAGGGCGCGGCGCTGGGCGCGGCTTTCCTCAGCCGGATGGCAGTCGGCCGAGAATCGTCGATCACCGACGCCGCGCGATGGGCCGCCATCGAGCGCGTCGTGCAACCCGATCCCGCCTGGACGGGTCCGATGGACGAACGTTACGGTCGGTTTCTCGAACTGGCTGGCCGGCCGTCCAGGGCGTCAGCGAACGAAGTATTACGGTAGCGCCGCCGACACGTATCTGATGTCGCCGAATGCGACCATCGTCGGGCCTTCGGGGAAGTCAAAACCGTTGTCGGCGTATAGCTCTGGTGTCGTATGGACCGTCGCCTGCCAGCCGCGGTCGGTCAGGTACTCGACGGCGTCGTTACGCTCGCCGTCGTAGACCAAATCGGCCCAGTTGAGGTTTAATCCGAGGCGGTGCCAGCGCTCGCTGATCTCTCGGCCCCGTTTGGCGATGCGGTCCCGGATATTTGGGACGTAGCCAGTACCCAGTCGGCTTCCGCAGAAGCTGAGCGCGGTGATGTTGTCGAACAACCGATCTTGGGCTTCCGGCGGCAGATAGCCCAGCAACCCCTCGGCGATCCAAGCTGTCGGCCGCTCCGAATCAAATCCGTTGTCCCGCAAAGCTTGCGGCCAGTCGTCGCGCAGGTCGACAGCCACCGGCCTGCGGTCGGCGGCCGGAGCCGCACCCAGATCGGCCAGCGTGCGGGTCTTGAATTCAATGACCCGGGGCTGATCGATTTCATAGATCACGGTGTCTGGCGGCCACGGCAGCCGGTACGCGCGGGTGTCGAGCCCGGCAGCCAGGATGACGGCCTGGCGTACTCCCGCCGCGGCGGCGTCAGCGAAGAAGTTGTCGAAAAACCGGGTCCGGACCGCCATTCCCTCGGCCAGTCGCTGCGGGGTGAATGCCGGATCGTCTTCGGCGAGCTCGATTTCGCCGTTCATCATCTTGATGAAGGCATCGACTCCGACGGCGTTGACCAGTGGTTCGGCGAAGGGATCGTCGATCAGGCGATTCGGTCCTTTTGACGCCATCGCGCGCCGCGCGGCCACAGCGGTGGCGGTGGCGCCCACACTGGATGCCAGATCCCAACTGTCGCCGTCATGTCGTCTGCTGTCGCTTGCGGCCATGGTTACCTCTCTTTTTTTGCGAGTCAGCTGCGGGTTGCAATAACGGCGACGATGTTGCGGAAAGCGGCCAGTGCTTCGTCGGTGGGGAATGCGCGACCGTAGTCAGCGAACAGCTCCCGTCGAGCGCGGCTGGCCACCTGCCAGCCCCGACCGCTGAGGTACTCGGCGACGTTGTTGCGCTCGCCGTCGTAGAACAGCCCCGACAAATCGACGTCGCAGCCCAGATTGGCCCATCGAGCGTTCATCGCCTTACCGCGTTCGGCCATCGTGGGACCGCTATCCGGGTGATATTCGGTGGCCAGTTGACTGCCGGGGGCGCTGAGCGCGGTGATGTGGTCGAACAGCCGATCTTGGGCTTCCGGCGGCAGGTACATCAACAGCCCCTCGGCGCTCCAGGCTGTCGGTTTGGTGTCGTCGAAACCGCTGTCGCGCAGCGCAGTCGGCCAGTCTTCGCGCAAGTCGATGCCGACCGTGCGGCGCTCGGTGGTCGGTGCGGCGGCCAGCCGCGCCATGGTGTCGGTTTTGAAGTCGATCACCCTGGGCTGGTCGACTTCGTACACGACGGTGCCGGGCGGCCACGCCAGCCGGTACGCCCTGGCATCCAGACCGGCCGCCAGAATCACCGCCTGACCGATCCCCGCCGCGGTCGCACTGGTGAAGAAGTCATCGAAAAACCGGGTGCGCACCGCCAGCGAGTCGGTTTCCGTCTGCAATTCGACCTTGCCGGTTTCCCCGACATCTTCGTCAAGGGTCGGGTTGATCTCGCCGTCGACCATGCGGATGAAGAAATCGATCCCCACCGCCCGCACCAGCGGGGCGGCGAACGGGTCGTTGATGATCGGGTCGGTGTCCTTGGTGGCCAGTGCCCGGGCCGCGGCGACCATCGTCGCGGTGGCGCCGACGCTGGATGCCAAGTCCCACGTGTCGCTGTCGCTGCGTGCCATGGTCACCCGCCCTTCAGTACGGAGGTGAGGCAGACGACGTCACCGAACGGGGCGTCGACCCCACCGACTTGATACTTAGCCAAGGTAAAGAGCCACTGAAACTGTACCCCTCGTTGCTGTGGCAGGCCCACCCGTTTGCGGGGGAGCGCGACCACCGCTGTTAGTCTCGTAGACTGTCTGACGCGCGCTGGACACCTCCTGGCCTGCGAGTGCTTGGCGCGTGACGCAGGACCATCCGATGCTGGTCACACCAGCCCCGTTGGCATGCCGCGACTAGAGCCCGGCTGCGCAGGAGGAAGAGTGCTTTCGGCTTTCATCTCATCGCTGCGAACAGTCGACCTGAGACGGAAGATCCTGTTCACGCTGGGCATCGTGGTGCTCTACCGGCTGGGTGCGTCGGTGCCGTCGCCCGGGGTGAACTACCCGAATGTGCAGAAGTGCATCGCGCAAGTCAGCGGCGGGGAAGCGGCCCAGATTTACTCGCTGATCAATCTGTTTTCCGGCGGCGCGCTGTTGCAGCTGACCGTGTTCGCGGTCGGGGTGATGCCATACATCACCGCGAGCATCATCGTGCAGCTGCTCACCGTGGTCATCCCGAGGTTTGAGGAACTGCGCAAAGAAGGCCAGTCCGGCCAGGTCAAGATGACGCAGTACACCCGTTATCTGGCGATCGCGCTGGCCATCCTGCAGGCCACCAGCATCGTGGCGCTGGCCGCCAACGGCGGGCTGCTGCAGGGCTGCAACCTGGACATCATCGCCGACCAGAGCATCTTCACCCTGGTCGTGATCGTGCTGGTGATGACGGCGGGCGCGGCCCTGGTGATGTGGATGGGCGAGATGATCACCGAGCGCGGCATCGGCAACGGCATGTCGCTGCTGATTTTCGCCGGCATCGCCGCCCGTATTCCTGGTGAAGGCAAAAGCATCCTGGACAGCCGCGGCGGGGTGGTCTTCGCGGCGGTCTGCGTGGCAGCGCTGATCATCGTCGTCGGCGTGGTGTTCGTCGAGCAGGGCCAGCGCCGCATCCCGGTGCAGTACGCCAAGCGCATGGTGGGCCGGCGGATGTACGGCGGCACCTCGACGTATCTGCCGCTGAAGGTCAACCAGGCCGGTGTTATCCCGGTTATTTTCGCCTCCTCGCTGATCTATATTCCGCGTCTGATCACCCAGCTGATCCGCAGCGGCACCGGCGGTGTGGGCAACAGCTGGTGGGACAAATTCGTCGCCAATTACCTGTCGAACCCCGCGAGCCCGGTCTACATCGCCGTCTATTTCGGGCTGATCATTTTCTTCACGTATTTCTACGTCTCGGTCACGTTCAACCCCGACGAACGTGCTGACGAGATGAAGAAGTTCGGTGGTTTCATCCCCGGCATTCGGCCCGGAAAGCCGACGGCCGACTACTTGCGTTATGTGCTCAGCAGGATCACGCTGCCGGGCTCGATCTACCTCGGCGTCATCGCGGTGCTGCCTAATCTGTTCCTCCAGATCGGCACCACGGGAACGGTGCAGAACCTGCCGTTCGGCGGCACCGCGGTGCTGATCGCGATCGGCGTCGGCTTGGATACGGTGAAACAGATCGAGAGTCAGCTCATGCAGCGCAACTACGAAGGGTTCCTCAAGTGAGAGTTGTGTTGCTTGGTCCGCCCGGAGCGGGAAAGGGCACGCAGGCCGAGAAGCTGGCAGAGAAACTCGAAATACCGCACCTCTCCACTGGGGAGCTGTTTCGGCACAACATCAACACCGGCTCCAAGCTCGGTCTGGAGGCCAAGCGCTACCTGGACGCCGGCGATCTGGTGCCGTCTGAACTGACCAACGAACTCGTCGACGACCGGCTGAACAATCCGGACGTCAGCCGACGGTTTCATCCTGGACGGTTACCCACGGTCGGTCGGGCAGGCCAAAGCACTGCACGACATGCTCGAGCGCCGGGGGACCCAACTCGACGCGGTGCTGGAGTTTCGGGTGTCGGAGGACGTGCTGCTCGAGCGGCTCAAAGCGCGCGGCCGCGCCGACGACACCGACGAGGTCATCCTGAACCGGATGAAGGTCTACCGCGACGAAACCGCGCCGCTGATCGAGTACTACAGCCACGAGTTGAAAACCGTCGACGCGGTCGGCAGCGTCGACGAAGTGTTCGCTCGCGCGCTACGGGCCCTGGGAAAGTAACCGTGATCGCGCTGGGCGGGCTGCGCAGTCGCAAGCTGGTGCCGCAGCGCAGCGCCGGCGAACTCGATGCGATGGCCGCTGCGGGCGCCGTGGTCGCTGCCGCGCTCGCGGCGGTGCGTGCGGCCGCAGTCCCGGGGGCGTCGACGCAAGACCTCGACGCGATCGCCGAATCGGTGATCCGCGACGCCGGTGCCACGCCGTCGTTCCTGGGCTACCACGGCTACCCGGCGTCTATCTGCGCATCGGTCAACGACCGCGTGGTGCATGGCATCCCGTCGGCCGGCGAGACACTCGCCTCCGGTGACCTGGTGTCCGTCGACTGCGGCGCAATCCTGGACGGCTGGCACGGTGACGCCGCGATCACGTTCGGTGTCGGACCGCTCATCCCCGCCGACGAACTGCTGTCGCAGGCGACCAAGGAGTCCATGGAGGCCGGCATCGCCGCCATGGTTCCCGGCAACCGCTTGACCGACGTATCGCACGCCATCGAAACCGCCACCCACGCGGCCGAGGCCCGCTACGGGCGGGAGTTCGGCATTGTCGAGGGCTACGGCGGACACGGCATCGGCAGGCAGATGCACATGGATCCGTTTCTGCCCAACGAGGGAGCTCCCGGGCGCGGTCCGCTGCTGGCCCACGGATCGGTGCTGGCCATCGAGCCGATGCTGACCCTGGGAACCGGCAAGACCCTAGTCCTCGACGACCAGTGGACGGTCACTACCGCCGACGGCTCGCGCGCCGCACACTGGGAGCACACCGTCGCGGCCACCGATGACGGGCCACGCATTCTGACCCTCGGGTGAACCAAACAGACACCTGAATCGTGTCATCACCGAGAGGCTGGTGATGGACATACCGGGCACCGGCGCGGATGTGGAGGCTATAAAGCGGCTGTGGGACCAACATGCCGCCGCTTTGTGGCGCTATGCGTGGCGGTTGACCGGTGATTCTGCCCATGCCGAGGACGTGGTCCAAGAGACTTTGCTGCGGGCATGGCAGCATCCGCAAGTACTCAACAACGGGCAGTCTCCACGCGCGTGGCTGTTCACCGTTGCCAGGAACATGGTGATCGACGACCGGCGCAGCGCCCGGTTCCGCAACGAGGTGGTGTCGTTCGACGGGTCAGGCCCGCCGGAACGGGCTGGTCCCGACGAGCAGAGCGGGACGTTGAACCGGGCGTTGATCGGCGACGCGATGGCGCAACTGTCCGCCGAGCATCGCGCGGTGGTCGGCCGGTCGTACTACCTGGGCTGGACCACCGCGCAGATCGCCGCCGAGCTCGGGATTGCCGAAGGCACGGTGAAGTCGCGCCTGCACTACGCGCTGCGCGGACTGCGCCAGGCACTGTTGGAGATGGGGGTGACGCAATGACGGAGCCGCGGGACCCAAACGTGCCCCGCCACGGTGAGCCCGGCATGCTGGACGGCGAGCACTATTACGCGACGTGGGACGCGGCGTATGTGTTGGGCTCACTGTCGGATGCCGACCGGCGCGTATTCGAGGCGCACCTGGTCGGCTGCGCCCCGTGCCAGCAGTCTGTGACCGAGCTGACCGCCGTCTCGGCGCTGCTCTCGTTGCTCGACTATGACCAAGTGATGGCCGGCGACGGCGCCGATGGGTCGGTCGCCGCGCCGCCGTGCCCTGACCTGATGACGTCATTGCTGGCGAAGGCGGACCAGCGGGCGGCCGCTGCCGCGGATCGATTCCAACCCCAGTCGTTGGTGGCGCCGGCGGTGGTCGACGTACAGACCGTATTGCCGGTGTTTCGCGCCGGCAACTATGCCCCGGTGCACGACGAGCTGACCGCCTTCGACCTACCGGTTGAGGGCAGCATCCCGGCCGAGTTGAACGGCTGGTATCTGCGCAACGGTCCGAACGCCCGTGCGGGCGCGGCCCACTGGTGTGTCGGCGACGGAATGCTCCACGGGGTTCGGCTGGAGAACGGCCGCGCAGCGTGGTACCGCAACCGCTGGGTGCGCACCGAGAGCTTTGAGCGTCCGTTGCACAACGCCTTTTATAACCCAGATGGCACCCGAAACCTGCACTCCAGCATCGCCAATACTCACGTTGTTCGTCACGCCGGTAAAACGCTTGCGCTGATGGAATTCTCGCTGCCCTATGAAATCAGCAACAACCTGGAGACGGTGGGAGTCTACGACTTCGGCGGCAAGTTGACGGATTCGATGACCGCGCATCCGAAGATCTGCCCGGCTACCGGTGAGCTGCATTTCTTTGGCTGCGGCAACATCTATGAGCCTCACGTCGTCTATCACCGCGCGGACGCCGGCGGCCAGCTGACCATCAACCGCCCCATCGACGTCCCCGCGCTGACGTTGATGCACGACTTCGCGCTGACCGCCGAGCACATCGTCTTCCTGGATTTGCCACTCGTATTCGACCTCGGCGTTGCCCTGTCGCAGCAAAACGAGCGGGAGATGCGGGACTTACCGTACCGGTGGGACGACAACTACGGTGCCCGTCTGGGTGTGCTGCGCCGCGACGACCCCTATGGCCCGGTGCGCTGGCTCGACATCGACCCGTGCTACGTCTTCCACATCGCGAATGCCTACGACGTGACATCGGCCGGCGAGAATTCAATTGTGCTGGAAGTGGTCCGCTATCCCGAAATATGGCGTGGTAGTAGCGAATTCGGGACCGACGCGGCATTGTGGCGCTGGAAGCTCGACCTGGACACCGGGACGGTCGAGGAGAGCCAACTCGACGACCGTGGGGTGGAGTACCCGCGCGTCGACGACCGGCTGGCCGGCGCCGCCGCTCGTTACTCGGTGGCGGTCGGTAGCGGCGCGCTGGTCCGCTATGACCTGCAGCGTGATACCGCATCCGAACATCGGTTCGACGCCGGCGGCAGCCGTTGTGCACCGGGCGAGGCGGTGTTCGCGCCGGCCGTCGGGGGGTCCGACGAGCTGGCCGGCTGGTACCTGACTTACGTTTACGACCAGGTAAATGAGAGCAGTGATCTCGTTGTCATCGACGCGTCAGACTTCGAGGGTGAGCCGGTGGCTCGTGTCCGGCTGCCGCGCCGGGTGCCGCACGGATTCCACGGAAACTGGATCCCCGACTGAATGCGGGGACCCATGGTGATGCTGCAGCGATGAACTGGAGAGACGCGCAACTCGTGTTACTTGTCAGGAGGTAAATCGAGTGAGCCGAGTCACCAGCGCAGCAAACGCCGAAGAGGCTTTGATGAAGGCGCTCTACGACGAGCACGCCGGGCCGTTGTTCCGGTATGCGCTTCGGTTGACCAGCGACGCCGCCCGTGCCGAGGACGTGGTCCAGGAGACGCTGTTGCGGGCATGGCAGCATCCTGAGGTCATCAACGACACGGAACGTCCGGCGCGGGCATGGCTGTTCACCGTGGCCCGCAACATGATTATCGATGAGCGACGCAGCCCGAAGTTCCGAAATGTCGTTGCCTCGCTGGACGAAGCAGGCGCACCCGAGCAGCCGGTTCCCGACGAAGTCGACTCGGCACTGGACCGGCTGCTGATCGCCGACGCGATGGCGCAAATGTCGCCTGAACATCGAGCCGTTGTCGAGCGGTCCTACTACCGAGGCTGGAGCACCGCCCAGATCGCTGCTGACCTTGATATCGCTGAAGGAACCGTGAAATCGCGCTTACACTATGCTGTACGCGCATTGCGGCTCACTCTGCAAGAGATGGGGGTGACCCGATGACGATGCGACCGACCATCCTGACGGCCGTGGACAGCCCCATCCGGGCGGCCGTCGGCTACGAATACTTGATGATGACTGCAAATGGGAGCACACGATGAGGCTGATCCAGGGCTTCGGTCCGCCGGGCGATAGCGGCTTGCCCGCCAGCGACAGCCACGACTACGCGACGTGGGATGCGGCCTACGTGCTGGGATCGCTGTCACCGGCCGACCGGCGGGAGTTCGAGGCGCACCTGAGCGGGTGCCCGTCGTGCACGCAGGCTGTCGCCGAACTCAGCGGCATGCCGGCCCTGCTGTCCAAGCTCGACAGCGACACGGTGGCCGCGATCAACGACGGCGACCACACCACCGAGGCCCCTCCGAACCTGTTGCCGTCGTTGCTGTCCGCAGTGCGCCAGCGGCGGCACCGCTCGCGCGTGGTGACATGGTCATCTGGGGCCGCCGCCGCCGTGCTGCTGGCGATCGGTGTGTTCGTCAGCATTCCTAGCCTCACGGGCCATTCCCCGACGTCAGCGCCGCCGCAGGCGAGCGTGTCATCGGCACTACCGATGGCCCAGATTGGAACCAAGGCGCTGGCCTCGACAGTGTCGCTCAGTAGCCAAAACTGGGGCACCGTCATCGACCTGCGGTGCGTCTGCCTGGCGCCGGTGTATGCCCACCACGACAAGCTGGCGATGGTGGTGGTGAACCGCGACGGCACGCACACCCAGCTGGCGACCTGGGTGGCCGACCCCGGCCATACCGCGACGCCCGCCGGCAGCATCTCGACGCCGAGGGACCAGATCGCGGCGGTGCAAGTGGTTTTAGCCGACAACGGCAAGGTGCTGCTCGAGCGCTCGCTGTAAAGCCGTTCTGCTCTGCGCACGGTAAAGCCCTTCTGCTCTAGGCAGAAGGGCTTTACCAGTCAGCCGACTACCCGCGAGCCATCCAGCTGTGGAACAGGCCATCCGGGTCGTAGGCGGCGCGTACCTGATCCAGGCGCGCCATGTTCGGATCGGTGATGAACTTCGCCGGACGTCGGGCCAGATTCTCGTCGGCGAGCGAGATACCGGTTGCGAGGTGCGACATCGCCGCCATATTCGACGGGGCCCAATCGCTATAGCGTTCATCGTCGGCCGGATCGTGCCAGGAGGTGTAGAGCGCCAGATAGATCTCGTCCTCCAGGCCGTAGACCATGTCCGCGCGGTCCGCGGACGGTTTCCAGCCGGCGAAAACGAAGTGCGACGGGTGTGGTGGCATCGTTTCGATGATCTTGCGGATTCCCGGCAGCAGCTCTTCGGCTGGGGCCGACGTGAACATGTTGTCAACGCTGTATCGGTGGCCTTCGGGGTATTTGGTCATCACCGCCGTATACCAATCGGCCAAGGTTGTCGGCATATACGGAACGCTGACGGTCGCGCGGTCGATCACGGGGCAAGTGCCCAGGGCGGCAAGCGCTTTCGTGGCCTGCTCTTCCGAGTCGGCGAAGACCGGGGAAGCGACGGTGATGGCGGGCGCGGTGGATCCTGTTTCCGGAGCGCCGTGCGAGGTCAGGATTTGCAGTTCGACGCGGTCGTCGATTTCGCTGCTGATTGAGCGTCCCCAACTGAACACTTCGTCAGCGACCTCGATCGGGTACATGTACAAACACGTGCCCAAGACGGCCGGGCGCCGGTGTAGCCGCAGTGTGAACGACGTGACCACACCGAAGAAACCCGGTCCGCTGCCGCGAGCGGCCCAGTACAAATCGGGGTGATTCTCGGGATCGCAGTAGATCTTTTCACCGTCGGCAGTGACGACCTCCAGTCCAAGCACGCCCTCACACGCTGGTCCGACGACCTTGCTGTTCCAGCCGTATCCACCCTGCAGCAGATAGCCGCCGAGGCGAATGCCTTCACAGTGGCCTGAGGGGAAAAACAGGCCTTGCGAGTCGAGCTCTGTCGCAAAGACGCTGGCGATCTTGCCGGGTCCGACGCGTGCGATCATCTGGTCGGAGTCGACGATGCAATGATCGAGGCGACTGACGTCGAGCAGCATGCCGCCGTCACGCAGATGGCTGGTGTTCCAGCTGTGTCCGCCCGACCGGACGCCGATGTGATGGCCGTGAGCCCGGGCATGGCGCACCGCCGCGACGACGTCATTGGCCTCGCAGGCCTGCATGATGACAGCTGGAAAGCGGTCCGGCAGAATGCTATTCCACACCGTTGCGCGGCGGGCGGCCTCGTATTCGTCCGTACCGCGGTAGAAGAACCGTTTTTCGCGGAGTAGAGCCATTGCGGGCTCCTCAGATGTTCTTGGCAGCAGCCGGTCAGCCGGCGGAGGTTAACGATTGGGCGGGCTCGGACGACCTGGCTGCCAGGTATGCCGCGACCTGACCGGCCAATGGCGTTGCGGCCAGGCGGATCGCCCGCAGCGGGCCCCTGGGTGGAATGCCGTAACCGATCGCGAACATCCCATCGCCGAGGTGTGAGGCAAAACCGCCGTGCGGGTCGCCGTGCTCGTCGAGGACGCCGAGGTGGCCGACCAGACCGTCGAGGTCGGTGCTGAATCCGGTTGCGGCGACGATCACCTCAGGTGTCACGGCGGTGCCGTCATCGAGGATCACCCGGCGCGACTCAACGGCCGCCACGGCGGCTACCACCTCAACGCGGCCGGCGCGCACGGCATCGACGAGTTCATCGGCCAGGGTCGGGATGCGGCCTCGCTGCTCCACCGTTGCCTTCAGTCCGAGTGGCGGCCGGCGGAAGCCATAAACCGAAAGGTCGCCGAACAGCAGGCGATTGAGCTGCGCGATAAACGGATCGACGATGCGTGCAGGCACCCGCGCGGACAGCTCGAGGAAGACGTCCGACGGGATCGGTCCCATGGCACGCCGCACCAGATGCGGTGGTGTGCGCACCGCCAGCCAGATCTTGCGGGCGCCGTCGTCGGCCAGTTGGACCGCGATGTCGGCGGCGGAATTGCCTGCGCCGACAACGAGAACGTCGCGGCCTTGATAGGGCCAAGCGTTGCGAAAGTCGCCGGAATGCACCAGCTCGCCGGTGAAATGTCCGAGGCCAGGCCAGGGCGGGACGGCGGGCGTGTGGTACTTGCCGGTGGCCAGCACGACGGCAGATGTCCGGATTTGCCCCGACGAAGTGTCGACCAGCCAGTCCCCAGCTGCGCGGTCGATGCGGTTGACCTCACATCCGAGCGCAAGTGTGATGTTCTGAAGCCGCACGTAACGGTCGAAGTGGCGGACCATGTCCTCCTTGGTTGGCCAGCGTCCGGCCGTCAGAGGAATCCGTTGTCCCGGCAGGTGCGACAAGAACCCGTTGGTGTTCAGGCGGAAGTTGTCATAGCGATTGCGCCACGAAACCGCAGGTGCTGCCGCCTTGTCGACAACGAGCGCCGAAATCCGGTAGCGATGCTCGAGCTCGCGTGCGACAGCAAGACCTGACGGTCCGGCGCCAATGACGACGACGTCAGGTCTGCTCCGGCGGTCACTGAACACAGGCGGCATCCTTTTCCATGGGGTCCCGGCGTTAACACGGTTAACAACGCTGGCTGGTTCATTGCGACCCCAATCTCTGAGGCGCTCTGAACCCTGGCCGCCCGCGAGTCGTGTACCTGGTATGCCGAGCAATCACCGAGTGGTCGACCACATCGTTGGGCACCTCGCGGGAATCGGAGTCGACTACATCTTCGGGGTCGACGGGGCCAACATCGAAGATCTTTACGACGCCGCCTATTTCCGATCGGATATCACCGCGGTGCTCGCCAAGCACGAGTTCTCCGCCGCCACAATGGCGGATGGATACAGCCGCAGCGGCGCGGGCCTAGGTGTGGTGGCGGCGACGTCCGGTGGGGGAGCGCTGAATCTGATTCCGGGATTGGGCGAATCATTCACCAGCCGGGTACCGGTGTTGGCCCTGGTGGGCCAACCGGCGACCACCATGGATGGTCGGGGCAGCTTTCAGGACACCAGCGGCCGCAACGGCTCACTGAACGCCGAGGCATTGTTTTCGCAAGCGTCGGTCTTTTGCCGGCGGGTGTTGACGCCTGCAGACATTGTCTCGGCGCTGCCGGCCGCCATTGCTGCGGCACAAGCTGGCGGCCCGGCAGTCTTGTTGCTGCCCAAAGACATTCAACAGTCCACCCTGCACCTCAATGGCCGCAATGGCGGACGCCTGGCCGACGTCGAGCGGCCGCGATCCATCGGTGACCCGCATCCCATCGTGCGCGCCTTGCGGCAAGTCACCGGACCGGTGACGATCATCGCCGGCGAGCAGGTGGCCCGCGATGATGCGCGAGCCGAGCTGTCGGCGCTGCGTGCGGTGCTACGCGCCCGGGTGGCAACCGTGCCGGACGCCAAGGATGCCGCCGGAACACCGGGCTTGGGTTCGTCGTCGGCGCTGGGGGTGACCGGTGTCATGGGCCACCCGGGGGTGGCAGAAGCGGTGACCGGCAGTGGGCTGTGTCTGGTGGTGGGCACCCGGCTATCGGTGACCGCGCGCGCCGGCCTCGACGACGCGCTGGCGGCGGTGCCAACGATATCCATCGGGTCGGCGCCGCCGTATCTTGCCTGCACCCACGTCCACACCGACGATCTGCGTGCCTCTTTACGGATTCTGACCCGCGCTCTTTCCGGCGCGGGGCGGCCCACCGGGGTTCGGGTGCCCGATGTGGTGGCGCACACGGAGCTGACCCCGCCGCCGTTCGACGGTCCGGGTGTGCGTTACCGCGACGCCATGACCGAGCTCGATCACGCATTGCCCGACGAGGTGGACATCGTCGTTGATGCTGGTAACACCGGCGCGGCGGCCATCCACTACCTGCCGGTGCGGCGCAAGGGCCGGTTCGCGGTCGCGCTGGGCATGGGCGGCATGGGCTACAGCTTCGGAGCCGGTATCGGGATGGCGTTCGGCCGGGCCAAAGCCCAAGCACCGGGCCGGCGTGTGGTGGTGATCGCCGGGGACGGCGCGTTCTTCATGCACGGCATGGAGGTGCACACCGCGCTGCACTACCGGCTCCCGGTGACCTTCGTGCTGCTCAACAACAACGCCCATGCCATGTGCGTGACCCGCGAACAGCTCTATTACGACGATCTGTACAGCTACAACCGATTCGCTCCCAGCCGGCTCGGAGCCGGTCTGGCCGCGATGTTCCCCGCATTGACCTCGGTCGATGTCAGCGACGCGGACGGATTGGCCGCAGCGGTGCGGGGCTCGATCGACATCGACGGCCCTGCGGTGGTCAGCGTCGAATGCGCCGCCGACGAAATCCCGCCGTTTGCACCCTTTCTCGACGTTCCATTAGCCCGCAAGTCTGTCAATCAACAGATCCCACTCACACAGGAGGACCACATCGATGTCGCTGCCAGCGCTTGACGATATCGTCACCCATAGCGGCACCACCGAGCCGATCGACGGGGTGGTGCGCATCGAGACCACGCCACTGGAGCAGACCGCCCCGATGTTCATGGCGAAGACGCGGTCGGTGTACCCGCACGAAGAGGTTTTCGGCCAGTACTGCACGGTCAACGACTACGTCGACTGCCCGCCCGACGAACTCTTCGAGTACTTGTCGGACACCCGAAGCCTCGAGGAGTGGACCTACACCCTGCGTGGCTTCACCCCTACTGACGAACCGGGACTCTGGCTGGCCTACGACCGGCTGCTTCCGGACACCGAGATCTACACTCGCACGGTCGCCAACGCCGAGGCGCGTACCGTCGATTACCACTGCGCGTGGGACCAGGGCAAGCACCTGTGGATGATTTATCTGATGCGGGTCCTCGACGCGCAGGTGGTGTTGGGCAAGCCCGGTTCTGTTGTGCTGTGGACCAATTGCCGTCATCCGTTCTACGACAAGAACCCGTACCCCGACGCCGGCCCGCCCCAGCGCACGGGCTGGGTCGGCGACTTCTGGGACTTGTTCGGTGCAGGCCACGGGCTGGAGCTGAACAACCTCAAGACGATCGCCGAATACCGCCACCGCAACGGTCTGCCGGTCACCCCGGCCTGGATGAGATGAGAGTGTCGTGAGTCAGCCTGGTGTGAGCCTCATCGACGTCTCGACCTACCTGCCCGGCGAGCCGATCGGTGCCGACTACTACGCGCAATTCGCCGGATCCGAGGAGTTGCGTGACAGCGTGATGTTCCGGGCGCCCACCTTCCGCCATCACGTCGGACCCGACGAGACCGCGGTCGACATGGTCGAGCGCGCGGCGGAAGGACTGATCGAGCGGCACGGTCGCGACGTCATCGAGAATGTCGATATTTTGATCACCCACGCGCAGATGCCGGACATGCCGTTCTACGGCGGGGGCGGCGGAATCGCTCACCGGTTGGGCATGCGGCCGTCCTGGGTACTGGATCTGCACAATGGCGGATGTGCGGCTTTTGTGTTGGCGCTCAAGGTGGCCCGTCAGTTGCTGGTATCAGGCGAGGGCCGCACCGCGCTGATTGCGATCGCCCAGAACGCGGCCGGGCAAGCGTTCGACCAGCCCGGGGTGCGCCGCAAAGCGCAAGCGGCGATTCCCGGGGACGGCGCGGCGGTCGGGCTGGTCACGCTGTCGGACCAGTCGCCGATCCTCGACATCGAATGCCGCACCTACGGTGAGTACGCCGGCGACATGACGCTGGCGATCGACCCGCCGCGCAAGTGGTGGCAGGCCGGGCCCGGTGAGGCCTGCATCGGGTTCACCGAAACCAAGATCGCCAAGGTGCTGGCCCGCGGCAACCGTCAGGTTCCCGAGGTAGCGCTGGCGGTGTGTGACCGAATCGGGCTGAGTTCCAAAGATATTGACTTGCTGGTCACCAACCAGCCTAATCGGGTGTTTCTGCGCAATTGGCGCGAGGCGCTCGAGGTGCCCGAGTCGAAACACGTCGATACGTTCGAGGAGTGCGGCAACCTGTTCGGCGCCGGGATCCCGATCAACCTGGATCGAGCCATCTCCGAGGGTCAGCTGGCGGCCGGCGACACGATCATGATGGCGGCCTTCGCGCACGCCGGCGACTTCGCGGGTGCGGCCGCAATCCGCTGGGGCGGGCGAGACTGATGGCCGAGCCGGCGCACGGAAGCTCGGTGACTGCCGAGGTCCTCTCTACCCTGCCGCAGGCGGTTGATCCACTCGCGTTGTCGCTGAACGAAAGCCCGTTTCCGCCGCTGCCGGCGGTGCGATCGGCACTGGTGCACTGCATCGATGCGGCCAACCGTTATCCAGAGTTTCTGCCCGGGCAGCTGCGGCGGTTGATTGCGGACCGGGTCGGGGTTGGTGAGGAGCAGGTCGTCCTCGGTCCGGGGGCGTCGGGCGTGGCGATGCAGGTACTGCATGCGGTCACCCGGCCCGGTGATCGGATTGTGATGAGCCAGCCCACTTTCGACGGTTACCCGATCTTCGCGCAAATGGCCCGGTTGACTCCGGTCACCGTCCCGCTCAATCAGTACGGCCATAACGACCTGGCGGCGATGGCCGAGGCCGCCGCGGACGCGAGTGTGGTCGTGTTGTGTCGACCCCACAATCCGACCGGAACGTTGGAGCCCGCCTCTGCCGTCGAATGGTTCCTGAGGGAGGTCCCGAGCGACGCGGTTGTGCTGCTTGACGAGGCCTACATCGAGTTCGTTGAGACCCGGCACCGCATCGACGGGCCAGACCTGGTCCGGCGCTTTCCGAATGTCGTTGTGCTGCGGACCTTTTCCAAAGCCTATGGGCTCGCCGGGCTGCGGATCGGATATGGGTTCGCCGCGCCTGAGCTGGCGAGCACGCTGTGGACCATGCAATTGCCGTTCGGTATGAACAATGTCAGTGCAGCGGCGGTCGCGGCCTCCTACGACGCCGAAGCCCAGCTGGTGGACCGAATTCGCCGGATTGCCGCGCAACGCAACCACCTGCGCCTGCGGCTGATGGCGAAGGGGATCTACAGCACCGACTCACACGCGAACTTCGTGTACCTGCCGCCGAGGGGTCGGCCGTGGCGCGAGGTGTTCGCCGAGGGCGGGGTGCAGGTCCGCTACTATCCCGATGGCGGTGCGCGGGTCACTGTCGGTGGCCTGCAGTCGACTCTGGCCGTGCTGTCCGCGGTGGGAAAGTCGCTCGCCTAAACCCCGCCACGGCGGGTCAACTTCGCCTAGGACGCGCCCGATGAGTGCGCCGTGTCCCTACGGCAGGACGTCGGTCAGGAAGTTGCCGCCGGTAGCGATTGCGTGGAGCATGTCGCCGAAAACGGCGGCGAGATCGAAATCACCGATAGCAGTCAGGTTGGCGCCGGCCAGGGCGCTGCTGTCCGGGCCCAAGACGAAGGCGATGTCGTTGCTGCCAAGGACAGCAGGACTGGTGCCGCCGGCCTGAGCGAGGTCGGCAGTGCTGCCGGTGTTGATGGCCGCGGCGAGGTCGCCGTTGCCGAAGAGGGCATCGGCGGCGCTGTTGGTGCCGAGGGCCGTGGCGATATCAAGGTTGCCGCCTTCAGCACCCGCCACGCTGCCGTTGCCGACGGCGGTCGCGGTGTCGAGGTTGCCGAAGGCTTCCGCGAAGCTGCCTATGCCTTTGGCGGTGGCCGAGTCAAGGCTGCCGTCGATGGCTTCGGCCGCGCTGTTGGTGCCGAAGGCGGTGGCGGAGTCGAAGATGCCGCCGGAGGCGGTGGCATCGCTACCGGCGCCGATGGCGATCGCGATGTCTCCCATGCCCGAGGTGGCGGTCGCTGTGTTGCCCGCTGTTGGGAACAAATCAAACCCGTCGATTGAGATCTGCATATCGTCGGCGGAGGCGGTCCCAGGGGTGGCGGCCAGCGCCGCCCCAATGCCGACCGCCACCGCCAGCATGCCCAGCCGACTGATACGAGTTGCGCGTCTCATCGGTCTTCCTTTCGCCGCGGTCACCAACCGTGACCGTGGCACCGACGGCCCCCTGACCGCATCCGGCGACCCCCCTAGTCCTTCCGAGCCGCCCGGGCCGTAGGGGTCAGAGCAGTTCGGCCAGCAGCCCGGCCGCACGTGTCGCCCCGTCTGTTTCGACAGGGTGAAACCGCGTTTGTGCCGACAATTCCTCGGCAATTGCGAGCGCCAGTCGGTCGGGGTCCGCCGCATCCTGGTAGCGGATCATCCGGCCGGCGCCGTAGCGGGCCAGACGGTGCGAGACATGGATGTTTTGTTCGAAGTGATGTTCGAGGGGAACATAGATGAATGGCGTGCCCGCGGCAGTGAGCTCCATGCAGGTGCTCAATCCGCCTTGTACCACGGCGATGTCGCACGCGGCAAGATAGTCGGTGAGGTCGGGAAGGAAGCCCACACTGTGGGCTCCGGTGACGTGTGGCAGTGAATCGGGGTTTATGCGCGGGCCGGCCACGACCAGAAACTCCAATTCCGGAATTTGCCTGCGGGCTGCGGGGATGGCATCGATTACCCTGCGCAGCAAGGATTCTCCCACCGCAGTCCCGCCGACGGTCACAACACAGAGTCTCTGCCCCGGCGCCATGCCGAGGCGGCGCCGCAACGGCTCCCGCATGCTCGGCGGCAGTGGCGCGCCGATGACGTAGCCGCAGAAGTCGAAGTTTTTCACAGTCCAGTCGCGGATGCCCGGCAGCCCGGGTCCGAACGGCTCGGTGACCACATCATCGGGATTTCCGACGAAGATCGAGCGATCGCGCAGGCGCGGGTAACGCGCCCGCTGTTCGATCATTTCGGCGTTGTAGTCGGCGGTGAGTGCGGCCTCGGTGGTTCCCCCGTCGGGCATCGGCAGCCAGCCGACAAAGTCGGTGAGCCACGCGAACCCGAACCGTTTGAGTTCGGGATTCTCATGCAAGAAATAGTCCACGTCCCAGGCTTCATCGGCGATGACCAAATCGGGTGGCTCGTCGCCGATCACCTCGGTGAACAGCATGAAGTTGGCGACCAGAATTTCGTCCATCCGCCGGATGGCTTCAAAGGCGTGCAGGTCGTGTTCACCGGCCTCGACCTCGATGTGAGCGGATTCGGTCAGCAGATGCATGGACGCGGGATGAACCCGTTCGCCGGCGGCCTCGAGCACCCGGGTTACCGGGTCTTGTGCCAGCCATTCAATGTCGAGATCATCACGGGCCCTGCGTAATTCGGCCGCGATGGCGACGTCGCGGCGGGCGTGGCCCAGGCCGATGGGCGACGACAGGTACAGCGCGCGGCGGCGTCGCCGCAGCGCGCGGGTCCATTGCGAGCGTTGGCGCGCCGGCGCGGTCACTGTGTCAACGAACTCGCGGATCATCGTGTTGATCCGCACCGGGTCGCGCGCCATCAACCCGTGGCCGCCGCCCTCGATGAGGGTCAATGATCCGCCGGTGAGCTCGGCGAGTTGCTGCCCGATCGCGCAGGGCCGCACCCGGTCGGCGGTGCCATGCACGACGTGCACGGGGCACCGTACTTTTTGGGCGAGTTCATCGATGGGTTCAAGGACGAGCCCGTCGACGCCGAGCCGTGCCGCGGTGGTGTCGACGAGGGTTTGGGCGTCGGTGCCCGCCGACCAGCGCAGCGCGTCCTCGATTTGCTTGGTGGAGTGCGGCTCGCAATACATCTCGCTGAAGAAGAAACGCCGGAAGTCATCGAGGTCGCCGTGTAGCCAGTAGTCGCGGTTGTACTTCAGCCAGCCGCGCGGCGGCCGATCGAGTGTGGTCTGCCACGCAGCGCGTTGACGCTCGGGGCCGAGCGGCCGTTCGTAGTCGCCCAGCCACACGGCGCGTTCCCGCTCGGGGCGGGCGATCTGCAGGCCGCAGGTCGGAGCGATCGCGAAGAGGCCGTCCACCCGCTCAGGGTTGGCGGCGGCCAGATGGACCGCATACGTGGCCCCGCACGAGAACCCGACCAGCACGGCGCGCTCAGTGTCGGTCGCGTCCAGCACGGCGCGAGCATCGGCCGCGTATTGCGCATCGGTGAACGCCTGCGCACCGCGAGGACGGCTGGAGCGCCCGCAGCCGCGTCCGTCGAACGTGATCACCCGGTAGTGACGGGCGAGGAAGGCGACCTGGGCCTTCCAGACCCGCGAGTGCACGATCGACCAGGTGGGCATCAGCAGGATCGTTACGGCGCCGTCGCCGTACACGTCGTAGTGCAGCGAGACGCCATCACGGATCGCCGCGCCCGAGGCGTCGGGCAGGCGGCCCGGCCGCTGTTCGGGCCTCATCTCAATATCGTGGCCCTCCGGCGGTGATCAGGGACGGACTTCGAAAACGTTGTTGAACGGGGTCTGCGCAACCAGCCCGAACCGCGTGAAACCGGCCGCGGTCACGACGTCGCGGATGCGGGCCGGGCCGGCCTGGGTGCCTAGCGCAAGTCCGACGGGCTGTGACAGCGACGCCGGCGTGCACAGCAGGGTGGAGAAGCCGTAGTAGGCACGCCCACCGGGTTCAGGTTGTCTTCGACATGGTCGCCCGCGGCGGGCTCCACGATCATCCAGGTGCCGTCGTCGGCGATCACCTCACGGATGTGACGTGCCGCGCCGACCGGATCACCCATGTCGTGTAGGCAGTCAAACATTGTCACCAGGTCGTAGGGCCCGCCGCTGAATGCCAGCGCGTCGGCGGTCTCGAAGGTGATTCGTTCTTCGGCCCCCAATGCCTGTGCGCGCTCAGACGCGGCGGCGATCGACGGCGGGTGGGCATCGGTGCCGCGGAACGTGGATGCCGGGAATGCGCGGGCCATCAGGATCGTCGAGACCCCATGGCCGCAGCCGATGTCGGCCACCGACGCGCCCGCGGCCAGCTTCTCGACAACACCATCGAGTGCCGGCAGCCAGTCGTCGATCAGATGTGCGTGGTAGGTCGGCGAGAAGAATCGTTCGCAGCCTACGTGCACGTCGGCGTTGTGCTCACCCCACCCGATCCCATCTCCGGTGCGCGCGGCATCGACGATTCGCGTTGCGTCGCAGATGGTTCCGTACGCGATTTGGAATAATCCGCCCACGAACGCGGGACTTGCCTGGTCGGTGAGCGCAACAGCGTGCTCGGCCGGCAGCTGATAGCGCAGCGTGCGTGGGTCGTAGCGCACGAAATCTCCCGCGGCTTGGGCGTTGAGCCATTCCCGTGCGTAGTGCTCGTCGGTATTGGTCCGTTCAGCCAGCTCCGACGCCGTGCTGGGGCCATGTTCGGCGAGGCTGCGGTAGTAGCCCAGCCGGTCGCCCATCACCACCAGCGCGCAGTTCAGCGCCGCGCCTGCTTCTTCGACGGCACGGAACACAAACGCCATGATCTTGTCGGCTTCGACGGTTGGGGCCGCTTGCTCTGTTGCTGTCATCGCTGCCTCCTTTTCTGAGGGGCTCACTGTCGCACCGAAGACAGCACCGCCGAATCCGGTAACCCCCCTAGTTTTTGTTCGTAGGATCGCGGCATGCTGGTCGGTCGCGAATCCGAACAGCAGCGAATCGCCGCGCTGCTTGCCGGCGCGCGGGTCAGCCAAAGCGGCGTGCTAGTGATCAGCGGTGAAGCTGGAATCGGCAAGACCGCGCTGCTCGAGGACGCGGTGCGGCAGGCCGATCAGATGCAGATACTGCGCACCTCCGGCAGCGAGCACGAGTCCAGCCTCGGTTTCGCGAGCCTGCACCAACTGCTGCTGCCGATGCTCGCCCGGATCGAGCACATCCCGGCGCCGCAACGCGAAGCGCTGGCGATTGCGCTGACCTTGCGTCGCGGCGCGCCGCCCGAGCGCTTCGCCGTCGCGGCCGCGACGCTGAGCCTGCTGAGCCGATCCGCCGAGGAAGGTCCGCTGCTCGTGGCCGTCGACGATGCGCACCTTCTCGACACACCGTCAGCCGAGACGCTGCGCTTCGTCGCCCGTCGGTTGATCGCCGACCCGATCGCAATGGTGATGTCGCTTCGCCCGGAGCGCGGCGCCGTACTCGCCGACGCGGGGTTACCGGCAATGCAACTGTCGGGACTCGACCTCGCCTCGGCCCGTACGCTGCTCGCCGAGGCCCGCGGCGGAGCGCCCAGCGTCGAACTGACCGCGAAGCTGCACGAGGCGACCGCGGGCAATCCGCTTGGACTTCTCGAGTTGTCCCGCGACCAGGAGCGCTGGGCGGCAATGCCGGCTCAGTTGCCCCTGCCAGTCCCCGAAGCCGTGGTTCACGCGTTCGCCCAACGCATCACGTCGCTGCCCGAACCGGCGTGGCACGCACTATTGCTGGCCGCCATCGCCGACGGGGATCTGGCCACCACGGCGCGGGCCGCCCCCGCACTGCAAACTCGTGTCGACGAGCTAAGCGGCGCGGAGAAGCTGGGGTTGCTGCAGTTGATTCCGGGCCGGGCCGTGTTCCGCCATCCATTGGTTCGTTCGGCGATATACACAGCGGCGCTACCCGATGAACGCCGCAACGCCCACCGTGCTGTCGCGGAGGCGTTGCCCCCGACAGCGCGCGACCGGCGTGCCTGGCACCTGAGCGAGGCGTGCGTCGGCCCCGACGACGGCGTGGCAGACGCCTTAGGGCAAGTCGCCGATCACGCGCGGGCGCGCGGTGCCCACTCGGCGGCCGCGGCCGCGCTGATCCGCGGCGCGGGACTCACCGCCGATCAAGCGCGACGCGGCGCTCGACTGCTGCGCGCCGGCGAATCCGCCTGGCTAGCCGGACAGGTCGGGCAGGCGGACGCACTGTTGCAGCAGGCGGCGGCGCTGGTCACCGACACGGCGTCGCTGGCGGACATCGATGGACTCCGCGGCAATCTAGCCTTGCGCACCGGATCGTTGCGTCAGGCGTGCACACTTCTGTCGAAGGCGGCGGCGCGTGTGCAAGCGACCGACCCCGACCGGGCAGCGCTGCGGCTCGCCGATGTGGTCACCGCCAGCTTTTATCTATGCGACAGCGATACCGGGCTCGCGGCCGCCGAGCAGCTTGAACGGTTAATTGGTGACTGCACAAGCGCTGCGGCACGGGCTCGCAGCCAGGTGGCCGTCGGGATGGCAAGGGTAATCGGCGGCGGTGCGGGAATGGAATGGATCCGCGCCGGCGTGCAATCGCTAAGCGAGGAGCCCGGCTTGCGTGATGACCCGCACCGGCCGGACTGGGCCGTGATCGGAACCTTGTTTCTGCGGGAATCGCGCGTCGGCCGCGATTTGATGCAACACGTCGTGCAACAACAGCGAACCCGCACCGCCTTGGGCGCCCTGCCGAACCTGCTGTTTCACATCGCCCGCGACGACGCCACCACCGATCGGTGGAGCTCAGCGCGGGCCGGGTTCGACGAAAGTATCGCCCTGGCATCCGAAACCGGTCAAACGACCGACCTTGCCGTGTCACTTGCCGGCCTTGCCTGGCTATACGCCCGCATGGGTCGTGCGGACGAATGCCGCGCCAATGCCGACGAAGCGCTCCTGCTGGCGGGGCAAAACCACATCGCGCTGGCGAAACTATGGGCGATGTTCGCATTGGGCGACCTGAACCTCGCTCTGGGAGAAGCGGATGCGGCACTGGACGCGTTCGCCGACCTGGAAAAGACGCTGCGCGACATCGGCTTTCTCGATGTCGATGTTGCACCCGCACCAGAACTCACCGAAATCCAACTGCGCCGTGGTGATATCCAGACCGCCGCGCACATCGCCCACGATTATCTATGCCGGGCTGAGCAGAAGGGCCAACCCTGGGCGCTGGCGCGCGGCCACCGAGCGGTGGCATTGACCTGCACAGAGCCCGCGGAGCAATCCGCGTTGTTCGAAAAGGCACTGCGCTGGCATGCGCAGAGCCTGGACCTGTTCGAGGAAGCACGCACCCGGCTCGCATTCGGTGCCGCGCTGCGCCGGAACCGCAGCCGTGTTGCGGCCCGGCCGCATCTGCGCGAAGCACTCAGCGCATTCGAACGGCTCGGGGCCAACCCGTGGGCGGACACGGCCGCAGGCGAACTCGACGCGACCGGTGAGCACATCCAGCGCGGGCCGACCGGCTACCTGACCGCGCTCACCGCCCAGGAATTGCGTATCGCACAGATGCTCGGCGACGGCAAGACAACAAGGGATACCGCAGCCGCACTGTTTCTCAGCCCGAAGACCGTCGAGTACCACCTCCGGCACGTCTACCAGAAACTGGGCATCGGTTCCCGCACCGAACTAGCTGACGCCATGGCCGTCGAATCTCAGGGACGATCCAGCAAGAACCGCAATGCATAGCAGGTCAGGCCTCAAACCTGCGCCAAGCGCGCAAACCATTCACCGCACACCTCCGCAATTCCGTATCGCGCGACGGCGCTAAGCGATTGAAGAATGCCGTCGGGCCGACAAGGTGTCACAATTTCACCACGTGGGGAAAGAATGGTCGCATGCTGTGCTGATCTCGCGCGAAAGTGCGGTAAGAAAAGGGCGTGGCCGCCTCGAGATCTGACAACCGCGATCCGATCGCTGCCGCGCGGGCCAACTGGGAACGCGCTGGATGGGGTGAAGTCGCGCCGGGGATGGTCGCGGTGACCTCGGTGATGCGAGCTCACCAGATCCTGCTCGCCCGCGTCGAGAGTGCCCTGCGTCCTTATGATCTGAGCTTTTCCCGGTTCGAATTGCTGCGCCTGCTGGCGTTCAGCCGCAGCGGCGCGTTGCCGATCACCAAGGCGTCCGACCGGCTGCAGGTACACGTCACCAGCGTCACCCATGCCATCCGCCGACTGGAAGCCAATGGCCTGGTGCAGCGCGTCCCGCACCCTACCGACGGGCGGACCACGCTGGTACAGATCACCGACCTGGGCCGCTCGACCGTCGAGGACGCCACTGTCACGCTCAACGAGCAGGTGTTCTGCGATATCGGGATTTCCGAGGGCGAATCGCAGGCGCTGGTGTCGTCGATCGAAACGCTGCGGCACAACGCCGGCGACTTCTAGTCGATCATCGATGGCACCGGAATCGTGGCGATGACCGTTGTCCCGGCTCCGGGCCGCGACCGGATGTTCAACCTTCCCCCGACCAGCTCGGCGCGTTCGGCCATCGACAGCACACCGTAACCGCCCATCTCGTCGCTACCCAGTGGATTCTCGAAAGTGTCGAAACCTATTCCGTTGTCGACGATTTCAAGTCGTGCGATCTCGTCATCCACCGCGAAACGCAGCCGAGCCACCGACGCGTTTGCATGTTTGACGATGTTTTGCAGGCCTTCTTGCGCGATGCGGTAGAGCGCGACTTCGATGTGCTCGGGCAGCCGGACGTCGGCCAGTTCAAGCTCGGTGTCCAGGTGCGGTATCGACCGGGCCAGGCTGGCCAGCCCGCCCGCCAAGCCCAAATCATCGAGAACCGGCGGGCGCAGTCCGCTGATCGCCGCACGCGCTTCGCCCAACGTCAACCCGACCAGTTCGCGTGCCTCGGCGAGCTGACGGGACGCTTCGGTGGGATCATCGCCGACAGCCCGCGCAGCCGCGTCGAGCCGATAGGACAGAGTGATCAGGCGCTGCGAGATGCCGTCGTGAATATCGCCGGCTACCCGACGGCGCTCGATTTCCTGGGCCTCGATCACCTGCTCGACGAACAGCTCGTGTGCCCGCTCTCTGGCTACCAGCTGCCGGTGCAACCGGGCCTGGTGCATGGCCCCGGCGATGAGCCGGCCGATGACCCGCAAGAGTTCGACGTCACCCTCGGTGAACTCGCGGCGTGCGACCGTGTGCACGTTGAGCACGCCGACCAGTCCGCCCGGGTCGGTTTCCATCGGCATGGACACCATCGAGGTGAAGTCACGTCCGCGCAGCGATTGGATCGGCAAGTAGCGGGGGTCGGCTTCCTTGTCGTGGGTGATGACGACGGGCTCGCGGTGCTTGGCCACCCAGCCGGAAATGCCGGATCCCAACGGCAGGCGAATCTTTCCCACTTGCCCGTCGAAAGGCGGTGTCGCACCGGCGAGGGTCAGCGAGCGGTCGGTGTCGTCGAGCACATGCACGAAACACACGTCGGTCCCGGTGGCCGCGGTGATCATCCGCGCTGCCGCCGCCGCCAGCGGCTCCACCCCGGGGCCGCTCGAGGCAGCCTGGATGAGTTCCCGCAGCAGCGCCAGTTCACGGTCGGTGTCAACAAGATCGCGTACCGCGTTCGAGCCGCGGGCGCCGTTGTCCGGTGCTGCCGGTTGCCGTGCGGTCATTGGTAGATGCCCTCGCGCAGTGCAGTGGCCACCGCTCCGGTACGGTCGCTGACCCCGAGCTTGCGGTAGATCGACCGCAGGTGGCTCTTGACCGTTTCATCGCCGATAACGAGTTTGCTGGCGATGCCGCGGTTGGACAACCCGTTGACCATGCAGGACAGGATTTCGCTTTCGCGTTGCGTCAACCCCTGCCGGGCGCCCGGCCAGAATTCGTCACGTTGCATGCGTGCCGCGGTGTCGGCCGCCCGGGCCGCCATCCCCGGGTCGATCACGGTTTCCCCGTTGTGCACCAGTTCCAGCTGGCGCACCAGGTCGTCGCTGTTGATGCTTTTCAGCAGATAGCCGCTCGCGCCCACCCGCAGGGCCTGGAACAGATACTGCTCGTCGTCGTAAACCGACAACATCACGACCTTGCGCGCGGGGTCGTGTTCACGCAACACCTTGCACAGGTCTAGCCCGCTGAAGCCCTGCATGCGCACATCGCACAGCACGATGTCGGGCTGCAGGTCGTCGACCACGCCGACCGCCCGGTCGGCGCCCACTGCCTGCCCGACCACTTGCACCCGGTCCTTGAACGCCGCCAGCATCGCCTTGAGCCCCTCGATGACCATCTCGTGGTCATCGACCAGAACAAGACGCACCGGCGTGCTGACGGACCCGGTGTGCGCAGCCGTCATGGCAACACCCTAAGGCCCACATCTGTGCGGCGGATCAAGACCGGTGGCGAAGTTGGCCATGACAATCCCCCTAATGGGGGAGGTTAGGCGCGTGGCTTCCGGGCAACCTGTGGGCGTGCGAGCCATGGGCCAGACTCGTCCAGCCCGGACCTTCTGGTGGGATCGGGAACGTCCGGTCGAAGCCGATATCCTGCGCGCGGTGATCTTCGACGCCGATTCCGCGCTGGCGGATATCGAACGCGATGGTCACCGGCTGGCGTTCAATGCGGCGTTCGCCGAACACGGCGTCGACGTCAGCTGGAGCGTCGAAGAGTACGGGCGGCTGTTGCGGATACCGGACGGACCGCGACGTGTCGCGGCAGGTTTGCGGGAACGAGGCTTCGGCACGTCCGCCGATGCGCTTGCGGGCCGGATCTATCGGACCAAGACCGCGGCGTTCGGTGACTGCGTGCTCGACGGCGACATCGCGCCCAGGACCGGTCTGATCGACTTGGTGATGAGCTTGTTCGTCGCGGGCATCTGGGTGGGCGTGGTGAGCACTCGGCGCCGAGTGTGGGTCGAGGCGCTGGTGCGGCAATTGGTCGGTGATGGCCTCGTCGAGACGATCGTGACCGTCGACGACTTACCTGATATCGACTTTCGCCCCGAGTGCGGCGCCGAACTGTGCCGGCTGGCGTTGTGGGAGTTAGGGATAACGCCGCGCGGCGCGCTCGCCATCGCAGGCTCGGGGCGTGGGTTGTGCGCCGCGCTCGCCGCCGAATTGCCTGCGGTGGTCGTCACCTCCGGCTACACCGCCGACCAGCAGTTCAATGGCGCCGCGGAAGTTCGCACCGGCTACGACGGCGCGGATCCACTGCTGGCCGCCGGCTGCCAGCAGGCACACCGACGCTGGCGGATTGCCCAGCAGCGAGCTGCCTAGCTGCCGCGGCCGGGAAGCGGGGGGCGAGCCGGGCAATCCTACCTAGCTGCCGCGGAGCAGCTCGATAACGGCGCTGAAATCCTTGTCGCCGTTAGCCGCTGCGAATTTGGCGTAGATCTCGGCGGCGTGACTGCCCAACGGCGCCGCCGAACCGGTTGAGCTGACGGCGTCCATCGCCAAACCCAGGTCCTTATTCATCAGCGCGGTTGCGAAGCCAGGTGTGAAGTCGTAGTTGGCCGGCGATGTCGGCACCGGGCCCGGCACTGGGCAGTTGGTGTGCACTGCCCAGCAGTTACCGGTCGCGCCAGTGATGACGTCGAACAACGACTCGCCGACAGCCCCAGCTTCTCAGCGAGCACGAATGCCTCGCCGATCGCGATCTGCTGCACGGCAAGCACCATGTTGTTGCACACCTTGGCGGCCTGGCCGGCGCCGGCCGCTCCGCAATGAATGATCTTGCCCGCCATCGGTTCCAAAATCGGATGCGCGCGGCGCAATTCGTCCAAGTCACCGCCCACCATGAATGCCAGGGTGCCCGCGACCGCACCTTCGACTCCACCGGAAACTGGCGCGTCGAGCTGGGCCAACCCGTGCGAGGCCGCCGATGCGTGGACTTCACGCGCGTCATCGACGGAAATCGTTGAGCTGTCGATGAACAGCGCACCTTGGTTTGCAGCGGGCAGGATTTCGGTGTAGCAGCGCTTCACCGCATCGCCGTGGGGCAGCATCGTGATAACGACATCAGCGCCGGCCACCGCCGCGGGGCCACTGTCGGACACCACGACACCGTTGTCGGCGGCGGCGACGGCCGCGGCCGGAACGGGGTCAAAGCCCTGCACGGTGTGGCCGGCGGCAACCAGGTTCCTCGACATTGTGGACCGCCCATGTGGCCCAACCCGAAAACGCGACGGTCAACGACTCAGTCATTCGGCTAACCCTTCTGCGCCTTCCTACGCGCTGGCGCGAGCCCGTGCAGCCTCGGCTCGGCCGATGACCACCCGCATGATTTCATTCGTCCCTCCAGGATGCGGTGCACCCGTAGATCGCGCACGATCTTCTCCAAACCGTACTCGCGCAGATACCCGTAGCCACCGTGCAACTGCAGGGCCTGGTCTGCGACGTCGAAGCACGCGTCGGTGACGTATCGCCTGGCCATCGCGCACAGCGCGACTTTGTCGTCGGCATCGCTGTCGAGTGCACTCGCCGCGCGCCACAACGACATTCTCGCCGACGATTCCAACGCGGTGGCCATGTCGGCCAAGGTGAACCGGATGGTGGGTTCATCGAGCAATGCGGCCCCGAACGCCTGCCGGTGGGAAAGATAGGACGCCGACTTGTCGAACGCGGCCTGCGCCCCACCCAGCGAGCACGCC
>CAVRER010000037.1:0-269299 GCA_963720085.1 uncultured Actinomycetota bacterium
TCACGTCTTGACGAGCTTCGTTTTGTAACTGACTGTCACGTTATCAAGGGCGTTTCGCCTGGTTTCGACCTCGATGCGGGCGCCGGCGAACCGGAGTACCCAGGGTTAGCTCGATTCGATGTTAGTTCGGTTCGATCTCTGCCCGCGGAGTAAGCGCAGGAGACCGCTGGCACGCGATCGGCTTAATGAGATAAGCTTCATTCCGGTCATGAGCGCCAGCGTCAAGCCCCGGCTTGCTGGCCGGCAACCCTCCAACCGCGGTGGGGTGCCCCGGGTGATGACCAGGTTGAGTAGCCAAAACCGGCTACGTCGGCAAGCGCGGGTCCGCCGTGACGGGCCCCCCGAGTAGACAGGGAAACCTGATGCGCACCTATTTGGGCTGGCTCATCGTGCGTCGCAGCTGCTAAACGCATGGCTGCCGGTTGACGTCGTTTTGAGATGGCGTCCCGCGCAGCTGCGAGCACTCGACCACCTATTTCCTCCCAGAAAGACACCCACGTGAGTTCCAAAACCAACGCTGACAGCGAGACCGACCCGGCCGCGCATTGGTCGTTTGAAACCAAACAGATCCACGTAGGCCAGCAGCCCGACCCGAGCACCAACGCCCGCGCGCTGCCGATCTACCAGACCACGTCTTACGTCTTCAACGACACCGCACACGCCGCGGCGCTGTTCGGGCTGGAAGTCCCGGGCAACATTTACACCCGCATCGGCAACCCGACCACCGACGTCGTCGAGCAGCGCATCGCCGCGCTGGAGGGCGGCGTGGCCGCGCTGTTCCTGGCCTCCGGGCAGGCCGCGGAGACGTTCGCGATCTTGAACGTGGCCGGCGCCGGCGACCACATCGTGTCCAGCCCGCGGCTCTACGGCGGCACCTACAACCTGTTCCACTATTCGCTGCCCAAGCTGGGTGTCGACGTCAGCTTCGTCGAGGATCCCGACGACTTGGACTCGTGGCGGGCCGCGGTGCGCCCGAACACCAAGGCGTTTTTTGCCGAGACCATCTCCAACCCGCAGATCGACGTGCTGGATACCCCCGGGGTCTCCGGGGTGGCCCACGAGCATGGTGTGCCGCTGATCGTGGACAACACCGTCGCCACCCCCTACCTGATTCAGCCGATCGCCCAGGGCGCCGACATCGTGGTGCATTCGGCCACCAAGTACTTGGGTGGGCATGGCGCCGCGATCGCCGGCGTGATCGTCGACGGCGGCACCTTCGACTGGACACAGGACCGCTTCCCCGGCTTCACCACCCCCGACCCCAGCTACCACGGCGTGGTGTACGCGGAGCTGGGGCCGCCGGCCTTCGCGGTCAAAGCGCGGGTGCAACTGCTGCGCGACTACGGGTCGGCCGCGTCGCCGTTCAACGCGTTCCTGATTGCGCAAGGCCTGGAAACCCTGAGCTTGCGTATCGAGCGCCATGTCGCCAACGCCCAGCGAGTCGCCGAATTCCTGGCCGGCCACGACGATGTGCTTTCGGTTAACTACGCCGGCCTGCCCAGCTCGCCATGGTACGAGCGGGCAAAGAAGTTGGCGCCCAAGGGAACCGGAGCGGTGTTGTCGTTCGAGTTGGCCGGTGGTGTCGAGGCGGGGAAGGCGTTCGTCAACGCGCTGAAGCTGCACAGCCACGTCGCCAATATCGGAGATGTGCGATCGCTGGTGATTCACCCGGCGTCGACGACGCATTCCCAGCTCAGCCCCGCCGAGCAGCTGTCCACCGGCGTGAGTCCCGGCTTGGTGCGGCTGGCCGTGGGCATCGAGGGCATTGACGACATCTTGGCCGACCTCGAGCTTGGCTTCACCGCGACTCGAAGATGCGGCGGCGCGACAGCCGGCAGCGGTGACCCGCACGCCGTGGCGGCAGTTTGAGCGGGCCTTGGTGAGGAGGCAAAGTGACGATCTCTGACGTGCCGACCCAGACGCTGCCCGCCGACGGCGAGGTCGGCGTTGTCGACATCGGCTCGCTGACCCTGGAAAGCGGCGCCGTACTCGACGACGTCAGCATCGCCGTGCAGCGTTGGGGCGAACTGTCGCCTACCCGCGACAACGTCGTCGTGGTACTGCATGCGCTGACCGGGGATTCGCACATCACCGGACCCGCTGGGCCAGGGCATCCGACACCGGGCTGGTGGGACGGCATAGCCGGCCCGGGCGCGCCGATCGACACCGACCGCTGGTGCGCGGTGGCCACGAATGTGCTGGGCGGCTGCCGCGGCTCGACCGGGCCGAGGTCAATTGCCCCCGACGGGAAGCCCTGGGGTTCAAGGTTTCCCTTGATATCGGTGCGAGACCAGGTCGAGGCCGATGTGGCCGCGCTGGCGGCGCTGGGCATCACCGAGGTGGCCGCCGTGGTCGGCGGGTCGATGGGTGGAGCCCGCGCGCTGGAGTGGATCGTCGGCCACCCCGACCGGGTGGGCGCGGGTCTGCTGCTGGCGGTGGGCGCGCGCGCGACAGCCGACCAGATCGGCACACAGTGCACGCAGATCGCGGCCATCAAAGCCGACCCGAACTGGCAGGGTGGTGACTACTACCGCACCGGGTGCAGCCCGGATGCCGGGCTGCACATCGCCCGCCGCTTCGCGCACCTGACGTACCGCGGCGAGGTCGAGCTGGACACCCGCTTCGCCAATAACCCGCAGGGCGGGGAAGATCCAGCGGATCCGGTGGCGGGCGGGCGCTACGCGGTGCAGAGCTACCTGGAACACCAGGGCAGCAAGCTGCTGTCCCGCTTCGACGCCGGCAGCTATGTGGCGCTCACCGAAGCGCTGTCCCGTCACGATGTCGGCCGGGACCGCGGCGGCGTCGCCGCGGCCCTGCGCGGTTGCCCGGTGCCGGTGGTGGTCGGCGGAATCACCTCTGACCGGCTTTACCCGTTGCGCCTGCAGGAGGAACTCGCCGAGCTGTTGCCCGGATGTAGCGAGTTGCAGATCGTCGACTCGATCTACGGGCATGACGGCTTCCTGGTGGAATCCGAAGCGGTTGGTGAACTCGTACGGCAGACCCTCGACTTGGCCAGCGGATCAGCCACCGGCGAAGGTGCGTGTTCGCGGTGACCCAGTCCCGGCAGGACCGCTCATTGTCATTTGGCTTCGAAGCGGCCGCGTACGAACGGGGGCGGCCGTCGTACCCGCCGGAGGCGATCGATTGGCTGTTACCGGCCGGGGCTCGCGACGTGCTGGATCTCGGCGCAGGCACCGGCAAGCTGACCACCCGGCTGGTGGAGCGGGGGCTGGACGTGGTCGCCGTCGACCCGATCGCCGAGATGCTGGAGATGCTGCGCAAGTCGCTGCCTGACACACCGGCGCTACTCGGCACGGCGGAAGAAATCCCGCTGGCGGACAACAGCGTTGATGCGGTGCTGGTCGCGCAGGCCTGGCACTGGTTCAACCCGGAGCGAGCGATTCTCGAAGTCGCCCGGGTGCTGCGGCCGGGCGGGCTGCTGGGTTTGGTGTGGAACACCCGCGACGAGCGGCTCGGCTGGGTGCGCGAGCTGGGTCGCATCATCGGGCGCGACGGCGATCCGGTCCGCGACAAGGTGACATTGCCCGACCCGTTTACCGGAGTGCAGCGTCATCAAGTCGAATGGACGAATTACCTTACCCCACAAGCATTGATCGACTTGGTGGCTTCTCGTAGCTACTGCATCACCTCGCCGACCGAAGTGCGCAGCAAGACGCTGGACCAGGTACGTGAGTTGCTGGCAACTCATCCGGCATTGGCGAACGCGGGCGGCCTTGCGCTGCCGTACGTCACGGTGTGCGTGCGCGCGACGCTGGCTTAGTTTTCACGTTCTTGACGGTCCGGGTCAGAAGTTGAGCCCGGAAAACATGATTCGGCCGGGATCGTATTTCTGCCGTACGGCGCTGAGCCGGGAGAGGTTCGAGCCGAAGTACCGCGCCGGCGGCTGATTGGCCTCGATGTAGTTAACGTAGCCGCCCACCGAATACGACCGCACTGCTTGGTGCGCGGCGTCGAGCCAGTTGGTCGCCGCCGCCGGGTCACCGGTTTCGACGTACCACTGCACCAACGCGGACTGCTGACGCCATGGGAACGCGGTGGCCCCCGGTGCCACACTGGCGAGGGCACCGTCGAGAGCGTGCATGATCGCCAACATGCGGCCCGCGCCACGGGGAAAGGCGTCGACCGCAGAGGCGATCCCCTGGGCGGCGGCCGGGGTGATCATCGTGAAGACATCAGAGCCGCCAACATATCCGAGCGGTGACGGGTTGAGGTTGCCGACGGCCAGATAATTCACCAGGTCCAAATAGTTGAACGTGTGGTTCTCGGTCCCGGTCGGTTGCATTCCGACGGCCGACGTGATGGCGTTCCCCACGCTGCCACCCGACCCGGCCGGGCAGGTCGCGAGGATACGACAATGCGTGCCCATCGCGTCGACGGTGGCGTCAGCCAGCGCCCAGCTGCTTCGGTCGGCGGTCCGCAGCCAGTTCTGCCAACCGACGAGAACCTGCGCGAACGATTGCGGCGGGAAATTGAGGTTCACCACGTCGACGTCACTGGTGGGGAACGTCGCAAAGGTCAGCGAGGTTGTCACCCCGAAGTTGCCGCCACCACCACCGCGTAACGCCCAGAACAGGTCGGGGTTGCTGGTGGCAGATGCGGTGACCGCCTGCCCGCTGGGCAGCACCACCGACGCGGATCTCAACGCGTCAGACATCAGGCCCGCATGCCGGGAATGCGCGCCCAGCCCGCCGCCCAGGGCGTGCCCCGAGGCACCGACCGATGGGCAGGTACCGGTCGGGATCCCCCGACCCGCCGCGGCCAGCGCCTGGTGCATCGCATACAGGCTGGTCGCGGGCGTCACCGTGACCTGGCCGGTGCCGGCGTCGTAATTGATTCCCCCGGGCAGCTGACGCAAGTCGAGCACCATGGTTCCGTTCGCCGTGGACGCTCCCGTGTAGGAGTGCCCACCACTGCGCGGAGCGACCTTGAGGTTGTGGGCAGCAGCGAATGCCATCGCCTTTTGCACGTCCGCCGGCGACGCCGGGACGACGATCACCGCCGGCGTCGAGCCGTTGTAGTTGGTGTTGAAAACCTGTTTGGCCGTTCCGAATTGACCGTTGTCCGGGCGGATCACTTGGCCGCCGATGGCGGCAGCAAGCGGATCCCAGCCGGAGGCAATCGGATCGGCGCGGCCCCAGCCCCATCCGACTCGGCCCGATCCGAAAACAGCGCCGGCGGCTAACGCTCCGAGCGCACCCCGCAGAAACGTCTGGCGCGAGATCTCACGCGTCAACGTCGGACTCCCGCGATTGCGTCACGTCCCGCATTGTCAACCACGGGAACCGCGGTGCCGCATGACGTGTCGCGGGATAACTGAAACGTGCGCGAACCTTGACCTCACCGTGTTGTGAACGTGACAGCGATAAACCAGGGTTGCTAACCGGAACGCTTGAGTGCCGCGGTTGCACTCCCACCAATGAGGAGCATGACATGGCGACGCTCGAGATCACAGGTAACTGGATTTGGCGCTTGACCAATCAACCACTAACTGTTCGTTTGTTTGCGAGTGCCGGTTGCCTGATCACCGCGGCCGCAGTGTTTTCGGCGCCGGTGGAGGCAGACCCGAACGACGACGTTTTCATCGACGCGCTGAGCCACGCCGGCATCGAGTACGGCGAACCAGGAAACGCGATGGCCGTGGGCCAATCCATCTGCCCGATGATCGCCCAGCCGGGCGGCAGCTTCGCGGCTGCCGCGTCGGGCGTCGCCCACCAGGGTATGTCACCTCAGCTGGCCCAGATGTTCACCACTATCGCGATCCAGACCTACTGCCCGGAGGAGATGGCAAACGTACTCGGCGGCAACGTATCTGGCCTGCAGCAGCTCCCGGGCATGCCGGGCATGATCCCGGGGATCTAACGGGTACCCAACGGGTCGATTGTCCAGGCGATATAGACCATGCTCGCCGCGACCAACGCCATCGTAGTGAAGTCAATTCCCTTGCTGCGCAATACCAGAAGCCCAGCACGATCTTCAGTGAGCGCTAACCGCAGCACCGCGGCGACCCCGACGCCGATGCCGATCAACAGCGCGCCACGGCGCCAGAAATTCGCCGCCACCAGGGTGAACGCCACCGCGAAGATCAGTACTACCGTCATGATCGGCCACTGCGAGCGGACCAGCTGACGCAAACTCATTGCCCTTCGGCCAATTCGACGACGTTGGTCAGCAGGAACGCGCGGGTCAGCGGGCCGACGCCACCGGGATTCGGCGACACCTGACCGGCGACATCCCACACATCCGGGTGCACGTCACCGACCAGCCCGTCGGCGGTACGGCTGACACCGACATCGACGACCGCGGCACCAGGACGCACCATGTCCGCGGTCAGCATGTGCGGGACGCCGACGGCTGCCACGACGATGTCCGCCTGCCTGGTTAGCGCGGGCAGATCACGAGTTCCGGTGTGGCACAGTGTCACAGTGGCGTTCTCTGAGCGGCGCGTCAGTATCAGCCCCAGCGGACGACCGACCGTGACACCGCGACCGAGGACCACGACGTGTGCGCCGGCGATCTCGACCTCAAAACGCCGCAACAGGTGGACGATGCCGCGCGCGGTGCACGGCAGCGGCGCCGGGGTACCGAGCACCAGCCGGCCCAGGTTGGTCGGGTGCAACCCGTCGGCATCCTTGTCCGGGTCGACACGCTCCAGCGCGGCGTTCTCGTCTAGATGCTTCGGCAGCGGCAACTGCACGATGTAACCGGTGCACTCGGAGTTGGCGTTGAGTTCGTCGATGGTCTCGTTGAGCTTCGCCTGGCTGATATCGGCGGGCAGGTCGCGGCGCAGCGAGGTGATGCCGACCTTGGCGCAGTCCGAATGCTTTCCGCGGACGTAGGCCTGCGACCCCGGGTCGTCGCCCACCAGGATCGTGCCCAGGCCCGGTGTCCGCCCTGAAGCAGTCAAACCCGCCACTCGTTGCTTCAGGTCGACGAAGATCTCGTCGCGCGTGGCTTTGCCGTCCAACGTGATCGCACCCACGCCTGACAGTCTTCCATGCCCGCGTACGCTCCCCGTATGTCTAGCCCTCCGGACGTCCTGAGCCCCGCCAGGCTGGGCCCGATCACCCTGCGGAACCGCATCATCAAGTCCGCCACCTTCGAGGCCCGCACACCCGACGCCCTGGTCACCAACGACCTCATCGAATATCACCGGCTGCCCGCCGCCGGCGGGGTCGGCATGACCACGGTCGCCTACTGCGCGGTCTCCCAGGGTGGCCGCACCGAAGGCAACGGAATCTGGATGCGTCCGGAGGCAGTGCCCGGCTTCCGCCGGCTCACCGACGCGATCCACGCCGAGGGCGCGGCGGTCAGCGCTCAGATCGGCCACGCCGGTCCCGTTGCCAACGCCAAAACCAATAAGGCCACCGCCCTGGCGCCGGTGCGGTTCTTCAACCCCATCGGCATGCGGTTCGCCAAGAAGGCGACCCGCGACGACATCGATGACGTTATCGCCGCACACGCCAACGCCGCCCGACTCGCCATTGAAGCAGGCTTCGACGCCCTCGAAATCCATTTGGGCCACAATTATTTGGCGAGTTCCTTTCTTTCTCCGTTGATCAATCGGCGCGCCGACGAGTTCGGCGGATCGCTGGAGAACCGGGCCAAGGTCGCCCGCGGGATGGTAATGGCCGTTCGACGCGCGGTGGATAAGGAGGGCGCGCCAATCGCGGTGACCGCCAAGCTCAACATGGCCGATGGTGTGCGCGGCGGTATCCCGGTCGAAGAGGCCCTGATTACGGCCAAGTGGTTGCAGGACGACGGCGGGCTGGACGCGATCGAACTGACCGCAGGCAGCTCACTGGTCAACCCGATGTATCTGTTCCGCGGCGACGCACCGCTCAAGGAGTTCGCCGACGCCTTCAAGCCGCCGCTGAGCTGGGGCATGCGCATGACGGGCAAGAAGTTTCTGCGCGAGTACCCCTACCGCGAGGCCTATCTGCTGCGCGACGCCAAGCTGTTCCGCGCCGAGTTGACGATGCCGCTGATCCTGCTCGGCGGCATCACCAACCGGGAGACGATGGACCTGGCCATGGCGGAGGGATTCGATTTTGTGGCGATGGGTCGCGCCCTGCTCGCCGAGCCCGATCTGATCAACCGGATCGCCGCCGACGGGTCTGCGCATACCGTGCATTCGGCGTGTACGCACTGCAACCGGTGCATGCCGACGATCTACAGCCGCACCCGCTGCGTGGTGACCGGCGCCCCCGACGCTCTCGCCCGCTAAATTGCAGCAAATCACCGACGCCGGGCCGGAACGGCCTAAAGCAGTGTGTAACAGGCGACCCGCACCATGATCGCCCGTGTCGTTCGGAGCCAGCGGCGCCGCAACCGATACCAGTGGTTGCAGTGCGCCTAGCAGCTACAGTTGGGCGATGAGTCGGGCAGCTCGGCCTGTATTGACAGTTCGGTACGGCAGATCGAAACGTAGCTTCGCAGCGGGCCATGATGTAGTCGTCGGACGTGATCTTCGGGCCGACATGCGCGTCACGCATCCGCTGATCTCCCGCGCGCATCTGCTGCTGCGCTTCGAACAGGGACGTTGGCTGGCTATCGACAATGGTTCGGAGAACGGGACATACGTCAACGGGCGCCGAGTGCCGATGGTCGACATCCACGACGGTCAGATCATCAACATCGGCAATCCCGACGGGCCGCAGCTGACTTTCGAGGTCGGACGACACGCCGGGATGGCCGGCCGCCCACCGCGAACCGCGTCAATGCGCATTGTTGAGCCGTCCGCAGCCGCGCCGCCTGCCAGCAAGCCGCCGGAGGTGGGGAACACAGCGACGAAATCGACCCAGGCCATCGTGCCCGGATCAGCGACCTCGGAGAAGCCGCCAGGGTCTGCCACGATCGGTCGGGCCAACGACAACGACATCGTCATCCAGGATGTGCTGGCTTCGCGCTATCACGCGTATTTGGTTCAGTCGCCGCTGGGCACCGAGATCCGCGAAGCTCAGGCCATCAACGGCGCCTTCCTCTTCGTCAACGGTGCACGGGTCGGGTCGGCGGTGCTCAACGAGGGCGACGTGGTCACGATCGGCAACGTCGACCTGGTATTCACCGACGGCAACCTGGTCCGCTGCACCGAAGCCGCGACGTGCACCGGTGGCCTGGAGGTCGACGGGGTTTGCTTCAAAGTCCACAAAAAAGAGCTGCTCGACAACATCTCGCTGAACTGCGGACCCGGCACGCTGACCGCGATCATCGGCGGCTCGGGTGCGGGCAAGACGACGCTCTCTCGCCTGATCGCCGGATACACCCGCCCCAGCCTCGGATCGGTGACCTTCGAAGGCCACGACATCCACGCCGAGTACGCAGTCCTGCGCAGCAGGATCGGAATGGTTCCGCAAGACGACGTAGTGCACCGCCTGCTGACGGTGAACGAGGCACTGGGCTACGCCGCCGAACTGCGGCTACCCCCCGACACCAGCAAGGAGGAGCACGCACACATCGTCGCCCAGGTCCTCGAAGAACTCGATCTGACCAAACACGCCGACACCCGGGTGGACAAACTGTCTGGCGGCCAGCGCAAGCGGGCCTCGGTGGCGCTGGAGTTGCTGACCCAGCCGTCGCTGCTGCTCCTTGATGAGCCGACCTCCGGACTCGACCCCGCCCTGGACCGTCAGGTCATGCTGATGCTGCGCCAGCTCGCCGACGCCGGCCGCGTGGTGGTGGTGGTCACACACTCGTTGACGTACCTCGACGTCTGCGACCATGTACTGCTACTGGCGCCCGGCGGCAAAATAGCCTTCAACGGCCCGCCCGACCAGGTCGAGGCCGCGATGGGAACTCGCAACTGGGCGGACATTTTCACCAATGTGGGTGACGATCCCGATGCCGCCAATCAACGCTTCCTGGCTCAGAACCGACCGCCGCCGCTCGCGGCGCACGCTGCCGAGAAGGCGGCGGAGCTGGGCCCATCGGTGCGCATCAGCACGTGGCGACAGTTTTCCACGATCGCACGCCGCCAGGTTCGGCTGATCGTCTCCGACCGTGTCTACTTTGCGTTCCTGGCGCTGTTGCCGTTCGTTATGGGTGCGCTGGCGCTGACCGTTCGCAGCATCCCGGGCACAAACAGGAAGGGATTCGACGTCGCTCCCCTACAGAGTGTCGCGCCGACCCAACCCGCGCAGATACTGGTTCTGCTCAACGTCGGTGCAGTGTTTACGGGGGTCGCATTGACGATTCGTGACCTCATAAGCGAGCGCCCTATCTTCCTCAGGGAACAGGCGGTCGGCATGTCCACCAGCGCCTATCTGCTGGCCAAGATCGTCGTGTTCTGCGTGTTCGCGATCGTCCAGTCGGCGATCATGACAACGATAGTGGTGCTCGGTAAGGGCGCGCCGACCAAAGGAGCCGTTCTCCTCGGTTCCTCAAACTTAGACGCCAGCATCGAGCTGTTCGTGGGTGTCGCCGCGATGTGTATCACCTCGAGCCTGCTGGGTCTGCTCCTGTCGGCGCTGGCTCGCTCCAATGAGCAGATCATGCCGCTGCTGGTGGTGTCGATCATGTCGCAGCTGGTGCTCTCTGGCGGGATGATCGCCGTGACCGGCCGAAAGCTTGACCCGGTGTCGTGGGTGACGCCCGCGCGTTGGGGTTACGCCGCGGAAGCGTCGACGGTCGACTTGCGGGGTCTGATATCGCCGAACCTCAGTGCCCAGGACAGCCACTGGCAACACACGCCCGGCGTGTGGTTGTTCGACATCGGCATGCTCGCCGTGTTGTTCGTGGTCTACGTCGTCTTAGTGCGGTGGGAGATCCGACTCAAGCGCTGACCGGAAACCACGCCGTCGCCGACTTGTGGTTGCCTGGCATCGACTTTGATCATCGGGCTGGGCTCGGCCCGTGTCAGCGCCTTGCGCCAGGCGGGCCATCAGCTTCCGCACAATGAATTGAGCAAATCACCAGCGCCGGGCCGGGACAGCTTGGAGCAGCGGGTAACAGGGCACCCGCGTCGTGACCGCCCGTGTCGTTCGGAGCCAACTGCGGCGCAGCCGATACAGTCGGTGCAGTGAGCCAAGCAGCTAAGGTTGGGGCGATGAGTCAAGCAGCACCGCCCGTGCTGACAGTCCGCTACGACGGATCTCAACGCACGTTCGCCGCAGGCCATGACGTGGTTGTCGGGCGCGATCTGCGCGCCGACATGCGCATCACGCATCCGCTCATCTCGCGCGCGCATCTACTGCTGCGCTTCGAGCAAGGGCGCTGGCTCGCCATCGACAACGGTTCGTTGAACGGCACCTACGTCAATGGACGTCGGGTACCGGTTGTCGACATTCACGACGGCCAGACCATCAACATCGGCAATCCAGACGGACCGCAACTTGCGTTCGAGGTCGGTCACCACGCGGGGATGGCCGGCCGGCCACCGCAGACCGCGTCGATGCGCGCTGTCCAACCGTCGGCTGCTGCGCGCCCGGCGCCACCGCAGCCAGCACGCCCGGCAGCCGGCCCTCCGGCGGGCATGCTACGGCCCCCAGCAGCCGGACCGTCGCGACCGCATCCGGGCGCCCCTCCTGCACCACCGCCGCCGACGTATCAAGGCGCCGGCGGCCAACGGCCGCCGGTCTACCCGCCCCAACCACCACCGGTGAACCGGCCGGCAGCGCCGCCGCCGAACCTGCAGCCGAAAACTCAGATGGCTGCACCGCCGGCCAGCAAGCCGCCCGAGGTGGGCAACCTCGCCACCAAGATGATCCAGGCGATTCTGCCCGGATCCGGCACACCGGCGAAGCCGCCCGGATCCGCCACGATCGGTCGCGCCAACGACAACGACGTCGTCATCCAGGACGTCCTCGCGTCGCGCCACCACGCTTTCTTGGTTCAGTCTCCGCTCGGCACCGAAATCCGCGACGCCCACAGCGTCAACGGCACGTTCGTCAACGGCGTGCGCGTCGGTTCGGCGGTGCTGAATGAGGGGGACGTGGTCACGATCGGCAACGTCGACCTGGTCTTCACCGACGGCAACCTGATCCGCCGCACCGAAGCCGCCACCCGCACTGGCGGCCTGGAAGTCAACGGCGTTCACTTCAAGATCGACGGCAAGGAGCTGCTGGACAACATCTCGCTGACCGCCCGGCCCGGCACGCTGACCGCGATCATCGGCGGGTCCGGTGCGGGCAAGACCACGCTGTCGCGGCTGATCGCCGGGTACACCCGCCCCAGCGCCGGGTCGGTCACCTTCGAGGGCCACAACATCCACGCCGAGTACGCGACCATGCGAAGCAGGATCGGGATGGTCCCGCAGGACGACGTCGTTCACCGCCAGCTGACCGTGAACCAGGCGCTCGGCTACGCCGCCGAGCTGCGGCTACCGCCAGACACCAGCAAACAAGAGCGCGCCCAGGTGGTCGCGCAGGTGCTCGAAGAACTCGACCTGACCAAACACGCCGACACCCGGGTGGACAAGCTCTCCGGCGGCCAGCGCAAACGCGCGTCGGTGGCGCTGGAGCTACTCACCCAACCGTCGCTGCTGCTCCTAGACGAGCCGACTTCCGGTCTAGACCCCGCGCTGGACCGGCAGGTCATGCTGATGTTGCGGCAGCTCGCCGACGCCGGTCGCGTGGTGCTGGTAGTCACGCACTCGGTGTCCTACCTCGACGTCTGCGACCAGATTCTGCTGGTGGCCCCCGGCGGCAAGACCGCCTTCAACGGGCCGCCCAGCCAGGTCGGTGCGGCATTGGGAACCACCAACTGGGCGGACATCTTCGCCAACGTGGGCGCCGATCCCGACGAAGCCAATCGGCGCTTCATCGAACGCGACGGCAGAAGACAGTCGGGAGCCCCGGCGCTGGAAAGCCCGGCGGACTTGGGCGAACCAGTGCACACCGACCTGGTGCGCCAGTTCTCCACGATTGCGCGCCGTCAGGTGCGACTCGTCGTCTCCGATCGCGGCTACTCGGTGTTCCTGGCGGTACTGCCGTTCTTGATCGGTGCGCTGTCGCTGACCGTGAAAGGCCCCAAACCGGGACTCGGTCCCGCCGACCCACTCGGCCTCGCGCCTACCCAGCCGCAGTACATCATGGTCCTGCTCAATATCGGTGCCGTCTTCATGGGCACGGCGTTGACCATTCGCGACCTGATCGGCGAGCGTCCGATCTTTCGCAGGGAACAGGCGGTCGGTCTGTCCACCACGGCCTACCTGCTCGCCAAAGTCTTCGTCTTCTGTGTTTTCGCGACCGCCCAGGCGGCGATCGCGACCTTTATCGTCCGGCTCGGCAAGGGCGCGCCCACAGCACATCCCCCGTTCTTCGACAACTCCACGTTCTCGCTGTTTGTCACCGTCGCCGGAACCTGCGTCGCCTCAGCCATTCTCGGCCTGATGCTGTCGGCGGTGGCACAGTCCAATGAGCAGATCATGCCGCTGCTGGTGGTGTCGATCATGTCGCAGCTGGTGCTTGCCGGCGGGATGATCCCGGTGAGCGGCCGGGCGGGTCTCAACCAGCTGTCCTGGGTGACGCCGGGACGGTGGGGTTACGCCGCGGGAGCGTCGTCGATCGACTTCCCGAGCCTGGTCAAAGTCAAGCAGATTCCGACGAACGACCCGATATGGCAGCACTCGAAGCACATCTACCTCTTCGATATGGCCATGCTCGCGGCGCTGTCGCTGTTCTACGCCGGCTACGTGCGCTGGAATATCCGGCTCAAGCGCTGAGCCGCAACGGCATTCAGCTGCCGGTAGGTGTCAAGCTTGCCAAGGCGTACTCGCTGACCGCGATCAGGGCATCGGTCGCCGATCTACGGTCGCGGGCATCGATGTTGATCACCGGGATGTGTTCGGCCAGGGTCAGCGCCTTGCGCACCTCGGCAACGGGATACCTTGGGGTGCCGTCGAACTCGTTGACCGCGATAAGGAATGGCAGGTTGCGATGTTCGAAGAAGTCGACCGCGGCGAAGCTGTCCTGCAGGCGCCGGCAGTCCACCAAGACGACCGCGCCGATCGCGCCGCGCACCAGGTCGTCCCACATGAACCAGAATCGGCGCTGCCCTGGAGTACCGAACAGGTAGAGCACCAGATCCTCGTCCAAGGTGATCCGGCCGAAATCCATCGCTACCGTGGTGGTGCGTTTGTCTGGGGTGGCCTCCACCATGTCGACGCCTACCGAGGCGTCGGTGACCATCGCCTCGGTTCGCAGTGGCATGATCTCCGAAACCGCGCCGACGAACGTCGTCTTACCGGCGCCGAACCCGCCCGCGATGACGATCTTCGTCGACGCGGTATCACGCGCCTTCGGATGCGGTTGGGCCCCTCCCTTAGAGGGCTCGTAGGCCACGGAGCGTCCTTCCTATGAGTTCGCGGCGTTCGTCGCGGGTCGAGCGATCGGTCAACGTCCGGTTCACTCGAAGGTAGCCCGAAGTCACCAGATCACCGACCAACACACGCGTGACACCGAGCGGCAAATCCAGCCGAGCCGAGATTTCGGCAACGGACGGACTCTTGACACACAGTTGGACGATCCTGCCTCGCACGTCGTTGGGTGGCCATCGGTGAAAGAGCGCCGACTGCAACGTCTGCACCGGTGCCTCGAGCGGAAGCTCGACGCTGGCCTTGGTCCGTCCGGCCGTCAGAGTGTACGGGCGGACTAGGCTCGCCTCAGCTGCGGGTGGCTCTGGCCCGAATGACTCGCGACTGTCCATCGGCGATCACGAGGGTGACGGAGCACGTCGGGTCGACTGCACGACGTTGCCCACCCGTTCAACAAGGACGGCCATCTCGTAACCGATCTGACCGATATCACAAGACGTCGCGGCCAGCGTTGCCAGATGCGAGCCGTCACCGACCCGCATCAACAACAGGTAGCCGTTTTCCATCTCCACCACCGACTGCAGCACCTGGCCGCCGTCAAACAGCTGGGCGGCGCCGGTCGCCAAGCTGGCCAGACCCGACGACACCGCGGCAAGCTGATCCGCCCGCTCTTGCGGCAGGTGCTCGCTGGCCGCGATCATCAGCCCGTCGACCGATACCAGCACTGCGTGCGACACCCCGGGGACCTCGCGGGCGAAATTCGACACCAGCCAATCCAGGGAGTTGTCCGAGCCGGTCGAATCGAAGCCAGACGTCATTCGTTATCGGATCCTTGTTCTGTGTCGCGGGCGTGCGATCGTCCTGCGCGAACGCCGCCAAAATGGCTACTCATCGAGGCGCGGATCGCCTCCGGGTCTCGCACCGGTGCCTCATGGGCAGGTTTGCGGCCGGATTGGAATCCACCGTTCGATACCGCCCCAATGTCATCGTCTGCGCGGTGATGAGCGATGCCCGAAACACCATTGTGCTCGGGCTCCACACCACCCGGCACCAGCCGGGCACCGGGATCACGCACCGGCAGGCCCTGGTCGGTGTGGGCCTGCACGGGCACGTTCTCGACCTCTCCGGCCGCCGACCAACCACGGTCCCAGACCGACTTCCAATCCAGGTCGGGGCTGCGCGCCAGATCGTGCGGGTCGACCAGCCACTCCGAAAGCATCCGCTGGTAGATCAGATCCGTCTCCGGCGGCTCGTTCGACGATGCGGGGGCGTCAGCGGGCCAGGCATCATCGATCTCCTGCGGATCGAACTGAGCTGACGGCTCCGGCGTGACCGGCTCGGGCGCGACCGGCTCCGCTTTGGGCTCCTGCTGCCGGGTGAATCGCACCCGCGAGCCCAAGAACGACGACGTATTCGAAACCGGTCGAGCCGCAGGGGTTTCAGGGGATTCGGAGGATTCGGAGGATTCGGTAGCAGGCTCAACTGCCTTTTCCCGCCGGCGCAGCGGTGACTCGCGCCGTGACGGCCGATCCGGTTGGTCGGCCGGGACACCGGTGATGCCGCTGGATCCGGGCCTGCGCCGCGGCAACAACGTGACCGGTGATTCGGTCGAAAGGGAGCCGTTGCGCTCTGCCGTATCCGCCGGCGCAGCGAGATCTGGAGTGTCGCCGTAATCCGCCGCGGCGGCCGGGTGATCGGCCGTGGCCGAAACCTCTGGGCGCAGCGCGGCCGTTTCGCGCGGCGCAACGTAGCCGCCGTCCGCAGTGGCCAACAACGACGCCGGCAGATAGACCTCGGCCGTCGTACCCGATCGCGCTCGCTCGGTCGACAAGCCGCGCAACCGCACCCGGATTCCGTGTCGGTCGGCCAGTCGACCGACCACGAAAAGACCCATATGACGAGCGCTGTCCGGAGTGACCTCGCCCCCGGCACGCAGCCGCATGTTGGCGATGCGCCGGTCGCCGTCGGTCATGCCCAGCCCGACGTCGAGGATCTCGATCAGAACCGCCGCATCGCTGCGCTGCGCGGCGGATACCGGACCGGCGATGCCGGCGGTGAGTAGCGCAACGCGTTGTCGATCAACTCCGCGAGCAGGTGAACGATATCGCCGGCGGCTGCGCCGGTGATCGCGCAGTCGGGCACCATCGACGTTTCCACACGGCGATAGTCCTCGACCTCGGAGGTGGCGGCATTGATGATCGATGACAGCGGCACCGGTGCGCGTTGGTCTCCCCGCGCGCTCTGCGCGCCCGCCAGCACCAGCAGATTGGCACCGTTGCGGCGCATCCGGGCGGCCAGGTGGTCGAGGCGGAAGAGGCTGTCGAGCCGATCGGGATCCTCCTCGTTGCGCTCCAGCCGGTCGATCAGCGAGAGCTGCTGGTCGACCAGTGAACGGTTGCGCCGTGACATGGTCTCGAACATGTCGTTGACCAACAGCCGCAGTCGGGCCTCGTCACCGGCCAGCAGCAGCGCCTGGGTGTGCAGCTCGTCGACCGCGTGCGCGACCTGGCCGATTTCTTCGGTGGTGTGAACGGGCAGCGGCTCGGGAGGGTGCTCGTCGCCGGCCCGGACGCGGATGATCTCGCGCTCGAGGTCTTCGTGAGCGACCTTCAGAGCGCTGTCCCGCAGCACGCGCAGCGGCCGGACCAGTGAGCGTGCCACCAGCAGCACGATGGCGAGTGCGGCCAGGATTGCTGCCAGCACCAGCGACGGTGTCGCGGATCGCGCCATCGCGCCGATTACGGGCCTGGTTCTCGACGGATTTTGTCACCAACGCGGTGGTGTCCTTGACCACCTGTCCGGCGATCGCGTCGGTGTTCTGGATCGAGTGGAGCAGCGCCGGGTTGTTGACCAGCGCGCTGGTCGGATCGGACATGATCGCCATCCGGGTCACCATCTGCTGCTGCAGCGTCTTGGCCTCTGCTGAGCCGACGCCCAGCACTTCAGCCATTCCGAACAGGGTCGACGGCTCGGTGCCGGCCAGGGTGATCATCGACGTGCGCAGCTCAGGCTCGGGCAGGTCGGCGCCCCGGGTGACCAGCAGCTGCTGCATCATCATCTGGCCGCGGGCCCCGATCGCGCGGCTCAGCCCTTGGGCCGCCGCCCGGATTTGCACGTCGTCGACGCGTACCGATCCGTCAATCGCATTCTCGGCGGTCAACAGAATGGGCGCGTACGTGGTCACGCGCTCTCGCAAACCGATGGCGTTCGACGCAACCTTGTCAAGCAACGCCTGGCCGCCGTTCAGCAGGGCGCCGACTCCTGCCCCGACATCGGGGGCAACGTCGGTTTCGCTCAGCCGGGCCTGTAGCTCATGTTTGCGGGCATCGTAATTTTTCTTCACGCCCTCGACGTCGCCCCCGGTTGAGCTCGCCAGCAAAGCGACATCGAGCGCCGACATGTATTTGGTAATGGCCGGAACCACCTCGGCGCGATCAGCGGCCAACCGGAGGTCGTGTGCGTCGGTCAGCGCGCCCGAGATACGCAATCCCCCGAAAACCATCGCCAGCACCAAAGGCACGGCCACAATGGCCACGACTTTCCACCGCACCGGCCAATTGCGCAGCGACCATGAGGGCGGCCGTTTAACCGGTGAGGACTCGGTTCCGTTGCTGTCTGCGGAGTTACTTTTTGCTGGCAGAATCGCCCGCGTAGCGCGGGCAAACATGGTCACCGGACGACGTCCGTGCTGGCGACCGCTCCGCTGATATGCAGTGTTGGCGCGTCGTTCATGAGACTTCCTGCTGATGACACCCGCCCCGAGTAACGGGCGGGCAATATACGCCTGGCAATTCGACGAGTATGCCAGCCTGCGGCTGCGCAGACCATAATTCTTACTGAACAGACAGAGCCCGCCGAGACGTACCAGACACCGCGAAGGATAGCGGAGCAAATTGTCTTACGACAACTGTCATGATCGACAGATGTTTCGGCTGCTGTTTTACTCCCCGCGTATCGCGCCCAATACCGGCAATGCAATCCGGACCGCAGCGGCCACGGGCACCGAGTTGCATCTCGTCGAGCCGCTCGGCTTCGACCTTTCCGAGCCCAAGCTGCGCCGAGCCGGGCTGGACTACCACGACCTGGCCTCGGTCACCGTGCATGCGTCACTGGACGCCGCGTGGAAGGCGCTGTCGCCGCAGCGGGTGTTCGCTTTTACCGCGCATGCGACGTCGTTGTTCACCGACGTGAGCTATCAGGCCGGTGACGTGTTGATGTTCGGCCCCGAACCCACCGGGACTGGACTCGACGACCCTGGCCGACGCTCACATCACCGATCGCGTCCGCATCCCCATGCTGGCCGGGACGACGCTCACTCAATTTGTCCAACGCGGCCGCGGTCGCGGTCTACGAGGCGTGGCGTCAGCACGGGTTCGGCGGCGCCGGCGCCCGGTGAAGCGCTACGCGAGGCACGTAATGAGCGATTCGCTGAAGGAGACAGACGGGCGATTCAAAGGGACTACCAGGCTGTTCCAGTGCGTGAGACTCTCGGCCGGCAACCGCTTGGCCGGCCGGAAATCGGTGCCTTTGGTGTAGGCAATCGGAAACAGCCCGCCCTGGCTGTACTGCTCGTAGGGAATGCCGAGCACCTCGGCCACCTTTTTCTCACCATCGCGAACCAGGTGCAGTGTCGTCCAGCAGGAGCCCAGCCCGCGGGAGCGCAACGCAAGACAGAAACTCCAGACCGCCGGGAACAGCGACGCCCAGAACGAGGCGCCGCCCAGCGGCGACGAGTCCTCCCGGCCCTCGATGCAGGGGATCAGCAGGACCGGCGCCTCGTGCATGTGCTCGGCAAGATAGCTCGCGGAATCTCTGACCGCGCCCGATCGCTCACCGCGGGTGTCGCCCTCGGCGTATTCGGCTGATGCCGAGCTGAGGTAGCCCCGCGCATTGGCCAGGTAGATCTCGGCGATCGCCTTTTTCTTGTCGGGGTCCTCGACGAAGATCCACTGCCAGCCCTGGCTATTGGACCCGGTGGGCGCCTGCAATGCCAGCTCTAGGCATTCCATCAACACTTCGCGGGATACCGGCTTGTCGAAATCGAGGCGCTTACGAACCGAGCGGGTGGTGGTCAGGACTTCGTCGACGGACAGGTTCAAGGTCATGGTGTGGAGACTACATTTGCGCGCCGAACGTGAACCGTGGCGACTTTTCGGCACTTTTTTCGCCGTGATTACACGTTCGGCGCAAAAGGCTCAGCGAAAGTCCCGGGACTTCGATCCGACCTTCAGGGTGAGCTTGGCCAACCGCTCGGCCACGACGGTGACTGCGCCACTGGCGTTTTGGACCTGCCCCCGGATCAGTAGCGCTGACGCTGTCTGCGCCAACTTGCGGTGTCGCGCCCATACCCCCGGTGTGCAGAGCACGTTGACCATCCCGGTCTCGTCCTCGATGTTGAGAAACGTCACTCCCTGTGCGGTCCCCGGCCGCTGCCGATGGGTGACCGCCCCGGCGATCAGTACCCGGTCGCCGTCGGGCACCGACAGCAGGGCGTCAGCGGGCAGCACTCCCATCTCATCGAGATCCGACCGCAGGAACTGGGTCGGATAGCTGTCCGGGGAAATGCCGGTGGCCCACACATCGGCGGCGGCCAATTCCAGCTCGCTCATCCCGGGTAACGCCGGGATGTGCGACGACGAGCCAACCCCCGGCAAGCGGTCCGGCCGTTGGGTGGCGGCCGCACCGGCCGCCCACAGCGCCTCGCGCCGGGAGATCCCAAAGCAGCTCAGCGCTCCTGCGGTGGCCAGCGCTTCGGTCTGCGGCACGGAAAGCTGCACCCGGCCCGTCAAGTCCAATAGAGAAGCAAAGGGGCCGTGCGCTTTTCGTTCTTCGACTAATTTTCTCGGCCAGGTCATCTCCGATATGACGAACGCCGCCCAGCCCCAGCCGGACTTCCATACCGGCGTTCTCCAGGGTGGCGTGCGCCAGGCTGGCCGCCACACAAGGACCGTGCACCGTCACCCCGTGCCTGCGGGCATCCGCCACCAGCGACTGCGGCGAGTAGAAGCCCATCGGCTGCGCGCGCAGCAGCGCCGCGCAGAACGCCGCCGGGTGATGCAGCTTGAGCCACGACGAGTAGAACACCAGTGATGCGAAGCTCAGCGCGTGACTCTCCGGAAAGCCGAAATTAGCGAAAGCTTCTAGCTTTTCGTATACCCGGTCGATCAACTCATCGTCGGCGCCGTGCATTCGTCGCATGCCGTCGTAAAACCGGCCGCGCAGCCGTTGCATGCGTTCCGCCGACCGCTTGGACCCCATGGCGCGCCGCAGCTGATCGGCCTCGGCGGCGGAAAAGCCCGCGCAGTCCACCGCGAGCTGCATCAGCTGCTCCTGAAACAACGGCACTCCCAATGTTTTCCGCAATGCCGGCTCCATCGACGGATGGTCGTAGACGACTGGGTCGACACCGTTGCGCCGCCGGATGTACGGATGCACCGAGCCACCTTGAATAGGCCCAGGACGGATCAGCGCGACCTCGACCACCAGGTCATAGAACACCCTTGGCCGCAGCCGCGGCAGGGTGGCCATCTGCGCGCGGGACTCCACCTGGAACACCCCGACGGAATCGGCGCGGGCCAGCATTTCGTACACCGCCGATTCGGACAGGTCCAACTTGGCCAAGTCGACCTCGATGCCTTTGTGCTCGGCCAGCAGGTCGATGGCGTAGTGCAGCGCCGAGAGCATACCCAGCCCAAGCAGGTCGAACTTCACCAAACCGATTGCCGCGCAGTCGTCCTTGTCCCATTGCAATACGCTGCGGTTCTCCATGCGCGCCCATTCCACCGGACAGACATCGGCGATCGGGCGATCGCAGATCACCATGCCGCCGGAGTGGATGCCCATGTGTCGCGGCAGATTCTGGATCTGGGTGGCCAGGTCGATCACCTGCTCGGGGATGTCCTCGATATCCGACGGCTGCGCGCCCCAGTGAGCGATCTGCTTGCTCCACGCATCCTGCTGTCCCTGCGAGAAACCCAGGGCGCGGGCCATGTCGCGCACGGCGATCCGCGGGCGGTAGGTGATCACGTTGGCGACCTGAGCGGCATAGTCACGGCCGTATTTGTCGTAGACGTACTGGATGACCTTTTCGCGTTGATCCGATTCGATGTCAATGTCGATATCGGGTGGACCGTCGCGAACCGGCGACAAGAAACGCTCGAACAACAGCTCGTTGGCCACCGGATCGACCGCGGTGACGCCGAGGGCATAACACACTGCCGAGTTGGCCGCCGATCCCCTGCCCTGACACAGAATGTTGTTCTCTCGGCAGAATCGGGTGATGTCGTAGACCACCAGGAAATAGCCTGGAAATGCCAGTTGCGCAATGATTTCCAACTCGTGCTCGATCTGAGCATATGCTTGCCGTGCCTGTGCGCTCGGCCCGTAGCGGCTCTGGGCCCCCGCCATCGCCAGCTCGCGCAACCAGCTGTCCTCGGTATGGCCGGGCGGGACGTCGAACGGCGGCAGCTGCGGGGCGATGAGCGCCAAGCCGAAGGCGCATTGCTCGCCGAGTTCGGCCGCGGCGGTCACCACGTCGGGGTGCTGCGCGAACAGCCGCGCCATCTCCTCACCCGATCGCAGATGGGAACCGCCCAGCGGGGCCAGCCAGCCGGCCGCCTCGTCCAGCGACTGCCTGGCCCGTATGGCACCCATGGCCATCGCCAGCCGGCGCCGCGACGGCGCGGCGAAATGCGCACCGGTAGTCGCAACACAGCTGAGCCTGAATCGCGACGCCAGTTCGGCCAATTCAGCGTTGGCTTCGTCGTCGAGCGGATGCCCGTGGTGGGTCAGCTCGACGCTGACCCGGGTACGCCCGAATCGGTCCACCAGATCGGCCAACGCCGCCGCGGCCGCGTCCGGCCCGTCGGTGGCCAGTGCAGAGCGGACATGACCTTTGCGGCAACCGGTCAGAATGTGCCAGTGCCCACCCGCCGCGTCGGTGAGCGCATCGAAGTCAAACCGCGGTTTGCCTTTCTCGCCGCCGGCCAGATGCGCCGCAGCCAGCTGCCGCGACAACCGCCGGTAGCCTTCCGGGCCGCGAGCTAACACCAGCAGATGCGGGCCCGCCGGATCGGGGTCGTCGGTCCGGGCGCCGGACGCAAGGGAAAGTTCGGCGCCGAACACGGTGCGCATGTCCAATTCCGCGGCCGCTTCCGCGAACCGCACCGCCCCGTAGAGGCCGTTGTGGTCGGTCAGCGCGATGGCACGCAGATCCAGCCGCACCGCCTCTTCGACCAGCTCCTCCGGCGTGCTGGCCCCGTCGAGGAAGCTGAACGCCGAATGCGCGTGCAACTCGGCATACGCGACGGACGAGCGAACCGTCCGGTTATCGTCCGGCGGCTGGTAGCTCACCCGCTTGCGCGACAGCGGGACGTCATCGGCCGGTCCCCACACAGATGGCGTGCCGGGACGGCGCGGCTTCCCGTTGAGCACCCGCTCCATTTCCGCCCAGCCCGGCGGGCCATTGCTGAAACCCACGCGGTCAGTCTATCGAATATATGTTCGATTTACGACGTCAGCTGTTGCAGAACGTGGGTGTGCGGCGCTGGAGCGCGGCGCTGATTCCCTCGCCGACGTCGTCGGTGAGGGAGCACAGCACTTGCGCGCGGATTTCTGTGGTCATGTGCTGGCGCAGTTCCCCGATGCCAAGGGCGGTGTTGAGCAGGTTCTTGGTCTGGCTGACGCCGAACGGGGCGTTAACGGCGATCTTTTCTCCGATGGCGACGGCGGTATCGATGTCTGTGCCTTCGGCGGCAAGGTGGGTGGCGAATCCGATTTGGTGTGCGCGGTGGCATCGAAAGATTCCGCTGTGTCGAGCATTTCGGCGGCGTGGGCGAAACCGATCAGCCGTGGCAACCACCAGGAGGCGCCGAGGTCACCGCCGGAGAAACCCCGGCGGGTGAACACGGGAGATAGTCCACCCTTGCCGGGAGTTGAGAAAATTCTCAGAGATTCTCAGACAGCGCGGTGCCCTTTACACTCGTGAACTACGTTGCCACACAATAGACTCCAGTTGTTTACACGATTTAATCTGGCCGCCACCTCCTGCTCAGGACAGCAGCGAATACTCATACGAAATCCCCAGCAGTGAACGGCGGTGCCGAATCGTGGAGCAACTCAACGCGCTCGATGCGGGCTTCATGATGGCGGAAGATTCGGACCGGAACGTCAGCCTGGCGATCGGCGGAGTCGCGATCATCGACGGCTCCGCCCCCAATCATGATCGGTTCAAAGACGTTCTGGCAGAACGTATCCGAGCAATACCACGCTGCACACAAATGCTGCGTACCCAACCGTTCGATATCGGTGCTCCGCAGTGGGTCGACGATCCGGGATTCGACCTCAGCCGTCATGTGCGCCGGGTAGCTCTTCCGCGGCCCGGCGATGACGCCGAATTGTACCGAGTCGTTGCCGATGTGCTGGAGCGCCGTCTGGACCGGGACCGCCCGCTGTGGGAATGCTGGGCCATCGAGGGTCTGAAGGGCAATCGCTGGGCGATCCTGATCAAGATCCACCACTGCATGGCCGATGGAATCTCGGCGATCCGCATCCTCACTCGACTGTGCGATGACGTCGACGGCGATCCGTTCGCTCGACCCACCGTCACCAAGCGGACTGCCGCGACACGCCAACACCTCAAGCCGGTGCCGGACCCCAAACCGCTGGAGAACCTCTGGAACCCGCTGGACAGCATCTGGCGGACGGCCACCAGCATCACCGGTGCTGCTGCGCGGACGGTTGGCGGCGCGGCGGAAATTGCCGCCGGATTGCTCCGACCTTCCGCGGGCTCGTCACTGGTGGGGCCGGTCACCAGGATGCGGTGTTATCGGGCGGTGCGCGTCCCGCTCGCCGAGGTCGAACAGGTATGCCGGAAGTTCGACGTGACCATCAACGACGTTGCGCTTACCGCGATCACCGAAGGCTTCCGCTCCGTTTTGCTGCATCGCGGCGAGGAACCCCGCCCGGACTCGCTGCGCACCCTGGTCCCGGTGTCGGTGCGCTCGCCGGATGCACTCGACAAGCCGGGCAATCGCCTCTCTGTCATGCTGCCCTATCTGCCCGTCGAACATGACGACCCGATCCAGCAATTGCGCGTCGTGCACAGCCGGTTGAGCCGGGCCAAGCAAGGTGGGCAGCGGCAAGCGGGCAACGTGGCGGTGTCGGCGACCAACTACATCCCGTTCATGTTGTCCTCGTGGCTGATTCGGCTTCTCACCCGTCTGCCCCAGCGCGGCATCGTGACGCTGGCAACCAATGTCCCGGGACCGCGCCGCCAGTTGGAGATGATGGGCAGCAAGGTGGCGCGCCTGCTGCCGATCCCGCCGATTGCGCTGCGGTTGCGCACGGGTGTCGCGGTCCTGAGCTATGCCAATGACCTGGTGTTCGGTATCACCGCCGATTACGACGCCGCAGCCGACGTCGACGAACTGGCCAAAGGTATCTCGATGGCCGTGGCGCGATTGGAAATGCTCAGCCAAGACTCGGTCTTGCTGTTCGCCAAGAAATCAGTCTGACGGCTAGGAGACCGGTCGACCTGACTAACCTTGCTACCGGCATTGCAACGGCATGCCGGGAAGGCAGGGCAGGCGAATGTCGGTCACCATCGACCCGCGCCGCCACGACGCGGTGCTGTTCGACCTCGGTGACCGGGCGGTCGCGAAGCACCTCGTCAAGCAACTGCACGACGCCGGCGTCGCCTCCGACGACCGCCCCCTCCTCGAGGCGGCCAACCGGCTGTCGGTGCGCCCTGGCCGGTGTGCCGTCGTCACGGCGACCGCCGACGGTGTCGCGGCCGCCCGGGCCGGCGGATTCGCACTGGTGATCGCGATCGACACGACCGGACGCGCCGACGAGCTGCGCAGCCGCGGGGCCGACGCGGTGATCACCGACCTGCGCGAGATCAACGTGCGCACCGGGGACCGCCGGATGTCCGAGCTGCCCGACGGGCTCGCAGCTCTTGACGCGATGACCGGTCGACGCCCGGCGGTGTTCTTCGACTTCGACGGCACGCTCTCCAACATCGTCAAGAATCCCGACGCTGCTCAGCTGGTCGAGGGTGCGGCCGACGCGCTGACATCGCTGACCGCACAGTGTCCCGTCGCGATACTGAGCGGCCGCGACCTCGCCGACGTGCGCCGGCGGATCGGCCTGCCTGGCATCTGGTATGCGGGCAGTCACGGTTTCGAGCTGACCGGACCCGACGGCGCACACCACGAAAATCCCGAGGCGGCGGCAAGTATCCCGGTTCTCGGGGAGGCGGCCGCCGAGCTCGCCGACCAACTGGGTGACATCGCCGGTGTCGTGGTGGAGCACAAGCGGTTCGGTGTTGCCGTGCACTACCGCAACGCCGCACGTAACCGGGTCGGCGAGGTGGCCGCAGCGGTACGAAGCGCCGGCCAGCGCACTGCGCTTCGCGTCACTACGGGTCGCGAAGTCATCGAGCTACGTCCAAATGTCGACTGGGACAAGGGCAAGACGCTGCATTGGGTGCTCGAGCACATTCGCGATGACGAACAGCCGGGACCACTGTTACCGATTTACCTCGGCGACGACATTACCGACGAGGACGCGTTCGACGCAGTCGCCGATGACGGTATCCCAATCGTGGTGCGGCACAGCGACGATGGTGATCGTGCCACCGCAGCCACCTACGCGCTCGATAGTCCGGAACGGGCGCGCGAATTCACCGAGCGGCTGGCGCGTCAGCTCGCTCGTTGATCACAGGATCGCTTGGGTTTGCAGCACTTTGGCGGCCAGCTTGCCGTCGTCGCCGCGGACATCCGTTTCAAGCACGATAACCCGCTTTCCGATGTGCAGCGGGCGGGCGTGCGCCTTCACCGTGCCGGAGCGGGTGGCAGCCAAAAAATTGGTCTTGGACTCGATGGTTGCGGTTCCTGCCGCCCCCTCAGGGAGATTCAGGAACGCACATACCCCGCCCGCCGAGTCCGCCAGGGCCATCACGATCCCGCCGTGCAGCACGTCGTTACCTGTGCACAGGGTCGGCGCCCAATCCAGACTCAGCACCACCTCGTCGGGACGGAAGGTGTCCGCGGTGATGCCTAGGGTCGCGCACAACGGGACTTGCGCGTGGATCAATTCGGTGGCGGCGGGGTCGGTCATCGGCTCACCTTCGGATTGTGTGCAGCGCCTCAGCGGTTTCCGCGTCGGCGGGATAGAACGACTCGATCGCCACCTCGGCAACCGTCACATCCAGCGGCGCGCCGACGACGGCGGTCATGCTGAAAAAAGCCAACTCTCGGTCGCCGTGGCGAAGGCGCAGCGGCACCGCGACGTCGGTGAGCCCGGGGCGCTCGGCCACGCCCCCCGGGTAGGCCGACAACTCGGCATGCAGCTCGGCCAGCCGCGGGTCGCGCGTGGCCTGCACTTGACGGTGCAGCCGCTCGAGGATATGCGCGCGCCACTCAGGCAGATTGACGATCCGAGGCGCCATACCATCCGGGTGCAGCGACGCCCGCAACGCGTTCGCCGGCGGCGTGAGCAGCGCGGGGTGGCATCCTTCGATGAGCACCGCGACGGCCGCGTTCCCGTCGAGCATTTCCCACCATCGGTTGACGACCAATGCCGGGTACGGTTCGTGTCCGGTGAGGATCTGACGCAGTGCTGCGCGCAGCCGGGTCAGTTCCGGCTCGTCGAGAGAGTGCTCGGGATAGGCCGGCGCGTAGCCGCCGGCCAGTAGCAGCGCATTGCGCTCACGCAGTGGCACATCGAGTTGCTCGCTGAGCCGCAGGATCATCCCCGGTGTCGGGCGCGACCGGCCGGTCTCCACGAAGCTCAGATGCCGGGCTGAGATATCCGCCTGAATCGACAAGTCGAGCTGGCTTATTCGGCGCCGCACGCGCCATTCACGCAGCAGCCGACCGACTGGAGGTGTTGCCGGAGCCCGCTGGGCCAGGGTCGTCACCGGCACGATGCTAGCCGCGCAGGCTCACGGCCACGATTACCTGCCGGGTAATTTCAGCGGTGCTGGTCGAGGGGTTAAAGCGGTCTTGAGCTGCCCAAACGACATCACGGCACATCACTGAAGATAACTGTAACTGTGCTCAAATTGTGCTCACGATGTGCTCACCGGCACGGATCGGATGCAGCTAGCTACTAGGGCCTGAAAAAGTCGGCGCGTGGCGGCGCGGTCGCCGGCGGCTGGTTCTGGGACGGCGAGTTGGCGGTTCCGTCGGTGTCATGCTGCCAGCGCGCTGATCTTGACGAGGTTGTGGGCGAAGACGCCCTGTCCACACCAGATTCGGGCGCCGTTGACGCCGGTTAGTTCGGTCCGGTTCCAGCCATAGCTGCGCTTGAGGTGGTTGATGCGTCCCTCGGATCCGGTTCGCCATTTGACCTTGTCGCGGAAGGCTCGTCGGTGCTCAATTGCGCGGCGGGCTGCGCCGGGGTTGCTACTTCGTGGGATCGCCACGCTGCGCACGCCGAGTTGGTGGAGGTCGCGTTCGACCGACGCCAGGCCGTAGCCGCGATCGGCAGTCACCGCCCGTGGTGGGCACCCGGTACGACGGGTGATCCGTTCGATCGCCGGTGCCAATTGCGCTGCATCATGGGGATTTCCGAGCTCGACGCTGTGGTCGAGGATCACTCCGTCGGCGTTGTCAACGACCTGGGCTTTGTAGCCGAACTCGACCGGCCTTCCCAGCCGTCCCTTGCGGATCGGGCGCGCATCGACATCATGCAGGCTGACCACCCGGGTGCTCGAGTCGGGCATCACCCCGGCCAGCCGACTGCGGGTCTGCGCCACCACCCGCTGAGTGCGCCCCACCACGATGTCGAGGTGGTTGATCGCTTGAGTCAGGCGGCCTTTACGTATCCCGGCGGCCGTTGTTAGCGCGCGTTTGGCGTTGCGGATCACTGCGGCCGCCTCACGGATAGCTTGGTCGGCGATGTCGGCCAGTTCACCCGTGATTCGCCGCACCGCAGCTTGGGCCTGATCGCGTTGTTGGGCGCCACGCAGCCGCAGCTTGGCGGCAATCGAGCGGGCGCGCCGACCCGCCGAGCGGCGCCGATCACGAACCCGGGTGCGCGTCGCGCCACCAAGGGTTTTGATCCGCGCCATCGTGCGGCAAATCGTGCCGACACCCTTGGCCAACAAACCCGAATCGGTCGGGTACCCGACATCGGCCTCCACCACCGTGGTATCGGCACGTAGCCGATCGGTCCGCAGCAGCTTGCCTGCGGCGGCCTTGACCAGCAGCGCTTCGTTAAGCGCAGCGACCGCCTCGTCACCACAGCGGCTGGTGATCTTCATCAACGTGGTCGGATGCGGCACCCGCGTGCCGAACGGGATCCGGCAAAACCGCTGCCAGGAAATCGAATCGGCCACCTCCCGGCACAGCGACTCATAGCCCAGCCGGTAGCGGAACTTCAAAAACATCAACCGCAGATAAGTTTCCATCGGGATCGATGGACGACCGATCCGGGCATCGAAATAGGCCGCGAACGGCGCGAAGAACACCGCATCATCCAGCAGCGCATCCACCCGAGCCAACTCGGTGGGCAACACGAGCAGTTCCGCCGGAAGGATTACATCCCACAACGTCGGCTGATCACTTACAGTTCTGAACACGATGGCCTCGATCCCTTCCGCAACAAGGGGTTGAGGCCATCCTCCCTGCTCAGCACCAGCCAACTAGGGACCGCCACGCGCCGACTTTTTCAGGCCCTAGTAGCTAAGCTAATGGCTGACGGCGACAGTGACGGCGGACGCGAGGACCAGTGCCACCGTCGCCAAGAACAACGCCCACGTAGCGCGGGTCAGCCGCGCATTCGTCAGCCGTTCAGCCCGGATCTGATGCTCGGCCACCCACACGTCAAGGTGGGCCTTGCGATCCCCAAGTGACGTTAGGGCCGCCGATCTCGCGCAGGATCTGCCCGATCCGCTCGTAGTCCTCCCGCGTCATCATGGGGAGCCGGTCGTGATCCTCGTCTGTACTCATCACGTCATGTCTACCGAACCGGGCATTCTTACTCGGTAGGGGCTCGGGGGTTTGCCGGGTATCGACAAAGTCAGCATGAGCAGCGGCCCCGAGGGGTATGTCTTGACAATTCATGCCGAGGAAGGTGTGATTCCTACACTCTTGTGCGATCTGTCCAAACGGAGCGGCGACCGAACGAGGACCCCCGCTGGGCGCGCAGCTTAACCCGGTTTCTAACGGGCTTCCAGATAGGGCGATCCTGGGTTGTCGTTCACTGCTTGGTGCCCACGAAGGTTGAGCTGCAAGGGTAACCGCTATTGCCATTCTGCCATGTGCCGTCGCGGATGACGGTGCGGCCGCCTTCGGTGGCGAAGACACCCCGGACCGTTTCCAACCATCCGGGGGGGACTGGGCGGGTGAGCGTGAACGATCCGTCGGCGTTCAGGGTGCCGGTGTAAGTGATCCCAGCTGCAATGGTCAGCGTGTTGCCTTGATGGGTGATGGTGACGGTGGCGTCGCGGACGTCCCCGCAGGAGTTGGTGATGGTGTGCCACAGGTAGGTGCCGTCGATCGCCAGTTGGGCTCCTTGTGGGGTCGCGGCTGGAGCGGCGGCGGGCGGGGGTGTCGTTGTTTGTGCTGCGGTCTGATGGGGCGGTTCGGGGCGTAACAGGACGAACGCTGCCACTGCGATGACGCCGGCGACTGTTGCGGCGCCCGCACCGATGACCTTCCCGCGGCTGAGCTTGGACGTGCCGGTCTTGGCGGCCGCAGCCACCGTCGTACCGGTCCCGGCGGTGGCCGTGGCGCCGGTCAGTGTCGTCCCGGCGGCGACGGTGGCTGCGGTCGAACCGATGGCACCCAGCCCGGCGGCGGCCAGCCAGCGGCGGCCGTGGGTTTCCTCGATCGCCGATTCGAGTTGGGTCAGCAGCGTTTCGGCGTCGGCGGGCCGATCATCGGGTCGGGGATGCAATCCGGTGCTCAGCACCGCGGCCACGGGGCGTTCGATCCCGGCCAGTTGCGGTGCGGCGCTGGCCTGTTCACGGGTCAGAGCCAAGCTGCTCGCGGTGGTGAACAGTCGCGCACCTCTGAGCAGCTCGGCCAACACCACACAGCTGCTATACACATCGGACCGCTTGTCGACCGGTCGGCCCGCCGCGGCCTCCGGCGCCATGTAGCCCGGGGTGCCACCCAGGCTGAGGTGACCCGGGGTGACCGCCAGACCGAAGTCCACCAGCATCGGTGTACCGCTCTGGTCGATCAAGATATTGCCCGGCGTGATGTCACCATGGACCACATCGCGCCCGTGAGCATAGGACAGACCGTGCAGCGCACCATGGATCAAGGCCAAAGCGTCGATCCCCCGCAGCTTCCCGGTCACCGCCAACACCGCCGACAACGGCGCCCCAGTGATCCACTGCTCGATCAGCCACACACCCTCGGCGTCCTCAAGGACGTCATACACCGACAAGATGTTGGGATGCCGCAACCCGGCCAGCGCGGCGGCCTCCCGGCGAGCCGCCTCGCCGGCGCCCGAACCCGACAGCTGCTTAAGAGCCACCTCACGCTTGAGCCCGGGGTCAAAGCCCTTCCAGATCGTGCTGTGTGCCGTGCGCGCCACCACCCCGACACGTTCGTAATCACCGATCATCAACAACCCCCAAGGGCCCGGTATGTGCAGACACAACACCATCAACATCAAAGCACCACCACAGACGCAGCCGCAGGCAATCGAGGCTCCCGAATACCGCAGGCGGTGATGGACACCAGATCAGCACCGAATCACCAGCCTTGCCCACAGTTCTTGGCTTTCCCCGTCGAACCCAACGATCACGGGCCGCCGCCGAAGCTTCAGAACGCCTCACCCTCGTGCCTGCGCCGCGAAACCCCGCTGCGCACAGTAAAACCCGCACGGCCACACCCCTTGGGGGTGCCCTGAGGGGTGATACCGCGGCGTCGAGTGGCGTCTGACTCGGTGACCGTAGAGTTGCCGGCGGTGTCCACCGCCAACCCCGTTGGGGCGAGTGGAGCGTCCGATCAGCCAGTCTGCTCAACCGGCGGCCCATTTAAGTGGGTACTTTGGCGGCGATCTGGTCGGCGATGCTGACCCCTTGTTCTGTCGTGTTATAGCTGCACCCCGCGACGTCGATCACCACGTTGTTGCGAGCCGTCAGTGCCCGCTGACACGCCCAACCGTTGGGCTGGGTGGCAGTGGCTCTGAGTGTGCCGTCGACCATGGACACGGGCCCCACGGTGTAATGCACGTTATTGACGTTGTCCGTGAAGCTCGTGCAGGCCGGCCAGCTTCGCGCTGAGGCGCTGACAAATGCGGCCGCCGCCTGCGCCGAGGGAAACAACACCACACCCTGATCAACCGCATGATGCCAGTTCTGCGGTTCATGGACATCCTGTCCGCGCATGGCGGTCCAGCCGCTCCCGGCGTAGACGGCCGCCTCCCCCGGGCCGCCTACGGGTAGGCACTCCGGAGGCGACGAGGGATTGTCAAATCCGAGGTCATTCAGGGTGTTCCACGGCCGGGAGACCGTCATTCCGGTGGCGCCCATCGTGGTGTTGATCTCGACGAGGCCGAGCAGCAGCCCGTCCAATGCACCCTCCGCGACAGGAGGCGTGGGGGCCGGGGTGGTCGTGGCGGTGGTGCCGGTCGTGGTGGTGGAGGGCTGAGAGGTGGTGGAGGGCTGCGAGTTTCGCCCGGTGAGAAGATATCCCACGGTGGCGGTGACGGCCACCACGATCACAGCCCCGGCGGCGATCAAACCCACTTGCACCTGGCGGCGTTGGCGGCGCCACCACAGCATCATCGGGGGCCGATGGTCAGCTGATGGTTGCTCGGTCGGATGTGTCGTGACAAGTAGGGCAGGGTCGCTGGCCGCGGAGCCCTGATCCGCGTCCTGAGGCGACCGACCGGTGACCGCCAACAAGCTCGTGCAGGCATCGGCCAGCTTCTCCAGGTGCGCCTCAAAGGGTTTGGTGATCGCGTCCAGCCAGTGCGGTGTACCGAGGAAGTACTCGAGCGCCGCTTCCGGCAGCACGTCCTCGATCCGAAGGGGAAGGAGCGTCTTGCCGGAATGCACGGCCCGTTCGACTTCCCGGTTGACTTGGGGCGACTGGTTGGCGTGGCGGCTGAAGACGAGGAGCATTATCCGGGCATCCTGGATCGCCTGGAGGATGGAAGTGGCCCAATCCTGTCCGGGGTTGATGTCACGGGGTGCGATCCAGCAGCGGATTCCCCTGGCCTCAAGCGCGGCGCAGGCGGCATCGGCGGCGGTTTTGTCCTCGTGCGAATGGCTGATCATCACGTCATGCGCCATCGTCAGCACCGCTTTCACGTCGTGGCGCCAATGATCGCCGCAGGAGTGTCCGCGGGCCCCAACCGTGCGCCGCCCTTACCGGGCCCCATCTAGCTGCACCGATTTGTCATCGTAGTGCCCCGGCGCACGCCTGGGCCCTCAACGGCGACATGTGGAGTTACCAGCTGACGGACTTGATGACGGCTGGATTCCGCTGCACCATCTACGACCGTCGTGGCCATGGTCGCTCCGACCGGCCACCGACCGGCTACGACATTGACACGCTGGCCGACGATCTGGCCGCCGTGATCGAGGGGCTCGATCTGTATGGCATCACTTTGATTGGCCATTCGATGGGAACGGCAGAAGTTGCCCGCTACCTCACTCGGCATGGAGCCGGGCGCATCGCCCGGGTTGTGCTGAGTGGCACGGTGACCCCGATGCTCTTGCAGGGCCCCGACAATCCCGACGGAATACCCGACGACGCCTTGGCGCAGGTTCGCTCGGTCATGCTCCGCGACATCGGTGACTGGATGGAGATCAGCGGCAAAGCCGAGTACTTCTACGGCGAGCATCGTGTGTCCCAGCAATTGCAGGACTGGACGTTGAACACGATCGCCGCCGTCCCGCTGCCAATCCTGACCCGGACCAGCGACGCGTTCGTGCGCGCCGACTTCCGTTCGGAGCTCACCGAGCTCACGGTCCCAACCCTGGTCATCCACGGCACCGCCGACGCCTCGATGCCGATTGATCTGACCGCGCGTAAGACCGCATCGCTGATCCCCGACTGCCACTTCGTCACCATCGACGGCGCCGGCCACGGCCTGCACCTCAGCGAGTCTCCCTGTTACAACGCAGCGCTGCTCGAGTTCATCACCTCGACGCGTGCATCCGGACGCGCTACAGCCAACGCCTGATGCTGCGAGTGTGGCTGTAGGCGTGTAGAACTCGCCGCCGGCACCCAAAGGCGAAAACGGCCTCGCCTGGTGATCACTGTCGCCGATTGACACCGTTCTTGATCGCTGAACGGTCAGCTGTCCTTTTTGTCCTTTTTGTCCTTGTCGTCCTCGTGGTGGTCTTTGTCCTCTGTGTGTTTGTCCTTGTCCTTGCCGCCGCCGCCCTCCTTATCTCGATCTTTGCCGGTCACTAGTTCGAGGGTGGCCCAATGACTCGGGGAGACGAAGACTGTCCACTCCCCGGGCTCGTGGCCCATCTTGATGACCCCGTTTTCGACTTCCCACTTGGTGCTGTCGTCGTAGTCGGTCTCTTGCCCGTCGCTGTAGGTGAGTTTGAATGCCATGGCCGCAGAGTGCCGCGATGTCGGCCCTGCTAAACCAGCGAAGGCAAATTGCTGGCTAGCCCTCCGTGTATTCCACCGCGCCGTCCTCTAGCACCAGCCGGGCGTCGCTGCCGTCGGGCGCGGCAGCTTCGGTGCGAAACACCGCCTTGCCGGGTTCGGTGCGCCAGATCAAGGTGGACAGCGTCTCGCCGGGAAAGACCGGTTTGGTGAACCGTGCATCGATCGAGGTGATGGCACTGGCGTCGCCATTGCCGAGTTCGGCGACCAACGCTCGGCCGGAGAACCCGTAGGTGCACAGCCCGTGCATGATCGGCTTGGGGAACCCGGCCAACTCCTTGGCGAACCACGGGTCGCTGTGCAGCGGATTGCGGTCACCGGAGAGCCGGTAGATCAGCGGCTGATCCTCCCGGGTGGGCAAGGCGACCCGGGCGTCGGGCTCGCGGTCGGGGATCTCCGGCGCGACCGGCCGCTGGCCTGGCTCTCCCCCGAAGCCGCCCTCGCCGCGGATCACCAGCGTCGTGAGGGTTTCGGCGACCAGCGTCCCGGTGTCAGGATCGCTGCCGCGGCCGCGCAACATGATGATCGCGTTCTTGCCCTCGCCCTTGTCCTGGATGTCCGCCACCTCGGTGACCACCGACAGCTTGCCCGCGGCCGGCAGCGGCGCGTGCAGCCGGATGCCCTGCGAACCGTGCAACAGCATCGCCCAGTTGAACGATCCGACCTTGCCGGCCGCGCCGAACGCCGGGCAGCAGATCACCGCATAAGTCGGCAGCACCTGCTGAGCGATGCCGTGGCTGTTCTCCGTGGTGAACGACAAGTCCTCGGCTCCGGCACCGACACCGAGCGCGTAGAGCAAGGTGTCGCGGTCGGTCCATTCGAACAGCATCGGCTCGGTAGTTGCGCCAACGGCCTTCGGGTCGATCGTCATGCGGGTCTCCTCTCGATCAGATTCATCCGGCTAACCGTGGCAAACCCACCACACCGAAGCCGTCGACAAGGCAGGCTATCGCCATGCGCAACCGCACCGTGATCTGGAAGGCTTTGGCCGCGCTCGTCGTGACGATAACCATCGGCGCCTGCTCGGGAACACCCGCACGTCCGTAGCATCACGCTGACCTTCATCCGGCATGCCGAGTCCCAAAGCAACGTCGACCAGGTCATCAACACCGACATCCCCGGTCCAAGTCTGACCGAGGAAGGCCAGGCGCAAGCCGAACAGTTGGCACATCAGCTCTCCCGCAACAACTTCGACGCCGTCTACGCCTCCGACATGGTCCGAACCCAGCAGACCGCTGACGCCGCTGGCCCACGCACTCGGCAAGCGGGTCGAAATCCTGCCCGGTCTGCGGGAAATCGACGCCGGCTGGTACAACGACACGCCGACGAAGAACGCAGACCTGACGTATCTGGTCGCGCCGGCGGATTGGCTGAACGGCGACCTCAAGGACGCCGTCCCCGGCTCGATCAGCGGTATTGAATTCAACGACCAGTTCAGCGCCGCCGTCCAAAAGATCTACGACAGCGGCAACACCAAACCGGTGGCGTTCTCGCACGCCGAGGCGATCATGTACTGGACCTTGATGAACGTCAAAAACCCCAAGGACAGCCTGGTGACCAGCCATAAGCTGCCGAACCTGGGCCGCGTGGTGATCACCGGCAGCCCGTCGATGGGATGGACGCTGGTGGACTGGGACGGTATCCGCGACTTCAGCTACTAAGCCAGCGAGTCCCAACCCGAGCGGTACGGTACTGGACAGTACTGTCCTCGCGGTTCTATCGTGAGCGTCGTGCCCCAGATTGCCCATCGGGCCGCGGAGTCGTCACCGTGGTCGCCTCGGGAGACCGAACTGCTCGCGGTGACGTTGCAGCTCCTGCAAGAACACGGGTATGACCGGTTGACGGTGGACGCGGTGGCGGCCAAGGCCCGCGCCAGCAAGGCCACCGTGTACCGGCGCTGGCCGTCGAAAGCCGAATTGGTGTTGGCCGCGTTTATCGAGGGCGTCCGCCAAGTCGCCGTGCCTCCCGACACCGGCACGCTGCGGAACGATTTGCTGCGTGTGGGAGAGCTGATCTGCCAACAGGGTCAGCAGCACGCCGGCACCATTCGCGCCGTGCTCGTCGAGGTGGCGCGCAACCCCGCACTCAACGACGTGATGCAGCAGCAGTTCATCGAGCAGCGGAAGGCCCTGATCAACCACATCCTTCAGCAGGCCGCTGACCGCGGTGAGATCGGCCAAGCCGCCATCAACGACGAACTCTGGGATCTGCTGCCCCACTATCTGATCTTCCGGTCGATCTTTCCCGGCCGGCCGCCGACCCGGCACACCGTGCAAACCCTCGTCGACGACGTCATCATCCCAAGCCTGACCCGACCTGAGTGAGTGACTGCCCGAATGTGTACGCTAGCGTCTCTTGTGACGTCCGGTCCGGTACCCTACTGTCTTACCTGTCGATCCGCGCGTGAAGCACCGGCAATGTGGCCAAGCGATCCTGCCACCGGCTATCGAAAGGCCAACGGGTGAAAGCGATTTCACTAAGTAGCTTGGTCAAACGTTATTGGATGGTGCTGGTCGCCGCCGTCGTCGTCGCGACCGCCGGCTTCGGCGTCTATCGGCTGCATGGCATCTTCGGCTCTCACCACAACAGTTCAGCCGCCGAGGGCATCTCCAATGAGATCGTCCCGTTCAACCCTAAACACGTGGTCCTCGAAGTCTTCGGCGCCCCGGGAGCCGTGGCGACCATCAACTATCTGGACGTCAACGCTCAGCCACAACAAGTCCTAGACACTCCCCTGCCGTGGTCGTTCACGATCACGAGCACAGAGCCGGCGATCGTCGGCAACGTTGTGGCACAAGGTAATGGCAACACCATCGGGTGCCGCATCATCGTCAACGGCGTCGTCAAGGACGAAAGGACCGTCAACGCAGTGAACGCCTATACCTTCTGCCTGGACAAGTCCGGATGAGCAACCATCACCTTCGCCGTCCTGCGGTGCCGCACACCGTCCGCCGACTTGCGGTGCCGATCCTGCTGCTGTGGGTGGCGTTGACCGTCATCACGAATTCCACTGTCCCGCAACTGGAGGAGGTCGGGCGAGTACATAACGTTGCCCAGAGCTCGCCCGACGCACCGTCACTTCAGGCGACCAAACACATCGGGAAAGTGTTCCACGAGTTCGACTCCGACAGCACGGCGATGGTCGTCCTGGAGGGCGATAAGCCGTTGGGCGCTGACGCGCATCGGTATTACGACACCATGATCGGAAAGATCGAACAGGACAAGAAGCACGTCGAGCATGTCCAAGACTTCTGGGGCGATACGCTGACGGCGGCCGGATCCCAAAGCGCAGACGGCAAGGCCGCATACGTACAGGTGAACCTTGCCGGCGATTCAGGGTCGGCGCTGGCCAACGAATCCGTCGACGCCGTGCGCAAGATTGTCGATCACATCGAGCCCCCGAAGGGCGTCAAGGCCTACGTCACCGGCGCGGCGCCGCTCATCGCGGATCAGTTCGAAGTGGGCAGTCAAGGTACCGCGAAGGTCACCTTGATAACCGTCTTCGTGATCATGCTGATGTTGCTGTTCGTCTATCGCGCCGTTCGCACGACGCTCCTCGTGCTGCTCACTGTCCTTATCGAGATGGCCGCGGCCCGCGGAATCGTCGCATTTATGGCCTACCACGGGCTCATTGGGTTGTCGACGTACTCGACTAATCTGCTCACCCTTTTGGTCATCGCCGCCGGCACCGACTACGCGATATTTTTCGTCGGCCGATATCAAGAAGCGCGCGCTGCCGGGGAGGATCGTGAAACCGCCTACTACACGATGTATCGCGGCACCGCGCACATTGTTTTGGGGTCGGGTCTGACCGTTGCCGGTGCGGTGTTTTGCCTCAGCTTCACCCGGCTGCCCTACTTTCAAAGCCTGGGTGTCCCTGCCGGCTTAGGCATTCTTGTTGCGCTGGCGGCCTCACTGACCCTCGGTCCGGCCGTGCTCACCATAGGCAGTTCGTTCGGGCTGCTAGATCCCAAGCGCGCGTTGCAAACCCGGGGCTGGCGGCGGATCGGCACCGCCATCGTCCGCTGGCCGGGTCCCGTATTTGTGGTGGCGGCCGCGATCGCGCTCATCGGTCTGCTCGCTACTGCCCGGATACAAGACAAGCTATGACATTCGGCCCTACATGCCTGACCGTGCCCCGTCCAAAATCGGCTATGCGGCTGCCGAGCGGCACTTCTCCCGGGCCCGCTTAGAGCCCGAATTGCTGATGATCGAGGCGGATCACGATCTGCGCAATCCCGCCGACATGCTGATCTTGGAACGAGTGGCCAAGGCCGTGTTCCACGTCCACGGCATCGCTCAGGTGCAGTCCATCACCCGGCCGTTGGGGACGCCAATCGACCACAGCTCGATCCCGTTTCAGATCAGCGCGCAAAGCGCCAGCCAGATCGAAAACCTCAAGTACCAGAAGGATCGCGCGGGCGACTTGCTGAAGCAGTCCGCCGAATTGGCGAAAACGATCGGCATTTTGAAGCAACAGTATGCCCTGCAACAGCAGCTGGCCGCCGACACTCACGCCGAGACCCAGGCCTTTCACGACACCATCGCCATCATCAACCGGCTGCGAGACCAGATCGCGAATTTCGACGATTTCTTCCGGCCGATTCGTAGCTACTTCTACTGGGAAAAGCACTGCTACGACATCCCGGTTTGCTTCGCGCTGAGATCCGTCTGGGACACGATCGACGGGATCGACCAGCTCAGCGAAAAATTCGAAAACCTCACCGCAACTCTGGATAAGCTGGATGCGCTGCAACCGACAACTGGTGGCGCTGATTCCGCCCCAGATCGCCAGCCAGGAGACCAACCGGGAACTGACGCTGTCGAGCTACGCCACCCAGTCCGGGATCTACGACTCAGACGTCGGCCGCACTGACAAAATGCGACCGCGCTGGGGACAAGCCTTTGACGCCTCCAAGAACGACGATTCCTTCTACTTGCCGCCGGAGGTCTTCGACAATCCCGATTTCAAGCGCGGCCTGAAACTGTTCCTTTCGCCGGACGGCAAGGCTGCTCGCATGATCATCACTCATCGAAGGCGACCCCGCCGACGCCCGCAGGGCATTTCGCACATCGACCCGATCACCACCGCCGCACACGAAGCCGTAAAGGGCACGCCGTTGGCCAACGCCGAGCTTCTATCTCGGCGGCACGGCGTCCACCTACAAAGACATCCAGGACATGGCCAAGTACGACCTGATGATCGCCGGGCTGGCCGCGCTGAGCCTGATTTTGTTGATCATGATGCTCATCACCCGAGGCCTGGTTGCCGCGCTCGTGATTGTCGGCACGGTGGCGCTTTCGTTGGGCGCCTCGTTCGGGCTGTCGGTTCTGGTCTGGCAGTACATCCTCGGCATCCAGCTGTACTGGGTGGTACTCGCGTTGGCCGTCATCTTGCTGTTGGCCGTGGGATCCGACTACAACCTGCTGCTGATTTCCCGGTTCAAGGAGGAAATCGACGCTGGCTTGAAGACCGGCATCATCCGCGCGATGGCCGGCTCCGGCTCGGTGGTGACCGTCAGCCGGCCTGGTGTTCGCTATCACCATGTGCGCGTTCGTGTTCAGCGATCTGCAGGTACTCGGTCAGATCGGCACCACCATCGGCCTCGGTCTGCTGTTCGACACCTTGATCGTGCGTTCGTTCTTGACGCCCTCCATGGCCACCCTGCTCGGGCGCTGGTTCTGGTGGCCGCAGCGGGTCCGTCCCCGCCCGGCCAGTCAAATGCTGCAGCCATACGGGTCACGTCCCGCGGTTCGCCAACTGCTGCTGTGGGAGGACGACGACGAAGTGACAACTAGCCCGACACCGTCACGCTCACGGTCGTAGCTGGATGCTGTTGAGAGGCCTCAAAAATACCGTCTTACTCGTCGGCAATAGTCCGCGTATTCCTGGGCATAGTGTTGCCGCATAAAGCTTTCCTCACGCAACACTTGCCGGTGGAACAGTAAGACCCCCGCGGCAAGGTAGATCAACGGAACCCAGTTGGGAAACACCAGGAACTGACCGACCAACACCAGCGCGAACCCGACGTAAATCGGATTGCGGCTGACGGCGAAGATACCCGTGGTTACCAGCTTGTCGGGCTGTTCGACGTCGATGCCGACCCGGAAACTCCTGCCGAACGACACCAGGCTCAGCAACAAGACCAGCAGGCCGATGAAGCACAGTCCGACACCGATCCAGGCAATGGCGTTGGAGTGGAAGAACATCTGAGTGCTGACCAGGGGCCAATTGAATGCGGCAGCAAAGACCGTGTAGAAGTAGAACAACGCCACCGGTGGGATCAAGAAGTCCGTCTTGTCTAGGTCGCCGAAGTGCATCGCCTGTGTCCCTGCCCGTCGTAGCAGCAGCACTCGTGTTATTACCGTGCCGAGCAGGAGCACGATCGCCAGAGCGGCTAAATATCCGGTCACCGAAGGTCCTTTCCGATTTGTAGTTGCTGGTCGACATGCAGGCGCAGCACGGTCAGGTTGATCGGCTTGTCTGGCGAGACATCGCACCGAATCCGAAGAATTCATCGCCTGATGAAGTCATCATATGATGAATATTGCGCTGTCGGCGCAAACTCGTCAAGGTCTTCGCCACGCGGCGACGCGATGAGACCGCGTTCTGACGCTGGGCCAGCTTCCACGATCGCGTCACACTGCGTTGACGTGCGACCGTACCAAGGGCCACCATGGCTTGCATGCGCTATGTCGTTACCGGCGGTACCGGGTTTATCGGACGCCGAGTGGTCTCACGTCTGCTGGACGAACGGCCGGACGCCGAGGTGTGGGTGATGATTCGTCGCCCGTCGCTGGGCCGGTTCGAACGCCTCGCCGAGCAGTGGGGTGAACGAGCAAAACCGCTGGTCGGCGACCTGGCCGAGCCCGATCTCGGGTTGACCGACGAGGCCATCGCCGAGCTGGGCAACGTCGAGCATGTGGTGCACTGCGCGGCGATCTACGACATCACCGCCCCGGAGCCCGAGCAGCGAATCGCCAATGTCGAGGGCACCCGCGCCGTGATCCAACTCGCGCGCCGGCTCGACGCGACCCTGCATCACGTGTCGTCGATCGCGGTGGCCGGAGAATTCCGCGGCGAGTACACCGAATCCGATTTCGACGTCGGCCAACCGCTGCCGACGCCCTATCACCAGACCAAGTTCGAAGCCGAGCTGCTGGTGCGTGAAGCGACCGGCCTGCGCCATCGGATCTACCGTCCGGCGGTGGTGGTCGGTGATTCGCGCACCGGTGAGATGGACAAGATCGACGGACCGTATTACTTCTTCGGCGTACTGGCCAAGCTGGCGGTTTTGCCCAAGTTCACACCGATCATGCTGCCCGACACCGGCCGCACCAACATCGTGCCGGTCGACTACGTCGTCGACGCGCTGGTCGCCCTCATGCACGCCGACGGTCGCGACGGCCAGACATTCCACCTGACCGCACCGAAAACCATTGGCCTGCGGGGTATTTACCGCGGGATCGCCGCCGCGGCCGGGCTGCCGCCGCTGCGTGGATCGCTGCCCCGGTCGGTCGCCGCACCCGTGATGAAGGTGCGCGGGCGGGCCAAGGTGTGGCGCAACATGGCGGCCACCCAACTGGGCATTCCCGCCGAGGTTCTCGACGTCGTCGACCTGGCGCCCACGTTCATCTCCGACAACACGCGAAACGCATTGCACGGCACCGGCATCGAGGTTCCCGAGTTCGCCAGCTACGCACCCAAGCTATGGCGTTACTGGGCCCAGCATTTAGACCCCGACCGGGCCCGCCGCAACGATCCGGCCGGAGCACTGGTCGGCCGCCACGTGATCATCACCGGCGCGTCCAGCGGCATCGGACGGGCCGCGGCAATCGCCATCGCCGAGCGGGGCGCAACGGTATTCGCGCTGGCGCGCAACGGTGAGGCGCTCGACGACCTGGTCACCGACATCCGCGCCAACGGCGGCCAGGCTTACGCCTTCACCTGCGATGTCACCGACTCCGACTCGGTGGAGCACACGGTCAAGGACATCCTGGGCCGCTTCGACCACGTCGACTACCTGGTGAACAACGCCGGCCGCTCGATCCGCCGCTCGGTGGTCAACGCCACCGACCGGTTCCACGACTACGAACGGGTCATGGCGGTCAACTACTTCGGCGCGGTGCGGATGGTGCTTGCGCTGCTGCCGCATTGGCGTGAGCGCCGGTTCGGTCACGTCGTCAACGTCTCCAGCGCCGGCGTGCAAGCCCGCAGCCCCAAGTACAGTTCGTATCTGCCGACCAAGGCCGCCTTGGACGCGTTCTCCGAAGTGGTGGCCACCGAGACGCTTTCCGACCACATCACGTTCACCAACATCCACATGCCGTTGGTGGCCACCCCGATGATCGCGCCGTCGCGGCGGCTCAACCCCGTTCCGCCGATCAGCGCCGAGCATGCCGCGGCGATGGTAGTGCGCGGGTTGGTCGACAAGCCCGCCCGTATCGACACCCCGGTGGGCACCCTCGCCGAAGCCGGAAACTACTTCACCCCCAAGCTGTCGCGACGGATCCTGCATCAGCTCTACCTCGGGTATCCCGATTCAGCGGCAGCGCAAGGGATAACGCCGCCGGAAACCGTTGCTGCGCAATCGTCTTCGCGGCGCCGACCGAAGCGACCGACCCGTGCGGTTACGCCGGATGCGGGTTCCGGGGCCGGTTAAGCGGGCGATACGGCTGGTGCCCGGCGTGCACTGGTAGTCGCTGCCGGTATCGTTGCCGCAGTGGCCGCCGCACCAGTTTTCGCCGACGTCGACACCGGTGTAGACGATGCGATTGCGCTGATTTATCTACTGGCCAGCCCGGAGGCCGAGCTGATCGGCATCGCCTCGACCGGCGGGAACGTCGGGGTGGATCAAGTTTGCGAGAACAACCTCGGCCTGCTCGAGCTGTGCCGGGTCGACGGCGTAGCCGGTATCGAAAGGTATCGATCACCCGTTGAACTCCCCCACGCTTCCGGTCGGGAAAGTCCATGGGCCAAGGGGTTTGGGGTACGCGGAGTTGCCGCCGACCGATCGGCAGCTCACCGGCGACGATGCGGCGACAGCATGGGTCAAGGCGGCGCGTGCCCATCCGGGAGAGCTGATCGGGCTGGCTACCGGCCCGCTGACCAACCTGGCGTTAGCGCTGCGCAAGGAACCTGCACTGCCGACGCTGATGCGCCGGCTGGTGATCATGGGTGGCGCCTATGACTACCGCGGCAACATCAATCCAGTGGCGGAATGGAACATCGGCGTCGATCCCGAGGCAGCGGCCGAAGTGTTCGCCGCCTGGGTCCCACAAGAAGCGAAAGCTGCTGAACCGCAGGATCTTCCGATCCTGTGTGGCCTCGACGTGACCTGGAACATCTCGATAACACCGGAAATCCTGGCCAGGCTGGCGGCGGCTGCGGACACGACGACAAACGTGCTGAGCGTTCACGATGAGCGGGGCACCCGGTCCTCGGCGTCCAACCGGTTGATTCGGGTGATCGAGGACGCGACGCGGTTCTACCTGGAGTCCTACTACGACCTCGGCCGCGGTTACCAGGCGCATCTGCACGATCCGTTGGCCGCGGCGGTCGCACTGGACCCGCAGCTGCTCGCCACCCGGCCGGCGACGGTGGATGTCGAGCTGACGGGGACGCTGACCCGCGGCATGACAGTGACCGACTGGTCGGGACGCTGGGGTCGAAAACCCAACGCGCTGATCGGTGTTGGAGTCGATCCAGCTGTGTTCTTCGACCGGTTCATCGAGCGGGTCGGACCGTTCGCGCAGCGACTCGGCTAACCGTGTGACGGGCCTTCACTCGTAGATTCCCTCCAGGTACCACCTCCGCTGTCGGTAGCACAGCAGCATCGCGGTACCGGGATCGGATGCCTGCCCGCCTTCCAGTAGCACCTGGGCCCGGGCGGTACGTCCCCCGGCACCGGTAGCCGCCCGATCCGGATCCCACCAGCGTTCGTCGACCGGCCATGGTCCGGCCCACCAGCGCAGCCGGTCGTCACGGCCGCGAGAGGTCAGCCGTGCCGGGTCGGCTGAAAACAGCCCGCGGCTGGTCACCCGGATCGAATTACCCTGGGCATCAAGCAATTCCACCGGGTCGTCGAGCAGCACTGTCGGCGACGGCTCGGGCAGTTGACCGGGCCACGGCAGACCCGGATCGGCCCGCGGCACCGGCTCGTCGCCCAGCGGCGTCAACGTGATGCGCTCGGCAGGCCCACGACCGCCGGACAGTACCGGCACCTGCACTGCCTCCGGGCCAAGCAGACCCTGTACTCGCACCAGCGCCCGACGGGCCCGCATCCTGTCTTCTTCACCGAGGCCACCCCATAGCGGTAACTGCAGCGCCCCGGCCGACACCACCTCCACCGCCTGCAGCCGCAACAGCGTCACCGGTGCGGTGGGCCGATCCACGACGGTCCTGGTGTTCAACCACCCGTCCAGCTGCCAACGCACCCGGTCGGCGGTGGCATCCTCGGTCAACGGCTCGGCGCATCGCCACACCCGCGTCAGCTCTTCGCCGTTGGCGGTGACGGCGTGAACGGCCAGTCGAGTGCATCCCACCCCGGCGGCCATCAACGTCTGATGCAACGCGCTGGCCAGCGAGCGGCCGGCAAATGCCGCGGCGTCAACCCGGTCGATCGGCGGATCGCAATGCAGCACGGCGTCGAGTTCGGCCGGCGGCTCACGCCCGGACGGTCCGCGTTCCGGCTCACCGCGGGCGAACCGGTGCGCGCTCACCGCGTCGGCGCCGAACCGGGAAGCCACGTCGGTGCGCGGCAATGCGGCGAACTGTCCGATGGTGCGAATCCCCATCCGCCACAGTAGATCCGCTAGATCGTCCCGTCCGGGACCGGACAGGCTGGGCTCGGTGGCGAGTTGCCGGATCGACAGCGCCGACAGAAATCGCGCGTCTGCTCCCGGTTCGACGACACGGCCCGCGCGGGCGGCGAAGACCGCGGTGGACAGCTGGTCGGCGATCCCGACCTGACACTCGGCGCCTGCTGCGGCCACTGCGTCGGTCAGCCGCTCGGCGGCCTGCTGTTCGGACCCGAAAAAGCGGGCCGCCCCACGCACCGGCAACACCAACAGCCCGGGTCGCAGCACCTCGGCGCGGGGCACCAGATCGTCCACCGCCGCGATAACCCCTTCGAAGAAGCGGGCGTCGCGGTCGGAGTCGGCAGTCACGACGTGCAGTTGCGGGCAGCGGGCCGCCGCCTCTCGTCGCCGCAGTCCTCGCCGCACCCCCGCCGAACGGGCAGCCGATGAGCAGGCGATCACCCGGTTGGCCAGCGTGACGGCGACCGGGGCGGTCGCGGGCAGGCCTGCGGCCGCCGCCGCGGCGACCGCAGGCCAGTCCATACACCAAATCGCCAATACCCGGGAGGCCATGGAACTACCCGGTTCGCACCCGGCCGATCGCCCGTCCCCTCGCGCACACCCCGCTGATCCGGAGCCGCACCTTGCTGATCCGTCCGAAACCGGGCGCACCCGACGCGTGGTCTCATAGCCGCAGACCCGGGCCTTTAGTCGTATCGACGCCCCCTGCCAGTCACCATCGGTGACCAGCAAGGTGCAGCCTTTGTGGTGAGCGCGGGCCACCACCGCCCGCGCCCGTGTCAGTGGCACCGAGCGCCCGCCCAGAGCCAGCACCACCAGATCCATTCCGTCCATGAGCACCGCAGCCACCTCCACCGGATCGGTGCCGGGATCCGGGATCACCGCGAGCCGGCTCAGATCCGCTCCCATTTCCACGGCGGCCAGCAGTCCGATATCCGGCTGGCCGACAATGGCCACGTTCCCACCGGCGGCCGTCACCGCGGCCACCATGCTCAGCGGCAGCGACCGGGCTCCCGACAGCACCGCCACCGTTCCCCGTGGCAACGCGTCCGGCAGCACATCGGCCAGCAGCTGCGGGATCGGCAGCCTGGTCTCCGAATCCGGTAGCAGGTCATCCGGGCCGGGGTGACTGTGAGCATGGCCGTGCCGAGCGAGAACCGACCTTCCCGGACACCGCCGCCATCTGGCGACGCAGCTGTTTTAGCTGCTCAGCGCGGCTGTGATGAGGCTGATCGGAGGCGAGAATCGCCGTCATCACCACCTCCTGTGGTACGGGTGTTACCAATGATGTTCGAATATATGTTCGATACGATCAGTCAACACCTGCCCACCGACAAACGTCAAGCGGATCACGTGCAGTAGGCACACCGGCTGGTACCAGCAAACTAACGGCCGCTGACTCCGTAGTAAAGGGTGGACACGTCAACGAACGGCCTGACCAGATCGAGGCGGCGTTATTCCCACTCGATGGTGCCGGGCGGCTTGCTGGTGACATCCAGCACCACCCGGTTGACCTCGGCGACCTCGTTGGTGATCCGGGTGGAGATCCGCTCCAGCACCTCGTAGGGCACCCGAGTCCAGTCGGCGGTCATGGCGTCCTCGCTGGACACCGGCCGCAACACGATCGGGTGCCCGTAGGTGCGGCCGTCGCCTTGCACACCGACCGAACGGATGTCGGCCAGCAGCACCACCGGGCACTGCCAGATCTGCTGGTCCAAACCCGCAGCGGTCAGCTCCTCGCGCGCGATCGAGTCTGCCCGCCGCAGCGTGTCGAGCCGCGCCGCGGTGACCTCACCGACGATCCGGATCGCCAGACCCGGACCCGGAAAGGGTTGGCGCGCAACGATTTCCTCCGGCAGGCCCAACTCCCGCCCGACTGCGCGCACCTCGTCTTTGAACAGCAGCCGCAGCGGCTCGACGAGTTTGAACTTCAGGTCGCCGGGCAGGCCGCCGACATTGTGGTGGCTCTTGATGTTCGCTGCGCCGCTGCCGCCGCCGGACTCCACCACGTCGGGATACAGCGTGCCCTGCACCAGGAACTCAATATCCTTGTTTCCCAAGGCATCCCGCACGGCACCTTCGAACGCACGGATGAACTGCCGTCCGATGATCTTGCGCTTGCCCTCGGGATTGGTCACCCCGGACAGCGCCTCGAGGAAGGTCGCGGCCGCGTCGACGGTCACCAGGTTGGCACCGGTAGCGGCGACGAAGTCACGCTGCACCTGCGCGCGCTCGCCGGCGCGCAGCAGCCCGTGGTCGACGAAGACACAGGTCAGCCGGTCCCCGATGGCACGTTGCACCAGCGCGGCGGCCACCGCGGAATCCACCCCGCCGGACAGCCCGCAGATCGCGTGGCCGTCGCCAACCTGGTTGCGCACCTGCTCAATCAGCGCACTGGCGATACCGGCCGGCGTCCAATCCGCGCGCGATGCCGGCGAAGTCGTGCAGGAACCGGCTGAGCACCTGCTGCCCATGCGGGGTGTGCATGACCTCGGGGTGGTACTGCACGCCGGCCAGCCGCCGCGACCGGTTCTCGAAGGCGGCCACCGGCGAACCGGCGCTGGTGGCCACCACGTCAAACCCGTCCGGCGCGGAGGTGACGGCGTCACCGTGACTCATCCACACCGGCTGCGTCTCGGGCAGATCCGAATGCAGTTCACCACCAACAACTTTCAGTTCGGTTCGACCGTACTCGCTGGTGCCGGTGCGCGCGACGGTCGCCGCCGAGGGCCTGCGCCATCGCCTGAAATCCGTAGCAGATGCCGAACACCGGCACGCCCAGGTCGAACAACGCCGGATCGAGATGCGGCGCGCCCTCGGCGTACACGCTGGCCGGGCCACCGGAAAGCACCACCGCCTGCGGGTCACGGGCCTTGATCTCGTCGACCGATGCGGTGTGCGGAATCACCTCGGAGTACACCCGGGCCTCGCGCACCCTGCGGGCGATCAACTGCGCGTACTGCGCACCGAAATCGACAACCAGCACGGGACGGGGCGATGCTGACTCCATTGGGCCAGTCTAGTGGCGGGCGAGTAGACCATCAGTCTCAGGCGCACGCCTGCGTGACACCCGACCTACAGCGAAAACGCCTCACGCAGGGCGTCGACGGCGTCGTGCTCACCGTCGAAGGCGATGCGCCGCAGCGCCGCCTTGCGTTTGGCTTCGGTGGACCCTAAACGGGTGATGGCGAGGTCTGCCGCGCTGGCGGTGACCGTCACGTCCGGTTTTCCGTGAGCGGCCGCCAGACGGCCCGGCTCCATCGCGAACTCGAAACGGCGACCGTCGATCTCTACGCGGTAAGTCCCGGTCAGATCGGCGGTTTTGACCGGGTCGAAGGGGACGATGAATCCGGCGAGGAACCCAGTCAACGGGGAGACCGGGCCACGGTCGATCAGATCCAGTCGGTCCAGGCCCAGCCAGGCGATGCTCTGCAGGATGGGCGGCACCCGCTGCCAGCCGATGTCGCTGAGGCTGTAGACGGTGCGCGCAATGGGCGGCGGTAGCTCAGCGCGGTCGACGACGCCCGCGCTTTCTAATTCCTTGAGTCGCTCGGCGAGCAGGTTGGTGGCGATTCCGGGCAGTTCAGCGCGCAGGTCGCTGTAGCGTCGCGGGCCTCCGAGCAGCTCACGCAGGATCAGCAACGTCCACCGCTCACCCAGGATGTCAAGCCCCTGGGCGATCGGGCAGTTCTGGTTGTAGCTCTTGCGGGTGGACACATCGCCACCCTAGCAGCGCCAGACATGTTTTTCAACTTACTACTTGAAAATCTTGTCTAGCAAGTTTAGTGTCCTGTCCATGTCGACGTCATCCCCTTCCCCGCAACGGGCGGTATCCGCAGTTCCGTGGCCACCCCGATCGCCGCGCTTGCCGTCATCTGTCTCGTCCGTGTTCGTCATCAGCGTCGACGCCACGATCGTCAACGTTGCGCTGCCCACGCTGTCGCGCGACCTCAGCGCCGACACTGCGCAGCTGCAGTGGATCGTCGACGCGTACACCCTCGTCATGTCGGGTCTGCTGCTGTCGGTCGGCAGCCTCAGCGACCGCTACGGCAGACGCGGCTGGCTCAACTCCGGACTGGCACTGTTCGCGATCACCTCCGCTATTGCGGCGCAGGCGAATTCGGCAGATTCGCTGATCGCAGCGCGCGCCGCCATGGGCGTCGGCGCGGCAGTGATCTTCCCGACCACGCTGGGACTGATCACGAACATCTTCACCGACCCGGTACGTCGCGCCAAAGCGATCGGCCTGTGGGCAGCCATGGTCGGTGTCGGGGTGGCCGTCGGTCCGATCAGCGGCGGCTGGCTGCTCGACCACTTCTCCTGGGGCTCGATCTTCCTGGTGAATGTTCCGACCGCGACGGTGGCGATCATCGGCGGCATCCTGTTCGTGCCGACCTCCCGCGACCCGGCCACACCACCCGTCGACCTGCCCGGGTTGCTGCTGTCCGCGGTCGGGGTGACCACGCTGGTCTACACCGTCATCGAAGCGCCCGGTTGGGGATGGACCAGCACCCGGGCTGCGGTCGGCTTCACCATGGCCGCAATCGTTCTCGCCGCATTCGCGGTGTGGGAGCGGCGTAGCACCCATCCGATGCTGGACGTGACGGTGTTCTTCAACCGTCGATTCTCGGGCGGCAGCCTGGCCGTGACCGCAGGCTTTCTGACGCTGTTCGGGTTCATCTTCGTCATCACCCAGTACTTCCAATTCATCAAGGACTACAGCGCGTTCGAAGCCGGAGTGCGCCTACTGCCGGTAGCCATTTCGATAGCAGTGGCCAGCCTTCTGGGGCCGCAACTGGTCGAACGGCTTGGGACCACCGCCGTCGTCGCCGGCGGACTGGCCGTGTTCGCGACCGGGCTGGCATGGGCCTCCACGGTCGACGCGGCGACGCCCTATCGCGAGATCGCGATGCAGATGCTGCTGCTCGGCAGCGGCCTCGGCCTCACGACCGCGCCGGCCACCGAGGCGATCATGGGATCCTGTCGGCCGACAACGCAGGGGTCGGCTCGGCCGTCAACGACACCACCCGCGAACTCGGCGGCACGCTGGGCGTCGCCATCGTGGGCAGTGTCTTCGCATCGATCTATTCCGGCCACCTCGGCTCGGCGTCAGCGCTGGCCGGGATACCGGTCAAGGTCCGCTCGGCGATGCAGCACTCGATGGCGGTGGCGCACGGGGTGATCGAACAATTGCCCGGCGGGGCGCATCGTCGGCGTCCGCGATGCGGTCAACCACGCATTCCTCGACGGCCTTCAGGTCGGATCGCTGGTCTGCGCCGGCATCGCGTTGGTCGCAGCCGGCGTCGTGGCCGTGCTGCTGCCGGCGCGGGCTCGCGCAAACACCCTCTTCTGCGGCCACACCAGAGCTGACCGAAACGATCGAATTATCCAACTAGGGAAGGAAATCCAATGGCACACCCTCGTGTCCTGGTAACCGGCGCCACCGGCAGGATTGGTAGCGCGGTCGCAGCCCAACTATTGCAGCAGGGGATCACAACTCGCGCCTTGGTGCATCGCGACGATGAGCGCAGTGCGCGGCTGCGGGCCTCCGGCGCTGAAATCGTGGTCGGCGATATGTTTGACATCCGCCAAATTCAGGCGGCGACCGACGGAGTCGACCGGCTGTACTTCAACCCGCCGTACCATCCACACGCGCTCGACAGCGCGGTTGCCTTTGCCGTGGCTGCGCGGCGGTCAGGAGTGGAAGCGGTGGTGGCGCTTGGGCAGTGGCTGGCCAGCCCCGAGCACCCGTCGTTGATGACCCGGCAAGCCTGGTTGACCGACAAGTTGTTCGAGCTACTGCCGGACACCGCCCACGTCGCAGTCGATCCCGGATACTTCGCCGACAACTATCTGCAGCTGGTGCCGCTGGCCGCGCAGCTCGGCGTGTTGCCGACACCGACCGGGGCGGGCCGAAATGCGCCTCCCTCCAACGAAGATATCGCCCGGGTTGCGGTGGGCTCGTTACTCGACCCGCACCGTCACGACGGTCGCGCCTACCGGCCGACCGGACCAACGCTGCTTTCGGGAGCGGAGATCGCCGACGCGGTCGGCGAGGCGTTGGGCCGAAAGGTACGCCACATCGATATTCCGCCGTGGGTGTTCATGCGGGCCGTCCGCGTCAACGCCAAGCGACTCGGCGCCGACCTGTTCTTCGAGTCCAGCCTGCGCCACTACCTGCCCGAGCACGCGCTGGGGACCTGGGCGGTGGGCGGACCTACCACTCATGTCCGCGACGTCGCCGGTGTCGAACCCGAGGACTTCCTGACGATCGCACGCCGCTACGTCACCGGCCCCGACTCGCGACGCACCGCAAGCAATTTCATCCGCCAAACCTGGCAGTTCCTGTTGACCGGGTTCGTGCCGATGCACAGCCTGGACCGCTTCGAGCGACGGCAGCAACATCCCCGGCCCGCTCATTCGCGGCTGTCAGGCCAGTCCACGGTCTGGAGAAACGAGCACATCGACCCGATCACGAAAATCACCGCGTCGGCATAGCAGAAAGGAGCAGAAATGACCAACACCCGAATCCCTGCCCAGTACTCGACTGGTCTGTCTCAGACCAACATCGAGCAAGCCCTCATTGCCGCCGGAAAGAACCTAGACCATCTTGCAGCCGGCAGACCTCGCGCTGGTGGAGGACTTCCACACCATGGGTCGCATCGCCACGAGCCAACTGGTGGATCTGATCGGCATCACAAGTAACAATCAGGTGCTCGACGCGGGCAGTGGGATCGGTGGCACCGCGCGCTTCGTCGCCGACCAGTGTCGGTGCGACGTTACCGCCGTCGATCTGACCGAGGAGTATTGCGAAACGGCGCGTTGGCTTAATCGACTTGTCGGGTTGGACAAGCGGATTTCGGTTCATCAAGCAGATGCCACCGAATTGCCCTTCGCCGATGCCACTTTCGACGTCGTGTTCAGCCAGCACGTTCAGATGAACATCGCCGATAAGCCCCGTCTCTATCGTGAAGCACGCCGAGTGCTGGCCAGCGGGGGCCGGCTTGCCCTGTGGGACATCACAACTGGCGAGCTCGGCGAACTCGACTATCCACTGCCATGGGCCGACCACCCACGAGTCAGCCACCTAGCCACGCCAGACGAGTTGCGCGCCGTCGTCGAGTCCGCGGGGTTCGCGATCGACCACTGGAACGACCTCACCGACCAGGCGGCCACGTTGATGCAGACATTTTTGACACTGCCGCCCAACCCGCTCGGACTGCACGCCTTCGTCACCGACTTTGCGCAGAAAGCCAACAACCTGACTGTTGCCCTATCCGACGGACGACTCCGCGCCATCCAAGGTGTGGTACGAGCAATCACCTAAGGCAGCCCCGGCTTGACGCGTGCGTAGTCATTTGACTACAGTGGTATGCTATGCAGGTGTAGTCAAACGACTACACGCCAGGCGAGAGGACCACTGCAATGACGATTCCATCGACATCCGCCCTGACCGTCACGCAGTTAAGCAGCCGCATCGGCGCCCGCATCGACGGCGTACGACTGGCCGGCGATCTTGACGCCGCCACGATCGGACAGATCCGCGAGGCGCTGCTGCGCCACAAGGTGATCTTCTTCCGGAACCAACACCACCTTGACGACGCCCAGCAGCAGGCTTTCGCCGCGCGCCTGGGCACCCCGATCGCCCACCCCGCGGTCCGGCACGAGAACGCGCCGATCATTACGCCGATCAACTCCGACTACGGCAAGGCCAACCGCTGGCACACCGACGTCACGTTCGTCGCGAACTACCCCGCCGCGTCGATCCTGCGCGCCGTCACCCTGCCGAGCTATGGCGGATCGACGCTGTGGGCGTCCACCGCGGCGGCTTACCAGGCGCTGCCGGAGCCGCTCAAACACCTCACCGAGAATCTCTGGGCGCTGCACAGCAACCGCTTCGACTATGTCGCCGCATCCCAGACGCAGACCGAAGAGCAAAAAGCGTATCGGACCCGCTTTGAGAAGGCGGACTTTCGCACCGAACATCCGGTGGTGCGGGTACACCCGGAGACTGGTGAGCGGACCCTGGTCGCCGGTGATTTCGTGCGCGGCTTCGTCGGTCTGGACAACTACGAGTCGCAACTGCTCCTGGAGTTGCTGCAACGGCGAATCACCATGCCGGAGAACACCATCCGGTGGAATTGGGAGGCCGGTGATGTCGCCATCTGGGACAACCGGGCTACCCAGCACCGTGCGATCGATGACTACGACGACCAGTATCGGCTGATGCACCGGGTCACCGTGATGGGCGACGTGCCCGTCGACGTGCATGGTCAACGCAGCCAGGTGATCAGCGGCGCTCCGCTGCAGGCAGTCGAGGCCACGGCGAGCTGAGGGTCGAGTAGCCGAACAGCGGGGAAACAGTCGGTCAGCCGGAACGCGTAGCGAACCGGCGTCGGACATGGTGAGGTGGTATTGCCCTCGGCCGAAATCACCCCCTGGAAGCGAGGTCCGCCGTGCTGGGTCTACCCGAAGCGGTGCACGCCTGTCTGTTCGATCTCGACGGTGTCCTGACCGACACCGCGAGTGTCCACACCAAGGCCTGGAAGGTCATGTTCGACGCGTTCCTGCAGCAACATGCCGAACAGACCGGCGAGCCGTTCGTCCCGTTCGATCCGGTCGACGACTACCTGAAATATGTCGACGGCAAGAAACGTGAAGACGGAGTCCGGTCGTTTCTGGCCAGCCGCGGCATCGAACTGCCCGACGGCGACCCCGACGACACGCCCGATAAGGAGACCGTCTACGGGTTGGGCACCCGCAAAAACGATGCCTTCCAAGAGACGCTGCAAAACGACGGCGTCAAGGTATTCGACGGCTCGCGCCGCTACCTGGAAAAGGTGGCCGCCGCGGGTCTCGCTACGGCGGTGGTGTCCTCCAGCGCCAACACCCGCCAGGTGCTGGAGATCACCGGGCTCGACAAGTTCATCCAGCAGCGAGTCGACGGCGTGACGCTGCGCGAGGAACACATCGCCGGCAAGCCGGCGCCAGACTCCTTCTTGCGTGCCGCCCAGCTGCTCGACGTCTCCCCCGCCGAAGCGGCCGTGTTCGAGGACGCGCTTTCCGGCGTCGCCGCCGGACATGCGGGACACTTCGGGTACGTGGTAGGTGTTGACCGCGTGGGCCAAGCCGACGAATTACGCAGCCACGGCGCCGATGTCGTGGTCACCGACCTCGGCGATCTGCTGTAGGCGCGGCGATGATCCCGGCTAACACCTTCCCCGTCGAACCCTGGCAGGTCCGCGAGACCCAACTGGACCTCAATGTGTTGGCGCAATCGGAGTCGCTGTTCACGTTGTCCAACGGGCACATCGGACTCCGCGGCAACCTCGACGAAGGCGAGCCGTACGGCCTGCCCGGCACATACCTCAACTCGTTTTACGAAGTCCGACCGCTGCCGTATGCCGAAGCGGGCTTCGGCTATCCAGAGGCCGGGCAGACCGTCGTCGACGTCACCAACGGCAAGATCCTGCGCCTGCTGGTCGACGACGAACCGTTCGACGTGCGCTACGGCAAGGTGATCAGCCACGAGCGGGTGCTCGACCTTCGGGCCGGCACACTGACCCGCGCCGCGCACTGGCAGTCACCGGTCGGCAAGCAGGTGAAGGTGACCTCGACCCGACTGGTGTCGCTGTCCCAGCGCAGCGTTGCCGCCATCGAGTACGTGGTCGAGGCGGTTGAGCAATTCGTCCGTGTCACAGTCCAATCCGAACTGGTCGCCAATGAGGACCAGCCCGTGACGACCGGCGATCCGCGGGTGGCGGCCATCCTGGAAAGTCCGCTGGAGGCCGTCGACCACGAGGACACCGAATGCGGCGCGCTGCTGATGCACAAGACGCGCGCCAGTGCGTTGATGATGGCCGCGGCGATGGACCACGAGGTCGAGGTAGAAGGCCGCTACGAGATCACCAACGACGCGGGCGACGACCTTGCACGCACGACCGTGATCTGCGGGCTGCGGCCTGGCCAGAAGCTGCGCATCGTGAAATACCTGGCATACGGCTGGTCAAGCCAGCGTTCACGTCCCGCGCTGCGCGACCAGGCTGCCGCCGCTTTGCACAGCGCACGCTACAGCGGTTGGCAGGGCCTGGTGGACGCCCAGCGCAAGATTCTCGACGACTATTGGGACGGCGCCGATGTGGAGGTCGAAGGCGACCCGGTATGCCAGCAGGCGGTGCGGTTCGGGCTTTTCCACCTCCTGCAGGCCAGTGCGCGAGCCGAGCGGCGCGGTATCGCCAGCAAAGGCTTGACCGGCACCGGCTACGACGGCCACATCTTCTGGGACACAGAGGGATTCGTTCTTCCGGTGCTGACCTATACCCTGCCGCACGCGGCTGCCGATGCATTGCGTTGGCGCGCTTCGACTTTGGACTTAGCAAAGGAGCGCGCCGCACAGCTGGACCTCAACGGTGCCAGCTATCCCTGGCGAACGATTCGCGGTCAGGAATGCTCGGCCTACTGGCCGGCCGGAACCGCCGCGTGGCACATCAACGCCGACATCGCAATGGCTTTCGAGCGCTATCGGATCGTCAGCGGCGACGAGTCGCTGGAAAGGGACTGCGGGCTGGAAGTGCTCATCGAGACGGCCCGGCTGTGGCATTCACTCGGCCATCACGACCGCCACGGAGTATGGCACCTGGACGGGGTTACCGGTCCTGACGAATACACCGCGATCGTGCGCGACAATGTGTTCACGAACATGATGGCGGCACACAACCTGCGGGTTGCCGCCGACGCGTGCGCCCGGCACTCCGAGACCGCTCGCGAGCTGGGCGTGACCACCGAAGAGACCGCCGCGTGGCGCGATGCCGCCGACGCCGCGCACATTCCCTTCGACGAAGAGCTTGGCGTGCATCCGCAGTCCGAAGGCTTCACCACCTACGCCGAGTGGGACTTCGACGAGAAGACAACCTACCCGCTGCTGCTGCACGAGCCGTACGCGCTGCTCTATCCCGCGCAGGTGGTCAAGCAGACCGATCTGGTTTTGGCCATGCACTGGCAAAGCCACAAATTCAGCGACGAGCAGAAGGCGCGCAACGTCGACTACTACGAGCGGCGCACGGTGCGCGACTCGTCGCTGTCTGCCTGCACCCAAGCGGTGATGTGCGCCAACGTCGGGCATGTGGAGCTCGCGCACGACTACACCTATGAGGCGGCTCTGGTCGACCTGCGCGACCTGCACCACAACACCCGCGACGGCTTGCACATGGCGTCGCTGGCCGGCGCGTGGACTGCTCTGGTCGCCGGCTTCGGCGGCCTGCGCGACGACGAGGGCATCCTGTACCTCAACCCGTATCTGCCCGAGGGCATCTCACGGCTGCGATTCCGGTTGCGCTGGCGCGACTTCCGAGTGACCGTGGACGTCATCCACGACGAAGTGACCTACACGCTGCGCGACGGCCCCGGGGGTGGATTGACTATCCGGCATGCCGGGGAGGACGTCGAGCTCAGCACCAGCGCGCCGACAACGATCACGCTGCACAAGCGTGAGCCGCTGCTGCCCACGCCGCAGCAACCACCCGGACGCGAGCCGCTGCACCGGAACGCTTACCGGGTCGGTCAGCCAGCCGAGCTGATCGGCTCGATCGGCAGCCAACGCAACGCGCCGGGCGCGTCGGCGGGCACCACCGGACGCTGAGGCGCGATCGGATCCAGCCGCCGGTACGGCTCGCCCTGACGTGGCCGCAGATCGTTTTCACCCTTGTTCGGCCATAGCGAAGCGGCCCGCTCGGCCTGCGCTGAAATTGACAGCGACGGGTTGACTCCGAGGTTCGCCGAGATCGCCGCACCGTCGACCACCGACAACGTCGGGTAGTTGTACACCCGGTGATATGGGTCGATCACACCGTGTTCGGCGCTGTCGCCGATCACCGCGCCGCCGAGGAAGTGCGCGGTCAGCGGGATGTTGAACAGCTCGCCCCAGGTGCCGCCGGCCACCCCGTCGATCTTCTTCGCGATCCGTCGGGTCACCTCGTTGCCGACCGGAATCCACGTCGGGTTCGGCACGCCGTGCCCCTGCTTGCTGACGTAGCGGCGGCGGCCCAGCCTGCCGCGTTTGGTGAACGTGGTGATCGAGTTGTCCAGATGCTGCATCACCAGCGCGATCACGGTCCGCTCGCTCCACTGACGGGGATTGAGCATTCGAAGTATGCCGCGCGGATCTTCGCCGGCTTGATCCAACAACTGCCTCCATCGCGGCACATCCGTGCCCTCGGGACCGGACCCGTCGGTCATCAAGGTCTGCAGCAGACCCATGGCGTTGGAGCCCTTGCCGTAGCGGACCGGTTCGATGTGGGTGTCCGACGTCGGGTGAATCGACGACGTGATCGCCACCCCGTGGGTCAAGTCCAGGTCCGGCGAGACCTTCAACGTCGCGGCACCGACGATCGATTCGGAGTTGGTGCGGGTCAGCACACCCAGCTTTTCGGACAGGGCGGGCAATTTGCCGGTGTCGCGCATCTTGAACAGCAGCTTTTGCGTGTTGTACGTGCCGGCGGCGAGCACTAGGTAATTCGCGGTGAACGTGCGCTTCTTGCGGCGCAGCAAGCGGCCGGTGTGCTTGGTGTGAACCTCCCACAGTCCGTCCGGCCGCTGCGCGAACTTGGTGACCGTCGTCATCGGATGTATTTGCGCCCCAGCCGATTCCGCGAGGCCGAGGTAATTCTTCAGCAGGGTGTTCTTGGCGCCGTAGCGGCAGCCGGTCATGCAGGATCCGCATTCCAGACAACCGGTCCGGGCCGGACCGGCACCGCCGAAGTATGGGTCGGGCACCGTCTCGCCGGGTGTCTTGGTTCCGTTCGGACCGAAGAACACCCCGACCGGGGTCGGCACGAACGTGTCGCCGCAACCCATCTCGTCGGCGACTTCCTTGACCACGCGGTCAGCGTCAGTGAACGTCGGGTTCTCGACCACACCGAGCATCCGCTGCGCCTGCTGGTAATGCGGCATCAACTCGGCGCGCCAATTGGTGATGTGCGCCCACTGCAGGTCGTTGAAGAACGGATCCGGCGGTACATAAAGCGTGTTGGCGTAGTTCAGCGATCCACCGCCGACGCCGGCACCGGCCAGGATCATGCAGTTTTGCAGCAGGTGGATGCGCTGGATGCCGTAGCAGCCCAGTTGGGGCGCCCACAGAAACTTGCGCAGGTTCCAGGAGGTCTTGGCGAAGTCCTCATCGGCAAAGCGCCGGCCGGCCTCGAGCACGCCGACCCGGTACCCCTTTTCGGTCAGCCGCAGCGCGGTGATGCTGCCCCCGAAGCCCGACCCGATAATCAGGACGTCGTTATCCGGTTTCACCGCACCAGTATGGGCTTACCCGCCGGTAATGAGCCAGCAGTTGGAGCTCAACTATCGACGGTGAGGCCGACCTTCTGGAATTCCTTGAGGTCGCAGTAGCCGGCCTTGGCCATCGAGCGGCGAAGCCCGCCGACCAGGTTCAGCGAGCCGAACGGGTCGTCGGACGGCCCGTCGAGCACCTGGCGCAACGGCGGCCGCTCGCCGACGGCGATCTCCAGTAACGCGCCCCGCGGTAGCGACGGGTGGGCGGCGGCAGACGGCCAGAACCAGCCGTCACCGAGCGCCTCGGCCGCCTCGGCGAGCGGGGTGCCCAGCACCACCGCATCGGCACCGCAAGCGATGGCCTTGGCCAAATCACCGGAGGTGTGGATGTCCCCGTCGGCGAGCACGTGCACATAGCGGCCGCCGGTTTCGTCGAGGTATTCGCGGCGGGCCGCAGCGGCGTCGGCGATCGCGGTGGCCATCGGCACGCTGATCCCGAGTACCTCGTCGCTGGTGGTCACTCCCCTGGTGGAGCCGTAGCCGACGATGACGCCGGCTGCCCCGGTGCGCATCAGGTGCAGCGCGGTGCGATGGTCGAGCACACCGCCGGCCACCACCGGGACGTCGAGTTCGGAGATGAAGGTCTTGAGGTTGAGCGGCTCGCCGTCGCTGGCGACGCGCTCGGCGGAGATGATCGAGCCCTGGATGACCAGCAGGTCGACGCCCGCGGCCACCAACCCCGGCGTCAAGGCCTGGGCGTTCTGCGGACTGACCCGCACCGCGGTCGTCACCCCGGCGTCGCGGATGCGAGCCACCGCGGCAGCCAGCAACTCGGGATCCAGCGGCGCGGCGTGTAGCTGCTGCAGCAGCCGAATGGCCGCCGACGGCTCGGGTTCTTTGGCAGCTGCCTCGGTGACCTGAGCGATCTTGGCGGCGACGTCGGCGTGCCGGCCGATCAGCCCTTCGCCGTTGAGCACTCCCAGGCCGCCGAGCCGACCGAGCTCGATGGCGAACTCCGGCGACACCAGCGCATCAGTCGGATGGGAAATGACGGGGATCTCGAACCGGTACGCGTCGAGCTGCCACGCCGTCGACACGTCCTGCGAGGAGCGGGTGCGCCGTGACGGCACGATGTTGATGTCTTCGAGTTCGTAAGTGCGCCTTGCAGTTCGGCCCATGCCGATCTCGACCATGTCACGCATGAGCGACCCTTCTCGATCGGTTCACCGCTCGTAGTAGTTGGGCGCTTCGGCGGTCATGGTGATGTCGTGCGGGTGGCTTTCTTTCAAGCCCGCCGGCGTGATCCGGACGAACTGCGCCTGCTGCAGCGCCTCGATGGTGTTGGACCCGGTGTAGCCCATCGCTGCGCGCAACCCGCCGGTGAGCTGATGGATCACCGACGACAACGGCCCGCGGAACGGTACCCGGCCCTCGATGCCCTCGGGCACCAGCTTGTCTTCGGAGAGCGCGTCGTCTTGGAAGTAGCGGTCCTTCGAGTACGACTTAGCTATTTCCCCTGAAGTCCCTCTTCCTTGCATAGCGCCCAGCGATCCCATGCCGCGGTAGCTCTTGTACTGCTTGCCGTTGACGAAGATCAGCTCACCGGGCGCCTCGGCGGTGCCGGCCAGCAGCGAGCCGAGCATTGCCGTCGACGCGCCCGCGGCCAGCGCCTTGGCAATATCACCGGAGTACTGCAGCCCGCCGTCGGCGATCACCGGCACGCCCGCAGGGCGGCAGACCGCGACCGCTTCGAGGATCGCGGTGATCTGCGGCGCCCCGACACCGGCCACCACCCGGGTGGTGCAGATCGAACCGGGACCCACACCGACTTTGACCGCATCGGCGCCGGCCTCGACCAGCGCCGCGGCCGCCAACCTGGTGGCGACATTGCCGCCGATCACCTCTATCCGATCGCCGACCTCGGCCTTGAGCTTGCCGACCATGTCCAGCACCAGCCGATTGTGTGCGTGCGCGGTGTCGACAACCAGGACGTCAACCCCTCCGTCGACCAGCGTCATGGCCCGCACCCAGGCGTCGTCGCCGATCCCGACGGCGGCCCCGACCAGCAACCGGCCGTCGCTGTCTTTGGTGGCCAACGGATGCTGCTCGGTCTTGACGAAGTCTTTGACGGTGATCAGCCCGGTCAGTCGGCCGTGACCGTCGACGATCGGCAGCTTCTCGATCTTATTGCGGCGCAGCAGCCCCAGCGCCGCGTCGGCGCTGACGCCCTCCTGGGCGGTGATCAGCGGAGCCTTGGTCATCACCTCGGCGACCGACTTGGACTGGTCAACCTCGAAGCGCATGTCGCGGTTGGTGATGATGCCGACTAGTGCACCGGAGCCGTCGACCACCGGCAGCCCGGAGATCCGGAACTTCGCGCACATCGCATCGACTTCGGCCAGCGTGTTGTCCGGCCGGCAGGTGACCGGATCGGTGACCATGCCCGCCTCCGACCGCTTCACCATCTCGACCTGGCCGGCCTGTTCGGAGACTGACAGGTTGCGGTGCAGCACGCCCATGCCACCGGCCCGGGCCATGGCGATCGCCATCCGCGACTCGGTGACGGTGTCCATCGCCGAGCTGACCAACGGCACCTTGAGCCGAATCTTCTTGGTGAGCTGGCTGGAAGTGTCCGCGCTGGCGGGCACCACATCGGAGGCTGCCGGCAGCAGCAGGACGTCGTCGAAGGTCAGTCCCAGCATCGCGACCTTGTGCGGATCATCACCTCCGGTAGGCACCGGGTCGTCGGCGAGGCCACCGACGCGGACGTATGGCTCGACAATGAGGTCGCCGCTGCCTTCAAGACGGGACAAGCCAGATGACATCGCAGGGGCCCTCCCGTACGGATGCGGAGTGAGGATCTCATCCTATCGGCTCGCTACGACCTGGCGACGACGCGCGCCGTTGGGCGGCCAAAGCAGAAGCGACATGGCAGCTGGTCTGCGGGTGTAGCGCTGGCGTGATGCCCGCCCGGCTGCGTAATGTGGAGCCGTGCGCGACCACCTCCCGCCGGGTTTGCCGCCCGATCCGTTTGCCGACGACCCGTGTGATCCGTCGGCGGCGCTGGACGCCGTCGAGCCCGGTCAACCGCTTGACCCCCAGGAGCGGATGGCGGTCGAGGCGGACCTGGCCGACCTCGCGGTGTACGAGGCTCTGTTGGCGCACAAGGGTATTCGCGGCCTGGTGGTGTGTTGTGACGAGTGCCAGCAGGACCACTATCACGACTGGGACATGTTGCGCGCAAACCTGCTGCAGCTGTTGGTCGACGGCACCGTACGTCCGCACGAGCCGGCTTATGACCCCGAGCCAGACGCCTACGTCACCTGGGATTACTGCCGCGGGTACGCCGACGCCTCACTCAATGAGGCGACCTCGGATACCGAGGGATTTCACGGGCGCCGCTGAGCAGGCTTTTCCTCAGCCCCCAACGGAGTTCCTCAGCCACCAACCGAGTTCGTCGGGGCTAGCGTCGCCGGCGCCGCGGTCGGCAGTGAGCTGGGCGCAGGCGTCCCGTTGGGATCACGGTTGGCGACCTTCGCATGCAACAGGTTGACCTTGTCGATCAGATCCTGTTTGCGGTCGCCGTCCTTGACGGTCTGCACCCGGTCGCTGACCGCGTCCAGCTTGTCCTGCGCCTCATCCCACTGTCCCAGCGTGATCATTTGCTCAACGAGGTCCAAATCGGTCTGGGCGGACGATGCGATCCGCTCATCGCGCACCGAAGCCGACTCGCCGAACACCTTCGTGTGGACCCCGTAGAGCGTGTCGCCGGGCTGGGCCTCGCCCATCACGGCGACGAATCCGCCGATGCCGAGCAGGGTGGCGGCCAGCGTCACTACCAGCCTCATACTGCGGCTACGACGACGCGCTGCCAGCCCGCGATTGAACGCCCCAACGGCTTCCCCTTCCGGGCACAGTCCGCGGGGCACCGGGGCTCTCAGCTCGTCGCGCCAGTCCTCAAGCAGCCCGGCCAGCGCCCTATCGCCGGTATCGCCCGGGTCGGTGACATCGCCGAACTCGACCGGCTCGCGTTTCGCCAGCGCGTCGATGAACCGCTCGGCGCGGCCCACCGCGTCCAGGTTCGGCTGATCAAACGGTGTGGGAGTTGGTTCAGACATAATCTCGCCCCGCTGCAACAATCTCGGATTTCAGCCGCGCCAAGGCGCGGTGTTGGGCCACACGCACCGCTCCGGCGGTGCTGCCGACGGCGCTGGCGGTCTCCTCAGCACTCAAACCGACCACAACGCGCAAGATCAGGATTTCGCGTTGCTTGTCGGGCAGAACCTTGAGCAATTCGTTCATCCTGGTGGTGGAGTCGGCTTCGAGGGCCGCCTGCTCGGGACCAGCCTCGGCTGAAGTGCGTTCGGGAATGGAATCCGAGGGATACGCCAGGTCGCGGCCGGCTGCGCGATAAACATCGGCCACCTTGTGCGCGGCGATGCCGTACACAAAGGCCAGGAACGGGCGCCCGCGATCGCAGTAACGCGGCAGCGCCATGACGGCGGCCAAGCACACCTCCTGTGCCACATCATCAGCCGAGAGGCCGCTCCGCTCGATGGTGCCGACCCGCGCGCGGCAGTATCGGATCACGATCGGGCGGATCGTCTCCAGCACTTTTCGAAGCGCGTCCCGATCGCCTGCTACGGCCTCAGCTACAACAGCGTCGAGACGTTCCTCCTGCGTTGTCATCGAGGGCAACATCTCCAACGTTACGAACCGGGCATCGCCCGGCGCGGTGGCACACTAAAACAATAACGACCTGCACAGCAGCGGTGGCGTTAGCGCTGGCCCCAGGCTCCGCCCCAGTGCTGCACTTGGCGGGCGCAGTCGTCGCGAATGTCACGAAGTTCGGCAATCGGGCGGGACGGGCTTCCGATATCGACCAGCAGGCAGGCCACCGCCCAGCGCAACGGCACCAGGCTCAACCGGCCGGTGAGTTCCAGCGTCGCCGCACCGAGAGTCCGGGCCCGGCCGACGGCACCGGCGCTGCACAGCGCGGCGGCCAACACCACGTCGCTTTTGGCCCGGTGCCGGGCAGACACCGTGGTCGCGGCCAGCTCGACGGCGAGCTCCGCGTTGCGCACCGCGGCAGCACCATCGCCGGACGCCATCGCCAGCTCCGCGGCGACCCACGCTCGACGTATCGACAGCCGGTGCTGCGTCGCTTCCGCCACGATCGGTTCTGCGCGGCTCAGCAACGTCGCCGCGGCGGCCAGCCGACCGACACCGAGCGCGTCGGCCGCCAGCCCGATCAATGCATCGGCAGCAGCCTCGGGGTCGGCGCCGGCCAGTGCCAACGCGCGTCCATCCCAGCCGCGGGCCAACCGGTGCCAGCCCAGCTGTCGCAGAAATGAGGCCTGGGTACTGTGCGCCAGCGAGGCAAGCCGATCGCCCGGCGCACTGCGCAGTAGCGTCGCGAGGTCGTTGCGAGCGCTGCCGTAGCGGCCCTGTGCTCCGGCGCCGACCGCGCGTAGCCACAGCTGACGCGGTCCGCCCGCCGACGGCAGCGGCCAGCGCTCGGGATGATTCCCGAAGGCGGTAGCGGTAAGGTCGGACTCGGTTGTCGGAGCACAGGTCATAGCGATCACGGGCGTGCAGTAGTTAAAATTTCATGCTTTCTGAGTTACACCGGTATTAAATCTAACGCTGATCATATTTATTGTGACTGCCCGTGAGGCAGTTACGAGCTGGGACATTCCCTCATAACACCCCGTCACCATGCATGCTTAGGCCCGCAGACTCACCGCGTCGATGAACTCAGGGTAAATTGTCAAGCCTCCGTTGAGCATTCGGCAGATCACCGCGTGTTGACGAAATTTCCGTAGGCCCCCTACCTTTAAGGCCGACGAGTAGTCACCGACGACCCGCTCGATTCAGTTGACGACTTACCTGTTCGCAAACTGGCGTGTAGAGAGGGACTTCAATGCCACAGCCGGAGCAGCTACCAGGCCCCAACGCCGATATTTGGGAATGGCAATTACAAGGCCTTTGCCGCGGGGTGGATTCGTCGGTGTTCTTCCACCCGGACGGCGAGCGCGGTCGAGCCCGCTTGCAGCGTGAGCGGCGCGCCAAGGAGATGTGCCGCCAGTGCCCAGTGATGGCGCAGTGCCGCGCGCATGCCCTGGAAGTCGGCGAGCCGTACGGCATCTGGGGCGGCCTGTCGGAAACCGAACGCGAGCTACTACTCAAGCGTGAGATCGGTAGGACACGCAGTATCCGCCGCACCGCCTAGGCGGTTCGACCGAACGCAAGAAGCCCCCGAATCGTTCGGATTCGGGGGCTTCTGCTATTGCTGAGCCGGTAGCTCAGCCAGCGGAATAGGTGCACACGACGCGACGGTTGCACTGTCAATGACCGCACCGGACACCACCACCAGCGACCTCGGCCGATTCGGCTTCTTTGGACTTGGCGCCACACCCGAGCAGGCCCAGGAAATCGAACGGCTAGGCTACGGCACGATTTGGGTCGGCGGTTCGCCGCCAGCCGAATTGTCGTTCGTCGAGCCACTTTTGGAGTCAACCACCACTCTGAAGGTGGCTACCGGCATCGTCAACATCTGGACGGCGGCCGCTAAGCCCGTCGCCGAGTCGTTCCACCGGATCAACGCCGCCTACCCGGGCCGCTTCGTGCTCGGTGTCGGCGTCGGCCATCCCGAGGCCCAGTCGCAATACCGCAAGCCGTACGACGCGCTGGTGTCATACCTCGACGAGCTCGACGAATACGGGGTACCGGCGAATCAACGTGTGCTCGCAGCACTCGGACCGCGCGTGCTGCGGCTATCGGCCGAGCGCACCGCAGGGGCGCATCCGGCCAACGCCACGCCGGAACACGCCGCCGAGGCCCGCGCAATCATCGGGCCGAAGGCGCTGCTGGCGCCCGTCCACAACGTGGTGCTGACCACCGACCCCGAGGAGGCGCGCGCGATCGGCCGCACGGCGCTGGACCGCTACTTCAACCTGACCAACTACGTGAGCAATTGGAAGCGGCTGGGTTTCACCGACGCCGACGTGACCCGGCCCGGCAGCGACAAACTCATCGACGCCGTCGTCGCCCACGGCACGGCTGACGACATCGCCAAGCGCCTGAGCGAGTATCTGACCGCCGGCGCCGACCATGTCGCGATCCTTGTGTACGGGGGGCCGGAGAAGGTGTTGCCGACACTGTCGGAACTCGCTGGGCCACTTGGCCTTTTACGTTAATACGCCGGCTTGTTGAGCACCGCGGTCTCGGTTCCCTAGGATCTGATTTCAGATATTTGGCGCTCGCGCCGGAGTACAGGAGTTGACTGCGTCTGATACGAAAGACGCAGGAACTGCGGCAGCCGACGGAAGTGAACACAGTGAGCGGTAACCGAAGAGCCGTCGCCCCCTGGAGGCGGGCTGTCGCGTGCGTTCGCGCGATAGGGCGCGGCGCGCCGCTTGTTCTCGCCATGATCATGTTCGCACTCGCCGGCTGTACAGAGCCGACAGCGCCGCCAGCCACAAAGACGGTCGCCGGCTCAGCCGCAACGGCGTTGCCCGAGATAGGGCCGGCGAGAGCGGCCGTGATTCCCGCGGGCGCGCAGCCGCGGCTGGCATCAGATCCCGCACAGCTGGCCGACGACCTTGTCGCCGACGAGCAAGCGCTGCGTGACCCGTCGACGGCGGAGGCAGCGCTGGTGGCGGCGGCGCGCCGCCAGCAGGCGGCCTACCGCGCCATCGGGCAGCACCCGGAATGGGACGCAATCACGCGTCCGCGAATCCCGCCGTCATTACTCGAGGTCTACGACCGCAATGTCGACGCCCGTCGGCAGCTCACCGCGATGACACCCGTCAGAGCCACGCTGCCTGCATGGCGCGTCGAGCCACCTGCTGCGGCCGACGAACTGCTGAGCTACTACCGCCAGGCGGAGTCGGAATCCGGCGTCGGCTGGAACTACCTTGCCGCGATCAACCTCATCGAGACCCGCTTCGGCAGCATCGACGGCGCAAGCACCGCCGGCGCGCAAGGACCCATGCAGTTCTTGCCCGCGATATTCGCCACCTACGGGCAGGGAGGCGATATCCACTCGCCCCGCGACAGCATCATGGCAGCGGGCCGCTACCTCGCCGCCAATGGATTTGCCAACGATCGTGATCACGCCATCTACCGGTACAACCACGCCAACGAATACGTGCGGGCGGTCAACCAATACGCAGCGCTGATTGCATCCGATCCCGCTGCGTTTGCCGGCTACTACCGGTGGGACGTCTATTGCCGCACGACCGCCGGCGACGTGTTACTGCCCATCGGCTACGCCGCGACGTCACCGATCCCGGTCGGAGACTATCTGACGACCCACCCGCAGTAACAGCCATCGGATGCCTCCTGCCGGTCGGCACCGATATCGGTCATGGTGTGGTCTGCTTTGCGGGGGTCGTGGTGGGCGCTGCGGTGCGGCATCCATGTCGAGAACTCCACGGCTTCACCGGGATTGATGGTGAAATCGCGCTCGCCGAGGACAAGTCGCAACCGACCTGACAGCACATAGATCCACTCCTGACCTTCATGCACGGGTAGCTCGGTGGGCGGCTTGCGACGGCGAGAACTGACCCGGATCTTGAACGTATACAGCCCGCCGGCCGGGCCCTGCCGGGTGAGTGGCCAGTACGTGACGCCGTGGCGGGTTTGCGAGCTCCCGCGCACGCGCGGGTCTTCGGCCACTGGTTCCCGCACCAGCTCGTCGGTGCTGACGGACAGCGCCGCGGCCAGTCGCGGCAGATGATCCAGCGCAAGCCGGTGTTTCCCCGACTCCAGGCGGCTCAGCGTGGACACGTCGATCCGCGCTGCTTGCGCGACGTCCTCGAGCGTCAGGCCGCGCTGCGTGCGAAGCTCGCGCAGGCGCCGCCGCACCAGCACATCGACCCTGTCTTTTGCCTCCGTGGCAAGAAACCTTGCCACGCCCTAGCCGCGGGCAAGGTGACGGCATGGCAATGTCTGAGGCACAACAGGCCTGGGAAGAGCACTACGGCGAACGCGATCGGATATGGAGTGGACGGGTGAACGTCCGGCTGGCCGAGCTGGTCGAGCCGATGACGCCGGGCCGCGCGCTTGACCTCGGCTGCGGTGAGGGCGCCGACGCGATGTGGCTCGCCGAGCACGGCTGGCACGTGACTGCGATGGATGTCTCGCAGACCGCCCTGGACCGGGCGGCGGCCGATGCAGCGGCCCGCAATCTGGGCGACCGCGTCGACTTTCAGCGCCACGACCTGACGGAGAGCCTTCCGGATGGCGCGTTCGACCTGGTGTCGGCGCAGTTTTTGCATTCGACAGTCCCGCTGGATCGCACGCGGCTGCTGCGACGGGCGGCCGACGCCGTCGTCCCCGGCGGCACGCTGGTGGTGGTGGATCATGGCGCGGCACCGCCGTGGGCGTTGAAGCTGGATCACCATCGTCATGAGTTCCCCACCGCGGACGAAGTGGTGTCGTCGTTGAATCTCGATGACTCTCAATGGGATCGGGTCAGGATCACAGCGGTCGAGCGCGACGCGCTCGGACCGGAGGGACAGCAGGCGGTCCTCACTGACAACGTGATGGTTCTTGCGGCGGCGTTAACCTCGCGTCCGTGTCGCCGCTGGGTTCGGACGGTGGTCAACCGCCCTCCGCGACGGACTACGCGCACTGCACACCACCGGCATCTCGCGTCCGACATCAACCCGACGACCTCGCCGTCACGCTCTCGCGGCCCTTCAAGGCGGATTGCTGCTCGCGCAAGTCCAGCGCGACACCCGTCCCCTGCAACCACTCTCGACAGGCCGTTCCCGAACTGTGCGACGGGTGGAGACCGGCAGCGATACAGTTCCCGTGGGCCGCCGGGAAGGATCGTGAGCCACAGTGAACGTAGTGAGTCTCTTTGAGCTGCATGGCAAGAACGCTCTCGTGACTGGCGCCTCCAGCGGTATAGGCAAGCGAGTCGCGCTGGCGTACGCGCAAGCCGGGGCTGCAGTGGCGATCGCGGCCCGACATCATGAGCCGCTGCAGGACGTGGCCGCAGAGATCGTTGCCGGCGGTGGGACGGCGGTCCCCATCGCTTGCGATGTCACGCAACCCGAGCTGGTGGCCAACATGCTGAACCGAGTCAACGACGAGTTGGGCGGGATCGACATCGCGGTGTGCAACGCCGGGATCATCGCCCTCAAGAGCCTGCTGGACATGCCGCTGGAGGAGTTCCAGAGCATCCAGAACACCAACGTCAACGGTGTCTTCCTCACCGCACAGGCTGCGGCGAAGGCCATGGTCGCCCAGCAACGCGGCGGAACCATCATCAACACGGCATCGATGTCGGGCCACATCATCAACACCCCGCAGCCGGTAGGCCACTACTGCGCCTCGAAGTCAGCCGTCATCCAGCTGACCAAGGCTATGGCAGTCGAGTTCGCACCCCACAACATCCGGGTCAACAGCGTCAGCCCGGGCTACATCCTTACCGAGCTGGTGGAGCCCTACACCGAGTACCAGGCGTTGTGGGAATCCAAGATCCCGCTCGGACGCTTGGGCCGGCCCGAGGAACTCGTCGGCATATACCTCTATCTCGCGAGCGATGCGTCGAGCTATATGACCGGTTCCGACATCGTGATCGACGGCGGCTACACCTGTTGGTGAGTGGCCGGCACAAAAGAAACACCCCCGGCAACGGGGCGGGTTCACATGGTCGTCGCAACACTCTCGATTTGAGAGGTAGCGGCGACCATGTCGTTTTCGGAGGACTGTGCTCGGTTCGGTGATCAGCTCGCGAGGTTGGTCGATGCCGGTGTGCCGGTCGGTGAGGCCGCTGCGGCGTTAGGGATTTCGCGGCAGCGATGTTATCGAGTTCTGCAGGCGAGGGGTCGGCCGATGGGTTGGCTCGGCGGTCGACGGGGCCGGGTTGATCGTCAGCGGATCGTTGCGGTTTTCACTGCGACGGGATCGATCAACCAGGCCGCGAAGTCCGCTGCAGTGTCGCATGGGTCGGCGCGGCGGACGCTGGTGGCCGAAGGGCTGATCAGCGCGACGCGGCAGCCCAGGGGCAAGGCAGCGGCCAAACGCCGGTTTCTCGAACTCATCGAGTCGGGCTGGTCGGCGGCGCGCGCCGCGCGCGAAGTGGGGGTCCATGAGCGCACCGGCCGTGACTGGCGCGATGGGATCCGCAAGACCCGCGACACGCGTGTCCACCCTGACGGCTGGGTCGTGGATTATCGGACCAGCAGCCGCTACATAGTCCCGGTGACGATTTCTGATACCAACACACCGCGGGCGATCAGTACCCGGTATTTGTCCCTGCAGGATCGGCTGGCGATCGCCGACGGAGTGCTCAACGGCCAAACGTTGACCCGCATCGCTGCCGGCATCGGTAAGCACAAATCGACAGTGGCGCGGGAGGTCCACGCCCACCGCGTCGATGGGCTATATCTGCCCTATCAGGCCGATACGGCTGCCGCGACGGCCCGCGCCCGCCCGAAACCGTCCAAACTGGTGGTCAACCAAGACTTGCGGGAGGCAGTGGCCGATGGACTGTCGCGGCGATTGTCGCCGGAGCAGATCTCCCACCGGCTCGTCAAAGACTTCCCCGACGATGAAAGCATGCGGGTGAGCCACGAAACGATCTACCAGGCGCTGTACTTCCAGGCCCGCGGTGGATTGAAACGCGAAGTGCAACAAGCACTTCGGTCCGGGCGCACCAGGCGTAAACCACACCGCGCCCCGGATCAGCGCACCCACCGATTCGTCGACCCCATGATCATGATCAGCGACCGTCCCGCAGAGGTCGACGACCGCGCCGTGCCCGGACATTGGGAAGGCGACCTGATCATGGGCGAAGGTAATAAGACCGCGATCGCCACCCTCGTCGAACGCGCCACCCGCTACACGATGCTGGTGCACCTGCCCGATGGACACCACGCCGAAGCCGTCCGCGATGGGCTGATCACCACGATCTCGACCCTGCCCTCGCATCTGCGCGGCTCACTGACCTGGGACCAGGGCGCCGAGATGGCCCGCCACAAGCACTTCTCCCTGGCCACCGACATGGCTGTCTACTTCTGCGACCCGGCCAGCCCCTGGCAACGAGGCACCAACGAGAACACCAACGGGTTGCTGCGCCAGTACTTCCCAAAAGGCACCGACCTCAGCGTGTTCGGGCCTGAAGATCTCGAGCACGTCGCCCAACAACTCAACGGCCGTCCACGCAAAACGCTCGGCTGGGATACCCCAGCCGAGCGCCTGCGTGATCTACTACTCACCACCTAAACCAGGCAGTGTTGCGACGACCCCTAGAAATCGCCACAGGCCGGGGGTGTTCCGTCTCATCCTTATAAGTGAGCGTGGCCGTGGTGATGGCCGGCGTGCTCGTCCTCGTCGGCGGGCTTGTCGACGATGGCGGTCTCTGCCGTCAGGATGCCCAGGGCCCGACGCCGCCGACCTTCTCGATCGTGATGCGTGTCAGGTACCCGGGCGGCGCGTCGGCGGCGGGAAATTGCCGCCTGCGCCGAACATCGCCGTGTTCAGCTCGTCGAGCAGTTCAGGTGCGCCGCCCTCCTCGCCAAACCGGACATTGGGTTAGCTCGCGCCCGCCGCGATCACCTCGTCCACCTCGAGGGCCCGGCCGGCCATCTCGGCGTGTGCCTTGTCCAGCGCGTCGGCCTGATCCTCATCGGCCTTCATCAGCGCCTCGATGTCGAAGCCGGCCATGTCGAGCACACCCATGTCCCTGAAGGCCTTCTGCACCTTGTCGCCCCACAACCCGATGTCCTTGACGATCGGCACGATGCGGCTGAACAGGTGCGAGCGGAACTGGATCATCAGCGGCGACGTGTCGACCCACTCAGCACACGCTTGGACGTCCATGCCGAGGGTCTCGAAGACCTCCTCGCCGCGGAACCGGTCGCGCATCAGGTAACAGGCGTCCACGACGAACTCTTCACGCTCGTCCCGCTCGGCCTCGGTCAGCGCGGAGTAGTAGTCCTTCAGCGAGATTCGGCCGAAGGCGACGTGCCTGGCCTCGTCCTGCATGACGTAGGCCAGCACCTTCTTGGCCAGCGAGTCCTGCGCCGACATGTCCCGCAGCACCCCGAAGGCGGCGAGTGCGAGCCCTTCGATGAGGACCTGCATGCCGAGGTAGGGCATGTCCCAGCGCGAGTCGCGCAGGGTGTCGTCCAGCAGTGCGGTCAGGTGCTTGTTGATCGGGTAGACCACGTCGACCTTCTCCTGCAGGAACCGCGAGAACGCCTCGACGTGCCGGGCCTCGTCCATGGTCTGGGTGGCCGCGTAGAACTTCGCGTCCAGGTCCGGGACGACCTCGACGATCTTGGCCGCGCACACCATCGCACCCTGCTCGCCGTGCAGGAACTGCGAGAGCTGCCAGGCCTGGAAGTGCTGGCGCATCTCGGCGCGACGTGCGTCGTCTGCGGCGTCCCACATCGGGCTGCCGAACAGCGGATGGAACTCGTCAGGCAGCCCGATCGGGTTCATCGGGTCGACGTCTTGCGCCCAGTCGATGCGCGACTGGGCATCCCACTGCTTGTCCTTTCCCTTTTGGTATAGGGAAAGGAGCCGGGCGCGCCCGTCGTCGTACTCCCACGTGAAGCGCGCGTCGCCGGCACTGGCGACCTCCCACGAGTAGGGCGCGGGCACGTCCGTGTACTTGTCCCTCGTGGTCATGAGCTGCCGCCTTTCTGCCCGGTGTGACCAGTGGTCATATGACGAGTATCACATTGCACCGCGTGCGGCAGCGCGTCAACCCTGACGGGCGGGCTAACTGACCGCGGCCCGCTCCAACGCCCAACAAACGAAGGCACCCCCGGCCAATTGACCGGGGGTGCTTCGTTACAAGGTGCTTCTAGTGATGGTGATGGCCGTGACCATGCCCGTGATCATCGTCCTCGTCGGCGGGCTTTCTCGACGATGGCCGTTTCGGTGGTCAGCACCATGCGTGCCACCGACGCCGCGTTGAGCACCGCGGACCTGGTGACCTTGACCGGGTCGATGACCCCGTCGGCGGCCAAGTCGCCGTACTTCAACGTCGCCGCGTTGAACCCGTGCCCGACGGGCAGTTCACCGACCTTGTTGACCACCACCGAGCCGTCCAGACCGGCGTTGGCCGCGATCCAGTACAGCGGCGCACTGAGCGCGTCGGAAAACACCTCGACGCCACTGGCCTCGTCACCGCTGACAGCGACGCATGCAGGTCGGTGAGCGCTTTGCGGGCTTGCAACAGCGCAGACCCGCCACCCGTGACAATGCCCTCCTCCACGGCGGCCTTGGCAGCGGCAACCGCGTCCTCGACGCTTTCCTTGCGCTCCTTGAGCGCGGTCTCGGTGGCGGCGCCGACCTTGATGACGGCAACCCCGCCGGACAGCTTGGCCAGCCGCTCCTCCAGCTTCTCGCGGTCCCAGTCGGAGTCGGTGCTCTCGATCTCGGACCGCAGCTGCTTGGCACGGTCGGCGATGGCCTCGGCGCTGCCACCTCCCTCGACAATCACGGTGTCGTCCTTGCTGACCACCACGCGGCGGGCCGATCCGAGCACCTCGAGCCCCACCTCACGCAGCGTCAGCCCGACGTCGGGGTTGACCACCTGGCCACCGGTCACGATCGCCAAGTCATCCAGGAACGCCTTGCGGCGGTCACCGAAGAACGGCGCCTTGACCGCGACCGCTTTCAGCGTCTTGCGGATCGCGTTGACCACCAGCGTCGACAGCGGCTCGCCTTCGACGTCCTCGGCGATCACCAGCAGCGGCTTACCCGACTCGGCCACCTTCTCCAGCAACGGCAGGAAGTCGGGCAGCGAGCTGATCTTGTCGCGGTGCAACAGGATCAGGGGGTCGTCGAGCACGGCCTGCTGCGCGTCGAAGTCGGTGACGAAGTACGCCGACAGGAAGCCTTTGTCGAAGCCGACGCCCTCGGTGAACTCCAGCTCGGTGCTCATCGTCGACGACTCCTCGACGCTGACCACGCCATCGTGGCCGACCTTCGTCATCGCCTCGCCGACCAGCTCCCCGATCTGCTCGTCACGCGACGACACCGTGGCTACCTGGGCGATACCTTTCTTGCCCGACACCGGGGTGGCCGATGCCAGCAGCGCCTCGGACACCGCGTCGGCAGCCTTGCTTATCCCCAACCCAAGCTCGATCGGGTTGGCACCGGCAGCGACGTTGCGCAGCCCGCCCTTGATGATCGCCTGCGCCAGCACGGTGGCGGTGGTGGTGCCGTCGCCGGCGACGTCGTTGGTCTTGGTGGCCACCGACTTGACCAGCTGGGCGCCCAGGTTCTCGAACGGGTCTTCCAGGTCGATCTCCCGGGCGACGGTGACACCGTCGTTGGTGACCGTAGGGCCGCCAAAAGCCTTGGCCAGCACCACATGCCGGCCTCGCGGGCCCAGCGTCACCCGCACGGCGTCGGCGAGTTTATCCACGCCGGCTTCCAGTGCCCGCCGCGCGGTCTCATTGAACTCAATCAGCTTGCTCATAAGTCTTTCTTGTTCCGTCGAAGAAGCGGTCCGCCCCGGAAATCTCCCACGTGTCGACGTGGGGATTGCCGGGGCGGAACACGCTCTGCGTTACTTGGAGACGACGGCCAGCACGTCGCGGGCCGAGAGGATCAGGTACTCCTCGCCGTTGTACTTGATCTCGGTGCCGCCGTACTTGCTGTAGATGACGGTGTCACCCTCGGACACGTCGACCGGAATCCGCTTCGCGCCATCGTCGTCCCACCGGCCGGGGCCGACGGCGACGACGGTGCCTTCCTGCGGCTTCTCCTTGGCGGTGTCGGGAATGACCAGACCAGATGCGGTCGTGGTCTCGGCCTCGTTGGCCTGTACGAGGATCTTGTCCTCGAGTGGCTTGATCTTCACCTTCGCCACGATTGGAGCCTCCACTTGGTTGGTAGGGGGCCCGGGACCGTTGCCCCGGACCGGTATTTGGTAGGGCCCGGGACCTTTGAGAACAACTGCCCCGAACCTTCGATTACCAGGTGTTCGGCGTTCGTCCGCGCCCTCGCGTCGTCGTCGCGGGTGCCGGCACAGGGGTTCGTCCGATTGCCACCTAGCACTCTATACATGCGAGTGCTAGCACTCAAGGTCGCCTTGTTGCTTCCCGGTCGGTGAGCCCGCCGACCGCGTCCGCCCAACCAAAGCCGCAGGCAGACGCCGTGCCGATCGTACTCAAGAATTCGCCAAGGCCTACGGCCTAATAATGGGGTCATGTTCACCGGAACCCGAAGCGCGACCCACGCCGCTGGCGTGGCCACGCTGTTCGTCGCGGCCGCCATCGGATTGGCTGGAGTCGCCCACGCCGACGGCCAAATGTATGGCGACCCCGAAGCTGCCGCCCCTTACTGGCGCTACCAGCACCAGCAAGACTGCGGCCTGATGGCCGTCGCAGACGTGGTCGGTCAGCTGACCGGCAGAGAACCCTCCCAAATCGGCATGGAGCTACGGGGGATTTTCACCAAAAGCGAATCCCACCGCGGCGACGTCTACCACTTTGACGGCACCTCCCCCCAAGACATGGTCCTGCTGCTGCAGAAACACGGCATCCAATCCGACCTCACCACCGGCAACAGCATGGGAACACTGGAGCGGGACCTGGCCGGCGGCCACAAAGTGATCGCGGCGCTCAACGCCGAAACCATCTGGAACTACTCCCCGGGCAATGGGGACCGGACCAGGCCCGACCACGCCGTCGTCGTCACCGGAGTCGACACCGGCACCAACATCGTCCACGTCAACGACAGCGGGACCCCCAACGGCCGCAACGAGCAGATCCCCATGGCCACCTTCAGCCAAGCCTGGGCAACCAGTGACGACCTGCTGATCGTCACCCAAGAAACCGGCAGCTGACGATCACCGCAGCTGCCCTTTGACCACCGGCAGACCCGGGTCGCTGGCCACGTCAAGCGGGGATGGCGGCGCACCGGCGGCCACCAACTGCGCGGCGAAGGAGGCGATCATCGCGCCGTTGTCGGTGCACAGCCGGGGTCGCGGGATCCGCAACGTCAATCCCGCTGCGGCACAACGCTCTTCGGCGAGCTCGCGCAGCCGCGAGTTCGCGGCCACTCCCCCCGCGATGAGCAGGGTCGATACGCCGAGCCCGGTGGCGGCGCGCACCGCCTTCATGGTCAGCACATCGGCGACGGCTTCCTGAAACCCGGCGGCGATGTCGGCGGTCGCCGCCTCCGGATGGCTCTCCACGTAGCGCGCCACCGCGGTCTTGAGCCCGGAGAAGCTGAACGCGTGCGGATCGTCGGCCGGTCCGGTCATGCCGCGGGGGAACGCAATCGCGTCCCGGTCACCCGTGCGCGCCAGATCGTCGAGCACCTTGCCGCCCGGATAGCCCAACCCCAGCAACCGGGCCACTTTGTCGTACGCCTCCCCGGCGGCGTCGTCGACGGTGCTGCCCAGCTCAACGATTGGCTCGCCGAGCGAACGCACATGCAACAGGTGGGTATGCCCGCCGGACACCAGCAGCGCCACGCTCTCGGGCAGCGGCCCGTGCTGGTAGACGTCGGCGGCCAAGTGCCCGCCCAAGTGGTTCACCGCGTAGAACGGCACCTCCCAGGCAGCCGAATAAGCTTTGGCCGCAGCCACTCCCACCAGCAATGCACCCGCCAACCCCGGGCCGATCGTGGCCGCGACGATGTCCGGTTTTTGCACGCCGGCGCCTGCCAGCGCGCGGCGCATGGCCGGACCGAGCGCCTCCAGATGTGCCCGCGAGGCGATCTCCGGAACCACACCGCCGAACCGGACGTGCTCGTCGACGCTGGACGCCACCTCGTCGGCCAACAACGTCACGGCGCCGTCAGCGTCGAGCCGAGCGATGCCGACTCCTGTTTCGTCGCAAGAGGTTTCGATGGCCAGGACTATGGTCATAAGCGCCACTCTCCCCCGCAAGCGGGAGGTGCCCCCACAACATCGCTCAGTGTCAATTCGTCGCCGGCGCGCGTCATAAGGCCTCCCGCCGCATCGTGTAGGCATCGGCGCCGCTGACCCGGTAATACCGCCGGCGCAGGCCCACTTGGGTGAATCCCACGCTGCGGTACAAGGCGATCGCCGGCGCATTGTCGGTGCGGACCTCCAGGTGGACGACGGCGCCCGCGGCGAAGTTCAGCAGCTCGTCTAGTAGCCGGCGGCCGATGCCGCGACCTTGGTAAGCCGGGTCGACGCCAATGGTGTGCACTTCGTATTCGAATGGCGGGATGCGGCCCAACCGCGAGATGCCGCCGTAGCCGACCAGCGTGTCGGTGGTGCGGGCGGCCATGTAGTGATTGTGCGTGGCGGCGAGTTCGCGGACGAACGCGACCGTCGGCCATGGGTCGTCACCGGGAAACAGCACGGCCTCCAACTCAGCGCAGCGGTCGGCGTCGGCCGCTGTCAGTGCGCCGATCGTGACGGGCTCGCTGCGGGCGGTCATTGTCGAGCGGCCTCCCGCTCCGCCAGCGTTTTGGCGTCGGGCCGACGCAGATACAACGGCACCAGCGCGACGGCCGGGGCCGACCAGTCCGTCACCGCGGCTACCAGCCCGGCCGGCGTCGGGTACGACGGTTCGCAGAGCGGCAGCCCGAACAGCGCCGCATGCTCGGGTGAGCCGGCAACCGCCCACGCGGCACCCGGGTCGACGTCGGCCGGGGCGCTGACGGCCGGACCGTCGATTCGGACGCCGTCGCGATAGCGAGCCCAGTAGACCTCGCGCCGGCGGGCGTCGGTGACCACCAGCGTCTCGCCGGTGGTCTGCCCGCCGATGGCATCGAGGCTGCAGACCCCGTGCACCGGAACGCCAAGTGCGTGCCCGTAGGCCGCAGCGGTCGCCATACCGACCCGCAGCCCGGTGAACGGACCCGGGCCGCAGCCCACCACCACGGCGCCGCAGGTCGGCCATCCTGCAGCCCGGCATCGGCGAGGGCGCCAACACATTCGGGGTGAGCCGTTCGGCGTGCGCGCGGGCGTCGACGCTGACCCGCTCGGCCAGTACGTCGCCATCGCCGTCACGGCGGACCAGCCCGGCCGTGACCGCGGGAGTTGCGGTGTCGATGGCGAGCACCAGCATCGTCGCCTGCACCGCTCACGAACAGCTCCATTGCCACGTCGCGGTCCGCACGTCGGAGTTGCTGATGCGCTCGAGGCGGACGTCCAGGTGCCGATCGGACAGCCGTTCGGCAAGGCCTTCGCCCCACTCCACCACGACGACGGCGTCGTCGAGTTCGGTGTCGAGATCCAGCGATTCGAGCTCGTCGAGCAGATCGGCGCCGGTGTGCTCCAGCAATCGGTAGACGTCGACGTGGATCATCGCCGGGGCGCCGGTCCGTCGTGCCGGATGCACCCGCGCCAGTACGAACGTCGGCGACGTGACGGGCCCGTCGACATCCATCGCCGCGGCAATCCCCTTGGCCAGCACGGTTTTTCCAGCGCCAAGCGGGCCGGAAAGCACCACGACGTCGCCGGCGCGCAGCTGGCCGCCCAGACGCGATCCGAGCGCGACGGTGTCTTCGACGCGCGGCAGCGTCGCCATGCCGGACTGACCCTCAGTCACGACGCCGGATCCGATCGCGCCACCGCTGGCTCAGCGCTGCGAATCTGCCCGGTGTCGCCCGCTTGACCAGCCGCACCAACCCGTCGTTGATCGGTTCCGGCTTGGACAGCAACACCAAATGACCTGATCTGGCGACGATCACCAGCTCGGAGTCCGGCAGCGCGTCGGCTATTTTCTTCGAGTATTCGTCGGGGGTGACCAAGTCGTGGTCGCCGCAGACGACCAGTGTCGGAATCTTCGCCAACGTGGGCAGCGCAGCCGTTTCGTCGTGGACTTCCAACGCGTGCAGGAACTCGACCAGGGTCGGGATCGGGGTGTCGAGCATCATCTTCTCGGAGAACGCCACGACGCTCGGGCTGACATTCAGGTCGGCGTAGGACGCTGCCCGCAGGATCGGCCCGATCACCGAGCGGCCGACGTTGCGGCCGCGTTGCACCAGCTTGGGCGCCGACCGCGCGGCTCGCCGAACGGCCTCTAGCGCTGGATTATTCAGAATCTCGCCCAGCGGTGACTTCGCCACCCCTTCGGCCGCAGACGAGATCAACGCGGCTCCGACGATGCGGTTGCCGTAGTGGTGCGGCGTACTGCCGGGCGTGCGACAACACGGTCATCCCGCCCATCGAATGGCCGACCACCACGATCGGGCCGCGCGGCGCGATCACCTGCAGCACCGTCTCTAAGTCCATGCCCAGCTGGGTGATCGTGTAGGTTTCCGGCGGCGCCTCGCCGGATCGGCCGTGGCCGCGCTGGTCGTAGAAGATCATTCGGACCTGCGGACCCAACTCGTCGAACAGTCGCATGCGCTGAAAGTGGAAGGCGCCCATGCGAAGACAGAATCCGTGCGCGAACACCACGGTCAGCGGCGCGTCCTCGGGCCCGACCTCGCGCACCGCCAGCGGCACGCCGTCGGGCGTTGTCACCATATAGCTGCGGTCGCCATCGAGCGTCTCGAAATCCTCATTGACATAAGGGTCTTCGATTGTCCGCACGCCGGGTCATCGAGTGGGCGACCGTAACCCCGGCGATGGTGCCTATCGCGCCCAGGCCCGCGGCACCTGCCAGCCATCGCGCCAGGCCGGCCCTGTCCGCGTGGGAGCCGTCATTGTTCTCACCGCTCAACGATTTCCGGCCTCGCGGTAGGTTCTGGTGATACGTCCGCGCGGACTGGTCACCACTTCGTAATGGATGGTGTCCAGCAGATCGGCCCACTCCTGCGCGGTCGGCTCGCCCCGCGTGCCCGGCCCGAACAGGATCGCCTCGTCGCCTTCGGTGACGTCGACGTGCCCCGGACCGAGGTCGACCACGAACTGGTCCATGCAGATCCGTCCAACGCCGGGGCGCCGCCTGCCGTTGATCAGCACGTCCAGCCGCCCGCCCAGCGACCGGAAAACACCGTCCGCATAGCCGATCGGCATCAGCGCGACGGTGGTGTCACGCTCGGCGATCCAGGTGTGCCCGTACGACACGCCCTCGCCGGCTCGAATCGACTTCACCAGTGCGACAGCGCATTTCACCGTCATCGCCGGTATCAGCCCCATGTCGCCGAGGCTCGGCACGGGGCTCAGGCCGTACACCGCGATACCGGGCCGGACCATGTCGAAGGCCAGGTCGGGACGTGACATCGTGGCGGACGAATTCGACAGATGCGCCACCTCGAAGTGCACGCCTTGGTTGCGCGCCTGCGTCACCATCTCGGTAAACCGTTGAGCCTGAACGTTATTGATCGGATTGTCGGGTTCGTCGGCGTAAACCATGTGCGACATCAGCCCCCGCAGCCGAACGGCGTCCTCGGCGACGGCTTGACGCAACGCGGTCAGCATCGCCGGGTACTGCCCGGGGGCGACGCCGTTGCGGTTCAGCCCGGTATCCACCTTGACGGTCACGGTGGCCGTGCGGCCGGTGCGACGGACCGCGTCCAATAGCTCCTCGAGCTGGCGCACCGAGGACACCGCGATCTCGACGTCGGCCAGCAGCGCGGGCCCGAAGTCGAGGCCGGGCGGATGCAGCCAGGCCAGCACCGGCGCCGCTGATGCCGTCGGCGCGCAGCGCCAGCGCCTCGTCGACGGTCGCGACACCCAATTCGGCGGCACCGGCGGCCAACGCGGTCCGGGCGACTTGGGTGGCGCCGTGACCATAGCCGTCGGCCTTGACGACGGCCATCACTTGCGCACCGCGGGGCGTGCTCGCGCAGCACCCGCACGTTGTGCGCAATAGCATCCAGGTCCACCACGGCCTCAGCGAGGACGCCCGGCGTCAGGGATATCGGCGTAACGGCCACGGCCGCTATTGTCCCAGAAGGTGGGGTCGGCCGATCCTAGAGCGCACCGCTAGTCAGTTTCGTCGCATCAGTCCGGCAGCGGGCGACATGTAGGCGAATGTGGCGGACGCGAAGTTGTGGATCGGCGCCACCGGTTAGTGCGCGAAGTGCTCGGCTTTGTAGTGGCCGCTGGGCTTGAGCTTGTCCAGGCGAGGCCAGCGCGGTGCGGGCGTCGTCGTGCAGCGCCCGGGCCAGGTCGGCCGACAGCCCCTCGCGCACCACGATGCGCAGCACGGAGACGTCGGTGGCGTTGTCGGGCATGGTGTAGGCGGGAACCTGCCAGCCGAAGCCCCGCAGTTCATGCGAGACGTCGAACTCGGTGTAGCCCAGGCCGCGGGCCAGCCGGAAGGCGATGACGGGGATCGCCGACCCGTCGGAGATCACCTCACAGTGGTCGGCTTCGCGCAGCTGCTCGCCCAGCCAGCGGGCGGTCTGCGACAAACTCTGCATGACCTGCGTGTAGCCCTCGCGGCCCAGCCGCAAGAAGTTGTAGTACTGACCGATCACCTGGTTGCCCGCGCGGGAGAAGTTCAGCGTGAACGTCGGCATGTCCCCGCCCAGGTAGTTGACCCGGAAGACCAGATCCTCGGGCAGGTACTCCTTGCTACGCCACACCACGAACCCGATACCGGGGTAGGTCAGCCCGTATTTGTGGCCGCTGACGTTGATCGACACCACCCGGGGCAGCCGGAAGTCCCACTTCAGTTCCGGGTGCAGGAACGGCACCACGAAGCCCCCGCTGGCCGCGTCGACGTGCACCGGAACGTCCACACCCCCGTCGGCGGCCAGTTTGTCCAGCGCCGCGCAGATCTCAGCGACCGGTTCGAGTTCGCCGGTGTAGGTGGTGCCCACGATCGCCACCACGCCGATGGTGTTCTCGTCGACGGCCTCGACAACCTGTTCGGGCGTGATGACGTAGCGGCCCTCCTCCATCGGCAGATAGCGTGGCTCGACATCGAAGTAGCGGCAGAACTTCTCCCAGACCACCTGGACGTTGGAGCCCATCACCAGATTGGGGGTGCGGCCCTCCCAGCCTTTACCCACCTTTTCGCGCCAGCGCCATTTCAGCGCCAGACCACCGAGCATGACGGCCTCGCTGGAGCCGATGGTGGACGCCCCGCAGGCGCTGGACGGGTCGTCGTCGCGCAGGTGATCGGCGTGGAACAGGTCGGCCACCATGCACACGCAGCGCTGCTCGATCGCCGCGGTCAACGGATATTCGTCCTTGTCGATCATGTTCTTGTCGAACGTCTCGGCCATCAGCTTGTCCGCCTGGGGGTCCATCCAGGTCGTGACGAAGGTGGCCAGATTCAGCCGCGAGCTGCCGTCGAGCATCAGCTCGTCGTGGATGAAGCGGTAGGCGGCGTCGGGATCCATCGACTCCTCGGGCAGCCGCAATGCCGGCACCGGGGTGGTGAACATGCGGCCGGTGTAGGCGGGCGCGATCGAGTGTGCGGGGAGGGACGGGCGACTGACGGTCACGACGGATCCTTTCGGTTGGTGGCTTGCTGCTAGAGGGTGGCTAAAGACTGGCTATGCCGGCTCGGATGTGCAGAGCGATGCGTGACGCCGACGTCGGCGCGTCGCCGGGCCCGGGGTCGGCGGCCGACAGCGCCGCAGCGCGCGCGTGCACGAAGGCGCCGGCGGCTGCGGCTTCGGCTGCCGGTAGCCCCGCGGCCAGCAGGGCGCCGATCATGCCGGACAGCACGTCGCCGGACCCGGCGGTCGCCGCCCAGGACTGCCCGGCCGGGTTCAGGTAGACAGCCCCGCCGGGTTCGGCGACGACGGTGACGTTGCCCTTCAGCAGCACGGTGACCCCAAGAGCGTCGGCGAGCTTGCGGGTGGCGCCGATGCGGTCGTCGCCGGGCGGGGCGCCGGCCAGCCGGGCGAACTCGCCGGCGTGCGGCGTCAGCAGAGTCGGGGCGCGACGCGAGTTGACCATGTCGGGGTGGGCCGCCAGGATGGTCAGCCCGTCGGCGTCGACCAGCACCGGCAGGTCGGTGCCCAGCGCGAACCACAGCGCGGCGGCGCCGGTCTCGTCGGTGCCCAAGCCCGGCCCGACGACCCAGGCCTGCACCCGTCCGGCCGCGGCCGGGGTGGGCGACGCGATCACCTCGGGCCAGTGCGTGAGCACCTCGCTGTGCGCGCTGCCGGCGTAGCGGACCATGCCGGAGGTGGCGGCCACCGCGGCCCCGGTGCACAGCACCGCGGCACCCGGATACGTCGACGAGCCGGCCATCACCCCGGTCACACCCTGGGTGTACTTGTCGTCGTGCGGGCCGGGCACCGGCCAGCGCGCGGCCACGTCGGCAGCATCGAACCCGACGACATCGGTCTCGGGTAGGTCCAAGCCGATGTCGATGAGGCGGACGCGGCCGCAATCGCCCAGCGCGTGTACCGGTTTCAGGCCGCCGAAGGTGACGGTCAGCGCGGCGTGCACAGCCGGGCCGGTGATCGCGCCGGTCGCCACGTCGACGCCGCTGGGGATGTCAACGGCGACAACCGGAATCGCCTTGGCATCGACGGCTTCGAACACTTCGGCCGCATCCGGTCGCAGCGACCCTGAGCCGGAGATGCCCACGACGCCGTCGATGACCAAATCTGTTGCTGCAGAGATCTTTTCGACGATCCGGCCGCCAGCCTTGCGGAACGCCGCCAACCCCTTCTGGTGGGTGCGTTCCGGTTTGAGCAGTATCGCATCGGCCGCCGCGCCGCGGCGGCGCAGGAAGGTTGCCGCCCACAGTGCGTCGCCGCCGTTGTCGCCCGAGCCGACGACCGCGCACACCCGGCGTCCGGCAACTCCGCCGGTGCGGGCGATCAGCTCGCCAATGATCGCGGTGGCCAGCCCGTAGGCCGCCCGCCGCATCAGCGAGCCGTCGGGCAGGCTGGCCAACAGCGGCGCTTCGGCCTCGCGGATCGCCTCAGCCGAGTAGTAGTGCCGCATCGTGCCCAGATTACGTGCCCGCGAACGCGGGTACAGTCGATTAAACGAGCTAAATATCCAGGCAGCGCGACACACAGGAGGGGCGGACATGGCACGGACCGACAACGACACCTGGGACCTGACCACCAGCGTGGGCGCCACCGCGACCGGCGTCGCCGTCGGGCGCGCGCTGGCAAGCCGGGCGGCCAACCCACTGATCAACGATCCCTTCGCGGAGCCGCTGGTTCGCGCGGTGGGCGTCGACTTCTTCACCCGCTTGGCCACTGGCGAATTGAATCCGGCCGAGGTCGACGACAACGGCGGGTGGGGCATGCAGCGGATGCGGGACATGATGGCCGTGCGCACTCGCTTCTTCGACGACTTCTTTGTCCAGGCGACCAACGGCGGAATCCGCCAGGCGGTGATCCTGGCATCGGGACTGGATGCCCGCGCCTACCGGTTGCCCTGGCCGGCCGGGACCACGGTCTACGAGATCGATCAGCCCGCGGTCATCGAGTTCAAGACCACGACCCTGGCCGATCTGGGCGCCGCCCCCACCGCCGACCGCCGCTCGGTGGCTATTGATCTGCGCCACGACTGGCCGACCGCGTTGCGCGGAGCCGGCCTTGATCCCACCCAACCCACCGCGTGGAGCGCAGAGGGCTTGATGCCGTTTTTGCCGCCGGAGGCCCAGGATGCGCTGCTGGACAACATCACCATGCTGAGCGCGGCGGGCAGTCAACTCGCCACCGAGAGCGTGCCGGACGCCAGCCAGGCGGTGCCGATGATGGCAGACCGGATGCGCCAAGCCACCGAACGCTGGCGCGACCACGGATTCGACGTGGAGATGACCGACCTGTGGTACGGCGGTGACCGCAACGATGTGAGCGACTATCTGGGCAGCCACGGCTGGAATGTTTCGGCCATCAGTGTGGCTGATCTATTTGCCGCGCAAGGTCTTTCGGTGCAGACAGACAACGACGAAGAGGCAGCGATGTTCGTCGGACTCGGCTACGTGACCGCTACCCGGACTTAAGCACAACAAACAGCCGGGTCGGATTCACCGGTGGCCGGCCCCGCCCTCGGGCCATCGGATAGAACAGCAGGCCGATGAAGATCGCCGAGAAGTGGCCGATCGCAGTGAAGTTCGGATCGATGATCAGCAGGACGGTGAAGACGGTGATCAAGACGGCGAGGTAACCCCATCGCCACGGCGTTGCGATGTGATGGGCGAGCACGGCTATAACGCCGACCATGAAGTAGCTGACCCCGATGTCACGGGCGTGCACCAGCTTCTCCGGCGCCAGATGATGTTGGATCTCCAGGTAGAGCAAGCCTTCGCTGATATAGGTTGCACCGACATGCGCAGTCAATCCCACAGTAAGCCAACGGATTTCGCCGAGCCAGTGCTCTGCCGGGGCAAGGAACAAGGTGAACAGCACCACGTACGGCGCCCAGTAGCGGCCATCGATCAAACAAACTAGTAAACAGCACTTGAAGCGGATCGGTCGCCAAGTGCTGGATGTTGGTCGAGCCGTGGATCAGCACGTCGCGCAATTCCCGCCGGCTCAGGTGGTCCTGAATTCTCGTGGTGATGAGCAGCACGATCAGCCAGACATAAGTCAACGGCGCGCTGCTGACGAATCGCCACACCGCGGCCAGCCAGCCTTTCAGGCGCGCTTGGATGGAGGTGTCTGCCACGGCGTTTACCTTGGCACGATTAAGCGCTGATCGAGGCGGATAGACCCTTGATCCACTACGACGCCGGGCGTATCGTCTTCTGTTTATTACGAAACCATGCGTATCGTAATTAGGGACGCGAAAGGATCTGCCTTGAAGCGCAGCCGCTACGCCGGCCAGCCTTTCACCACCCCCACCGCCGACATTGCCACAGCGCTTGAGCAAGTCAGCATCCCGACCCTGCTGCTGTCGCTGGTGCACATCACTGGCGATCCCCGCTTCATCCGGGACTTCAAACCCGCCGGGATCTTTCTCAACGAGGTCCAGGGATTCATGTCCGAGGAGGACAAAGCACGCGCTCGGGCGGAAGCGCTACCGGTGATCACGGACTACCGCGACCGTGGTTGTCCCGAGCCCGCGCCGCTGCCGCGGGGGCTGATCAAAGAAATGATGGACTGGGCGGTCTGCGAGACAGTGCCCGAAGACTATCTGCCACTGCTCGCCGAAGAAATGGATCTCGACGGCGTCGATCCGCGCCGCCCGACGCCGGTGGACACTGACCGCGCGGCGGAATTGCCAGTTGTCGTTATCGGATGCGGCGAATCAGGAATTCTGGCTGGAATTCGTTTGAAGCAAGCCAACATTCCGTTCACGATCGTGGAGAAGAACACCGGCCCCGGTGGAACCTGGTGGGAGAACACCTATCCGGGCGCGCGCGTCGATGTGGCGAACCATTTCTACTGCTACAGCTTTGAGCCGAGCAACGACTGGATGCACTTTTTCGCCGAACAGCCGGAGCTGCAGAAGTACTTCACCACGGTGATGGACAAGCACGGTCTCGGCGACCAGGTGCGTTGGCAGACCGAGGTTGTCGCCGCCGAGTGGGACGACGAGGACGGCATGTGGACGGTCACTGTGCAGGAGCCCGACGAGGGGCTTACCACGATGCGCGCGCGTGCCGTCATCACCGCGGTCGGCCAGCTAAACCGGCCCTACATACCGGAATTCGAGGGTGCTGCGACCTTTCGCGGGCCGGCGTTTCATTCCGCGGAGTGGGACCACTCGGTCGATTTGACCGGTAGGCGCGTGGCGCTGATCGGTGCTGGCGCCAGCGGCTTTCAGATCGCGCCCGCCATTGCCGACGACGTCGAGCACCTCACCGTTTTTCAGCGCACCGCCCAATGGATGTTTCCCAACCCGATGTACCACGAATCTGTCGGCGACGGCGTGCGCTGGGCGATGGACCACCTGCCGTATTACGGACGCTGGTACCGGTTCCTGGTGCTTTGGCCCGGCTCCGACAAGGGGCTCGACGCGGCGCGGGTCGACCCGGCCTACCCCGATCAGGACTACGCGGTCAGCGAAATCAACGCCGCCGCGCGCATCATGTTCACCGACTGGATCACCAATCAGGTTGCCGGAGACCAGGATCTGCTGGCCAAGGTGCTCCCCGACTATCCGGCCACCGGGAAACGGACGCTGCAGGACAACGGCACCTGGCTGCACACGCTGCGCCGCGACGATGTCGACTTGGTGCGCACCCCCATCCAGCGGATCACTCCCGACGGCGTCGTCACTGCCGACGGCGCCGTCCACGATGCCGATGTGATCGTCTACGCCACCGGGTTTCGGCACACCGACGTGCTGTGGCCGATGACCATCACTGGCCGAGACGGTGTCGACCTACACTGCGTGTGGGGCCCGCGACCGTACGCCTACCTGGGCATCACCGTTCCGGGGTTTCCCAACTTTTTCCTCGTCTACGGACCGGGCGCCCACCTCGCCCATGGCGGCAGCCTGATCTTCAACTCCGAGCTGCAGATGCGCTACATTAACAGCTGCCTGGCGCAACTCGTCGAGGCGAACAGCCACTCGGTCGAACCGACCGCCCAAGCGGCCAGCGCCTGGCATCAACGCACTCAGGCCGAAATCAAGCAGATGGTGTGGTCGCACCCAGCGGTCAAACACTCTTACTTCAAGAACGCCGACGGGGAGATCCACACCGTCAGCCCATGGCGGCTCAACGAATACTGGGCAGCTACCCGCGAGCCCGACTGGTCGCAGTTCGTCGTGCGGAAAGTCGTGTGAAAGGGAGCCCAGAGATGGGTCTGCACAGTGTGCGGTGAGACGAAAAGCCGTGCGGCGACGTCTTTGTTGGCGAGGCCTTCCCGAGGAGCCGGACGACGTCCCGTTCGATCGGTGTCAGGGAAAGCCAACCGATGGCCGGGCGTTTACGTGGCCCGCGGCCGGTGCATGACATAGGAGATCGCTTCGTCAGCCGACAGGGCGGCGCCCTCTGTCCACGCGACATCAAAACCCTTCTTCCCCATGGCTTCACGCACGTCGCCAACCGCTGCGTCGTAATCGGCGTCGTAGATCTTGAAGCGGACCTGCCCCGTGCGATCCCGGATTGCCTGCGCTGAGCCGAGCAGCCCGGCCGCTTCACGGTGACTACCCGAGTCGGCGGCCATTCCTGCGAGGCACTCGATGTGATCTGCAATGTCAGCGCCGTGCAGCCGAGTCTGCGCCGCGGTCTGACCGCGACAGTTCCGTTGATGAGAATTCTTCGGCAACTGCGGCGACTATGACACCTCGACAAGCGGCTCGGTGGCGCCGAATGCTCCGTTGAGCCATTCGCTCATCGTCGCGGCCAACGCAGCCCGATTCTCGCGTTTGCTGATCGCGTGTCCGTCGTCGCTGAAGACCAGGTAGCGCACGTCGCGACTGGCTGCGCGCAGCGCGTCGACGATCTGCTCGGATTCGCGGACCGGCACGTTGGTGTCATGGGCGCCGTGCACCACCAGTAACGGCGCGGTCAACGCATCGACACGCCGCAGCGGCGACAGTCGCTCGAGCAGCTCGCGGTCGCTGATCGGATGGCCGTACTTGGCGTAGGCCGCGTCGGCTATCCACTGCTCGGTGTTGTGATACCAGGTGGTGAGGTCACTCATACCGCAGATGGTGATACCCGCCGCGAACAACGCCGGGTGGAACGTCATTGCCGCCATGGTGAGATAGCCGCCGTACGACCAGCCCGCGCAGGCGATGCGATGCGGTTCGGCCAGGCCGTTGTCGATGAGGAAGCTCACACAGTCAGGGACATCGTCGATGGCCGCGAACCGCTGCTCCTTGTCGTCGGCGTGACCGAACGTCCGGCCAAAACCGCCCGAGCCGCGGACATTCGGTGCCAGCACGGTGATCCCGTCGTTGACCAGATGGGAAAAAATCTCGCTGTAGCTTGGCCGGGACTGACCCTCGGGCCCGCCGTGCAGGTAGATCACCGCGCCCGTGCTCGCCGTATCGGTAGGCCGGTATAGCCATGCATTGAGTCTCAGTCCGTCACGCGCGGTGATCGTCTCCGGGCGGGTGCCGGCGGAGAAACCGGGGACGATCGGGCCGCGGCTGGGTTCGCGGTCGATCGGTTCCCATTCTCGCGTGCGCGGATCCACCAACTCGACGGTTCGCGGCAACGACGGTCCCTCGACGGTCATCGCGACCATCGAGCCACCCGCGCTGATCGACAGCTCGCTTGCCACCATGCCCGGCAACGGGATCGGTTCGTCCAGCGTGTAGTCGATGTACTGAAGGATCTGTAATTCACTGCGGCCCTGTATATTCCATAGCAATGCGACCGTTGACAGGTCGTCACTGACCACGAACTCATCGAGGTCACAGTCCGGCCGTTCGGCTACCACGAAGTAGCTGACGCCGTCCTGGGTGGCGGTCACCTCGAGCAACCGCGCGTGCTCGCAGCCATTTTCGCTGCGGATCAGGGCCCGCACGTATCCGCGGCCGAAGCGGTCACCCCGCGACCCCGGGCGGATCCGGTTCGCTTGGTAGGTCTTGGCCGGGCGGTACAGCTTGGTCAGCTCGCCATCCTGGCCGTAGCGCAGACGGCGCGGATGGTGGTCATCGAGGATCACCCCGTCGGCCGTCGTCGACCCCGGATCCGATGGCAGCAAAGCGATTTCGGTTTCGCCGTGCAACATGATCAGTTCGTGGTAGCCGCGCGGCCCGACCCGAATCAGCGACGCCCCGGCCCACGCATCGACCAACCGCCCGCCGGATCGACTGTCCAGTACGGTGCAATCCCCGTCGGCCGGATCGATCAGGCAGGACCGGCCTACCCCGTCCTCACCGGTCAGGATCGCCGCCACCCGGACGCCGTCCCAAGCGATCAGCTCGGCGGTCCCGGCGTCTTCGCGGTCGATGCGCCAGGCCATCCGATCGTCGGGATCTGTTGTGACGACCCAGATCTGCCTGCGGGTTCCCGCGTCGGGTGCCACCTCGCAGGCCAGCCACTGACCGTCGGCGGAATGGATGACACGAGAGACCGGACCCTCCACCGGCAGCTCGACGTCGCGTGACGAGCTCGCCCGCCAGCCGCGCAGAAAGCGTTGCACCGCACGCGGATAGCCGCCGTCGTCGATGAGATGGGCGAACGCGGTGGCGTCCGGAGACAGTGATGCGCCGTAGAGTGCGCGCACCTGCTGTCCCATCGGATTACACCTCCATGCTCTGCAGCCACATCTCGAGTACCGCCAGCTGCCAGAGCGTGTTCGCGTCCAGCCTGGTGCGTGTCTCGTTCGGTGCGGCCATCAGGGCCTTGACGCTCTCGGCACGATACAGCCCGCGACTGCGGGCAGCATCGTTGGTCAGCGCATCAACCACTATGTCCAACAGCTCGCCGTGCAGATGGCGGATGCTCGGCACCGGAAAGTGGCCCTTGGTCCGGTCGATCACTTCCGACGGTAGCAGCGCTCGCGACGCATCCTTCAGCACGCCTTTGCCATTCGAGGCCAGCTTCAGCTCGGGCGGACAGCTGGCCGCCAGCTCGACGAAGTCGTGGTCCAGAAACGGCACCCGCGCCTCCAAACCCCATGCCATCGTCATCGAGTCGACACGCTTGACCGGATCGTCGACCAACATGACCTGAGTGTCCAGGCGCAGCGCCGCGTCCACCGCGGTGTCGGCGCCCGGCGTCCCCTGATGTGCGCTGGCGAACTCGTGGCTCACGTCGTCGTCAATCCCGTACTCGGGGGCGAAGATGGACAGCACATCGTCATGGTCGCGGTCGAAGAACACCTTGGCGTAGGCCTCGGTGGTCTGTTCGCGGGCAATGTTGGCCAACGGCGGATACCAGAAGTAGCCCGCCAGAATTTCGTCGGCCCCCTGCCCGGACTGCACCACCTTTACCGATTTGCTGACTTGTTCTGACAGCAGGTAAAAAGCCACGCAGTCGTGGCTGACCATCGGTTCATTCATCGCCGCAATGGTTTTCGGCACCGCAGGGATCAGTAGTGAGGAGTCGATGTGGATCTTGTGGTGGTCGGTGTCGAAGGTCTTGGCCACCAGGTCGGAATAGAAGTACTCGTCGCCGGATTCGCCGTCGGCAGCGTCGAAGCCGATGCTAAACGTGGCCAGCCCATGCTGACCCTGCTCGGCGAGCAGCGCCACCACCACCGAGGAGTCGATGCCGCCGGACAGCAACACACCGACCGGCACGTCGGCGACCATCCGGCGTTTCACGCCGGTACGCAACGCGTCCATCAGCGCGGCCTGCCAGTCGCCGGCCGACCAGGACACCTTGTCCGGATCCCGACGAAAGTCGGGGTCCCAGTAGATGGTGTCGGTGTGCGAACCGTCTGGCTGGATCACCCGCACCGTTGCCGGGGGCAGCTTGCGCACGCCGCGGTAAACGGTGCGCGGCGCCGGCACCACCGAGTGGAATGTCATGTAGTGGTGCAGCGCCTGGCGATCCAGATCGGTGTCCACGCCGCCGGATTTGAGCAGTGCACGCACCGTGGATGCGAACCGCAGTCGGCCCGGCGAGGATGCCAGATACAGCGGCTTGATACCCAACCGGTCCCGCGCCATGGTGACCACCCCGGTGTCACGTTCGGCGATGACGAACGCGAACATGCCCTTGAAGCGGTCGACGCAACGCGTCCCCCATTTGTGAAAAGCCTTGATCACGACCTCGCTGTCAGCGGTCGAGAAGAAGCGATAGCCGTCGGCCTGAAGCTCCTTACGTAGCTCCTTGTAGTTATAGATGCAGCCGTTGAACACCAGCGTCAGCCCGAGATCACTGTCGACCATCGGCTGGGCGCCGCGGGCAGAGAGGTCGATGATCGACAGCCGCCGATGCCCGAAGGCCACCGGGCCGTGCGACACTACGCCGTCGGCGTCGGGTCCGCGCGACGTCATCGCGCCGGTCATTCGGGCTACGGCGCCGACATCGGCTGCTTGCCCATCGAAGCGGATTTCACCGCAGATACCGCACATGTCCCCTATTTTCCGTCTAAGTGGAGTCTTCCCGTTAACCTTCGCCGGCGCTTCGGGCGGTGAGAATCCAGGTGTTCTTACTGCCCCCGCCATACGACGAGTTGACAATCCGCGACCCGCGGCTGGCAACTCGCGTCAACGCCGCAGGTGAGACATGCGCCGATACCGATCCGCCGGTACCGGCCCGAAGATGGACGAACGCGCGGAGGTCGACGTGATGTGGGTATATCCCTTCACCGTCGAAGGTGGGGTGGGTAGACAGGGCGACCAACTCCTGGGCGATGAACCGCTCCGGTTGTGTTTCCAGCTCACGTCGGCGCGCCTCCAGCGCGGCATCGGAGGCTTCCGGCCCGATCAGAACGCCGCTCCCGCCTAGCCCGTCGATGGGCTTCACCACCATATCGCCCAAGTTGGCCAGCACGAAGTCGCGCTGCGCGCGTTCGCCGCAGATCCACGTCGGCACCTGAGCCAGCATGGGTTTTTCGCCGAGGTAGTACTCGATCATGGCCGGGACGTACGCGTAGATCGCCTTGTCGTCGGCCACTCCGTTGGCGAGCGCGTTGGCGACGGTGAGCTGGCCGTCGGTGATCGCGCCGAGCATCCCGGGTCGAAGCGGAGCGCCGTCGTATCCGGTGGAGGTCAGCAGCATGTCCTCGTCCATGCGCGCATAGACGACGTCGACGCGTTGGACGTCAGAACCGATGTGACGCAACAGCTTTCCGTCGCGCATCGATAGGTCCGACGGCTGCACCAGCGCGACACCCATTTCCTCGGCCAGGAAGGTGTGCTCGAACCAGGCGGAGTCTTCCCAGCCGCCGGACAGCAGTACCACCGCGGGGTCGTCGGGGGCGTGCGGCGGCGCCGCTGCGCGCAGCGTCTCAAGCAGCATCCGCGCTGCCCGGTCGACGTCCTCGATCGCGGCGGGCGGTTGCAGCTCGGGGAGGTGCTTGGTCAGTAGCCGGTGGTTGACGATCGCATACCCGGTGCCCGACGGCACCCGCAGGTTGTCTTCGAGCACCATCCAATGGCCGGCGCGGTCGCACACCAGGTCGGTGCCGCTGACGTGCGCGCGCACCGTATTGCCGGCGAGGCGGCCCGTCGAGCGGAAGCCGGGTGCCCGGTCGAGGGCCTGCACACCGATGATGCCGTCAGCGACGATCGCCTGCTCGGAATAGATGTCGCGGAGGAACGCGTCCAGCGCCCGGGCCCGCTGCCCGAGGCCCGCGGACAGCTGCGCCCACTCGTCGGCGGCCACCATGCGCGGCACCAGGTCGACCGGGAACAGCTGGGCGCGGCTCTGGCCGGCGACGCGGAAGGTGATGTTGTCGGCGCGCTGCTCCTGCTCTATACCTCCTTCCCGAAACCGCAGCTGCGCCACACCGAGGCGGGCAATGGTGTCCAGGACCGTCCGATAGCGCTGGCGCGGGTGACCGTCGGCATCGACAGCTTCGTCGTAGCTGACGTCGGCGTTGCCACGGGCGACCTGAACCACCGGGTCGCTGCCGGGTTTGTAGCCGAACAGCAGGGTTGAGTCCCCGCTGACGGCCGTTGCTGTGCTCGGCCAGCGGCCGGCGGTCTCGTCGATCAGCTGATCGACCACGTCGGTGAGACGCCCGCGGCGGCGCAGCGCCCGCCGCTGCCGGGCCGACGACGTGCCCGCGATCAGTACCTGGCGGGTCAACTCGCTGACGATGTCCCAGTCACCGCTGTCTTCCAGTTGCGGGCGCAGCGATCCGACCAGCTCGGTGACCACCTCGGACGCCGGCCTGCCGGCCGGACCGCTGACGTCGACGAGGTCGCCCTCCAACCCCGACCGGGCGGCCCGCCACAGCGCGGCCCGGCCCAGTGCCGGGGACAGGATCGTCGCAGGGGTGCCGGCCCGCGCGGCGTCGACCTCGCGCTCGACCAGCGCCCGGAACAGCCCGGCGATCAGCACGATGGTGTTGACCGACGGGCAGCTGTCGCACACTCGCAGCTCCAACGTCGGAGCCGAGTTTGACGGTCGGACGTCGAAGTAGACCATCCCGGCGTCGGTGATGACGCCGCTGGCCACCAGGGCCTTGACCAGCGCGTCGTATTCTTCGGCCGATCGCACCGGGGCGGAAAGGCCCGTCGTCGGCCAGCGCTGCCAGACCAGCGTGCGCATACTCGAATAGCCGGTGTCTGAGCCGTCGGACGCGAACGGCGAGCTGGCCGACAGTGCGAGCAAGGTGGGCAGATACGCGGCCACCCGGTGGGCGACCGCGACGGCCTCGTCGCGGTTGTCGACGCCGACATGCACCTGAGTGCCGCAGATCAGCTGCTCGCGCGCCAGCAATTGATAGTCGGCAAGCATTTGCCGGTAGCGCGCGGTCTTGGTGACCTGCATTTCGGCCGGCACCGACAGCGGCATGGCCCCCGCAGCGACCACGCCTATGCCCAATTCGGCGGCGGTGTCGACCAATACCCGGCGGTGGTCGACAAGTTCACCGCGCAACCCGTCCAGCGAATCGACCACGCGGGTGTTTGTCTCGACGACACAGCGCTGCAGCTCGGCGACGTAGTGGTCGGACAGCTCGGCCAGCAGTTCGGGGGCACGTGCCGTCAGTCGCCTCGTCTTGAGATCGACAAGGTGAAACTCCTCTTCGACACCCAACGTTCGCGGCGACATGTGTCGCATGCGCCAACGGTATGGGCCACCCGTTAACGCCGCGTTAAGCGTCGGTCCAGGCGCTGGTCAGAGAGACGGGCGTGATACCCGTTACTCGTGCTTATCGGCAATTTCATGTGATTCACAGCAGCGCGGAGGATGCTATCAGCGTGCGCGCCTCTGACATGGAGTCACCAGACCGATTTGGTAGTTCGGGCTGGGTGCCAACTCAGGGCCAGCCCGATCTCTCGGCGACCGCGACGCTGCTGAATACCAGGCCCACTTCGAATCGCTACCCCACAGCGGTGATACCACCGTTGAATACACCGCCCGCCCACCGCGCGCGGCGTCTCGTAGTGAGTCTGGTGGTGCTGCACGGGCTCGAGGGGATCACGCTGATCGGCGCAGCGGGGGCGGCCGCGCGGGTGGCTCGGGCGCACCCAGGTCACGGTGCGTGGCTGCCGACCGTGTTAGTGGTCGCGGCGATCGCAGTGGTCGGATGGCAGGGTTACCGGCTGCTTCGTGGCCGCGCGGCGTTGAGCGTGCCCGGGCTGGTGGTCCAGTCGACCATTTTGATGGTCGCAATTGCGCTGGCCACCGAGCACCTGGTCGCTGGCGCGATCGGAATCTTGCTGTCATCGGTGACATTGGCTTTATGGGGCCGACTGGCGGCACGGCGAGATGCCACTGGTTGGGTCGATACGGACCGCACGGCTGGTCGCGCCGGCATCACAAACGTGCGGCCCGAAGTGCTGGCAGTGCATGTCACCGGGCCCGGACCAGCGTCGAAGATCGGGGTCGGCGGAATTGTCCTTACCGTGCTGACGGGCCTCTTGGTCCTGGGCGCGCTGAGCGTGCGCAGCAGTATCTTGTACGGACTGGCGATTCTGGCTGTGATCTTCATCCCGCTTGAGCGGCTGTTCAGCCTGCATCCCCAGCGGGTGATGCGGCGCGGGTGGCGCACCGACCTGGTGCACTATGTGGTCAACGGTGCCGCGTTGAAGATCGGGCTGGTAGCCGCGGTGATCCTGATGGGCGGCGTCCTGCGGGCGTGTGTGCCCGCGCCGCTACGCCTCGGCGTCGCTGCCAGCCCAAGTTGGGTGCAGATCGTGGCGGGACTCGCGATCACTTCCGTCGGCGGCTATGTGGGGCACCGCGCGTCCCACGAAGTGCCGCTGCTGTGGCGGTTCCACCGCGTGCACCACAGCATTCGCGAGATGGACTGGCTTGCGGCCAATCACATGCACCCGCTGGACGAGACCTTCGGCCGGGCCACCGCGGTACTACCGCTGTACGCGCTGGGCTTCGGCCGGCTCAGTCTCGGCGCGTTCGTCATCGTCATCACGGTGCAGACCATCTTCATCCATGGCAACGTGCGGATGACCTTCGGGCCTGCGCGATGGCTGGTCGCGACCCCGCAGTTCCACCATTGGCATCATGCACGTGAACCGCACGCCTACAACACGAACTACGCCGGGGAGTTCCCAGTCCTTGACGTGTTGTTCGGGACCTTCTACCTGCCGGCCCACCGCTGGCCCGCGCAGTACGGTGTCGACGACGTCGAGCCTGCCGGCTACCTGCGTCAACTCGCCTGGCCATTTCGCGCACCCTGCGGGAAAGATTCAACCCGCTCCTGAGGCAGAACGCTGACCTACTCGACGGTGACCGACTTGGCCAGATTCCGCGGCTTGTCGACGTCGTAGCCGCGCGCCTGCGCCACTGAGGCGGCGAACACCTGCAGCGGAATGGTCGACAGCAGCGGCTGGAAAAGTGTTGACACCGCTGGGATTTCGATCAAGTGGTCGGCGTAGGGCCGTACCGTGTCGTCGCCTTCCTCGGCGATGACGATGGTGATGGCGCCGCGGGTCTGGATCTCGCGGATGTTGGACAGCAGCTTGGCGTGCAGCATGGCCGAGCTCTTGGGGGATGGCATCACGACGATGACCGGCAGGTCGTCTTCGATCAGCGCGATCGGGCCGTGTTTGAGCTCACCGGCGGCGAAGCCCTCGGCGTGCATGTAGGCCAGTTCCTTGAGTTTCAACGCGCCTTCCAGCGCCACCGGGTAGCCGACGTGGCGACCGAGGAACAGGATGGTCGACGCCTGGGCGAACCGATAGGCCAGCGCGGCCACCGGCTTGATCTCGGCGATCACGCGGGCCACCAAATCCGGCATGGACTCCAGCTCGCGGTACTCGCGTTCGACCTCGTCGGGGTATTTGGTGCCGCGGGCCTGCGCCAACGCCAAGCCGACCAGGTAGTTGGCGGCGATCTGCGCCAAGAACGTCTTTGTCGACGCCACCCCGATCTCCGGTCCGGCGCGGGTGTAGAGCACAGCGTCGCATTCGCGCGGGATCTGCGAGCCGTTGGTGTTGCAGATGGCCAGGACCTTGGCCTTCTGCTGCTTGGCGTGCCGGACTGCCTCCAAGGTGTCGGCTGTCTCGCCGGACTGCGAGATGGCCACCACCAGCGTGCTGCGGTCCAGCACCGGGTCGCGGTAGCGGAACTCGCTGGCCAGCTCCACCTCGACGGGCAGCCGGGTCCAGTGTTCGATCGCATACTTGGCCAGCAGCCCGGAGTGATACGCGGTACCGCAGGCGACCACGAAAACCTTGTCGATCTCGCGCAGCTCCTGATCGGAGAGCCGCTGCTCGTCGAGCACGATCCGGCCGTCGACGAAATGCCCGAGCAGTGTGTCGGCCACCGCGGTGGGCTGCTCGGCGATCTCCTTGAGCATGAAGTACTCGTAGCCGCCCTTCTCGGCGGCGGCCAGGTCCCAGTCGATGTGAAACTTGCGCGCATTGCCGACATCGTCGTTGCCATCGAAGTCGGTGATCCGGTAGCTGTCGGCGGTGATCACCACGGCCTGGTCCTGGCCGAGTTCGACCGCCTCGCGGGTGTGCCCGATGAACGCGGCCACGTCGGAGCCGACGAACATCTCGCCGTCGCCGATGCCGACGACCAACGGGGTGGAACGGCGAGCGGCAACAATGGTGCCCGGCTCGTCGGCATTGGCGAACACCAGGGTGAAGTGGCCTTCCAGGCGGCGCAGCACCGCCAGCGCCGAGCCGACGAAGTCGCCCGCGGTCTCACCGTGCTGATACGCCCGCGCGACCAGGTGGACAGCGACCTCGGTGTCGGTGTCGCTGGCAAACTCCACGCCGGCCGCCTCCAGCTCGCGGCGCAGGATGGCAAAGTTTTCGATGATGCCGTTGTGGACGACGGCGATCTTGCCCGCAGCGTCACGGTGCGGGTGCGCGTTGCGGTCGGTGGGACGTCCGTGGGTGGCCCAGCGGGTGTGACCGAGGCCGGTGGTACCGGCCAGCGCCGCCGGCTCGGTGTCCGCGAGCGCGCTCTCCAGGTTGGACAGTCGTCCGGCCCGCCGCCGTACCGTCAGCTTGCCCACCCCGTCGACCAGCGCGATGCCCGCCGAGTCATAACCCCGGTATTCCATCCGGCGCAGTGCGTCGACGACGACGTCGCGGGCGCACTGATGCCCGACATATCCGACGATTCCGCACATAGCCCATCAGGGTAGTGCAGCCGCCCCGGCTGGGACGGCTGCACTCGCCTGACCTGCGCTAGCGGCTCGAAGCCGGGTCGCGCAGGGCAATCTTTCTCGGTTTTGGTGGCTCGTGAGCCGCTGCTATCTCAGCGTCGACTCCCTGCCAGGGGTCAGTGTTGCCAGCCGTGGTCGTTGCCGTTCCAGCCGGGACCGCCCCGCCGGCCACGGTTATCCCAGCCGGGGCCACCCGGGCCGTCAGGGTGCCAGCCACCCTGGCCGTGCCAATGGTCACCGTCGTGCTGGTCGCCGTCGAAATAGTTGTCGTCGTGGCAGCGGTCCCCACCCCAGTTGGGGCCCCAGCTCGGGTCCCACCACTGGCCAGGGCACCAGTGATAGTCGGGCATCGGCCCGGGATAGGCCTCGGCAACGCTCGCCGCGCCCAGACCTGCAAGTCCCAGACCCGTGGTGAGAGCCGTCGCGGCTGCAATTCGTTTGATGTTTTTCACCTTGCCTTAGTACCACGCAAACGGGGGTGACCAAACATCTCGCTCGGCGATTTTCCTTATGAATTTCTATGAATCAGCTTGGTACTGGCTGGGTTTCAGCGCTTGGCGCCAGCGGAGTTGACGGCGACGTAAGCGACCCAATCGGCGCGTTGCCGCAGGAAGCCGCGCCGCCGGGCCATATACGACGGTATCCATAGGGTCGACACTAGACAGGCGACAAACATGGTGAGGTGGCACCGTCGACAACAGGAAGGAGACACCCGTGACCGATGACGGGTTTCATCCCAACTTGCAGCAAAGCGAACGGATGGTTGGCAATCGAGTGCACCATGTCAAGTCGTCTGACATCGATGCCGACACCGCGCAAAGCGAGGGCATGCAGCGCTTCGCCGCGATCAGCGGACGCACGGTCGGCTCGGAAAAACTCTGGATGGGCGAGACACACGTCCACCCGCAGACGGCGTCGGCCAACCATCACCACGGCGAATCCGAAACGGCAATATTTGTGCTCAGCGGCCACCCCGACTTCGTCTTCCATGACGGCCAACAAGAGGTGCGGATCGCAACCAATCCCGGCGACTACGTCTTCATACCGCCGTATTTGCCGCATCGCGAAGAGAATCCGAGTCCAGACCAGCCAGGCCACCGTCGTGATCGCTCGCAGCACACAAGAGGCGATCGTCGTCAATCTGCCCGAGCTCTACGCGCTGTAGCCCACCAAAGCAGTGCAGCCGCCCCAGCTGGGACGGCTGCACTCGGGCCAGGTGGCTTAGCGCGGCATTAACTCAGGGGTGCCACGGGCCGCGGGCCGTGCCAGTGGCCCGCGTCGTGGGGTTCGCCGTCGAAGTAGAAATCGTCGTGGCAGCGGCCCCAGTCCCAGTTGTTACCCCAGCCCGGGTCCCAGAATTGACCAGGACACCAGTGGTAGTCCGGCACGGGGCCGGGGACGGCCTCAGCTACGCTCGCCGCACCCAAACCGGCGAGCCCTAAACCTGCGGTGGTGATGATTGTCGCGGCTGCGACGCGCTTAATGTTTTTCACGCTCTGCGAGTACCACACGAAGCCAGCCGACTAAACACGTCCCCGGCGCGTGTTTTCTTGCGGATTTCTGTGAATCAGCTTGTGGTGGGCTATTTTTCAGCTGTAGGTAGGCAGTGGTTCCGACGGGTCATGTTTCCCAGTCGCCGCAGGACGCCCAAGCCGCGGGCCTGGGTGCGCTACCGTCAACGGGTGGCCAGCACCCGCAAGCTCGTTGCCGCCCTCGCCCGACCCGGGCCGCATCGCGTCCTGCGCGGCGACTTGGCCTTTGCGGGCCTGCCAGGCGTGGTCTACACGCCCGAAGCGGGACTGAACCTGCCCGGTCTGGCTTTCGGCCACGACTGGCTCACCGGCGTCGAGCGTTATTCGCGCCTGCTGGAACACCTGGCCTCGTGGGGCATCGTCGCGGCGGCCCCAGACACCGAGCGAGGACTGGCACCATCGGTGCTGAACCTGGCCTTCGATTTGGGCACCGCACTCGACATCGCCGCGGGAGTGCGCCTGGGCCCGGGCAAGATCAGCGTGCATCCCAACAAACTCGGCGTGATCGGCCACGGCTTCGGCGGCTCGGCCGCGGTGTTTGCGGCAGCTGGGATGAAAGCCAAGCCCAAGGCGGTGGCCGCGATATTTCCGACCGTCACAAGCCCGCCCGCCGAACAGCCGGCCGCGACCCTGAACGTGCCCGGTGTGGTGTTCAGCGCCGCCGGCGACGCCAAGAAATTGCGTTCCAACGCCGTTGAACTCTCGCGGGTCTGGGAGCCCGGCCACGCTGCGGGTAGTCGGCAAAGCCCAGCCCATCGGGCTCGCCGAGGGCCGTCGGCTGACGACGGCGTTCGGGCTGGGCGGTCCGGATCGCAAGACGCAGAAGGCCGTTCGTGCGCTTGCTGACCGGGTATCTGCTGTATGCGCTCGGCGGTGACAAGACGTATCGCGAGTTCGCCGATCCAGACGTCCAACTACCGAAGACCGTCGCCGCGGAACAGGAGGCCGCGCCGGTGACCCCCGAAGAGAAGTTCGTCGCGTTACTCAAAGGCTGAGCCAACCACCCGCGGACGCTTACTGCCCGGCCTGAGGCAGTTCGTCTGCGGCGATCTCGCACGGAGTTGACCCGTCGGGCAGCGGTTCGGGCGGCGATGGCGGCGGCGCCTCTGGCGGCGGAGCGTCCGGCGGCGGTGTGACCTGCTGAGCTTCCGGCTCGTCGACGGAATCGCTTGCCGCTGGCGGGTTCTCAACGGGCGCTCCGACAGCGACGTCTTCGTCGGTGGTGTCTTCGTCGGTGGTGTCTTCGTCGGTGGTGTCTTCGTCGGTGGTGTCTTCGTCGGTGGTGTCTTTGTCGGCCGGCTCGTCGGTGGCGTCCGCAGTCTCGTCGTCGGTGTCATCGTCGTCGTCGGTGTCGTCGCCCAGTGGATCGTCGACATCCAGGGGATCGTCCAACAGCGGATCTTCGGACCCCGCAGGATCGGAGAACCCATCAGCCAACGAACCCAGCAGGCCGCCGATGCCGTCGACGATCTTGCCGACGACACCGCCGATACCGCCGGCGAGCCCGCCAACGCTGCCCAGATTGCCTGCGCCGGTGGACAAGCCGGCGGTATCGCCCAGCGGAGCGGCCAGGTCCGCAGGGGTCGGCGGCGGTTGCGCTGGCGGTGCCGGCGGAACCGGCGCCGGAGCCGACACCGCCGCGGGCACAGTGGGCGCGATGTCGGCCGGCGTTGACGTCTCGGACACGGTGGCGGCGGCCCGGCTCGGGCCGGGCGACTCATCGAACACCGGTTGCCAACGTGGACCCAGTTCGCCGGGAATCTCGAAACACGCGTTGCGCACCAAACTCAGCGTGTCAATGGCCGCGTCGTAGGACGCCTCGACCGACGCCGTGGTCGAGCGCATGGCAGTGAGCCAATCGTCCCGAATATCGTTGTCCACGTAGGGAATAATGTGCTGGCGAACTAGCTGTTCGGCCGCTGACCGGTCGCTCGCCCCGGCCGTCACCGTGTGTGCGGCGGCCAGCCAAGCTGACCGCTCCCCCACCCTGCGATCATCGATGGCGACGGCCGTCGCGGCCTTGCGGTCGACCATCCGCCACAGGTTGTCACGCAGCGCCGCGTAGCCCTCGGCCGCGGCGCGGATATGCGCGGCCACCTCGGCTGCGGCGTCGCAGTGGCGTTGCAAAAACCGCGTCGCGCAGTCGGCTCCGAAACCCGTCCAGGCTGCCGCGATCTCGGTTACCTGCATCCGCTGCAGCCACAGCACCTCGTCGATCGCGTTGGCCGCAGCCCGAAGCTCGGCGCTGTCGTCGTCGAGCACTCGAAGGTCAAGGCCGGCTTCGGTCTCATACCGGTCCTGGACCTGTGAACCGCGCGCAGTGAGGTCGGGGTGCTGATAACCGAGCACATGGCATGCCTGCACGTAGGTCTGCGTGTGCTCCACGGCGGGCTGGCCCTCGACCAGCCGCGCCGCCACATCGAACCGGTCAGCCAAGACTCACCACGGCCCGCAGCACTCAGGTCGGCGTCGACATAGCGGTCGGCGCTGGCCCGCAGCGCAGTCGCGATCTCCACCGTCGCTCGTGCCCATTGGGAAAGCTCACCGGCCAGCCGATTCAGGGCGACCCGCAGCGCGTCGCCGTGACCGATGTAAGCCCGTCCGGCAGTAGCGCCGTCGAAGGCCAACCTTGCAAAATGCGTGCGCACCGCGTCGTCGATGAGTTGCGCGGTGTCGTCGAACCGGTTCGCGACCGTCCGCACCGCCGCGGCGTCGACGAACGCATTTTGTTGTCCCATACCGGCTTCGACGCATCGCGCCGTCCGGGAGTTCCGCGCTCAGTGCTGGGCGCGTACCGTCTCGGCGACCAGGGTGGCGAGCCGGTGGGCGGTGCGCTCGTCGTCCGCTTCCACCATGACTCGAATCATCTGCTCGGTTCCCGAGGGGCGCAACAGGATTCGTCCGGTATCACCAAGCTCATCCTCGGCCTGCTGAACGGCCGAGCGAACCGAGGGCGCTGCGATCGCGGCGGCCTTGTCGGCGACCCCGACGTTGATCAGCACCTGTGGCAGGGTGTGCATCGCGGAGGCCAGGGCGGTCAGCGGCGAGCCGGTCTGCGCCATCCGCGACATCAGGCGTAGGCCGATGAGGATGCCGTCGCCGGTGGTGGCCAATCCGGGCAGCACGATGTGGCCGGATTGCTCGCCGCCGAGGCTGTAGTCACCGGATCGCAGCTCTTCCAAGACATAGCGGTCACCGACGCTGGTGGTGCGAACGGTCACACCGGCCGCGCGCATCGCCAGGTGCAGCCCGAGGTTGCTCATCACGGTCGCCACCAGGGTGTTGTTGGCCAGTTCGCCGGCTTCCTGCATCGCCAGCGCCAGAATCACCATGATCGCGTCGCCGTCGACGACCTCGCCGGCGGCATCGATCGCCAGGCACCGGTCGGCGTCCCCGTCGTGCGCCAGACCCAGGTCGGCGCCGTGAGCGACGACCGCCGATCGCAGCGCATCCAGGTGGGTCGACCCGCAGCGGTCGTTGATGTTGAGCCCGTTGGGTTCGGCGTGGATCGCGATGACCCGCGCGCCGGCCGCGCGGTAGGCGCGCGGTGCGGCCACCGAGGCCGCGCCATGTGCGCAGTCGACGACGACGGTCAGCCCGTCGAGCCCGACGGTGCCGGCCTTGCCGACCTGGCGCAGGTAGCGGTCCAGCGCGTCGTCGGCGTCGATCACCCGTCCGATCCCCGCCCCGGCGGGACGCAGCCCCGGCCCGGCCGCGACCAGATCCTCGATCTGGTCCTCGGTCGCGTCGTCGAGTTTGCGCCCGCCCGGCCCGAAGATCTTGATGCCGTTGTCGGGCATCGGGTTGTGCGACGCCGAGATCATCACCCCGAAGTCGGCATCGTAGGCGCTGGTCAGGTAGGCCACCGCCGGTGTCGGCAGCACCCCGGCTCGTAGCGCGTCCACGCCTTCGCTGGTCAGGCCGGCGATCACCGCCGCTTCCAGCATCTCGCTACTGGCACGCGGATCACGACCGACCACCGCGACGCGTCGACGTGCGCCATCCGGGCTGGTCAGCCCTCGAGCAGCCGCGGCGCCCAACGCCAGCGCGAGCTCGGCGGTGAGCTCTCGATTGGCGACTCCGCGGACGCCGTCGGTGCCGAACAGTCGACCCATGCGGACAAACCTCTCACAATTGACGGCCCTGCACCCACGCGACTACCCGATTGCCCGTAGTGCCACCCAACTGGTACGCGGCCGTGATCGCCGCCGGGATCAGCGCTTGCTGTACTGCGGCGCCTTGCGGGCCTTCTTCAGGCCGTACTTCTTGCGCTCGACGGCGCGCGGGTCACGGGTGAGGAACCCGGCCTTCTTCAGGGCGGGCCGGTCCTCGGGCGTGACCAGGATCAATGCCCTGGCGAGCGCCAGCCGCAGCGCACCGGCCTGGCCGGACGGGCCGCCGCCATCGAGGTGGGCGAAGATGTCGAAGCTTTCCAGCCGGTCGACGATGACCAGCGGCGCCTTGATCAGCTGCTGGTGCACCTTGTTGGGGAAGTAGGCCTCCAGGCTGCGGCCGTCGAGCTCGAACTTGCCGGTACCGGGCACCAGCCGGACTCGCACCACGGCCTCCTTGCGGCGCCCGACCGTTTGGATCGGACGCTCGATGACGAAGGAGTCCGTGCGCGGCGTTGCCGCGGCCTCGGAAGTCTCGGCGGTCACGGTTTCAGTGGCTTCAGTGGTTTCGGTTCCTGCCGTCTCAGTCATTAGCGCCGCTCCTCCTCATCGCTTCGCTCTGCATCGTCGCCGGCGCGGTCATTGGGTCACCTGCTTGATCTCGAACGGAGTCGGCTGCTGGGCGGTGTGCGGGTGCTGCGGCCCGGCGTAGACGTGCAGCTTGCGCTTGATCTGGCGGCTGAGCTTGTTCTTCGGCAGCATGCCGAGGATCGCCTTTTCGACCACCCGGTCGGGGTGCTTCTGCATCAGGTCGCCGATCGTGCGGCTCCGCAGCCCGCCGGGATAACCCGAGTGTCGGTAAGCCAGCTTGTTGTGCAGTTTGTCGCCGCTGATGGCGACCTTGTCGGCATTGACGACGATGACGAAGTCACCACCGTCAACGTTGGGGGTGAATGTCGGCTTGTGCTTGCCGCGCAGCAGGTTGGCTGCCGCGACGGCAAGGCGGCCGAGCACCACGTCCGTGGCATCGATGACGTACCACGACCGCGTGGTGTCACCCGCCTTCGGCGCGTAGGTAGACACAGCGCTTACCACTCTTTCTCTTCGAGCCCGTCTCTCGGGCAGGGATCCCGGTGTGACCCGGGTGCCGGTCAGGCGTCCACGGCAAGGGAGTGTCTCGGCGACCGACATTGACCCGAGTCCCGGCGTACCGCACGCCAACGGTGCAGCTTACCGGCGGTCATCCACGCAGGTCAAAACGGCCGACCCCGAGGTAGAACGGCGCCCAGCGAGAGGCCCATGTGCACAGCTGATTCGCTGGTCATGCTGGCTGAACTGCGCGGTCCCGCGGCCTCTCCCCTCCGTCGGGACCGCGCAGAGTCCTTAGGTGACCAGGGCCACTACCGTGTCCATACGCCGGCTGCCCGGTGATCGGCGGCCGCGACATCCTCGGCGCCGGCACGCACCGCGTTTCCGAGGTCGACCAGGATTTCGTTGAGCGCTGTGGCCGCCTGATGCCACCTCAGCTGCTCGATCCCGTAAGCAGTGGCAGCTTCGCGGGTCCACAGTTCTTGCAGCGGCGCAACTTGAGATTTCAGCTCCTGTAGAGCGGCGTTGAAGCGGGCGGAGGTGGCGTGAATTTCCTGGCGAACCGAGCATTCGATCTCGTCGAAGTTGTACGCCAACTGCGGGTCCATTGATGGCCTCACAGATCCCCGCCGGCGGTGCCGATGTGGTGCGCATGGTTGTCGGCCGATTCCCGCAGTGCGGCTTCGTTATAGCGAATGGTCTCCGCGATGCCGTGTAGGGCATGGTGGAGTTTCATCGACTCCGCGTTCCACCGCTGCACCACGTCCTTGAAACGCGCTGCCGCGGCTCCACCCCACACCGACGGCGGCACGCTGCTCATGCGACCGATGAATGCCTGCAGCGTTGTCCGGATCTCTTCATTGCGGGTGTCGATGGCCCCTGCAACCGAGCACATCAGATCGAAATCGGTGCTAAGCGTGTTGCCACCTGCAGGTGTGCTCATATGTTCCCCTTCGCCCAACGGCCGCGAACCTGACCATGTCAACGACAGGTAAGACTCCCGCGGGTCCACCCCGGTTCCCGCTGGCCGGGGCCCGAGATCAGTCGGCAATCGAGAGCGCGATGCCGTCCAGGATGTCGTGCTCGCTGACCGTCAAAGCGTCGATGCCGGCGCGCTCACGCAGCGCGAACGCCAATTCCTCGATCACGATCGCACCGCCACCGATCACGTCGGCCCGTCCCGCGTGCATCGGCCCGAGCGCAGCGCGCTGTGCTCGAGACATGCCGATTACGTCGTCACATACCGCGAGCAGCCGGTCCATGCTGACCCGCGAAAGGTGAATGGCCGCAGAGTCATAAGTCGTCATGTCGTGCGCCAGCGCCGCAATGGTCGTCATCGTGCCGGCCACCCCCACCCAGGTGCGGGCTTGTTGCACGGGGACGGCGCACAGCGCCTCGCCGAGCCGTTCCCGAACCACTCCGCGGGCAGCCGCGACCTCCGCAGCCGTTGGCGGGTCCGAATGCAGACAGCGCTCGGTCAGCCGCACGCAGCCGATGTCGGCCGAAAAGCTCGCCACGACGGTGTCCGTCCCGAGCACGATCTCGGTCGATCCGCCACCCAAGTCGACGATGACGAAAGGCGCTGCGGCGGAGTCTAGTTCGTTGACCGCCCCACGAAACGAGAGTTCGGCCTCTTCGGCACCAGTGATCATCTCGGCGACGGAGCCGTCGACCACGCCGCCCAACACATCGGCCGTCATCGCGAAGAAGACATCGCGATTGCCGGCGTCGCGTGCGGCCGACGTCGCGACCATGCGTATCCGATCAACGCCGTGCGTCGCGCACATCGCCGCGTAGTCGACGAGCGCGGCGCGGGTGCGTTCCAACGCATCCGGCGCGAATCGACCGGTTGCGTCGACGCCCTGACCAAGCCGCACGATGCGCATCTCGCGGTGCACGTCGCGCAGCTGTCCGTCGAGCGCATCGACGATCAGCAGCCGGATTGAGTTGGTACCACAGTCGATTGCCGCGACGCTGCTCATATGCGCCGCTCTCCCCCGCAAGCGGGAGGTGCCCCCACCGCATCGCTTCGCTCTCCATCGTCGCCGACGCTGCTCATATGCGCCGCTCTCCCCCGCAAGCGGGAGGTGCCCCCACCGCATCGCTTCGCTCTGCATCGTCGCCGACGCTGCTCATATGCGCCGCTCCTCCGCATCGCTTCGCTCTGCATCGTCGCCGACGCGCGTCACGCCCACTCCCCCGGCGTCAGAACCCCGGTCATGGACGGCTCAGCCGCCAGCACCGCCAGCGCCTCGTCGCCGAGCGGGTTGGTTCCCCGGCCTTTGGCCAGCGAGTGCGCAATCAGCACATGCAGACACTTGACCCGGTCGGGCATGCCACCGGCGGAAAACGCCGTCCCCAGTGGCTCGATGGCATCCCGCTCGGCCAGATACGACTCGTGTGCCCGTCGATAGGCGGCGGCCAGTTCGGTGTCGCACCGCAGCCGCTGCGTCATCTCCGTCATCATTCCCGAGGACTCCAACCTGCTCGCCGCAGCGGTGAGCGCCGGGTGCGTCAGGTAGTACAGGGTCGGAAATGGTGTGCCGTCAGGCAGTTTGGGCGCGGTCTTGACCACGCCGGGTTCACCATTGGGACACCGGTAAGCGATGTGAAGCACTCCCCGCGGTTCGCGGCCGAGCTGGCGCGCCACCGCGTCGAGGTCGTCACGATCAACCACCGGGCGGCGGCGGACTCGGTGGGGCAGGTGTCGACGGCGCGGGTGGCTGCGGGGTGGCCGTCGGCGGACCGTGCGGGGCGTCGGCGATGGTGTGCCACAGCGACGTGTACCACGGATCGTTGGTGGCCGCGGGCGCCGGCTGGGTGCCCGGCTCTGCGGGCATGGCCGCCGACGGGGGAAGTTGGACCTGATACGGGATATCACCCGGCTTCACAAACCCCAGACGCTCGCGGGCTTGGGCCGCAATGTAAGCCGGGTCAGCGAGCTTGACCTTCTGCTGCTCGAGATCGGCGATCTGTTGCCGCACAGCAGCTTCGGAAGCAGCCAGCTGTTTCATCTCGGTGCGCTGCGCGAAATAGGTGCGGACCGGACCCGCGATGGTGAGCGTCAGCACGCAGACAACCGCCGCCAGGATCGCAGCCCGCCGCGCGGTCAGGCCGAGTCGGTGCTCGGACCGCTGCTCGGCCGACTCAACGATCGCGCGTTTGATCGGTTCGACCGACTCCGGCAGGGCACGGGATGCATTCGGGCCGCGACGGGCCGCCGGCGACTTGCGCGGCCGGCCCTGTTCCGAATCGCCGGCCCGGGTCGGACGCGACGCCGGTGAGCGCCGCTTCGGGTCTGGCCGTTTCGATTCGGGCATGATTCCTACCGGCTAGCCGGCTTCCGGCGGCGGGAACGCGAGATCGCCGGCGTACCGGCCGGCGTCGCCTAGTTCTTCTTCGATCCGAAGCAGCTGGTTGAACTTGGCGACGCGTTCACCGCGCGCCGGCGCACCGGTCTTGATCTGTCCGCTGCCCACTGCCACCGCCAGATCGGCGATCGTAGTGTCCTCCGTCTCGCCGCTGCGGTGGCTGATCATCGTGCGGTATCCGCTGTGATGGGCCAGCGTCACCGCATCGAGCGTCTCGGTCAGTGTCCCGATCTGATTGACCTTGACCAGCAAGGCATTTGCCGCGCCCTTGTCGATACCTTCCTCCAGCCGTTCGAAATTGGTGACGAACAGATCGTCGCCGACGATTTGCACCCGCTCCCCGATGGCCGTCGTCAGCGCTACCCACCCGTCCCAATCATCTTCGGACAGCGGGTCTTCGAGAGAGACCAGCGGATAGGAGTCGAGCAGCTCGGCGTAGAACTGCGTCATCTGATCGGCGTCGAGAGTTTTCTTCTCGAACGCGTAGCCGGTGCCTTCGGTGTAGAACTCGGTAGCCGCCGCATCCAGCGCCAGCGCCACGTCGGCGCCGAGTTTGAAACCCGCGGACTGGATCGCCAGGCTGATCACATCGAGTGCAGCCTTGGTGCCGGGCACATCGGGGGCGAACCCGCCCTCGTCGCCGAGGCCGGTCGACAGTCCCTGCTTTTTCAGCTCCGCCTTGAGCGCGTGGTAGACCTCGGCGCCCCAGCGCAGCGCCTCGGCGAAGCTCGGCGCACCGATCGGGGCCACCATGAACTCCTGGATGTCCACGGCGGTGTCGGCGTGCGCGCCGCCGTTGAGGATATTCATCATCGGCACGGGCAGGACGTGGGCGTTGGGGCCGCCGAGATAACGGAACAGCGGCAACCCGGCGGAATCGGCGGCCGCCTTACTGACCGCCAGCGATACGCCGAGGATGGCGTTGGCGCCCAGCCGGGACTTGTCCGGGGTGCCGTCGAGGTCCATCAGGGCCTGATCGACCAGCCGCTGTTCGTCGGCGTTGAGTCCGATGACGGCCGGCGCGATTTCGTCGAGCACCGCCTGCACAGCCTTCTTGACGCCCTTGCCGCCGTAGCGTTCGCCGCCGTCGCGCAGCTCGACGGCCTCATGCTCGCCGGTCGACGCACCGGAGGGCACCGCTGCCCGCGCTAATGTCCCGTCGATCAGGGCCACCTCGACCTCGACCGTCGGATTGCCGCGGGAGTCGAGAATCTCGCGGGCTACCACCTGCTCGATAATCGGCACTGGGGTTCTCCTTGCGTCGTCAGGGCTCCGGAACTGCCATGAGTAGCCTAGAGCCTGCTCAGAGCGGGTGACCGGCCGCATAGGCGGTAGCCCAGTCGCGCACGGCACGGGCATACACGTCGGAGTAGTTGTACGCCCGCAGCGCCTCCATCCACCCTCGCGGTGTGGCGAGATCTTTTCCGCGCCAACATAGATAACCTGCGGCCGACAACGCGGCATCATCAATGTTGTCGACGCTGACCACGCCGTCGTTGTTGGCATCCACCCCGTATTCACGCCACGTCTCGGGGATGAACTGCATCGGCCCCATGGCCCGCACGGCGTTGGAGCCGTCGTCCATGCCGCCCGCCTCGCTGTCGATGATGCGCAAGGTGCCATTGGTCCCGTCGAGGACCACACCCCTGATCGGGGGACGCACATCTCCGCTGGGAAACAGCGTCGCGTGGTGGTAGGTGCCGTGGTGGCTCTCGACCTGACCGATACCGGCCAGCGTCGTCCACGCGATGTGGCAGCTCGGGTTTTCTACCTCGGCGACCCGCGCGGCGTAGCCGTAGGCCTCCAGCGCGGTGACCGGGATTTTCAGCGCCGGAGCATGTGCGGTCGCCCACCCGTGCAGCTGATCGGCAGGCCGGCCTTTGCCGTGGGTGTCGACCGGCGGCACTGCAACGCCAGGGGGCGGGGGCACGCCCTTGGGAATGTAGGGGCCCAGCTGCCAGCTACAACTTGATGCCAAGAGCAGTGCCGTCACTCCCACGACGGCGAACGCCCGCAGCCAACGGACCGGCGACACAACACTCCCCTACCCACGATTACCCGACTATGTTCCCACGGGAATCCAGTAGGTCAGCTGCCACTCGGCGCCGCGTCTGGCCTGACCCCAGTTGTCCAGCCATGATGACCTGCTCCGGACCTGCATCCGGCCGGAAAGGTGCCGCTGGCCGACTCGCCGATCTACTGAGGTTCGCTGGGCCGATCGTCTTGCTCGTCAGCCGCCGATTCGTCAGTGTCAGGGGCGTCGCCGTCCCTTAGAACGGCCTCGGCCCCGACCTCTTCCGCAGGCTCGTCGTCCTTGGGCTCGACTCCCGGTTCGGCAACGTCGTCAGCCGCGCCCCCCGCCTCGCCGACGTCGTCCGCCGGCTCCTCAGCCTCGTCCGCGACCACCAGCGCCTCGACGGCAGGCAGCCAGTGAGCGCGCCAATCCTCCTCGGTGATCACGCCGACTGGAGCGACATCCAGCTCTGCGGGGACGTCTTCGCCGCGGCGGTCAGCGGCGATCGCTTTCTCGGCACTCCGGACCGTATCCATGAATTCCAAAATCGCTGTGCGTAAAGCATTTTCAGCGTCGATATCGGCAGTCACGGTGATCGATGTGATTTCTGAGGGGATCAGGTCGGCGGGTAAGCCCGCCCGGGTGACACGCTGAACCACCTTATGCGCCAACGCCAGAGCCGGCTGAGCGGTCGGCACGTCGTCTATCACCGAGTTCCGTGCCTTCGCTTTCTTCTCTAAGGCTTTGCGCTCCTCCCACTGAGCCAACTGCTCATCGAGCGAAATCTCTTCTCCAGCAAGAACTCCCGGAACCCGGTTGCCCAATTTACGGAGCAGTGTATCGGCGACATCGTCAATGCTGAACGGATGCTGTGGCGCGTCCTCGGCGATGCGGGCGTGGAACAGCACCTGCAGCAACACGTCGCCGAGCTCTTCGCGCAACGCGTCGGCGTCCCCGCTACGCACCGCGTCGAAGACCTCGTAGGTCTCTTCCAACAGGAACCGACGCAACGAGTCGTGAGTCTGCTCACTTTCCCACGGTCCGGCGGTTCGCAGTTTGTCCATCATCGCGACCGCGTCCACCAGTCGCTCCCCTGACTGTTGATCGGGCGCAGAAATAAGTCGCTCGCCGGCGGCCAATCGCGCCGTGACCGACGGGTGTTCGGGGTCCGAGGACAGCAGCACCGGAGCGTCCTCCCCGGTATGCGCGGGGCGCGCCGCCGGCAGCGTCCAGGGCACCGCGACCGGCATCTCCTCGGTGTACTGCACCTCACCGGTAAGCAACTCGATGGCCTCCACCGGAACCAGCGACGGTCGGCGTGGGTCGACCAAGACGACAGTCACGAGCGCCACCCAACAATCCCGGCTACGCCGGGATCGTCGTCCTTGGCGCAAGTCATCGGGCCTGTCGCTCCTGTCTGGACGCCGCCGCGCCGTCCGACGGGTCCGATTCTCCGGGATTCGTTATACCAACCTTGCTCGATTCCCCTATCGGTTTCCCATCCAGCGCCGATACCAAATCGGCCACCATTTGCACCAGCTCGAGATCGCGAATTCGTGGTGCGCCGACGCCGCCGGCGCGTGGAATCGGGACCTGCACCGTCGACGTCGTAGCGCGGTAACGCGCACCCGGATACATCCGCGCCAACCGCACCTGGGCAGAGTCCGGCAGGGTGATCGGCGCCAGCCGCACCGTGGCCGCTGTACCTCCAGTCGCCGCCGACACTTCGGTGATGCCGGCAGCACGGCACACCAGCCGGAGTCGTGCCACCGCTACCAGCCGCTGCGCGGTTTCGGGCAGCGCGCCGTAGCGGTCGGTCAGCTCCTCGACAACAGCATCGACTTCGGTGTTGTCGGCTGCTGCGGCCAGCCGCCGGTACCCCTCCAGCCGTAGCCGGTCGCTGGGGATGTAGTCCGGCGGCAGGTGCGCATCGACCGGCAAGTCGATCCGCACGTCTTTGGGCTCCTCGGCCGTGGTGACGGTTTCGCCACGATAAGCCGCTCGATATGCTTCCACGGCCTCGCCCACCAGTCGCACATACAGATCAAAGCCCACCCCGGCAACGTGTCCGGACTGCTCGACACCCAGCACATTGCCGGCGCCGCGAATCTCCAAATCCTTCATCGCCACCGCCATGCCGGCGCCCAATTCGTTGTTCTGTGCGATCGTCGCCAACCGGTCGTAGGCGGTCTCAGTCAGCGGGGCGTGTTGCGGATAAAGGAAATAGGCATAACCACGTTCGCGACTACGGCCCACCCGACCCCGTAGCTGGTGCAGCTGGGCCAGCCCGAAGGTGTCGGCGCGCTCGACGATCAAAGTGTTGGCATTGGAGATATCCAGACCGGTCTCGACGATCGTGGTGCACACCAGGATGTCGAACCCGCGGTTCCAGAATCCTTCGACGGTGGTTTCCAGCAGATCCTCGGGCATTTGTCCATGCGCGACGGCGACTTTGGCCTCGGGCACCAATTCCCGCACCCGCGCTGCCGCCTGGTCGATGGAGCTGACTCGGTTGTGCACGTAGAAAGCCTGCCCGTCGCGCAGCAGTTCTCTGCGCAGCGCCGCGGCGACTTGCTTGTCGTCCTGCGGTCCGACGTAGGTCAGCACTGGGTAGCGCTCTTCGGGCGGGGTCAAAATCGTCGACATCTCGCGGATGCCGGCCAAACTCATCTCCAGCGTGCGCGGAATCGGGGTGGCGCTCATCGTCAGCACGTCGACATGGGTGCGCAGCGACTTGATGTGCTCCTTGTGCTCGACGCCGAAGCGCTGTTCCTCGTCGACGACGACCAAGCCGAGGTTCTTCCACCGCACCCCGGTCTGCAACAGCCGATGGGTGCCTATCACGATGTCCACCGAACCGTCGGCCAGGCCGTCGATCACACCGCGGGAATCGGCGGCGTCGGTGAACCGGGAGAGGCCTTTGATCCGAACCGGGAAGCCGGCCATCCGTTCGATGAAGGTCTGCAGATGCTGATCGGCCAGCAGCGTGGTGGGCACCAGGATCGCGACCTGCTTGCCGTCCTGCACCGCCTTGAACGCTGCCCGGACCGCGATCTCGGTCTTGCCGTACCCGACATCACCGCAGATCACCCGGTCCATCGGGATCGGTTTCTCCATGTCGGCCTTGACCTCGGTGATCGCGGTGAGCTGGTCCATGGTTTCGGTGAAGCCGAATGCGTCCTCCATCTCGGCCTGCCACGGGGTGTCCGGCCCGAACGCGTGTCCCGCGGAGACCTGCCGCTTGGCGTACAGCGACACCAGCTCGCCGGCGATCTCCCTGACCGCTCTGCGGGCCTTCGTCTTGGTGTTGGTCCAGTCGCTGCCGCCGAGCCGGCTCAGCGCCGGCGCCTGCCCGCCGACATAGCGCGACAGCTGGTCCAGCGAGTCCATCGGAACATAGAGCTTGTCTGTGCTGTTTTGGCCGCCGCGCTTGCTCGACGCGTACTCCAGTACCAGATACTCGCGCCGGGCTCCGCCGACGGTGCGCTCGGTCATCTCGACGAATCGCCCGATGCCGTGCTGGTCGTGAACGACCAAGTCGCCTGCGGTCAAAGCCAGCGGGTCGACGGTGTTGCGGCGTTTCGCGGCCAGCCGTTTGCCGTCCGTGGCGGTTACCCGGTTGCCGGTCAGGTCGGTCTCGGTGATGATGACCAGCGCCGCGGCGTGGCCCCCTATTATCAGGCCGTCGTGCAGCGGGCCTTTGAGCACCCCGACCACGCCGGCCTTGGGTTCTGCTCCCGGCTCCAACATCGTTGCCGGCGTGTCGGATTCGGCCAGCTGCTCGACCACCCGGTGCGCAGTTCCAGTTCCGGGCGCGACGACCGCAGCGACCCCGCCCGTCAATACGTGGGCACGCAGCATCGCAAAGATCTCGTCGATGTCGCGCTGATGGCCACGGGCCGACGGTGCGGCCCGGATGTCCAGCTCGACCGCCGACTCGCCGGAAAGCTGGCTCAGCGTCCACCACGGGTGGCCGGACTGCCGGGTGGCGGCCCGCACCTCGTCAAGTTCGCGGAATCCCGAGCCGCCGAGCTGCTCGACGTCGATGGGTGAATCGCCGCCCAAGGCCGCCACCGACCAGGACGCCTCGAGGAAGTCGCGGCCGGTCTTGATCAGGTCAGCCGCGCGGGTACGGACCTTTTCCGGGTCGCAGACCAGCACCGGCGTGCCGTCGGCCAGCTGATTGGTCAGCAGCGACAAGTCGTCGGGCCTCAGCACCGGCACCAACGCCTCCATGCCATCGACCGGGATGCCCTCGGCGAGTTTGGCCAGCATGTCGGCGACGCTGCCGGTGGCACCGTGCTCGCGCCGCGGCTGCTGCCCGGCCAGTTCGGCCGCCCGGGCCCGCACCTCGCCGGTCAACAACAGTTCGCGGCAGGCGACCGCGACCAGGCCCTCGACGCTGATCTCGGGAATCGACCGCTGGTCGGCGACCGAGAACATCCGCATCTCGGTGACCTCGTCGCCCCAGAACTCCACCCGCACCGGGTGCTCGGCGGTCGGGGCGAAGATGTCGAGGATGCCGCCGCGGACGGCGAATTCGCCGCGCCGACCGACCATGTCCACCCGGGTGTAGGCCAGCTCGACCAGTCGGGTGATAACCCCTTCGAACCCCCCGTCGGCGCCAGTGGCGCTGCCAGTGTCGCTGCCGACAGTCAAAGTGAGCGGCTCCCGCAAGCCCAGCTGCGGGGCCATCGGCTGCAGCAGCGAACGGACCGCGGTGACCACCAGCCGCAATGGCGGGCCCAGCCGGGCGTCCTCGGGGTGGGCCAGCCGGCGCAGCAGCATCAGTCGGGCGCCGACGGTGTCGACACCCGGTGAGAGCCGCTCGTGCGGCAGCGTCTCCCAGGACGGGAACACCGCGACGGAGTCGCCGAAGACGCCGCGCAGTTCTGCGCACAGGTCATCGGCCTCGCGACCGGTCGCGGTGACCACCAGCAACGGACCGTGTTGGGCCAGCGCGCTGGCGACGAATAGCCGGGCGCTGGCCGGGCCGACCAGCGTCAGTTCGTCGGGTCGATCGGCGGCGAGGTCGATGAGTCGCTGTAGCGTCGGCGCCGTCAACGCGAATTCGACGAGCCCCGCGATCGGGGTCGTGGTTCCGGCAGGCCCCGGTGCGGTCATGATGACGCCATCCTATGCGTCGATTGATTCACGTTGCGGCACTGCCCAACCCGAGGTGACCGCCGACACATCGCGCGCCGGGCGTGAATGGGTCCTCCGGCCAGAGGCCTCGAAGGACCTTCCCGACCCGAACTTCGTCAATTTCTGGCTCAACACCGTCAAGGATCCGTTAGGGCAGCGGCATCCGACCACACCGCGCGGACGCTGAAATCATGACAACAACTTTGCCGGACGTCCTGCCTTCCATAGGCTATGCGGCTCCGCCGCGGTTCCATCCGGCGATCTGGCCGATTACCACCCATTCCGACGACGAGGGCCGGCTCTGCATCGGCGAGGTACCCCTCACTGACATCGCCGACGAGTTCCGCACCCCGACTTACGTGATCGACGAGGCCGACTTCCGGAGTCGTGCCCGCCGTTATCGCAAGGAATTGCCTAACACCGAGGTCGTCTACGCCGGCAAGTCGCTGCTGACCATCGCGGTGGCGCGCTGGGTCCGCGAAGAGGGGCTCGGCGTCGATGTCTGCTCAGCCGGTGAACTGGCCACCGCCCTGGCCGCTGGCGTGGAGAAGGCCCGCATCATCATGCACGGCAACGCGAAGTCGCAGGACGAGTTGCGCACCGCGGTGCGCAACGGGGTCGGGCGCATCGTGCTGGATTCGTGCAGCGAGATCACCGACCTCGCGGGTTTGCCGGACGGGCGGCAGCGGGTGCTGATCCGGGTCACCCCGGACATCGACATTCACGGCCATCGTGCCGTCACCACCGGGATCAGTGACCAGAAGTTCGGGTTCACCCTCGAAGGCGGGCACGCCGCGGACGCGGTGGCGCGCGTGCTGGCGCACCCCAGCCTCAACCTGATCGGGCTGCACTGCCATCTCGGCTCGCAGGTCACCGACACTGCCCTCTATGGCGAGGCGATTCGCCGGATGATCGCCGCCATGGCCGACATTCGCGTCCGGCACGGCGTCATCTTGACCGAGCTGAACATCGGTGGCGGCCACGGGGTTCCGTATCTGGCCGGTGACCCGGAGCTCAGCATCGACGAGCTGGCCCGGGTGATCGAAGACGCGCTGGACACGGCCTGCGCCGCCGAACGTTTCCCTCGGCCGACCATCGTGGTGGAGCCGGGCCGGGCCATCAGCGCGCGGGCCGGTGTCACCTTGTACCAGGTGTGCGGTGTCAAGACACAACCCGGCGGGCGCACCTTCGTCGCCGTCGACGGCGGAATGAGCGATAACCCGCGGGTCTCGCTGTACGGGGCGAAATACACTGTCGCGCTTGCTAATCGGCATTCCCTTGCACCGAGGCAGCGGGTAACGGTGGCGGGGCGACACTGCGAGGCAGGCGACGAGATCGCCCGCGACGTTGAGCTCCCGGCCGACCTGCATCCGGGCGACCTGCTGGCGGTGGCATGCACCGGCGCCTACCACCACAGCATGGCGTCCAACTACAACATGGTTGGCCGACCGCCGCTGGTGGCTGTGAAGGACGGCCGGGCCCGTGAACTGGTCCGCCGCGAAACGACCGCCGACCTGTTGTCGCGTGACCGCGGATAAAGCCGAGTCGAGCTACTCGTCCTGCAGGTGCGGATCGGCTTCCAGATGGGTCAGGCCATTCCACATCAGGTTGACCAGATGTGCAGCCACGACTTCTTTCTTGGGTTCCCGGGTATCGAGCCACCACTGGGCGGTCATCGACACCGAGCCGACCAATGCCTGGGCGTACAGCGGCGCCAGACCGGAGTCTAGGCCCCGACGGGCGAAGTCACCGGCCAGGATCGAGCTGACCTGGCTGACGGCGTCGTTGAGCAGGCTGGAATAGGTGCCCGAACTGATGGCGGCCGGCGAGTCGCGAATCATGATGCGAAAGCCGTCGGTGCGTTCCTCGACGTAGGTCAGCAATGCCAGCGCCACCCGCTCGACGCGCACCCGCGACCGGTTGTTGGTCAGCGACGACGTGATTCCATCCAGCAGGGCCGACATCTCCCGGTCGACGACGACCGCGTACAGGCCTTCCTTGCCGCCGAAGTGCTCGTAGACGACCGGTTTGGACACATTGGCACGCAGCGCGATCTCTTCGATCGAGGTGCCCTCGTAACCGCGTTCGGCAAACAGTGACCGGGCGATACCGATGAGTTGGTGCCGCCGCTCGCTGCCGGTCATCCGGGCGCGCGGCGCCCGCACCTCTTTCTCCGGCGCTGCCACGCCTACCAGGTTATCGGTTGCACTACAGTCTGACGAAGGCATCAGTGTGCGTGGTCGGTCAGCAGGCCTGCTCGCCGCTGGTGGGCGGTCCGTCGTGGTGTAATCGGCAGCACATCAGATTTTGGTTCTGAGAGTTCAGGTTCGAGTCCTGGCGACGGAGCTGGGTTCGGCACCTCCGCACACCGAGAGTCGGTGAGTCTAAGCAGATAGCGAAACTCCGGAGGCGCGATGGCCCGGCAAGTTCGATCGGAAGCGACACGACGAAAGATTCTCGACGCCGCGGTCGACGTGTTCAATGAGGTTGGGTATGCGGCCGCCGACCGGGGCGCGATCATCGAGCGCACCGGAATGACCAAGGGCGCTTTTTATCACCACTTCGATTCGATGGAATCACTCGCATCGGCGGTCATCACTGAAGGCGATCTCCGAGCGGGCCTCGATCCGAAAATGGTCAGCGAATCCATCATCGGCGCAACGTTCGGCACGCGGGTACTGTCCCAGTCGACTCCGAGCGGCAACCACCTCATCGAGCGATTGACTCAAACGTGGGAGCTGTTTTTGCCCGCCATCGTGACTGATAGGTCACTGGCCTATTACCGCGAGTACCTGGCCCGCGAGGCCCTGCGGCACGTCAAGCACGATCCGGCGACCTAACCGCGCGGAGCCAGCCGAGCCAGCGATCGCTCGGGGCGCAGCAGTTGTTTTGCCGCGACCGTGCGGATAATGACACGCTGGACACCAGTGGCGGCGTATCGACGTGCGCGCTCGCGGCAGGAAACAGCCAGAAGCCGAGGAGGTTGGATGGCAACGCAAGGCGAATCGGCGGTCCTCATCCTGGCGGCCGGGGCCGGAACCCGGATGCGCTCGGACACCCCGAAGGTGCTACATCCTCTTGCCGGCCGCAGCATGCTGGCGCATTCGCTGCACTCGATCGCCAAGATGGCGCCGCAGCACGTGGTCGTGGTGCTGGGTCAGGACCACGGAAGTATCGAACAGGTTGTCGGTGAATTGGCCAACACGCTGGGGCGTTCCATCGACGTGGCGATACAAGATCGGCAGCTCGGCACCGGCCACGCGGTGCTGTGCGGCCTGTCGGCGCTGCCCGACGATTTTGCCGGCGTCGTTGTCGTTACCTCCGGCGACATCCCCCTGCTCGATGCCGATACGCTGGCCGATTTGGTCGCAGTGCACAACTCCCGGACTGCGGCGGTCACCATGCTGACCACGACGCTGACCGATCCGACCGGCTACGGCCGAACACTGCGTACTCAGGATCATGAGGTGATCGGGATCGTCGAGCAGGCTGATGCGACGCCCTCGCAGCAGGAAATTCGCGAGGTCAACGCCGGGGTGTACGCCTTCGATATCGCGCCGCTGCGCTCGGCGCTGAGCCGACTGTCAGCCGACAACGCCCAACAAGAGCTGTACCTCACCGACGTCGTCTCAATCGTCCGGCAGGACGGGCAGGTGGTGCAGGCCCGGCATGTCGACGACAGCGCGCTGGTGGCCGGCGTCAACAACCGGGTCCAGCTGGCCGAGCTGGGCGCTGAACTCAACCGTCGCATCGTCGCTGCCCACCAGCTGGCCGGGGTGACCATCATCGATCCGGTCACCACCTGGATCGACGTCGACGTGACGATCGGCCGCGACACCGTCATCCAGCCCGGAACTCAGCTGCTCGGCGGCTACCCGCATCGGCAGCCACTGCACCATCGGCCCGGACACCACGCTGACCGACGTCGCCGTCGGCGACGGCGCGTCGGTGGTCCGCACCCACGGCGCTGGCGCGTCGATCGGTGACGGCGCGGTGGTCGGCCCGTTCACCTACCTGCGGCCCGGCACCGTGCTGGGCGCCGACGGCAAGCTGGGCGCATTCGTCGAGACCAAGAACTCCACGATCGGCACCGGCACCAAGGTGCCGCACCTGACCTATGTGGGCGACGCCGACATCGGCGAGCACAGCAATATCGGCGCCTCCAGCGTCTTCGTCAATTACGACGGCACGTCCAAGCAACGCACCACGGTCGGCTCGCATGTGCGCACCGGCTCAGACACCATGTTCGTGGCCCCGGTCACCGTCGGCGACGGCGCCTACACCGGAGCCGGCACGGTGGTGCGCGAAGACGTTCCGCCGGGTGCGCTGGCGGTTTCCGGCGGCCAGCAACGCAATATCGAAGACTGGGTCCAGCGCAAGCGGCCCGGAGCGCCGCGGCCGCGCGCCGCGGAAAAGGCGAAGCAAGCACTCGAGGCCGACCAGACGCCGTGACCGCACTAGTCTTTAACGGAGTGTCAGTCCGGCAACCCATCGGAGGCACTTCGCTTACGATGGGGCTTCCGATCTTCTCAATCTCGATCCCGATACGGCGAGGGCAGCACGGTGAGCCACGACTGGACCGATAACCGCAAGAACCTGATGCTCTTCTCTGGCCGCGCGCATCCGGAGCTGGCCGAGCAGGTAGCCAAAGAACTCGACGTCCACGTCACCGCGCAGACGGCGCGCGAGTTCGCCAACGGCGAGATCTTCGTGCGCTTCCACGAGTCGGTGCGTGGCTGCGACGCATTCGTCCTGCAGTCGAACCCGGCGCCGGTGAACAACTGGCTGATGGAAGCAGCTGATCATGATCGACGCGCTCAAGCGGGGCAGCGCCAAACGGATCACCGCCGTCATGCCGTTCTATCCCTACGCCCGACAAGACAAGAAGCACCGCGGCCGCGAACCGATCTCGGCGCGGCTGGTCGCCGACCTGCTCAAGACGGCGGGCGCCGACCGGATCGTGACCGTCGATCTGCACACCGATCAGATCCAGGGCTTCTTCGACGGACCCGTCGACCACATGCGCGGGCAGAACCTGCTGATCGGCTACATCGGGGACAACTATCCCGACGGCAACATGGTGGTGGTCTCCCCCGACTCCGGCCGGGTGCGCATCGCCGAGAAGTGGGCCGACGCGCTGGGCGGCGTTCCGCTGGCCTTCATCCACAAAACCCGCGACCCGCGGGTGCCCAACCAGGTGGTGTCCAACCGGGTCGTCGGCGAGGTCGCAGGGACGCACCTGCGTGCTGATCGACGACATGATCGACACCGGTGGCACCATCGCCGGCGCGGTCAAGCTGCTGCACGACGACGGCGCCAAGGACGTGATCATCGCGGCCACCCACGGCGTGCTGTCCGAGCCGGCGTCCGAACGGCTCGCGGCATGCGGCGCCCGCGAAGTGATCGTCACCAACACGCTGCCGATCGGCGAGGAAAAGCGGTTCGCACAACTCACGGTTTTGTCGATCGCGCCGCTGCTGGCCAGCACGATCCGCGCGGTGTTCGAAAACGGCTCGGTGACAGGGCTATTCGACGGGGACGCCTAGATGGCAAGTGAGGCCATCATCTATCACAACCCCAAGTGCAGTACCTCGCGGAAGACGCTGGAGTTGCTGCGCGACAGTGGTGTTGAGCCCACGGTCGTCGCAGTACCTCAAGACGCCGCCGTCCCGTGCCGAGCTGGTAAGCATGATCCGCGATGCCGGAATCGATGCGCGCAGCGCGGTCCGCAAACGCGAGCCGCTGTACGCCGAGCTCAACCTGGCCGACGCGAGCGACGACCAATTGCTGGAGGCCATGGCCGAACATCCCATCCTCATCGAACGGCCGTTTGTCGTCACACCGAAAGGCACTCGGCTGGCCCGTCCGATGGACAGGGTCCGCGAGATCCTGTGAGGCCCGGGTTATGCGGAGCCGCGGTCGTGGCCTGGCTTCTGACTGTGTTGCCGGTCGGCTGCGGACCGAAAAGCCCTGATTACCAGTCGATTTGGACCTCGACAACGACGACGACGACGTCGACTGAAGCGCCGGTACCGTTTTCGCAGTATCTGGAAAACAGCGGGGTGACCGGAGAGCCGGTGGCGCCCGACAAGCTGACCGACTTGACCGTGTCGATTCCGACACCGCCGGGCTGGGAGAAGGTCGACAAGCCCGAATATCCCGCCCACCACGGAGACAATCGCCAAGGGTGGCAATTTTCCCACGGCCATGCTGATGGTGTTCAAACTGAACGGAGATTTCGACGCCGCCGACGTGGTCAAGCACGGCAACGCCGATGCCACGCTCGCGGAGAACTTCAAGCTGCTCGACCAGTCCGGCGCCAACTTCAACGGCTTTCCGTCGTCGATGATCGAGGGCAGCTACGACCTCAACGGCGAACGGATGCACACCTACAACCGGATCGTCATTCCCACCGGGCCAGCGCCCGACCGCCAGCGCTACCTGGTCCAGCTCGCGGTCACCAGCCTGGCCGAGCAGGCCGCCCCCGACGCGTCCGACATCGAGGCGATCATCCACGGATTCACCGTCGCCGCGAAGTAAGTAACCGGCTGCGCCTATTAACACCGCCGCCGCACTACTGTGTTTGCCATGACGACGTGGACCGCCGCAGATCTGCCCTCGTTCGCCGGACGCACCGTGATCGTCACCGGCGCCAACAGCGGCCTCGGCGCGGTGACGGCTCGCGAGCTGGCCCGCGTCGGTGCCCAGGTCATCCTGGCCGTGCGCAACACCGGAAAGGGCGAAGCCGCCGCCCGGGACATGACCGGAGACGTCGAGGTGCGCCGACTCGACCTGCAGGAGCTGGCTTCGGTGCGGCAGTTCGCCGACGGGGTGGACACCGTCGACGTCCTGATCAACAACGCCGGGGTGATGGCCGTCCCGCACGCGGTGACCGCCGACGGCTTCGAGACCCAGATCGGCACCAACCATCTCGGTCATTTCGCGCTGACCAACCTGTTGTTGCCCAAGCTCACCGACCGGGTGGTGACGGTGTCGTCGTTGATGCACTGGATGGGCTACATCAGCCTTCGAGACCTGAACTGGACGTCGCGGCCGTACTCGGCGTGGGTGGCCTACGGCCAGTCCAAGCTCGCCAACCTGCTGTTCACCAGCGAGCTGCAACGGCGCCTCGCGAGGCGGCCGGCTCGTCGCTGCGTGCGCTGGCCGCGCACCCCGGTTACTCGCACACCAACCTGCAAGGGCAGACCGGTCGCAAATTCGGCGACACGGTGATGTCCTTCGCGACCCGCCTGTTCGCAACCGACGCCGACTTCGGCGCCCGGCAAACGCTGTATGCCGCCTCGCAGGATCTGCCGGGCAACAGCTTCATCGGCCCGAGCTTCGGCATGGCCGGACGCAGCCGGCCGGTCGGGCGCAGCCCACTGGCCAAACGCACCGGTACCGCCAGCGCGCTGTGGGAGCTGTCCGAACGGCTCACTGAGACCAAATTTCCGCTCTGAGGTGCTGATGCGCTAACCTGACCGGGCGTCACGGCGAGGGTGGCTTGCGCGAACTCGGCACGCCACCGTTATCGACGGGCCGATACCGACCAATTCAGCGGTTGTCGCGATCCTCGCCGTGCCAGGAAAACTGACACAGGAGCGACACCATGGCTACATCTGCGACTTCGCCGAATCAGCTGAGCGTCTCGGTACGCACCCAGACCGGCAAAGGCGCGTCCCGGCGGGCGCGGCGCGACGGCAAGATTCCCGCCGTTCTCTACGGTCACGGCGCTGACCCGCAGCACCTGGAGTTGCGCGCGCACGACTTCGCCGCGGTGCTGCGCCACTCCGGCACCAACGCGGTGCTGACCCTCGACATCGACGGCAAGGAGCAGCTGGCGCTGACCAAGGCGCTCGCGATACACCCGATCCGCCACACCATCCAGCACGCCGATCTGCTGGTGGTGCGTCGCGGCGAGAAGGTGGTCGTCGAGGTCGGCATCGACGTCCAGGGCGAGGCCGCATACGGCACCTTGGTCACCCAGGAGGCCAACACCGTCGAGATCGAAGCCGAGGCGTTGTCGATTCCCGAGCAGTTGGTCGTGTCGGTCGAAGGCGCCGAACCCGGTACCCAGTTCACCGCCGGGCAGATCGCGCTGCCGCCGGGGGTCACCCTGATGGACGACCCGGACATGCTGGTCGTCAACGTGGTGATCGCGCCGACCGCCGAGGAGCTCGAAGGCGAGGGCGCCGGCGAGGTGGAAGAGGCGGAGGAGCCGGCAGAGGAGGCTGCCGAATCCGAGGCGCCCGAGTCCGAGTCCGAATCCGAATAGTTCATGGCCGACCCGCTATTGGTGGTCGGCCTGGGCAACCCGGGTTCGAACTATGCCCAGACCCGGCACAATCTGGGGTTCATGGTCGCAGACCGGCTCGCCGCCCGGCTCGGTTCAACGTTCAAGGCGCACAAGCGTTCTGGCGCAGAGATTGTCACCGGCCGACTCGGTGGACGTTCGGTGGTGCTGGCCAAGCCGCGCTGCTATATGAACGAGACCGGCCGCCAAGTGGGCCCACTGGCCAAGTTCTATTCGGTACCCGCGGCTGACGTGGTGGTCATCCACGACGACCTGGACATCGACTTCGGTCAGATCCGGCTGAAAATCGGCGGCGGGGAGGGTGGTCACAATGGGCTGCGCTCGGTTGCGGCTGCGTTGGGCACCAAAGACTTTCAACGGGTGCGGATCGGGATCGGCCGCCCGCCGGGGCGCAAGGATCCGGCGGCGTTCGTGCTCGAGAACTTCACTGCCGCCGAACGCCCGGAGGTGCCGACAATCTGCGAGCAGGCCGCCGACGCCACCGAGTTGCTCATCGAGCTGGGCCTGGAGCCGGCCCAAAACCGGGTCCACGCCTGGTAAGTCCGCGCGAGCAGCAGCTACCTGGGCAGGATGTCTTCCCACGATTTAGGCGCTGCGACGCTGCGGGCGGTCGACGCAGGGTTCGGCGATGACGTAGGTCATCGCGACAGGTCCTCGAGCGCCTGGTGGGCAGCGTTGTAGCCGGGAGTGAAGGTGATCCCTGGGCCGCCATGGCAGCCCGCGCCGCCGAGGTACAGTCCCTCGATCGGAATGGGTAGGTCGAGGAAGCCCTTGGGCCCAGGTCGGTTGAACCCCATCAAATCTGGATGTAGCAAGCCGTGGCAGAAGTCGCCGGAGGGCGCGGCGAACATCGTCTGCATGTGGTAGGGGGCAAACGTAATGTGCCGTATCTGGATGTCGCGGAAGTTGGGCGCGTAGCGGGTTATCTTGTCGATAACCTTCTCCGCCATCACGTTTTTGAGCTGGCCATGCAAGTCACGGCTAGCCTCGACCGGGAATGCGTAGGCGAACGCGCTCGCCGCGTGCTTACCCGGCGGCGCCATGCCGGGGTCGTGGACGGACGGGATCTGCATGCCCATCGACGGATTGTCGGGAATGATGCCCCGCCTGCACTCCTCCCATTGGCGCTGCTGTTCTTCGGGCGAGCCGAAGATGCCAATGGAGGCTTGCATGTTTGGGTCGTTGAGGAAGTCGTACGGCGGGGCGAATTCCGGCAAGCCGTCGAGTGCGAAGTGGATCTGGACAAACGACGCCCTGTGGTCGCGCCCGCTCAGTCGCATGACAAGCGCTGCGGGCAGGTGCTCGGCACCGATCATGTCGATCAGGGTCAAATCGGGCGACAGGTTAGATACGACCACCGGAGCGCTGATTTCCGAGCCGTCACGCAGACGCACGCCGGCCACCCGACCGTTCTCGACGAGAATCTTCTCGACCTTGGCGCGATACCTGACCTCTCCCCCGTGTGAGACGAACAGTTCGTGCAGGTGGTTGCAGAGTGCGCCGATTCCCCCTTCGAGCTTTGTCATCATTGCCGTGCTGTCGTTCGGGATGGCGAGCGCGAACGCCAAACATGTTGCGCTGCCCGGGGTGTAAGGCCCTCGGTAGGTGGAATTGATTGCGAGGAACGCAAGCATGCCGCGCAGCACCGCGTGCTTGTCCTGGTCGGGCAGGAAGCGGTCGATGGCATCCATCGCGGACCCGAACAGGATCGTCATGGATCGCTTTTCGTTCGGATTCGTTTGCCGCGCAGGCGTACATCTCGTCAAGGGTCTTGGGCGATGTGCATACCTCGAAGCGGCCGAGCGCTTTTGCGGGACCCTGGCTCCAGCCGATCATCTCGGCCATGCCGGTGACGGCTTCGGTGCCGAGCTTCTCCGCGAGGTGAGTCATCAGCTGCACCGGATCGCGGTAGAAGATCATCGGTTCGTCGCCGTTGTCGCCGAGATTAACCGACTGCACCTCGGCATCGATGGTCGGCAAGGTATCAAGCCCGAGCTCTTTGGTGATCTGCGGGGCGGTGGGAAACTGCACGGAACCGGCGATCTCGTAACGGAATCCATCGATCAACTCGACCGTGGCCGCCATGCCACCGGTGTAAGTGTTGGCCTCCAAGCACAGCGCCCGCAAGCCGGCGCGCTGCAGGACCGCGGCCGCGGTCAACCCGTTGTGCCCTGCGCCGACCACGATCGCGTCATAGCCGCGTCATAGCTCAGTGCTCCTTATCCGAATGCTTTCGAGGCCACTTCGCGACCCTCGAGGGCTAATATATGTCAGTACTGACTCAATTGAAAGATGTCAGCCCTGACGAAGTCGGAAGTATGGTGGGATGCCAGCTATGAGTGAGCGGCCAAATCTGCACAAGTTGCGCCGGTCCAAGACGCACGAGGCGCTGCGACAGGCGGCCTTGAAGAGATTCGCCAGTGAGGGCTTCGGTAACGTCACCGTCGAACAGCTCGCTCAGGAAGCCGGGGTTACGGAGCGCACGTTTTTTCGGCACTTCCCCACCAAGGAAGCCGTGCTGTTTCAGGACTACGACACCCAACTGGAGTGGCTGGCCGATGCGCTTGCGCAACGCCCGCGCTCTGAGCCCCTGTTCGATGCAGTGAAGGCGAGCGTCGAAAGCTTCCCCCACGACCTCGAAGTTGTTCGGCAGGCCGCGCTCGCCCGTGCCGAATTGATCACCGGCGAGCAGATCGCCAACCACCTACGGGTGGTTCAGTCGTCGTTCGCCGCAGTGCTCACCGACTTCATCAAGCAGCGCTATCCCGAGGTATCGAACATCGATCTCATCGCCGACGTCGCCGGCGCTACGCTGGCCGCCGCACTGGTCGTCGCTGTGGAGACGTGGGGGCGGGACGGCTGTGCAGAGGACTTGGGCGCCACCACCACCGTGTGTCTAGATCTGCTGCGGTCCGGGCTTTCTCCACTGGCCTAAATCCGCGCGAACGGCCGCGTCGTCTTAGGTGACCAGGGTGACCGAGTTGGCCCGTCGCAGCTTGCCCGACGGCGTCTTCGGGATGGTCCCGGGACCCAGCACCACGACGTTGCGCGGCCGCACGTCGACTTCGCTCACGACCTCGTGTGCGACCTGATGCTCGATGCGGCGCACTTCGGCGGGATCCTGGTACGCGTTGGACTCGACCGCGACGGCGAAGGTCTCCCGGGCATGCCCGGCGTCAAGCCGCACGGCCACCGCACAACCCGGGCGGACGCCCTCGACCCGGCATGCGGCCCGCTCGATATCGGTCGGGTAGATGTTGCGGCCGGCCATGATGATGACGTCCTTGACCCGACCACACACCACGATGTGGCCGTTGTCCATCAGATAGCCGAGGTCGCCGGTGTCATACCAGCCCTGCTCGTCCTGCGCCGGGATGAACCCGCCCAGCGTGGTGTAGCCCGGGGTTACCGGTTCACCACGCAGCTCGATCACCCCGACACCGCGCGTCGGCAATACGGCGCCGTCGTCGTCGACGATGCGCGCCTCGATGCCTTGCAGCAACGGACCCAGTGACGCCAACCGACGGGTATTGCCCTTGGTGGCCGGCACGGCACGGCGCAGCGCGGCCAGCAGATCGGCGTCCACCTCGTCGACCATCAGCCCGTCGCCAAGTTCGGAGAACGACACCGCCAGGGTGGTCTCGGCCATCCCGTAGGCGGGCATCACCGCCTCGGGTCGCAACCCGAACGGCTTGCCCGCATCGATCAGATCCTCGACGTCAGCGGGGTCCACCGGCTCGGCACCGGAGAGCGCGAAGCGCAGCGTGGACAGGTCGAACTGACCGGGGGTGGCCTGGTTGCGCAGCCGCTTGGCGAACAGCGCGTAGGCGAAGTTTGGCGCCGCCGTCATGGTGCCGCCGTATTTGTCGATCAGCTTGGCCCACAGCAGCGTGTCGCGCAGGAAGTCCATCGGGGTGACCTTGACCAACTCGACGCCGAAGTACATCGGCACGGTCAAGAAGCCGACCATACCCATGTCGTGGAAGCACGGCAGCCAGCTAAGCATCACGTCGTTGCCGCTGGGATCCATCTTGGCGCCGATGAACATCGCCTCCGCGTTGGAGTAGATGTTGCGGTGCGTGATGTGCACGGCCTTCGGAGAACCGGTGGAGCCGGACGTCAGCTGCATCAACGCCAGGTCGTCCTCATCGGTGTCGATGGGGTCGATCGGGTCGGACGCCAGCAGTTGCTCGGCAGTCAGCACCCTTAGACCGCGTCCCTCGAGCACCGGCACGGCCGCCATGAACGGGTCGGAGACAATCACCGCCTTCGCCTCGATCATGTCGACGACGACCGTGGTGTCCTTTGCCCACAACTCGAGGTCGGTGCGCGGTGTGGGCTGGTGCAGCATGGTCAGGCTGGCGGCGCGCATCCACAGCCCCTGAGCCGTCGGCGCGATCTCCACCGGCGCTCCAGCTAGGACACCGACCGCGTCACCGTGGCCGATGCCGACCGCCGCCAGGCCGCCGGCCACCCGGCGGGCACGCTCATACACCTCCAGCCAGGTGTGCCGAACCGGCTGGTGCGGTTCGCCGGTAACCATGCCCTTTATGCTCTCGTGAGCGTTGCGGAACATCTTCTCGGTAAACCTGCTCACGGTAGCCTCCTTGGTTCCGGCGCCAACGCCCAGCGTCTAATGCTGCCCCTGCTCAACCACACTTTGGAGCAGCCGCACGCCCACAATTGGGCAGCAATTTCGTCTCGAAACGGTGATGAAGCAGTGGCCTCACGCAACGCTGCGGTTGCGGCGAGGACACCGCGGCCAGTGAGGTTCATACAACGCCCGCCGGCATGATCGGCGGACGGAAGAACCAGGCGCATTTCTTGACCGGTATTCGTCACCGTCGAACATCTTAAACTCCTCTTAAGTAACTACCAAACTCACGGGTGCAATCGGGGCTATGTCACACGCCAGTGATGGGTCCCGGCACCACCCGCGCGCCGTGCACCGGCCCGCTGGCGACGCGCACAGTGCGACAGACACCGGCGCCGGAGAGCTCGGTGCCGACGTCCACCGCAGAGGGTGCCGACCGGCACAGGAACGTACATGTCGGTCCGGAACCCGACACGATTCCGGCCAGCGCGCCCGCCTCGACGCCGGCACGCAAGACGCGGCGCAAGGCCGGGTCCTTGCTCAGCGCGGCCGCCTGCAGTTCGTTGCCCAACAGCGGCGCCAGCTGCTCCGGGTCGCCGGCCGCCAGCGCGGCCAGAACCGGGCCGGGTTCGTCGAGCCTCGGCGGCGTCCCGACTTCCCTGAGCCGGTCCAGCTCAGTGAACACCGCCGGCGTGGACAGCCCACCCTCGGCGAACGCCAGCACCCAATGGAAGGTGTTACGGGCCAGCACTGTAGCCAGCTCCTCGCCGCGACCGGTGCCCAGCGCGGTCCCCCCGTGCAGCGCGAAAGGCACATCGCTGCCCAGCTTCGCGGCGAGCATGTGCAGATCGCGGCGCGGCACCCCGAGTTCCCATAGCGAGTTGATCGCGACCAGCACGGCCGCCGCGTCCGCACTGCCACCCCCATCCCGCCGGCCACCGGGATGGATTTGTCGATTGCGATCGAGACGTCGGGCGCCCGGCCCACGTGGTCAGCCATCAGTTCGGCGGCCCGCCACGCCAGATTGCGCTCGTCGAGGGGTAACTGACCGGCGCCCTCGCCGCCGATCTCGAGCGACAGCACGTCGGCGTTGCGGACCGTGATCTCGTCGACCAGGGAGACCGCGTGGAACACCGTCGTCACATCGTGATAACCGTTGTCGCGCCGATCGCCGACGGCCAGGTAGAGGTTGATTTTGCCGGGCGCCCGAACGGTAACCGACCCAGTGGGCACCCACTGAGCAGCGGTGTTCGGGTCCGTCGGCATCGCACGCGACTTTATCGCTCGCGGCCGGCAAACCACTGATCGCCCGTGCGCGCCGTTAGCTCGCCGGAGCGTGCCGTTGCGAGGTGCCGACGGCACTGTCGGCACTGTCGCGGCGGCTTCGCCCGAGCGCTGATACAGCCGCACGAATTCGTCGATGGTCAGCGTCTCGCCCCGCCGCGCCGGGTCGATACTGGCGGCCAGCAACCGACTCGCCGACTCGTTTCCCGAACCCGCCCACTCGACGAATGCATTGCGAGATGTCTTGCGCCGTTGGGCTAAATGCGATGTCGACGAGTTTGAACACGCTTTGCCGGAAGGCCGCGTCGGTCGGCCAGGGCGGGTTTGCATGCCGGTCGATGCGCACCAGCCCGGAGTAGACGCGCGGAATAGGCCAGAAGACCGTCGGCGACACCGTGCCGTGACGGCGGACCTGTCCATAAAAGCGGACCTTGACGCTGGGGACGCCGTACTCCTTGCCGCCAGGTTCGGCCGCGAGGCGTTCGGCGACTTCGGCCTGCACCATCACCATCAAGGTGCGCAGCGACGGGAAATTCGGCAAGTAGGTGCAGCAGCGCCGGAACGGCGACGTTGTAGGGCAGATTCGCCACCACCGCCGTCGGTTCGGCAGCGAGATCGGCGGGCCCGATCGACAACACGTCGCGGTTGAGCACGGTCAGCCGGTGAATTTCGCTGTGCGAATGCTCGGCAACGGTCTTCGGCAGCCGACCGGCCAGCACCGGGTCGATCTCGACGGCGCTGACCGTGGCCCCGCGGTCCAGCAGCGCCAGGGTGAGCGACCCCAGACCGGGCCCGACCTCCAGGACGTGATCGTGCCGGTTGACCCCGGAGGACGACACCACCCGGCGGACCGTGTTGGCATCGTGGACGAAGTTTTGTCCCAACGATTTGCGGGGCCGGAATTCGAGTTCTTTGGCCAGCCTTCGGATCTCGGTGCGCCCGAGCAACCGGATGGTCAGCGCGCACCCGCTCTTCCGCTGCACATGGGCCACGCTCCCCAACCCTGGCGAGCCCGCGTCACCTCGGCGACGGCGATCTGCTCTTCCCGGGTGGCCAGGTCGGCGCGGGGGGCAAATCGCAACCCACCGTTGCGCTCCCAGGTGCCCTGGTCGAATTGCACGCCACCGTAGTAGCCGTTTCCGGTGTTGATCGCCCAGTTTCCGCCGGCCTCGCAGCGCGAGATGGCGTCCCAGATTTCTCCGTTGCCGACTGGCGGAACATCGGTGCCCGGTTTGGTGCCGACCCGCACCACTGCCTCGCGAGCCGGGTCGATCACCTGACTGGCGACCGGCAGCCGGCCGGTTTCCACGCCGTTGACCTTGGACACCGCGAAGGTCACGTCCTGGGTGCCCGGGGTGCCCGGGTCTTGGACGACCTCGCGGTCCATGTTCATCTCCGGGTCCTCGATCCGACGCTTGGGCGGAACCAGCGGCACCCGCTCGGTGATCTTCTCGATGCGGTTACGCGTCACCTGGATGTGCATACCGTCGATCACCGGTGCCGCCGCGCCGGGAGTGACCTGGTCACTTTGCTCGAGCGGCGCGCCGATGGCGGCCAGCACCTGGCCGACGCTGGCCGCGGCCAGGTGGACGTTGCGCGCCACACCCGCGTCGTCGAGTTCGACCGTCTTGGCGCTGACGACCGGCAGTGCCATGCCGGCCAGCGGCACGCGGCTGCCTCGCGAGGCCGCTGCCGGAGCCGTGTCGGTCATCGCGAGCTGGGCCAGCGCCTCGTCGACCGTGGATGCCGTCGTCCACACCTGCTTGGTGTTTCGGCCGTCCAGCGAGATCTCCAGCGGTCGGCTGCGCCGCAGCACGATGTCTTCTCCCGGGCGGACTCGCTCACCAGCCGCCGGGTACAGGTCGTCACGCTCGCTGACGTTGAACCCGTTCTCCTTGATGATGTCGATCACGCGCGACTTCATGGTCGTCACGGTCATCGCGGTTCCGTCGACGCTCAGCGTCACCGTCTTGTAGTCGGCGACCGCATAGCCACCGGCGAGGGCCAAGACCAGCAGTAGACCAGCGACAAGAAGCCGCAGAGCCGGTGAGGGAGCCTGATGGAGTTTCGTAAGTACGTTCAACGCGCGTGTATCCCCGACCTCAGCAACCAGTTCAGCAACAGTTCGTAACAAAGAGACAAAGCAAAAGGCCCACCAGGGGCCTCACCGTTCGATCACAAGACGGTAACGAACCGGCCTAGATAGGGCAACTCCGGGGCAATCGCCTTAACGGGCTGTTAACCCCCTGCGGCCAGTCCGTAGGCCCGGCGAGCATTGCCGGTGGTGACCTCGGCCAGTTCGTCGGCGGGCCGATCGATGAGTTCGGCCAGCGCCCGCACAGTGTAAGGCAGGCAGTATGGCTCGTTGGGCGCCCCCCGGTACGGATGGGGCGTCAAAAACGGTGCGTCGGTCTCCACCAGCAGCTGCGCCGCGGGGATCAGCGGGACGGCTTCCCGCAGCTCGCGCGCGTTACGGAAACTCACCGTCCCGGACAGGCTGACCAGCCAGCCGGCGTCGACGCAAGCGCGCGCCAAGGCGACGCCCGAGGAGAAGCAGTGAAAGATCACCGTGTCCGGCGCGCCCTCGGCACGCAGCACGTCGAGCACCTCGGCATCGGCCTCCCGGTTGTGAATCATCAGCGGTTTACCGGTCCGCTTGGCAAGGTCGATATGCCACGCGAAGGCCTCCCGCTGAATCCCCGGCTCCGCGCAGCCCTCCAGCCGGCCCGGCCAGTACAGATCCATGCCGGTCTCGCCGATCGCCACCACGCGCGGTTGGGCCGCCAACCGTTCGATCTCGGCTCGGGCCGCGTCGGTGAGCGCGGCCGCGCGGGTCGGATGCAGCGCCACCGCGGCGTAGACCCGCGGATCCCACTCGGCGGCCCGTGTCACCCAGCGCGCCGAGGCCAAGTCGTCGGCGATGGTGACCATCGCGACCACGCCGACCGCCGCGGCGCGGTCGACGATGTCGCGCACATCGTCAGCGTCCTGCGCGCCGCACGCGTCGAGATGAGTGTGCGCGTCGATCAGCGGGCTTAACGGCTCGGGAGCCGGCGGCGGCTGACGTTTGGAACCCACGCGCACACAATAGGTGGACTCTTGATCAAGGTTCTGGTGGCGCGCAGCGGACCGTCGGTTTCGGCCGAGGGAGTGAGCGCGTTGAGGTGGTACCTGTGATGGCCACCGGCGCGCGTGTCCGCGCGAGCTGGCACTGTTAGGCAACCAACAGCTGTCTACTGTTGTCGGTTGTGGATGTTACGTTGCGGACGAATGCGAGCATCGCGTTCCACGTCGAGACGCAAAGGACCGTTGAGTGATGTTGACGGGTCGGCGGTTTCAGGTTCAGCTCACCGAAGAGCAGGCCGAGTACGCTGAGCGGATCGCCAGTACGTGTCGGGCGGTGTGGAACATCGGCTTGGAGCAGCGGCGCGCCTACCGCCAGCGTGGGGCGTGGATCAATTACCGGGAGCAGGCCGGCGAGCTGGCGGAGGCAAAGGCTGAGCAGGCGTGGCTGGCCGACACCCCCGGCCACTGCCTGCAGCAGACCTTGATGGATCTGGATACAGCGTGTCGAAGGCACGGCACGTTTCGCGTGCGGTGGCGCTCAAGCCGGCGGTGGCGTCCGTCGTTTCGTTTTCCCGAGGGCAACAAGATGATGGTAGAGCAGCTTAACCGCCGCCATGCGCGGGTGAAGCTGCCCAAGCTGGGTTGGGTGCGGTTGCGCCTCTCCCGTCGCCTGGATGGGTCGGTGATCCGCTCGGCCACCTTGAGTCGCGACGGCAAGCACTGGTATATCTCTTTCCTCGTCGACGACGGACACCAAACCCCAGCTACCCACGCCCTGCCGCGCACGGCGGTCGGCGTCGACCGTGGTGTGGCGGTAGCTATCGCGACCAGCGACGGCGGCCTGGCCGACCGGGACTTTCTCAGCGGCGGTGAATTGCGCCGGGCGTTGCGGTTGCAGCGGCAGTTGTCACGATCCGACAAGCGCTCCCACAACCGCGTCAAGGTCCAGGCGGCTCTACGTGTGATCCGGTCGCGGGAACGGCACCGCCGCAAAGACTTTTGCGCTCAGACTGCTCACCGGCTGGCGAGTGACAACGCGCTGGTGGTGATCGAAGCACTCAAAATCAAGCAAATGACCCACTCAGCGAAAGGAACGCTCCAAGCACCCGGCACCAACGTAAGAGCCAAGTCCGGCCTCAACCGCGCCATCCTCTCCAAAGGGTGGCATCAGTTCGCCCTTGCACTGTCGTCGGCCGCTCGCTACACCGGAACGCGCGTTATAGCGGTCCCGGCGCAGTACACGTCGCAACGCTGCTCATCGTGCAGGCAAGTGGACCCGAAATCCCGCGAGAGCCAAGCGGTATTCCGGTGCACCCACCGCTCACGACCCAGCGAACACGCGGACGTCAACGCTGCGAAAAACATTTTGGCCGCAGGGCTTGCGGTCATCGCCTGTGAAGACACGCCCCCGCCCTCGGGCCGAGTCGCGTCGACGAAGCAGGAACCAGCAGGAAACCGCAAGGAATTACTGCTCCAACCCCCCACCGCAGCGTGAGCAGGTTGGAATCCCCAGGCTTCAGCCTTCGGGAGGATGTCAAGAGGCCCTACTACGTCACCACCGCGATCACCTACCCGAATGGCGAGCCGCACGTCGGGCATGCGTATGAGTACATCGCCACCGACGCGATAGCGCGGTTCAAGCGGCTCGACGGCTATGACGTCAGGTTTTTGACCGGCACGGATGAGCACGGCCTCAAGATGCTCGAGACTGCCGCAGCAGAGGGCATTCCCACCGCGCAGCTGGCGAAGCGTAATTCCGATGTGTTCCAGCGCTTGCAGGAGAAGTTGAACATCTCCTTTGACCGGTTCATCCGCACCACCGACGCAGACCACCACGAGGCCTCCAAGGACATCTGGCGACGGATGTCGGCGGCCGGCGACATCTACCTGGATACCTACGCCGGCTGGTACTCGGTGCGCGACGAGCGGTTCTTCGTCGAAGCTGAGACCGAGCTTGCCGACGGGACCCGGGTCGCCGTCGAGACCGGTACCCCGGTGACGTGGACCGAGGAGCAGACCTACTTCTTCCGGCTCTCGGCCTATGCCGACAAGCTGCTGGCCCACTACGAGGCCAACCCGGACTTCATCGCGCCCGAAGTACGCCGCAACGAGGTGGTCAGCTTCGTCTCCGGTGGGCTGCGCGACCTGTCCATCTCGCGCACCTCGTTCGACTGGGGCGTGAAGGTGCCCGAGCATCCGGATCACGTCATGTACGTCTGGGTGGACGCGCTGACCAACTACCTGACCGGGGTCGGCTACCCCGACACCGAATCCGAGTTGTTCCGCCGCTACTGGCCCGCCGACCTGCACATGATCGGCAAGGACATCATCCGGTTCCACGCGGTGTACTGGCCGGCGTTTTTGATGTCAGCCGGAATCGAGCTGCCCCGACGGGTTTTCGCGCACGGATTTCTGCTCAACCGCGGCGAGAAGATGAGCAAGTCGGTAGGCAACATCGTCGACCCGGCGACTCTGGTCGACACTTTCGGCCTCGATCAGGTCCGCTACTTCCTGTTGCGGGAGGTCCCTTTCGGCCAGGACGGCAGTTACAGCGAAGAGGCGATCATCACCCGGATTAACACGGACTTGGCCAACGAATTGGGCAACCTGGCGCAACGGTCGCTGTCGATGGTGGCCAAGAACCTCGACGGGATCGTCCCGACGCCAGGCGATTTCACCACTGACGACACCGGACTCCTGGCCACCGCTGATGGCCTGCTCGAGCAGGTGCGTGCCGAATTCGAAGTTCAGGCAATGCATTTGGCGCTGGAAGCGATTTGGCGGATGCTCGGCGCGGCGAACAGGTACTTCTCGGCGCAGCAGCCGTGGGTGCTGCGCAAGAGCGACTCGGAAGCAGACCAGGCCCGCTTCGCTGCCGTGCTCTATACCACGTGCGAAGTGGTGCGGATTGCGGCGCTGTTGATCCAGCCGGTGATGCCCGAGTCGGCGGGCAAGCTGTTGGACTTGCTCGGTCAGCCGCAAGACCAGCGAACGTTCGCCGCCGTCGCTACCCGCCTGACACCCGGGACGGTACTGCCCTCGCCCACCGGCGTGTTCCCGCGCTACCAAGTCGAGTGATCTCGTTGGTCACAAGCCAGCCAGGCGAACATGGACGGTCACGCGCCCCTTGTCGTCTCGGTGAGCTACGGCATGTCCGGCGCGCTCGGCTCCGTCCAGCGTCAGCGAAATTGGAGCGCCATCGCCGACAAAGTTGCGCCACCACGTCTTGGCGTCAGGCAAGTTTGCGTCGATATCGATGTTCTGGTCACCGCGGCGGCGGTATGCCACCGGGATGCTGAACGTCCGTCCCGAACGTCGCCCCGTGTAGGTGATCAGCGTGACGCTGCGCCGCAGTCTCGCCCCGAGGCGGGGTGAGGTCGCTATCGCCGCCACCGGCGCGTTGAGAAGCGGGGCCGCGCGCATGACTAATCGCAGGTAATTCATCGGATTGAGCATTTTTTTCTCGTGCCCCTTCGGTTAGTCGGTACCGCAGTTCAGATCAGCAGCGTCAAGCACAATGCCGTAACCGCCAGACCCTGCAGCGTGGCTCTGGTTGTGATGACTTTGTCCCAGTTACGTTGTAGCGCACGGGCATCCGTCGGCGGCTCGGGATGATCGGCCGCGGCGGTGAGTTGGTGGTTGATCGGCGCGCTCACTCGCAGGTAGAGCACCAGCCAAACCAGCAGCAGGCCGACGGCGACACCGGCTGCGCCGGCTTGCGTCCAGCGGCCCGACGCGGCGGCGAATACCGCACTGATCGCCGCGGCCACCACACCGAGCACCCCGGGCACTGGCATCCGGCGGTCGCCGTAGCGATGGATGTTGCCCATCACCGCGAGCAGGGCTGAGTCGTCGACATGGGCCAGCGCGGGCCGTTGCACCATCGCACAGAACACGTCGGTGCCGTAGACCACAGCGGTACCCAACACCGCAATCAACGCGAACAACTTGGCAACGACGAGGTTCGGGTCGTGCGCGTTGTTGAGCACTGCCACGAAGGTTTCGGCGAGGTGCTGTCCAGTTGTGCTCATGTCGCGGACTCCCCTTTCACGTAGGTGTTAGCGACGCTAACCCCTCAGCATAGATTCGTCAATAGCGCCGCTAGTTTTTGTATCAGCGCTAACATGACGCCATGGCCATCAAGGACCGTCGGACCCGGGAGCGGGCCGCGCGACGCCAGCTCATCACCACCACGGCACGCAAACTTGCCGAACAGGAGGGTTGGGGCGCCGTCACCACCCGCCGGCTTTCCACCGAGATCGAGTACAGCCAGCCGGTGCTGTACAAGCACTTCGCGAGCATGGAAGGAGTCGTCGCCTCCGTCGCGGTGCAGGGATTCGGCGAGCTCGCCGACGCGCTGTCTTCGGCGCGCAGCGGTGCTACCGACGGCCGGGATGCCTTAACGCGAGTCGCCCACGCGTTCATCCGGTTTGCCCACGACAATCCCGCCTTGTTTGACGCGATGTTCACCCGCGCCACGACACTGCACTTCGCCGCCCCGGACACCCCGGCCGAGTTGAACGCGGCCTTCGCCGAGCTGCACGCGGCGGTCGGCATGGTCGCAGGCACTCGGGATGCCGACACGCTCTCCGAGGTGCTCTGGGCGGCGCTGCACGGGTTGGTCACCCTCGACCGCGGCGGCCGGTTACGTCCGGAATATCAAGCCGCGCGGATGGATCTGCTGCTCTCTGAGTTTTCGCAGCCGACGTGAGCCTGGTCACAGCTGCCAAAACGCTGTCACATCCGCGAGCCGGGCGGTGTCTCAAGGGCAGAACACCCCGTAAGAACAGGAGACAGCAATGACCGACCAGCGCACTCACATCGTCGTGATCGGCGGCGGATACGCCGGGACGCTGGCCGCTAACCACCTGCGGCTGCGCGCGGACGTCGACATCACCTTGGTGAACCCACGTCCGATCTTCGTCGAGCGAATCCGATTGCATCAGTTCGCCGCCGGCAGCGGCACCGCCGCCGTCGACTACGGCAGCCTGCTCGGCGAGGGCATCCGGCTGGTCGTCGACAACGCCGAGCGGATCAACAGCGCCGACCGCCAGATCGAGCTGGCTTCTTCCTTCGTGTTGGACTACGACTACCTGATCTACGCGGTCGGCAGCACCGGGGCGGTGCCGGCGGCGGTGCCCGGCGCAGTCGAATTCGCCTATCCCGTCGCTGAATTCGAGTATGCGGAAAGACTGCGCGCAGCGCTGGACGAGCTCCATCCCGACGCGCCTGTCGTGGTGATCGGCGCCGGCTTGACCGGCATCGAAACGGCATCCGAATTGGCCGGGCAACGCCGGGTGACCTTGGTCTGCGGTGGCGTGCTGGGGCCGTCGCTGAGCCGGCCGGGCCGGCGCTCGGTGGCGAAGTGGCTGCGCCGCCTCGGTGTCGACGTGCTCGAGACCGCCGTTGTCCGTGAGGTCCGCCCGGATGCGGTCGTGCTCTCCGACGGCGCGCACCTGCCCAGCGCACTGACGGTGTGGACGGCGGGCTTCGGCGTGCCGGAGCTGGCTGCCCGCAGCGGGCTGAGCACCGACCCGCTGGGCCGGTTGCTCACCGACGAAACACTGACCAGCGTGGACGACCCACGCATCGTGGCGGCCGGAGACGCGGCGGCGCCGTCCGGCCAGCCGCTGCGGATGAGCTGCCAGGCGGCCGGGCCGCTGGGAGCGCAGGCCGCCAACACGGTGCTGAGTCGCATCGCCGGCACTGAACCGGCGGCGCTGAGCCAGGCGTTCGTCGGACAGTGCATCAGCCTGGGCCGCACGTATGGCACCCTGCAACTCGCCCGCACCGACGACACCCCGGTCAACGCCATCCTCGGTGGCCGGATCACCGCATCGATCAAAGAGGCAATCTGCAAGGCGACGGTGTGGTCGATTCGCCGCGAGGCCGCCAAACCCGGGTCGTACTTCTGGCTGAAGGGCGGCAAGCGGCCCGAGCAGCGGGCGAACGACGTGGTCACGGTGCCGTGACCACGTCCGACGAACATGCCGAACGGTTTATGCTACTGCGACCGTTGCTGTTCACCATCGCCTACGAAATCCTCGGCTCGGCAACCGAATCCGACGATGTGCTACAGGACAGCTATCTGCGCTGGGCGCAGGTAGACCTGTCAACGGTGCACGACACCAAGTCCTACCTGGCCCAGCTGGTCACGCGTCAGGCGCTCAATGCGCTGCGCGCCGGCGCTCGGCGTCGGGAGGACTACGTCGGCCCGTGGCTGCCCGAGCCGCTGCTGCTCGAGGAGCAGGACCCGTCGGCCGATGTCGTACTGGCCGAATCGGTTTCGATGGCGATGCTGGTGCTGCTGGAGACCTTGGGCCCCGACGAACGCGCGGTGTTCGTGCTGCGAGAGGTGTTCGGCTTCGACTACGACGAAATCGCCTCCGCAGTGGGCAAATCCGTGGCGGCGGTGCGGCAAGTCGCCCATCGGGCCCGCGAACACGTGCAGGCCCGGCGCAGGCGCTTCACCCCGGTGGACCCAGAGCAAAACGCGCGCATCACTGCACAATTCATGGCCGCGGCGTCAACCGGCGACGTAGAAACCGTTATGGCAATGCTGGCACCCGACGTGGTGTGGACCGCCGACAGCGGCGGTAAAGCCAGCGCGGCGCGCCGACCGGTGGTCGGAGCCGAAAAAGTCGCTCGTGCGGTCGTCGGGCTGGTGGGCCGGGCCGCCCAAATTCCCGATGTTCGCGTGGAAATGGCGATGTGCAACTCCGCGCCGGCCGTCCTGCTCTACCGCGCCGACCTTCTGGAGGGCGTGTTCACCATCGAAATCATCGACGGCATGATCACCAACTTCTACGCGACGCGCAATCCCGACAAGCTGACGAGGCTGACAACCCCACACGAGATCAGCCGGGGCTGAACTGCCAAGCTGGTGGGGTGAGAATCGACCGGCTCGGCGATCTTGGCGACGCACCCGAGGTGCTGCGCGCCATCGGCGACGCCACCAACCGGCTGGATCTGCCGCCGCCGGCTGCGCTGACCGGCGACTGGTTCGGTGCGCTGGCGGTGATCGCGCCGAGTGTCTCGGTGCGACCCGTCAATGCCGCCGAGGCGTTCGCCGTGCGACCGGGTCCAGGCAGCACGGCGGTCGGCGGTGGCTGGATCGGCTATCTGTCTTACCCCGATCCCGGCGCCGACGGACGGCCCGCGCGAATACCCGAAGCCGCGGGCGGCTGGACGGACTGCGTATTGCGCTGCGACCGTGACCGGCAGTGGTGGTACGAGAGCCTGTCCGGTGCCCCGATGCCGGCTTGGCTGGCCCAAGTGTTGGCGGCGCCAACGCCGCCTTCGGTGCCGGCGCGGCCTTACCGCATCGACTGGAACGGGGCCGACCGTCGGGCGCATCGCGGCGGGGTGCTGGCCTGCCTGGAGGCCATCCGCGCCGGCGAGGTCTACCAGGCCTGCGTGTGCACACAGTTCGCCGGCACGATCGCCGGCGAACCGCTGGACTTCTTCGTCGACGGTGTTGCGCGCACCGCGCCGGCGCGGGCCGCGTTTGTCGCCGGACCCTGGGGGGCGGTGGCCTCGCTGTCGCCGGAGCTGTTTTTGCGCCGTCGTGGCGAGGTCGTCACGTCGAGCCCGATCAAAGGCACGCTGCCGCTGGACGCTCCGCCGTCGGCACTGCGAGCCTCGGTCAAGGATGTCGCCGAGAACATCATGATCGTCGACCTGGTCCGCAACGACTTGGGCCGCGTCGCCGTCACCGGATCGGTCACGGTGCCGGAACTGCTGGTGGTGCGACCCGCGCCGGGTGTGTGGCACCTGGTGTCGACGGTGTCGGCGCTGATGCCGGTCGAGCTGCCGACGTCGGCACTGCTCGACGCCGCATTCCCGCCGGCTTCGGTTACCGGTACTCCCAAACTCCGTGCCCGACAACTGATTTCACGCTGGGAACAGTCTAGGCGTGGAGTATATTGCGGCACAGTCGGTTTGGCGTCGCCGACAGCTGGCTGTGAGCTCAACGTCGCAATCCGCACCGTGGAATTCGACCCGGTCGGCAACGCGGTGCTGGGGTCCGGCGGCGGAATCACCGCCGACTCCGACGCCGACGCCGAATGGGACGAATGCCTGCACAAAGCGGCGTCCATCCTCGGGGCGGGCGCCGCCTCAGCGGCGCGATCGCAGCACCGCGTCGTAGAGCTCACGCCGTGAAGGTGCTCCCGGCGTCGCGGCAATCACCTGCGCGCAGGCGTCTTTGACGCCCATCCCCGCATCGACCAGAGCACTCACCGCAACCACCAGCGCCGGCAGGTCAGCGCGCGGGGTGGCACCGGCCAACACGACGGTGATCTCGCCCAGCACGCCGTCGGCCGCCCAGGTCGCCAGATCGGCCAGCGATCCGCGGACCACTTCCTCGTGCACCTTGGTCAGCTCTCGGCACACCGCCGCCCGGCGATCCCCGCCGAGCTGTTCGACCGCGTCACGCAGACATGCGGGTAGCCGGCGCGGCGATTCGAAGAACACCACCGTGCGCCGCTCCTCGGCCAACGATGCCAGCCAAGCACTTCGCGCCGAATGCTTGCGCGGAGCGAATCCCTCGAAGCAGAACTTGTCCGACGGCAGCCCCGAGACCGCCAGCCCGGTAGTCACCGCCGACGGCCCGGGCAGACACCGCACCGGCAGACCGGCGTCCAGGCACGCCAGCACCAGCCGGTGGCCTGGGTCGTTGATCAGCGGCATCCCGGCGTCGCTGACCACCAGCACGGTGGCGCCCGCGCTAATCGCGTCGACCAGCTCAGGCACCCGGGACGCCTCGACATGATCGAAGAAGCTGACGATATTGCCGCCGATCCGGACATCGAGCGCCTTGGCCAGCGTCCGCACCCGGCGGGTGTCCTCGGCGGCAACGACATCAGCCGACGACAGGGCAGCGATCAGCCGGGGTGAGGCATCGGACGGCTGGCCCAACGGCGTCGCGCCCAGCAACAGTCGACCACCGGTCATGGCCCACAGCCTACGATCGGTCGCGTGCGCGCCGACGACGATGTAGAGCGAAGCGATGGGGTGGGGGCACCTCCCGCTTGCGGGGGCGAGTGGCGCTCGTGACAACCGCTCCACCCGATGAACTCGTCGCCACCGAGCGGGCAATACCCGTTATCAGCCCCGGACCTGTGATGCCGGTGCCCGACTTCGGGCCCGTGGACCGGTTAGAGGGCTGGGTCGTGACCGCCGTGATCACTGCTCTTGCCGCGGTGACCCGGACGGTGAACCTGGGTTCACCGACCGATGCCGGCACACCGATTTTCGACGAGAAGCATTACGCGCCGCAGGCATGGCAGATGCTGCACAACCACGGCGTGGAGGACAACCCCGGATACGGTCTGGTCGTTCATCCGCCCGTCGGCAAGCAACTGATCGCGATCGGTGAGGCCATCTTCGGCTACAACGGGCTGGGCTGGCGGTTCACCGGCGCAGTACTCGGTATTTTGCTGGTGGCGCTGGTCGTGCGGATCGTACGACGGATGAGCCGCTCGACGTTGGTCGGCGCAATCGCCGGACTGCTGCTGATCGGCGACGGGGTCAGCTTTGTCGTGGCGCGCACGGCACTGCTCGACGGCTTCCTGGCTTTCTTCGTGGTCGCGGCGTTCGGCGCGCTGATCGTTGACCGGGACCAGGTGCGGGAGCGCATGCACGTGGCGCTGACCGAGGGCCGCAGCAACGAGACGGTGTGGGGGCCACGGCTGGGTGTGCGTTGGTGGCGGTTCGGCGCTGGCGTGCTACTCGGTTTGGCTTGTGCGACAAAGTGGTCCGGGCTGTACTTCGTGGTGTTCTTCGGGTTGATGTCGTTGGCGTTCGACGTTGCGGCACGCCGCCAATACCAGGTGCTGCGCCCGTGGCTGGGCGCCATCCGCCGCGACCTGGGCCCTACCGCCTACGCTTTCCTACTGATCCCGTTCGCGGTGTACCTGGCCAGCTACGCGCCCTGGTTCGCCTCCGAGACCGCAATCGATCGACATGAGGTCGGCCAATCGATCGGAACGCAAACGAATTTCCCGCTACCCGATGCCATCCGATCACTGTGGCATTACACAGCCAAGGCCTACCAATTCCACGCCGGCCTGACGAATTCGGCGGGCAACTACCATCCGTGGGAATCCAAACCGTGGGCGTGGCCGATGTCGCTGCGACCCGTGCTCTACGCCATCGACCAGCAGAACGTCCCGGGCTGCGGCGCGCAGTCGTGCGTCAAGGCGGTGATGCTGGTCGGCACACCCGCGATGTGGTGGCTTTCGGTGCCCGTCCTCGGCTACGCCTGCTGGCGGATGTTCGTGCGCCGCGACTGGCGCTATGCCGCGGTGCTGGTCGGCTACTGCGCCGGCTGGCTGCCGTGGTTCGCCGACATCGACCGGCAGATGTACTTCTTCTACGCGGCCACCATGGCGCCGTTTCTGGCTATGGCGATCGCACTGATCCTCGGCGACATCCTCTACAAACCGGGTCAGGGTGCGGAGCGCCGCACGCTCGGACTGATCGCGGTGTCCTGTTATGTCGCATTGGTTTTGACGAATTTCGCGTGGCTGTTTCCGGTGCTCACCGGTCAGCCGATTTCACAGGCCACCTGGAACATGGAGATCTGGCTGCCCAGCTGGCGTTAGGGCTTGGCGTCGAAATTGCGCTCAGAGCTGTTGATCAAGCTTATCCACAACCCTGCATGCAATTTCACCGCACGGACAGCAAAACGTCGGTGCTTCCGATCAACATCACGGCATGTCTGAAGTGTTCGTCGGCACCGAGATGCTCGCCCGCGGCGCGCTTACCAGGGGGCAGTTGCGCTGGAACTACCGCTCGATCTTTCCCGATATCTATGTACCGAGGGCGACGGCTCCGTCACTGTGGCGCAATACCGTCGGCGGGTGGCTTTGGTCGGGTCGCAACGGCGTGATCGCCGGGCGTGCTGCGGCGGCATTACACGGAGCCCTGTGGGTTGACGCGGCAACACCGATCGAGATGATCTGGCGGAGTGGCCGTCCGCCGTTAGGAATTGTGGTTCGCAACGAAAGGATCGAGGCTGACGAGATCGTGGTCGTTGACCAGATGCAGGTGACCAGTCCCGCCAGGACCGCGCTGGACCTTGCCCGCCATCTGCCGCGTGATGTCGCCGTGCGCCACCTCGACGCGCTGGCCCGAGCAACAGGCGTAACGGCGTGCGATGCCCTGTCGCTGGCCGAGCGTTATCCAAGGGCGCGAGGACTGCGTCGATCAGAGGTCGCGCTCAACCTGATGGACCCAGGTGCTCAGTCACCGAAGGAAACCTGGTTGCGGCTCGTGCTCGTCGATGCCGGCCTACCCGCGCCGAGAACACAAATAAGGCTGACCGACGGTATCAATGAGGCATTCATGGATATGGGTTACGACGAACCGATGGTCGGCCTTGACTACGACGGCCAGCACCATAGCGTCGATCGCCGCCGGTACGTGTACGACATCGGGCGGGCAGAGCTGATCGAACGCGAAGGCTGGATCGACATCCATGTGGTCGCCGAACATAGCCCACGATTCATCATTCATCGGCTGTCGAATGCGTTCGCCCGCCGCGGTTATCCGTTGAAATTGCGCTCAGGGTTGTGATATCTGTCCCCAAGCTGCCCTGGGCGCAATCTCAACGAGCCTTCACAACGGGTCCCGAGCTGCGGGACACGACATACACCGCGGTCCGCCGCGACCGGTGCCCAGCTCCGAGACGGCGATCGTCAATACCTCGATCCCGGCGTCCTCAAGACGGGCGTTGGTCCGCATATTGCGCTCATAGGCGACGACGACGCCGGGCGCCAGCGCCAACGTGTTGTTGCCGTCATCCCACTGTTCCCGTTCGGCGACAACGGGATCCAGCCCAGTGCCGATGACGCGCAACTTGTCGATACCCATCGCGGCGGCCGCGGCTTCGACGAACGGCGCTTCGTCAGAGATCTTTACGCCATCGGGTGTGCGCGCAATTGTAAAGGCGGACAACGAATCGACGACATTGGCGTACATCACCACCGCATCGGTGTCGACCATCGTGCACACGGTGTCGAGGTGCATCTGCGCTCGTTCCTTGGCCAGCGGCACGGCCAATACCGCGCTGGCCAGGTCGTCGTCGAACAGGCTGCGCGCCAAGGCTTCCGCACCCGCCGGAGTGGTCCGCTCACCCACCCCGACCGCGATGACACCCGGCGCCAGCAACAACACGTCACCGCCTTCGACGGGTGCGGTGCGCGATTCGTAGGCCCGGCGCACACCGGTGAATCGCGGATGGTGAGCATAGATCAAGTCGGTCAACGACGCCTCGCGCGCCCTTGCTTTGAGCGCCAACGACGGGATGACGATCCGGGGTCCGACCCAGATCGACGAGTCGCGGGTGAACACCAGGTTCGGCAGCGGCTCGATGACGTAGTCGCTGTCGTGATGCATCCGGTGCACCAGCGAGTTGTCCGCGCAGGCATCTGACGGCAGCTCGGCGAACGTCATGCCGGCCATCAGCACATGCGCTAACGTGGTCGGGTCAAGGCCTCGCAGATAGGCCGAGAGCTCTTGTGCCAGAGGCATTCCAAGGCGTTGGGCGTCAACTGACGCGGCGATGCCCTGCATCCTGGCGGCGCCACTGCCGAGAGCTTCGGTCAAGAGGTTGGACAGCAGCAGCACCTCGACGCCACGGGACCTGAGCAACTCGGCGAACGAATCGTGTTCTTCCTGCGCCCTTGCGACCCATGGCAATCCGTCGAAAAGCAGATCATCGTTATTGCGCGGCGTGAGTCGGCGCAGTTCGGCGCCCGGTCGGTGCAGGATGGCCACCCTGAGTGCACCCACTTCGGAGTTGGACCCCAGCTCGCTACTACTCACACCTAGCACGGTAACCCGAACCGACACCTCAAGTAGGGTTTAGGTGGATGATTCTGCGGGTAGTCCAAGAGGCGGTGATTACACGCCCACGTGCGCTTTTGCGCTGGCGAAGGCAGGGACGACAAAGCGACGCAGTATCGACCGGTAGCGCCTGACGTCGCCGTCACCATCCTCGAGGCCGCGCATCACCATCACCGTGACGTTGCCCAGCCACAAGTGGATGTCCGACCGCGGAAGCCCAGGTGGCAGTTCATTGTTCGCCACGGCCGCGTCGAGAACGGGATCCCACATCTCGGCTCGCATCACCTCCGTCGTTCCCGAAGCGATCATGCGTCGGCCAAGGCTCGTGGCATCGGGGTCGATGCAGTGCCGTGTCAGGGGGTCGCGGCGGGCGTGGTCGGCGGTGTAGAGGATAGTCTCGACGATCTGATCCGGAAGGCTGCTCTGCCGGGAGACCGATTTGCGTGCCCGGGCGAGCAATGCCCGCGCGTGCCGTGTGATCAGCTCGATGAGCAGATCATCGCGGTCGGCGAAATAGCGGTAGACGCTGGGCCGCGACAACCCAACCTCACACGCAACGTCGTCCATCGTGGTCTTGCGGATCCCGTGGTGATCAATGCAGCGTTCAGCGGCGGCCAGGATGCGCTCGCGCGCGTCGTCTGTGCTCGTAGGTGCGGTTGGCTGACTAGGCGATCGTCGAGGCATAAATGCCATGTTACTAGATACGTCAGCCGTCCGGTGACATCGACGCGGCCCCTCTTACCCAATTGCACGGCTTGACACGTCGCGACCGACGGGTGCATACTGACCTCTGACATTTTTCGTTTTTTGTCAGCGAGGAGGACACGGATGCCAATGGGACTGCCGCACCGGATCGCGATAGTCGGGGCGGGATTGATCGGGTCGGCGTTGGCCGGTCACCTGATCCTGGCCGGAAACAAGGTCATCATTGGAGCGCGACGCCCTGACGCCTTCACTCCGCCCGCCTATCAGCGGGAAGACATCGACTATCCGGTCCGCACGATTGAGGAAGCAATCGACGGGGCGGAAGTGGCGATCCTGGCGATCCCGAACGCGGCCGTCGCGCCGTTCGCCGAGGTTTATCGCGATCGGTTGGCCGGCGCGGTCATCATCGATCCTTCGAACCCGTTCCTCTGGCACGACGACGGTGTGATGACCATCAAGGATCTCGGCGGCAAGACTTCCGGCACGGTGACCGCTGAGTTGTTCCCGAAATCATCGGTGGCACGCGCTTTCTCACACCAGCTCGCCGAAACGCTGTGGCTGCGAGGTCGCCGGGAACCCGGTCGATGGGGGATCGGGTACGCGGCTGACGACAACGATACCGCCTGGATCACCGCCGAAATCATCACCCAAACCGGCTTCGCGCCGATCCGAGTCGGCACGCTGGCCCACTCGGCGCCGATTGATCCCGGCGGAGTGCTATTCCCCGGCCTCTTGGGACTCTTCAGCCCACACGGTATGCGGACGACCCTCGATAACGGGCCATTCACAAGAGAACTGCCATGTCGCACGTGACACCCGCGCCCCATGCACCTTCAGACACCGAGTCGGGTCCGCCGACAGCTGCCTGCACGCTACGGAAGCACGCACCAGTCCTGATTACCGAGAACCAGGTTGCATTTAGCACGGCAGCGGCCAGACCAGTCGCGTCGACCCGCAGGGGTGTGGGCACAACCCTGATGGGCGGACTTGGCCGCATCCTCACCGCGCTGACACAGCCCCGGCCGCACCAACCGCGCCGTCAGCTCGCCTATTTCGAGGCGGCGCGGATGTCTCGAGCGATGGATCGACTGTGACGGCGCGTGACGCCCGGTTCGCGGGTGCTTGTAGGCGGAGCGCGGACCAGTTCCGGGGCGGCCGAGGCGTTTCGTTCCGACGCGGTGCAGCAGGAATGGGCGGCGGTTCCGAGGGAAGGGGTGCAATGTCAAGTCTGATCGGACGCGCTGGGTGACCGATGATGCCATTGATGATCGAGGTGCGCTATCCAGGGCGTTTAATGCGTCGCGGTATCGGCGGGTCTGCAAGCTCACACTGCGATCTCTTCCGGCTATTCGGGTGCCTGGTGGTTTTCGGATCGTCCAGTGGTCAAACCCAAGGTACATGATCTCGTGAGCGCTAACGGCTCGGTGGGCAGGGTAGCTGCCGGAGGCTTTGCGGCGCTGGTCACGGCTGAGCGCGCGACGCCGGCGACCGGCGCGTTACTGAGCGAAAGGTGTTTAGGTGAAGGCTATTCCAGTGACCCGCGTGCCGACACGAGTGTGGATACCGCTGGTTCTCGTGGTCGTGTTCGCTGTCTCGGGATTGATCGTTGTGCGGCTGCACAAAATCTTTGCCTCCCAGGACCTCAACGCCGATGCCGGCGCCGGTATACAGATCGTGCAGTTCAACCCGAAGATCGTGGTGTATGACGTGTTCGGCCCGCGGGGACCACCGCCACGATCGACTACTTCGACGCCGACGCCAACATCCACGAAGTCAATGCGGCCCTGCCGTGGTCGATCACGATATCGACGACCCTGCCCGCGGTCAGCGCCAACATCATGGCGCAGGGCGACAGCGATGAAATCGGCTGCCGTATCACCGTGGACGGGACGGTCCGAGACGAAAGAAGCACGCGATGGCCGTCAACGCGCAGACCTTTTGCCTGGTGAAGTCCGCATGACCGACACGAGCACCAAGCACGCCAAGCGGCCCTTCCTCGCGCATACCATCCGCGTGTTGGCGGTGCCGATCATCCTGTTCTGGGTGTTCGTCACCGTCCTCGTGAATACCATCGCCCCGCGATTGGAAGTGGTCGGGGAGGCCCATGCGGCACCGATGGCCCCCAAAGACGCGCCGTCCATGAAGGCGATGATGCTGATGGGGCACAACTTCAAGGAATTCAATTCCAACAGCACGGTGATGATCGTCGTGGAAGGCCAGCAGAAGCTCGGCGATGACGCTCACCGCTACTACGACAGCATCATTCACAAGTTGCAGCAGGATCCCCAGCACATCCAGCACATTCAGGACTTCTGGGGGGATCCGTTCACGGCGGCCGGAGCCCAGAGTGCCGACGCCAAGGGCGCCTACGTCATGCTGAATCTGGCCGGTGACCAAGGCACGACATTGGCCAACGAATCCGTGGACGCCGTCCGCAAGGTCGTGGACACAGACCCCTGCGCCGCCCGGGGTGAAGGCCTATGTCACCGGTCCGGCAGCGCTCACCGATGATTTGCACGTCATCGGCAACGCCAGCCTCGGCAAGATCACGGTGTTCAGCTCTCGGCGGCGATCGCGATCATGTTGCTGATCGTCTACCGCTCGATCGTCACCACGCTGGTGCAGCTGTTCTTGACCGGGATCGGGTTGGCCTCGTCTCGCGGAGTCATCGCGGTTCTGGGCAACCACAACGTCTTTGGGCTGACGACGTTCGCATCCAACATCCTGACGATGCTGGGTATCGCGGCGGCCACCGACTACGGGATATTCCTGTTCGGCCGTTATCGCGAGGCGCGTGCGGCCGGCCAGGATCGGGAAACGGCCTATTACACCACGTTTCGTTCCGTCGCTCCGGTGATCATTGGTTCGGGGCTGACGATCGCCGGGGCGACGTACTGCCTGAGCTTCTGTCGGCTGCCGTACTTTTCCACGATGGGCGTCCCGGTCGCCATCGGAATGCTGGTCGTCGTGGCGGCCGCGATCACGCTGGGGCCGGCGGTGCTTTTCGTCGGCAGCCGTTTGGGTTTGTTCGAATCCAAGCGCGCGGCCCAGGGCCGACTGTGGCGGCGGGTGGGCACCGCGGTGGTCCGCTGGCCCGCGCCGATCCTGGTGGCCAGTGCCGTGGTCGTGCTGATCGGCATGGTCGCCCTGCCCGGATACACGACGAGCTACAACGATCGGTACTACATGCCCGCCAGTGCCCCGGCCAATCTCGGGATACGCGGCTGCCGACCGGCATTTCTCGCAGGCCCGGATGAATCCGGACATCCTGATGATCGACGCCGACCACGATATGCGCAATCCGGCCGACATGCTCGTTTTGGACCGGGTCGCCTATAACGTTATCCGCGTCGACGGTATCGCCATGGTCCAAGACATCACCCGGCCCTTGGGAATTCCGATCCAACACAGCTCGATACCGTTTCAGAACAGCATGCAAGGCCAGACGCACCAACCAGAACCTGCCGTTCATGCGAGACAGCATGGCCAATATGCTCAAGATCGCCGATGAATTGCAGTTCACGATCGACAACCTGCAGCGCATGTACGGCATCCTGCAGCAGCTCGACGCCACCACTCACGACCTGGCCCAAAACACGAACGACTTGACGGCGCATCACCGACGAATTGCGTGATCACATTGCGGATTTCGATGATTTCTTCAGGCCACTTCGGAACTACTTCTACTGGGAGCCGCACTGCTTCGATATCCGACTGTGCTGGTCAACGAGGTCGCTCTTCGACGCCATCGACGGTATCGACGAGCTCACCGACAAGCTGCACGCTCTCGACAAAGATACGCAAACACTGGATTCGCTCGTGCCGCAAGTGACCGCGCTGCTGCCGCTGACGATCGACACCCTGAAGACCACGCGGGCATTGAGCCTGACGCATGTACCAAACCCTGTCGGCGAATATCAACCAAATGGCGGCGATGAACGACACCGCGATCGTCATGGGGCAAAGCTTCGACACCGCGCAAAACGATGCCCTGTTCTACCTGCCTCCGGAGGCTTTCCAGAACCCGGAGTTCCAGCGCGGCCTCGAAATGTTCTTATCACCGGACGGCAAGTCCGCTCGCTATTTCATCACCCACCAGGAGGATCCGATGACCCCGGCCGGAATCGCGCGCGTCGATGCGGAGCGAACGGCCGCGCAGGAGGGCCTGAAGATGTCCTCCCTGTCGGACGCCAAAGTCTATCTGGGCGGTACCGCTGCGACCTACAGCAGACATGGCCGACGGCGCCAAATATGACCTCATGATCGCGGTCGCTGTCCGCGCTCACGCTGATCTTCATGATCATGCTGATCCTCACCCGAAGTCTGGTTGCCGCGCTGGTGATCGTCGGCACCGCGGCCAGCTCGATTGCGGCGTCCTTCGGGCTGTCGGTGCTGATCTGGCAGGACGTGTTCGGCATCAAAATCCACTGGCTGGTGATGTTGATGTCGGTCATCATCCTGTTGGCTGTCGGATCGGACTACAACCTGCTGCTGGTCTCGCGGTTCAAGGAGGAGATCCACGCCGGACTGAAGACCGGATATCATCCGGGCCATGGCCGGCACGGGCGGCGTGGTGACCGCCGCGGGCCTGGTGTTCGCCGTCACCATGGCCTCGATGCTCGGCAGCAATCTGCGCATCATCGCTCAGCTGGGTTCCACCATCGCCATCGGGCTGCTGCTCGACACGCTGATCGTGCGCACGCTACTCATGCCCTCGATCGCCACGCTCCTGGGACGGTGGTTCTGGTGGCCGCAAGTGCTCTACCCCCGCGGCGACCGCGACCGCTGCCCCGGATTCAGCAGCCGACCGACGACACTGCCGCGACCCAGCCACTCCTCGTGGGTGCGCCGAGTCACGAAGGACCACAATGAGATTAGCGAAGGTCTCAGTGCTGGCACTGGTCGCGGCGGCCATGGTCGCCCTGGCCGCCCCGACGCACGCCGACCCGGATACCGATTTCGCCAATCAGCTTCACGGGCAAGGCATCTACGGTCCCCTCGACTACAACGCCTGGCTGGGCAAGATCACGTGTGAACGACTACACAACGGCCTAGACACCACTGCGGACAGGTCCGCCCACTTCGCGTTGGTCAACCTGCCGCGCGGCACCACCACGGCCCAAAGCTACCAATTCCTCGCCGCCGCAATCAGCACCTACTGCCCTGACCAGGTACCGATCCAGACCTCGGCGGCCGCACGTCACCAATGATGTTGCAGCCCAATCCGCGAGGCCGACCCTCCATATCGACCTGAGAGGAGATACCCATGCGCCGACCGAGGCGACCGCGAGCACGTTCGGTTCTGCGAGCCGGGATCGCCGCGCTTACCGCTACGGTCGCGACGACGGCGTTGCCCGCCACCGCGATGGCCGACTCGACCGACGATTACCCGATCCCCCACCGGATGATCGCCACCACCTGCACCGCCGAGCAGATCCTTGCCGCCGCACGTGATTTCACGCCAATCTATTACGAGCGCTACATGATCGACAAGCACAACAAGTCGCCCCAGGTTCAACAGGCCGCCATCGACAGTGCGCACTACTTCTATTCGCTCGACGCTGCCGATCGCAGAGCCTATTCCGAACAAATGGTCACCAACTTTGCCGATCCCATGACGGCGGCGTGGCCCAACTGGGCGAAGATCTTCTTCAACAACAAAGGCGTCGCCGCCAAAGAAACGGATCACTGCGCCGACTACCCACCCGACGACCTATCCGTGTGGGACTGGTCACCCGCCCGATGACCAACTCTGGAAACCTCGCCGCCGCAATCGCTTTGGTCGTTGTGGCGCCCGCCGACGTCGATACTTACTTTGCCAATCAGCTCCACAGGTAAGACATCTCCGCGCGCCGTAGAGGAGTCGCACATGCACCCATCCATGCGGGAGTACGACCTTGTCGTCATCGGTTCTGGCCCCGGCGGACAGAAGGCGGCCATCGCCGCAGCCAAACTCGGCAAGACGGTGGCGGTCATCGAACGCGACGGGACGCTCGGCGGCGTGTGCACCAACACCGGCACGATCCCGTCGAAGACGCTGCGCGAGGCGGTGCTCTACCTGACCGGCATAACCCAGCGCGAGCTGTACGGCGTGCGTTACCGAGTCAAAGAAAACATCACCCCCGCCGACCTGTTGGCCCGAACCCAGCACGTCATTGACAAGGAGCAGGAGGTGGTGCGCTCGCAGCTGATCCGCAACCGCGTCGAGCTCTACACCGGCGACGGCCGCCTCATCGACGAGCACACAGTGCTGGTCGAGGACCAGCACCGCGGCGAGCGGGTCACCGTCAGCGGGCGCTACATCGTCATCGCCACAGGTACCAAGCCGGCGCAACCACCGGGCGTCCAGTTCGACGAAGAGCGCGTGCTGGACTCCGACGGGATCCTCAACCTGAAGTTCGTTCCGGCATCATTGGTGGTGGTCGGCGCCGGCGTGATCGGCATCGAGTATGCGTCAATGTTCGGCGCCCTCGGCACCAAGGTGACCGTCGTCGAAAAACGGCATACCATGCTGGATTTCTGCGATCCCGAGATCGTCGAGGCCCTGCGGTTTTACCTGCGCGAGCTGGCCGTCACGTTTCGGTTCGGCGAGGAGGTGACCGCCGTCGACGTCGGCGCCTCCGGCACGGTCACCACCCTGGCCAGCGGCAAGCAGATCCCCGCCGAGGCGGTGATGTATTCGGCTGGTCGGCAGGGCCAGACCGACGATCTGGACCTGGCCAACGCCGGGTTGGAAAGCGATAGCCGCGGACGGATCTTCGTCGACGGCAAGTTCCGCACCAAGGTCGACCACATCTACGCCGTCGGCGACGTGATCGGGTTCCCGGCGCTAGCAGCCACGTCGATGGAGCAGGGTCGGCTGGCCGCAAACCACGCCTTCGGCGAACCGACAGCCGGGATGCTCGAGCTGCAGCCGATCGGCATCTACACGATCCCGGAGCTGTCCTACGTCGGCGCCACCGAAGTCGAGCTCACCAACGACTCAATCGCCTACGAGGTCGGCGTGTCCCGCTACCGAGAACTGGCCCGCGGCCAAATCACCGGCGCCTCCCACGGCATGCTCAAACTGCTGGTCTCCCCCGACGACCTAAAGCTGCTGGGAGTGCACATCGTCGGCACCAACGCCACCGAACTCGTGCATATCGGTCAGGCGGTGATGGGCTGTGGCGGCACGCTCGAGTATCTGGTGGACACGGTGTTCAACTACCCAACGTTCGCCGAGGCCTACAAGGTCGCCGCGTTGGACGTGATGAATAAGATCCGCACGCTCAGCGGCTTCCGCGCGTGATGCCGATGCTGACATCGGTTGCAGAACCAATCCGATGACATGCGCCGAGTCCGCGAGGCGAAATCAGCGGTGCCGCTACGAAATAAAGCGCATCACCCTTGTCGACGGGGACGTTGCATCGTTCTAGATTTTCAGACCCAGCGCACTGCACAAAACCGGGACTATGGTTCAGGTTATGGACACCGAGGAACTGCTTCCCGGCGAACTTGCCGCTCGGGCCGGCGTTGCGGTCTCGGCTTTGCACTTCTACGAGCGACAGGGGCTGATCACCAGCAGGCGCACGTCGGGCAACCAGCGCCGCTATAGTCGCGACACGCTACGCCGCGTCGCGTTCATCAGGATGTCGCACCGGCTGGGCATCCCGTTGGCGCGCGTCCGCGCGGCACTGGCCACCCTGCCCGCCGATCGGGTTCCGACCAGCCGGGACTGGGCGAGGCTGTCCGCCGGCTGGCGGGCCGACCTCGACGATCGGATCCTGCATCTGCAGCGGTTGCGCGACAACCTCGCCGACTGCATCGGCTGCGGTTGTCTGAGCCTGCGCAGTTGCGCGTTTACCAATCCGGGCGACGTGCTCGCCAACCAGGGCCCCGGGCCGGTCCGGCTGTAGTTCAATGGCGCGGCTCCTCACCGGGCCGCTGCACGGCCCGCATCGTCGCCGCGCGAAGTTCGAACGAGTGTGCGATAGACTCGGCGCCGTGGCGATTGCGGTACAGGAATCGTTGTTCGACTGCAACGAGCGGAGGCCGCTGGGCAACGGAGCCTGGATCGATATCCGGTCCGGCTGGCTGACCGGCGCCGACGACTTATTGGGCGAACTGCTGGCGACAGTGCCGTGGCGAGCCGAGCGCCGTCAGATGTATGACCGCGTACTCGATGTGCCCCGCCTGGTGAGTTTCCACGACCTCACCGTCGAGGATCCGCCGCACCCGCGGCTGAGCCGGCTGCGCCGCCGGCTCAACGACATCTACGCCGGCGAGTTGGGCGAGCCGTTCACCACCGTAGGCCTGTGCTGGTATCGCGATGGGTCGGACAGCGTCGCCTGGCATGGCGACACCATCGGCCGCAGCAGCACCCAGGACACCATGGTGGCGATCGTCAGCCTCGGCGCTACGCGTACCTTCGCGCTGCGGCCCCGCGCGGGCGGGCCGTCGTTGCGGCTGCCACAGGCTCATGGCGATCTGCTGGTGATGGGCGGTTCTTGTCAGCGAACCTGGGAGCACTCGGTTCCCAAAACGTCGTCCGCTGCCGGCGCCCGGGTCAGTATCCAGTTCCGGCCGAAAGACGTGCGCTAGAAATCAGCTTCTGACTGCGGCGACCGACTTGACCAGCAAGTCGCGCGCCCGATTGGTGTCGACGGGAGTGGCGGGCTTGTCCTGTTGCAGCAGCGGGTTGGCGGTGATGATCACCTGATAGTCGCCGAAGTGCGCGGAATAGTTGTAAAGCTCGCCGCTGCGCGGCTTTCCGTTAACCACCGTTTGCAGGACCCGGTGCACTCCCAAAGTGCGGGTCCCCTCGATTTGCGGCGCATCGACGACCTCGATGAGGCCGCGCATCCGGCCGCCCTGAAATGCCACCTTCTTGCAGTTCCGTCCCGGTTCGTTGAACGGCACCGGCTCGGACGTCTGCACGGCCATGGCAATGAAGCGGTTGCCGGCACCCTCGGCGGCAACGGCGGCCATATTCCCTTGCAGGCCCGGTGGCATGTCCTCGCCGACCACGAATGACGAGCAATCGGGAGGGTCGAACGTCAGCCCCGGCGGAAGCTTGTGCGTTGAGAGCACCTTGGGATCAATTCCGGTCTTCGGGACGTCCTTGACCTTATATCCGGGTCCGAAGCTCGAGTCCACCTGCGAAATCTTGGTGATATCGGCGGAGGGGGCGTTCTCCGAAGATCCGTGAGAGCAGGCCGCCAGCAAGCAGACACTTCCGATCGCGACCGCTATCCGCATCATCCGCGTCAATCTAATGCACCGCCCTCAGGCACGTAGCGCCGACACCGCTTTCACCAGCAGGTCGGCCGCGAACCGCGGCGTCAGCGGTGACTGCGGTGAGCCGGGGTCACTGATCAGCGTGGTGAACGCGTAGTAGTCGCCGAGATAAGCCGTGAAGGTGTTTGCCCGGGAGCCGATTTGGCTGCCGCCTTCAACCGACGTGGTGATATCGGTAGCCATGCCGAGGGTTTCGGCGCCGTCGATGCGAGGAGCCTCGACCAGATGAACGCGGGCGGTGGCACGCCCGCTGGTCATGGTCCACGCCCGGCACTGGGTAACCAGCGACTGATCCAGTGAAACCGGTCCGCTCGGCGCAGCCGCAACCACCGCGTACACGATGCCGCCCGCGCCAGATCCCGAAATGCCTTGAGCGGATTGCCCGTGACCGCCGGCCGGGTCGGCAAGCGCCGCGCAGCGCGCAGGGGTTGATGCGCTATTCCCGCCAATACCCCAGATCGCCGGTGGCGCGGCCTCGCCCGAAACCGCGGTTACCTCATAGCCAGGCGGCAGTTCGCGTCCGACCCGTCTGATGTTGGCGGGGTCGATATGGCGAGCCGGAGTGGTACCCGACGGCGCCGGCGCGGGTTGGCGTGCGTGCGCACATGAGGCGAGCAGCAGGACAACGACAACCGCCGCGGCGACTCGGAGTCGCATGCTAGCCGACAGCCCGAATAACCTGGCGCGCAGCGTGTTTGATTTTGTCCGTCATATCACGGCTTAACGGAAGGTCGCGAGGTTTGGGCACGTCGATGACGGTGGTGACCACCCCGACGTCGTCGCGCTGCCAGAAAGCGCCGTAATGGTCCATGATCGTCCGCATCGCCACGTTGTCGGCGAGGATCCGGCCGGAGAACTTTTCGACTCCGTCGACTCGGGCGGCGAGGGAGAGCGCGGCGATCAAGAAGGAACCGATACCGCGGCCCTGATAGGCGTCGGCAACGGTAAACGCGATCTCGGCGATGGTGGGATCTTGATCGTCTCGAACGAAGCGGGCGTCCGCAACCGGGTTGCCATTCTCATCGGTCATCACCCACACGAAGTGGTCGACATAGTCGACCTCAGCCAAGTAGTCCATCAGTGCCAGGCTGGGGACCCGCGGTGACATGAACCGCCGATACAGCGTCTCGCTGGAGAACCAGACGTGGCCCTGCATGGTTCGCTCGCTGTCGCCGGGCAACACCGGTCGGAGCAGTAATTCTGTTCCGTCGCGAACCATGACCGGGATCGGCGTGAGGAAAGCGGCGAGTCGCTGGCGGACCGTGCGCACCAACCGGCCCATGATCCCTGGGACGTGCACCATCCGCGCGAACCCGTCGTTGTCGCCGATCCAGCCGGTCAACGGCTCGGTGGTGGTCACGGTCGCCGTCCGCGGGATGTCGCGCAGCAGGGCAATCTCCCCGACGATCGTGCCGGCGGACACCTGCTCGACGGTCACCACGTCGTCGTCTCCAATGTGCTTGATCTCGGCGGTACCCGACGAGATGAGCAGAAAGGAAACCGCCTGCTCGCCCTGCTGCATGAGCACCTGGCCCGCAGCGGCCTGCAGCGGTTGCAGGCTCGCCGCCAGCGGCATCAGGTCCTCCGGTGGACATCCCTTGAAGATCTCCAATGCGGCGAGTTCGTCGGCGCGCAGCGCGGTCAGTTCGGTCACGATGCCTAGTCCGCCCCTGTCGCCGTCTCATGCGCGCCGGGTCGGCGACTCCCGGTCGCGGTCCAATCCTGCCAAGGTTATGGCTGGGTTCGGTTCGCAGCAAGGATGCACCGGGAAGTAGCGCCCCGGATGCGTACTTCAGCCGCGACCGGTCCAGACTCACGGGATGGATATCACCGACGATCCACTGGAGACAACCCGCAATCTGCTCGATAGCAGAGCTACCGTGCGGCACGGTTTCCTCGACGTGTTGGGCGAATCAACGGCGGTGCAAGTTCCCACGTTCGCCCAGCGCGCGATGAACAGCCCGTTGGTCGCGGGCGTGTACGAACGACTTTGGCGCCCGGTTGCGTTCTATATTGCCAGCGGTGTCACCACCAGCGCCGAGCAACGCCGCGCCGCCGACGCATTACGTTTGTCCGGTGCGCATAGGCTGCTCGACGTCGCTTGCGGCCCAGGCAATTTCACCGGCCAGTTAGCGCAACAGCTGCGCGACGGCGGCCTTGCCGTCGGGTTGGACATCTCCGAACCGATGCTGACTCGCGCCGTGCTGGACAACAGCGGACCACGCACCTGTTACGTCCGCGGGGACGCAGGCACGCTGCCGTTCGGCGATGAAACATTCGACGCCGTCTGCTGTTTCGGCGCCCTCTATCTGATGCCTGAACCGTTCCAGGTGGCCCGCGAGATGGTGCGGGTGCTCACGCCGGGCGGTCGGGTGGCGATACTCACCAGCTACGCCGGGCAATCGGCGCCGGTCCGGTATGCGACGACCGCAGGTGCCCGGGTAATCGGGCTGCGCATGTTCGACCGACGTGCGTTCGTCGAGCTTTTTACCTCCGCCGGCCTAGTCGACGTCGAGCAGCAGACCCAACGCACCTTACAGTTTGTGACGGCCCGCAAGCCCGGCTGACGGGGTGACCAGGGGTTAGCCCATCGAATAGAAACCCTCTTCGGTCAGCTCGGCGACGAAGGCTCCCCGAGCGGCCAGGGCATGAGATTTGAACACGTGCGCGGCGGCGCTCGGCCGGTGTTGAACAAGGACGAACCTGCAGTTCAGATTCGGCGGGCGACGCCGACCCCAGAGCAGAACGTCGGTCGCATTGCCCTTGCGGGCCGCCAGCGCCAACCGACGGACCGGTTCGTTTGCGACGAACACATCGGTTGCCACCGCAAGCACGTGTGGACGCGGCACGCCCGTGGCGCCGTCCGGTCCCGCCGCCGTGGTCGCGACTCTGGCGCCCAATATGCATATCGCCCGGTCATCAATGGCCCCTCTACTGTCGCCGTCGACCGCGACGGTGACATCCCATCCGGCCATCGCCCGATCGAAGATCAGCCCGCCGATCGAAGTGACCACATCGGCGATGTTGGTCGCGACCACATGCAGCCGGTACCGCTCGGAGTCCTCCGGCGCCAGACGCGGCGACTCGGCGGCCGGCAGCTGACCCGGGCTATTCAGTTGGGTAAGGGGGCTGGCGGGAGCGGCCACAAGCTGTCCGTTCGACTGATTAGACGATTTTGATTGACACTACGAATATAGAGTAGCCTGGTGTCGAACGAAAACCTAGCACGCTGCCGAGATCTGCTTTGACCCCGAAATCGCCTGTCACCGGCCGCTACACTGCCGGCATACAGAAGAGACGCAAGCCGAATCCGGACCAGCGCCGCCGCGAACTGTGCGATGCGGCGATCCAGCTGCTGGCCGACGACGGCGCCAAGGGCCTGAGCCATCTGAAAGTGGACGCACGCGCGGGCGTGCCCGATGGCACCACCTCGTTCTACTTCCGTACCCGCTCAGCACTGCTGCGCGCGGTTGCCGAGCGGATGGTCGAGCTCGACCTGGCCGCGTTGCAGTCGGTTGCCGATCGGGCCGGCCTCGACGACGGGGCGTCGGCCTCCACCCTGGCAAACCTGGTCATCCAGTCCGGGGAAGAGCCGCAGCTGAGCCGAACCAAGGCGCGCTATGAGTTGACCACGCAGGCGACCCGCGATCCGGCGATTGCCGCAACCCTGCAGCGCGCCACTAACGCATTCACCAAGCTGCATCACGACATCTTGGTGCAGCTGCTGCCGCACGGCGCCGAACTGGACCCCGCCGTGGTCGACGATCTGAGCAACGTCACGCTGACGTTCATCAACGGCCTTTTGCTGCGATTAGCCCACGGCGACCGGATCATCGACAGTCCAGAACGGCTCGACGCCGTCCTTTCGGCCATCGTGGCAGGGATCTTGGGCAGCGAGCAGCAGGGACGCCTCACCCACGCCGGCGCCTCACTGCAGCCACGTCGCGGCCGATCATCGCCAATCCGCTAGGCAGCGGGTTCTTGCCCAATGCAGGCACATATGGTTCTCTACGGCAATAGAGTTAATCCGCGGCGCCTGAGCCGGCCAGCGCAGTTCTTTTGAGCAGAAGGTACAAATCGCCCGAACCGCCTCAGACGCTGACACACTGTCGGCATCGACCCCGGCATGCGGCGCATCCGGGTGTGGAAGTTGCAGCGAAAGGCAAGATTTCGTGACGATCAGCACCGGCTTGGACGTCCAGGATGTCTACTACGACCCGTACGACGTCGTCCTCAACGCTGACCCCTATCCGATGTTCGGCCGACTGCGCGAAGAAGCGCCGCTGTATTACAACGCCCAGCACGACTTCTACGCTTTGAGCCGGTTCAGCGATGTCGACAAGGGCCTGGTCGACCACGGCACGTTCAGTTCAGCTCGGGGCATCATCCTCGAGCTGATCAAAGCCAATCTCGACATCCCACCCGGGATGCTGATCATGGAGGACCCGCCGATCCATGACGTGCACCGCAAGCTACTGGCCCGAATGTTCACCCTGCGCAAAATCGCTGCGCTCGAACCCAAGATTCGCGAATTCTGCGCCCAGGCGCTGGACCCGCTGATTGGGACGGGACACCTCGACTTCGTCGCCGACCTGGGCGCGCAGATGCCGATGAAGGTCATCAGCATGCTGCTCGGCATTCCGCAAGACGACCAGGAATTCATCCGCGACCACACCAACGCGCAGATGCGCACCGAAGCCGGAAAGCCCATGAACGCCGAACACGGGTTGGCCACCGGCGAAATCTTTGCCGCCTACATCGAGTGGCGCGCTACACATCCGTCTGATGACATCATGACCGAACTACTCAACGTCGAGTTCGTCGACGACACCGGCACCACCCGCCGACTGACCCGCGAAGAGCTGCTGATCTACCTCAACGTGGTGGCCGGCGCAGGCAACGAGACCACAACGCGGCTGATCGGTTGGGCTGGAAAGGTTCTCGCTGAACATCCGGATCAGCGCCGCGAACTGGTTGACAACCCTGCGCTGATACCGCAGGCCATCGAGGAACTGCTGCGCTACGAGCCACCCGCGCCGCATACCGCGCGGTACGTGACCCGCGATGTCACCTGCTATGACCAAACAGTGCCAGAAGGCAGCGTGATGATGATGCTCATCGGGTCCGCCTGCCGCGACCCCCGCCAATTCGGTTCGGACAGCGACGAGTTCAACGTCCACCGGCCAGCTCGTCAGCACCTGGCGTTCAGCGTCGGAACCCACTTTTGTTTGGGCTCAGCGTTGGCGCGCCTGGAAGGCCGAGTCGCCTTGGAAGAGATCCTCAAACGCTTTCCGGACTGGGAAGTCGACCTGCCGAATGCCCGACTCAGCCCGACGTCGACGGTGCGAGGGTGGGAGTCGATGCCGGCCCGGACACCATGAGGCAGCGATGACTCGCGCCAAAGATTGTCCGGCATTCCCGTCGATGCGGGCAGCTTACTCAAACAATCACCAACTAAGCAGGAGATGACTAATGCCTGAGTACGACTACGAACAGATGAAGCGGGACGCCGAGCCACTGATCAAGTTCGAGAAGGACGTCAAAAACCGAATCGCCTATATCACCTTCGACCGTCCCGAGGCGCAGAACTCGACCACTTTGGGCATGCGCCAGAACTACGCCGACCTGATCCACAAGTGCAACGTCGACGACGACGTCAAGGTCGTCGTGATCCGGGGCGAGGGGCAGGATTTCGGCAGCGGTGGCGACCTTCCCGAACAGCGAGGCATGCTGGAGAACCCCGGTATGCCACTGCTGCATGAGTTGGCGATCAACGACGATGAGGTCAAATACCCGCCGGGCGGCTCATACCGCTATCTGTCCACCGTCACCGACTTCTATGCGAAGGCCCGCGCCGGCAACCGCCCGCTGCAGGAGCTGAGGAAAATCAGCATCATCGAAGCCAAGGGGTATTGCTACGGGTGGCACTTCTATCAAGCCGGCGACGCTGATCTGGTGATCTCTTCTGACGACGCGCTTTTCGGACATCCAGCCTTCCGCTACGTAGGTTGGGGACCACGCCTGTGGTGGTGGGCCGAGACGATGGGCCTGCGAAAATTCTCGGAAATGCTGTTCACCGGGCGTCCGTTCAGCGCAAAAGAAATGTACGAATGCGGCTTCATCAACAGCGTGGTTCCCCGCGCCAAGCTGGAAGCGGAGACGCTGAAGTACGCGATGGCCTGCTCGCGGTCTCGCCCCACCGACACGGTCGCGGTGCAGAAGACATTCCTCGAGCTGTACAAGCAGCACAAGGGCGAGTACTTCGGCAGTCTGCTCACCGGAATGGTTGAAGGCATGCTGCCGATGATCCAGAACGACCAGGAGAACGAGGTCGACCTCACCGAGGGCACCTTCAGCAAGGGTCTGAACAACGTGGTCAAGGACAACGACCTGAACTTCCCGCCCGAGTGGCGGCTCAGCCGCTCGGGGCGCAACAAGCCCTGACGTTTCGAGGTAGTGCATGTCGGCACTGACTGGTATCAGGATCGTCGAGCTGGCCGAATCGGTTGCCGGAGAATACTGCGGGAAACTGCTCGCGGACTTCGGCGCCGAGGTGATCAAGGTCGAACGCCCGGATTGCGGCAGCCCGACTCGGGCGATGGCCCCGATCATCGGTGATGGCGGCGGGCCCGAGCGCAGCGCGCTGTTCGCGTACCTGAACACCAATAAGCGTTCCGTCGTGCTCGACGTCAGCTCAGCCGATGAGATCGAGACGCTGCACAAGATCATCGCCACGACCAACGCGGTCGTCGACGATCACGCGCCGTCTTGGTCCGAATCGGTCGGCTTGTCGGCGACCGATATTCCGCGCAGGCACCCCGCCGTGGTGTTCTGTTCGATCACCCCATATGGCGCCCAGGCCCCGCCTGAATTCGAGAACGCCAAGAGCATCAACGTATTCAACAGCAGTGGATGGGGCTACCACACACCCAGCCACGCCGATCCCACCAAGCCGCCGTTGAAAGGGCCCGGCCGTTTCCTCGCCGACTACGAGGCCGGGCTCGACGCGGCACTGTGCGTAGCCGCATCGCTGTTCTGGCAGCTGCACAGTGGGCGCGGCCAATTCATCGACGTGTCGCAGCAAGCGGTCCTGGCGTCGCGCGCCGACTGTGTGCTGGGCAGGTTCATCACCGGGGAGATCGCACCGCAAAACACCCGCGATGATTACGATCAGCAGGGCCCAGCCTCATTTTTCGCATGCGCAGATGGATTCGTCTATCTCTACATCACCAGCCGCAATCACTGGACGGGCCTCAAAATGCTGATGGGCCACCCGAAATGGCTCGACGCATTTGACGACGACTGGCTCGAGTTCTCGGTTACGCCGGAGAAGGTGGCGACATTTCAGAACGGGTTCGCGAAGTGGGTCGGGGACTCGCGCAAAGACGTGGCAGCCGAAGAAGCCCAGCGGTTCGGAGTTCCCCTGGTGCCCGTCAAAAGCGCTGCCGACCTGAAGAACTCGCCGCAGTACCGTCATCGCGGCTTCTTCCAAAACGTCACCCATCCGGTACTGGGCACCGCGGCCTACCCAGGCGTTCCCTACCTGATGACTGCATCACCGGCGCGCATCACCACTGCGGCGCCCAGCCTGGGCCAGCACACCGGCGAGGTTATGGACGATATCGAGACGCCACGTCCGGCGCTGACGGTCGCCTCGGCACAACTCAAACCGCCAAAGCTGGCACGAGGCGGACCATTGCAAGGAGTTCGGGTCGTCGAGCTCACCAAAGTGTGGGCCGGACCGTACGCCGGCAAGCTACTTGCGTTCCTGGGCGCCGAAGTGATCAAGGTGGAAAACTCCGGCAATCCCGACGAGATGCGCGCCTACGGCGGCACCGACATCAACCACGCGCCGTACTTTCTGTCCATCAACCCCGAAGTGCTCAGCGTGGAATTGGATCTCAAATCAGCCGCGGGTACCGATCGGCTTCGCGACCTGATCGCCCACAGCGACATCGTCATCAACAACCTCCGGCCGGGGGCGATGGAGCGCCTGGGACTTGGTTACCAGCAGCTGAAGTCCGTCAAATCGGACATCATCTCGGTGTCAATCAAGATGTGGGGCAACGACGGACCGCTGGGCTATCAGACCGGTTACGCGCCGTGCTTCGCCGCGTTGGCCGGACTCGCGTCCCTGGTGGGCTATCCAGGCGGACCGCCGCTCGGCACCAGCATGCGGTACGGGGATTCCACCGTCGGCGCGGCCGCGGCGTTGGCCGCCGTAGCGGCATTGCTTCATCGCGATCTGAGCGGCGAAGGCCAATTCGTCGACGTGTCGGCCGTGGAGACTCTTTCTTCGATGATCGGCGATTGTCTGCTCGAACAGGATCTGACCGGAAAGCAAATCGTCCCAGAAGGCAACCGCCATCCGGATATGTCCCCGCACAACTGCTATCCCTGTGCGGGCGGCGACTGGATCAGCGTTGCCGTGGCCGACGACACCCAATGGCGCGCACTGTGCAACGTCTTGGGCGCTGCCGTCCTCGCCGACGACACGCGCTATGCCAGCATGCCGGACCGACTCAGGCACACCGATGCGCTCGACCGAGACCTTGCCCGCCTTACCACCAGCCACGACGCCGAACAGCTGGCGCAGCGGCTCAGGTCAGCCGGTGTGCCGTCGAGCAAAAGCGCTACATCCCTCGACGTGATCAGCGACCAGCTGCTCTGGGACCGCGAGCTTTATCGCTTCGTCAGCGATCATCGCGAAGGGCAACGGCCGATCGTGGCTGCGCCGTGGCGAATGACGGCTGCTCCGGCGCAGATCGCGCGCGGCGCACCCGACCTCGGCGAGCACAACGACTACATTCTGCACGAAATAGTCAATGCCCATGCGACGGAGCGGACATGACCGGAATATTGGCCGGCACGGCGGCGCTGGTAACCGGCGCCAGCAGCGGCATCGGCGCCGCGACGGCACGGGCGCTGGCCGCCCAAGGCGCCGCGGTCGCCCTCGTCGCCCGCCGCGTTGATCGGCTCGACGAACTCAAGGCCGATATCGAATCGGCAGGCGGAACTGCGCTGGCGGTGCCCGCTGACGTGACCAACGCCGAACAGGTAGCCGCGGCGATGCAGCGGATCGTCGGCGAGCTGGGACGCCTCGATACCGTGGTGAACAACGCCGGGCTGATGCGGATGGCGCCCGCCGCCGAAGCGCCACTGCAGGATTGGGATGATCTGGTGCGGGTCAATGTGCAGGGCGTCTTATACGTCACCCGGGCCGCAGTCCCCCACCTCATCGATGCGGCCGCGGACTCACCCCGCGGCGTCGCCGATCTGGTCACCATCAGTTCCACCGCCGGCTGGGTCGCCCGCCCGAACACCGCCGTTTATTCGCTGACCAAATTCGGGGTAAATGCGTTCAGTGAGGGCATCCGACAAGAGCTGCTGGGCAAGCGAGTTCGGGTCGGCGTGGTGGGGCCGGGCACGGTCGACACCGAAATCAGTCATCACCTTTCCCCGGAATCGCGCGAAGCATTCAATCGTCAGACTGCCGACATGGTCAAGTTGGCGCCCGAAGACATCGCCGATGCCGTGCTGTACATGGTCACCCGCGACCGCCGAGTGGCCGTCAACCATATGTTGGTTCGCGCCGCCGAACAGACCTGGTGATTCACAAACCATGCGCCGCGGTGGCGTGGCTGCTCGACGTACCCGCCTTGATCCGTTCGCGTTTCGGTGATTCTGCTCGCTCGCTGGCCCGCAAGGATCCCCTCATCAAAGATGACGAGAGTGTCCGCGCGCCATTCCAGATGCTTACCAATGCGTTGAACCTCTAGGAGACAAGGAACTTCGGCGATCTCCCCGATGCGGCGCTCGCGCGAGCCCGCTGACTACTGCCACGACGGGCTGGCGGTGAGCAACTCGGGCCCGCTGTCCTTGATGACGACCGTGTCGCGGTGAAGTACCGCACCGACGCCTTCCTGCCACACGTAGCCGGTGAGCGCCAACACCATCCCCGCGTCCAGATGTTCGCGTTCGGCGGTGGCCGGAAGCTGCCGCGAGATCACCGGTGGATCGAAGCCCAACCCCAGTCCGTGCGCGACGGCCATCGGCGGCAGCGGCTCGCCGGCCCGATCGTAAGCCGCGAGCAACTCACTGGCCCGCACACCGGGGCGACAGGCGGCAATCAGCCTGTCCCACAATTCGTTCGAGCGCTGATAGAGCTTGCGGGTCGACCCGTTGCCGACATCACCCACCGGCCAGGTCCGGCCCACCTCCCCGACGTACCCGTCGGCCAAGGCCCCGGCAGCGAACGCGACCAGATCACCCGAGCCCACCTGGCCGTCGCCGGTTGCCCGTCGCCAGGGGTGTTCCCGAGAGGTCACCCATGCGGCGTCCTGGGTAGCCGGCGTGCTCACCCCACCCGCGGCCATCGCCTCCAGTACTGCACCCGCTAACGTCTGCTCGGAAAGCCCGGGCTGCAACTCCGCCACGGCAGCGGCGACTCCCGCTTCGGCGACACGCAGCGCGGTGTCCATCGCCGCCACTTCGTCGGGCGTCTTGATCCGCCGCGCTGTCCGCATCACCACTTCACCGTCGACGAGTTCGGCATTCGGAAACGCCATCGGTAGCAGCTTGGCGAAAGTCGGTGACAGCGCGTCAGTTCCGACCCGCCGGGCGATGGAGGCCCCATCGATGTTCTTCAGCACCGTGATAAGCGTCATCGGGTTCCAGGCCAGACCGTAGAGCCGGTCACGGCCGATCTCCTCGGGGATTCCCTCGTCAGCCGTGCTGTTCAGAAAGATCTCGCCGGTGGCACGCACAACCACGCAGACCGGACCGAATGGCCGCGTCCCGGCAATCCATAATTGCGGCGCCCCGGTGGCGTAACGGACATTGGCCTGTCGTCCGAGCACCATGATGTCGATATCGTGAGCTTCCATCTGCGCCAGCGCCCGTTGACGACGACCCAGCCGTAACGCTCGGCCGTCCGGCGAAATCTCAGTGGCCATAAGGCGTGTAGGGGTAGTCGGTAATCGGCATGAAGCCATCTTCGGTGATCACCACCATCTCCTCACTGCGGTAGCCGCCGGTGCCGTCCTCCCACACCACCGGCTCCAAGACCAGCACCATGCCGACCGGAAACACGAAGTTGTCGTCGTACTCCTCGCCTAGATCGGTTCCGATCATCGGCGGTTCGGCGGGGAAGGTGCCGATGCCGTGTCCGAGATAGAGGTGCGGGAGCCACGGCTTGCTGCCACCGTTGGCGGCGATCGCCGCCCGGGCGAGATCACCTGACGTGGCACCGGCTTTGGTCACATTCAGCACCGCGTCGAGGATATGCCGCCACTTGTCGAATTGCTGCTGCTGGCGCGCTGACGGGTTGTCGCCGACCACCCAGGTTCGACCGAAATCCGAGCAGTACCCGGCGTAGCTGATGCTGACATCGGTCCACAGCACGTCACCGTTGGCGAGTTCGCGTTCCGCGGTCAGCAGCGGCAGCGCGAGGTCGCGGTGTGTTGTCCACACCCCCTCGGCACGGGAAGGCGGCATCACCTGCCAGATCGCCTCGAGCATGTTGGCCGTCGCGCCCAGTTCGAATGCCCTGCGCACCAGCTTGGCTGACAGATCGGTCTGCCGCACGCCCGACGCCAACTGCTTTTGCACATCGACCATGGCCTGCTCGGTGATGCGAGTGGCTTTGCGCAGGCAGGCGATCTGGTCTGGTGTCTTGACCAGGTTGGCCGCTGCCACCACCACCGCGGCATCCGATGGCGGCCCGCTGGGGAAAAGCCGATCCGCGGCCCGGCGCATCGCACCGGTCATCTCATCGACCGCGACGTTGGCGCCCGGCGGGATCAAATCACCGATCACCCGCGCGAAATGCTCGACGCCTTCTTCTAATTCAAGATAGAGCGGACCATGCAGATGATCCGCTGGCACCTGCGATTCCGACGCGGCCCCCTCGCGAAACGGTATGAACAAATGGGGATGCTCGTCGGCGGCAAGCACGATCGCCACCGGCCGCTCAACGTGCGACAGGCCGGCATCCAGCACCGGCCAACTGGCACCCGTGGCATAGACCACGTTGTCGTTCATCAGCAGGATCAGCGCATCGACGCCGTTGCCGGCCATCGCCGATCGAAGCCGCGCGCTGGTTTCGCGACGCATCCGCGGCCAGTCGGGCTCCTCGGGTACGACGAAGGTTTGTGCGGTCGGAGAAGTCGTCATTTAAACACCCAGGAATTTCTTGATCTTGCCGCTCACCATGTCACCGGTAGTTCGTAGAGCCCGTAGGCCAGCGCATCGTGTTTGAACGGCAGCTGCTCCATCGGGACCGCCAGCCGTAGCGTGAGGATACGGCGCAGCAGGGTGTGTAGCACGATCTGTAACTCCATTCGGGCCAGCTGCTGTCCGACGCATTGGTGTCTGCCGTAGCCAAAGCCGACATGCGGATTGTCCTGCCGTTGCAGGTCCAGCTGGTCCGGGTTGGGGTAGCGACGCGCGTCCCAGTTCGCCGGCGGGACATCGAGGATGATGCCCTCGCAGGCGCGGATCACCTCACCGGCGATTTCGATGTCTTCGATGGCCACCCGACGCTGACCGGTCTGAATGATGCTCAGGTAGCGCATCAATTCTTCGACGGCAGTGGCGATTATTTTGTGGTCGTCGGTGTCGCGCAGTAGCGCCAACTGGTCGGGGTGCTCCAACAGCGCCAGGACGGCCAGGCTGATCATGTTGGCGGTGGTCTCGTGCCCGGCAATCAGTACGCCGGTGGCTAACTGGGCCGCTTCCCGGACGCTGAGCTCCTCGGCGTTGACCCGCTCGGCCAGATCGGACGCCAAATCTTCGCTCGGGTCGTCCATTTTGGCGCGAACCAGGTCGGCGAGGTACTTCGCTAGCGCGACAGCGCCTTTGGCCGACTGCTCGGCGGTGGCGTACCGACTCATACCCTTATGGGCCTGCTCCTGGAAGAAGTCGGCATCGGAGTACGGCACGCCCAATAGTTGACTGATCACCAGCGACGGGACCGGTAGCGCCAATGTGCTGACGAGATCGGCCGGCTGGGGACCGGCCAGTATCGCGTCGATGTGGTCGTCGACGATTTTCTGGACGGCCGGGCGCAGACCTTCGACCCGCTTGAAGGTGAACGGCTTGGACAGCATGCGGCGAAATCGGGTGTGTCCTCGGCATCTGAGGTGAAGACCGAGCGTGGCCGTTTGTGCACCGTGGCCAACATGCCTTCGTTCCAGTGCGGATAGCCCGGCAGTCGGTCATCGACACTGGCACGAGAATCGGCGAACAGCCCACGTATCGCCTCGTAGCCGGTGATCAACCACGGGGTGCTGCCGTCCCAAATCCTGACCCTGCTCAGCGGTTTCACAACATTGAGGGCCAAGACTTCTGGCGGCGGCGCCAACGGGCAACCCGCCGCCCGGGCCATCGGATAGTCCGGCACCGCCGCCGCGACCTCGCTCATAGTTTCAGTCCAGATGTCAGCCATAGCGCTCCTTGCGAACGGGCCTACGGGTACTCATGGGGCCGACGACGCAAGCGTGATGGCGCGGTGAACGGGCGCCCACCAAAGGCCGACGATCGCATCGATCCGCCCTTCGGGCCGTTGCGTCTTCGCTCCACGGGCTGATTATGGTTGATGCGATGCATTGGTAAGTGCGCTATTTCTTGATAGTCGCGAACTTTGAAGTTTCTGTGAAGTCAAGCCTGCGTCCGCGTGCAGCGGGAGCGCGCGACTCAGCCGTTGACCTGGGCCGTGGCCAGATCGGACAGATGCTTCAGCGAATTTTCGAGGTGCGCGGGATCGAACGGGGGAAATTGAATGTGCTCACGGAGGTCAGGCGCAACCGCCGACCAGTCATAGGTAAGGGTGACGTGAGCTTCAGACGATCCGACGCTGCGTATGTCATAACGCCAAATCCAGCCGCCGAATGAAAGGTTCCCGTCCCCTGCGTCCTGGCCGGGCTCCCAGGCAATGGCGTGTGGACGGTCGCACATGACCACCTTGTTGGCCATCTCATAGTTCTTGTTGGGGTGACCGTCGTGGTACATCGCGACCCTGAAGATCTGGCCGGCACCCGTCACGGGCTCGCGGTCTAGGGCCTCTCTTACCCAACCTGTCCCGTCGATGGCGGAGTGGGTCGTGGGGTCCGCGACCACGTCGAACACTGTCTCGGCGGGTGCGGGGATGGTGATCGTGGCGATCACGTTGTCGTTCGTCATGCCAATACAGACTGCGGTAGGCCAGAGAAATCATCACGCCGCGCCGATACGGCAACCGCGCGGGCGGTCCCCTGACCTGCTCAGATCAACGCGGTAAACGCCCATGTCGACTCGTTCGCATCGCGTTGGCTGCAACTGAAAGCGGCAGGTTGGCAGAGAGGGTTACGGCGTTAGTTAGAACACCGTATGCGTTGGGGTACATGGCTAAGGAGCGCTTGCCCCAGGCTCCTGGAGATGACCATGGGGCAACGCTTCCATGCCGGGGGCTGGAGGGCATTCAAAGTCGAAGTAGCGTTGGAGGATATCGCTGATCAGTTCGTAGCAGCAGCCGATCCGAATGACCTGCATCGGGTCGAAATTGATCATCGTCGACGAAACCCGATACAGATGATACTTAGCCAGCCCGTAGTCAACGACGAGGTCCGCGCCCTCGACAATCTCTGGTTGGATGTCCTCAACCCGAAACTTGACTCCTGTTCCTGAGATATTGGCCGAAGAGCCCAGCAACGCAATGTTCGACTCAAGGCTCAAGCGTGCGAGCTCGGTAGCCAACGCGCCATTGTTGTGCAACATCGCCATGGTGTCTCCGACCATGCTCGCACGCAGCGTGTCCGGCTCGATCCCGGCAATGATCGGATGGTCCTTCCGGACGGGACCGATGACGCCGAGTGGAAGGTCAAAGTCGACTGTGATCGCGTCAACCATGTCATGCTGACGCTCATCCAGCTTCATTGCATCACGCCGAAACTCCGCGTTGCCAATCATTCCGTGACGCTTGTGGGCCGCACGGTGTTTCATTGAGACCGTCCGACGCGTGGCATCAGGCGTGGCCGCCAGCATGCCGTATCCGACATCGCCTTGAACGATAGCTACACCACCGCCACAGATCGCACTCTCGACGCGTCGCGCGTCTGATTCGATATCAGGCCTCGTCATTGCGGAACACTGCACTTCCTTGCAAGGGAACTCTCATGGTGCCAAGCGGTGGATCAAAAGCAACGTCTGCAGGGACACCCTCGACGCACCAAGAGTGTCCGCCGGCACATCGACGGCCGACCGATGTCATCGCCACTATGAGACGCAGACATATACCGTCATCGATGAGGAAGGTGTTAACCCGTGAGCAAGACCATCTTGATTGCAGGCACCAGCTCCGGTTTGGGTGAGGCCGCCGTCTTCGAGTACGCGCAGCGCGGATGGAACGTTGTGGCCGCCATGCGCAACGTGGCTGCCGCAAATCCGCGGTTCGCAGAACTGAAAAACACCGTTGTCACGAGCATAGACGTGACCGACCGCGCGTCGATCGACGCCGCGCTGGCGCTGACCGGCGAGAAGTTCGGCCAGCTCGACGCCCTGCTGAACGTCGCCGGATACGGACAGGTGGGCGCGATAGAAGAGGTAACCCCCGCACAGTTGCGCGCCGAGTACGAGACGAACGTGGTCGGCGTGCTGAACGTTGTGCAGGCGGTCTTACCGCAGTTCCGCGCGCGCCGAGGCGGTCACATCCTAGTCGTCGGCTCCATGAGCGCGCACCTGAGCTTCCCGACCATGACCGTCTACGCTTCATCCAAGGCGGCCGTGCGCAGTCTCGTCGAAGGCCTCCAAATGGAATGCGAGCCACTTGGCGTCAAAATCACGCTCGTCGAGCCCGCCGGCTACATGACAAAATTCTTCGACAACGTCAAGACGGCTGAGCGCATCGACGCCTACGACGATACCTACGCCAGGATGCAGACCATCTTCGACAACGCACACTTCGGCAACATCCCCAAGTCCATGGGCGCCGTCGCCGATATCACCGGAATCGACCAGCCGCCACAGCATTTCGCCATCAACACCGAGGGGCTGACCTGGGTGCGCGATACCCAGGCCGCCCGACTCGCCGAATACGCCAAGTGGGAAGACATCACCAAAGAAACCGACTGACTTCGCTACAGGTGTCCCATGGCGGCGGGACAAGAACAATGCACCGATATAGCAGGTCCACTGGGAGCCGAGGTAGACGCCTTCATCGAGCAGCGTGGCCCGCACCTCGGGCGGGGACATGTCGACGAACCGGTCGCTGTGCAGCACGTCGAGGATCGCCTGCTGCTCCTGGGCGCTCAGGGCACGCGGTTCCTTCGGCCGGCCAATGTATTGTCCGCGCGCCCGACGCGCCTCGCGCGCTGCTGCCCGACGTTGCCGACCTAGCTCAAGTTCAAGCTCGGCCAGGCTGGCGAGCACACCGGCCGCCATGCGGCCGGTGGCGCTGCTCGTGTCGATGCCCTCGCGCAATGAGCGCAGAACGATGTTGTGCTCGCCGGGACAGTCATCGTCGGAGCCGTGCCGCCCCGGGTTCTGGGCCAGGCTGCTGGACCTTTCTGACGAGACGGGTTGATCAGGTTGCCGACAAGCCGCCGTCTACTTCGAACACCGTGCCAGAAATGTAGGACGCGTCTGGGGACGAAAGGAACACGATGGCGTTGGCAAGTTCCTCAGGAGTTCCCCTGCGACGCATCGGCACCGTCGCTATCAGCGCATCATTGCCTTCCTCGGTACCGGTGAAGCGGTCGAGCATGACGGTGTCCGTCGGACCCGGCCCGACTGCGTTTACCCGAATACCTGAATTCCCCTGCTCGAGCGCGACCGTCTTGGTCAGACCCTCCACGGCGAACTTGCTGCTGACATACGCCGTTGCACCCGCCGCCGCCTTGTGCCCGTAGGTGGAGGCGATGTTGACGATGCTGCCGCCGCCTTGACCTGCCATCGCGCGCAGTTCGTGCTTCATGCTCAGGAATACCCCCAAGACGTTCGTGTCATGAACGGCTCTGAAGTTTTCGACGGTGGCGTCCTGGATAACGCCGAGCTCGCCTTCGACGCCGGCATTGTTCACGGCAGCGTCGAGACGGCCGAATCGCGCGACCGTTTTATCGACGAGGTTGCGGACGTCGTCTTCTTTCCGGACATCGGCCCGAACGAACTCTGCCTCGGCGCCAAGCGCTCGCAGCTCTGTGGCAAGGGCTTGCCCCGCGTCGTCGTGGCGGCCGGACACGACCACATTGGCGCCTTTGCCGGCGAATGCCATAGCAGTGGCGCGCCCAATGCCGGTGAGGGCGCCGGTAATGAGAACAACCTGTTGAGCCATCTTTTTCCTTCGGCTATGCGGAATACCCCCAGATCTAGGGGCGATGTAACGAGCCGCTGATTGCCATCGGTCCAAGCGGTTGGTCGACGACGTGCGCTACTCGCATGATATGAAGCTAGACGCTAATCACCTGCTTGAAAACGACTTTCCAAGCTGGTGGCATATCTTGGAGGCATGGTATCGATGGAGTTACGACATCTCCGATATTTCATTGCGGTAGCGGAGACCGGCAGTCTCACGGAGGCGGCCGAGCGACGTCTACATACTTCGCAGCCGTCGCTGAGCCGGCAGATCCGCGATCTCGAACACCAGGTGGGCGTCGACCTCCTGAGCCGAAGCGTCCGCGGCGTGGAACTGACCGATGCGGGGAAGGCCTTCCTCGATCACGCCCGACTCGCGCTGATGCAGGTCGATGCCACCGTCGCGGCTGCGCGCAGAGCGGCGCGGCCAACCAGAAAGACATTCGGCATAGGCTTCCAAACCGGCCTCGAAATGGACTGGCTGCCAAGGGCGATGCATGTGCTGCGCGACCAATTGACGAACATCCAGGTCGCCGTCTCCAGCGACTATTCGCCAAGCCTTGCCGAAGCGCTCACCCGCGGCCGGATGGACTTAGCCTTCATGCGCTTGGAGCCGGGGTACAACCTCGGATACCACGTGGTGGACCGCGAGCCGCTCATCGTCCTCATGCCGAGAGACCATCGCCTCACCGCACGCGAAGCGGTGTCTTCGCAAGATTTCGTGGGCGAGATCTTCATCGGCGGTTCGAACAAGGCCGGCGTGCTGCGCGCCGTCACCGACGACTATCTGCGTCGCTCCGAGATCGACATCAAACTGGATCACGGGGTGGACAATATGGCGATGGCAATATCGCTGGTCGTATCCACCCGCGGGCTGGCGCTTATGCCCTCCTACGCCAAGGGCTTGCTGCCGCGGTCCGTCGTCAGCCGCCCGCTGGAAGGCAACGCACCGACGATCGATGTGGCCGTGGGCTACAACAGGACGAACGCCTCGCCGATTCTGAAGCTGTTCCTATCGCGGCTCGAGGAAATGACGGGACATGCTCAAACTGACAGACTCAACGAGTCCACCCAGCACGGAGATCGCGGCCACGTTCTGCGACAGGAAACGATCACTCCCAAATCTTAGTTTTGAGACGGCGATTCGACGATGTGGTACCGGCATGGTTCGCATCGCGAGATCCTTTGGCCCCCCAGGGCGGACGCTATGGCTTGGACGCTCAGCCGGCGGTGAGCCACCAGGCATACAAGGCAGCGAGATCTCGGCCCTTCGGCTTCGCGGTCACCACCAGCAGATCCGCGTTCTTGGTCCATGTCAGTATGGGCGCGCCCTCATCGGGCTGCTGGTTAGAGGTTGCACATAACACCATTCCGCCCTGCCAGGCCATCGGTCCCGGATCGGTTGTTCCTGGGCATGGGACCGGAGCGCCCGAGTTCACGTAGACATTAAAGGTCTTGTTCAGATCGGCGGCATTTCCGTAGAGGGAGTAAATAGCGCTAACGGGACCGTCGGGCTGGCCGTTCGGGCCACAGCCTAGCCGGGCGAGGAAGGGGTCCTCGGGATACGGCTTGCTGGCCTGGCAGTCGGCCGGCGTGTATCCCGCAGACAGCAGCGCGAAGAGTTTGTCGGTATTGGCCTGATTGTCTGTTGGGTCGGCAGTCGCCGTTGCCGATACACCGAAAAGTATGACGGCGGAGAGGCAAACGGTGGTCACCGCTCTTGAGGCCCGGATCAAGGAGGACATAGCCACGCAAGTACCGGCGGTTCGGCCGCCGGATACACCCAGATGGTATGACGCCACGAGCGCGCGGCATTGCATGCGTTTCCTTCCTCCGCCCGTGCCGGTCGGGGGTTGTTCTGCTGTGCGGCTCCCGACGCCCAGCGTCGCCGCTCGGATACCCACCCTGGCCTACTACCGGAAGCGTTTAGGTCTTAGTCAGAGTGAAGGGACGCGTGAATGGCGGATCGTCTGAGCCCCTGTGCGCGGCACAACGCAGCGGGATAACGGCGACCGTGCCAGTCATCGTTGCGAGATTGACGGTATAAGACTGCGCCTGTGTCAATGAAGTCCCATCCGGACACAGACTTGAAGGGTTCGCCGTGAAGCTCCCTTGACCGTTGTACACCTGTGTGTCGGTGAGGATGGCCCCAGTAGCCATGTCAGGATCCTGTTTCTTGTTCCCCCTCCAAAGAGGATGTGGGCGCAGCCGGGGCCGCACGAAGTGATCGTCCACAAGCCGATTTGACCCTGCGGGGTCTCGACGTCATAGGTGCCGTTCGGCGGGTCCGCAGAAGCGGTCCCCGCAGCGACGAGCAGCAGCGGCGCTAAGGCCCCGAGACCGATCGCGGAGCGAATGCTTGTGCGGGTGAATGATTGGCAGTGCGCGTAAGTGGTCATGATGTTTGGTTTCTGTAGTGTCTGTCATCGTGTTTGTTTGATCCGATCTCTTGCGATCAGTGTTCAGCGCGGCACCACGTTGCGTTGTCGACGACCTGGATGAACACCGATGGGCTAAAACCGCAAAGTGTGGCCATAATTCGGGCCCAAGACGTACTGTTTCGGCCATGAGGCACAAGGCTCTCTTTGCGTTCGTAGATTCCCGCCGCGCCGGTTGGATCATCGCCCTGGCGGCGCCTGCGGCGGTGATCGTTATCGCCGGCTGTGGAAGCAATGCCTCCAAGCCCTCCCCGTCCTCCCCGTCCTCCCCGTCCTCCCCGTTGACCGCGTCCTCCGGGTCCCCCGCGGTCTCCACGTCCTCCCCGTCCTACCAACAGGGCCTTAAGGCTGGCACTGATGGCTATGCCGAAGTCCAGGCGTTTGGGCCGTACATGGGGACGGCGATGTCGTATGACCAAGCGTGCCAAGCATCCTTCAATATCGACCAGGGCGCGGACCCCGACCTTGTCCAGCAGGACTACATGCAAGGCTGTCTCTACGGCCTTAATCACCAGTCGGCCCAGTGGACCCAGACGCGAAAAACCTAGCCTGAACCCGCCGTAGCGGTGCGGCCCGTTTGCGCTGCGAACTGTCCACGCAAAAGCTTGAGGCTGCATGCGGGTTGTATGTGTTTGTCGTCGTTGTCGTGTGTCGTTTTGTGCTTTGTTGTGCTTGGTGCGATGGCGTCTCCCGCATTAAGATCAACGGTTTTCGCGGAGCTGGCGATCAGTAGCGGTGTGGCACATGCCGATCCAGACAATCCCGCCGATCCCGAGTCCGCGGCGCTTGGTCTTTCACGTTGCCTCGGTCGGACTGGCCCTGCAGCCTCGCGCGCCCGCCGTGCGGCGCCTCACCCCATCGGCAGCTTCACCACCCGATCGCCATAGTTGACGTAGAGGTTGCCGGCGGTGTCCACCGCCACCCCCCTCGCGGGATTGTTGAGGCCGGTGAACGGCAGCGTGACTTGAGGACCGTATGTGGGTTCGCGATGCTGAGTGCCGGTGGGCAGCGTGATCTGAGGGCCGTTCGAGTTCTTGTGCTGCTGGCTGGTGATGACAATGGCGGCGGCGATGACGGCCACCGTCAACACGGCAGCCGGAATCATGATGGCCGGTCGGCGCCACCACGGCTGCCGTGGCGGGGTGCGGGTGTCGGGCGGCGGGCGGTCGGCGGGTCGGGGTGGTGGGACCGGCGGCCAGCCGGGTGGGCGTTGTGGGGTCGCGGGCAGGTGCAGGTAGGCGGGCTGTTGCCACACCGGCTGCGGTGCGTATGCGGGCGGGGGTGGCACCCGATCGTCACGGCGGGCGGGCGCGGGTGCGGGTCGAGTCGGGTCGGCAAGCAGGTTGGGGGTCTGGTCGCTGTCACCGGTTAGCGGGGTTGGCGACGGTGGCTCAGTTTTGAGGGTGGCATCTGTGGCGGTCGGTTCAGTCTCGGTGGCAGGTTGGGTGGTCTTGACGGGCCCGGGGGGTTCTGCGACAACGGTTTTGGCGTCAGTCTCGGGCGCGGCGCTCCCTTTCAACAAGGTGATCATTCGATCCACGTCCGCGTAGAGGTCGTCGCGACTGCTGAACCGATCCAGGATGTCGCGCCCGCCGCGCCGCTCCTCGGGGTCCACCGCGCGAACGGCGGCCTCTAGTTGGAAAAGGATTTGGCGTTGCTGATCGTGGTCCAAAAAGCCGGGCGTCGACACCCGATCCACCAGCTCCGTCAAATACGACAGCGGGGCCGACGGCGGTTCCGGCAACGGCTCCGGCAACGGCGGTGCCACGGGTAACGCCGCCAGCCCGCCCGCCAGTATTAGCGCCGCCCGATCCCGATTCGCCGGGTTGGAATAATCGACGATCTGGCGCCGCGAAAACCGCTGCGGAAGCGCCTGCGAAGGCGGCTGCAGCGCCACCGGCAACACCGGCTTGCCCAGCGCCTCGGCCCAATCAAATTCACGTTCGCACGCCACCGAATTCAACGCCTCGCGCGAGATGATCGCGATGAACACGTCGCAGTCGGTGATTCGGTCAAGGATCTGTTCCCACCAGTCCTGCCCACCGCGCAGCGACGAATCGAACCAGGTCTGACAATCCAGCACACCGAGGTGCTCAACGAGCTGCTCGACGTGCGGCCTGTTGGCGCGCGCGTAGGACACGAACACCTTCCGCACGATCACCCCCAGACCGGGTTTACCCGCTCAGTATGCTCGGACGCTGGCCAACTTGAGCCCCGAATCGGTACGCCAGCTAGGTCCACAGCTTCGCGACACGCGCCTATCGCGGCGCGCGGAACCCGATCGTCGGCACCATCCCCTGCTCCTGCGGCCGCACTTAAAGGGGACTCCCCGTGCTTCTCCGGAGATCTACCTAACGACCGCAGTCCTTTCCCGATGGTCCTCCAAGCTGACTGAGGCGATGCCCAGTCCCCAACGACGGAACCGAGCGGAGCTGTCCTGCGTCTAACCACGGGTGGATGAGGCCGAACGCGAAGCGATCCGAAGTGAAGGGCTGGACCCCGACGACCCCGCAGTCATTGCAGCAATAGACGTTGTCCGACGGGAACTCTCGCTCGCAACGCGGGCCGCTCCGAGCTGGCGGATCTCCTCAAGCGCGTCGAGTAGTCCCTTCCGCCCCTGCGAAAGACTAAGACTTCCAGAACGATTCATCGACGTCGCGCCTTAAGCGTGTGATTAATCGCGAAGGCAAGCCAAATTACTGTCCACATCCCACCCCACAACATCCAAAGGATCGCCAACCCGCCGGTCCCCCCAGTACCTGGCAGTCAACGTTCGTCCCGTTGGTTATCACAACGGATAGGACGATCTGTTCGCTCGATGCGTAATGAGCTTTCGATGGAGTGATTTTCAGAGTAAGGGTGCCCGGTGGTGCCCCGCTCGGTGCCGATCCACACGAGGCAGCGAACAGCACCACCGCCGCGAGCAACAAGAGGGTCCGCCCCCGCATGGGGAATGCGCCCGGCCGTTGTCTCGCTGGAGACTGAGTCAAACGACGACCGCTGTCGTCTTCAAACGCACCGATCTTGGTCAGTGGCTCAGCTAGCCGAGCTGCATGATGTCCGTCTGCGCGTAAGGGCAGGGATCCAAGCCAGACCGGGCAGTTCATCACCGACACAGTTCACTAGGTGAGGGTGATCGTGAATTTAGCGGAGCTGCGGACGTTGCAGCAGTTGGCCGCCGTTGTCGTGATTGTCCAATTGCCCGATTCGAGGAAATACTCCTGCGGGGGATTGAGCCCAGAAACGTGCGTACCGCATGAAATACCTTGGCCAATGAACGGGTCAAGGATAAAGAAAAAATTTGATTTAACAGTGCCTGGATTTGAGTTTTCTGTTTGAGTCGGGAAGCCGACGGGATAGCTGTTTATAAAGGTTTGTCCTTGGCTATTCTCGTGGGTCGCACAGCGCGCGTAACCGGTGCCGGATACAACAAATTGAGACATGCCAGCCGATGCTCCTTGCTGCGCTATGGCAGTCATATGAAGCGTCTGGGGGTTCGCCCCATTATTCGGCCCTGAGATCCAGGTAGCTTGGGTAGTAATTTGACCATCGGGAGCAACAGTGGTATTCGGCCCTGGTGATCCGTCAGGACCGGGGGGACGCCAGTTGATACTCAGGCTCGGTGGATTGGGATCAGATTTAGGACTGCTCGACGTGCACGATGCGGTGGTGAACACGACAAGGCCACCTGCCATAACCGCTGCAACACCCGCTTTCAGCTTCAGGGTCTCGAACTTTTTCAACGTATCGGTAAGGGACGGTGCGGTCATGATGTTGATCCTTTCTGACTGGAGGAAGAACCATCCTCACGCCGCGCCGAGGGGCTTTCCTAGAGTAGGCCCAGCGCGATATGGGATTTTCGTTCTGTCGAGCGCTGGCGAACCGAAAGAATTGACGCAACACGGTCGAACACACCTTCACGACCGGCCCTCAGTTGTAGCGCAACGGGAGTAGGCAAAACGGAAAGCGGCTCGGGCAGGACTTAATCGGCTTCCATTACCTTCGAATCAGTCAGGCGCGCGTCGTCAACCTGAATAACTCTCCATAGAGGCTTCTGACGGCCGCAGCGACATCGCGAGGCAATCTCGCCTCGAAAAGCAAATGTTCCGCGTGTTGTTCTTTCAATAAGCTTTTCGGTATTCGGATCACGCTTTCGGCGCAGGTTATGATAAAAACCTCCGATTGGGTTGATCTTGCCATCTTCGCCGGCACAGCAAAGCGGAGCAGCACCAGATCATCTGCCGTTGGCTGTTTTGTTCTATCTGTATGGGACATAATATTAAACTCCTCGTGGTCAGAGGGAGGACACTTCGTTCTGGGCAGGCACGGGGACTGAGCCTGTTGATTCGAAGAATACTGTGTCGCTGTTGGATTCATAGCCCCACGCCGTCGGCGCTCCGACCGGCGGACCCACGGGTACCCCTGGCTCCGGGACTTCGTGGCCTTTGACGTACACGTCCCGTACGAGCAGCATTCCGGACTGAGGGAAGGAGAACTGGACGGAACCGGACGAACCGATCAGAACCGTCGCATAATTTTCCGGATTATTCGGCCAAAGGGCTGGGTCGGCAAATTGGGTCGATCCGGCTGATAGGGCAAAAATAAGCTGCGGATCGAATAGAAATGAAGTTCCTTGGATTATCTGAACGTCCGTAATACGCAAGGCCGCAAAGTATCCGTTCAAACCCTCGCATTGCGCATCATCAGGGTAGGCCGTCCAGCATACGAATTGTAGGAACTCATCATAAGTTATAGTAACTATCGCCATTTTTCTCTCCATTCAGAGCAAGATTTCTCTCCGGTGCTCTTTCTTGCTGTGTTTGTTGAAGGTTGATCCTGGGTGAGGCTAAATTGGACAAGCCCATGTGCTGATGCCTCCTCCCCATAGTCGGCTCGCAGTAGCGGACGTTGTTGGGCAGCGGATGGACCCGCTTCTAAACACGGCCAAACATAACCTCGGCGACCTGGGCTGTGCACGAGTAGTTGACTACCTGTTTTAAAAAAGTTGACTACCTGTTTTTGAAAAACCTGTGCCGTTAGCTCCTCAAATGGGCCTCGCTCTTGCCGCCAAGTCCCCTGACGAATCTGTGTTCGGAGGTGGTGAGCACGCACGGCACGATCGGCGTCCACTCGTCGGGGTTATGGGTGGCGGCCTTTTGGAAGGACTTTTCGATCTGCTTGCGGTGGGTGTCTAAAACTGACGGACATTGTTGACAGTCCGGGTCTCCCAGCACTAGGAGACCTGCATGAGCGAACCGCAGCTGCCACGAAAGGGGACCCGCCGGGTGATCCCGTAGTACCGGCAGGTCATCGCCACGCTGCACATGAGCGCGCCTGAGTGCTATCCATCGGGATTGCTACGCGACTTTCTCGGCGGCTAGGTACCGACAAAGGGTAGCGCGACTGACCCCGAGGTAACTTGGCGATATCCTTCGCCGTGTGCCGCCTTCATCCGCCTGGCCGTTGCGACGTGCCTCATGTCGCAGACCTTCTTGGGTCGCCCGAACTTGATGCCGTTGGCGCGGAACTTCATTCGACGTCCAGCGCGCCGCGACCGCAGCTTCGGGTGAGCCAGCTTCCGACTCTTTCCGCGAGCCTTGTGGCGGCTTGCTCGGGTGTCGCTCCGTCGGAGTTCCAGTTGAACCCGTTTACCTGGACGGATCCCACGTGCACTTCCTCACCTGTCTCGTACGGACCAAACGCGATGATGGTCGCCTTCTTCGCGTGGTATCCCGTGGCAAAGTTCAATCAACCAGACACCGTCATCGTCGAGCACGTCATACACCGACACGATGTTCGGGTGCTGCAGGCCAGCCAACACGCTGGCCTCGCGGCGGGCCGCGACCGCGGCATCCTCAGCGGTCAACTGCTTCAGTGCCACCTCGCGCTTGAGGGCAGGATCGAATCCCTTCCATACAGTGCTCCGCGCACCGCGGACCACCACGCCAACCCGCTCGTAATCCGCGAGCATCACACCCTCCACCCATCGCTGAGCACGCCAATTCAATCAAGAAGCCGCCGTGAAAATGCACGAAACCGGCAACCTGTGAAATCGCCGCCGATGCCCTGCGAGTCCGTAGTCGGGGCTTTGGGGAAGTCGGCGGGCAACTTCGACGGGATTGCCGCTTACGCACGTGCGCGCCGAGCGGGAGCCCCCTACACCCTTGTGCGATCTGTCCAAACGGAGCGGCGACCGAACGAGGACCCCCGCTGGGCGCGCAGCTTAACCCGGTTTCTAACGGGCTTCCAGATAGGGGCGATCCAGGGTTGTCGTTCACTGCTTGGTGGCCACGAAGGTTCCAGTGCATTGACCTTGAATTACGCCGTCGCGGATGACGGTGCGGCCGCCTTCGGTGGCGAAGACACCCCGTGCCGTGGCTCCGTCGGGACTGCTGAGCGTGAACGATCCGTCGGCGTTCAGGGGGCCGGTGAAAGTGCCCCCTATTTCAGCCCAGGTCAGCGTGTTGCCTTGATGGGTGATGGTGACGGTGACGTCACGGGCCGGTGTGGTGCAGGGGGGGAGTTGGTGAGGTTGTGCAACAGGTAGGTGCCGTCGATCGACGCCAGTGGATCTCGTGCGGTTGGGGCTGCTGCGGCGGCGGGCGGAGTGGTTGTTTGTGCCGCGGTCTGATTGGGTGGTGGCGGCGCGGGGCGTAACAGCAGGAACACCGCCACTAGCGCGATGACAACAGCGCCCGCGGCGCCCGCAGCGACCAGCTTGCCGCGGCTGAGCATCGAGGTGACGGACTTGGACGCGGTTGCGGCCGTGGTGGTTCCCGCGCTGGCGGTTCCGGTCAGGGTGGTTCCGGCGGCGACGGTGGCCGCGGTCGAACCGATGGCCCCCAGCCCGGCGGCGGCCAGCCAGCGGCGGCCGTGGGTTTCCTCGATCGCCGATTCGAGTTGGGTCAGCAGCGTTTCGGCGTCGGCGGGCCGGTCATCGGGTCGGGGATGCAACCCGGTGCTCAGCACCGCGGCCACCGGTGCCTCGATCCCGTCGAGTCCCGGTGCGGCGGCGGCCTGTTCACGGGTCAGGGCCAGGCTGCTCGCGGTGGTGAACAGTCGCGCACCTCTGAGCAGTTCGGCCAACACCACACAACTGCTATACACATCCGAGCGCTTATCGACGGGTTGGCCCGCGGCGGCCTCGGGCGCCATATAGCCCGGGGTGCCGCCCAGGCTGAGGTGACCCGGGGTGACCGCGAGACCGAAGTCCACCAGCATCGGTGTACCGCTCTGGTCGATCAAAATATTGCCCGGCGTGACGTCACCATGGACCACATCGCGCCCATGGGCATAGGACAGGCCCTGCAGCGCACCGTGAATCAAGGCCAGCGCGTCGATCGCCCGCAGTTTCCCGGCCGCGGCCAACACCGCCGACAACGGCGCCCCAGTGATCCACTGCTCGATCAGCCACACACCCTCGGCGTCCTCAAGGACGTCATACACCGACAAGATGTTGGGGTGCCGCAACCCGGCCAGCGCGGCGGCCTCCCGGCGAGCCGCCGCCGCGGCGCCCGAACCCAACAGCTGCTTAAGTGCCACCTCACGCTTGAGCCCGGGATCGAAACCCTTCCAGATCGTGCTGTGTGCACCACGCGCCACCACCCCGACACGCTCGTAATCACCAATCATCAACAACCCCCAAGGGTTTAGTGCCGGTAGACCACAGGACCATCCACATCAAAGCACCACCACAGACGCAGCCGCAGGCAATCGACGCTGCCGAATGCCGCAGCCGGTGAGGGACAACAGATCAGCACCGAATCACCCGCCTTGCTCACAGTTCTTGGCTTTCCCCGTCGGACCCAACGATCACGGGCCGCCGCCGAAGCTTCAGAACGCCTCTCCTTCGTGCCTGCGTCGCGAAACCCCGCTGCGCACAGTAAAACCCGCGCGGCCACACCCCTTGGGGGTCCTCTGAGGGTGATACCGCGGCGTCGAGTGGGGTCTGACTCGGTGACGTAGACGTTGCCGGCGGCGTCCACCGCCACACCGAAGGGGTCACCCCCGTTGGGGCGAGTGGAGGCCCGGTCAGCCGGCGCTGAGCCGGCGGCCCATTTAGGTGGGTACTTTGGCGCCGATCTGGTCGGCGATGCTGACGCCCTGATCGGTGGTGTTGTTGTGGGTGCATCCAGTCGCGTCGATCACCACGTTGTTGCGGGCCGTCAGTGCCCGCTGACACGCCCAGTCGGTGCCCTGCTGGGTTGTAGTGGCGCTGAGTGTGCCGTTGGTGATGGTCACCGGCCCCACGCTCCGCTGGTTATTATTGACGTTGTCGTGGTAGCTGCGGTTGGCACAGGCCGGCCAGCTTTGCGTCGAGGCGCTGACAAATGCGGCCGCCGCCTGCGCCGAGGGAAACAACACCACACCCTGCTCAACTACGTGAGTGTAGTGCGGCGGCTCCTGGAGTGATTGTCCGCGCACGGCGGTCCATCCGCTCCCGGCGTAGACATTCGCCTCCGCCGCGCCGCCTAAGGGTAAGCACTCCGGAGGCGACGAGGGATTGTCAAAACCGACGTCATTCAGGGTGTTCCACGGCCGGTAAACCGTCATACCGGTGGCGCCCATCGTGGTATTGATCTCGGCGGGGCTAAGCAGCAGCCCGTCCAATGCGCCCTCCGCGACAGGAGGCGGGCCGGTCGGGGTGGTCGTAGTGGTGGTGCCGGTCGTGGTGGTGGAGGGCTGCGGGTTTCGCTCGGTGAGAAGATATCCCACGGTGGCGGTGACGGCCACGACGATCACGGCCCCGGCAGCGATAGCGAGGGGTGTGCGCCGCTGCCGCCACCATGGTTGTGCCGACACGCCCTCATCGGCGCCCGGCGGGGCGGGTGGCTGCTCGAAGTGATCACCCGAGGCCGCCTGGGACAGCAGCTCTTCGGTAGCACCTCCTGCTGACGGTTGCTCGGTCGCAGACGCCGCGACAACCGGGGCAGGGTCGCTGGCCGCGGAGCCCTGATCCGCGTCCTGAGGCGACCGACCGGTGACCGCCAACAAGCTCGTGCAGGCATCGGCCAGCTTCTCCAGGTGCGCCTCAAAGGGTTTAGTGATCGCGTCCAGCCAGTGCGGTGTACCGAGGAAGTACTCGAGCGCCGCTTCCGGCAGCACGTCCTCGATCCGAAGGGGAAGGAGCGTCTTGCCGGAATGCACGGCCCGTTCGACTTCCCGGTTGACTTGGGGCGACTGGTTGGCGTGGCGGCTGAAGACGAGGAGCATTATCCGGGCATCCTGGATCGCCTGGAGGATGGAAGTGGCCCAATCCTGTCCGGGGTTGATGTCACGGGGTGCGATCCAGCAGCGGATTCCCCTCGCCTCAAGCGCGGCGCAGGCGGCATCGGCGGCGGGTTTGTCCTCGTGCGAATGGCTGATCATCACGTCATGCGCCATCGTCAGCACCGCTTTCACGTCGTGGCGCCAATGATCGCCGCAAGAGTGTCCGCGGGCCCAAGCCTCCGGCACCCTTACCGGCCCATCTGGCTGCACCGGTTTGTCATCGTATGCGGCCGGGCCAGCCAACACCCGACAATCGGACACCTGCGCTGCGGGTGAGTTGCACGGCACCGCACGGGCGGGCACGCTGACCGGCCATGCGCGACCGGGAGACTATCGACTCCGAACTCCGATTGCTGGCCGCCGTACGCCGTTTGATCCGCGAGCATGGTGGCGAGGCGTCTAGTCGACGGGTCGACGAACTGCTCGACGAATGGATCGAAGCGCGCAGTCAGCCGCGCGGTCCCGAAACGGGTGATGTTCGGGCTAGTTAGGGCTATCTCGACTCGCGGTTTCGCCAGTCTTCAATGTTCGCGAAGTGCGCGTCAGCGTGGCGCGACCCTCGCCCTTCAACCTCTACTAGCTCCCAGGCCGCAGCGTTCATCCGCTTCAGGCAGTGGTCTTGCCAGGCGAGTTCATTCTTAGCCTCGGGACTGTCGGCCGGAAGGTTACAGATCCGGTCGCCTGTGCGGTATTTGCCTTCCTCCAGCCAGAAGTCAATCTCGCGGTTCAGTACGTAACGGTGCAGTTCCAGTCCGTCGACCATGTGTCTGCATTATCCGCGCCAGCGAGTCAGCCGGTTCGCCGACTGCATTTTGCCAGTCACGGGATGATCATGCGCGCAAGGCTTACGCTCCCAATCCATCGGCAGCGGCGTCCGACGAGGTAGGTGGGCCTATGTTCTTGCGAGCAATTTTCATTGCGGCCATCCTGGCGGCGACGATTATTGGTGTCGCATCACCGGCTCATGCGGGATCGGATGGATCAGATTGCCCACCGGGTTACTACCAAGCCGCGTCGGCGACTGCGTGCCAGACCCAAAAAAGGGACCTGCGGATAGGCCGCCCACCGCGATCTGCCGAGATGGCGACTACTCGTATAGCGAACACCCACACTCAGGTGGTACGTGCCACGACCACGGCGGCGTTGCACAAGTGTTGGGTTTACCGGGCCAAGCCGGTTGACCAATTGTTGGAAGTCGACGGCTTCCTGGTGATCGGTTGAAACTGCTCGAAGTCTGCTTGTCCGCAAGCACCTACAGAACGCTCGTGTAGGTGCTGCCGTCTTTGCGCTGACGGATCCGGATTGACGCCATGCAGCGGACACTACAGCCGAAATCTTGACGGCACTCTTGACGCAAATGGAGCCTGATGCAATCCGAGGCCCCTGAACTGCTCAAACTCTGTGGAGCTAAGGGGATTCGAACCCCTGACCTACTCGATGCGAACGAGTCGCGCTACCAACTGCGCCATAGCCCCTGATCGCTAGCAGGCTACCAGTCGCGACGTCCGCCGCCGAACCGTTACTGTCCGGCAGCCCGCGGCAAGTCCCGGTGCCAGCGGTAATCGCGCGCGTACGGCGCGTAGTCGAGATGTTCGAAGATCGGGTCCTCGTCGTCGATCTCCAGCACCACGGCCCCCGGGCGCCGCAGTCGCGACGGGACCACGTCGAATTCGCGGTCATAGGTGTTCTCGACGCCCAGTCGCGATCGCGCCGTCCGCTGCATCCGGCGGCGCTGCACTCGCTCCTCGATGCGCGTCTGCCGGCGCAGATACCCCAGGTAGAGCACGGTCACCGCGGCGGAGCTGCCGCAGAACCACCAGGCCGTCGGGCTCAGCCGGAACGCTGCCGCCGCAGATCCGACCAGCATCAGCGCCATGACCATCAGCACCCGCTTGCGGAAAACGTATTTGCGGGCGCTGACCGCAGCGGCGGTGTCCGAGTCGTATCGCTGCCGCCGCGAAAACGCGTGAGCGACAGTCGCCGGCGGTTCCTCGGCGACCGGTATCCCCGATGTGTCGTCGACGTATTCGTATTGATCGGCGCTCTCGTCATCGGAGTCATCAAGGGTGTCGACCTCGTCCGCGTCCTCGGTGTCCTCGTCATCCGAAGTGTCGTCCTCGGCCGCTGGCTCGGGCTGCTCCTCGGCCGAGGGCAGCGTTTCGTCGACCACCGCGTCGTCTGCGTCGAGCACTTCAGCGTCTGGCCCGGTCTCCTCGACCGCCACCGCGGCCGCGACCGTGACGACTACGCCGCCGGATTGTGGCATTTCCGCGGTGCCGTCCGAGTCGAGGTCACCTAGGTCCTCAAGGTCCTCGTGTTCGTCCTCGTCGGGCTGCCACTCGGGGTTACTGCGATGTCCAGCTGCCGGTCCCCCGCGCTTGAGCAGCCGAGCCGCCGTGCTGCTGTTGAGCACGCGGGTCGCGAGGGCCACATCACTCGTGCGCCGCACCGCGTCGCGCTTGCTGATCAACATCGGTACCAGCACGAACAACCAGAGCACCACGAGCGATATCCACAACAATGACTGCGGGATGCTTGGCATGGTGGCTCCTTTGCTTGCCAGGCTAGGCCGGTGACCGGCGCATCCGGTCGAGGCGCGCCCAGGACAATTACACACCTGTAATTTGCTGCTGACAAGCACCACCAGTCGCAAATGTCACATTTGCAACACGATCAAGCCCAGCTGGCGTGCCCGTCGCGCACCAGAGCCGACGTCACCGACCCGTAGACCTCTTCGGCTGTCAGACCCACCAACAGGTGATCCCGCCAATCCCCGTCGACTTGGAGGTAACGGCGCAACAGCCCCTCTTCGCGGAACCCGACCTTTGCCAGCACCGCCCGGCTTGCCGCATTCTCCGGTCGCACGGTGGCTTCCACGCGATGCAACTTGACCGGGCCGAAGCAGTGATCCAGGCCCAGTGCCAACGCTCCGGTTGCGACCCCGCCACCGGTGACCGAGCTGGACACCCAGTAGCCGATCCATGCCGACCGCAACGCGCCGTGAGTGACGTTGCCGATGGTCAGCTGTCCGCAGAACTGGCCTTCCAGTTCGATCGCATACGGCAGCATGCGGCCCTTGCGAGCTTCGGACCGCAAGCTCGCACACACCGCCGGCCAAGACGAAATCGAATGCCGCGCAGTCCAATCAGCTTCGGTGCTGGGCTCCCAGGGCTCCAGGTGCGCGCGGTCGGCCTGCCGGGTGCGGCTCCACTGAGCAGCGTCGCGCATGCGTACCGGGCGCAACCGGATTACGCCGGCCGACACCCGCAGCGGACCCACACCCATCGGCCAGCCGGGATGCTGGGAGCCGGCGCGCCACAAGTTCACGAGCGGGAGCCACCTTGTCGCTCAGCCACGCTGGGCCAGAAACGCGACGTCGACGATCTCGCCGATGCGGATCTGTTCGGCCTCACGGGGAATCATGACCAGACAGTTTGCCTCAGCCAGCGTTGCCAGCAGGTGCGACGAGGCGCCGGGCGCGCCGCCCAGCGCCTGCACCAGGTATTCGCCGGTGTCCTGGTCGCGCATCAGCTGCCCCCGTAGAAAGCCTTTGCGACCGGGCACGGAGGTGATCGGCGACAGCGTGCGGGCCTGCACCACCCGGCGCATCGGCTGCCGCTTACCCAGCGACAGCCGGATCAGCGGTCGGACCATCACCTCAAAGACCACCAAGGCGCTGACCGGATTCGCCGGCAACAGAAACGTCGGGACGCCTTCACGGCCCAGTTGCCCGAAACCCTGGACCGAGCCGGGATGCATTGCGACCCTGGTGACTTCCATCTCGCCGAGCTCACAGAGCACCGAGCGCACGGCCTCGGCCGCTGCGCCGCCGACCGCGCCGGCGATCACCACGATCTCGGCGCGGTTGATCTGCCCCTCGACGACTTCACCAAGCGCTTTTGGGTCGTTGCTGACGATGCCGACCCGGTTCACCTCTGCGCCCGCGTCCCGACCGGCGGCCGCCAGGGCGTAAGAGTTGACGTCGTAGACCTGTCCGTTGCCGGGAGTGCGCGAGATATCGACCAGCTCACCGCCGACCGCGAGCACCGAGATCCGCGGGCGCGGATGGACCAAAACCCGGTCGCGGCCAACCGCGGCCAGCAGCCCGACCTGTGCGGCACCGATGATCGTCCCGGCCCGCACCGCGACATCACCGGGCTGAACGTCGTCGCCGGTGCGCCGCACGTAGGCACCCGATCGCACGCCGCGCAGCACCCGCACCCGTGACTGTCCGCCATCGGTCCATCGCAGCGGCAAGACCGCGTCGGCCAGTGTCGGCAGCGGGGCACCGGTCTGCACTCGCACGGCCTGCCCCGGCTGCAGCCGGCTGGGTGTACGAGTGCCGGCGTCGATGTTGCCCATCACCGGCAGGGTCACTCCGCCGGGCGCCGAAGGGGATTCGCCCGCCTCACCCGGGACTGCGTGCAGATAGTCGTCGCCGGTTTGATCGCTGGACGGGTCGGACTCACCGACGCCGAGCACGTCGACACTGCGTACCGCGTAGCCGTCGATTGCGGCTTGGTCGAAACCGGGCAGCGGACGCTCGGTCACAACCTCTTCGGCGCACATCAGCCCCTGCGCCTCGGCAATGGCAACGCGCACCGGTCTCGGCGCCACTGCCGCGGCCGACACCCGGGCTTGTTGCTCTTCCACCGAACGCACAGCGCGCCTTTCTGCCCTCAACCGGTCGGCACAAACGCGCCTCACACCGGATAGTGACCGATCTGACTGCCCAGCGCCGCCGCTAGTTTTCGGCCAGGCCCAATCGAGTCACCAGCCACCGCCGCAATTCCGGGCCGTAATCGTCACGGTCCAATGCAAAGTCAACCGCAGCCTTGAGGTAGCCGCCGGGATTTCCCAAGTCGTGTCGGGAGCCGCGGTGCACGACAACATGTACCGGGTGCCCTTCGTCGATCAGCAGCGCGATCGCATCGGTCAGTTGCATTTCACCCCCCGCGCCCCGATCGATCCGACGTAACGCGTCGAAGATAACGCGGTCGAGGATGTAGCGGCCGGCCGCCGCATACATCGACGGAGCGTCTTCCGGCTTCGGCTTTTCCACCATGCCGTTGACCTTCAGCACGTCCTCGTGGGCGCCGGGTACCGGCTCGACGTCGAAAACCCCGTAGGCGCTTATCTCTTCGGGCGAAACCTCGATCGCGCACAACACCGTGCCGCCGTGGGCGGCGCGCACCTTCGACATCGTCTCCAGCACACCGGTCGGCAACACCAGGTCGTCGGGCAGCAGCACCGATACCGCGTCCTCGTCATCCGACAGCACCGACTCCACGCAGCTGATGGCGTGTCCCAGACCGAGCGGCTCGGCCTGCACGACCGACTCGACTTTGATCAGCCCCGGTGCCCGACGGACTTTCGCGAGCATCGCCTTCTTGCCGCGCGCCTCCAGCGTGCCTTCGAGCACCAGGTCTTCGACGAAGTGCGCGACGACGCCGTCCTTGCCCTCGGAGGTGATGATCACCAGCCGCTCGGCGCCGGCCTCGGCCGCCTCGGCGGCGACCAACTCGATGCCGGGCGTGTCGACGACGGGCAACAGCTCCTTCGGCACGGTTTTGGTCGCGGGGAGGAAACGCGTACCCAAACCGGCAGCGGGCACGATCGCGGTGCGCGGCACCAGACCCTGTGAGCGTGACATCGTTCACACCATAATCCCAGCGGCTTTTGGAGTCGGTGTGGCGGGGTGCAAGGCGCGGCTGTCATCGTTGACGCCATGGCGACCACGGCCAAGACCGCACTGCGCGAACGGCTGCTGGCAGCCCGGCGTTCGGTCACGAGCGACGTCAGGGCTAACGAGGCGCGGTCATTGACCGAGCACCTCGAAGCGGTGGTGAGCATCGGCAGCACCGTGTGCGCCTACGTGCCGGTGGGCGTCGAACCGGGGTCGATCGAGATGCTAGACGCGGTGCTGCAACGAGGGGGCCGCGTGCTGCTGCCGGTTGCGCGTACCACCGCCGACGACTCCCCGGTCGCGCTGCAGTGGGGCGAATACCGGCCCGGTCAACTGGTGACCGCCCGCTTCGGACTGCTCGAACCGACCGAGCCGTGGCTGCCGACGGCGACCCTGGCCGAGGCGAGCGTCGTGCTGGTTCCCGCGCTCGCCGTCGACCGCGCGGGCGTGCGACTGGGCCGCGGCCGCGGTTTCTACGACCGCACGCTGGTGCACCGAGATCCGGCGGCGCGCCTGATCGCGGTGATCCGCGACCAGGAGCTGCTCGACGAATTGCCCCGCGAGCCGCACGACGTGGCGATGACGCATGCGCTGACCCCGGGCCGCGGCCTGATCCAGCTGGGCGGCGCCGACCGCGCTTAGCAGCCTCGCAGCACCTGCCGCATCGCGTCTTTCTCCCGGCCCGACACCCACAGCCCGTAGTCCGTCTTGACCTCGACCTGACGAACGACAAACGCACACCGAAATGCCACGTTCGGCGGCAACCACGAGGCGGCGTCGCGAAACGCCTTGTCGAAGTTGGCCTGACCGGCCACGGCCAACAGGTTGCGCGGGTCGTTGGCGAAGTCGCGGCGGCGTTGGTCGTCCCAGAACCGTGCGCCCTTGTACCAGGCGTCCGACAGCGACACCACATGGTCGATCTGCACGGCCGGAGAGGTATCCGGGCCGCGCACGAAGACGATGGTCGCTCCGGTGTAAGGGTCGTGCAGGATGCCGCGCTGGGCAAAGCACGTGCCGGGCCGCACCTGCAAATCGACCAGGTCGCGACGCAGGATGTCGTCGCGGGTGTTGCAGCCGTTGTGACCGAACTGCACGTTGACGTCGTCACTCCAGGGCTCGCCGAACCGGGCGCGGCTGAAGTCCTGGAAGCGGTCCCAGCCCTTGACGGGCAACGGCTCGAGGTGCCGCCGGGCCGTGTCGAACGCCGGGTTGGCGGGAAACTCCTGCGGGACGGGTTCCCGGCTTGGGGCGTCGCGGCGGTAGAACCAACCGACACCGGCGGCGATCGCGACGATGATCAGCAGCGCCAGCGTGTCCCGATACCGGCCGCGCCGAGCGGGAATGACACGCGCCACATAGCGGTTCTAGCACTTGAGACTGTAGAGTGCTAACCGTTTAGAGCATCATGGAGGAATCTGTGCCGACTTACAGCTACGCGTGCACCGAGTGCGGTGACCGCTTCGATGTGGTTCAGGCCTTCACCGACGACGCCCTGACCACCTGCGAGAAGTGCTCCGGTCGGCTGCGCAAACTGTTCAACTCGGTCGGGGTGGTGTTCAAGGGCAGCGGTTTCTACCGCACCGACAGCCGTGAGTCGGCGAAAAGTTCGACCAATGGATCAGCCAAGTCGAGCTCGTCGTCGGGCACCGACACGTCGAGTAGCAGCGACAAGTCCAGCTCCTCGGAAAAGTCCACCACGTCGAGCGCTAAGTCGGACTCGGCAACCGCCAAGTCGGCGACCGCCGCCGCCAGCTAGCCGATTATCCACAAGCGGCTTGCCGGCGGCCGCGGGTGCGAGCCAGTCCCGCCTACCGTTGCGGCATGGGGGAATCCCTCAAATCGCTGAATCCGTCGCTACCGACCCAAATTTCGCAGTGGCTGCGCCCGGACTGGTCGCGAACCGTGCTGGCCCGGCGAATCGCCGCGGCCGGGCTCGTCGTCCTGGCCGGTGTTGCGGCACTGCGGCCCAATCCGGACGGTGACCGTGCTCAGGTGGTGGTCGCGGCCCGTGATCTCAGCCCGGGCTCCGCGCTGACTGCCGACGATCTCCGGCTCGAAAAACGTTTGGTCCCAACCATTCCCGACGGGTCGCAGTCGGACATCGACACCGTTGTCGGGTCCACACTGGCCGGGCCGGCGCGGCGCGGTGAAGTGCTGACCGACGTCCGGCTGCTAAGCCGCCGACTGGCCGAGTCGGCGGCTGGGCCGAACGCCCGGATAGTGCCGGTGCATCCCGCAGACAGCGCACTGGCCGACCTGGTCCGCCCTGGCGATGTCGTCGACGTCGTTGCCGCGTCAGAGACCGCCTCCCAATCCAACCCGAAGGGCCCCAGCGTCATAGCCACCGATGCGATCGTGGTCCTGGTCTCGGCGAAGCAGAAGGCTCAGGCCGCGACCAACGACCGGGTGGTACTGGTGGCGCTGCCGGCCGCCGCAGCCAACGCCGTGGCCGGCGCCGCGTTGACGCAGACCGTGACCTTCACCCTGCGTTGAGTGTGGGCGAAAGCTGTCTCAGGCGGCCGCCGCCTGGTCGCTGGCACAGTACTTGCACTTGTGCGCGGACTCGGGGATGTCCGACATGCACTCGCCACACGCCTTGGTCGCGGGCTCATCACCGAACACGGTTACCCCACGGCGCTTCTGGATGTGCTTGTAGGGCAACACGATCACGACGTAGATGGTGGTCATGAAGACTATGAAGTAGACAATCGCCCCGATGAACGCTCCCATGTCGACGAAAGTCTCCTTGTTGCCTGCATTGCCGAGCTGCCAGCCCAACCCGAAGGTGGTATGGGGCTGTGCTGCGGCGACCAGCGGATTGATCACACTGTCGGTGAAAGCCTTGACCAGGTTCGAGAAAGCCAAGGCCACGACCAACCCGACAGCGACGGTGATCACGTCACCCCGCATTACGAAATCTCTGAATCCTTTGAACACGAAAGCCACCTCCATCGCCACGAATTTCTAGGACGGCACAAGATCGCCCGGAAAAACGGTATGTCCGTTCGTCCGCGATTGCGGGCTTTGCGGCGAATTAAAGCGTGTCGAACGAGTCTGGTGAGTGTTCGGCACCGCCCTTCTCGGGCGTCGTCGATTCAGGCCGCAGATGCGGTGTGAACGTCGGTTCCCGCTTCATCCGGGCTGGTTTCACCGGCACACGTGGTGTGTTGGTCAGCGCCGTCCCGTCGGTGGGCATTGGTGGCCCGGCCCCGTTGCTTGGAGGTCCGGGGATCTGGTGATGCGTTGTGATGGGTCTCGCCCCAGCGGGCCAGATTGACTGCGGCATTAGTGTCGCGGTCGGCGGAATACCCGCATTCGCAGGTGAACACCCGATCAGCCAGAGTCAGGTCACCGCGGATTGAACCGCAGGCCGGGCAGAGCCGGCTTGACGGATACCAGCGATCCGCGACCATGATTGTGCCGCCTCTCCAAGCGTGTTTGTAGCTCAGGATGCGGGCGAATTCGGCCCAGCCTGCATCGGAGATGGCGCGGGCCAGGCGACGGTTCGCCAGCATTCCTGACACATGCAGGTTCTCGAAGACCAGCCGGTCGTGAGTCTTGACCAGCGCGTTGGACACCTTATGGAGGAAATCGCGGCGCACGTTGGCGACGTGATGGTGGTGGCGGGCCAGCTTTGCCGCGGCTGCGCGGCGGTTAGCCGATCCCTTTGTTTTGCGGGACAACGATTTCGCCAGATGCTGTTGGCGTTTCATCCCTGCAGCCAGCGCCTTGGGGGCATCGGTGATACGGGCAACTTCCTCACCGTCGGCGTGTGCGGCGACCAGGAACGCCGATAAGCCGCGATCGATGCCGATCCAGCCGTCATCATCGGCCGGATCGCGAACGGGGTGCTGGTGGTCGGGGTGCAGCTCGGCGGCCTCGGCGTTCAGCGATACCCACCAGCGGCCGCCCCGGTGAGTGACGGTGGCGAACAGGATCTTCGCGCGATCCTTGGCGAGCATGCGCCGCAACCGGCGGGTGTCGTCGTGCACCGCGATCGGGCCGATACCGGGCAGGGTGACGGAGCGTGGTCGATTGTGGTCGCCGACCCGGATCGCCGGCGAACGACCCTTCGGATGTTTGTTGCGCAGCCGAAACGACGGCACTTCACCGGTTTTCTTCTTGAATCTCGGGAAGCCCACTCGCTTGCCCTTGCGCTTGCCTGAACGCGAGTCCGACCAGGATTTGAGTCCCGCACCCAGATCGGCCGCGGCTTCCTCGAACACTTGCTGGCACACCTCGCGGCGCCACGCCAAGCCAGTCACCACGGTCTCGGCCACGCCATCGCTGCCGACGGTGAAGACGCGACCAGCGTCGGTGGTTTTCTTCCACGCGTTGAACGCGTTGATCAGATCGAACCCCGTCCACGGCACATCGGTGTCCCGATGGGTCTTGCGGTGGGTGAGCGCGGTTTTCACCATCGCCAAGCACTGGTTGAACGCGAACCGGGACGCCCCCGAATGCCGAGCCAGCACCTCATGCTGCTCGACAGTGGGGTCGAGGCAAAACTTGAAGGTGGTGTGCCGGCTCATCTCCACGCGAGCATCCCACACACCACCGACAACCAGTCTGACCTCGCGTGACGTCGGTCGGCGCCGAAACCCGGTCACGGCTTGATCGTTCAGCCGCCGCGCAAGACGTCGATGGTCACTCCTATGGCGGCGAGGTCGGCGACGATGGATCCCCTTGTAGCCCTTGTCTCCCCCCAAACACGCGCGAGTTCTCATCCAGTGACATGGGCGAGCAAAACTAATCTCCCCCGGCGGGTTGGGTATTCAAATGTGGTGCGGGGGTACGTTCTCCCTCAGCCACTGCTCGCGATCATCGGCGTCGCGATCACGCTCGTCGGTCGCCTCTTGCGGCAGCTCTGTCCCGAATACCTGGTTGAGCAAACTCCGGTCGTCGCTGCCTGGCCTGGTCATTCCGGAGTCAGATCTCCAAGCTCGAGAGTTGGCCGATGATCTGGGCCGCCAGCGGATTCAGTGTCGCCATGCCGTCGCGCACCGCGTAGCGCGAACCGGCGAGGTTGACCACCAGGGTGCTGCCCGAGATCCCGGCCAAACCGCGTGACAATCCCGCGTCGATGATGCCTGCGGCCAATCCCGAGGCGCGGATTGCCTCGGCGATGCCGAGGATTTCGCGATCGAGAATTTCGCGGGTGGCCTCCGGGGTTACATCGCGCGGCGTCACGCCGGTGCCACCGACCGATACCACCAGGTCCACTCCTCCGATGACGGCGGTGTTCAATGCGTTGCGGATCTCCACCTCGTCGGCGGCGACGGCCACTACGCCGTCGACAACGAATCCCGCTTCGGTGAGCAGCTCGGTGACCAGTGGCCCGCTGTGGTCCTCATCGCCGTGCGCGGTCCGGTCGTCGACGACGACGACAAGTGCCCTGCCGACCAACTCCGCGCTCTGTTCCATAGTTGCAACCGTATATCTGGGGTCCGACCACGATGCGGGGACTCTCATCACTGCTGCGCCTTGCCCAGGGTGACCTGCACGGTCTTGCTATCGCCCGAGGGGTCCTTGAACGTGAGCGTCACTTTGTCGCCGGGCGCCTTGGATCGCACGGCGGCAACCAAGCCGTCAGCGCTGTTGACCGGACGGTCGTCGATCTTGGTCACCACGACTCCGCTGGGCAGGCCGGCGGCTGCCGCCGCTCCGTTCGGCACCACCTCAACAACTTTGGCGCCAGGTGTGCCCTTGTCGTTGGTGACCTGAATGCCCAGTGACGCATGCGACGCTGTGCCGGTCTTGATCAGCTCGTCGGCGATGCGCTTGGCCTGATCGACCGGAATCGCGAAGCCAAGTCCGATCGAACCGCTCTGCGCATCGGACGAATCGCCGCCCAGCGTGGCAATCGCAGAGTTGACGCCGACCAACTGTCCGCTCATGTTGACCAACGCGCCGCCGGAGTTACCGGGGTTGATCGCGGCGTCGGTCTGAATCGCGTCGAGGACGGTGTTCTGGTTACCCGTCTCGCCGGTCGTCGACACCGGCCGGTTGAGTGCGCTGACAATGCCGGTGGTCACCGTGCCCTCCAGGCCCAGCGGCGACCCGACCGCCATCACCGGCTGACCGACGCGCAAATTCGCTGACGACCCGAGGGTGATCGGCGTCAAGCCGGAAACGCCTTTCACCCGAACGACTGCGACGTCGGTGGTGGGGTCCGCCCCCAACACGGTGAACTCTGCGGTGCGCCCGTCAGAGAAGGTCACCGTGGTCTTCGGCGGTCCGCTGGGGCGCTCGCTGTCCGGCTCCCGGGGGGCAGCGCCTTCGGGCGGCGGCGCGTGCGGCGGACCGGGGTGACCGGGATTGGCCGCGGTGGCGACGACGTGGTTGTTGGTCAGGATCAGCCCGTCGGAAGACAAGATGATGCCCGAACCCTCCTCGGACTCCCGGCCGAGATCGGTTTCGAGCATGACCACGCTGGGCACCACCTTGGCGGCGACCTGTTCGACAGTGCCTACCGGGGCGTTGGCGGCCGGCACGCTGGGAGCCGCCCCACCCAGTGACGTTCCATCGGCGATGGAAGGGAGCTGCCCGTTGTGCTCGATTACCGACGCCGCCGCACCGCCGATGCCGGCCGATACGACTGCGATCGCCAATGCGCCGACAGCCAATGCTCCTGCGCGAGAACGCTTTCGCGGTATGCCCGGTTGCGGCGGGCCGCCGGCCGGGCCGGCCTGACCGCCACCGAAAGACCCGTACGGCTGCCGGTAGGGCGGCTGCTGGCCGTAGCGCCAGTCGAAGTGCTGAGGATATGTTTGCTGCTGCCCATGGCCGGAATAGCCTGGGGCCCCACGCTGATCGGGCACCGGGTGATACCCGGGCTGCTGCGGCGGTGGCGAATACCTCGGGTGATTCGTCATGTCGCTAGGTCGCTCTTTCCTTGGGCAGTCGGTTCAGACTTAACAGTAACTGGATCACTACCCTGCCTGCGTGGTCTGAGATTCGACTGAGATAACGTTCGCTGGACCTAGAGAGTTCCCCGGATTTGACCAAGCGTTAACATCCGCCGCAGCTGCCTCAGCAGTCGGGTGCTTCGATGTCGGGATCGGCCGTCCGGGCAGCAACACGTAGATCGACGTCCCCGGCGGCTCACCGCCCGGGACGGTCTCTTCGACGCGAAGCGCCCCGCCGTGATTGAGCACGACCTGTTTGACGATCGCCAGCCCAAGACCTGAGCCGGGCATCGCCCGCGCCGTGGTCGAGCGGAAGAACCGCTCGAACACCAGTGCACGCTGAGCCACCGGGATCCCCGGTCCATGGTCGGACACCACCAACTCGGCGTGCGTCGCGTCCAACTGCCTGAGCTTGACACGGACGGTCTCCCCTGACGGACTCCACTTGGCGGCATTGTCCATCAGATTCAGCACTGCACGCGACAGGCCCGCAGAGTCGCCGTAGACCTGCCACGGCGTCACGTCGATGTCGAACTCAATGTCGTTGCGGCGCCGTCGTACTCGCTCCAGAGAACGGTCGACGACCTCGCCGACGTCGACCGGCTCCTGAATTACTTCGCCAGCGTCGTCTCGGGTGAGGTCCACCAAATCGCCTACCAGCGTGGACAATTCCTCGATCTGCGCGATCACATCGCTGCGCAGATCGACCATCTCCTGTTCGGGCAGTGGCGGCGCACCCGGTGCCAGTGACGCCATCAGCAATTCGACGTTGGTGCGCAGCGATGTCAGCGGGGTGCGCAGTTCGTGACCCGCATCGGCGACCAGGCGGGTCTGACGTTCCCGAGATTCGGCCAGGGCACGCAACATCAAGTTGAATGCTTCGGTCAGCCGGGCCAGTTCGTCGCTGCCGAATACCGGAATGGGCCGCAGGTCGTCGGTGCGTGCCACCCGTTCGGCCGCCTCCGTCAGGCGGCCCACCGGACGCAGCCCGGCCTGGGTGACCATCCCACCGGCAACCGCGGCGACCGCGACGCCCACCCCGCCAACGATCAACAGCACCCAGCGCAGCTTCGTCATCACCGCGTCGGTCGGCGCCAGGCTCTTGGAGATCAGCAGCGAGCTGCCGTTCGGCAGGTGTACTGCCAGTACCCGCTGATCGGCCGCCGTACGCCGCGACATGAACAGGTCACCGCGGATCACCGCCTTTTCCGGTGGTCCGACCGGCAGTGTTTGGCCCTCCTGGTTGGCCGTGAAGATCGATCGGCCGGGGTTCACCAGCATCGCGTTGACATCCGAATACGCGGTGCCCTCAATGGCTTTCGCGGGATCGGCCGCCAACGATCCGCTGGCGATCAACAGCTGAGCCCGGCTCTGCAGCTGGTCGTCGATGTCCTTGTACAGCGCCGCGGAGATCACCGCGTATACGGCGACGGCCATCAGGACGACCACCATCGCCACCATCGACATCGCCAGCAGCATCACCCGCCACCGCAACGACAACGAGGTGCTGGCTCGCAGCTGAGCTCGACTTCGCCGGTGGAACGGTGTTTTCAGCGGCATTACGGCGGTGTTTCGCGCAGCACGTAACCCACTCCTCGCACGGTGTGGATCAACCGCGGCTCTCCATTTGCTTCGGTCTTGCGACGCAGGTATCCGACATACACTTCCAGCGCGTTGCCTGAGGTGGGAAAGTCGAAGCCCCACACCTCCTCGAGAATCCGGCTGCGCGTCAGTACCCGTCGCGGATTGGCAATCAACATCTCCAGCAGCGCGAATTCCGTGCGGGTCAGGCTGATCTGGCGTTGCCCACGAGTGACTTCACGGGTCACCGAATCGAGGGTGAGATCCGCGAACGTCATCGCCACGGATTCGCCTGAATCGTCTACCCTGGTGCGACGCAGCAGTGCCCGCATGCGGGCCAGCAGCTCTTCAAGTGCGAACGGCTTGGGTAGATAGTCGTCGGCGCCGGCGTCGAGGCCGGCGACTCGCTCGGAAATCGTGTCGCGGGCGGTCAATACCAAAATCGGCAGATCGTCCCCGCTGCTGCGCAGCTGACGGCAGACCTCTAGGCCGTCCAGCCGCGGCATCATCACGTCGAGAACGAGCCCGTCGGGCCGGTCGGCGGCGATCATTTCGAGGGCTTCGACGCCGTCTTCCGCCAGCGAGACCGAGTAGCCATTGAAGGAAAGCGATCGGCGCAGTGACTCGCGCACCGCTCGATCGTCGTCAACGACAAGAATTCGCACGGCCACCAGTTTCATCCAATCGCCTGAGAGCGGCCTGAGACGAGCAGAGGCTGATTGCCCTGCTCTTCGTCGGGTCGCGGTGCTGCCAGCGTCGTTGCCGGACGGCGGGACTCATGGCGAAAAAGTTAGCGGCGATCCAGGTTGATTAGGCCGAGGCGCGCCGCCTTGAGCAACCGGCGCGGCACTTTGTGCTGCTGGCCGGCCACCGTCACAGCGACAAGTTCGGGCTTGGCAGCCTTCCAGTGCGCGCGCCGGCTCCGGGTGTTCGCGCGCGACATCCTGCGCTTTGGCACAGCCATAATCGGGCCTTACTACTGGTAGGGGGTCGCCGTGCAAGCAACCTCGACGGCGAAGTTGCTCCCGATAATAGTCGTTGACCTGCTGCTCACAAAAATCGGCACCCGAACGTGACTGCCGGAAAGGGAGCATCCTTGACGTGACACCTGCGCTACCCGCTAACCTACCGGTTGGTTGGTTGCGTCCAGCCGGAGGCTGGAGGAAGGACGACACGCATGGCGTCTTCTTCTGTTTCTTCTGGCCCAGTCCGGATTGGGAACTGCTCGGGGTTCTACGGCGACCGGCACTCCGCGATGCGCGAGATGCTCACCGGCGGCGACCTGGATTACCTCACCGGTGATTACCTGGCCGAGCTGACCATGCTGATTCTCGGCCGCGACCGGATGAAGCACCCTGATCGCGGCTACGCCAAGACCTTCCTGACGCAACTCGAGGAGTGCCTGGGTCTGGCACACGACCGCGGGGTGCGCATCGTCGCCAACGCCGGAGGCCTAAACCCCGCCGGCCTCGCTGACGCGGTGCGCGCCCTGGCTGAGCGCCTGGGCGTGCCGACCCGGGTCGCCCACGTCGACGGTGACGACCTGGCGCCCCGCGCCGAGGAGCTGGGGCTGGGTGCGCCGCTGACGGCCAACGCCTACCTGGGCGCGTGGGGCATCGTCGACTGCCTGGGCAGCGGCGCCGACGTCGTGGTGACCGGCCGGGTCACCGACGCGTCGGTGACTGTCGGGCCGGCGGCCGCGCATTTCGGCTGGGACCGGACCGACTATCACCAACTGGCCGGCGCCGTGGTCGCCGGCCATGTGATCGAATGCGGCATCCAGGCCACTGGTGGCAATTTCTCGTTTTTCACCGAGGTCCCTGATTTGACCTATGCCGGTTTCCCGCTGGCCGAGATCCACGCCGACGGCTCGTCGGTGATCACCAAGCACCCGGGCACCGGCGGGTTGGTCAGCGTCGACACCGTTACCGCACAGCTGCTCTACGAGGTCGCCGGCGCCCGCTACGCCAACCCGGACGTCACGGCCCGGATGGACACCATCGAACTGTCCGCCAACGGGGCCGATCGGGTGCGGATCAGCGGGGTGGTCGGCGAACCACCGCCGCCCACGCTGAAGGTCTCGCTGAACAGCATCGGCGGGTTCCGCAACGCGATGACGTTCGTGTTGACCGGCCTGGACATCGAAGAAAAGGCCGAGTTGGTGCGTCGCCAATTGGAGGCTGCACTCACCGTCAAGCCTGCGGAGTTGGAGTGGACGCTGGCCCGCACCGACCATGCCGACGCCGACACCGAAGAAGCGGCCAGCGCCTTGCTTCGATGCGTAGTCCGCGACCCCGACCCGGCGAATGTGGGTCGCCAGTTTTCCTCGGCCGCAGTGGAATTGGCACTGGCCAGCTATCCGGGATTTACCGTCACCGCTCCGCCCGGCGACGGCCAGGTGTACGGGGTGTTCACCCCCGGCTATGTCGACGCCAACCAGGTAGCGCACACCGCAGTCCATCCCGACGGCACTCGCATCGAGATTCCTTGTGCCACAGAGACTCTCAAGATTGTTCCGGCCGACCCGCCGCCGCTGCCTGAGCCATTGCCGGCGGGACCGACTCGGCGTGTTCCACTCGGCCGGATCGCCGCGGCCCGCAGCGGCGACAAGGGCGGGTCGGCCAACGTCGGAGTATGGGTGCGCACCGACGAGCAGTGGCGCTGGCTGGTCAACACACTGACCGTCGAGCTGCTCAAGGAGCTGCTTCCCGAAACGGCCGAGCTGCCGGTCACCCGGCACCTGCTACCCAACCTGCGCGCGGTGAACTTCGTCATTGACGACATCCTCGGCCAGGGCGTGGCCTACCAGGCGCGCTTCGACCCCCAGGCCAAGGGGCTGGGCGAATGGCTGCGTAGCCGCCATATCGAGATTCCGGAAAGGCTGCTGTCATGACCTCATCCCCAGAGGGACGCGCTTGTGGCACGTCCTTTCTGGCTCGGGCCGCCCTTAGGCTTGCTGCTGCCGCCCTAACTGGCTGTCAGGGTGGGCGCTGCGTGTGGGCGCATGACTTCGCCCCAGCGTTCAACACCGCGGGCTGCGATGTTGACCGCCGCATTGTGGTCGGCGTGCCCAACGAAGTCACAAAGACCACATTCAAATGCTGCTTGAGAGAGGCGGTTTCGTTTGTCGACATGCCCACACCGGCTGCACATCTGCGAGGTGTAGGCCGGATCGACCTCGACGAACGCCACACCGGCTTGTTTGGCCTTGTAGGCCAGAACCGACCCGAGTTGGGCGAACGCCCACGAATGCAGCGCGGCCCGTTGGGGCTTGCGAAGCCGTACCCGCCCGCGGATTCCCGCCAATTGTTCGACGGCGATACCGCGTCCGGTGCGTTGCGCCTCGGCCACGATGCGTTTGGAGATTTGGTGGTTGAGATCGGCGGCGAACCGCGCCTCCTTACGACCGCGTTGCTTCAGCAACCGCCGCGCCGAACTACTCTTCTTGGCCTGCAACCGCTGTCGCAGCCGCTGCTGTCGTTTGCGATAGCGGTTGAGCCGTGCGCCGGCCGTGCGCTCGCCATCGCTGGTAGTTGCGATGTTGATAACGCCCAGATCTACACCGACGAATCCGTTGGACGGATGTGTGTGCGACATTTCCGGCGCCTCGATGGAGGCATACAGAAACCACTTACCATCGCGTCGGATCAAGTCGGTCTCCCCGATCGGGTTTGTGCGCAGCAGCGCCAGGTCCCGCGGGGCGGCAAGCACCCGCATACCTTTGCGCCGGCCGTGAGTAGTCCAAATCGACACCCTCGCGTCCCGGGCGCCTATCTCGGCGGGCAGCTGCCACGACAAACACCGCGCGTCGAACGGCTGCGCCGCATCGCACCGGAACTTGAGCGGCTTGGCCGCCACTTCGCTTCGCCGCCGGGAGCCGGGCGGCCCGTAGTTGCCCGCGTCGATGTTGCCGCGCAATGTGGTGTAGGCGTCGGCGACCTTTCCGATTACTCGGATCGTTGGCTGGGCCGACAACCCGAACCGCTGTTTCAGTTCGGAATAGAAGCGCTTCTGCGCATCGTGTCTTCGACGCACCCGATCGGCGTGCATTACCGCCGACAGCCACGACGCCGCCCGATTGCAAGCAATCAGGGTGGCCTCCAGAGCTGCCGCCTCGGCTTCGGTCGGCAGTACCCGCAGCTTGACCACCCGCTTCATGCTCGGCACCCTAACCGCCTCCACCGACATACTGAGCGGACCAAACGACCGGCCGTGTCGGTGTTCGCTATTGGCGTCGGCGTGTGCGTACGGGAGAACCAGCTGCCGACGTCAAGGCAGCGAAGGAGCATGCTGTGACTATCTGGACCACACCCGAGCGCGACCAGCTCCGCAAGACGGTGCGCTCCTTCGCTGAGCGAGAGATTTTGCCCCACATCGACGAGTGGGAGCGGATCGGTGAGTTGCCGCGCGAGCTGCACCGGCGCGCGGGCGCGGCCGGGCTGCTGGGGGCGAACTTCCCCGAGGCAGTCGGTGGCGGTGGCGGAGATGGCGCGGACGCTGTGGTCGTCTGCGAAGAGCTGCACGAGGCCGGTGTCCCCGGTGGCGTCTTCGCATCGCTGTTCACCTGCGGCATCGCGGTGCCGCACATGATCGCGTCCGGCGATGCGCGGCTGATCGACAAGTTCGTCCGTCCGACATTGGCCGGCGAGCTGATCGGCGCGTTGGCCATCACCGAACCCGGGGGCGGCTCCGATGTCGGGCACTTGCGGACCACGGCGGCGCGGGAGGGTGATCATTACGTCGTCAACGGCGCCAAGACCTACATCACCTCCGGGGTACGCGCCGACTACGTCGTCACCGCGGTACGCACCGGTGGCCCTGGCGCTGCGGGAGTTTCGTTGCTGGTAGTGGACCGGGATACTCCTGGTTTTCAAGTCACCCGCAAGCTGGACAAGATGGGTTGGCGCTCGTCGGACACCGCAGAGCTGTCCTACGTGGGCGCCGCCGTGCCGGCGGCCAACTTGGTCGGCGCGGAGAACAGCGGCTTCGCCCAGATCGCGCAGGCATTCGTCGCCGAGCGCATCGCCCTTGCCGCGCAGGCCTATTCGAGCGCCCAGCGGTGCCTCGACATCACCGCAAAATGGTGCCGCGACCGCGAGACGTTCGGCCGGCCGCTGATATCCCGACAAGCCGTGCAGAACACGCTGGCCGAGATGGCCCGTCGCACTGATGTCGCTCGCGTGTATGCGCGCAATGTGGTGGAGCGCCAGCTGGCCGGCGAGACGAACCTGATCGCGCCGGTGTGTTTTGCCAAGAACACCGCCGTCGAAGCCGGCGAATGGGTGGCCAACCAAGCCGTTCAACTGTTCGGCGGCATGGGATACATGTCCGAATCCGAAGTCGAACGCCAGTATCGCGACATGCGGATCCTCGGTATCGGCGGCGGCACCACCGAAATCCTGACCTCGCTGGCCGCCAAAACCCTGGGGTATCAATCGTGACCGTGCTGGCGACGATGCAGAGCGCAGCGATGAAGAGGAGCGGCGCCATATGACCGTGCTGCAGTCGACGCTTGACCCTAGGGGCGACGCCTATTCCGACGCGGCGGCGGCGGCGACCACACGGCTCGTTGAGATCGAAGCCGAGCTCGCCAAAGCGCTCGGCGGTGGTGGCCCCAAATATGTCGAGCGTCATCACGCCCGCGGCAAGTTGACCGCTCGGGAACGCATCGAACTGCTCGTCGACCCGGACTCCCCATTTCTGGAACTGAGCCCGCTGGCGGCGTACGGCAGCGCCTTCCAGATCGGTGCCAGCACGGTCGTCGGCATCGGCGCGGTGAGCGGCGTCGAATGCCTGATCGTCGCCAATGACCCGACGGTCAAGGGCGGCACCAGCAACCCGTGGACGCTGCGAAAAATACTGCGGGCCAACCAGATCGCCCTGCAGAACCGGTTGCCGGTCATTTCGCTGGTGGAATCCGGCGGCGCGGATCTGCCCACCCAGAAGGAGATCTTCGTCCCCGGCGGGCAGATGTTCCGCGACCTGACCCGGCTGTCGGCGGCCGGAATCCCCACCATCGCTCTCGTCTTCGGCAACTCCACCGCCGGTGGGGCCTACATGCCCGGCATGTCCGACCACGTCGTGATGATCAAAGAACGCTCGAAGGTCTTTCTGGCCGGCCCGCCGCTGGTCAAGATGGCCACCGGCGAGGAGTCCGACGACGAGTCGCTGGGCGGCGCCGAAATGCACTCCCGAATCTCGGGTTTGGGTGACTACTTCGCCGTCGACGAACTCGACGCGATCCGCATCGGGCGTCGCATCGTCGCGCGGCTCAACTGGGCCAAACAGGGACCCGCGCCAGGACCGGTCGCCGAGCCACTGTTCGACGCCGAGGAACTGATCGGCATCGTGCCCGCCGATCTGCGCATTCCGTTCGACCCGCGGGAAGTGATCGCCCGCATCGTCGACGGCTCCGAATTCGACGAATTCAAAGCCATGTACGGCTCGTCGCTGGTCACCGGCTGGGCGAGGTTGCACGGCTACCCGCTGGGCATCCTGGCCAACGCGCGCGGTGTGCTGTTCAGCGAGGAGTCGCAAAAGGCCACCCAGTTCATCCAGCTGGCCAACCGGTCCAACACGCCACTGTTGTTCTTGCACAACACCACCGGATACATGGTGGGCAAGGACTACGAAGAGGGTGGCATGATCAAGCACGGTTCGATGATGATCAACGCCGTGTCTAACTCCACCGTGCCGCATATCTCGCTGCTGATCGGCGCGTCGTACGGCGCCGGCCATTACGGTATGTGCGGCCGCGCCTACGACCCGCGGTTCTTGTTCGCTTGGCCCAGCGCCAAGGCCGCCGTGATGGGTGGCGCGCAGCTGGCCGGGGTGTTGTCAATCGTGAGCAGGGCCGCCGCCGAGGCGCGCGGCCAGCAAGTCGACGAGGAAGCCGACGCGGCGATGCGGGCCGCCGTCGAAGGCCAGATCGAGGCCGAGTCGCTACCGTTGGTGCTGTCCGGGATGCTTTACGACGACGGGGTGATCGACCCGCGCGACACCCGCACCGTTCTGGGAATGTGTCTGTCCGCCATAGCCAATGGCCCGATCAAAGGGACGTCGAACTTTGGCGTCTTCCGGATGTGACGCTGATGGGAATCACTCGAGTTCTGGTTGCCAACCGCGGCGAGATCGCCCGGCGGGTGTTCGCGACCTGCCGCCGGCTGGGCCTGGGCACCGTCGCCGTCTATACCGATCCCGACGCCGGGGCACCGCACGTCGCCGAGGCCGACGCCCGCGTCCGGCTGCCGCGTACCAATGCCTATCTGAACGCCGAGGCGATCATCGCCGCGGCGCGTGCCGCCGGCGCCGACGCGGTGCACCCCGGCTATGGATTTCTCTCGGAGAACGCCGAGTTCGCCGCCGCCGTGCAAGCCGCGGGCCTGACTTGGGTTGGGCCGCCGGTGGATGCGGTGCGGGCAATGGGCTCCAAGATCGAGTCCAAGAAGATGATGGCCGCCGCCGGCGTGCCGGTGCTCGACGAACTCGACCCCGACACGGTCACCGAAGGCCAGCTGCCGGTGCTGGTCAAGGCCTCCGCGGGCGGTGGCGGTCGCGGGATGCGGGTGGTGCGCGAATTATCAGCACTGCCCGGTGAAGTCGCAGCCGCCCAGCGTGAGGCGCAATCCGCTTTCGGCGACCCGACTGTCTTTTGCGAGCGCTACCTGCCCACCGGCCACCACGTCGAGGTCCAGGTACTCGCCGATACCCACGGCACCGTGTGGGCCGTCGGCGAACGGGAATGCTCGATTCAACGCCGCCACCAAAAGATCATCGAGGAGGCCCCGTCTCCCCTGGTCGAGCGCACGCCGGGGATGCGCGAAAAACTGTTCGAGGCGGCCCGACTGGCCGCCGCGGCGATCGGCTACACCGGCGCCGGAACGGTGGAATTTCTCGCCGACGATAGCGGCGAGTTCTACTTCCTCGAGATGAACACCCGGCTGCAGGTCGAGCACCCCGTGACCGAAGAGACCACCGGGCTCGATCTGGTCGAGCTGCAGCTCGCGGTGGCTGACGGCGGCCGACTTGACGCCGAACCCCCTGCCGCTGTTGGCCATTCGATCGAAGCCCGTCTCTACGCCGAAGATCCCGCCCGAGGCTGGCAGCCGCAGGCGGGCGTGGTGCATACCTTCGACGTGCCGGCCGTTCGCTCCGAGTTTTCATCGCTGGGCCAGCGGACCGGCATTCGGCTGGACTCGGGCATCGTCGACGGATTCGCGGTGTCGATCCATTACGACCCGATGCTGGCCAAAGTGATCTCGTACGGTCCGACGCGGCGACAGTCCGCGCTGGTGCTCGCCCACGCGCTGGCCCGGGCCCACCTACACGGCTTGCGCACCAACCGCGAGCTGCTGGTCAATGTGCTGCGTCATCCGGCATTCCTCGACGGCGCCACCGACACAGCCTTTTTCGACAGACATGGCCTGGCAGAGTTGTCGGCTCCGCTGACCGACGAAGCGGCCATCCGCCTGTCGGCAATCGCGGCGGCGCTTGCCGACGCCGCGCACAATCGCGCCACCGCCACCGTCCTGGGCTCGATCCCCAGCGGATGGCGCAACCTCGCGTCGGGATATCAGGTCAAGACGTACCGCGATGACGCCGACAACGAGCACAGAGTCGAATACCGCTTCACCAGAACGGGATTGATCCTGGCTGATCACGAAGCGGCCCATCTGGTTTCGGCTACCCAAGACGAAGTCGTGTTGGCCGACGGCGACGGTGTCGCCTGCAGTTTCGCGATCGCGCGCTACGATCAGGACGTCTACGTCGACTCGGCGCGCGGCCCCGTGCACTTGTTCGCGCTGCCGCGCTTCCCCGAGCCGGGCTCGGCCATCGAAAAGGGTTCGCTGGTGGCACCCATGCCCGGCAACGTGATAAGGCTGGGCGCCGACGTCGGCGATGCCGTCACTGCCGGCCAGCCGCTGATCTGGCTGGAGGCAATGAAAATGGAGCACACCATCACCGCTCCGAGCGACGGTGTGCTCGCAGAGCTCAACGTGAACACCGGCCAGCAAGTCGAAGTGGGCGCCGTCCTGGCAAGGGTCGAGTCGCCCGAAAATGCAGAAGGAGACTAGAGCATCGTGACTGACACCAGTTTCATCGAGAGTGAAGAGCGCCAGGCGCTGCGCAAGTCCGTGGCCGCATGGGCGTCCAGCTACGGCAGCGAGTACTACCTGAAGAAGGCTCGCGCGCACGAACACACCGACGAATTGTGGTCCGAGGCAGGCAAACTCGGCTTCCTCGGAGTGAACCTGCCCGAAGAGTACGGCGGCGGCGGTGCCGGGATGTACGAACTGTCCCTGGTGATGGAGGAGATGGCGGCCGCGGGCAGCGCGCTGCTGCTGATGGTGGTGTCGCCCGCCATCAACGGCACGATCATCAGCAAGTTCGGCACCGAGGAGCAAAAGAAGCGCTGGATTCCCGGCATCGCCGACGGCTCGCTGACGATGGCGTTCGCGATCACCGAGCCCGACGCCGGATCGAACTCCCACAAGATCACCACCACCGCCCGTCGCGACGGTGGCGACTGGATCCTCAAGGGCCAGAAGGTTTACATCTCCGGCATCGACCAGGCGCAGGCCGTGCTGGTCGTCGCCCGTACCGAGGAAGCCAAAACCGGCAAGCTGCGCCCGGCGCTGTTCGTGATGCCCACCGATGCTCCCGGCTTTACCTACACCCCAATCGAAATGGAACTGATCAGCCCGGAGCGGCAGTTCCAGGTCTTCCTCGACGACGTCCGGCTGCCTGCCGATGCGCTCGTCGGAGCCGAGGACGCCGCGATCGCACAGCTTTTCGCCGGGCTGAACCCCGAGCGCATCATGGGCGCGGCCAGCTCGGTCGGCATGGGACGGTTCGCGCTCGAACGGGCCGCGGACTACGTCAAGACCCGCCAGGTGTGGTCCGTCCCGATCGGCACCCACCAAGGCCTGTCACACCCGTTGGCGCAGTGCCACATCGAGGTTCAACTCGCCAAGCTGATGATGCAGAAGGCCGCGACGCTTTATGACAGCGGCGACGACGCCGGCGCGGCCGAGGCCGCCAACATGGCCAAATACGCTGCCGCCGAAGCAGCGACGCGCTCGGTGGACCAGGCTGTGCAGTCCATGGGCGGCAACGGTCTGACCAAGGAGTACGGCGTTGCCGCCATGCTGGCGTCGGCCCGGTTGGGTCGTATCGCACCGGTCAGCCGGGAGATGGTGCTGAACTTCGTGGCGCAGACGTCGCTGGGCCTGCCCCGGTCCTACTGATGGACAGGCTGGTCGAATACACCGGGCCGGGCACCGGGAAGCCCTATGTGCGCCTGACGCTGAACTCCCCGCACAACCGCAACGCGCTTTCCGCCACGCTGGTCGGCCAGCTGCAGCAGGGCTTGCGCGATGCCGCTGCCGATCCCGCGGTGCGGGCGGTGGTGCTGGACCACACCGGCAATACCTTCTGCGCGGGGGCTGACTTGTCAGAAGGCGCGGCAGCAACGGGCGCGGATCCGTTCGAGGCGGCCGCCGAGCGGGCCAGGGAGATGGCCACCCTGCTGCGCGCGATCGTCGAGTCACCGCTGCCGGTGATCGTCGCCGTCGACGGCCATGTCCGTGCCGGCGGCATGGGCCTGGTCGGCGCATGCGATATCGCAGTCGCCGGTCCATCCAGCACGTTCGCGTTGACCGAGGCGCGGATCGGAGTCGCGCCGGCGACCATCTCGCTGACCCTGCTGCCGAAAATGTCTGCCCGCGCCGCCGCCCGCTACTACCTGACCGGCGAGACGTTCGACGCCGCCACCGCCGCCGGGATCGGCCTGATCACGATGGCCGCCGACGACGTCGACGCCGCGGTGGCATCGCTCGTCGCCGATATCGGGCGCGCCTCACCGCAGGGGTTGGCCGCGTCGAAAGCACTGACCACCGCCGCCATCCTGGACGGCTTTGACCGGGACGCCGAGCAGCTCAGCGCCGACTCGGCGCGACTGTTCGTCTCCGACGAGGCTCGCGAGGGCATGCTCGCTTTCCTGCAGAAACGCCCGCCACGGTGGGCGCCCGGCGACGATGCGGGCCGCGCAGCGGCCCGAGGTGGGGGCACCTCCCGCTTGCGGGGGAGAGCCGGGCAATCGGGCCAAGCCCAAGAGGGCGGCGCAGCAGTTTAGCGAAGTTGCCTTGCAGCAAATTCTGATCGTCGTACGCTCGTAAGTGATGGGCAATTCAGCATGGCGAGGCGCGCAAGAGCAGCGGAACGCGATGACGCGTGCCGGCGAGACCGACCGCATTCAGGTCGCCCAGTTGCTCACGGACGCAGCCGCTCAGGGCCGCCTGCCGATGAGCGACTACGAGGACCGACTCACCAGGGCTTATGCGGCGAAGACTTATGACGAGTTAGATCGCCTGCGCTCCGATTTGCTGGGGTCGTCGGTGAGCCCCCAACGCGGTGGTGCCTGCAAACCCGCACCGTCGATGCTGCTGCTGGCCATCATGAGTGCCTTCGAGCGGCGTGGCCGGTGGAACGTGCCGAAGAAGTTGACGACGTTCGCGTTGTGGGGCGGCGGCGTGATAGACCTCCGCTACGCCGACTTCACCTCCCCCGAGGTCGAGATCCACGCGTGTTCAATTATGGGTGGACAAACCATCCTGCTGCCTCCCGAAGTCAACGTCGAGATCAAGGGCCACGGCGTAATGGGCGGATTCGACCATGGTGTCGCGGGCGAAGGCACGCCCGGTGCGCCGACCGTGCGGATCCGCGGTTTCGCACTGTGGGGCGGTGTCGGCATCAAGCGGAAAAGCCGCAAGACCCAGCGATAGGCATCCGCGAAAGGCCTGGTCACGGGCGCTATTAGTGAGTGGCCGACGCCGGAGGCTATGCGATACTTGGGCGATGGCAGACAAGTTGCGGGTGAATCCGACGGCGTTGTCTCAGGCCGGCAACGATGTGGCCAATCACGGGGAGGATCTGCTGGCCCGGCAGCAGTCGTGTCACGGCGAGGCCGCAGGCGCGCAATCCGGGTGGGTGGGCGCTTCGGCGGGCGCGTTGTCAAACATGTTGGACGGCTGGCAGACCACCAGCGACGCTCATCTTCGCCGTTTCGGGAAGCATTCGTGTGACATGCATTTCGCCGCTGTCGAATTCGCCGACATGGAGGACCGCAATGCCGAGGTGGTGCGCAGGGTAGGCGAGGCGGCGCGCGGTGAGAGTCCCCGCGTCTAATGGCATTGACTCTGGCTGACATTGATCGCTGGAGCCCGGAAGCCATTAACACCGTTTTTCAGGCTGCGATCAAGCGCGCGCACGGCACCCGCACCGCATCGGCGGCGCTTGGCCAAACCATGCAATTCCTGGATTGGGGCGGTGATAGTGCCGACGCGGCACGCGCTGGGGCGCATCGAACCATGCTGAACCTCGACAACCATGCCGATGCCTGTGATGCCGTCGGCCGGGCCGCGGAGAAATCGGCCGACGAGGTCTTTGCGATCAAGGCGCGGCTGCAGGTGATCCGAGACACCGCCCGCGAATACCACCTTACGATCGATAACCAGACCGGGTTGGTAAGCCTGCCTGAGAATCTGTCGTCGTTCTCCGACCCAGAGCAGAGCGAGATCGAGGCTGCGTGGCTGCGGGTTGCCGAGGCAATTACCCGGCTGTTGACCGACGCCCAGACGGCTGACGAGGATCTGGCCGCGGCCATCCGCGGCGCCGACAGCGACTTATCACCGGACCAAGTCAATGCCGAAACGTCCCACGAGCCACCGAAAATGCCGAACGTGCCTCCGCCGGGCACCACACCCGCTGACGTTGACAAGTGGTGGCATTCCCTGACGCCGGCACAACAAGACCGACTCAAAGACTGGTTCCCGCAATCGATCCGCAACCTAGACGGCATCCCGACCAACATCAGGAATGAGCTCAATCTCCCAGTGCTGCAGAGCGAGATCACCCGGCTGCAAAACGGCTGGCTCGACGGCAACGGCGTTTGGCACACCGACCAAGCGAAGCTGGCCGACCTGACCGTACTCCGCAACACCCTGGCCGCCCAACCGGACACCAGCCTGATACTGCTGGACACCACCAGCAATCCGAATAAAGTACTGGCCGCGATTGGAGTTGGTGGCGTCGACGATGCCGAACGCGTCGGGGTAACCGTGGGCGGCCTCAACACTCGTGTCAGCGCCAGCGTCGACGAGATGGTCCGGGAAGCCGAAACCCAACGCCGCGAGGCAAGTAGCTTACGCAGCAAGGCGGGGTTGCCGAACTACGATGCGGTGGCATCCATCGCGTATCTGGGTTACGACGCACCCGATAATCTCAAGGACGTCACGCACGACTGGCTCGCCCGCGCCGCGGCAGGACCGCTGAACAATTTCTACAAAGGTCTCGCCGCGACCTCCAATTTCCCGGATCAGCACATCACCGCGTTCGGTCATTCCTACGGTTCGCTGGTCACCAGCCTGGCGCTGCAGCAGGGCACACCGGTGAGCGACGTCGTCCTTTACGGTTCTCCGGGCACCGAGCTCACCAGCGTGTCGCAGTTAGGGGTCCAACCGGGGCATGCTTACTACATGATCGGTGTCAACGATCATGTCTCTGATCTGATCCCGGAATTCGGCGCCTTCGGCGGTGCCCCGCAGGATCTTCCCGGCATGACGCAACTGTCGGTCAACACCGGTGTGGGCCCGGGTGATGGCGCTACGCATGAACGGGCTTACGGACATTCCGAATACGCGCGAGATGGCAGCAACGGCCAGCTCCGCATGAGCGGGTACAACATGGCCGCGGTGCTGGCCGGTGTGCCCGACGATCTCGTCAACCCGCCCGTGCTACCGCCGCCGACTATCCCGAGCGGACCCGGACCGTTCGGGTTGCCCATCCCCAACCCCGCGTACCACCCGTGAGGCGAATAGCGGGTTTGCTCATTGCGGCTGCGCTCGCACTGTCCTGCGTGGTGAGTGCGTGCGGCGCACCCGACCGAAAAGCCGAAGCCGATCAGCTACAACAGGCAATCAAAGAGATGCCGGGTGTCCAAGACTCTAATGTCAGTTACACCAACGGTTTCGAAAACGGCGCCACCGTCCACGTGTGGGTTTACCTGCCTGACGCGGCCCCGAAGCAGATCGAAGACGTCGTCGCACGTATCAACGCGGTGCGCGGCGACGCCTTCAAAGCGTTCGACCAGACCGCGGAATTCGCGGTGACACCAAGCCGCACCGTACGAGTAAAGCGTGGCGCCGAGCTCGACTCGACCAGCGTCGCTGGCGATGCAGAAAGCCTTCGCCGGCTATCGGTTGCCGTCGATGCTGCCGAGATAAGCATCTTCCGTAACAACTCCACAGCGGATTTGAAGCTCAACGAGGTTGCGACACCTGCCAACAACGTGTTCCCCGCGATACGCGCCGCGTTCGGCGACGACGCACAGGTGACCTTGGATTTGCAGCCGGCTTCGAATATCGATGGGCCCTCGTGGCGAGTGGCGTTTCCGTTCACTGCCACGGATCAGCAGCGGATCGATCAGCAGATGGCGGCCATGCCGGTATCAATCTGGGCGATCACCGTGGGTTCACACAGCGCGATCGCGGGCCTAAGCGTGGACCTTCACAACCGCGACACCGCCTACCAAGACCTCGTTTCGGTCATCGGGATCACCGGGGCCGGACCGGCACACGCTCTCAACCTAAGTTGGCGGTGGGAGGGGGACCGCACCGGCATGTCCCAGACTTTCAGCGGCTCTGTGCAAGTTGGCGCGTGCAGTTACATCCCGAACTCTGACATTGAACTCCATCCAGAAAAATATCTGACGGCCGATGCTCGCGCACTACAGCAGCGATTGCGCAAGCAGTTCGATACCTGCCCGAAGTAACCACTACTTCCGACGCCGGGATCGCAGATAGTCGCCCACCACAGCCGCGCCCAGCCCGTCGAGATCCGGGACCACGACCCGACCCTCGACCCGGCGCGCAACCTGATCGATAAATCGGGCCAGCCCGGGGTCGCTGCCCAACCGGAAGATTGTCACCTGGGCGCCCAGCCGCGCCATGTCGTCGAAGCCACGCACGGTGTGGGCGATCGTCCGCGGATGCGGCGGGTAGTCAAAGAACACAGCAGAACCTGCCCCATCCCCGTCGAAGTCTTCTAGGTGCGCAGTCGGCTCGCCGTCGGTGACCACCAACAAGACGGGCTGCGCGTTGGGGTGCCGTCGCAGATGCCGGCCGGCTAACGCCAGCGCGTGATGCAGGTTGGTGCCCTGCTCGTACACTCCTTCCAGGCCCATCAGCTCCGCGGTGCTGATCGTTCGGGCGTAGCGACCAAACGCGATGATCTGCAACGCATCCGAACGAAATCGCGTGCGCACCAAGTGATCGAGTGCCAGCGCGGTTCGCTTCATCGGCAGCCAGCGGTTCTCCATCACCATCGAGAACGAGGTATCGACCAGCAGCGCCACCGCAGCCTGGGTTCGAGTTTCGGTCTCGGAGACCTCGACATCGTCGACGGTGATCTTGATGGCCGGGTTCGGGCCGTCGAGAGTCGAGGTTCCGGCCTGCCGGAGCACCGCGTTGGTCAGCGTCCGGGTGACGTTCCACGGCTCGGTGTCACCGAACTGCCAGGGCCGGGTGGCGCCGGTCAGTTCGCCGGCTGCGCCCGCACGCCGGTGGTCACGTTCACCGCGACGGCCGGAAAGTTGTTGTGCGACATCGCGTAATGCTGTCTCGCCGAGCCTTCGCATCGCCTTCGGCGACAATCGCCACTGGCCATCCGAGCTGCGGTCCAGGAAGCCTTGATTGACCAGCGCACGCTCGAGTTCGGCGAGTGTTTGCGCGTCGACGGCGGCCTGATCACCGAGTTGGCGCGCGAGCGCGTCGAGGTCGACGTCGTCCATGGTCGCACCGGGATAACTCTGCGACAGCTGCTCGGCCAGTTGCTCCAGCTCGCCAATATCGGCCAGCGCCTGAGCGCCCTCGCCCATTCCTAGCGGGTTGTCGCCGGAGAACTGCGCCGACCCCTCCCAGTCCTCGCCGGGCCGGGCTGCCTGCAGGTGGGCATCAAGTCGATTCAACGCCTGCATCAGCGCTGGCGATCCGAATGCCTGCTGCGCCAACGCATCCAACTCGGCACGCTGGTCCGGACTCAGGCTGTTGCGGAACCGCTGCGCGGCGGCGGCGCGCTTGGCCAGCGAATCAAGCAGCTCATCGACATTGCGCGGATTATCCGGGAAGAACTCACCGTGCTTATCCATGAAGTTTTCGAAGTCCTGCTGCGTGTCCTCGCCACGGGCGTGCTTGTCCAACAAGTCGTTCAGGTCGTCGAGCATCTCGCCGACCCGCTGACGGTCCTCATCGGTGGCGCCTTCGAGCGCCTGCTTCATGCCGGCGAAGCGCTGATCGAGCATCTCCCGACCGAGCAGATCCTTGATCTGCTCGTACTTTTCCCGCCCCTCGCTGCTGCGCCAGTTGTAGTCGGAAAGCTCCTGCACGGCCTTGGCCGGCGACGGCGAGAGCGCATCCAATTGCAGCTCGCCGAACCGGGCGTCGTCGTCCAGAGCGCGGGCCAGTTCCTTACGTTCAGCCAGCACCGCCTCGTCGAGGAGCTTTTTGATCTCTTGTAGAGTCCCATCTAAGTTATTGCGGCGCAATAGCTCTCGTCGTCGGCGATTGGCCTCGGCAGCCAGCCGGTCGGCCCCGGGCATATTCTTGGTGCCCCGACGCAGCAGTTCGGACAGCGCCCGGCGCGGCGAGGTGCCCGCCATGACGTCCTGCCCGATCTGCTCTAGCGCCTCGCGCAGGTCCACTGGCGGGGCCAGCGGGTCTGGCCCGCCGGTATACGCCGAGTACCGCGACGAATGCCCTTTAACCATAAACGGTTTCGCCTTCCCCGGACACCTTGTCAACGCGCTTAGCCAAATACAGCGCCTCCAACGCCAATTCCAGCGCGGCGGCGCGCTCACCCTCGGATTCCGCGCCCAGCCGCTTGGCGATGGACTCGATGACAGGAAGATCGGGCAGCGCCGCCAGCACATCCTTCGCCGAAACACGCTCACCGGTCGTCACCGCGGAACCGCCCTCGACCGCGGTCACCAGCGGACCGACATCGAGGCCACCGAGTGCTCGAGACGCGGTGTCGGCGGTGGCGCGGCGCAACAGGTGTTCGAGCACAGCCTGCTCGCGTCCTTCCTCCCCGGACTCGAACTCCAACTTGCCGCGCAGCACGTCGATCACGGTTCCCAGGTCGACGACCCGGGCCACTGGATCGGTCTCACCCAGCACCGCTCCGCGATGCCGCGCAGCGGCGGCAACCGTCTCGGCGGCCGCAATCGCAAACCGCGCCGAAACCCCGGATCGCTGATCGACCGAGTTGGATTCCCGAAGGTAGCGGGCGAACCGGGCCATCACCTGGATCAGATGCTCCGGCAGCTGGGCGCTCAGATGCGCCTCTTGCAGAATCACTCCCACCTCGGCGTCAAGATCCAGCGGGTAGTGCGTCCGAATCTCGGCGCCGAACCGGTCTTTGAGCGGGGTGATGATGCGGCCCCGGTTCGTGTAGTCCTCGGGGTTGGCGCTGGCGACTACCAACACGTCCAGCGGCAGGCGCAGCGTGTAGCCGCGCACCTGAATGTCGCGCTCCTCCATCACGTTGAGCATCGACACCTGGATGCGCTCGGCCAGGTCGGGCAACTCGTTGACCGCGACGATGCCGCGGTGCGCCCGCGGGATGAGGCCGTAGGCGATGGTCTCGGGGTCTCCCAGGCTGCGGCCCTCGGCGACCTTGATCGGGTCGATGTCGCCCACCAGGTCGGCGACGCTGGTGTCGGGGGTGGCCAGCTTCTCGGTATAGCGCTCGCTGCGGTGCTTCCACTCCACCGGCAGATCATCACCGAGCGTGGCGGCCCGCCGGGTCGACCCGGGGGTGATCGGCGAGTAGGGATGCTCGCCGAGTTCGGCGCCGCCGATCACCGGAGTCCACTCGTCGAGCAGGCCAACCAGTGCCCGCAGCAACCGGGTCTTGCCCTGACCGCGCTCACCCAGCAACACGAAGTCGTGGCCCGCGATCAGCGCCCGCTCCAGTTGCGGTAGCACGGTGTCGTCGAAGCCCAGGATTCCCGGCCAGATTTCCCGGGCATCTGGGCCCTCGGCCAACGCGGTCAGCAGGTTTTCCCGGATTTCTTGTTTGACTCCCCGTTCACGGTGCCCGGCGGCACGCAGTTCGCCGACGGTACGGGGCAGGTTGTTCGCTGCAGTCACCACTCCACGCTACGACGGTCACGCAAATACGGCATCGCTCCCCGTCGCCTTGAACCAGGAAAGGTCGGGCAATCGCATGGATTGCCCGACCTTCCGAGGCGAACGCGAGGACCGAAGTAGCTAGTGGTGACGGTGGCCTCGGGGTCGCCCGGCTTCCACGTGATGGTGCCGTGCTCGAACGTCGACTTGAAGGAGCCGTCGGGTTCCGTCTGCTCGTCGGCGGTCGGGTAACCCAACTTGCCCTGCGAACCCTGGTTCGCATTCCACGCGTCGCGGATCTTGCCCCGCACAAAGTAGACCGGGCTGCTATGCCGATCTGATCTTGTTCGATAGTGACCCACGCAACTATCGCCACACGTCGACGCGAAGCTCACAGGCGGCGACGCCCGACTACCCGATACCCTCAGTACCGTGAACTCCCCTGATTGGCGGGACCGTCCCGCGACGGCGCACTTCGGGCCTGCCTCGTGGCAGTCCAGCCTGCTCGCCCTACTGTCGGCGATTTTCGTGCGCCCAGTGTTGGCGACCTTGACGATCATCGGCTTGATCATTAACCGGTTGCGCCCCGAGGCGATGCAGCGAGCCCACCTTGATGTGATCGATAAGCCGTTTCGGCTGATTCCGCCGCTGCCTGGTACCGAGGTCAGTTCGGTCGCGCTGCCGCAGTGCCGCGCCGAGTGGGTGACCGCCCCGGCGGCCCGCGGCTCCGAACGAGTCATCGTCTACTTCCACGGCTCGGCGCTGGTGACTCTCGGCCTGAATTCGCATCGCCGGTTCGTCAGCAAGTTGTCCGCGGCGACCGGGGCGCAGGTGTTCAACGTCGGTTACCGACTGGCGCCCAGGCCAGTATCGAAGAAGCCGTATCCGACGGGCTCGACGCTTACCGCTACGTGCTGTCCCGCGGGTTTGCCGCGGACCGCATCGTGCTGGCCGGGGATTCAGCGGGCGGGCTGATGGCCGCCGACACCGCGCTCGCTACCCGCGATGCCGGGCTGCCGGTGCCGGCTGGGCAGGCGCTGCTCTCGCCGCTGACGTCGGCGGATATGAGCTTGAAGTATCAGGCCCTCAAAGACCACCGGGACGCGTTGTTTCCGTTCATGACGGTGAAGTTCATCTACGACGTGTTCGCCACCGTCAACGGCACCCGTCCGCCGCCGTTGATGCCGCCGGAGGCAGACCTGCATGGCCTTGGCCCGTTCCTGCTTCAGGTCGGCACCCACGAAATGTTGCTCAACGACACCTTCGCGCTGGCCGAGCGGCTGCGGGCGCACAACGTGGCGGTATGGGTGCAGGTGTGGCACAAGGCCATGCATATGTTCCAGCTCAGCTTCGACGTCAACCCGGATGCCCGCCGCGCCGTCGATGAGGTCGCCGCGTTCATCCGCCACGCGACGACCGCGCGCGACGAGGCCAGCGCTTGGCTTTCCGGCCTCTGGTCAGTGCGCGAAGTGCCGCGCGCCGGTCAGGTACAGCGTCACGCCGGCCTTGGCGGCCGCCGCGGTCACTTCGTCGTCGCGCACCGAGCCGCCAGGGTGCACGATCGCCGTGACGCCGCCGGCCGCCAGCGTCTCCAGGCCGTCCGGGAACGGAAAGAACGCATCAGAGGCCGCGACCGCGCCACGGACCTTCTTCCCGCCACGCTCCACCGCCAGCCGTGCCGCGTCGACTCGATTGACTTGGCCCATACCGATTCCGATGGTGGCGCCACCGGCGGCGATGACGATCGCGTTGGATTTGACCGCCCGACAGGTCCGCCACGCGAAGACCAGATCCGCCAGCGTGGACGGTGCAGCCGCCGCACCGGCGACCAGCGTCCAGTTCGCCGGATTGTCCCCCTGCGCGTCGATATGGTCGCGTTCCTGCATCAGCAGGCCCCCGCTGACCTGACGGCGCTCAGTGGTGTCACCCAGTGGCTCTGACGCCACCAATACCCGGATGTTCTTCTTGCGTGCCAGGACGTCGACCGCGCCGGGCGCGTAGGCGGGGGCCACGATCACCTCGGTGAAAATTGTGCTCACGTACTCGGCCATCTCGACGCTGACCTCGGTATTGGCCGCGATCACCCCGCCGAATGCGCTCAGCGGATCGCATTCGTGGGCCTTGCGGTGCGCGTCGGCGACCGAGACAGACGAGATCGCGATCCCACATGGGTTGGCGTGCTTGATGATCGCCACACAGGTTTGCTCGTGGTCGAACGCTGCCCGCCAGGCCGCGTCGGCGTCGGTGAAGTTGTTGTACGACATCTCTTTTCCGTGCAGCTGCTCGGCCTGCGCCAGTCCGGGCCACGCGCCGGCATCGGCGTACAGCGCCGCCTGCTGATGCGGGTTCTCGCCGTAACGCAGCAGTGCCGAGCGGCGCCATGTCCCGGCGAACCACTCCGGGAACGCCATTGCTGGCTGCTCGGGCGCCAGCGTCGAACCCATCCACCCGGCGACCGCGACGTCGTACTCGGCGGTGTGTCGAAATGCCAACGACGCCAGCCTCTTTCGCTCGAGAAGTGTGAACCCGCCGCTCTGCACCGCGGCCAGCACACCGTCATACCCGAGCGGATCTACCACCACCGCAACGCTTGGATGATTCTTGGCGGCGGCCCGCACCATCGACGGCCCCCCGATGTCGATCTGCTCGATGCATTCGTCGACACTGGCGCCGGAGTCGACTGTCTCGCTGAACGGGTACAAGTTGACCACCACCAGCTCGAACGCCGCGATCCCGAGCTGCTCGAGTGCCGCTGCATGCTCGGGTTTCCGCAGGTCGGCCAGCAGCCCGGCGTGCACATGTGGGTGCAAAGTCTTGACCCGGCCGTCGAGCACCTCAGGAAAACCAGTCACCTCTTCTACCGGGGTTACCGGAATTCCGTTATCCGCAATGGTTTTCGCGGTCGAACCGGTCGAGACGATGTCGACTCCGGCCGCATGTAGTCCGCTGGCGAGCTCGATGAGGCCGGTCTTGTCGTACACACTGATCAGTGCGCGACGGATCGGCCTTCTCACTGAGTCCCGCGCATCCTCCCGATCGTCGCTGCTCATCCGATAGTCGCCTTTCGTCCGTTCCAGGTCACGCCGCCGGTCGCCACCGCGGCCACCACATCCACCAACAGCCGCCGTTCGGTGACCTTGATGCGTTCGTGCAGGGTTTCTTCGTCGTCATCGTCAAGCACCGGAATCGGTTGCTGGGCCAGTATCGGGCCGGTGTCGGTGCCGGCATCTACCAGGTGCACCGTGCAGCCGGTGACCTTCACGCCGTAGGCCAAAGCTTCGGCCACCCCGTGCGCGCCCGGAAACGCCGGCAGCAGCGTCGGGTGGGTGTTGAGAATGCGGCCGCCAAACCGTGTAAGGAACTGCGGTCCAAGGATTTTCATGAATCCCGCTGAGACGACGAGGTCGGGTGAATGCGCCGCGACGGCCTCGGTTAGCGCGGCGTCCCAGGCATCGCGGTCAACGTGATCGGCTAGCCGCACTGTGAACGTCGGCAACGACGCCGCGGTGGTGATTTCGACGGCCCGGCAGTCGCGGTCCACGCCCACCGCGACCACTCGTGCCGGATAGTCACCGACGGCGGAATCCAGCAAGGACGCTAGCAGCGAACCAGTACCCGACGCCAAGACCACCAATCGTGCCGGTGCGCTGGGAGGCACGCGGAACGGTTGCTGCACAGGGCGAGCCTAACGGTCGCCTTCGGCCGATGGCTGATCGGCGGGCGGGTCGGACTCCTCGACGGCAACGCCGGGATCGTCGTCGGCGAATTCAGCGACCGGCTCGGCCGGAAGGCTCGGTTCGACGGCCGGCTCGGCCGGTTTGGGCTTCCTCGGCCGGTATCTGACGCCGCCGGCCATCGCTACGGTGATTGCGCCGACGACAGCGAACCAGAGGAACACCGCAAACCCGAAGGTGCCCTGGTCGATGCCGACGTCGCCGAAGTTGCCCAACTGCCCGCTGCCGGCGTAACCAAGCAGCGCCATCGTCAGCGCCGCCACCGAGGCCGCGGTCAGTAATTTGGCCATCGCCTCAAGGATCGGCAGCGGCCGGCGCGCGCACTGCTGTCCGACCGCTACCCCCGACGACGCGCCGATGATGACCAGCGCAACCCAGGCCGGCCCCAGCGGCGGGTTGGGCGCCGCGGCAAGCACCGGCAGCGCGGGAATGTCGCCGCCGAACACGGTGAACGAACTGAACGTCGCAAAACCCAGATGGGCGCTGGACCCCACCGCCATTGCGGCGGTGCCGACGATGACGTTGGGCACATACAGCACCGACAGTAGGGTCAGGCTGAACTGGCCGAAAATCGAATTGGTGATCGCGTACAGCTCCTGCATCGTCCCCCAATGCACGACCAGCGAGCCGGCGGTAACCATCCCGGACAGCCCAACCAGCGCCAGCACGCCGGCCATCGCGGCCCGTAGCGAATCGGCCAGCCAGCCTGGCAGCGGCGACGTCCCGAGGGCCCGGCGGCCGACCCGAGAGCCCACGCCGATCGACGCACCGATGGCATGGACTACCAGCACGCTCGCGAACGCCCGCAACGCGCTCGGCGTCTGCAGTTCGGTGATCACCGATGCTGCATCGTGGATGACCGCCAATGAGATTGCGGCGAACAGCAGCGGTCCGCCCAGCGCCGACGCCACAATCCAGCGGATGACGAACCAGGAAGCCCTGGCGGGGGTGGCCTGCGCGGTGGTCCGTGCAGTGCCCCACACCATCAGCAGCACCGGCAGCAGCGGCATCGCGCCAAGTTCGCGACCGCCGATCGAGATCGGCACCTGGTGCACGCCCAGCCACATGCTGGCGATTGCGCCCAACGCGCCGGTCATGTCGCTGTTGGCGATCAACAACTGCAGCAGCGTCACCGCCGCGATGACAACCAACGCCACCAGAGCGGGACCGAACGCGACCCGCAGTAGGTCACGGGCCTGACGGGCACCCGCCGCTGGACTATCCTGCACCCGCGTCACGCTTCGAGGACGTTACCTACTAGGTCGTCTCGCCGACGACCCGCCACGCCCGAGTGGCACGGTCAGGACTGTGACGGGCCCGACGGCGAGGACGGCGCCTGCGGCTGCTGACCCTGGCCATACGAGTGCTGGCCCTGGCCGGAGCCGGCGTGGCTTGCGGAGTTTGGCTGACCCGGGCCGCCGGAGCCGGACGACGGCGGCGGGCCGAAGCTGGGGAAACCCGTTGGCGGGGTGGGCGATCCCTGCTGCTGCGGCGAACCGTGCTGCGGTCCGGACTGCGAAGACTGGATGGGTCCAGACTGCGGGCCGGCCGCGCTGAAGCCGCCGGTCGAAGGCCCCGACGGGTAGCCGCCGTATTGGGAGCCGTATCCGGACTGCTGGTAGGGACCTTGCTGACCGTAGTAGCCGCCGTACTGACCGTATTGCCCGTACTGGTCGTACTTGGGCCGCGGAGCCGGTGGGGTGATGACGCCCGCATCCAGCAAGAGGACGCTGACCGCGAGGATGGCCTGGATCACCCCGCTGCCCAGCGCAAACCACAGCGCCCAGCCTCGGCCGGGCGCGCCGAACGTGTCCTCGATCAGCCACAGCGCGCCCAGTACGGCCACCGCCGCCACCACCGCGGCGTAGTTCTTGGCCTTGGGCAGCAAACTGGCCCCGGCCAGCAGCGCGGCCAGCAAAGCCAGGTCAATCGAGTAAAGGTTGCCGCTTCCGACGACCTCCTCACCAGTCGGACCCACGCCGGTGATCAACGGGCCGTAACTCAGCAGATAGCTCGCGAAGCCGAGCGCCACCACCGCGATGGACAGGTAGAGCTTCAGATTGCTCTCACCGTCATCGGATTTTGCGAACGATGGTGTGGAGGGGGCTCCGTAGCCGCCAGGCGACTGCGCGGGCGGGTATCCGGGACTGCCGGGCGGGTAGGTCATGGCTTCTCCTGTGCCTTCCAGTGCTGTTTGCGGCGCCATTGTCGTGCGGCGCTGGTACTCCCAGACGGCCGCTGCTCGCGACGCTACCTCGTACCGGGCTGTGAACGCCGTGACAACTAGCGCGGGCGTTTGCGACGCGTGCCGATCACCCACGCTAGCGCACCGTGGACAGTAGGCGGCGCGGGACTCAACGTGATGTTGACTGGCTTGCAGCTTCACGACGCCCCCGCCCTTGCCCGCAAGATTGGAACACGTTCTAATTCTCTGCATGGACTACGGGCTTGTGCTGTTCACCAGCGATCGCGGTATCACCCCGGCGGCAGCTGCCACGCTCGCCGACAACCACGGCTTTACCACCTTCTACGTACCCGAACACACCCACATTCCGGTCAAGCGCGAGGCTGCCCACCCGACGACGGGTGACGAGTCGCTGCCGGATGACCGCTACATGCGCACGCTGGACCCCTGGGTCAGCCTCGGTGCGGCGTGCGCGGTCACCTCGCGGGTGCGGCTATCCACCGCGGTGGCGTTGCCGGTTGAGCATGATCCGATCACGCTGGCGAAATCTATCGCGACCCTCGATCACCTATCCGGTGGGCGAGTCAGCCTGGGAGTCGGGTTCGGCTGGAATACCGACGAACTCGCAGACCATGGCGTGCCGGCCGGACGGCGCCGCACCATGCTTCGTGAATACCTCGAGGCCATGCGGATGTTATGGACCCAAGAGGAAGCGTCCTACGAAGGAGAATTCGTCAACTTCGGACCCAGCTGGGCGTGGCCCAAGCCGATACAACCGCATATCCCGGTGCTGGTCGGTGCCGCCGGCAACGAAAAGAACTTCAAGTGGATCGCGCGCAGCGCCGACGGCTGGATCACCACTCCGCGCGACTTCGACATCGACGAGCCGGTGAAGTTGCTGCAGGACACCTGGGCAGCCGCCGGACGTGTTGGGGCGCCGCAGATTGTGGCGCTGGATTTCAAGCCGGTGCCCGAAAAGTTGGCGCACTGGGCCGAATTGGGCGTCACCGAGGTGCTATTCGGTTTGCCCGACAAGTCCGCGGACGAGGTCGCGGCATATGTGGAACGATTGGCCGGGAAACTCGCCGCGTTGGTGTGAGTCAGCAAATCGATCTGCAATTGATCTTCAGGAGCGTCGTGACAGCGCAGAACGACCGAGGCCGGCACTTTCCCTATCGCTACGATCCTCGTCTGGCCCCGATGTGGTTGCCGTTTCGGGCATGGCCCGGCACCTAGGGTGTAACGGTGACCGACGACGGCCGTCTGGTCGCCCGGTACGGGCCATTCCTTGTCGATGCGCCGCTGTCGCGCGTGCAAGATGCGCACGTCAGCGGTCCGTACCGATGGTGGACCGCGGTTGGCGCCCGGCTATCGGCTGCCGACGACGGACTTACCTTCGGCACCAACGTCTCCGAAGGTGTGTGCATCCACTTCGAGCCGCGGATCCACCGGGTGATCGGTCTGCGTGATCACTCGGCGCTGACTGTGACGGTCGCGGACACCCAGGGGTTGGTCGACGCAATCAAGGGCATTAAGGGCTAGGTCTAGTCGCCCAGGGCACAGCGGTTCCCGTACTCGAACGAGCGCACGACGACCGGCCGCCCCAGTGGTTCGCCGTCGGTCAACAGTCCGATTAAGTCGTCGTCTTCGGTGGTCGCCAAAAACCGGCTGTCGTCGGCGTCGAGGCGGCCCATGATGATCCCGGTCGGCCGACCACCGTCGCGCCGGACCGTGTAGGTCTCGACGGTGCCCGGGCCGTCGGCGTGCTCGGTCACCGACTGGGTGGGCGCCTGGCCGATCTGCTCCTGTAGCTGCGCACTGCGGTCCGGTTTCCATTCGGCAGGCGTGGTCGAGTAGACCCCGACCGAATACTTGCTCAAGATTCCGCCGTTGGCGCCGACGAGACCGAATTGTCCAGGCGCGCTTCGGCATTTGGCGATCGTCTCGGCGACACCGTGCATCGAGTAGTTGTTGCCGGCGCCGCCGAAGAATGGCAGGCCGCCCGTCAGCGTCAGCCCGCGTGGGTCGTCCGGCGCAATGCCCATGCCGTCACAGATGTTGAAGACCGGCACCGGGAAGCAGCTGTACAGATCGAAGGTGGCGATGTCGTTGATGCCGATACCGGCAACCGCCAGCGCTTCGCGCACCGCCATCACTGCCGACGGAGCGTGCCCGAGATCCGGCCGCTCCAGCAGGCTCTGCTCTTCGAGATCGGCGTGCCCATGCAGATACACCCAATTTTCCTCGGGTACACCAAGTTTGCGCGCCGCTTCGACGCACATCAGCAGTGCCGCCGCGCCCTGGTTCACCTGGTCACGGGCAACCAGCAGCCGGGGGTACGGCTCGGAAATCATCCGGTTGCGCTCGGTGACGGTGATCAGTTGCTCGACGCTGCGTTCGACCGGCGCGGCGGCAAACGGATTCTCGGCCGCCACCTTGGTGAAGGGAGCGAACAGCTCGCCCATTCGGCGCAGATAATCTGCCGGCCCGAGTCCGGTTCCGGCCCGCCGGGCATTCTCCAGCAGACCGTACTGGGTGGGTGCGTCGACAAGCCCGTGAATCACCGTGTAGCGACTGATAAGTCCGTCCAGGCCGTGACCGCGATCCTCCAGCGAACCTGCGACGGTTTCGGAGAAGTCCGGCCGATTATCGGACCCGGCGAAGTAGCGGTTGGTCGATGTCGCGTCGGAACCGAAGACCAATGCGACCTCCGACCGTCCGGCGGCGATCTCGCCGGCCAGTTCGGTGATCAGGTGCTGCGGGCCTTGGCCGCCAACGACTTCCAGGATGGCGCGGGCGGGGTCCGCACCGAGCCGGTTGGCCACCGACCGCGGGTAGTTGTTCGACTTGCCCAGCACCGCGTTGGCCGGCCCGGAGATTTCGAATTGCCTTACGCCGGCGATGGTATCGATCGACGCGGCCACCTTGGTTGCGTCGGCGCCACAATCATCGAGCGCTGCGCGAGCACCGGCTGCCGCGAGTTCGACAGCCGACATGCCCCGGTAGTACGTGTCGTCGATGCGCTCTGCGGCCTGCCCGACACCGACCACTACCGGAGTGCGCGGGTCCACGTTGCCTACAGGCTTTGCAGGATCTGCCGGGCGAGCGCAGCGGTTTCCGAGGGAGTCTTGCCGACCTTGACCCCGGCCGCTTCCAGGGCCTCTTTCTTTGCGGCCGCGGTGCCTGACGATCCGGACACAATGGCGCCCGCGTGGCCCATCGTCTTGCCTTCCGGCGCAGTGAATCCCGCCACATAGCCGACGACCGGCTTGGATACGTTGGCCTTGATGTAGGCGGCCGCACGCTCCTCGGCGTCGCCGCCGATCTCACCGATCATCACGATGACCTTGGTCTCCGGGTCCTTCTCGAACGCCTCGATGGCGTCGATGTGGGTAGTGCCGATCACCGGGTCGCCGCCGATACCGATTGACGTGGAGAACCCGAAATCGCGAAGCTCGTACATCATTTGGTAGGTCAGCGTGCCGGACTTGGACACCAGCCCGACGGGCCCCGGGCCGGTGATATTGGCCGGGGTGATGCCGACAAGCGCCTGACCCGGCGTGATGATGCCGGGACAGTTCGGGCCGATGATCCGGGTCTTAGGCCCTGTGCCGTCACCCTTAGAAAGGTTGTAGGCCCAGGCATATGCGCTGTCCTGCACCGGGATTCCCTCGGTGATGACCACCAGCAGCGCAATCTCGGCGTCGATGGCCTCGATGATGGCGTCCTTGGCGAACTTCGGCGGCACGAAGATGATCGACACGTCGGCGCCAGTCTCTTCCATCGCTTCGGAGACGCTGCCGAATACCGGCAAATTGACGCCCTGGCCGTCTTTGTTCTCATGCGTGACTACAGTGCCTGCCTTGCGCGCGTTCACACCGCCGACAATTTGCGTGCCCGCCTTGAGCATTCGGGCGGTGTGCACGGTGGCCTCGCTACCGGTGATGCCCTGGACGATGACCTTGTTTTCGGAGGTCAGGAATATTGCCATGAGTCATTGGGTCCTTTCTTCAGGCGCTCGCCAGGTCGGCGGCCTTATCAGCGGCCTCGTCCATCGTCGGCACCAGCGTCACCAGCGGGTGGTTGGCCTCGGCCAGGATGCGGCGGCCTTCGTCGACGTTGTTGCCATCCAGCCGGACCACCAGCGGCTTGTTCGCCTCGGGGCCCAGGATCTGCAGCGCCTGCACGATCCCGGTGGCCACGGCGTCACAGGCGGTGATGCCGCCAAACACATTGACGAACACGCTCTTGACCTGCTGGTCGCCCAGCACGACATCGAGCCCGGCCGCCATCACCTCGGCCGAGGCGCCGCCGCCGATGTCGAGGAAGTTGGCCGGCTTGACCCCGCCGTGTTTCTCGCCGGCATAGGCCACCACGTCCAGCGTCGACATCACCAATCCGGCGCCGTTACCGATGATCCCGACCTGACCGTCGAGCTTGACGTAGTTGAGGTCGTGCTCCTTGGCTTTGAGCTCGAGCGGGTCGGTGGCGTCGCGGTCCTCGAACTCGGCGTGGCCGGGCTGACGGAAGTCGGCGTTGGCGTCCAGAGTGACCTTGCCGTCCAGCGCCAGGATCTGGCCTGGATCGTCATCACCGCGGGATGGAGTCCGCACCAGCGGGTTGACCTCGACCAACGTGGCGTCTTCGGCGACGAAGACCTCCCACAACTTCGAGATGGTGACCGCCGCGGAGTCGAGTACCTCGGCCGGCAGGTGACCCTGCTCGGCGATCGACCGGGCGAACACAAGATCGACCCCCTTGACCGCATCAACCGGCACCTTGGCCAGCCGCTCGGGCTTGGTGGCGGCGACCTCTTCGATCTCCACGCCGCCCTCTACCGAGCACATGGCCAGATACGTGCGGTTGGCCCGGTCCAGCAGGAAGGAGATGTAGTACTCCTCGGCGATGTCGCTGGCCTCGGACACCAGCAGCTTCTTGACGATGTGGCCTTTGATGTCCAGGCCGAGGATGTTCTTCGCGTGGGTGTAGGCGTCATCGGCGGTCGCGGCGTACTTCACACCGCCCGCCTTGCCTCGGCCGCCGGTCTTGACCTGGGCTTTCACCATCACGGGCCGACCGATCTCCTCGGCGATCGCCTTGGCCCCTTCGGGGGTGTCGGTCACCCGGCCGGGTGTCGTGGGGACGTTGTGCTTGGCGAACAACTCTTTCGCCTGGTACTCGAAAAGATCCATGGCTCACTTCTGTGTGTCGGCCTATATGTAAGCGAACCCGGGTTTTCCGATGCCCGCTTGCGGGAACTGTATCGACACGGCCGGGAGGTTCCGTCGTCGGCATCCGCGGATGTGGCAGATCTCACCGCAGGGCCTGAAGTGATTCAACTCACATTCACAGGAGTATTTCCGGCTTGGCTTGCCATGTCCCGCGCTCGGCGGTTAACGTCTCAGGGTCCAGATAACGCTTTGGTTACGCTCCGAGGGACATTCAGGTTGACCCAGCTCACGTCCGCACGGTCTCCCGCGCCAGCAGGCGCTCGGCAATCGCGCGACCGCGGGTCGGAGTTCGACCGCAACGAAGTCACCGACATCATCCCGTTCAACGAGTTCGGCAACCTCGATGACCTGGACTTTAGCTACAATTCCGCCTTCGACAAGGAAGCGCAGGTCCTGCGCGCACCCGAGCTCGATGACCTGGACGACACCGACAACCTCGCCGTCGCGACGCTGGCCGGCCCCAGTGAAGTGCAGCCGAGCCTAGAAAGCTCTGCACGCCGTATCGACCCGTACCGGTATGAGCTGCGCAGCCGGCGAAACGATTCGGATCCGATCGCGCGCCGAGGGCAGCATCGCAAGCAGCTGACTGGACCGGCGCGAGGCCGCGTGTTGATCGGCGCCATGGCCGCCGGTGCTGCGGCTGCCGCCGCGCACTCCGCCACTCACACTTCTGATCACTCCAGGGCCGAGCCGGTGCTCGCCGCCGACGCGGCGACCATGAACGGCGGCGCCATCAGCACGTCGGCGCGCGGTATGCAGATGGTCACCGTGCGGCCTGCCGCGAACGTCGCCGTGCACAACGCGGAGCTGGCCAAAGGCGTCGCATTCGCCCAGGAGCGCGCCCAGCGCGAGGCCCGGCTGCAGCAGCCACTGTTCGTGATGCCGACCAAGGGCATATTCACCTCGGGTTTCGGCTACCGCTGGGGTGTGCTGCACGCCGGTATTGACCTCGCGAACTCGATCGGCACCCCGATCAGGGCGGTATCCGACGGGGTTGTCATCGACGCCGGCCCGACCGCCGGCTACGGAATGTGGGTCAAACTGCGCCACGCGGACGGAACGGTCACGCTCTACGGTCACGTCAACACCACGATGGTCAGCGTGGGCGAGCGCGTGATGGCCGGCGACCAGATCGCCACCATGGGCAACCGTGGCAATTCGACTGGCCCCCATCTGCATTTCGAGGTGCTGGTAGGCGGCACCCAGCGCATCGACCCGGTGCCCTGGCTGGCCAAACGGGGCCTGTCCGTCGGCACTTTCGCCGGCTGACCGGTGACCGATCCGAACTACCCCACACCAGGCGATCACCCACCCACCCAGACGCCGAGCGGACCTATGCGCGCCGACAACGATCCGCAGAGTGCGCCCCAGACGCGGATTATCCGGCGAGCGCCGACCGGGCCGCTGCCGCAGATTGTGGACGACGCCCACACCACCCACATCCCGCGCCAACCACCGCCGTCCCGCTACGTCGCCCCGAGCCCGCGGCCGGGCACGGCGAGCAGGCTGTCCGGTGAACCCAGCAGCGCGACGGCGGTGGCCGCCTCCGCTGTCAGCATCGTCAGCGGTTGGGCGACCTCGGTGGTGGCAACCGACCTGATCGCGGGCTGGTGGAAATCCGACCGCCTGTTCTGCGTCGCAGTGGCGTTTCTCGCGCTGGTGTTCGCGCTGGCGACGATCTCCGGTGTGATCCAGCTACTGTTGCGGCGGTCCCTCGGCCGCTACCTGATCGTGGCCGGCGCCGTGATCGCGCTACTGACCTACGGCGGCGTATTCATCGCCGGCGCACGTGTCGCCTGGATCGTGCACGCCCTGCCCTTGCTACCGGTTTCCAGCGCGGTGCTGGCGCTGCTCCCACGCACCAAGGACTGGCTGCTGGACGCCTGAGCGTCAACCGGGTCGGACCGATCCGCGCCGGCGCCCAATTGCCCGGCGCTAAAGCTTGCTGACGGGGGCGTGGTTGTGCATCAGCTTGACCCGCCCTGAGCTGCCGAAGTCGATCAGCGACATCGCCGATTCGCCAACGCCGGAAACTTCTTCCACCCGGCCCAGGCCGTACTTGTCGTGCGTCACCCGGTCGCCGGGTTCGAGCACCAGCAGCGGGCGTTTGCTCGCCGAGGCACGAGCCGGCGACGGGCGCGGCGAGCCGAATCGCCCGGCGCCGCTGACCGGCGCGCCGAACGACGGGGTGGGGTCGAGGCGTCGCCAATCGATGAGTTCCTGCGGGATTTCCCGCAGGAACCGCGACTCGGGGTTGAGCATCGGCTGTCCCCACGACGACCGCACTTTGGCCCGGCTGACATAGAGCCGCTGACGGGCCCGGGTGATCCCGACATAGGCCAGCCGCCGCTCCTCGGAAAGCTCACTGGGATCGCCCAATGCCCGCATGTGCGGGAACATGCCGTCTTCCCAACCGGTCACGAACACCACCGGGAATTCCAACCCCTTCGCGGTGTGCAATGTCATCAGCGTGACCACACCGGCGCTGTGCTCGGGGATTTCGTCGGCGTCGGCGACCAGCGACACCCGCTCCAGGAATTGCGCCAGCACACCGGTATCCGGCACGTCTTCATCGTCGGGCGTGCCGACAGTCTCGTCGAGCGCCTCAGCGTTCTCCAGATCGGTGGCAAATTCGTGTGCGACGCTGACGAGTTCGTTGAGGTTGTCCAGCCGGGCGAGGTCTTGCGGGTCGGAGGAGGATTCCAACTCTGCGCGATATCCGGTGCGCTCCAGCACCGCCTCGACCAGCTCCCCGAGGTCACCTTCCGATGAATCGAGGCGGCCACGCAGCTCGTCGAGCATCTCGACGAAACCCGCAATCGCCTTGGCAGACCGAGTGTTAAGCATCGGCACCTTGCCTTCGGCGGCGGCCTCGAGCGCGTCGGCGAAACTGGAACCGGTGTTCTCGGCGTACACCGCTAAGCACGCCTCGGCCCGATCACCGATACCGCGCCGCGGCGTGTTGAGAATGCGCCGCATGCTGACCGCGTCGCCCGGATTGTCCAGCACCCGAAGGTAGGCGACGACGTCGCGAATTTCCTTGCGTTCGTAAAACCGCACGCCCCCAACGACTTTGTACGGAATGCCGGCGCGGATGAACACCTCTTCCAGCGATCGCGACGAATTGTTGGTGCGGTAGAAAACCGCCACATCGTTGTTGGTGAGCTCGCCACCGGCGACCAGCGCGTCGATCTCCTCGGCGACGAATCGCGCCTCGTCGTGCTCATTGTCGGCGACGTAGCCGACGATCAGCTCACCCTCGCCGGCGTCGGTCCACAGCCGCTTCTCTCGGCGTCCCGAGTTGCGCGAGATCACCGAGTTCGCCGCCGACAGGATGTTCTGCGTGGAGCGGTAATTCTGTTCGAGCAGAATCGTCGTGGCGTTGGGGTAGTCGCGTTCGAAGTCTTCGATATTGCGAATCGTGGCCCCGCGGAACGCATAGATCGACTGGTCGGCGTCGCCGACGACGCACAACTCTGCCTGCGGCACGCCGTCGGGGTCGTCGTCGGCGTCGCGGCCGACCAGTTCGCGCACCAGCACGTACTGGGCATGGTTGGTGTCCTGATACTCGTCGACCAGGATGTGCCGGAACCGCCGACGGTAATGCTGGGCGATCTGCGGGAAGGCCTGCAGTACCGCGACCGTCTCGCCGATGAGGTCGTCGAAGTCGAGTGCGTTGGCAGCCCGCAGCCGGTGCTGGTATTCCGAGTAGACGGCGGCCACCGTGCGCGACAAGTCGTCGGAGTGGTCAGGGTAGTCGGGGTCGGAGAGGTTGGCCATCGCCTGCTGCGGGTCGATCAGCTCGTTCTTCAGGTTGGAGATGGCGTTGGCCAACAGCCGCGGCGAGTAGCGCTTGAAGTCGAGGCCCATGTCCTTCGCGATCATCTGCAGCAGGCGGCGCGAATCGTCGGCGTCGTAGATGGAGAAGTTGGAGTTGAGCCCGGCGATCAGCGACGCCTGGTTGCGCAGAATCCGCACGCATGTCGAGTGAAACGTGGACACCCACATCGAGCGTGCTCGCGGACCGATCAGCGCCACCACCCGTTCCCGCATCTCCGCGGCGGCCTTGTTGGTGAAGGTGATCGCCAGAACCTGACCGGGGCCGACGTCGCGTGCGGCCAGAAGGTATGCGATGCGCCGGGTCAGCACGGCCGTCTTGCCGGATCCCGCGCCCGCGACGATCAGCAGGGGCGAGCCCTCGTGGAGCACCGCCTGACGCTGTTGCGGGTTAAGGCCGTCGAGAAGTTGATCTGCTCCGGCCTCAGTAACGTGCACACTCAATATGCGCCGCTCCTCCTCATCGCTTCGCTCTGCATCGTCGTCGGCGGCATGTCTGCCCTAACTTACCGCCGTTCGGCGACATCTTTGCGCTAGCAGGCCTTCAAGTGGCACACTCAGATCGTGCTCAACATGCAGCGTCGATTTTTCTACGGGTACCGGCCAGCGGTGCCCGTGGCTTAGCTGCTTCCAGAGCCCCGTGGTCCGCTTCCGGATCCGGGGCTCGTCTCTTGTGTGAGGCCCGATACCGGATGAGACCACGATCTCCAAAACCCCTACACCTCGCACACAATGAGAATCCGGAGCTACCAATGACTGTAGAAACCGAACAACTCACCGACATCGACGACCTGCGCCAGGAGATCGACCGCCTCGACGCCGAGATCTTGGCCGCGGTGAAGCGTCGTACCGAGGTGTCCCAGGCAATCGGCAAAGCCCGGATTGCCTCTGGCGGCACTCGGCTGGTGCACAGCCGCGAAATGAAGGTCATCGAGCGCTACAGCGAGCTTGGTCCGGACGGCAAGGACCTGGCCATGCTGCTGCTGAGACTGGGCCGCGGCCGACTCGGTCACTGATCCACCCCGGTTAGCAGCTCGTTCACCTCGCCTTCAACCGGGCCCTGGTCAACCTGACTAGGGTCGACAGCATGACTGTGGTTGAACAGATCCCCGACATCGCAGCGACCCCGGCCTGGAACGCTCTGCGCAAGCATCACGAGCGGATTAAAGACACCCACCTGCGTGAGTTCTTCGCCGACGATCCCGGCCGCGGCACCGAATTCACCGTCACCGTCGGCGACCTTTACATCGACTACAGCAAACACCGCGTCACCCGCGAGACCCTGGACCTGCTGACCGACCTGGCCCGTGCCGCCCAGTTCGAGCAGCGTCGCGACGAGATGTTCGCCGGCGTGCACATCAACACCTCGGAGAATCGCGCGGTGCTGCACACCGCGCTGCGACTGCCGCGCGACGCGAAGCTGATCGTCGACGGTCAAAACGTGGTCGAGGATGTGCACGCGGTGCTCGACGCGATGGGTGACTTCACCGACCGGTTGCGCAGCGGCGAGTGGACCGGCGCCACCGGGAAACGGATCAGCACTGTCGTCAACATCGGGATCGGCGGCTCGGACCTCGGACCGGTGATGGTCTACCAGGCGCTGCGTCACTACGCCGACGCCGGCATCTCGGCGCGGTTCGTCTCCAATGTCGACCCCGCCGACCTGATCGCCACGTTGGCCGACTTAGACCCGGCTACAACGCTTTTCATCGTAGCCTCCAAAACGTTCTCGACGCTGGAGACGCTCACCAACGCCACCGCGGCCCGGCGTTGGCTGACCGATGCGCTCGGCGACGACGCGGTGGCAAAGCATTTCGTTGCCGTCTCGACCAACAAGAAGCTGGTCGACGAGTTCGGCATCGACACCGATAACATGTTCGGATTCTGGGACTGGGTCGGCGGCCGCTATTCGGTCGACTCGGCGATCGGTCTTTCGGTGATGGCCGCGATCGGCCGTGAGGCTTTCGCGGACTTCCTGTCCGGGTTCCACCTCATCGACGAGCATTTCCGGACCGCACCGCTGGAGGCCAACGCGCCGGCGCTGCTCGGGCTGATCGAGCTGTGGTATTCGAACTTCTTTGGCGCACAGTCACGTGCGGTGCTGCCGTACTCCAACGACCTGGCGCGGTTCGCGGCGTATCTGCAGCAGCTCACGATGGAATCCAACGGCAAGTCAACCCGTGCGGACGGCACCCCGGTCGTCACCGACACCGGTGAAATCTACTGGGGCGAACCAGGAACCAACGGCCAGCACGCCTTCTACCAGTTGCTGCACCAGGGCACCCGTTTGGTGCCGGCCGACTTCATCGCTTTCAGCCAACCGACCGACGACCTGCCCACCGCCGACGGCACCGGCAGCATGCACGATCTGCTGATGAGCAACTTTTTCGCGCAGACCCAGGTGCTGGCGTTCGGCAAGACGGCCGAGGAGATCGCCGCCGAAGGCACCCCTGCCGACGTGGTGCCGCACAAGGTGATGCCCGGCAATCGACCGACCACATCCATTCTGGCCACCAGGCTCACCCCATCGGTACTGGGCCAGTTGATCGCCCTTTACGAGCATCAGGTCTTCACCGAGGGCGTGGTGTGGGGCATCGATTCATTCGACCAATGGGGCGTCGAGTTGGGCAAGACGCAGGCCAAGGCGCTGCTCCCGGTCATCACCGCCGACGCATCGCCGGACAAGCAATCGGACAGCTCGACCGACGCGCTGGTGCGCCGGTATCGCGTCGAACGCGGCCGGGTCGGCTGAGCGGCTAACCCGATCACGCCGAGCGTGAACTCATTGCGAAATAAATGGGAAAAACTCGCCGTGGTTTCACGTTCGGCGAAGGCTGACGAAACCTACGCGAAGCGCTTGGCCAGCGGCGGCGGCAGCACCCGCATCAGCTGCACCATCGGCGCCCACGGCCACCACGGGACCGCGGCCCGGCCCGGCTCGCGCTCGATGGCGGCGACCAACGCCTTGACTCCAGTTTCGTTGTCCACCATGAACATTGTGCTCTGCGATTTGGCGGTCATCTCCGACTCGATATAGCCCGGCTCGAGCACCGATACCTTGATCGGGCCATTGGCGTATTCGGCACGCAGCGACTCACCCAGCGACCGCACCCCGGCCTTGCTGGCCGCATAGGCCGCCTTCACACCGGGCACGCCCTTGGCGCCGAGCACCGAGGAGATCAGCACCAAATGCCCCGCCCCCTGCTGCTTGAACATCTGTAGCGCGATTTCGATCTGAACCAGCGCAGCCACCAAATTGGTTTCGATGGTTGCCTTGTTGGCCCACAGCTTGCCCGACCCCAGCGGCGCGCCCTTGCCGATACCGGCGTTGACGATCACCCGGTCGATGCCGCCGAGTGCGTCGGATAACTCGGCGAACACCTTCGGCACCTGTTCGTGGTCGTTGACGTCCAGCGCGGCGACGGCGACCGCGATGCCCGGATACTGTTGCGACAGTTCTGTTTTAAGCTCGTCGAGCCGATCGGTGCGACGAGCGCACAGCGCCAGGTCACGCCCCTTGGCCGCGAACGCGCGGGCCATCCCGGCGCCCAGGCCGGAGCTCGCACCGGTGATGAGGATCTTCTGCCGAGTCACCCGCGCAGCATAGCTACTTGAGCAGACGCGACATGCGCCGGTCGGCCAGCACCTTGCCGCCGGTCTGACAGGTCGGGCAGTACTGAAACGACTTGTCGGCGAACGACACTTCCCGCACGGTGTCTCCGCATACCGGACACGGCAAGCCGGTGCGCGCGTGCACCCGCAATCCGGAGCGCTTCTCCCCCTTCAGCGTCGCAGCCTGCTGACCGACCGAGCGGGTCACCGCGTCGGTCAGCACCGACACCATCGCGTCGTGCAATGCACCCAGCTGTCCGTTCGACAGTTTCCCCGCGGTGGCGAACGGCGAAATCTTCGCGACGTGCAGGATCTCGTCGCTGTAGGCGTTGCCGATGCCGGCGATCACTTTCTGATCGGTGATGACCGACTTGATCCGGCCGGTGTTGCCGGCCAGCAGCCCGGCCAATTCGTCGACGGACAATTGCAGTGCATCGGGCCCGAGCGCGGCGATGCCGGGGACCTGCACCGGGTCGTCGACCAGCCATACCGCCAGCCGCTTCTGGGTGCCCGCCTCGGTGAGGTCGAAGCCCGGCGCCTCGCCGGGGGTACCAAGATGAACGCGCAGCGCAATCGGGCCTTTGCCGGGCCGCAGCGGCGCGGCGGCCAGCTTGTCCGACCACCGCAGCCAGCCGGCCCGGGACAGATGAGTGATCAAGATCAGCTCGCCTGCCCGCAAGCCGAGATATTTGCCCCACCGGTCGGCGCCGGTAACCGTCAAGCCGTGCAGCGCGTTGATCGGCGGGTCGAAGGTCTTGAGCACCGAGAACGCGACGACGTCCACGCGCCCGATCGTCCTGCCGACGGCATGGCGGCGCAGGTGGTCGGCCAGCGCTTCGACTTCGGGCAGTTCAGGCATGCATCCAGTGTGCCGGTCAGCGCCGAGCTGTGCGCCTCACGTCACGGACCACCAGCGACAGCACCCAACCGACAATCGACAAAACGATCGCGGCCCAGATCGCCGTCCACCAGAAATGGTCGATCGCCAGGCCCCAATGAGTGGTGTGAGCGGTGATCCACGCCGTGATCCCCAGCATCAGCCCGTTGATGACGATGTGGATCAGGCCCAACGTGAGGATGTAGAGCGGGATCGACAGGATCTGCACGATCGGCTTGATGAACGCGTTGACCAGACCGAAGATCACCGCGACGACGACGATGATGCCAACCCTCTGCAACCTGGTGTCGCCGCCGACGAAGCTGAGCCCATGCACGAAGAGGGTGACCACCCAGAGGGCGAATCCCGTCAACGCGGCGCGGATGAGAAATGGTCCCATGGGCTGAACCTACTCCGGCGTGGATCGCAACGAATGGGAACTAGTCGAAACCGCCGGTACCCGATACCATGGGTATTGACATCTTCACCCCATGCTCCCTACCGTGACGCAATGAGGAGGAGCGGCGCCATGACTAGTGCGGTGAAGCCGACTGGGACCAGTCGTGAAGAGTTCTCCGAACGTCTGCTCAAGGGATCGGTCAAGAAGTCCTACGCCCCGGTCGTCGATATCGACTGGGACGCGCCCCTGGACCCGGACAAGTTCTACCTGCCACCGAGAACCGTGTCGCTGTACGGCACGCCGATCTGGGACGAGATGACCCGCGCTCAGCGCATCGAGCTGTCCCGCCAGGAACTGGTGAACACCCTGTCCGCGGGTATCTGGTTCGAAAACATCCTCAACCAGGCGCTGTTGCGCAAGCTCATGCACACAGACCCCACCAGCCGGGCATCCCACTACGCGCTCACTGAGCTGGGCGACGAAACCCGCCACATGGTGATGTTCGGCAAGGCCATCGAGCGGGTCGGCGCCCAGCCCGTTCGCCCGCGGCTCTACCAGCGGATCATCATCAACACCCTGCCGTTCTTTTTCCGCGGGTCGGTGCTGTGGGTTGCCGCGCTGATCGGCGAGGAAATCTTCGACTCGCTGCAGCGCCAGATGATGGACGACCCCGAGCTGCAGCCAATTATCCAGCGGCTGATGCGAATTCACGTCACCGAAGAGGCCCGCCACATACAGTTCGCGCGCGACGGCCTGCGCAAGCGGGCACCGCAGATGCGACGGCCGGAGCGGTGGTTCGTCGGCAACGTCAACGGCCTGGGCGGCTGGTTCTTCCGTTACCTGTTCAGCAACCCGATCCCCTATCGGCGGGCGGGCCTCGACGGCAGGCGGGCGCGTAGGGCAGCGCGCAACAGCCCGCATCGCCACGAAGTCCAGGTAGCGGGCTTCGCTCCGCTGGCCGAATTCCTGACCGAGGTCGATCTGATGGGCCCGATCGCGCGTCGCGGCTGGACACGCACCAAGTTCCTGTGAGCGCACGCTGCCACGGCGTCGTCATCGTCGGTCCGGTATCCGCTGGCATATGGGCTACTGAGCTGCTCGCCACCGGCAACAAAGACATCGGAGACCTCGTGATCCTCGATCGCGAGGTGATCGGCGCGGTGTTCGACGACAACACCGATACCTGGACGCTGGCTATTCCCGGCGGCGAGGGCTGCCGCGGCCGGGTCGTGATCGCTTGCGGGTCGCCGTTCGTCCCGTGGACACCGAACCTGCCCGGCCGCAACGACTTTCGCGGTATCTCGTTCCATGCGGCGGCACCCGATCCCGATTTCGACCCGGCTGGCCAGCGCATCGCGGTGATCGGCGCCGACGCCGCCGCCGGGCGGCTGATCGGCCGGCTGACCAGATCGGGGGCCGCGGTCAAAGTTTTTCCGCTTCCGCCGCGCCGGGTCATCGCACCTCGCCGGCGCGCCAAGCACTACCTGCGTCGGCAGGCCGAGCTGGTGGCATCGCCCATCAGCGCCGTCACTGCGTCGGGCATCCGCACCGCCGATGGGACCCACCATGACGTCGACACCATCGTCTACGGCACCGGGCTCACCATTGCTGATCGCGAGGCGTCACTGGTCGGCGCCGGCGGGCTGACCCTCCAACAGACCTGGCGTGACGGCATGGAGCCCTACCTCGGCGTAGCGCTACACGGCTTCCCGAATTACTTCACTGTCAGCGGGCCGGAGTTCGATGCGGCGATGCACTACGTCGTCGAGTGCCTGCAGCTCATGAAAGGACACGCCCGCATCGAGGTGCGCCGCAGCAGTCAACAGGTGTTCAACGAGCGGGTCCACCTCCGCGGCCCGTCTCGTCGTCTGGCGGCATCGGCGTTCGACCTGGTGTCGTCCGTCCGCGTGCACGACGACATCTACGACGGCACGGCGACCGTGACGGTGGCCGACATCTGCCGAGAGGTGCGTGTCCGGATAGCCGGACATATCGACCCAATTGACGGCCAGTATCACTGGCAGGGAACACTTTTCGGCCAATTACCGGCAGACGCGCTGGCGCGGGTCCGGACAGTGACTCTGGTGGTGGGCGAGCGCAGCGTCTCGGCGCGCATCATCGAAGTAACTCCGCAGGGCACGCACTCGATCGCCGGGGTGGGTGCGCCGCCGTTTGCGCTGGCAGACGTCGAAGTTGCCACCGTGCCACAGCTTTAAGCAGCAACCGTCGGCTGATCTGGTAGCGCTCCACGTTTTGCCGTCCGCCAGCGTGGGTAAGCGACCATCGTGCCGAGGGGGATGCCAGTTGAAAACAACCCGCTCGCTTTGGTCAGGGTCGCTGCCATGCGGGCCGAAGGCGATGGCTAGAACTACCGGCCATTTGGCGGTTTCCGCTTGCCAGGTGGGAACCGCTTCCATGCTCACGGTCGATGGCGTCTTGGACAGCCGGACGTATCTGCAACTACGAAACCGCATCATCGACGCGGCGCTGGACGAACCCCGCGCTGTCCTTGTCGACGTCAACGCTCTCCACGTCCGAGCGTGCTCCTCGTGGAAGGTGTTCACCAGCGCGCGTTGGCACGTCCACAACTGGCCCGGGGTTCCGATCATGCTGCTGTGTGGAGACGCCGGGCGCCGCAGGACCATCGCACGCAGTGGTGTGACGCGCTACGTGCCGGTGCACGCCACTGTCGAAGCGGCGTTGGAGACTTTGACGGCCGGTCGACGTGCCCGGTGGCGGACGCGCATGGAACTACCAGCTTCACTTGCCAGCCTGCGCAAGTCTCGCGAACTCGTGGCCGAGTGGCTGGCGGCCTGGTCCCACGTCGAGCTAATTCCGGTAGCGACGGTAGTTGTCAATGTGTTCATCGAGAACGTGCTGCAACACACCGCCAGCGCGCCCGTGCTCGCGCTGGAATCCGACGGTGCGGCGGTAACCATTTCGGTCCAGGACGACAGCTCGAGACCGGCGGCCCGCCACGAGGATCCTCGCCGCGGCGGCGACTGGGTGTCCGGTCTGGCAATTGTCGCGTCGGTTTGCCGCGCCTGGGGCAGCACACCGATGCCGTCCGGAAAGACGGTGTGGGCAGTCGTCGGCCCGGAAAACCAGCTCTAAGCCGCCCCGTGCAGTATCAGCAATCAGTCGGGGTGTTCGGCCTCGACGAGCTGGCGGGCCACCACCACAAGCGGCGTATTTGAGTTCTGCGACAGCCGCTTCAGCAGTTCGAACGCCTGCACAGCATCGATCTTGAATCGCTCCATGATCATGCCTTTGGCTTGGCCGATGATGTCGCGGGATGCCAACGCACTACGGAACTGCTCGTCGCGGCGCGACATACTCCACGCCAATGCGGTGTGTGTGGCCAGGATCAGCCCTAGCTCCGCCGCTTCGTCGTCGAATACGTTCGGTTGTTCGGCGTAGAAGCTCAGCGCTCCCATCCTGTGGTGGTCGGCGAACAATTGGAACGACATGACCGAGCGGATCGGGCTCTCCTCGACGGTCTCTCGGCAGTAGGCCGGCCAACGGTCTTCGAGGGTCATGTCGTTGATCCGGACGACGTGCTGTTCCCAGACCGCCGACAGGCACGGCCCCTGATCGTGCCGCTGCTGGATTTGATCGAGCAGGACCGGATAACGGTTCGTCGCCGACGCCGTTCGCACCGTCCTGTCGCGCGACGCGATTGTGATAGCGGCGGATTGCGCGCCGGGCATGATTTTCACGGCGCTCTGCGTCAGCTCGCGGAGGACGGTGTCGACATCCGTGTCTTGCTGCTGCAGGGTCTGCACCAATTCCGCGAGTTCGCCGATGAGTCGGCCCCGGCGATCCGCCGCCATGCTGCCCGCTCCGATCGCTTTCCCTGATAGCGATGCTGCCATTTTCCTGCCGTCTGGCAAACCCGGCAACCTTTGGGATCCCCCTGAACGTTCTTTCGACCGGCTATTTTCGGCACCGGCAAGTCGCGGCCTGCCGAGGTCATCGCTGGTCATTAGCCGCTGGTAATTTTGCAGTTACCCGAGGACAGGAGACGGCGTGCGGTTCAGCTATGCGGAGGCGATGACCGACTTTAGGTACTACATTCCGCTGGCGAAGGCCGCCGAGGCGGCCGGGTACGCCAGCATGACGATTCCCGACAGCGTCGCTTATCCGTTCGAGTCGGACTCGAAATACCCGTACACGCCCGACGGCAACCGTGAATTCCTGGACGGCAAGGCGTTCATCGAGACGTTTGTGCTGACCGCCGCCCTGGGCGCGGTGACGACGACGCTGCGGTTCAACTTCTTCGTCCTCAAGCTGCCGATCCGGCCGCCGGCGCTGGTGGCCAAGCAGGCGGGATCGCTCGCGGCGCTGATCGGTAACCGGGTGGGCCTGGGTGTCGGCACTAGCCCGTGGCCGGAGGACTACGAGCTGATGGGCGTCCCGTTCGCTAAGCGCGGCAAGCGAATTGACGAGTGCATCGAGATCATTCGCGGCCTGACCACCGGCGAGTACTTCGAATTCCACGGCGAGTTCTACGACATACCCAAGACGAAAATGACTCCCGCTCCGACACAGCCGATTCCGATCCTGATCGGCGGCCACGCCGACGCCGCACTGCGGCGCGCGGCACGCGCCGACGGCTGGATGCACGGCGGCGGCGACCCCGACGAGCTCGACCGGCTCATCGGGCGGGTCAAGCGGCTTCGGGAAGAAGAAGGGAAGTCGGGCCCGTTCGAGATCCACGTGATCTCCGTCGACGGCTTCACCCTCGATGGAGTCAAACGGCTCGAGGACAAGGGTGTTACCGACGTCATCGTGGGCTTCCGGATCCCTTACATCATGGGATCCGACACCGAGCCGCTGGACACCAAAATCCGAAATCTGGAGATGTTCGCCGAAAACGTGATCGCCAAAGCCTAACGGCTACAGCGGATCCCACACCGGAGCCCGCTTCTCCTGAAGGGCCTTCGCGGCCTCCAGCGGGTTGTTGGTGAACCCGCTCAGGATCTGGGTGCGGTTCTCGATCTCCTTGGCATGCCGCAGACTCGGCGCGTCCAGCGCGGTGTTGAGGCCGATCTTGGTCTGCCAAACCCCGTAGGCGTTGTTCGCCACGATAGACCGGGCCATCTGCAGCGCGGCCGTCATCAGCTCGTCCGGCGCCACTACTTCGTGCACCAGCCTGTTCCGGTAGGCCTCGTCCGCGTCGATGATGCGGCCGGTCAGCATGAGCTCCCGCGCCACGCCGGCTCCGACGATCTTCGGCAGCAGGTAGCTGGTGCCCATGTCCATCGATGAGAATCCGGCCTTGATGAAAACCGACCCGAACCGGGCTTGCTCAGATGCGATCCGGATGTCGCAATGCAGCGCGAACGCCAGCCCGCCGCCCACCGCGACGCCGTTGACCGCGGCGATCACCGGGATCGGCAGCTCGTAGAGCCGGGTGTACAGATCGGCCAGCCGAACCTGGGCGTCATAGCTGACCTTGAACGGTGGGCTGTTCGGCGCGGTTTTGGTCCAGGCCTCCCCGGTGCCGCTCAGGTCGGCGCCGGCGCAGAATCCGCGGCCGGCGCCGGTCAGGATCGCCGCCCGGAACTCGCCGGTGCTGAGCACGTCCAATGCGTCGTCCATGGCCTCGATCAGCGACCCGTCGATGGCGTTCAACCGCCTGGGCCGGTTCAGGGTGACGCAGGCGATCTTGTTTTCCGCGGTGCCCTCGAGCGTTGCCAATTCCACAGCAGTCATACAGCCACCGTAGGGCAGACGGTCGGAGTCGGCGCCTTCCGTGAACCACACCGCCGTCGCGGCGCACCTGCATGCCGATGGATCGGACACCGCCGTATCCGGCCTCGCAGACCTGTTCGACGCGGCCGGACTGGCGCCACTGGACTCCCAAGCACAGGCGGGCGCACGCGCCCCGATCAGCTTCGTCCGGGCGACTCGGCGGTAGCCTGCGGTCATGAATGCTTGGCGAACCATTCGGCTTGCATCGCCAGCAACCCCATTGCGGGCAATTGCGGTGTGCCCGGGTCGAGTTCGCGATAACGCTGATACACGTTGACGACGACACGCTCGGCGTCCAACCAGCTCGCGTACTCGCCGAGGTCGATGGCATCGGCCGCCTCGACGAACGACAGGCCCTTGCGATAAGCGGCTTCGGCCTGCTCGGCGACGTGCACGAGATACCCGCGCACCGCGCGGATCCCGTCCGCGTTGGTGACCGGGCCATGGCCCGGGACTACCGTCGCCGCGTCCAAGGCGATCATCGCGTCGCAGGCCGCGACCCAATTGGCGATCGGACCGGCCCACACGATCGGCGTGCAACCGATGAACAGCAGATCCCCGGCGAACAGCACCCCGGCGTCGGGCACGTGCACTACCGAGTCCGCTGCGGTGTGCGCCGGGCCCAGATTCAATAGGTGCACCTCGCGGCCGCCAACCTCGATGGTGAGCCGGTCGTCGAAGGTCTGGTCGGCATTGCGCAGCGTGATGCCGCCGAAGTCGAAGGGCCCGAAGCGTTCTCGCAGATATCCGGTCGCAACGGGACCGAGGTCGGCGGTCTGGGTCATCACCAGCATCTCGGGAGCCATGCCGTGGGCGATCTCTTCGGCGGTGCCCTTGGCGGCGATCACCCGCACCGAGCGGTCCAGCAGTTGGTTGCCGTGGGTGTGGTCGCCGTTGGAGTGGGTGATCAGCGCGTCGGTGATCGGCGCGCGGTCGGTGACGGGCGCCATCGCGGCCAGCATTTCGCGGGTCAGCGGCAGGTCGAACAGGGTGTCGACCAGCAGCGACGCGCCATCGCCGGCGACGAGACCGGCGTTGCTCCAGCCGTATCCGCCGTCCGGCAGCATCCAGGCCCACACCCGGTCGGCGACCTCATGCAACCCGCGGGTGTACGGGATTTTCGCGGGTGCCGGGTTGACCCGCTTGGCGGCGGGAATGGTATCCGGATTATGCCGTGCCGGAATTTGTTGCGGTGCCGCGGTTTTGCGGACGGTTTGGCGGGTCTCGCCGAGGCCCTGCACTGTGAGCGTGACGACGTCGCCGTCATGTAGCCAGCCGCGGAAGGATTCCGGGGCCGTCGGGTCGAGGTGCTCGACCAGTGTGCAGGTCGGCACGGTGCCGGAACCGAACACGTCGCCGGGCGTCAGCATCACCCCGCGTGAGGCGTAGGAGATCACCTCGGCGAAGCTCCAATCCATCGCCGCGGTCGACCCGGAACCGATCACCTCGTCGTTGACTAGTGCGGTCACTTCCAGGCTCAGCCTGCCGTCGCGGCGGTAGCGCTCCAGTTCATCTGGCGTGACCAGGTAGGGGCCCAGTGTGACGCCGCTGTCCTTGCCTTTGGCCTGCCCGATCGCCAGTTGGCCTTCCAGCATTTGCAAATCCCGCGCCGACCAGTCGTTGAAGATCATGTAGCCGATGATCGCCTGTTCGGCTTCGGCTACTGAAAAGTCTTTCCCCGTTACCCCGATGACCGCGGCGATCTCCAATTCAAAGTCCTGCCAAGCACTTCCGGGCGCCATCGGGGCGTCGTCGTACGGGCCGAGAACGGTCGACGGGCAGGCAAAGTAGAACGCGGGTATCCGATACCAGGAGTCTTTGAGCACCCGACCACCGCCCATTGCCGCCTGACAGTTGCGCATATGGTCGAGAAAACACAGGCTGTCCCGGATCGACGGCGGCCGCGGGATCGGCGCCGCGAGCCTCACCTGGTTGAGCGGCACGGCGGGCGCTGAACGCAGCGCGTGCGCCCCCGCTTCGTTAAGTCCGGCGGCGCCGTGCCCGATCAGTTCGAGCAAGCTCACACCCGGCTGCAGCGCGTGGAGCGCATCACCGGACAGCACTGCGGTCCGCTCGCCGTCGCCGTCTCGAAAGGTCACCCACCGCATCGTGATTCAATCCTCTCTTGCAACCTGGCTCGGTTCCTTGTCCGGTCGCAGGCCGCGCCAACTGGGTTGACGCAGCCGGTCATCCGGGGTCCATTCGCTGTACCGCACTTCTCCGACCAGCGTCGGCTTCACGAACGTCACGCCCTTGGCGTCCTTCGTGGGAAGCGGTGCGTCGAAGGGTGATTCGTCGGTGTGCAACGGCTCTAACGTTTTCTTCAGCCTGGCCAGGTCGCGTTCGGTGAACCCGGTGCCGACCCGCCCGGCGAAGTGCAGCCCATTCGCAGCCGGAATCCCCATCAGCAGCGACCCGATCCCGCTGGTGCGCCCGCCCTCGCCGGCACGCCATCCGCCGATGACGACTTCCTGAGTGTTCCAATACTTGTCCTTGAGCCACGACGCCGAGCGGCGACCCGGCTGGTAGGTGGAGTCGCGCTTTTTGGCGATCACGCCCTCCCACTCGTGCTTACGCGAGTAGTCCAGCGCCTCGGCGCCGTCGCCGGGTAGTAGCTCGGGAACGATCAGACCGCCTGCGCCGGCGAGGGTTTCCAGCAGTTGGCGCCGGTCGCGGTAGCGGGCCCGCAGCAACGACCGCCCATCCAGATACAGCAGGTCGAATGCCCAGAACTCGATGCGGGTTGCCCGCGCCCGGTTCTGCATTTCGGTGAATCGCGGCACACCGGAAGCGTCGAGGGCGACGACCTCGCCGTCGAGAACGACATGATGATCACCGAGAGCATCTGCCAGTGAACGTAATTGGGGGTATTCTTTGGTGACGTCGCGCCCGTTGCGCGATCGCAGCCGCACGTTGCCGTGATCAGCGTCGACCAGTAGCCGGTAACCGTCCCACTTGCCCTCGAATGCCCACTGCGATGCTTTCAGGTTCGCCACCGAACCCTCAGTGGCAAGCATCGGGGCCAGCTCGTCGAATTGGAAAACCTGCTGGTCCTTCATCCGATGCGCCAGCCACTGGTCGCCGTTGGTTTGAATCAGCGCGTAGCGCCCGGAGATCCGCTGGCCGTGCAGCGTGACGATGACTTCCCCTTTTTCGCCGTCGTCACGGAACTTCTCCGCATCGTAGGTGCCGCAATCCCAGATGATCACCTTGCCGGCGCCATACTCCCCCTTCGGGATGGCGCCTTCGAAGCTGCCGTACTCCAACGGATGGTCCTCGGTGTGGACCGCCAGGTGATTGACCGCGGTGGTTTCGGGCAGGTTCTTCGGCACTGCCCAGGACACCATTACACCGTCGCGTTCGAGACGGAAATCGTAGTGCAGTCGACGGGCGTGGTGCTCCTGGATAACGAATGTATTGCCATGGCCGACAGCTGGTTTCGAGCTGGGCACCGGCTCGGGTGTTTTCGACGGGTCTCGCATGCTGCGGTATTTGGTCAGCCGATCCGGGGTTCTGACGTCGGCGTCCAGCAGTGCGAGCAGATCTCCGTCGCGCTCTACCCTTTTCAGCACTTCGTCGTACTTGAGATGGCGAAGCTTCTGGTCGTCGAGTTCCTCCCAGCTGCGCGGTGCGGCGACGGTCGGATGCTCGCGCCCTCGAAGCGAATACGGCGCGATGGTGGTCTTCGACCCGTTGTTCTGACTCCAATCCAGGAACACCTTGCCCGCTCGCAGGCTCTTGGTCATCGTCGAAGTAACCAGCTTGGGCATCGACTTTTCCAGTTGCTGAGCAACACGTTTGGCCAACACCACCGCGCCCCGGCTGCTCACCGGCTTGTCCAACGGGCTATACAGGTGCAGCCCCTTGCTGCCGCTGGTCAGCGGGAAGGTGGTCAGGCCGATATCGATCATCAGGTCCCGAACAGCGCGGGCCACCTTGGCGAGCTGGGCCATCGTCACGCCCTCGCCGGGGTCGAGGTCGAACACCAGGCGGGTCGCCGGGCCGGGCTTGAGTTCTTCACCTTTGCGCGTCCACTCGGCTTCGAAGCGCCACTGCGGCACGTGTACCTCGAGTGCGGCCTGCTGGGCGATCCACGCCAGCCCGTCGACGCTGTCGATAATCGGATATGTGGTCGTCCCGGACCGGTGCGTAACGCTGGCGCGAGGCAGCCAGTCGGGGGCTGAGGCGGCCAGCTGCTTTTCGAAGAACGAGGGCTCGTCCACACCGTTGGGCCAGCGCTTGCGGGTAGCCGCGCGGCCGGCAATGTGCGGCAGCATCACCTCGGCGATGCTGGTGTAGTAAGCGAAGATGTCTGCCTTGGTGGTTCCGGTTGTGGGGAAGATCACCTTGTCGGCGTTGGTCAGCTTCACCTGCGGCGCCATGTGATTTAACTTACGCGTTCCAGCACCGAAAACGGCTTCTCACCACCGATTATCGTGCTCGCCGTAAAAATCTTGTTAACCCGGACACTAACGGGTTAGACGAGCGAACCCATGGGGCACAGACGACAATGCCCAATGTGATTCCTATGGTTCCTCGGCGCCCTAAAGCTGGCGTTCCCTTGAGCAATGCGACACTGCGACTACATTCGCAACGCATTGACGTGCCAACTTATGACCGGTCGGCCCTTCAACGTGGCGTAGTTCACATCGGCGCGGGCAACTTTCACCGCGCGCACCAGGCCGTTTACTTCGATGACCTTGCCTGCTTGGGCATTTCCCATAAGTGGGGGGTCACCGGCGTGAGTCTTCACTCCCCCGACGTCAAAGATCTCCTGTCGGCTCAAGATGGGCTCTACACCGTTGTGCAATGCGGCCACGACCGCCAAACCGCCCGCGTGGTCGGCTCGATCGGCTCCCTGCATTACGCGCCGAACGACGGCGCTGCGGTCCGCGCCGCTCTGGCTGATCCCCAAACTCGCGTGGTCAGCCTGACTATCACCAACAACGGTTACTTTCTCAATCCAACTACCGGTGAGTTCGACGCTGACAACCCCGACGTGCGTGCCGATCTTGGAGTGTCGGATTGCTTTGCCACCGCGTGGGCCTACCTGGCCGAAGCACTCGACCAGCGTCGCCGCGCCGGTACTGCCCCGTTCACAGTGCTCTGCTGCGACAACATTGCCGACAACACGCAAGCGGCGCGGACGGCGCTGGTGTCGTTCGCCGCGTTAAGAGATCCCGGGCTGGCCCGCTGGATCGACACACATGTCGCATTCCCGTCGACCATGGTCGACCGCATCACCCCGCAGACCTCGAACTCGGAGCGCCAATTCGTTGAGCGAACATTTGGCATTGCGGACAAGTGGCCGGTGCTGACCGAACCGTATTGCCAATGGGTCATCGAGGACAGCTTCAGCAACGGCCGCCCGCCGCTGCATGAGGTCGGCGCCCAGTTTGTATCCGATGTCAGCGACCACAAGCTAGTCAAGACCCGCCTGCTCAACGGAACCCACATCGCGCTCGCGTGTTTGGCCACGCTGGCCGGTTACCAGCGCACCAACGAAGCGATGCGAGACCGCGTCCTCTTCGACTACGTCGAGCAGCTCATGCGTGATGAGATTCAGCCACTGCTACCTGCGGTGCCCGCAATGAACACACCCGGCTATCGCCAGACCTTGCTCGCTCGGCTCAGCAATCCCCGGATGAGCGACCAGTTGTCGCGGTTGGCTCGGCGGGGATCGACGAAGATAGCGTCGTTTCTGCTGCCGTCGCTACAGGAAGCGATTGCGCAGGACAGACCACACACGCTGCTGATGTTGGCCATCGCCGGGTGGGCCCGGTACCTGCGCGGCTGCGACCTCAAGGGTCGCAAATTCCGCATCGACGATCCGCAGGCCGCATTGCTGACTAAGTTGGCGACCATGGCAGGCAACAATCCCGATCCGTTGCTGCGGCACGAAATCTTCAGCGAACTACGTTTGATTCCTACCTTCAGGGAGCGCCTCGGCGACATGGTTGCGAGCATCGATGAGCACGGTGTGCTACCCACACTGCATCGAGCGTTGCAGGACGATGCGCGGGAGTTGGTGTCGTAATGAACCAGGGAATAAGCATTGTGCGTCCGTTCGACCCTGCACTAATCACCACCTTGCTATGTGACGCTGATGACAACCTCTTCCCTTCCGAGAGGCCGGCATTCGCCGCCTCGGCCGAGGTGACCAATCGCTTCCTAGCCAGGTTCGGCGTAACCGCTCCCCTGAGCGCCGAGGATTTGCGCAAGCAGGCGGTCGGCAAAAACTTTCGCAGCACTGCTATCGATCTGGCTGTGCTGTGCGAGGTGCCCGTCGACCAGACGCTGGCACGTGGCCGTCCCGCAGCGGTTGTCGCTTCAGACAGCTACGCCGCGAGCGGTCGCGCGTTGTGCGCCGACGAACTCGAGCAGTGGGTGCGCCAAGAACGCGAACAGGTCACCGCGCATCTGGCCACCACCCTAAAACCCGATCCAGAGGTGCTCGCGCCATTGGAGGCCCTCGCGTCGCGGTATGCATTGGCAGCGGTCAGCTCCAGCGCCGCCAAGCGGCTGGATGCCTGTTTTGCCGCCACCGGACTCGATTCGCTCATCCCAGCGGCGCTGCGCTTCAGCGCGGAAGACTCTCTTCCGGTGCCGACGAGCAAGCCCGACCCCGCGGTGTATCTGCATGCCGGCCAGGTAATGGATGTCGACGCCGACCAGGGCCTGGCCATTGAAGATTCTGTGGCGGGCGTTACCTCCGCGGTCGCGGCCGGCTACGTCACCGTCGGTAACGTGATGTTCGTGCCGACCGACGAACGGCATTCCCGCAGCACCGAATTGATTGATGCCGGCGCAGTCGCGATAACCGATTCGTGGCGCGCTCTCGCTGATGTCCTGATGTTGTCGACTGCGACAGGTGGCGGTTCCCGCCTTACGTAGGCGTGCGCCACCCGGGCTGTGGCCCAGTCGTCGTACCGTCGAGAGGTGATGCGAGCCCTGGTGACGATCCGGGCCGTGGCACGGGCAGGAGGTGGGCAATCGTGTCTAGCCTGATGCAACTGAACAATGCAGCGCTAGGAAGGCTGCCGATCGCCACGCCGAACTATGACCGCGGCAGCGTCGGTGTCGGTATCGCACATATCGGCACCGGTCACTTTCACCGGGCGCATCAGGCCATGTACATCGACCGGTTGCTGCAGCGGGGCTTGGCGCGCGATTGGGGCATCTGCGGGGTGGGGGTGATGCCCGGCGACTGGACAATGCGCGACGTCCTGCGCGACCAGGACGGGCTCTACACGCTGATTCTGGAGAACCCTGATGGCAGCCAGGACGCACAAGTGATCGGCTCGATCATCGACTACCGCTACGCCCCCGACGATCCCGAGGCAGCGTTGGAGTTGCTCGCCGCGGCAACCACCCGGATCATTTCGCTGACCATCACCGAGGGCGGCTATCGCGACCCGGACGGGCCCGCGTTCGAGTTGATCACCGAGGCGCTGGCCCGGCGTCGCGGCCGCGGGATCGCCGCACCGACAATTGTGTCTTGCGACAACATCGAGAGCAACGGTGAGGTCGCGCGACGCGCCATTCTCGCACATGCCGAACAACGGGATCCCGGGCTCGCCGAGTGGGTGGCGGAACACACCCGGTTCCCGAGTTCGATGGTGGACCGGATCACCCCGGCCACGACACTGGAGATGGCCGCGGCGGTGCGGCGCGACTTCGGTGTCGCCGACAGGTGGCCAGTGGTGGCCGAGCCGTTCACCGCCTGGGTCCTTGAAGACAACTTCTCCGATGGCAGGCCGCCGTTGGAGCAGGCGGGCGTGCTGGTGGTCGACGATGTCGGCCCATACGAGTCGATGAAGCTGCGGCTGCTCAACGCGGGGCATCAGTGCCTGTGCTACTTCGCCCATCTCTGCGGCTTCGAGTTTGTCCACGACGCGGCGCGTGATCCGTTGTTCGCCGAATTCTTGCTCGCCTATTTCGATTTCGAGGCCATCCCGACGCTGGCACCGGTGCCCGGGATCGATCTGTCTGACTACACGCGGAAGCTAATCGAGCGGTTCGCCAACCCAGGCGTGCGCGACACCGTTGCGCGGCTGTGCGCGTACTCGTCGGATCGTATCCCGAAATGGCTGCTCCCAGTGATCCACGACAACCTGGCCAGCGATCGGCCGGTTCGGCTGTCGGCAGCGACGGTGGCAAGCTGGGCCCGCTACGCCGAGGGCGTCAACGAGTGGGGTGAGCCGATCGAGGTCGTGGACCAGCTGGCGGACTCGCTGGTGCCGATCGCCCGCTCGCAGTACGAGAATTCCACCGCGTTCATCGAGATCACCGCAATGTTCGGGGATCTGGCCCAACAGCCAAACTTCGTCCAGGCATACCGCTGGGCGTTGGATTCGTTGCATCGCAAGGGAGCTCGGGCGACGCTGGAGGCGTTACTGAGATGACCCGCGGGCTGGTGATCGGCGAAGCCCTGATCGATATTGTCGAGCAGGACGGGCGGGTCACCGCTGAGCACGTCGGCGGCAGCCCACTCAACGTCGCCGTCGGGCTGGCCCGGCTGGGCCGCAGTGTCGATTTCCTGACTCACATCGGCGGCGACCCGCACGGCCGGCGTATCGCCGAGTACGTCAATGCTGCAGGGGTGCAACTTGTTTCGGGAAGCCAAGCCGCTGCCCGGACAGCGACGGCGCGGCTGTCCGTCGGGGAAGACGGATCGGCCGAGTATGTGTTCGATCTGGACTGGCAGCTTTCCGGCACGCCGCCGGTCGCGCCGCCGCTTTTCGTACACACGGGATCGATTGCCGCGGTGCAAGAACCGGGCTGCCTGGCGGTCGCGGCGCTCGTCGACACCTACCATGTCTCGGCCACAATCACCTTCGATCCCAACGTGCGTCCGTCGCTGATTGTCGATCGAGATCTGGCCCGCGAACGCATCGAGCGCCTCGTCGAGCGCAGCGACATCGTGAAAGTCAGCGAGGAGGATCTGCGGTGGATCGACCCCGACCGTCCGCCCGATCGGATCGCCGAAACCTGGCTGACGCTGGGTCCTGCCATTGTCGCGGTGACGATGGCTGACCAGGGAGCGATAGCGGTCTGCGCAGCCGGCGTAGCGCGGGTGCCGGCCCGACCGGTGAAAGTGGTCGACACCGTCGGCGCCGGTGACGCGTTCATGGTCGGCTTGATCGACGCGCTGTGGGGACGAGGTTTGTTAGGTGCCGAGCAACCTACCGAGCTTGCCGGGATAGACCTCGATGCGTTGACGGCGGCACTCGAGTCCGCCAGCAACGCGGCGGCGCTCACTGTCGCCCAGGCGGGTGCTGACCTGCCGGATCGCGCTGCCCTGGATGCAGCCGAGACGGCCGCGCACCGACCCGACTGAAAGGCCGCAGCGAGGACCGCCCCCCAGCTAACCTAGCGGTCAGCAAAGGGGTCACTATGCGCACAGCGTGGGCGGGACGAATCGGCGCAACAGCGGCCGATAGCAACGAAGTCGCTTTGCAGAAGCGTCTCGCAGTTGTGCTGTGCGCGGGGACCCTACCGTTCACGGTGCTGTGGAGCCTGATCTACGTGGCGGTGCATGCCCCGCTCGCCGCCGCGGTACCGGCGTTCTATTCGGTCTTCACACTGGTAAACACCGCTTTGTTCGCCTGGACCCGCAATCTCGAGTTCTATCGCTTCACCCAGTTGTTCTTGATCCTGATCCTGCCGTGGCTGGTGACGATCGCGCTGGGCGGCTTTCGGCAGTCCAGCGCGGTCATTATCTGGGCGGCACTGTGTCCGCTGGGCTCGCTGTTGCTCGAAGAGCCCAAGCGGACGCTGTTTTGGATCGTCGGCTTCGTCGCCCTGCTGCCTATCACTGCCCTGCTGCAGCCCCATCTGACGCCGGCGCAGCTGCCCGACGCGTTCGTGACGTGGTTCTTCGTCCTCAACCTCGGATCGGTGATTGCGGTCGTATTCGGGCTGCTGCATTACTTTGTCCGCCGCCGCAACTTCTTCCAGGAAAGCTCGGAGATGCTGCTGCTCAACATCCTGCCGAAGGAGATCTCCGAGGCCCTGAAGACGCAACCGCGCGCGATCGCCGCCCACTACGACGACGCCAGCATCCTGTTCGCCGACATCGTCGAATTCACCCCGATGGCGGCGGCCATGATGCCGCTGACCCTGGTCGACCTGCTCAATGACGTATTCGAGTGCTTCGACGATCTCGTCGACAAGTACGACGTGGAGAAGATCAAGACGATCGGCGACTGCTACATGGTCGCGGCAGGTGTGCCGCGCCCGCGCGTTGATCACGCCCAGGCTTTGGTCAACTTCGCGCTCGACATGCAGGCGGAGATCGGCAAACGAACTTTCGGCGGGCGAAGACTCGTCTTTCGCATCGGCATCAACTCCGGACCGGTGGTCGCCGCGTTATCGGCCGCAGAAAGTTCATCTACGACCTGTGGGGCGAGACGGTGAATATGGCCAGCCGCATGGAGTCGCACGGCCAAAGCGGCGTCATCCAAATCACCCGCAATACCTTCGACCTTGTCGGTGGTGAATTTGACTGCCAGGCCCGTGGGACGATCGAAGTCAAGGGGGCAGGTCGCGTCGAAACGTGGTACGTGACCGGCAGGAAGCCGGCACGTTAGGCGCTTATTCGGATGACGGTATGGGCATACTGGCTTTATGCGTTCCATCTGGAAAGGCTCGATCTCTTTCGGGCTGGTGAACGTCCCGGTGAAGGTGTACAGCGCCACCGAGGACCACGACATCAAGTTTCATCAGGTGCACGCCAAGGACAACGGCCGCATCCGGTACAAGCGGGTGTGCGAAGTATGCGGCGAGGTTGTCGAGTTCCGCGATATCGCGCGGGCATACGAATCCGACGACGGCAAGATGGTGGTGATCACCGACGACGACATCGCGACGCTGCCCGAAGAGCGCAGCCGCGAAATCGAGGTGCTGGAGTTCGTCCCGGCCAACGAACTGGACCCGATGATGTACGACCGCAGCTACTTCCTCGAGCCGGATGGCAAGTCCACCAAATCGTATGTGCTGCTGGCTAAAACGCTGGCCGAGACGGATCGGGTGGCGATCGTGCATTTCGCACTGCGAAACAAAACCCGGCTGGCGGCGTTGCGAGTCAAGGATTTCAGCAAGCGCGAGGTCATGGTGATCCACACGCTGTTGTGGCCCGACGAAATCCGAGACCCCGACTTCCCGGTGCTGGACAAGAAAATCGACATCAAGCCGGCCGAACTGAAAATGGCCGGGCAGGTAGTCGAGTCGATGGCCGATGACTTCAACCCGGACCGCTATCACGACGACTACCAGGAGCAGCTGCACGAGCTGGTGCAGGCCAAACTTGAAGGCGGAGAAGCATTCACCACCGAGGAGCAGCCTAAGGAGCTCGACGAGACCGAAGACGTCTCCGATCTGCTGGCCAAGCTCGAGGCCAGCGTGAAGGCGCGGTCGGATGGTGGGAAGTCGCCGGCAAAGAAGACCGCCAAGAAAGCTCCGGCTAAGAAGGCTCCCGCCAAAAAGACGGCTGCCAAAAAGACACCGGCCAAGGCGGGCTCAAAGTCCTGACTTCGCTCGCCTAGATCGGCGGTCAAACCCCGTCCGCCGACACCGGAACAGCAGTGCGCGTTGACCGCGTGGCGCATGATGATGCCCTGCAACTGGCTCGGCCAACAAGTGCCAGTCGGCACACCAGGAAGCTGGGGCTAAAACGGCGGTGGTTCGTCGAGGTCGCCGACTGGCGCCGCGCGGGCATACGTATAGGCGCGTTGTCGGGCCAGCCTGTCGTTGCGATTGCGATTGCGCTCTGCGGTGATGCGCTGCGATCGCTGCTGAGCGCGAGTGCGTCGACGGGTGGGCATCATCGCGGTGCGTTCACCGCAGCGGTCGTTGGATACCACGACGGGGTCGGGCAGATCGCCGGTGGGCACCGTCAGCGCCGGAAACAGGATAGCGCTGCCGGGGCTGGTGACATAGGTCTGCCCGGACGGCAGCGTCCAGATGACCGTGCCGTCGGACAGCTGTTTGTCGCGCCATCCCCAAAAAGTCTTGAGCAGATGGTGTTTTCGGCACACACACTTCAAGTTGGACGGGTGGGTCGACCCGCCGTCGGCGTATGGGATGGTGTGGTCGATGTCGCAATACACCGCAGGCTGATCGCAACCCGGGGCGCGGCAAGTCAGATCCCGGCACTGGACAAACTCAGCCAACTTGGCCGACGGGACGTAGTGCGGCTCGGCGGCAACCGGAACGATCAGTGGCTGCAGCGTGGCCGACTTCGCCAATTCAGCGACCACCTCAGGCGGAATGAGCCCGTCCGCGCCGGCCATATACGCCGGCGTCGTCCCATTGCCGTCGATGCTGGCCTGCTCGGCGACCACGTGGATCACCACGTTGCGGTTCCGCATGCGGCCCCGGGTCTCCATGCAGTCCGAATCCCCGCAGGTGCACATCAGCCGGTCGGCGCCGGCGACCAGTGCGCCCAACGCGTCGGCGCGCCGCTGCGCCTTCGTTCGGGGATCAGCCTCACACACCGTGCCCGCCAGCTCATCTAAGCGGCGGTCCAGCGCCCGGCCAGTGCTGGCGAACACATTGCCGTACACCTCGGCGATACCGGGCACCAACTCGGACACATTCAGGTAGCGGCCTTTGAGCTCTTTGTTGGTCCGGCGAATCGCGTCGCGATCGACTTCAGCGACAATGCCATCAACCCGCATCGCCAGATTGCCGCGGGTGAGCGACGGCCAGCGCGGGGCGCGCACCGCCAACTGCGTATCGACCGCAGCGAGCGCCTTCTCGTCGGTGATCAGCGCCGTGCGATAGGCGATCACGCGGAACATCGCGTAGTTAATGTCCCCGGCCGCAAGACATTCCCCGACTTTGGGCAGCCGCTCTCGCATGATTTCGGCGTCAGACATGTAGCTCGACGCCAGCGCGCGGCTGATCCGAAGGGCTGCAGCCAGTTCGGCGGCCATCGCGTCCCACAGGTCGGCGACCCACTCCGCGCAATCGCCGTACTGGCGATGCCGCAGCCCCATCAGGTCGGCGACCGCGTTCAGCCGCTGCGCCGTGGCCTGTGCTTCGATTCGCGCCGCTGCGCACGCTCGTTCGAGCAGGGCAGTCGACTCGCTCGTGGTCGACAACTCCGAGGACTCGAACATACGTTCGATTGTAGCACCCTCCACTGACTCAAACTTTTTGGCAGGGTCGCGTTATCCACAGCGCGGCCACCGTTGAAGAGGGTTGGGTGGGTGTCATGGTCAGATCACGGCGAATGAAGGTTGCACCCGAGGACAAGCTGCGGATGGTGTTGTCGGTGCTGGCCGGTGAGATGAGTTGCCGGGAGGCGGCGCGCCGCTTGGGGGTTAGTGCTGACTCGGTGGTCAAGTGGAAGCATCAGTTCCTTGAGGCGGGTGCTCAGCGGCTCCAAGAGGTTCCCAGTGGGCCGGCTGGGAGGAAGGGCACTCCCGAGCAGCGTCGGCTTCAGCTCGAAAACGAGCAGCTCAAGTTGGCCCGTGCAGCTGAGGGTCTGGCAGCACGGCGCGGCGCTGGCCGATCAGGTCCCTTCGTCGACCTCGAAGCCCTAAGAGAAGCAGCGGGTCTGCCGGTTTCGAGGTTCTGCGTTTTGGCCGGCATCCCGGAACGCACCTATCGGCGACGGCTGGCGCGGCTGCATCACGGCGCACCGTCGAAAGGGCCGTGGCCGGCCTCAAAGGTCGATCGCATCGAGGCGCTGGCCGCTAAATACGCCGAAGCCTGGCCGGCCTGGGGATATCGCAAGATCGCCGCACTGATGCGCGCCGACGGCCACGACGTGACCAATTCGTCGGTACAACGTGCGCTGCGCCGTCGCGGACTGCTTCTGCCTCAGGGCTTTCGGGCCGACCGTAAATCCTGGGCAGTATTGCGGCGCAAAGTGTTCCGCGACCCGCCAACCGAACGCAACCGCGTGTGGCAGACCGACTTCTCCGAATTCGAAACCACCAAGGCGGCATCTGGCGCATCTGCGCGGTCATCGACTACGCCACCAAATACTGCCTCGCCGTCACCGTGTCTCCCACCGGCCGCGGCGCCGATGCCCTGCGCTGTCTGCAGCTGGCCATCGCCGAAGCAGAATACATCCTCGATCTCGACGACTTAGGCACCGATCGCGGCGTCATGGACATCGTCGATGCCGCCGAGACCGTCATCGGCCACGCTCCCGCACCGGTCGCCGTGGTCTCTGACAACGGTCCCTGCTTTCGAGGTCAAACTTTCCAAACCGCCTTCAGCGGCGATGATCCACTGCTACGCCACGTGCGCACCCGGATCAAATCACCCTAAACCAACGGCGTGGTCGAACGCTTCTTCGGCGCCCTCAAATACCAGCACCTCTACCGCGGCTACATCGCCGACGGTGACGCCCTCGACATGGAAGTTCACCGCTTCCGCATCATCTACAACACCATCCGACCCCACCAGGCCCTCGCCGACCACACCCCAAAACAGGCCTACCTCGACGACAAGGTCCAGCCCAAAAACCTGCCAACTTCTTGACTCAAGACAACCCCCTCCGGACAAGCCGCAGCCGCGCCAAAAGGAAACTAGAACGTGTTTCAGAAATGGGGTTCCGGAAGCGCGGCCGCCTTGTTACGGTGGCGCCCGTGATCCTGGATAAATTCCGACTCGACGACAAGGTCGCCGTCGTCACCGGTGGTGGTCGCGGCCTCGGCGCGGCCATCGCACTGGCATTCGCCGAGGTCGGCGCCGACGTTGTCATCGCCTCGCGCACCCAATCCGAATTAGAGGCCGTTGCTGACCAGGTCCGCGCTGCCGGACGCCGGGCCCACGTCGTTGCCGCGGACTTGGCCCACCCCGAGGTGACCGCGGAGCTGGCCGGCCAGGCCGTCGAAGCCTTCGGCCGGCTGGACATCGTCGTCAACAACGTCGGCGGCACCATGCCCAACGCGCTGTTGAGCACCTCGACGCGGGATCTCAAGGCCGCCTTCACTTTCAACGTCGCCACCGCCCACGCGTTGACTACTGCCGCCGCGCCGCTGATGCTCGAGCACTCCGGCGGCGGCAGCATCATCAACATCACCTCGACGATGGGACGGGTGGCCGGCCGCGGTTTCGCCGCCTACGGCACCGCCAAGGCCGCACTCGCGCACTACACCCGGCTGGCCGCGCTGGACCTGTGCCCGCGGATTCGGGTCAACGCCATCGCGCCGGGGTCGATCGCCACCTCGGCGCTGGACATCGTCGCCTCCAACGACGAGCTGCGTGAGCCGATGGAAAAGGCGACACCAATGCGCCGCCTCGGTGAGCCTGACGAGATCGCAGCCGCCGCAGTGTATTTAGCGTCACCCGCGGGTGCTTACCTGACCGGCAAGGTGCTCGAAGTCGACGGCGGCATCACCTTCCCCAATCTCGACCTACCGATCCCGGACCTGTGAGCGGAACTATGAGCAAGGCCATTCGCGTCGCCCAAATCGGCACCGGCAACGTCGGCGCCCATGCGCTAAAAGCACTGATTACCAATCCGGAGTTCGAGCTCACCGGGGTGTGGGTGTCGTCGGAATCCAAAGCGGGTAAAGACGCCGGAGAGCTTGCCGGACTTAAAGATTCGACCGGCATCACCGCGACCACCGATCTGGACGCGGTACTCGCCACCAAGCCGCAGTGCGCGGTCTACACCGCGATGGCCGACAATCGGTTGCCCGACGCTCTCGACGATTACCGGCGCATCCTGGCCGCCGGGGTGAACGTCGTCGGCAGCAGCGCGGTCTTCCTGCAGTACCCGTGGCAGGTGCTTCCGCAGGAGATGCTCGCCCCGATCGAAGACGCCGCGCGAGAAGGTAATTCGAGCCTGTTCGTCAACGGCATCGATCCCGGGTTCGCCAACGATCTGCTGCCGCTGGCACTGGCGGGCACCTGCCAGAACATCCAGCAGATCCGCTGCATGGAGATCGTCGACTACGCCACCTACGACAGCGCGACGGTCATGTTCGACGTAATGGGGTTCGGCAAACCGATCGACGAGATCCCGATGCTGCTGCAACCGGGGGTGCTGAGCCTGGCCTGGGGATCGGTCGTGCGCCAACTCGCCGCCGGGCTGGGTCTCGAACTCGACACGGTCGAAGAGATGTACGTGCGCGAACCGGCACCCGAGGACTTCGATATCGCCTCCGGACATATCCCTAAGGGCAGCGCCGCCGCGCTGCGGTTCGAGGTGCTCGGATTGGTTGACGGCGATCCCGTCGTCGTCCTGGAACACGTCACCCGGCTGCGGGACGACCTGTGCCCGGACTGGCCGCAGCCGGCTCAGGCCGGCGGCTCCTACCGCATCGAGATCAGCGGCGAACCGTCGTATGGCGTCGACGTCAGCTTGAGCAGCCGCAAGGGCGACCACAATCACGCCGGGCTGGTGGCCACCGCGATGCGCGTGGTAAACGCCATCCCCGCGGTGGTGGCCGCCCCGGCTGGAATCCGGACCACGCTGGACCTGCCGCTGGTCACCGGACGCGGCCTCTACGCCGCGGGCTAGATGTTTCGGCTAACCTAACTTTCTTATTCGCCGCACGAAAGTGAGTTAGGTGACGCAGGAGACCCGCGCCTCGCTCAAAACGGGCTGGTATCTGCTCGGCCCCGCATTCGTCGCCGCGATCGCCTATGTCGACCCGGGCAATGTGGCCGCCAACGTCAGCGCCGGCGCGCAGTTCGGCTTCCTGCTGCTATGGGTCATCGTCCTTGCCAACGTGATGGCCGGCCTGGTGCAGTACCTGTCGGCGAAGCTCGGGCTGGTGACCGGGCGCTCGCTGCCGGAAGCAATCGGGGCCCAGCTGAGCCGGCGGGCCCGGCTGGCCTATTGGGCGCAGGCCGAGATCGTCGCGATGGCCACCGACGTTGCCGAGGTGATCGGCGGGGCTATCGCGCTGCGCATTCTGTTCCACCTGCCGCTGCTGATCGGCGGAGCGATCACCGGGGCGGTGTCGCTGCTGCTGCTACTAATCAAGGACCAGCGCGGCCAGCAATTGTTCGAACGCGTGATCACCGGATTACTGCTGGTGATCGCAATCGGGTTCACGGCCAGTTTCTTCGTCGCAACACCGCCGCCCGACGCCGTCATCGGCGGGCTGGTGCCGCGATTTCGCGGGAAAGAAAGCGTGCTGCTGGCCGCCGCCATCCTGGGCGCGACAGTAATGCCGCATGCGGTGTACCTGCATTCCGGCCTGGCCCGCGACCGGCACGGGCACCCCGACCCGGGGCCGCAGCGGCGTCGGCTACTGCGCGTCACCCGGGTGGACGTCGGGCTGGCGATGGTGGTGGCCGGCGGAGTAAACGCCGCCATGCTGCTCATCGCCGCGCTCAACATGCGGGAGCGCGGCCGCACCGGTTCCATCGAAGGCGCTTACACCGCTGTGCACGACACCGTGAGCCCGACGATCGCAGTGTTCTTTGCGATCGGATTACTGGTTTCGGGTTTGGCATCGGCATCGGTGGGCGCATATGCCGGCGCGATGATCATGCAGGGGTTGCTCTACCGGTCGATTCCGATGCTGGTGCGCCGGCTGGTGACGTTGGCGCCGGCGCTGTTGATTCTGGCCCTGGGTGTCAACCCGACCCGCACGTTGGTGCTGTCGCAGGTCGTGTTGTCGTTCGGCATTCCGTTCGCGCTGCTTCCACTGGTTCGGTTGACCAGCGACCGGGCGCTGATGGGAGTCGACGCCAATCACCGCATCACGACCGCTACGGGCTGGGGGGTCGGTGCGCTGATCAGCCTGCTCAATGCGGTGCTGATTTGTCTCACCGTGAGCGGGTCGGCATAGGGCGGACGGCTTTGGCCTTTGGCTCTACCAGCGGGCCGAGCTCCAGGAGTTCGTCCAACAGGGCGTCCATCTGACTTACCGGCGGCAACGCTCCGCCCCGCTGGCGGTAGGCGCTACGAACGCTGGCCAGCAGTCGCAATTCCCGTTCGATGGTGTCCCGGTCCCGCGTGCTGTCCTCCACCGAAGCGCTCATTGAGTGATCCTTGCACCGAAACCGCACCACCAACAGGTGACGCGCCGGAATTAACCTTGCGGTCATTACCCGATCAGATCACCGTGTCGCTGTCGCCGTCCAAGAGTTGTTGCGGGGCTTGGCCGAACACGTAGTGCCCCCCGTCAGGGTCCAAAGCAAACGTCCAGATGACGTCGTGTCGGTCGTCGGGCCAGACGGCAGGGATGGCGGTGCCGTCGACGGTGGGGATGGCCTGCGCTAGCGCCGGGATGCGGTGATGTTCATAGCAGATCAGGACCACCTCGGCGCCGCTGGACAGCACCGCGTCGGCGAAGGCGGCTTCCTGGCCCAGCAGGTCGGGCGACTGAATGGGCAGGTCGAGCCGCCAGCTGAGACCCAGGAGGGTCTGGTAGGGCCGGTGAATCTTCGTCACGGCCGCATCCCCGTGGGCGGCTGCGTACAAAGCCGTGGGAGTGCGCAGCCCCACCTTCGGCGCAACCGCCGGGCCGAACAACGCGGTCAGTGCGCCGGACCGTTGCCATCCCTTCGGCGACAACGAATGTGCGTTGCGATTCCCGTCGACGTCGACGCCGAACGGGGGCCCTGACGATAAGTCGGATTGGCCCGGCAGCGGCTCGGGCGGTTTCTCGCCGTGACGAATGACGTAGATCTGCTGCGGCAGCTGCCCCGGCTGCGCGGAGGCTCGTTCAATGCCGAATGACGTGGACGCCACTGCTCCGGCGAATACTCCGCCGATCACGCCGATCGCCCCGCGCCGAGACAGCGAGGCGGTTGCCAACCGCTGAGTCAACTGGTCGAAACGATCCTCGGTCAAGGCCCCATTGAACATCATGACCAGCGGCAGCGATTCGTGATCGCGCCTTCGTCGGCTAGATACTTCGCCCCGCTAACATCGAGATCGTGACGAAGCGACGTCATACCTACTTCGCGTACGGGTCGAACCTGTGCGTGCGGCAGATGGCGCAACGTTGCCCCGACGCCAGCAATCCCCGGCGAGCGGTGTTGGCCGACCACGACTGGCTGATCAATCAACGCGGCGTGGCCACCGTCGAGCCGTTCGACGGCGTGGAAGTGCACGGAGTCGTCTGGCAGCTTTCCGAGCACGACCTGGCCACCTTGGACAGCGCTGAGGGTGTGCCGTGGCGCTATCGGCGCGACCAGCTGACCGTGCACACCGACGACGGGCCGTCAGATGCCTGGGTATACATCGACCACCGGGTGCATCCGGGTCCGCCGCGACCGGGCTACCTCGAACGCATCATCGACGGAGCAGTGCATCACGGGTTGCCGCAGCGCTGGATCGACTTCTTGCGCCGATGGGATCCCGCTCGTTGGCCTCGCCCGCGGTCGCGGCCCACAACGCCTGCGCCCCAGTCGCTTTCCGAGCTGCTAGCCGAGGCCGGGGTGATCGAGGTCAGCCGGCTGCGGTCGCGCTTCGGTTTTCTTGCCATTCACGGCGGCGGCCTGGAGGAGATGACCGACGTGATCGCCGAACGCGCCGCCGACGCGGCCGACGCGTCGGTGTATCTGGTGCGGCATCCCGACCGCTATCCGCATCACTTGTCGTCGGCCCGCTTCCGCCCCGACCAGTCGGCCCGGCTGGCGCGAGTTCCTGGACCACGTCGACATCGCGATCTCGCTGCACGGATACGGGCGGATCGGGCGCGGCACGCAGCTGTTGGCCGGGGGTCGCAACCGCGCGCTGGCCGCTCACGTGGCCGGCCACCTCGGCCTGCCCGGCTATCAGGTCGTCACCGACATCGACAAGATCCCGCTCGGAGCTCCGCGGGCTGCATCCGCACAACCCGGTCAACCGGACACGCGACGGCGGCACCCAGCTGGAATTGCCGACCCGGGTCAGGGGCATCAGCCCACGCAGCCCACTGCCCGGCGACGACGGATTGTCGCCGGTGACTTCTGCTCTGGTGCAAGGCCTTGCAGCCGCCGCACGCTCCTGGAAATTGCGTTTGTGAATAACTACACGATCGGAGTTGGCTGATGGCCCCACCGACATCGCGCGCCTTTCGCTTTTCGATAGGCATCCACAGCGCCAAGTCGAGCGCTGCACTGCGGGACAAGGCAAGGCGCCTAGAGGATTTCGGATTCGACGTCCTTCATCTGCCCGACCACCTCGGCGCGCCGGCACCGTTTCCGGTGCTGACCGCGATCGCGGCGGCCACCTCGACCGTGCGGCTGGGGACCTACGTACTCAACGCGTGCTTCTACAAGCCGGCTCTGTTGGCTCGTGACGCGGCCGCTGTCAATGACCTCAGCGACGGCCGCCTCGAACTCGGCCTCGGCGCCGGCTACGTGCGGGAGGAATTCGAGGCTGCCGAGCTGCCGTACCCGAGCGCCGGGCAACGCGTCGACTACCTCGCACACGTCACCAGTTACCTGAAGAAGCACCTACCCAATGTGCCGATCCTGATCGCCGGCAACGGAAATCGATTGCTGACGGTGGCCGCCCAGCACGCCGACATGATCGGCCTGACCGGTGCCAACGACCGCGGAGTCGGCGACCCGCTCGCCGAACGCATCGACTTCGTCCGCGCCGCCGCCGGTGACCGATTTGCCGATCTCGAGTTGAATCTGGCGATCACAGCGGTGCCGTCGGACAACTCCGGGAGACCCGACCTGTCGATGACTCGCAGGTACGCGCCGACACTGTCCGACGAGCAATTGCTGGCGCTACCCGCCGTGCTGAGTGGCTCGCCCCGCGACATCGCCGATACCTTGCGGGACTACCGCGAGACCTACGGGTTGACGTCCGTCACCGTGCAGGAACACCATGCCGAGACCTTCGCCAAGGTGATCGCGGAATTCCGATGACCGCTGTCGATCAGCTGCCGAAGGCGGGTGGAAGCTCGTTTCGGTTCGACCGGGCGGAATTAGCCGGGGCGGTAGGCGATCTCGGGGTGCTGGTGCCGATCGCGGTGGCATTGATCGTCAAGAATGGGCTCACGCCGACGGCGGTGCTGTTGCCGGCCGGGCTGCTGTACGTGGTGGCCGGCCTGGTGTATCGACTTCCGGTGCCGGTGCAGCCGTTGAAGGCCTTCGGGGCGATCGCGATCGCGCACGGTTTCGGCGCCGACGACATCGCCGCCGGCGCCCTGCTGATGGGCATCATCTTTGTGACGCTGGGCGTGTCGGGCCTGTTGGATTGGGTTGCAAAAGTGTTCCCGCAGCCAATCATTCGGGGAATTCAGCTCTCGGTCGGACTGCTGTTTTGTCAGTTGGCGTGGAAGCTGGTGTCCGCGACGCCGAAAGCGTTCACCGACCACCGGCACTCGATCTGGTGGCTGGCGGGCGCCACCGTGGTGGTCATCGCCGTGGCGCTGTTGTTGCGACGCCACCAAATCACCCTGGTCTTTCTTGCGATTTCCGTGGTGGCGATGGTGCTGACCTTCCACGGCTCATTCAGCTTCGGCCCATCGGAAGTGCACACCCCCCACCTGAGCTGGACCGCGTTCTCCGCCGCAGCAATCGCATTGGTGCTGCCGCAGTTGCCGTTGTCGTTCGCCAACTCGTGTCTGGCCACAGCGGACACGGCACGCGCCTACTTCGGTGATGCGGCCGAGCGGGTACGTCCGGGCCGGTTGGCCATCACCCTTGGTCTGGCCAACCTGTTCGCCGGTGCGATCAGCGGGATGCCGGTGTGTCATGGCGCCGGAGGGATGACCGCGCATCGCAGCTTCGGTGCCCGCAGCGGCGGCGCGCCGGTCATGTTGGGCAGCGTGCTGATCACGCTTGCGCTCGCGACGGGAGCGGCGCTGACCGCTGCGCTAGCCGGGTTCCCGATGCCGATTCTGGCGGGTCTGCTGGCGGTCGCCGGCTTGCTGCACATCATGCTGCTGAAAGACCTGCGGGGACCTTGGCACTGGGCAATGGCCCTAGCGGTCGGAATCACCGGCTTCCTCAGCAATCTCGCCGTCGCACTCGTTGGGGCACTGCTGATTTGGTTTATCGTGGGTGGTCTTTACCGGCGATTTGGTCCAGCGCATGGTCCAGCACGTCGTCGAGCACACGAAGACCGTCGCGCACCCCGCCCGGCGAACCCGGCAAGTTGACCACCAAGGTCCGCCCCGCCACCCCGCATACGCCGCGGGACAGCACCGAGGTCGGCACCTTCGGTAGACCGGAACGCCGGATCGCGTCGGCCAGCCCGGGAATTTCGTAGTCGAGCGCCGCCGCGGTTTGGGCGGGGGTGTCGTCGCTCGGCGAGATGCCGGTGCCACCTGAGGTGATCACCACGTCGACCCCGTCGGCGAGGGCGTCACGCAGCGCCTGACCCACCGGCCCGCCGTCACCGACAACCACCGGTTGCACCGATGAGAACTCATGCTGCGCAAGCCATTCAGAGATTATCGGCCCGCACCGATCTTCATAGACCCCGGCCGACGCGCGGGTCGAGGCGATGATGACGCGCGCGGATCGGCCTGCCATCACCTCACCCACGTTCCGTGGCGGCCGCCATCCTTCCGTAGCACCCGAATGTCATCGATCCGCGCAGCCGGGTCCACCGCTTTGATCATGTCGTAGAGCGTCAGGGCCGCCACGCTCACCGCGGTCAGCGCCTCCATCTCCACCCCGGTGCGATCGGTGCTGCGTACGGTCGCGGTGATGTCGATATCCGTCGCACCGACGGTGAAATCGACGTCGACGCCGGTCAGCGCCAACTGATGGCAGAGCGGAATCAGGTCGCTGGTGCGCTTAGCTGCCAGAATGCCGGCAACCCGCGCAGTGGCCAAGGCATCGCCCTTCGGCAGCCCGCCCGCCGCGATCAGCTCCACCACCTGAGCGGAAGTACGCAGTGAGCCCGCGGCGACCGCGGTGCGCTTGGTGGCTGCCTTCGCGGTGACGTCGACCATATGAGCAGCGCCCTGATCGTCGATGTGCGAGAGCGGACCCGCATCAGCCACGCGTCCCATTCTGACAGGTAACTAGCGCAGGTCCCAGATCTGCACCGCGGAGCCAGCCGGAATCTCGGTGGCATCCGCCGGGATGTCCAACAGGCAGTTCGCCGACGCCAGCCATCCCAGATGGTGTGACCCCGGCGGGCCGTGGCTCACGGCGGTGCCGGCGGGGTCGAAAATCCCGCGGCGAAACTGGCGTTTGCCGGCCGGTGAGGTCAATGACTCGGTCAGCACGGCGGATCGCAGCGGCCGGTGTGGGTCGGGCAACCCCATCGCTGAGCGCAGCGCTGGACGGATGAACACCTCAAACGACACCACCGCACTGACCGGGTTACCGGGCAGGGTGACGATGGGCGTGCCGGCGACCCGGCCGGCGCCCTGCGGCATGCCCGGCTGCATCGCCACCTTGACGAACTCCACGCCCTGATCACCGGCTCGGCCGAAGGCGTCCTTGACGACCTCGTAGGCACCTGCGCTGACGCCGGCGCTGGTGATGATCAGATCGGACTCGGCGGCGTATCGGTCCAGCAGCGCGGTGAACTGCGCGACGTCATCGCTGGCGATCGCGGTGGCGACCACTTCGGCATCGGCGGCGCGGACGGCGGCGGCCAGCATGACCGCGTTGGATTCGTATATTTGCCCCGGCCGCAGCGGCGTACCCGGCATCACGAGCTCTGATCCGGTGGAAATCAGCAGCACCCGCTGACGCGGGATCACTGGCAGCTGGGGCAGTCCAAGCGCCGCGGCCAGGCCGATCACCGCCGGGGTGACCACCTGTCCGGCCCGCAATACCGTGGTGCCCGCGGCGACATCCTCGCCGGCGCGGCGGATGTGCTTCCCCTCGATGCTGGGTGCGTTGATTTGCACGACATCGGTCCGCCCATCGGTGGCCTCGACGGGCACTACCGCCGTAGCGCCGGCCGGGATCGGCGCACCAGTCATGATGCGATGCGCGGTACCCGGCCGCAGTGCCGGGATGTCGGTCCGGCCAGCCGGAATGTCCTCGGCCACAGGAAGTTTCACGGGCTCATCGGACGTGGCCGAGGCCACCTCGTCGGCACGAACTGCGTAGCCGTCCATTGCGGAGTTGTCGAAAACCGGCAGCGCCACCGTCGCGGTCACATCGTCGGACAGCACCCGGCCCTCGGCGTCGGGCAGTTCGACGGTGGTGGCCGGCCGGGCAGTAATCAGCGCGGCGACGATGCGTTGATGCTCCTCGACCGACCGCATGGCGTCAGTAAATATAGTTGGTCCTCGTGAGATGTCCGTCCTGGAGTCGACGATGACGCTGGTCGTGCGTGCGGCGCTGACCGATCAACCGATTCTGCTCGCCGAACACGAGGAACTGGTGAGCCATCAGGCCGCCGGAGCCGTCGTGGGGTTCGTCGGCATGATTCGCGACCACGACAACGGACGTCAAGTGCTGAAGCTCGAATATTCCGCGCACCCGTCTGCCGCCGACGTCATGGCCGAGGTGGTGGCCGACGTCGCAGTGCAATCCCCCGGGACGCGGGCCGTTGCAGCCAGCCACCGGATCGGCGTCTTGCAGATCGGCGAGGCGGCGCTGGTAGTCGCGGTCGCCGCGGACCATCGCCAAGCGGCATTTGCCACCTGCGCAGAGCTGGTGGACGCCATCAAGGCGCGGCTACCGGTGTGGAAGCGCCAATTCTTTGCCGACGGAACCGACGAGTGGGTGGGCTCGGCTTAGCGGCCGTGCTCATCCTCCGGCAAACGGCGGCAGGACGTCGATCGTGTTGCCCGCCTGCAGCGGCTGAGCCTGATCCCGTACCGCCACGCCGTCGCAGAGATACGAGCACCGGGACAGCACGCGGGCGAGTTCTTGGCTGCGGTCCCCCAGCCGGTCGACAAGCTCGCTGACCGTGGCGCCGGAACGCACGCTCAGCTGCTCGGAATCGGATCCTGCGGCGGCGCGGGCGGCCGCGAAGTACCGCACGGTGATGGTCTGACCCGGCACCTCAGCCACCAATCGCGCTCATCGGCCGGGCCGGCTGGACGAAGTCTGGGTCGTCGATGCCATGGCCGGCCGGTTTGCCCCACATCGCCGCCCGCCACGCCGCCTCGATCGCGGCGTCGTCGGCGCCGCCGCGCAGCAGCCCCCGCAGGTCGGTCTCCTCGATGGCGAACAGGCAGCTACGCAGCTGCCCGTCGGCGGTCAACCGGGCGCGGTCACAGGTCGCGCAGAAGGGATGCGTGACCGAGGCGATGACGCCGACTTTTCCAGTGCGTCCCGTCGCGGGATCGGTGATCCGCCACAGCTCGGCCGGCGCCGAACCCCGCGGCGCCCGATCGGGTTTCAGCGCAAACGAATGACGTCGCAGCTGCGCGAGCACTTGGTCTGCGGTCACCGTAGCCTCACGACGCCATTGGTGTCCGGCATCGAGCGGCATCTGCTCGATGATCCGTAACTGGTAGTCATGGTCGAGGCAGAACCGCACCAGCGACACCGCATCGTCGAGCCCGGTCCGCGGGTCCAGCACAGCATTCACCTTTACCGGTCGCAGACCCGCTGCGTGCGCGGCGGCCAGGCCATCCAACACATCGGCCAGCCGGTCGCGGCGGGTGATCGCCGCGAAGCGGACGTAATCCATGCTGTCCAGGGACACGTTCACCCGGTCCAAGCCGGCCCGCGCCAACTCGTCAGCACGCTTGGCCAACAAAACGCCGTTGGTGGTCAGCGCGAGCTCCGGGCGCGGCCGCAGTGCGGCGGTTGCAGCGACAACTTCGTCAAGATGCTTGGCCAGCAACGGTTCTCCACCGGTGAACCGCACCTTGGTTATGCCCAGCCGTGCCACGCCGATTCGCACCAGCCGGAGAATCTCATCGGGCTGCAGTAGCTGCTCGGCAGCCGACCACGGCAAACCCTCGGCGGGCATGCAGTAGGTGCAGCGCAGATTGCAGCGGTCGGTCAACGACACCCGCAAATCGGTCGCGACCCGCCCGTAGCTGTCGATCAACGGGCCGGTGGACGGGGGCTGCGTTGCCGGGTCAACAAGGTCTTGTAGCCGACGCCGCACCAAAGGCACACCGAGCGTCGTGATCATGGCACCATCCGAATCTGGTCGCGAACAACACTTCTATTATCCATCGGCCCGGGAAGCCGGCATCGCGCGACGCCTTCCTGCAGGTCATGGCGTCATCTAGCATCTATTTGTGCCAACGATGCGCATCCGTCAGGCAGCTGAGCTGCTGGGGGTCAGCGACGACACTGTCCGGCGATGGATCGACAACGGCGCTTTGTCGGCCAGCCAAGACGACGCCGGCCGCAAGGTGATCGCCGGGCGCGTCTTGGCCGAGTTCTGGCGCAAAAACGGACGGCCGTTGCCGCCGATTGTCGAAACCCCTAAAGCGCCTGAAGATCCGGGTCTTTGAGGATGGGCACCAAGTCCGCCAAGCAAGTCGACTTCGAACGCCTGGCCGGCGCATTGGATGGGTACCGGTTTGCTTACCTTGTCACCGTCGATGACGACTACAGGGTCGTGAGCGGGTCAGACGTAGCAGGTGGCGCGGCGAATCGTCTGGAACCGGACCCCACGTTGCCTCGCAGGCCCGTCGCGTGATCCTTGTCACGCCCAGCGATCCACAGGTGACTGCGCGACGATGGTGCCGGTAACTATTCCACTCGTTGACCCGTCTTTGGTTGCAGGAGGTATGCGATGGGATCGGTTGACTACATCGATGCGGTGAACGCAGCGTTGGATCGGTTGCGCACCACCGGCTTCTATATCGGCGACTTCTTCGCCAATCACGGGCCGATGGCCGCCGAGGCGTTAGCCAAGCTCGGTTACTGCGAGGAGGTCGACGGCTGGGTGGAGGCCAATATCGCCCACCGTCACCACGGGCCGCTGCCAAAGCCAGAGAGCCCATCAGCGATTGGCGAGTCGCGCTGGGAGATCGCAACCGCGGCGGCGATTGGGTGCAGCTCTTTGCGCACGAACTAGCTGAGGCGTCGTGGCGCGATGTGTTGCGAATGTGGTGGCCGAGGCTGTTGCCGGGTTGCGCTGGGTCACTGACCCATGGGCTGATTCGTACCGTCCATGCGGTGCGGTCGCTGCGCGAGACTGACCGGCCGAGCGAGCTTCAGATCGAGGAACTTGCTCGCGCCCTGGCCTTTTGGGCTACTGTGTTCACTTCGTTGGCTACCGATCCCGGCCCGGGCGACGATCAAGCGGCTGCAGTCGTCGACCAAGCACTAAGTGACCTGACGGCCGAATACGCTGGCCACTACGCTATCACCAAGCCGTCGTTCCCAATCCCGTTGATTCACACCATCACTGCGCCAGCCGCGATGCGGCTGCTGTTGCCGGAATTGCCCGAGGAGCTGCACGCGCCGTCACTGCGCACGATGGCGCAGGTCAATACCGAATTGTTCACTCGCTTTGGCGGTCAGCGGGCATCGGGTAGCACCGAACCCATCGAAGCCGACCGCACGTTCGACGCACTGGCCGCCGAAGCCGTCGACATCGGTGACGAGCATGCGATCAAGATTTGCGAGGCGGCCATGCGGGAGAACGCCATCCGCCCCGACGCGCGCTACCTTAGCGCCGCGAGCACCGCGGTGGATCTGATTCGTAGCGCCTAAGCGGGCTTCGCCGGAAGATGTTGACGCTCTGGGGTAGCCGCAGCGGCGCTCGGGGCCGTGTATGACCTCGGCTGATGCTTGACATTTCGCTTTCGGGTGATGCCTGACAGTGTTTCGGCTGATGCCTGACACACAGGATGTGGGAGAGGGACTCGTTGGACGCACGCGCAAAGGTTCTGATTACCGCCGCGGACTTGAACGATCTCATTCGCGCCGGCCATCCCGTGACGATTCTCGATGTGCGCTGGCGACTCGATCAACCCGACGGCCACGCGGCGTTGCGCCCGAATTCCTATATGGTGGGTTGAATTCGAACTCTCAATCAGAGCGGTAGCTGTCGATGCGTTACAACCCTCCGCCGAACTGGCCCAAGCCCCCTGAGGGTTGGGTGCCGCCACCCGGTTGGTCGCCGGATCCGGCGTGGCCGCCGCCTCCGTCAGGCTGGCGACTCTGGGTCGAAGAAGTTGCCCCGAGCGCGCAGGGAACGAAGTCGGCGTTAAGTCGACTCGACCGCACCGGCGATGACGTGGAGTACTTCGGCGATGACCGCGCATGGTCGGAGGATTCCGGGC
>CAVRER010000038.1:0-304528 GCA_963720085.1 uncultured Actinomycetota bacterium
TCGTTGCTCCGTTAGACTACGTATTGTTAGTTGCAGCATCGATGACAACTTTTCGAATCGGTCCAATTGATGCCCTGTTCCGAGCGCACAGTGGTGCGTCGGACCTTCCGCGCACCAGCGGTTTACGAATTGCGCGGGCGGGAGTCCGAAACGCAGCCGGGAATTGGTGTTCCCGATACGCAGGATCGGTCCCGGCAGCGACTCTCCCTCAGCGCCGATCAGCTTCAACTGCCCATCCGCCGTCTGTGTCAAACCGACGATTGTGATGGGCCCGGCCTTGACCTTGAACTCCACTGACACACCGCTCCCGCGCTTGCCGTGAAACATGCCCAAGCCGCGCAGCACGGGTCGCGAATCGCTGATGGCGATGTGCCCCGGGCCGTCATGTCCCATAAGGACGAAGTTCTCCTGGAAATCCATCGCGTAGAACTCGGTGTAGGAGCCGCCGGCGCCAAAACGGTCCATCATCAGCATGGCTAGGCAAGTCTTGAGGTCTCCCTCGCCGATCGGCCGGCCGGGCTTGGCTTCGCGCAATGGGGTGCCGGTTTCGGCGAGGCGGCGCAGCAATGGGGCGGGGGCCCAGCGGGGGCCGTATTGCTGGTGCCAGGCCTGGATCTGGCGGTAGACCTCGGCGACGCCGATCGTGTCGGCCCAGTACATCAGCCCGCCGCGGTAGCGCGGGAAGCCAAAGCCGTTGAGCCACATCACGTCGATGTCGCTGGCGCGGTAGGCCTTGCCCTCGTCGAGGATCTTGCACGCCTCGTTGACCGAGGCGAAGAGCAGCCGGCGGAGGATCTCCTCGTCGCTGAAGCTGCGCTGCGGGATGCCGAGCTCGGCCGCCTTTTCCTTGATCATGCGGGCGAGCTCGGGGTCGGGATGCGGGGTGCGGTCGCCCTTCTCGTAGCGGAACCAGCCGGCCCCGGTCTTCTGGCCCAAGCCGCCCGGCCTCGACGATCATGTCGGCGATCGGCATCTTGCGGTAGTTCGGGTTCTGCGCGGCGCGGCGCTGGCGGCTGTCGTAGCCGATGTCGAGACCCGAGAGATCGGCCGTCGCAAAGGGGCCGATCGGATAGCCGAAATCGACCATGACCTTGTCGACCTGCTCGGGCAGCGCCCCTTCCTCGACCATCAGGTTCATCTCGGTGCCGAACGGCCCGCGGCTGCGGTTGGCGACAAAGCCGTCGCCATTGCCGGCCATCGCACTGATCTTGCCGATCTTGCGCCCCAAGGCCATTCCCGTCGCCAGGGTGTCGGGGGCGCTCTTCGTCCCTTTGACGACCTCGAACAGTTTCATGACATTGGCCGGCGCGAAGAAATGCGTGCCGGCCACGTCCTGCGGCCGCTTTGTCGCATTGGCCATGATGTCGATGTCGATGCCCGAGGTGTTGGTGTAGAGCAGCGCGCCGGGCTTCATGACCTCGTCGAGCTTTTGGAACACCTCCTCCTTGACGGGGATGCGCTCGAACACCGCCTCGATCACGACATCGCATCGGGCGATGTCGTCAAAGCTCTTGACCGGCTCGATCAGCGCCAGCCGGCGCTTCATCTCCGCCTCGGTGAGGCTGCCGCGCCGCACGCTTGTCTCGTAGTTGCTGCGGATGCGCTCCAACCCGCGATCCAGCGCGTCCTGACTGACTTCGAGGATCTTCACCGGAAAGCCGAACTCGGCAAAGCTCATCGCGATGCCGCCGCCCATCGTGCCGGCGCCGATGACCGCGGCGGTCTCGGTCGGCCGCAGCGGGGTGTCGGCCGGGATGTCCGGCAGTTTGGCGACCTCGCGCTCGGCAAAGAAAGCATAACGCAAGGCGCGCGCTTCGGCGGAATTTTCCAGCTCGTCGAACAGCGCACGCTCGCGCGCAATGCCCTCGTCGAACGGCATCGTGCAGGCCGCCTCGACCGCAGTAATGCAGTGATAGGGCGCCTTCTGGTTGCGCGCGCGCCGGGCGATCGAGCGGCGCATCGCCTCGAAGATGCCGGGATCGGCCGTGGCTTCGGCGAGCTTCTCGTCATGGTCGCGGATACGCGGCAATGGCCGGATGTCGGCGACGCGGCGCGCCATCGCAATCGCGGCCTCGCGCAGATCGCCGCCTTCGGGAACCAGTTCGTCGATGATGCCGAGCCTCTTGGCTTCCTCGGCCGGAACGTGGCGGCCCGACACGATCATCTCCATCGCCGCCTTCGGGCCGATCAGCCGCGGCAGCCGCTGGGTGCCGCCGCTGCCGGGCAGGATGCCGATCAGGACCTCGGGCAGGCCGACCCTGGCGCTCGGCACGGCGATGCGGTAGTGCGAGGCGAGCGCCATCTCCAGCCCGCCGCCCAGCGCATAGCCGTGGATCGCCGCGACCACCGGTTTCGCGCTCGCGTCGAGCACCTCGTGAGTGCGCTTTCCCGGGACGGGCGGCGGACGGCGCGTGCCGAACTGGCGGATGTCGGCGCCGGCGATAAAGCTGCGGCCGGCGCCGATCAGCACCATCGCCTTGATCGCCGGATCGGCGTTGCCGCGCTCGACATTCTCGACAATGCCCTCGGGCACGCCGGGCGATAGCGCGTTGACCGGCGGGATTGTCGATCGTGATGACGCCGATCCCGTCGACGTTCTCGAAGCGAACCAGTGCGCCTTCGGCCATTTCACCCTCCTAAAATTTCACAATGAGACAGTGAGGCAGTGAGATATCGAACCGCTTCGGAATCTCGCTGTCTCACTGCCTCATTGTTCGATTAAACGGTTGCCTCGTTGCCGAGGATCACGGTGGATTGCGAGGACAGAACGCCGCCATTGCCGTGGGCGATCGCGGTCTCGCAATCGGCGACCTGGCGCGCGCCGCATTCATGGCGCAGCTGCCGCGTCGCCTCGATCAGCAGAAACAGCCCGTACATGCCGGGGTGGCAATAGGAGAGCCCGCCGCCATTGGTGTTGACCGGCAGGCTGCCGCCTGGCGCGATGCGCCCGTCCGCGACAAAGCGGCCGCCTTCGCCCTTTGGGCAGAAGCCGAGATCCTCGAGAAAGAGGATCGTGTTGATCGTGAACGCGTCGTAGAGCTCGACGACGTCGATGTCCTTGGGGCCGAGCCCGGCCATCGCATAGGCGGCGCGGCCCGACGGCAATGCTCCGGTGACCGTCAGGTCCGGCATGCTCGAAATGTTGGCGTGGGTGATCGCCTGCCCGCAGCCGAGCACATAGACCGGCTGCTTTTTCAAGGACCGGGCGCGCTCGGGGACGGTCATGATCACGGCACCGCCGCCATCGGTCACGAGGCAGCAGTCGCGCACCGTGAACGGATAGCTGATCATCCGCGCCGAGAGCACCTCGGCCATCGTCAGCGGCTTCTTTTCCCAGGCGACAGGGTTGAGCAGTGCCCATTCCCGCGCCGCCACGGCCACGGCGGCCAGTTGCTCGCGCGTCGTGCCGTATTGGTGCATATGGCGCGAGGCGGCGAGCGCGTAGGCGGTCGAGGGCAGAAACGGCCGGAACGGCGTCTCGTAGGGATTGTACTCGCGCACCGAGGCCTGGCGGCGGCCGATCGTTCGCTGGGTGCTGCCATAGGCGATCACCGCGACCTTGCACAGCCCGAGCTGCAGCGCCGCCTGAGCATGCGCGACATGAAACATGAAGGACGAGCCGCCGAGGATCGTGGTGTCGATGAAATTTGGCGAGATGCCGAGATATTCTGCGAGGGCGAGGCCCGAGGTGCGGCTTTGCGCTGTCGCGCACAAGAGACCGTCGACGTCGCGCAAACCGAGCCCGCAATCGTCGAGCGCCCGGCGTATACCCTGCGCCATCAAATCGATCGGGCTCATGTCCTTGGCGACGGCGCCGAGATCGGATTCGGCGACGCCGACGATCGCGGCCGCGCCGCGCCGCAGCCCTTCCATCACGCGTCTCCGACGGGCACGAAAATCGGGTAGGGCGGCTCGTCGCCGCTCGGGCGATGGACGCGAAACTTGACCCGCATGCCGATCTTCACCGCCTCGGGCGGGATGTCTTCGACCCGGCTCATCAGCCGGAAGCCTTCGTCGCAATCGATCAGGGCGACGTTGTAAGGGGCACCCTCGCCCGCCGGGTGCACGACGGTTGTGGCGTAGACCGTGCCGAGCCCGGCGCTGACCCGCCATTCGAGATGTTCGCTGCCGGTAAACGAGCAGATGAGGCGGGGATAAAATACCGACCTGTTCGCCGCGGGGCTCCACTGATAGGCCAATTCGCCTTTTTCCAGATGCGACTGGTAGACCGCCAGAGGTGATTCCGCCATCCGCTCCATCGCCGCCTCCCGCGCCGGAGACGCATTTTGTCGGCTTGCAAGACCGGCGGCAAGCGTGCAGGCTCCCTCCTCGGCATCCCGGTGGTTCCGTTCGCTCGCCGCGACGAGTTCCCCGCGGCAGCCATCCGTTTAATTGGACAATGAGGCAGTGAGACATTGAGGTTCCGAAGATATCCGATATCTCATTGCCTCACCGTCTCATTGTGAATTTTAGCGCAATTTCGTACATGGGCACCGGCCTTCGCCGGTGTGACAGGATGAGCTAGCGAGGGGAAATGACGTCGAAGATGATCCTTACCGGCGATGTGAATTTGATGAGTGTTACGGATCCGGCGGTTCCGTTCGCTCTCGTCCGCGACGCGTTCCGGGCCGCCGACATCGTCTTTGGCAATCTCGAATGTTGTCTGTATCAGCCGAGCGGGGGTCATTCGATCGAACACGAGGGGTTTTTCGCCGACCCGGTCGCGGGCGGCGAGGCGCTGCTCTCAGGCGGTTTCCAGGGGGTCGGCCTCGCCAACAATGTCAATTACGGCGAAGCGGCGATCATGGCATCGATCGCGCAACTCGACCGCCTCGGCATCGCGCATACCGGGGCCGGCGCCAACCGGACAATCGCCCGCGCTCCCGCGGTTGTCGAGCGGAACGGTGTTCGCTTCGGCTTCTTGCAGCGCAGCTCGGTCTATTGGCCGACCAATCACGAGGCCGGCGAGGCCGCGGCCGGCATCGCGGTGGTCCGGGGACATACGGCCTACCACGTGCCGATGCATGGCAGCCGTCCGCCGGCGAACCGCCCGGGCATTCCACCCGAAATCGTCACCTGGGCGGACGCCGCCTATTTGCAGTGGCTCGACCGAAGATATCGCGGCGTTGCGCGAGCGCGCCGAGATCGTCGTCGCCTCCTTCCACTGGGGACTGCACCGGGAAGTGCTGCGATACATGACAGAGATCGGCCACCGGGCGATCGACGCCGGCGCCGATCTCGTGATCGGCCATGGGCCGCATTTTTCGCTGCCCATCGAGGTCTATAAAGGCAGGCCGATCTTCTATGGCCTCGGCAGCTTTTCATTCCACACCGGCCATGGCGGCCGGCAGCACGGCGACTGGCTCGGCATGATGGTCAGGGTGTCGTGGGACGATCGGCGGATCGAGCGGGCTACATTCCAATTCGTCCGGCACGACCGGCAGAACCGGACCGTTCCGTGCGCGCTGGCTGATGAAGGCGAGGCCTTCGACGACCTCGCACCGCGCAGCGCCAGCCTCGGTGCGAGGCTCGCCCGGCGCGGCGACGAGGTCGAGATCGACCTGCGGACTTGACGCCGGCCAACCGGTGACGGATCAAGACCGCTCGACTGTTCGCCGCCGACCAACTCCGATAGGAACACGATGCCCAAGATCACTTATGTTCATCCAAACGGGGAGCGGGAGACGCTCGAAGTCCCGGTCGGCACCAGCGTGATGCGGGCGGCGATCCTCAACGGCGTCGACGGCATCGTTGCCGAATGCGGCGGCGAGATGATGTGCGCCACCTGCCACGTCTATGTCGAGGAAGACCAGCTGAGCCGAACGCCGACCCAATCGGACGACGAGAAGGCGATGCTCGAATTCACCGCGAGCGAGCGCCGGCCGAATAGCCGGTTGAGTTGTCAGCTCGTCGTCACCCCCGAGCTCGAGGGTCTCGTCGTCTATCTGCCCGAGACACAGGTCTGATGCCGGGTCCGGTCGCCGCCATCGTCGGCGCGGGTCAGGCCGGCTTCCAGGCCGCGGCGTCGCTGCGCCAGGAGGGATTTGCCGGCCGCATCGTGCTGATCGGCGACGAACCGGTTCCGCCTTACCAGCGTCCCCCTCTCTCCAAATCCTACCTCGCCGGCGACAGCGGTCTAGACGAGCTGTGGCTTAGACCCGAAACCTTCTACACCCAACACGAAATCGATCTCGTTGCTGGCGAGGCGGTGACGGCGATTGACCGGCGCGATCGCCGGCTCCAGCTGGGCTCGGGCGGCGAAATTCCGTGGGACCATCTCGTGCTCGCCACCGGTGCGCGATACCGGCCGCTCGCCGTGCCGGGAGCCGAGCTCGACGGCGTGCTGCCGCTGCGCACGCTCGCCGACGCCGATATCTTGCGCGAGCGATTGACCCCTGCGCGATGAGGTGGTGGTCGTCGGCGCCGGCTTTATCGGCCTCGAATTCGCTTCGGTTGCGAAGGCGCTCGGCGCCGCCGTCCACATCATCGAGATCACGCAGCAGGCGATGGGCCGCGTCGTATCGGCTGCGACCTCGCGGTTTTTCGCCGACGCGCATCGGAGCTGGGGCGCCAAGATCTCGTTCGGGACCGGCGTGTCCCGCATCCTCGGCTCCGGCGGCCGGGTCATGGGGGTCGAGACGACCGACGGCCGGCATCTTCCCGCCGATCTCGTGCTGATCTGCATCGGGGTCATTCCCAATGCCGAGCTCGCCCGCGGCGCCGGGCTCGCCGTCGACAACGGCATTGTCGTCGACGAATACCTGGCCACTGCGGACCCGTCGGTCTTCGCGATTGGCGATTGCGCCAACTTTCCCACACCGTTTGCGGTCGGCCGGGTTCGCCTCGAATCAGTGCAGAACGCGGTCGATCAGGGGCGGTGCGTGGCCGCCGCGATCGCCGGAAAGCCCGTCGGTCTATGACAAGGTCCCCTGGTTCTGGAGCGACCAGGGCGATCTCAAACTGCAGATCGCCGGGATCACCGTGGGGCACGATGTCTCTGTCCTGCGCGGCGATCCCGCCGATGGCCGCTTCTCGGTCTTCTGCTACCGCGGCGGCCGGCTGATCGGTGTCGAGTCGGTCAACCAGACGGCCGATCACGTTGCCGCGCGTCGGCTGCTGGCCGGCGATCCGGCGCTCACACCCGAGCAGGCCGCCGACCAGAGCTACGATCTACGCGCCCACACCCGCCGAATGTCCGCCCGCCCCTCATGAGTTGTGACATCCTGATCCGCGGCGGGGTTGTCATCGACGGCAGCGGGCGGCCGGGGGAAATCGCCGATGTCGCCGTCAAGGACGGACAGATTGCAGCTCTCGGCCGATCTCTCGCCACGGAAGCGGCCAGGACGATCGACGCCGAGGGTCTGGCGGTGGCCCCGGGCTTTATCGACATCAAGACCCATTCGGATTTCACCTTGCCGATCAACCCCAAGGCCGAGAGCAAGGTGCGCCAAGGGGTGACCACCGAGATCGTCGGACATTGCGGGTTCTCGGTGGCGCCGATCCTCCCCGGCAAGCGGCCAGCTCGTCCAGGATTATCTCAGCGCCAGCGCGCCCTGGCTGCCGTTTCGCGAAACCACTTTCCGCGACTATCTCGACAGATTTCCGCCAACCTCGGTCAATGCCGGCATGCTCGTCGGCCACCATACTCTGCGGCTCAATGTGATGGGCATGGACGCTCGACCGCCGAGCCGGGCCGAGCTCGACCACATGGCGGCGTTGCTCGAAGAGGGGCTCGCAGCCGGCGCGCTCGGCCTCTCAACCGGTCTCTTCACGCCGCCCAGCAGCTATGCCGATCGCGCCGAGATCGTGGCGCTGTGCAGTGTGGTGAAGCGCCATAATGCCGGCTATTTCACGCATATCCGCGACGAAGCCAACAATGTCATCCCGGCGGTCGAGGAGGCGATCGACATCGCGCGGAGCTGCGGCGTCCATGTCGAGATCGTCCATCTCAAATGCTCCGGGCTCGACAATTGGGGCAAGGCAGCACGGATCCTGACGATGATCGAGGCGGCGCGGCAGGAAGGGCTCGCCGTCGATTGCGACGCTTACCCCTACACGGCCGGCAGCAACCCGCTCAAAAACCTCTTGCCGCAATGGGTCCAGGCCGATGGTCTGGAGGCGATGCTGGCGCGCCTCGCGCTGGCCGAGACGCGCCAGCGCATCCGCGCCGAGATCGAGCGCGACGGGCTCAACAATTGGGGCCGCATCCCGTCCTGGGACTGCGTGCAGATCTCGATCTCGCCGCATCTGCCGCAGCATGCGGGGGAGACCTTCGGCCAGCTCGCCTGCAGCGCGCGGCCGTGACCCGATCGACGCCGTCTGCGATTATCTGATCGAGGACAAGGGGGCGACGCGGGTGCTGATCACCTCGATCGCCGAGGAGGACATCCGCGCGATCGTGCGCTCGCGGACGGCCCTCGTCGGCTCCGACGGCAACTGTGTGGCCGATTACGGGGTCACGAGCCAAGGGATGCCGCATCCGCGCTTTTACGGGACCTTCCCGCGGATCCTCGGGCATTACGTGCACGACGAGCACCTGCTGCCGCTCGAGCAGGCGGTGCGCAAGATGACAGGCGCGACGGCAGAAGCGCTGCGGCTGCGCGATCGCGGTTTGATCAAGAAAGGCTACCGGGCCGACATCACGATCTTCGACCCGGCCGACTTCAAGGACCGCGCGACCTATGCCGAGCCGCATCAGTACCCGACCGGCACGCGCACGACGGTGCTGGTGAATGGTGTCGTCGTTGTCGACAACGCCCGTCATACGGGACTGACACCGGGAATGGTGCTGCGCCGCGCGGCCGACGGCATCGTCGGCTGAAGCGTCCGGCCGGCGCTCGACGGGGTCGCTGCTCGGCGGGAATATACTGCGAAAAACGGCTTTGCGCAGCGATCTGCGACCGGAGCTGCGACCCGCAAGTGGCTGGAATCTCTCGTGCATCGCAGGGCCAGATCCCTAAGCGATCGATCAGGGAATTAAATCGACCGACAGGGATTTAAATCGATGCTGAACAGGGAATTAAATCCCGCAACAGTGAAGGCAGAAAAAGTTCGACGGCAGACCGCCTCAAGGGCAGATATAGCCGGCGCCGCTCGGGTTCTTGAAGCAGCCGACCAACTCGGGGAAGAGGTGCTTGGGCAGCCACAGCACGACATCGGGCAGGAAGATCGCCGCTGCGATCGTCGCGAAGAAGACGACATAGATCGACAACGAGGCGCGCAGCGCCGCGGAAAAGCGCACGCCGACGAATTTCGAGGCCATCAGGAGTGCCAGCCCGTAGGGCGGGGTGATCAGGCCGAAGGCGAGGGTCACGATCAGCACGACCCCCATATGCACCGGGTTGATCCCGCCGATCTCGGTCAACGCCGCGACGATCGGCATGAAGATCACGATGCACGGGATCGGCTCGATGAAATCGCCGACGATCGTGAAGAGGGCGACGAGCGCGAACATGATCTTGTAGGGGTCGTTGCCGGCGAGCCCGGAGATCCAGCCCGAGACGACGATCGGGCCGCGCAGATAGGCGAGCATCCAGCCGAAGGCCGAGGCGGCGCCGATCGTGATCAGTGGCAGCGAGTAGATCAGCCCGGCATGGGCGAAGTCGCGCGGCAGATTGCGCAGATGCCCGAAATTGAGCACCGGGATCACGACGACGAGGATGTAGACGATCGCGACGACCCCGGCCTCGCGCGGCGCGAACCACCCGGTCATGATGCCGCCCAACAGGATAATCGGGATCATCAGCGGCAATGCCGCGGCCTTGGTCGCCTCGGCGAAATTCCCGAACGACGAGCGCGGCCGGCGAAAACCCGCCGGTGCCGAAAAAGTAGCAATAGATCATCAGCCCGAAGCCGATCATCAGCCCGGGGGCTATGCCGCCGAGAAACAACCCGGCGATCGACACGTTGCCGATGCGCGCCATAGACCACCGCCATGATGCTGGGCGGCACCAGATTGGCGATCGTCGCCGCTGCGGCGATCAGTGCGGCGACAAATGCGGCGTCATAGCCCTCCTCGGCCATCGGCCGCGCCATCGTCCGGCTCAATACCGCGACGTCGGCCGAGGACGACCCGGACATGCCGGAAAAGAACATGCTGAAGACCGTGACCACTTGCGCGAGGCCGCCGCGCACATGGCCGACCAGCGCCTGCGACAGGTTGGCGATGCGGACCACGACATTGGCCGAAGTCATCAACTCGCCGACGAGCAGAAAGAACGGCACCGCCATCAACGGCTCGGCATCGATGCCGTTGAACAGCTGGGCGATGATCGAGGGCAGGCTGACCGGGGTGAACAGGGTGCCGATCACGACCCCGGCGATCAGCGAGAACGCCACCGGCACGCCGAGATAGCCGAAGACCAGAAACAATCCGGCCATCAAGAGAGACGATCAGGCCGTTCTGCCGTCACAGCACGAACTGGTCCCGTCGACATGGCGCTCGGCGGCAAAGCCGTTGCGCCAGCCGTTGACGAGCTGCTCGACCGTGAAGAGAGCGATCAGCGCTCCCGAAAGCGGGATCGCGGCGTAGAGCGAGGCGAGCGGCGTCATCGACGGCATGCGGAAATTGCCGAACCCCGCGAGGAAATTGAGGTAGCCGAACCAGACCATGCACAGCGCCGCACCGAGCACGACGAGACGGTTGAAGGTCTCGACGACGAGCCGCGTCCGCCCCGTCATCGCCTCGGTGATGGCCGACAGGCAAAGATGATCGTTGCGCCGCGTGGCCGCCGCCGCTCCGGCGAAGATGCCGTAGACGAAGAAGGTCATCGTGACCTCCTGCAGCCACAGCCACGGGTGACCGAGCGAGCGCGTCACCACGTCGAGAAAGACCGTCGTGCTGAACCCGGTCAGGGTGACGCCGCAGAGGATCATCAGCATGTGCTCGACCGGATCGAGCGCCCGCCATTTCAAATGGCGGTCCCGCTGCAGAACCAGCGAGTAACGCCGGCGCCTCACTCGATGATCTCGTCGGCCCGACCCCCACCCTGACCCTCCCCTGCTTGCGGGGGAGGGAACGGCAGGGAGAGAAATCGCGCTGGCGTCACTCGATGACCTCGTCGGCGGGGGCGAGGATCGAAGGCGGGATCGTCAGGCTGAGCGCCTTCGGGGGGGACCGATGCAAGCAAGGCGGCGGCAAAAAGAAGGTCGCGGTGCATCATTCGATGACCTCGTTGGCGCGGGCGAGGATCGACCGCGGGATCGTAAGTCCAAGCTCGTTCGCCGTCTTGAGATTGACGACCAGCTCGAAGGTCGTCGGCTGCTGCACCGGCAGATCGGCGGGCTTGGCGCCCTTGAGGATTCTTCCGGCGTAAATGCCGGCCTGGCGAAATTCCGCAGTGAGGCTCGGTCCATAGCTGATCAAGCCGCCGGAAGCGGCGAGTTCACGGAAACTATAGATCGCCGGAACGGCATGGCGTGATGTCAGCGCGACGAGCTGTTCGGTCCGGCTGTTGAGGAACGGATCGCCGGCGACGACGAGTGAGGCGGCTTGCAGTTGGACGAGGGAGCCGAACGCGGCCTCGATCTCGGCTTCGCTGCCCGCCTTGAGAATAAGGAGCTGCACCCCCTTCGCGCGGGCCGCTTCTTGCGCGTTTCGGGTCGTGGGCTCGGCATTCGGATTGTTCGGGTTCACCAGCAGGGCGACCAACTTGGCCTGGGGAACCAGCTCGGAAAGCAGTTCGAGCCGCTTGGGCATCATCTCAGCAAGCATTAAGCTGAAGCTCGTGAGGTTGCCGCCCGGTCGGGCGAGGCTGGCGACCAAGCCGTCCCCAACCGGGTCGTTGACGGTGGTGAAAACGATCGGGATCGTCGAGGTTGCGTTCTTCGCCGCGCGTGCCGCAGGGATGGCCGCCGCTACAATCAGATCTACCTTCCGGCCGACGAGGTCGGCGGCCAATGCGGGTAGCCGATCATACTGGCCCTCGGCCCAGCGGTATTCGATCGTGACGTCGCGGCCCTCCACATAGCCGGTTTCGCTCAGCCCCTGGTGGAACGCGGCCACAAACGGGGCAAACGGGCCGGGCGACGCAAAGTGGAGGAAGCCGATCACCGGCATCGCCTTCTGCTGCGCGCGTACCGCCCCCGCCGCCGTCATCGCGCCGCCCAGCAGCAGCATCAGCTCACGGCGGTTCATTCAATGACCTCGTCGGCGCGGGCGAGGATCGATGGCGGGACTGTCAGGCCGAGCGCGTTCGCGGTCTTCAAATTGACCACCAGTTCGAACTTGGTCGGCTGCTGGATCGGTAGGTCGCCGGGCCTCTCGCCCTTGAGGATCTTGTCCACGTACGCCGCCGCGCGCCGGAAGTTGTCGGGAACGTTGGGGCCGTAGGCGAGAAGCCCGCCATCATCGGCGTATTCCCGTTCGGGATAGATGCCCGGCATCCGATGCTTCGCCGCGAGACCGACGATCCGCGCCCGCTCGTTCCAGAACATCGCGCTGGGCATGATGACGATCGCCTCGGCACCGCTCGCGATCGCTGTTTCGAACCCGCCGGCGATACCATCGGGGCTGCCGACCTCGACGGGAAGGAGCTGCACGCCAAGAGAGCGGGCCGCCTCTCCGGTGGCGCGGAGAAACGACATGGGGGTCGCCGGGTTCCACAACGCGGCCGTCCGTGCGACCGCCGGGGCCGCTTCTTTGAGGAGCTGCAACCATTTGCCGCCTAGCTCCTGCGGATGCAAAGTGAAGCCGGTGACGTTGCCGCCGGGATGCGGGTAGCTCGCAACAAGACCGGCCGCCACCGGATCTCCGCTCGTTGCCATGACGATGGGAATTGACCGCGTGGCATTGCGCGCAATTTGCGCGATCTTGTCTCCGCCATCGGTAACGATGACGTCGACGGGCAGCCCGACCAGATCGGCCGCCAGTGCGGGCAACCGGCTGAAATCGCCGGCGGCGAGCCGGTACTCGATCGTGATGTTCTCGCCGTCGACGTAGCCGAGCTCGCGCAATCCTTTTCGAAAGCCGTCGAAGACTTTGGTGGAGGTGCGCTCCGCCGGCGACAGCACGCCGATGCGGAACACTTTTCCCGGCTGCTGTGCCAGGGCGGCCAGAGGGGCGCCGCCCACGCCCACCCCGAGCGCTATCGCAGCAAGAAATGCGGCTCGCCGCGTCATTCGATCACCTCGTCGGCGCGCAGCAGGAGCGAGTGCGGGATCGTGAGGCCGAGCTCCAGCGCGGTCTTGAGATTGACCACGAGCTCGAATTTGGTCGGCTGCTCGACCGGCAGGTCGGCAGGGCTGGCGCCTTTGAGGATCTTGTCGACGTAGGTGGCGGCGCGCCGCCACAGCTCGTAAAAGCTCGGCCCGTACGACATCAGGCCGCCGGCATCGACATACCACCTCCAGACGTACATGGCCGGCAGGTGGTTTGCGGCGGCAAACTCGACGATCCGCGTCTTGTTGGAGCCGGTGACGGGATCCGAATCGACGATGACCCCCTCGGCATGGTCGCGAATGATCGCGGCAAGAGCCTCGCCAATGTCTTTGGCGTCTCGGAGCTCGACGGATTGCAGGGTCAGCCCGACGCTGGGCGCCAGCCCCTGCATCGCTTTCCACGACGAAGCACTGCTGTGGTTGGCTGGGTTCCAGAGAAAGGCGACCCGGGACAGCTGGGGCGCGGCCTCTTTGAGGAGCTGCAGCCATTTCCCGGCGAATTGTTCCTCGATCGCCAGAGACTGCCCGGTCATGGTGCCGCCGGGATGGGCAAGGCTAGCGACAACCCCGGAGCCGACCGGATCGGCCATGATAAAAACCACCGGGATCGGCAAGGCAGCCCGCTTGGCGGCAAGGGTCGCCGGGACACCGCCCGTAACGATGATCTTGACCTTTAGGCGGGCCAGTTCCTCGATCTGTTCGGCCAGACGATCGCCCGTTCCTGCCGGGGATCGGGCCTCGATCGCGATGTTCTGGCCCTCGACATAGCCGAGCTCGCGCAGACCCTGGCGGAAGCCGTCGAGCGCCACCCTCCCCCGCGTCGAAGACGAGCCAACCGATGGTCGGTATGGTGGCCGACTGCTCCGCGCCCGCCGGTGACGCAGTCGAGAGAACGGTGAGGATCAGCGCCAAGAGCGTCGCAAGCATCGGTCTCACTGACGGCCGAGCGGTCATTCGATGACCTCGTCGGCGCGGGCGAGGATCGATGGCGGGATCGTCAGACCCGAGCGCCTTCGCGGTCTTCAGGTTGACGACCAAATCAAACCTTGTCGGCTGCTGGATCGGCAAGTCAGCGGGCTTGGCGCCCTTCAGGACCTTGTCGACATACCCCGCAGCCTGCCGGAAATTCTCGGAAACGTTACGCCTGTAGGAAAGCAGCCCGCCATCATTAGCGTATTCCCGTTCCTCATAGATGGCTGGGAGCCTGTGCCGAGCCGCGAGGGCGACGATCTGCTCCCGTTCGTTCCAGAACATTCCATCGGGCAGCACGACGAGCGCCTCGACGCCACCCCCGACCGCCGTCTCGAACCCCGCGGTGATTTCACCCGGGGCGGCGACTGCGATAGGGCGAAGCTGCAAGCCGAGGACGCGAGCGGCTTCTTCGGTGGCCTTGAGAGACGACAGGGTTGCCGGATTGCCCCCCGCTGGGTTCCACAATGCTCCGATGCGCGAGACCGCTGGAAGAGCCTCTTTGAGCAACTCCAGCCGCTTTCCACCAAGCTCATACCCGGTAAAGCCGGTGACATTTCCGCCGGGATGCGCGAGGCTTACGGCAAGACCTGTCGCCACCGGATCGGCGCCGACCGTCGCTGCAACAATCGGGATCGCCCGCGTGGCCTGTCGCGCGATCTGCGTGGCAATCCCGCTATCGGTGACGATGAGGTCAACCGGCAACCGCACCAGATCGGCCGCCATCTCCGGCAATTGGCCGTAATCCCCGGCAGCGAGCCGATACTCAATGGTGATGTTCGCGCCCTCGACGTAGCCGAGTTCGCGCAGTCCCTTACGGAAGCTGTCAAACGCCTTCGTCGATGGTGATTCCGCCGGCGATAGGATGCCGATGCGGAACACTTTCGCCGGCGGCTGCGCCGTGCCGGAAAGGGACGCGGCGGCCGAGACCGCGATCGCCAAAATGCATGCGGCCCAACTCTTCATTCGATAACCTCGTCGGCGAGGGCGAGGATCGCGGCCGGGATTGTGAGGCCGAGTTCCTTCGCGGTCTTTAGGTTGACGACGAAGTCGAATTTCACCGGCTCCTGGAAGGGCAAGTCGGCGGGGCTCGCGCCCTTCAAAATCCGGTCAACGTAGTCGGCCGCTCGCCGAAAGTTGTCCGGCACATTTGCGCCGTAGGACATCAGGCCGCCATCGTCGGCATACTCCCGCTCGGGGTAGATGGCGGGCAGGTGCGCCGCATTGACGAGCGCGACGACGTCTCGCCGATAGCTATAGAACACCCCGTCCGGCACGACGATTACCGCGCTGGCTCCGGAGAAGGCGGCTGGGCGCAACGTGCGCAGGGCTGCGGCGCTCCCGGCCTCGACACGGGCGATACTCCCCAGACCCATCGACCGGGCGGCTTTCTCGGTCTGCTCGGCTTATAGAGGCGGGAATGGAAGTCGCGGGTCTCATCTTGCCGGTATTCGCGGTGATAGTCACTGGCTGGGCCGCCGGTTTCGCAGGCTATGTGTCGCGGGACTTATCAGACGGGTTGATTCATTTCGCCTACAACGTCGCGATGCCAGCGCTGCTTATACTCACAATCGCGCAAGAGCCCGCGCGCGCTTTGCTGGCGTGGCGATTCCTGATCGCCTTCGGTGGAGGCTCGCTGGTTTGCTTTGCTCTGGTATTCCTAGCGGCGCGTATCCTGGGCGATAAGGGTTTGGCCGGGCCATCGATGCAGGGCTGGGCCGCCTCAATGACAAACACTGGCTTCGTCGCGCTGCCGATTTTGCAGGCGACCTATGGACCGCGGGCGGTGCTGCCGGCGGCGATTGCAACGGTCTTTGTCGCGGTTGTGATGTTTCCTTCCGCAGTGGTTCTGCAGGAGCTCGATCCAAAGAACGCGCGCGGTTTGCGCTTCGAGGCGGCCAAGCTGGCGCGGCGCGTCATCCTAAATCCCATGGTCCTTTCCACCTTGATCGGCGTCGCTTGGTCCGCGTTGGGCGCTCCGATGCCAGGACCCCTCAGCGCATATCTCCGCATTCTCGCCGACGCGCTGACAGCCTGCGCTCTCTTCGCGATAGGGCTCGGCCTCTCGATCGACGGACTGCTAGCCAATTTTGGACGCTCGGCCTCGCTGACGATCGTCAAGCTCCTGATTATGCCGCTCATCGTCTTCGGACTGGCTATCGGAGTTCGACTTGACCCACTCTATACCGCCGCAGCCGTCATCTGCGCCGGAGTGCCGACGGCCAAGACGGTCTATATTCTCGCGGGTGAATATCGCTGTGAGGAGCCGCTTGTCGCCGCGACTGTCTCAATGACGACGTTGTGCTCGATCGCCACGCTCATCCTGTGGATGTCCGCTTTGGCGGAACTCGCTCCCCTTGGCTTTGCCCACTAGCTCGCAGGCCAAATGTGTCTGGGATTGTGGCGCCGTCGCCGAATTCCTCCTCGATCTGCGCCTCCAGCGCCGGTTGTTGAACCATCACCATTTCATAGAATCGATAGAGCAGCGGGTCGGTCGGCCCCGGCCGGAAGGACGAAAACAAACGCAGCGCCGAGCGCGATGAACGTCTGCGCCCCATGTCGCTTTGCCCCCGTCCGCCCACTTGCCCCGGCGCTTTGCCATGCGCCGGCGTGAGCGAGCCTAGGTTCGACGCGCTTCGCAACGGCGATGGTGGACGTCAACATCGGAACCGAAGCGCGGTGGTCGAAATGCGCGTTGAATAATGATCGCGTTGAACTGAAATTACGGTGACACGACCGTATTGACCTTTTTTGGGCCGATCATGCTTCTCCTAAGAACCCACCGTTGAAATAATTGTCCTTAGACTAAATGGCAAGCGTCACCGTAATGCCCGTTGGGATCACCGTAATTCGTCCCGGGCATCAAGGATGAGCTGGGCCGCGAGGCGGCGGCATGCAAACCGGGAGAAAACCACGGCCAAGGCGGCGTTCGGTAATAGGTAAAAACGGTTGTGTCACTGTAATTCACGTTCTTGCTACGGCTGTAATCAGATAGCGCGTGTCCGAAATCGCGATGTAACGCGCGAACGTCACGCTGGGGCCGTCGACACACACCATGGAGAAATCACATGCGACACGCCCCCTCGCCAGATCAGGAAGTGGCGCTGTGGCTTGCCAGGCTCGACGGCGCCCTTACCCAGCGCGACATCCCGGCCGCAACCGAACTTTTCCTCGCCGAATCGTACTGGCGCGACATGGTCGCGTTCACCTGGAACGTGCATACGGCCGAGGGGCGCGAGGCCATCGGCGAGATGCTCGAGGCTTGTCTTCATCACGTGCGACCAGCCGCCTGGCAGATCGATGGTCCCGCACGCAATCATGACGGTATTGTCGAGGCGGCGCTTACGCTCGAAACCGCGTGCGGACGCGGACGCGGCGTTGTGCGCCTCAAGGACGGGCTTTGCTGGACCATGCTCACGACGCTCGCCGAGCTCAAAGGCCACGAGGAGTCTATCCTCCGCCGCCGCGTCGCCGGCGCCCCTCCGGATGACTACCGGCCCGGCCGTCTGCCATGGAACGCGCGCAGAGAAAGCGACGCCGCCGAACTTGGCGTCACGAGGCAACCCTATTGCCTTATCGTCGGCGCCGGACATTGTGGGCTTTCGCTGGGTGCTCGCCTGAAGCAGCTCGACGTGCCGACGCTGCTGATCGATCGCCAGGAGCGTCCATCCGACACCTGGCGCAACCGCTACGAAACGCTGACGGTGAACTCGCCGTCGGCGGCCGACCACATGCCCTATCTGCCGTTTCCCGAGAGCTGGCCCGCATTCCCATCCAAGGACCAGATGGCGAACTGGCTGGATGCCTACGCCGCGGTGATCGATCTCGACATCTGGGGCGGCGCCGAGTGCCGGCGCGCGACCTTCGACGAGGCGCGCGATGAATGGGAGGTGGAGATCCAGCGTCGCGGAGAAACGGTGACGCTGCGGCCGAAGCAGTTGGTGTTCGCGACCGGTCTGCTCGGCCCCGCCCGTGTTCCGGAGTTTCCCGGCGCGACAAGCTTCAAGGGTCGGCAACTCCACTCCAGCGAGTACCGCGGCGGGCCATCCTACCAGGGACGCCGATGTGTGGTGATCGGCGGCGACATCTCGGCGCACGACGTCTGCGCGGCGCTGTGGGAGGCCGGAGCCGACGTGACCATGGTGCAGCGCTCGCCGACGATCGTCGTGCGCCGCGAGTCGCTGCTGGCGGGGTTCGGTCAGCTCTATTCCGACGAAGCGATCGAACGCGGCTTGACGCCGAGCGGGCGGACCTCTTGTTCGCGTCCGTTCCGTTGCGCGTGATGGAGCGCCAGCAAGCCGCCGCACACGACGCGATACGTCGCAGCGACGCGGCGTTCTATCGGAAGCTGGAGGATGCGGGCTTCCTGCTCGGCCATGGCGAGGATGGAACGGGGTTCGTGCCACAGCTCTTCCGGCGCGGCTCCGGCTACTACGTCGATATTGGCGCATCCGGTCTGATCGCCAACGGCGACATCAAGGTCCGCAGCCGCGTCTCGGTCGAGGCGATCACGCCGCATGGGCTGCTGCTGCAAGACGGCAGTGAATTGCCCGCCGATGTCATCATTTACGCGACCGGCTATCATCGTGCAGACGGGTCGGCCTGGCAGGTATTGTCGGACGAAGCAGCCGCCAGGGTCGGGAAGATCTATGGCTATGGCTCCGGCGTCGCCGGCGATCCTGGTCCCTGGGAAGGCGAAATCAGGAATCTGTGGAAGCCGACGCAGCAAAGGTCGCTGTGGTTCCACGTTGGCGGTTTCGTTTTCTCCCGCTTCTACTCGCGCGTGCTGGCGTTGCAGATCAAGGCGCGCCAGGTGGGCATTCCAACCCCGGTCTACGCCCTCGCCGAGGTCCATCATCGACACTGACGAGCGTCGCTGCTCGGCTGCCTTTCCCGCTTGCGGGAGAGCTGAGTTGCGACGGCGCTTTCAAGGCGCGCCGAAATCGCAGCAAGAATCCGCGCCCATTCCTGGGAACTCCAGTGTCGGCGCCGCTGCCCACAAGAAAGCCCCCGCGAGGAAGGGAACATCGCGGGGGCAGTTACGTCACACACGCACGAACGAAGAATCACATGTGCACAAGGACACGGTAGCTGACTGTAGTTAACGTTGGGTGAAGCACGCCAAAGACCTTTGTCGTCTAAAACGGCCAATTTCGTCAGTCCCCGGACCGCGCATGAAAAAGCCCCGCGACTTTCGCCAGCGGGGGCTGGATCGTGGCGCGCCATTGCGGCGCGCCAGCATTTCAATTTCGTGGGCCTTGGGGCACTGCTGTCGCTGACTGACTGGCTTGCCTCAAAAAAAGACCAATCTCGCGGAGCGCGCCAGCGATCTCCGCGACAGCGACGACCATCGCCTCTTCCTTGGTCAATATTGTAGGGTTATCGCCGGTAGTCGTCCACGACAGGAAATCGTCACCTTCCTCTAGTCGAAATGATACGGCCATTTTGTCCAACCTCTCTCTCGCCGCTCAGGCGGCGGCGGGGCGCCAGCCTTAGCACGGCGGACGGGCCTGGATGTTCGGCGGGACGAAGCCCGATCGCTCCAAATGCTCCACGAGCCGGTCCGACTCCCCGTCATGCCCGGCCTCGAGCCTGCCTCGGCCGCGGCATCCAAGCGGCGCCCTTCGGCTGATCAGGTGCACGGGCCGAGCCCGTCCATGACGAAACAGAAAGCGGCGAGCGCTTATTTGCTGGGCGTTTCCTGAGCCGGGCGTCCCGTCGAAAGCGGCGCATAGCGGCAACGTCTTGAAGCGGCGTCGGCATTCTCGCGGTCACGAGCATGAGAATGTTCGTAACGCGCGGCCCATGTTGTCCGCGGCACCCCGGCTCGGCGCCGAGTTGGCGTCGCCTTAGGTAGTTTCCGAGGCTGTCGGCCGCCTCGTTGCCGCCATTTTTGCTCCTTCGATTCCAGCGATCATAACGAGGCCCACGGCGGGCGTCAGAAAAAGGAGCAGAGGCATGCCCGACAATTCATCGGCCCCGTCGCCGCAGAACTCACGTCACCTCGAACCGAAGCGGCATCCCAAACCGGACCCGTGCGTCATGGTGATTTTCGGCGCCACCGGCGACCTGACCAAGCGACTGGTCATTCCCGCGCTCTACAACCTGTCCCGCACCAACGCGCTGCCGGAGCAATTCGCGCTGATCGGCGTCGCCCGGCGCGACGAAACCGCAAAGAGCTGGGGCGACAATCTCCATGCTGCGTTGCAGAGCTATGTCGGCAACGCGAGCGCCGCGTTCAATGTCGACCATCTCGACGCGGCGGCCTGGACGCGGCTCGCGTCGAACATGTCGTACATATCGGGCGATACGACCGACCCCGCGCTCTACGCGAACCTTCGCGCCGCCCTCGGCAAACCCGGCGTCCCCCGCAATGCGATCTTCTATCTCGCCATCGCGGATCAGCTCTTCGGCGTCGTGGTGGAGCAACTCGGCAAAGCCGGACTTACCAATGAGACCGAGACCGGAGGCGCCAAGAAGCCCTGGCGCCGGGTCGTGATCGAGAAGCCTTTCGGGCACAGCCTCGAATCGGCGCGCGAATTGAATGCGAGCATCCTGCGCACCTTGCACGAGGACCAGATTTTCCGCATCGACCATTTCCTCGGTAAGGACACCGTCCAGAACATCCTGGCGTTCCGCTTCGCCAACGGCTTGTTCGAACCGATCTGGAACCGTGATCGGATCGATCATGTGCAGATCACGGCGGCCGAAACTGTCGGGGTGGAGCAGCGCGGCAAGTTCTACGAGGCGACCGGGGCGCTGCGCGACATGGTTCCGAACCACCTCCTCGCGCTGCTTTCGATGGTCGCGATGGAGCCGCCCACGGGGTTCGACGCCGATTCGATCCGCGCGAAGCGGACCGATGTCTTCGCGGCGATGTCGCCGGTCGATCCGTCGCGGGCGGTGCGCGGCCAGTACGATGCCGGCGAGGTGCTGGGCAAGCCCGTGCAGGCGTATCGCAAGGAGCCGAACGTCGCCCCGGATTCCGATGTCGAGACCTATGTCGCGATGCAGTTCGAGATCGACAACTGGCGCTGGGCCGGCGTTCCCTTCTATGTCAGGACCGGCAAGCACCTGAGGGTGCGATGCACGGAGATCGCGATCAGCTTCAAGCAGGCGCCCTACGCGGCGTTCCAGGATACCCCGGTCGAGGCCCTCCCGCCGAACTGGCTGGTGCTTCGCGTAGCGCCGGACGAGGGGATATCGCTGCAGTTCGAGGTGAAACGTCGCGGGCAATCGGTCGAACTCGCGCCGGTGAAGATGGATTTTCACTACGACGACTGGTTCGCGCCGGAGGCGAACGTCGGTTACGAGACGCTGATCCACGACGTCATGACCGGCAATCAGACCCTGTTCATGCGCGCAGACACGGTCGAACACACGTGGCGGATCGTTCAACCGGTGCTCGACGCCTGGGCCGCTCAGAAGGGTGACTTCCCGAACTACCAATCCGGCGGCGCCGGCCCGAAAGCGGCCGACGAATTGATCGCGCGCGATGGGCCGAGGGCGTGGCGAAAGATCGAACTTCCCGCGCGACCCAAGCTCCCCGCGTGAGCGGCCAATCCGTCGCGGCATCCTGGACGCCGCGGCCGTGAGCGGATGCGTGTTTTTCGAGCATGCCCCGTTCCTGACTAGTCCGCCCCTTTGCGGCTTGCCGAGGAATAATTCACGGGTCGGGGTGTGCCAGAGTCTCTGGTCGTAGGGAAAAATGCAGGGAATTTCGCCTGAGATCAGCTTTATTTGCGATAATCCGTCTTGAAAACAGCTGCGAATTCAGCATTTGCGAGAGAATTCCCTACGCGACCGAGCAGGGATTTTTTTGCCAGCGCAGGGAATTCAATTCGCGCGAGCAGGGAATTCGGCACAAACCGACCCACTCGCGCGCCGCATAAGACGACACGTGTCGTACCCGCGAAGGCGGGTATCCAGCGGGACACGACGAGGCGGCGCAGGATAGATCGACTTCACGGGGGGAAGACGGGATAGCGTTGCGGATGCGATGAAAAGCTCAAATCCTGATGGCGACGTGGCGTTCTGGATGCCCGCGTTCGCGGGCATGACACGGGACTTGGTTGTTTCATCCAAGGGGACCGGCCGCAGGCCGGTGCGAACTCGCAGTGAAGATTTGCGCCGTTGCCTAGTTCTTCGCCTTGTCCACCAGCTTGTTCTTGCCGATCCATGGCATCATCGCGCGCAGCTTCTCGCCGACTTCCTCGATCGGGTGGGCGTTGGCGCGGGCGCGCATCGCCTTGAACGAAGTCTGGTTGACCTTGTTCTCCAGCATCCAGTCGCGCGTGAACTTGCCCGACTGGATGTCGGCGAGCACGCGCTTCATCTCGGCCTTGGTCTCGGCGGTTATGATGCGCGGGCCGCTGACATATTCGCCATATTCGGCGGTGTTGGAGATCGAATAGTTCATGTTGGCGATGCCGCCCTCGTAGATGAGGTCGACGATCAGCTTCACCTCGTGCAGGCACTCGAAATAGGCCATTTCCGGCGCGTAGCCGGCGCCCGTCAGGGTCTCGTAGCCGGCGCGGATGAGTTCGACGAGGCCGCCGCACAAGACCACCTGCTCGCCGAACAGGTCGGTCTCGCATTCCTCGCGGAACGAGGTCTCGATCACGCCGGCGCGGCCGCCGCCGATCGCCGAGGCGTAGGACAGCCCGAGATCATGCGCGTTGCCGCTGGCGTCCTGATGGATCGCGATCAGGCAGGGCACGCCGCCGCCGCGCTTGTATTCCGAGCGCACGGTATGGCCCGGACCCTTGGGGGCGATCATCAGCACGTCGATGTCCGCCGCGCGGCTCGATCAGGTTGAAGTGGACGTTCAGGCCGTGCGCGAACATCAGCGCGGCGCCGTGCTTCATGTTCGGCGCGAGTTCGTTGCGGTAGATGTCGGCCTGCAATTCGTCCGGCGTCAGCATCATGACGATGTCGGCCCATTTGGCCGCGCTGACGACGTCGAGCACCTTGATGCCTTCGCCTTCGGCCTTCTTGACCGAGGGCGAATTCGTACGCAGCGCCGCCGCTATGTCCTTCACGCCGCTGTCGCGCATGTTGAGCAGATGGGCATGGCCCTGGCTGCCGTAGCCGACCACCGCGACCTTCTTGCCCTTGATCAGATTGAGATCGGCGTCCCGATCGTAATAAACGCGCATGGTCCTGGTCCTTCGCTGGCGCTTCCACCGGTGTCTTGTCGTTGGAAAGGCGCGGCTGAAAGCCCCGCGCCGATGGCGGACTTTCTAGTGAAGGTGCGGCCTGCGATCAAGCGCGCATTGTAGCGAGCGGGCCGGGCGGGAAACCCGGCAAACCGTTGGGGGCGCAACGCCATTCGACCTCTTACTAAAAAAGGGGTTGAGTAAGCGTCACCGTAATCCCACGTAATCCACAACTCTTCAGGGATTGTGAAAAGCGCGGAGCTGGGGCAGATTTCGAGTTGAGCTCGAGCCTACTCTGCGTTCGGCCGAACTCGCTTTGTGAGGAAGAGGTTGTGCATGACCCCCCAACTCCTCACAACGGTGGCCTGGAGCGCATTTATTCTGTCCTGGATTGGCGCCGCGTTTTGGGCCGATCGGGCGGAAAAGCGGCCGGCGAGGCGCGAAGCTTGGCTCTATCGCGCGGTGACGGTTGCCGGCATCGTCCTGCTCGTTGCCGGCGGCGAACAGTTCTCTCGCGCAGTGGACCGGTTGTGGTCCTTTGAGCCCGTTGTCGATTACGCGCTCGTCTTGGTCGTCCTGTCGGGCCTGGCGTTCACATGGTGGGCTCGGCTCTACCTTGGACGCTTGTGGTCGAGTTCGGTGACCAAGAAGGCCGATCATCGCGTCGTCGATACGGCCCATACGCCATCGTGCGCCATCCGATCTACACCGGCATCATCCTCGCCTGCGCGGCGACCGCAGCGCAACTGGGCACCGCGCTCGCGGTCGCCGGCGTATTGGTCCTGTGGGTCGGATTCTGGATCAAGGCACGGCTCGAGGAACGTTTCCTTCGCGGCCAACTGGAGGAAGGCGCTTACGACGCTTATCGTCAGAAGGTCCCGATGCTGGTCCCGTTTGGGCCGCGCGGTTGAGAGCGGTTTCGGCCGCGACGCGAAGTTCGTTCTACGCTCCCCAGCCCAGGCGGCTCAGCGTGCGGTTTTTGAACTGATCGTGTGGCGATCCCTCATCCGGCGCAGCGCGCCACCCTCTCCCGCGAGGGGGCGAAGGGACTACGCCGCCGAGGTCTGCAATTTCAGCGCGTGCAATTCCCCGCCCATCCGGCCTTTCAAGGCGCCGTAGACCATCTGGTGCTGCTGTACGCGGCTCTTGCCCCTGAACGCCGAACTCACCACCGTCGCGGAATAGTGATCGCCGTCGCCCGCCAGATCCTGGATTTCGACCTTCGCGTCGGGCAGCGCCTCGCGGATCATCTGTTCGATTTGCGTGCTCGACATCGCCATGACTAATTCGACTCCGCTTTAGTTTCGCTCTCGGCGCCCCTCGACGCCGCTTGCAGCTTCGCAATGACGTCCTTGGCCGGTTCGGAGCAGGGAATCGAAATGCCGCCGGCCATATAAACGTTGCATTTCGTCGGGTCGGTCGCGCCGATCGCGATCACCTGATCGACCCTGACATAGTTGAAGCCCGCGAGGGCCTTGAGCGGAACCAGATCCAGCATGCGCTTTCAACTCCGCGATCCCTCCATGAAGGCGGGAAACCACGACTCGAACGCCTTTCGAAGCGCTTCCACCCCTATCGGCGCTTCGTCCGGCAAGGTCAATGCGAGGCCGCCGGTGGCGCCGATGCGAACCATCGGCACGTCGGCGCGGGCGGCGTCGGCAATCAGACTTTCGTAACCCGAAATCGCTGATGTCACGACGTAGCGTCCTTGATCCTCGCCGAAAAAGAAGCCGTGCGGCTCTCCCTCGACCGCCGCCGCGTCGATCGTCGCGCCGATCCCGCTGGCGATAGCCATCTCCGCCAGGGCGACGGCGAGACCGCCGTCCGAGAGGTCGTGCACCGCCGAGACCCGCCCCGCGGCGATCAGGACCAGCACAAATTCTCCGTTCCGCCTTTCCGCGGCGAGATCGACGGGCGGCGGCGCGCCCTCTTCGCGACCGAGACAAGTCGAGAGCCAGGCGGAGCGACCGAGCCATCCGGGGCTTCCCCCGATCAAGAGGATCGGTTCGCCCTCCCGGCGAAACGCGAGCGAGGCCGCCTTGCCGACATCCGCCAGCAGCCCGACGCCGCCGATCGACGGCGTCGGCGGTATTCCCGCTCCCATGGTCTCGTTGTAGAGCGAAACGTTGCCGGAAACGATGGGAAAATCCAGCGCGCGCGAAGCCTCGGCGATCCCCTGAAGGCAGCCGACCAATTGCCCCATCGCGGCCGGCTTCTCGGGATTGCCGAAATTCAGATTGTCGGTGAGCGCGAGCGGACGGGCGCCCACCGCGACGAGGTTTCGCCAAGCCTCCGCGACCGCCTGTCGGCCCCCTTGCACCGGATCGGCCTCGCAGTAGCGCTCGGTGACGTCGGTCGTCAGCGCCAGGCCCTTCGGCCCGTCGCCGAGCCGAACCACCGCCGCGTCGCCGCCCGGACCTTCGACCGTGTTGCCCAGGATGAGCGAATCGTACTGCTCGTAGACCCAGCGCTTCGAGCCGAGATCCGGGGATCCGAGCAGCTTCAGCAGCGCTTTTCCCGTCGACAGCGGCGGCGCCAGTTCGCCGGCGCTCAGCACCGGCGAGGGCGGCGTCGGCGTCCATGGCCTGTCGTAGACCGGCGCCTCGTCGCCCAGTTCCTTGATCGGCAGATCGGCCTTGACCTCACCGCGATGGCGAACCACGAACCGCTTCGCAGCGGTCGTCTTGCCGATGATCGCAAAGTCGAGGCCCCATTTTCGGAAGATAGCTTCGGCGGCGTCGGCCTTTTCGGGGTGCAGCACCATGAGCATCCGCTCCTGGCTCTCCGACAACATCATTTCATAGGCGCTCATGCCGATCTCGCGGCAGGGCACGCGGTCGAGATCGAGTTCGACGCCGAGGTCGCCTTTCGCGCCCATTTCGACCGCGGAGGAGGTCAGGCCGGCCGCGCCCATATCCTGAATGGCGATGACGGCGCCCGAGGCCATCAACTCCAGACAGGCTTCGAGCAGCAGCTTTTCGGCGAAGGGATCGCCGACTTGAACGGTCGGGCGCTTCTCCTCCGCGCCGGCCTCGAAGGCGGCCGAAGCCATCGTCGCGCCATGGATGCCGTCGCGGCCGGTCTTGGAGCCGAGATAAACGATCGGATTTCCGACGCCCGTCGCCTTGGCGTAGAAGATCGCGTCCGCGCGGGCGACGCCCACCGCCATCGCATTGACGAGGATGTTGCCGTCGTAACGCCTGTGAAAGCCGACCGAACCGCCGACGGTCGGGACGCCGAACGAGTTGCCGTAACCGCCGATTCCCGCCACCACCCCGCCGACGAGACGGCGGGTCCTAGGATGCTCCGGCGCACCAAACCGCAGCAGGTTCAGACAGGCGATCGGCCGCGCCCCCATGGTGAACACGTCGCGGAGGATCCCGCCAACGCCCGTCGCAGCCCCCTGATAGGGTTCGATGAACGAGGGATGGTTGTGGCTCTCCATCTTGAAGACGCAGGCGTCGCCGTCGCCGATGTCGATGACGCCGGCGTTCTCGCCCGGGCCTTGGATGACCCAGGGCGCCTTGGTGGGCAGCTTGCGCAAATGCAGGCGCGAGGATTTATAGGAGCAGTGCTCGTTCCACATCGCGGAGACGACGCCGAGCTCGGTAAACGTCGGAATGCGGCCGATCAGGGCGACGAAACGGGCATATTCCTCGCGCGCGAGGCCGTGTGCGATGGCCAGCGCCTCATCGACATGCGGCTCGCTCTCGCTCACCTCGCCCGCCTCTGCTATTCAACCTCGGCGCCCGCATAGCCGCGCGGGAGGGTGATGGCAATGGGCGCGGTGCGGCTCGGGCTTCGGGGCGACGTTCGATTGACCAAGCCCCGAGAAAATTCGCCGATTTGGAAACAAATGGCATAAGTGAGGCGTTAGGGTGGCGAGGTTCACATTCGCGTGTGGCGCAGATCACACGCTTTTCGTAAAAATAATGGCGAACTAAGGTAAGAGACGGTAAACGAGACCGGATTATGGTAACCAAGGTCTGAACACGACGGGTGGGCGGCGAAAATGAAACTCCGGATTGCGCTAATTTCCATCGCCATGGCGGCGGCCACGGCATTGAGCGGATGTGCCTCGGCGGGTATGCCGGGTATCGGTACGCAGATCGCTTTGAACGCTGACGCGAAACTGACCCCGCGCGACAAGCAGATGCTGGCGTTGGCGCCTGCGGAAGAGTGGCAGATCCCGATCGTGCGCAGACGCGTGCCGGACCCGACAGGAGAGGCGCCGGGGACGATCGTGATCGATACGACGGTCAAGAACCTCTATTTTGTGCTGCCGGGGAGGCAGGCGATTCAATATAAAGTCGCCACCGGCGCCGAATCCTACGGCTGGACCGGCCGAGCCACGGTCGGCCAAATGCAGGAATGGCCGCGATGGATGCCGACCGCTTCGCTCATGGAGAAGTGGCCGGAATTCAAGGTGTATCTGCAGCATGGCCCACTCGCCGGGGCCTACGACAACCCGCTCGGAGCTCGTGCGCTCTATCTCTATCAAGGCAGTCGCGACACGCTTTATCGAATTCATGGCACCAACGAGCCGTCCGAGATCGGTCAGGCGGTGTCCTCGGGTTGCATCCGGATGCGCGATCTCGACGTCATCGATCTCTATTCGCGGGTTCACGTGGGAACGCCGGTCGTGGTAAGGTAGGGCGTTTTCTTCGACCCGAAGGAGTTCTGACATGATTTCGCCCGTCAAAGTCCTCCTCACCGCGACTGCGGTGAACCGCGGCGGCCGCAACGGCCACAGCGAAACGACCGATAAGACGGTCAGCGTCGATCTGTCGGTGCGGAAGGAAATGGGCGGCCCGGGCCGTCCGGGAACGACGACGCCCGAACACCTGTTTGCGGCCGGCTATGCCGCTTGCTTTGGAGGCGCGCTCGATTTCGTCGCCACCAGCAAGAAGAAGAACGCCAAGAACGCCGAAGTGACGTGCTCGGTGGGCCTCGGACCGCGAGATGCCGGCGGTTTCGGCATCACGGTCAAGATGCGCGTCTCCGATCCCTCGCTGCCGCAGGCCGAGCTCGAGGAGTTCGTCCACGAAGCCCACGAGAAGATCTGCCCTTATTCGCATGCGACTCGCGGCAACGTCGATGTGAACTTCGAAGTGCAGGGCGGCTGAGCCCGAGGCTCGCCCCGCCCGCTCGACCACCTCGCGCGGGCGCGGCGCGCGCAGCCGGAGCACTGCGACCTTCGGGAGCGGAGGGGCGGGGATGCCCGCGCCGCCCAATGTCGCAGCCGACGCCGCCAACTGAGCGGCATCGCATGGTGAGATTCTTCGGAGACGCTCGTGCCGATCGTGCGCGCCCGCCCGTCGGGTCGACGACCGCGTCCGTCCTAGTAAGTGACAACCACCGGTTTCGGCGAGAGATAGCGGGCCCCGCGCTCGATCAATTCACCGACTTCGAGTTCGAATTCTTGCGCCGGCAATCGGAGTTCGGCGGCGACGGCGGCCAATCCGATATCTCGGTAAAGGCGCGACAGCAAACGGGTGCGACCGGCTCGAGATTCGAGCACATCGGGAATAGACGCAAAATCGTGACGCATGGACTCTCAAACTCCCGTACGGCTTCTGGCTCGCCGTTGGACGAATGGCGACAACTTGAATCATTCCGGTTAAAGGCGATTTAATGAGGCGATCGCGGTCGAAATGCGCCCTGTCCGCGCCCCGGTTCGATGGCGCGCGCCCGAGAGGGCGTCGTCCGCCACCTCGAGACCAGCGCCGCGGCGTTGCGGGAGGGGGCAAAGGCGGCGGAACAAGGCGACCCTCCAAGCCTTTTTTCCAAGCTTTTCCAAATCTGCGCTTGTTTTCTCCAAACATTTCCAAAGAAAGCTTTGCGGTTTTGTGGGATTTCAAGGGGTTGCAAGGGTCGCAAGGTCGCAAACCGAAAAAGCGCCTTTCCAAATCTTTTCGCGGCATCGGCCTCTCTTAGTTGCACTCCAGCCGCGCCGCAGCGGTTCGCGGCGATCGTTCGCCGAACGGGCGTGTGACATTGCGGGGTGGTAGGGACGCGTTCATGGGGAGGAACGATCCGGTTGCAGAGAGTTTTGAACCTAGACTGAATTCTGATTATTAGAAAGTGAATATCGATTTTTCTTCCGCGCGACGACGCCGTCAATCTCGTGTGAGCACGGGAGAGCCGCGTAACTCAGCCCAGGAGGATATGGGAGATAGTTATGGCAATCCCCGGCTTCCATCCCGGGCGATACGATCAAGCTTCGGGATGCGGCGAGCGGCCGAGGACGCGGCGAGTGGGGCGCTGCTCGCGACGCTGTTCACCTACGACGGCAAGGACTTGGCCTTCACACCCGTCGGCTTGTTCGTCGACGAACCTGCCGATGGACGACTTCATCGCCCTCAATCCGGCGACAGCCTCGCGGACGCGCTCGCCCCGAAGGCGGCGGCGAAATGAGCGCCCGAGGAGCTGCTTTCCCCGTCCCCCGTTTCCCTCGCGCTAGCCCCGAAAAGCGGCTGATACGCCGTGAGCGGCAGTCTATTGCTCCTCGTACTTTGTTTCCGGCTACACGTGGGCGGGAGTCGCGCTCGCGGTCGCGGCGGCCAGGCGTTGCATGTAGAGCCCATGAAAATCGATCGGATCGACGTACAGGGGCGGATACCCTCCCGACCGAACGGACTCGGCGATAATCTGGCGCGCGAAAGGAAAGAGCAGCCGCGGCCCTTCGATCATGACCAAGGGTTGGATCTGCTCTTGCGGCACATTCTCGACCCGGAATACCCCCGCGTAATTGATCTCGAACTTGAAAAGCGCTTCTGCGCCCTCGCCCGCGCCGCCTTCCAACATCAGACTCACCTCGAAATCGCCGGGACCGAGCTGCCGAGCATTGACGTTGATCTGGAGCGAGATCTTCGGACTCTGCTGCTGCGTAGCCAAGGTGCGCGGGGCATTCGGGTTCTCGAACGAAAAATCCTTCGTATATTGCGTCAGCACCGAGAATTGAGGAGGCGCATTGTTCGGCTCCGGCGCGCCATTGCCGACCTGATTGACCATTTCTTTCTCCCCGCGCGAGTAGCTGCTCGTTTCGATGGCTTCAGTGACGGCCGGCGGACGTTTCTCACCTGACCGCGCCCCGTTTTGTCGCGTACCATAGCGACAAGACAGGGACAAGCATTGCAAATTTCGAGACGATCAGCCTACAGGGGCGGCCAGGAAAAGTCGTCGGCCCGGCCGGCGCGCGTAGCCGCGGGGTCGCCGCCTCGCAGCGCGCGGACGACTTCACTCGTCTCCGAGACAGTTTTGGATTCGCGGGTCGCGAGGACGCCGCCGGGCGACAACGGACGCGCGGTCAACGAGAGGATCGGACCCACCAAGCGTCTCACCGGCGCCTGCGGGGCGGCTCCGACTTCCGGCGGGGCGCCCATTTCGCGTCGGATTTGCGCATTTATGTCATCCGCGGCGTGTTCGATGTCGGGCGGCAGACTTGCGACTTCGGATTGCGGGTTGTTTTTTTCAAAGGTCCGGCGAATTTCCGCCTCTAAGAAATGCGCGACTTTTCGAGATCCCGCCTTGGTGAATTGAATGCCGTCGACGCCGCGCAACTTCACGTTCTGGCCATCGATGTTCGGGCCAAAGGCGTCGTATTGGCCGCTCTGATTCGAAAAAGCGTCCCAAATATCGATATATTTCTCGTTCGCTTTTTCGACCTGTTCTTTGAAAATCTCGTTCAGCTTGATCGCCGCGCTATCGAATTTATCGGACCGCATGGGCGGCAGACCGACCCAGGCGACCGGAATATGCGCGGTGCGAAACGGCGCGAGGACAGCTTCGACCCGCTGAGTATAGACCTCTCGCCAACGATCGCCGAGCGTCTCTGACCCGTCGGCTAGCGGTTGGACGTCGTTGACGCCCAGCATGATCACGACGAAATCGATTTTTTCCTTCCCCGCGGCGAACTCGGCCGACGTTTTGCGCCAATCGAAGTAGTCGTCGCGAACCAGGCCCGACGGCTCGCGCGCCTTGTCGACCACCGCGATTTCGCGCTTGTCCGCGAACGCTTCGGTCAGTCCGTCGGAGGTGGCTACCGCAAGGCTGTCGCCTAACACGTAGATGCGAAATTTGACTTCGACCGGCGCGCCGCCGGGGGCGCCAGCAACTCGCGTCGCGGTCGCGGGCACGAAGTCGCGAACGATCTTCTTGTGCTTGCGCGGAGCCGGCGCTGTCGAAGCCGACGGCGCCGGAGCCTCAGGTGGCTTGGGCGCCGGGGGGCCGCCGAAGAGATGCGAGAAGAAGTCGGCGAAGCCTCCTCCCTGCGCCGCGGCCGGCGGTCCGGCCGCCAGCAGGCAGACGCATCCTATCGCCGCCAGCCGCAGGAAACGAAATAGGGCTCTTCGATCAAAGTGCATCGCCGATCGTCCCAAACGAGCTCAATTTTGGCTCTCGACATCCTTCAACAGCGCCAAGGTGGGGTATCCATCCGGCGCCAGTCCCCGCTTCTCTTGAAACTGACGCACCGCGCCGCGCAGGATCTCGCCGGCCCGGCCATCAATTTCTCCAACATCATAACCCATTTTCTTGAGGCGCGCTTGCAATTCTCGGATTTGCTCGGGCGCCAATTGGCGATCGTGAATCGGCCAGGCCGTTCGCAAGCCGGGCCGGCCCGCGATCGCGTCGCCGAGCAAGCCGACGCCCAGGGCATAGGAGTCGGATTCGTTGTAGCTCCTGATCGCCTTGAAATTGCCGGTGACGAGAAAAATCGGACCTTTGAGACCCGCGGTAATGAGCAGTCTGGCTTCCCCCGAACTCGGCATGGCGCCGCCGTCGGCGCGTTCGACCCCACGCTTTGCGAACGACGCGAATTCGGCGGGAACGGTCGAATCCCGCGCCGACAGTTTGAAGTCGGAGGGAAGTCGAACCTCGAACCCCCAAGGCAGGTCTCGCTTCCAGCCGTGTTTGGCGAGGTAATTCGCCATCGAACCGATCGCGTCGGCCGCGTTGTTCCAGATGTCGCGCCGGCCGCCGCCATCAAAATCGACCGCGTAGTCTCGGAAGCTCGACGGCATGAACTGAGTCTGTCCCATCGCGCCGGCCCACGAGCCCACCATCGCGCGAGGACTGATATCGCCCTTTTCGAGAATTGACAGAGCCGAAAGCAGTTCATCGCGAATATAGTCGCCGCCATAGTGAATGAACGCGAGGCTGGCGAGCGCGCGAATCACGTTGTCGGAGCCCTCGAAGGCGCCGTACTCGGTCTCCATGCCCCAAATTCCCATGATGACCGATTCATCGACTCCGTATTCGATCCGCGCCTTGACGAGCCATTTGTGCTCGCTTTCCGACTTCGCCCGTCCTCGCACTATCCGCGATTGGTAGACCGCGGTCGCCAGATACTGCCAGATCGGGATCACGAATTCGGGTTGGGACTTGGTGTGCGCGACGACCGTGGCGTCGAATGTCACATCCTTGAATGCGGCATCAAAGGTCTTTCGCGACACGCCGCGCGCTGCCGCGAGCGGCCACAGATCCTCGATGAATTTCACAAATTCAGGATCGGCTCGCGTGTCCGACGCGTCGGCCAAGGCCGCGATGAGCATGGCCACGCTCGCCAGGACCATGATGGCGAACCGGCCAAAGGGATATTTCCGCATTACGGATCCGGCCGACACGGTCGTGGCTCCCCCGACATCTCGAGTCGGCCCTCTGACATTCCAGCGAATTTTCGATCGGAGCTCCGTCTATTCGGAACTCCTCATGTCTTCAGGCCGCGGCATCGAAATTACATTAAATCCCGAATCGACAAAATGAATTTCGCCGGTGACGCCCGCGGCCAGGTCGGAGAGCAGGTAAAGCGCGGAGCCCCCGACATCCTCGATCGTAACCGTGCGTCGCAGGGGCGAGTGGTCGCGCTGGAAGTTGAACATGAAGCGCGCGTCGGTGACGCCGGCGCCCGCCAACGTACGAATTGGACCGGCCGAGATGGCGTTGATTCGAATTCCCGCCGGTCCGAAGTCCGCGGCGAGATATCGCACGCTCGCCTCCAGGGCCGCCTTGGCGACGCCCATGACGTTGTAGTTCGGCATGACCCGCGTCGCCCCGCCGAACGTGAGCGTCAGCATCGCGCCGCCGTTCGGCATCAGCGCCGCGGCGCGCTTGGCGATTTCCGTGAAGGAAAACGCCGATATCACCATCGTGCGAACGAAGTTCTCGCGGGAGGTCTCGGCATAGCGGCCCTTCAGTTCGTTTCGGTCGGAATAGCCGATGCAATGAACTACAAAATCCAGGCTTCCCCAAGCTTGGCTCAGCGCGACGAAAACCGCATCGACGGAAGCGAGGTCTTCGACGTCGCAGGGCAGCACGAGCGACGAGTTGATGCTCCTCGCCAGCGGATGGACGCGTTTGCCGAGCGCTTCCCCCTGGTATGTGAAAGCCAGTTCGGCGCCATGGGCCGAGAGCGCGCAGGCGATTCCCCAAGCGATCGAATGGTCGTTGGCGACGCCCATGACGAGGCCGCGTTTGCCGCTCATCAGGCTCGAGCTCATGCCGCCCGCTTGGTTGTCGTCATGCGTCGACGTGTTTCAGAACGATCGTGGCGTTGGCGCCGCCAAATCCAAACGAATTCGACAGAACCGCGCCGAGGCGGACATCGTCGCGCCGGGAGCGAACAATCGGCATATCTTGGAAAGCCGGGTCGAGTTCATCGATGTGGGCGCTCTCGCAAATGAAGCCGTTCTGCATCATCAGCAGTGAGTAGATGGCCTCGTGAACGCCGGTCGCCCCTTGCGAATGGCCGGTCAGCGACTTCGTGGCGGAAATCGGCGGGCATCTGTCACCCGAGCCGAAGACCTCTCGCAGAGCCTCGATTTCCTTCAGGTCGCCGACCGGAGTCGATGTCGCGTGCGGATTGATGTAGTCGATCGGGGGCCTCACCGTCGCCAGCGCCTGCCGCATGCAGCGCGCCGCGCCCTCGCCGGACGGGGCGACCATGTCGGCGCCGTCGGAGCTCGCGCCATAGCCGACGATTTCTCCATAAATGCGCGCGCCGCGCGCCCGTGCGCGCTCGTAATCCTCGAGCACGAGGACGCCTGCCCCTGCCGATATGACAAAGCCATCGCGGTTTTTATCGTAGGGCCGCGACGCGCGTTCCGGCGTGTCGTTGTATTGCGAGGACATCGCCCCCATGGCGTCGAACAGCACGGACAGCGTCCAATCCAGCTCTTCGCAGCCGCCAGCGAACATGACGTCCTGCTTGCCCATCAGGATGTGCTCGTAGGCGATGCCGATGCAATGGTTGGAGGTCGCGCAAGCGGACGAAATCGAGAAGCTGACGCCCTTGATCTTGAACCAGGTCGAAAGCGTCGCGGAGGCGGTCGAGCACATGGATTTGGGAACAGCGTAGGGCCCCACCCGCTTGGGGCCCTTCGCGCGGGCCACGTCCGCCGCCTCGACGATGGCGCGCGTCGAAGGTCCTCCGGATCCCATGATGAGACCGGTCCGTTCGTCGGAGACCTCGTCCGCCTCCAACCGGCTGTCGCGGATAGCCTGATCCATCGCAACGTGGTTCCAAGCGGTTCCCCCGCCATGAAAACGCATCGCGCGACGATCGATCATCTCTTCGGCGACCAGGGTCGGCGCGCCTTGCACCTGGCTCCGGAAGCCGAGTTCGGCGTATTTCTCGGCGCGCGAGATTCCGGATCGCCCCGAATGCAGGCTCGCCAGCACTTCCTGCGTATTATTGCCGATCGAAGAGACGATCCCCATCCCGGTGACGACGACCCGCCTCATACGAACCTCCTCGTTTCTGCCCGAGCTCGCCGCGGCGGCCTCAGGCCAGGTTCGGCTGCGGGGCGCCGAACAGCCCGACCCGCATGTTCGCGACATCGTAGATGCGGCGCCCGTCAGCCTCCAGCCAGCCATCCGCTATGGCGAGGTTCAACTTTCCCTTGAAGGTGCGCCTTATATCGACGCCGTAGACGACCTTGCGAACCGAGGGCAAAACTTGATCCGCGAACTTGACCTCGCCGACCCCAAGCGCGCGACCCTGGCCAGCGAGGCCGAGCCAACCCAAAAAGAAACCCGTCAATTGCCAGAGAGCGTCCAGTCCGAGACATCCCGGCATCACGGGATCCCCCTTGAAATGGCAGCTGAAAAACCAGAGCTCGGGCTTGATGTCGAATTCCGCGCGCACGCTGCCCTTGCCGTTGGCGCCGCCCGTCTCGGTTATCTCGGCGATCCGATCGAACATGAGCATCGGAGGCAGGGGCAACTGTGCATTTCCGGGACCGAACAATTCGCCGCGACCGCAGGCGAGGAGGTCCTCATAGTCGAAATGGGATCGCCGATCTGACATTGTTTAACGAACCTCATTCAACGAACCTCGAGCCTGCGGCGGTACGCTGCCGCGCCCGCCGCGGCTTCGTACCACAGGGCCCGGCGTCTCGAAAGCGTCGCCCGAGCCTCCGTCCGCCGAAGCCGAGCCAGCGCGCAGCGTACTGACGCCCGCCGAACAACGTGCTATATAGAGTGCTGTCGTGCGCCCTCCACCACGCGATATCGCCCAAAAGGAAACGTTCCAAAGTGCTTGGAAGTTCTTCGCCACCCACCGGACGCGGCCGGCGCCTCGCCGCGATGGACGGATGTCCGGTCCATGCTCTGCGTAAGCGTCTGCGAGCGGCCCGCCTGCGTCCGACGCGCCAGCGAGTCACGCTCGGCTGGCTCCTATTCGCCAAGGGCGACCGACATGTGACGGCGGACATGCTGTTCGACGAGGCGCGGGCCGTCAAAGCCGCCGTCTCGATGGCTACGATCTACAATACCTTGCATCAGTTTACACGCGCGGGGCTATTGCGCGAGATCGTGGTCGAGGGTTCGCGGGCGTTTTACGACACCAATACTTCGCCGCATGGTCATTTCCTCGTCGAGGAAACGGGCGCCCTCGTGGATATTCCGGCGGGCGATCTGAAGCTCATCCAGCCGCCAAAGGCGCCTGACGGCTACGAAATCGATCGCGTCGAGATGATTATCCGGGTCCGCGCCGTCAGTAAGGTCCCCCCTCGCCCGATATGACGCCGACGCTCGTCACGACGAGCCATTCGCGACCGTGCCGTTCGATGCGCAATACGCGCCCAAGGCCCGGAATCATGTCGCCAGCGCCCACCGAGATCTCGCCCTCGCGGCCCCGGATCGTGGCGAATCCATCGCCGACGCCGATGACGGCGTAGCCTCGGAGCGGAGGCTTCGGTTTCTCGAGGGAAGCGGTCGTTTCGTTCGAAACGCCGGGGTCGACTTTCGCCGGAATCGGGATCGGTTTGGGCGGCGGGGCCGGGGCGACCGCGGCGACAGTCAGCGAGGCGGCCTTCTTTTCCAATTTGTCGAGCCGAGCTGCGAGATCCGCAAAGCGCGGCGACGCGTCGTGGTCCGGAGCGACCACGGCGACAGTCGGCGAGGCGGCCTTCTTTTCCAATTTGTCGAGCCGAGCCGCGAGATCCGCAAAGCGCGACGACGCGTCGTGGTCCGGGGCGACCGCGGCGACAGTCGGCGAGGCGGCCTTCTTTTCCAATTTTTCGAGCCGAGCTGCGAGATCCGCAAAGCGCGACGACGCGTCGTGGTCGATGCGTTCGGCGAGCTTGTCCAAACGGGCGCCCTGGTCGCGCTCGACGTGATCGACCCGGGCGGTGAGTTGCGAAACCGCGGCGCTGACGTCGCGCGTCGCCGAGGCCCCCAGTTTCATCTCGCCGAGAAGCTTTCGCACGTCGGCGGTCTCCTCTCGGGCGCGCGCGCCCTCGATCGCATCCAGACGTTCCGTCAGGTTTGAAACGGTCGAGACCAAGTGCTCGTTTTGCCGGACCTTCGCGGCCAAGAGAGCCGATTGATGCATTTGCTCGTAAACCGCGCCGGCGCCGAGGAGAAAGAGCAGAGCGAGGCCCACAAGTCCCGGCGCCACGAAATTGCGCGGAGCTTTGGGGGGCGCGGCTTCAATCCTCGGCGCCCGCTCCGACGCGGGGAAAAACGATATGAGATCGAGCTTGGGGCTCGCGGGTTCCGCTGCGGACGGCTTCGCCGCCCTGTGCTGTCGCCTCGGGCTCGTGCGAGGCGTCCGGTTCGGAAACCGAGGGGGCCGGGGCTTGGCCGACTTCAGCGCCGGTCGATTCCGGTGGAGCGTTATCCGCGGCCATCGCCGCGTCGCTCGACAAACTTTCCTCGGTATTCAACTCGGCGGTCGTGTCCATGGATGGTGTCCGGAGAACTGGGATTCCCCAATTCTGCACCCGACGCGTTAACGCACCCTTGACCAAAGTGGCCGAGCGCGTGCTAATTTCATGGCGCAATTTTTCGGAACCACATCGAGGTCGTCACCCGCTAGTGACGACGTGCTATCCGAAACTCGACGCCGGACGGGCGCCTCACCTTCGAAAGGGCTGCTGGACACTATGAAGCCGACAAAATTTGGCATGGGCCAAGGAATCAAACGCGTCGAGGACGTGCGATTGATCACGGGAGCCGGCCGTTACGCATCGGATGCGAGCGACCAAGCCGCTCTTCGCGCGGCATTCGTGCGAAGTCCCTATGGGCATGCGCGCTTCAAGATCGGCGATCTCGCCGCCGCGCGTGCGATGCCGGGCGTCAAAGGCATATTCGTCGCGAGCGATTTCGCGGAGCTCGGCGGATTGCCGTGTCTGGCGCCGGTGCCCAATTCCGATGGAACGCAGACGCCGCTGAAGCCTTTTCCGGTGATGTCGGCCGATGAAGTCCAGCATGTCGGAGACATCGTGGCGATGGTGGTCGCCGACACCGTCGCCGAGGCGCGCGACGCGGCCAAGTCGCTGACGATCGATTGGGAGGAGCTCCCCGCCGTGGTCGACGTCGAACAGGCGATCCAACCGGGCGCTCCACTGGTGTTCGCCGGCGCGCCGGGCAACGTCGCCTACGACGCCCACATCGGCGACAAAGCCAAGACGGACGCGGCTTTTGCGTCGGCGGCGCACGTCGCGCGGATCAAGATCGTCAATCCCCGCGTGATCGCCAATTACATGGAGCCGAGGTCCGCGACCGGAGAATACGACCCGGCGTCGGGCCGGCTGACTTTGACCGTCGGCAGTCAGGGCGTTCATGGCCCGCATGGCGTGATAGCCCGCGATCCTGAAGATCTCTCCGGATAAACTTCGCGTGATCACGCAAGACGTGGGGGGTGGGTTCGGAACGAAAGCCATGGTCTATCGTGAGTATCCGCTGGTTCTGGAGGCGGCTCGCCGGCTCGGCCGATCGGTCAGCTGGCTGGGAGATCGTTCCGAGCACTTCGTCGGCGACGCGCAAGGCCGCGACAACGTCACGACCGCCGAAATGGCGATGGACGAGCAGGGCCGGTTTCTGGCGATGCGCGTCGATATTCTCGGCAATCTCGGGGCCTATCTACATCTGTTCGCCCCTTATATTCCGTGGCTGGGCGCTTCGATGGCGACGGGCTGCTACCACGTGGACACGCTGCACGCCCGGGTGCGCGGCATCTACACGCACTCGGTGCCGGTCGACGCCTATCGCGGCGCCGGTCGTCCGGAAGCCGCCTACGTGCTCGAGCGGCTGGTCGACGTTTGCGCCCGCGCCGTCGGGGTCGCGCCGGATGAAATTCGCGCCCGCAACTTCGTCAAGCCCGCGCAAATGCCCTATCACACCCACACGAACAGGGATTACGACGTCGGCGATTTCGAAGGCGCGATGCGCGCTTGCCTAGCGAAAGCCGATTATGCCGGATTCGATCGCCGTTGCGAGGATTCCCGCAAGCGCGGCGCCATACGCGGATTCGGCATCTCCAGTTACATCGAATGCACGGCTTGGGGGGACGGTGAAGAAGGCTCGGTGGAACTCGAGAAGAACGGTGATTTCACGGTATTGATCGGCACGCAGTCGAACGGCCAGGGGCACGAAACCGCTTATGCCCAGGTGGTTTCGCAATATCTCGATGTGCCTTTGGAGCGAATCAAGGTCGTGCAGGGCGACACCGACCGTGTCAAAACGGGTCATGGAACCGGCGGGTCGAGATCCATTCCCGTCGGCGCGGTCATGGTGACGCGCGCTTCGCAGACGCTCGCGGCTTCCTTGAAGGAGCTGGCCGCCGATGCCCTCGAGGCTGCGGTCGCCGATCTGGAAATCGTGGACGGCCGTGTGCGCATCGCCGGCACGGACCGCTCGCTTTCCTATGCGGAAATAGCCGCGCTGCCGGCGGCGATCCCCGCGAAACTGATGGCGACCGAGTCCTTCGAACCTCCGACCGCGACCTATCCCAATGGCACCCATGCCTGCGAGGTCGAAATCGATCCCGAGACGGGGATCACGCGGATCGTTCGCTACTCCATCGTCGATGATTTCGGGTTCACGCTGAATCCGCTGCTGCTGGCGGGCCAGGTCCATGGCGGCATTGCGCAAGGCGTCGGGCAGGCTCTGATGGAGCGCGCCGTATTCGACGAGAACGGACAATTGGTGACGGCGAGCTTCATGGACTACTGCATGCCGCGCGCCGACGATCTGCCGTCATTCGATTTCGAGACCCGGAACGTCCCCTCGACCACCAATCCGCTCGGCTTGAAGGGAGCGGGCGAAGCCGGTTCCATCGCCTCGACCCCCGCCGTCATGAACGCGGTGGCCGACGCGCTCTGGCGCGCCTACCGGGTCGATCACATCGATATGCCTGCGACGCCTTTCGCAGTTTACAACGCGATCAAGCATGCGAGCGTGAATGTATAAAGCCGGCTCGCGTTGGCGATGAGGAAATCGAGCCCTTTCGCGCGGCGAGGGAGGTCATTGCATGAAGCGATGGCTCGCCGCAGGACTCGTGCTGGCCGTGCCCTCCCCGTAAGAACGGGAGGGAGAACCGCGCTGACGATGTCTGCTATTCAGCCGCGCGAGCGTCGGATCGAATCCGCTCGATCATCGATCGAACGCCGTTCGAACGCTGCGGCGTCAAATGCTGCTCGAGTCCGAGTTCGCGGAACGTCGACATGGCGTCCGTCTCGAGGATTTCGTTTGCGGTGCGGTCCGAGTACAGCGCGAACGCGATCGCAACCAGGCCGCGGACGAGGTGCGAATCGCTGTCGCCGCGAAAATGGAGGATCGTCCGGCCATCCTGGTTCGCTCGCGGCTCGCGCTCGATCCAAACCTGGCTCACGCAGCCTCGAACCTTGTTGGCGTCGTTGTGCGCGCCTTCGGGCAAAGGTTCCAGCGAGCGACCGAGTTCGATCACATAGCGGTAGCGATCTTCCCAATCGTCCAGAAAAGCGAAGTCTTCGCGGATCGTTTCAATCGTCGACAGTATGGCGCTCGGGGTGAGTGTTTGCGACATGCTTATAACCCGACAGATGCGTCGCCGGCCAGCCTCGAGTCGGCGAAGGAGGCGCTGACCCCATCCAAGGAGGCTGTCTGTCCGCGTCCGTGAGCGATTGGGCGGATGATCTGCCGGAAGGCGGGGTCTTCGCGTCCGAGGTTGCGCGATCGCCGGGCGTCGATGCGCCGTCGACCCGCGGCGCGGCGAGGGCGAGGCATCCCGCTGCGCCGAGTTCGTAGGAAACTTCCTTCGACGCGAAGCGTTCCGCCCAGGCGGCGCCGGCGGGACTGCAGACGAAGGCGCCGACGCCGGATGCCGGGTCCGATATCGAAAGTTGGCCGAGCGGCATCACGGAAAAGACGATGCCGAGCCAAAAGGCCGATTTGACAATGAAGCCCATCGAAGGATCTCGCCTGGCTGGTCGCAACGAAGTAGCGACGCGTTCGGCGGCTACATTATGCCGTTCGCCTGAAGACGACGTCGTAAAATTGCCGCTTATTCGAGCGAAGGAGTTCACCTTGCATTAACTGCAAGAGTGTGCGTCCTCACTACGAAATATCAACCATAGCGTGACGCAACGCTCACGTATTCGAGCGCCGGTCGCTGCCGGAGGAGCCGCCGCGATCTCTTCTTAGGGTGAATTTAAGGCTGAGCTGGGATTGTCTCCGAGGTCGAATCGACTCGGCGCGTGGAGTTTTTGTTCGGTGTTCCTGATCAAACGAAGCTGGCGCCGCCTCGCGGAATTGCTCCGCCCGCGGGCGCGACGGCGGAACCGACTCATTCGTCCGCGCGCCGCTCATCGAGGGTCTTCGACCGTCGGTCCGGGAAGCCGACGGGCCGACGGGGCGTCCAATTCGGGAGCTCCGATCATTTTCAGGCGCTTTGCGAAGCGGTCGGCGATCTGATCATGGAACACGACTCCAGCGGGCGGGTTCTGTCGGTCGGCTGCGAGGATCGACGGCATTTTCAGATCGACGCGAAAAATCTTCTGGGAACAGGCTTCTACCGTCGAATTCATGTCACGGACCGAACCCAGTTCCTTCGCGCCCTCGCTTCCGCGGCGGAGGACGGTATGACGGCCTCGGCGACTTTGCGTTTGAGATCGGGCGCCTTCCAGAGATCCGCTGCCGGATTTGACGAGTCGGTCTTCACGTGGGTGGAAATTCGCCTTCGCGGGCTCCCGCGACCCCTCGAGGCGGGAAGACAGCGCGAAGCGGTCGTCCTATCGGTCACGCGCGACGTTTCCGTCGCCACGGAAGTCCGGCAGCGACTTGAATCCGCACGCGCCGAAACGGCGCTCGCCATCTCGCTGAAGGACAGGCTGCTGGCGAACGTGAGCCACGAATTGCGCACGCCGCTCAACGCGATTCTCGGGTTCTCGGAAATTCTCGGGGACGCTAAACTCGCGCCGCCCGAACCCGCGAAGCGGATCGAATATGCGCGTATTATTCATTCGTCCGCCGAACATCTTCTTTCGGTGGTCAATCTCGTTCTCGATATGTCCAAGATCGAGGCCGGAAAATTTGAAATTTTGGCCGAACCGTTCGAGTTGGAGCCTTTGGTCAAGGACTGCTGCGACATGTTGCGGCTGAAGGCCGAAAACGGAAAAGTCGGCCTCGTCCGCGCCGAAACCGATTTCTTGGTGGAACTCGTCGCCGATAAGCGGGCCTGCCGACAGATATTGCTGAACCTCCTGTCGAACGCAGTCAAATTTACTCCACCGGAAGGCCGCGTGACCATTGGCGCCTACGTCGCCGATTCGATGATCCATATCCATGTTTCGGACACGGGGATCGGCATCGCCGCCCAAGATCTCCCGCGCCTGGGGGAGCCATTTTTTCAAGTGCGCTCCAACTACGATCGAAGTTACGAGGGGGCGGGCTTGGGATTGTCGTTGGTGCGCGGCCTGGTCGGATTGCATGGAGGCGCGCTTTGGCTCGAAAGCTCGCCCGGGGTCGGCACGCGCGTCACCGTGAGGCTCCCCTTGGATTGTCGATCGATCGCCGGGCCGGGGCGCGGCGCGCCACGACTGGAGACCTTCGCGTCGGTCAGTGCGTACGCCGACCGTAAGGCCCCGCACTTTGGCAGCTCCGATTCGGCCTTTGGGCCCGAGGAGCGGAAAATTGCCTGAGGCTCTGGCGCGTGTCCGTCATGACGCCGTGCTTTCGAGGGCGGCGCGCGGGACAAGCAGGAGGCGCGCCGTCCTCGCGTTGGCGTTGTTGCGGCGGGTGCTGCCGGCGCGCGCGCGAGGCTGGGCCGTCGCGGCTCTGACGGCGATGATGGCGGGAATCATCGTCAATGCGCTCACGCTTCAGCACGCGCGCCACCCTTCTCCGTTCTTCACCGTGAGTCCGCCCATGGCGCCGGTGGCGGCCAAGAACTCGCCGGAGCCGGCGTCGCGGCCGCCTTTCACCCCGGTCGCGGCCAAGAACTCGCCGGAGCCGGCGTCGTCCCTGTCCGAACCTCCCCCAACAGCCCCGCCGGCGCCGCCGCCTCGACCGGCTGGACTGGGCGCCGCGAACGAATCCGTCCCTCTGCCGCGAACGGCCGACCCGATAGCGGATATCATTCGCGCCGGCGGGAACAAGGATTTGCAGCGGCTGATCGCGACGGCGCAAAACGCTCTCGTCAAACTTGGATATCCGATCAAGACCGGCGGCGCCCCGGGCGCCGATACCGCGGCGGCGCTACGGGACTTCGAAAAGGCGCGCGGCTTGCCCATCTCGACCGAAGTCACCCCGCGTCTCGTCAAGCTTCTCAACGCGGCCGCAACTTCTTCGGCCTCACGCTGAGCCCGACGCGCCTACGCTCCGACATCTGGGTCGCCGCGTATCTGCGTCGCGTGGCGGTGGAAGGCGCCTACGCGGTGCTTCGGCGGCGCGGCGCCGCGGAGGCCGGCGCGGTTTACGTCTTGGTGGATCGACTCGATGGACGAGTTCGCTATTTTTGCGCCCGGCCCGACGAACGACGCGCTCTATGGCGAGCGCAGATGGTTGCGTGCTCATGAAGCCGACTGGATCGAGCCGGCGGTCGCCGAGGCGCGCCTCGCCCGCGAACTGCGAAACGATCCCGATCTCTGGCTGGTCGAGGTCGAAAGCCGCGATGGTCGGCATTGGCTCGACGTGATTCCCCCTGAACCCATGGCTGGCCCGTCGAAATGGCCCGCCTTGTTTGATCCTCGCCCGGCGCCGGAATTCGGTTGGATTGTAGGGCGCGTTTCCCTGAGCAAGGGCAGCCGTCGAAGCATCGAGCGGGTTCCAGACACGGCTTCGCCAAAGTTGTTTCGAGTGGGCGCTCCGTCGTCAGGAAATTCCTTGTCCTCATCGAGGCGGGAAGGATCGTCGTCGAATTGCCGACCGGCGACCGCGTCGAGCGAATTGGCCGGCTTCCGGGCCTCATCCAGCGTTTCGTATTCCCGGCGGATTGTTGCCTTCGAAGACTTCTCACGCGACGCACTGGAAAGAGCGGATGCAGCGGAGAATTTCGGCGAGAGCTATGCGTTGACGTTGCGGGAGTGGCGAAGGCGTTTCCTCGAGAAGTGGCCGCAGGTCGAACGGCTCGGCTTCGACGCGCCGTTCAGGCGGCTTTGGGAATACTACCTCTGCTACTGCGAGGCCGGCTTCCGATCTGGCATGATCGATGTCGGCCTTTATTCAATTCAGCATCGTCGTGCCTGAGCTGACCGCCGCAAGACTTTCGATCTGTGCTGACGTCTTTGATGACTGACGTAGAAATATGTCGGCGCGTTGAAGACCATAATTAGGCGCTGTTTAACCAAGTGGAAATGCCTCCTCGAATCGCCGGGCTTCTCCGGATCGAATTAACTTCGGGGAAACGGGAGGGCCGGTAATCTGTCCCCATTCCAGACGGCGGACAATACAGGGCCGTATGGATGACCACTTTTGGAGCAGGAGCAAAAAATGATCAAGTCCCTCAAGGCGTTCGTCAGCAACGAGTTGGGCGCCACCGCTATCGAATACGCGCTGATCGCTTCGTTGATCGCAGTCGCGCTCGTCACGGTTTTGACCAGCCTGGGCACCAAACTCAGCAGCGAGTTCGCCGAAATCAGCGGCGTCCTCAAATAAAACCAGGACAGCGAAAAATACATCAGCGCTGGCGCGGCTTGGGCCGCGCCAGCGTTGTTTCGATCGATTCAGGCAGATGCTCGTCCAATCCCGGCCGATTGTCGACGTGATCTCGTATTGGTATCAGCGCAGTAGATCGAAACTCCCCGAGACTCGGGCGAGGCCGGATTTGCTTCATGCGAGACGTCCTGATCGAAAAGCGCCAATCCAATCGAAGTGTTTTCTCGAAGGACGCCAACGCCGTTATCAAGGCTCCTTGTCAGGTAACCCGCAATCAATGTTTTTCCGTCAAACTCCATAGCGCCAATTCGACGCACGACAGGCGAATCAATGTTCTCTCCTTCAGCCCTTTCCGCGGTCCTGCTGATCTTTCCGGCCGGGATGGCGCTCGCAGCCACGATGGATTTGCTGACCATGACGATACCGAATTGTCTGTGCGCGGCTCTCGTGGTCGGTTATTTCATTCTCGCGGCCATTCTCGGCGTTCCCATGCAGGGCGTCTTGTTCAATATATCGTGCGGGGCGGCGGTATTGATCCTGACGTTCGGTCTCTTCTCGCTTGGTTGGATCGGTGGCGGCGACGCCAAGCTTGCGGCGGCGACCGCGCTTTGGTTGGGCTGGAACCCGCTTCTCGACTATAGTTTATCGGCGGCCATGTGCGGCGGCGCCCTGACGTTGGCGCTCCTTTTGGGCCGCAGAGTCGGATTACCGAGCTGGATGACCAAAAGGGATTGGATCGCCAGATTGCACAATCCGACATCGGGCGTGCCTTATGGCATCGCGCTCGCCGCGGCGGGCATAATGATTTACCCGCAAACGCAGGTTTGGCAGCTTCTCGCCGCGCGATAGTCAGCGCTTTCCCCAACGGCAGCGGCGCAACAGTGCCCATACGTCGCGCCCGACCGTCAGGCACGCGGGAATCCGGAAAGCATCTTTATTGTTCGGCAATCATTTGGATACGGCTGATTAACCGTAACTTGACGATTCGGCGCGCACATTCGGGCCCAGCGACTGCGGACGTCGTGAGAAGGGTCTGAGTTCATGAACAGAATGCAAATCGTGGTGCTCGGCGTGTCGGTCGCGGCGTTCGGCGGCGCCTACTTCTTGTTCAACAGCGGCGGCCCGACTCCACCTGCGCCTATCGTCCAGGCCGCGCCAAAAATCGAGACGGACGAAGTGCTCGTCGCGGCGCAAGATGTGCCCATGGGCACGCAGATCGGCGATGCGTCTGTGACTTGGCAGGTTTGGCCAAAGGCCGCGATCTCCGAACTCATGATCGCAAAATCCGCCGGCCCGAGCATCATGGCGGACATCAAGGGATCCATGACGCGCGTGTCGTTCCTTCGCGGCGAACCGATGCGGCGCGACAAGCTCGTCAAGGGAGGCGCTGGCGGTTTCATGTCCGCCATTCTACCCGCCGGCATGCGCGCCGTCGCGATCAAGATAGACAACGGCGGCGACTCGGAGGCCGGCGGGTTCATTCTGCCCAATGATCGCGTCGACGTGGTCCGCGTCTATCGCGATGACGAGGCAACCAAGGCGCGCGGCGCGGAAGTCATGGGCTCCCAAACCATCTTGGCCAACGTCCGCGTCCTCGCCATTGGTCAAAACGTCCAGGAAGAGAACGGCAAGAAAGTCGTGACCGGCGGCAACGCCACGCTGGAGCTGGATCCGTCCCAGGCCGAACTGATCGTGCTCGCCCAGCATACGGGCGGTTCGAATTTGCATTTGGTCCTGCGAAGTCTGGTCGACAGCGGCGGCTCGACCGAGACAGTCGGCGACCTTGAAAACGGAAAAGGCGGCGGCATGACGATCATGCGTTTCGGCGCCGCGATGCAAGCCGCTCGATAGAGGACGCGAAGTCATGGTACGTCTCGAACAACAGAACCGTCCATTCAAGCGTCGCGGCCTCGCTCGCCTGGCTGCGCTCTCGGCCGCTGCGATGCTCGCCTTGCTGGCGTTCGCAGTCCCTACCCCTGTCGTCGCCGGCGACACGCAAGCGCCATCCTCGCTCTCGATCGAATCGGGGGGCGTGAAGAGTTTTCAACTCGGTCTCGGCAGGTCGGTGATCGTCGATTTGTCGGAGGACGCGACCGAGATTTTTGTCGGCGAGCCGAAGGTCGCGAACGCGATCGTCCGATCCGCGCGGCGGTTGTATATCTCGACGCTCGCTCCGGGTCAGACGACGATCTTCGCGCTCGGCGCGAATGGTCGCAAAATCGCGGTCCTGGAAATCTCGGTCGGTCGAGACGTCGGCGAGTTGGCGCAGCTGCTCAAGACCGCCATCCCCGACAACGACATTCATGTTCGCACCGTCGCGGACTCCATCATTTTGACCGGCTCCGTGGCCTCCGCGGGCGACGCTCAAAAAGCTCTTGACATCGCCTCCGGCTTCCTTGCGAGCAGCCAGGCCTCAACGGTCGGGGGCTCCTCGACGGCCGGGGGCAGCTCGACGGCCGGGGGCTCCTCGACCACATCTACCTCCGGTAAAGTCGTGAACTCGCTGACCATTCGTGGGCTCGATCAAGTCAGTCTGCGCGTGACGATCACCGAAATTCGGCGCCAGATCATCAAGCAGCTCGGTATCAACCTGGCGGGTTCCGGAAGCAACTTCAACTTCAACGTGACCAACCCGCTCACGGTCAACGGAGTGCAAAGTCCGACGCAAGCCGCCATCGGTTGGATGACGGCGGGCGAGAGCCTGACGGCGACGCTGCAAGCCTTCGAACAGCAGGGGGTGGCGCGTACGCTCGCCGAGCCCACGGTGACGGCGATCTCAGGCGAGCGCGCGAAGTTCCTGGCCGGCGGGACGATCCCGATTCCGTCCGGGGAGTCCTGTAACGCCGCTGGTTTTGGCTGTGTACTCACTTACATTCAGCAGCCCTATGGCGTCACTTTGAACTTCACGCCAGTCGTGTTGTCGCAAGGCCGCATCCAGCTGCGAGTTGCAACCGAGGTCACCGATATCGATACGTCGCATTCGCTGGCCATCGATAACACTTCGATTCCTGGTTTCCGAACCCGCAAAAACGAAACTACAGTCGAGTTGCCGTCGGGCGGGTCGATCGTGTCCGCCGGCCTGATTTCGACGCAGACGCAACAGGCGATCAACGGGCTCCCTGGCCTCATGGACCTTCCGGTGCTGGGCGCGTTGTTCCGTTCGCGGGACTATCTGCGCCAGGAGACAGAGCTGCTGATCGTCGTGACGCCTTACATAGTCCACGCCGTCGACCCGAAAGATGTAGTGCGCCCGGATGCGAATTTCCAGGAAGCGAGCGATCCGCAAGCTTGGTTCCTCGGCCGAGTCAATCGGATCTATTCGAGCTCAGGCAACCTACAGCCCATGCCGGGTTATACCGGGAAAGTCGGATTCATCACCGACTGACCCCGCAAGGTTCGGACGGTAAACTGTAGAGCGAGAATCAGATCATGACGAACTATTCAAATGATCGTAAAATCCCGATCCGGACTTTGCTTGGCATTCTGTCGTTGGGAATATGCGCGCTCTCACTGACCGCTTGCGTGGCGGATTATGCCTCCGACGATAATGCAGGCGTTGAAGACTATCACGATCGGCACCCTATCATTCTCGCCCAGGCGCCGACGTCCGTCGACGTCTTTCCCGTCGGGGGCGGCCTCGACTCCCTGTCGATAGCTAAGATTCGAGCCTTCGCGGAGCGGTATCGTGAACTTGGCAGTGGGCAGATTACGATTCTGGCGCCTGCGGGCCGTCTAGAGGGCAGAGGCAATGTCGTGAACGAGATTCGGCGGGCGCTGTACTCGAGCGGGGTGAGGGGCTACGTCTCAGTGGGCTACTACCCCGTCCCCGACCCCACCCTGGCGTCCCCGGTCAGGCTCGTTTTTCAGGGCCTTCGAGCGAGAGTGCCTTCTCACTGCGGGCAATGGCCGAGCGACTTGGCCTCGGGAAGCTCGGTAGAGGGATGGAAAAATACCTCCTACGAGAATTTTGGTTGCGCGACGCAATCCGCCCTGGCCGCGCAGGTCGACGATCCTCGCGACCTCGCCGAGTCGCGGGCCAGCGCCCCTCCCGACGAGGAAATGCGTCTGCGGGCTATTGGCAATGTTCGCAAGGGAGAGGATCCGGGGACGGACTGGAAAACTCAGACGACGACGATCGGCACAGTTGGAGCGGGAGGCTGACGCATGCGTGCTCAAGCATTGGAGGACGCGGGGCCCGTGATGAATTCGCAGGCGATCGCGATCCCGCAAATCGATCCCGTTCCGCGGGTTTCCATTCAGGCTTTCTGTGAAACCTCGGAAATCGCCACCGTCGTGCAGGGCGCCATCAACGATCGGCGTATGAGCAAGGCTCACGTCAAACAAAATATGGGCGGCGCCGCCGCGGCGGTGGAGGCCTATCGAAACGCACCGACGCCGAACGTGATAATTCTCGAGGCGACCGCAAACAGAGACGCCCTGATCGAGCAGCTCGACGAACTTTCTCAATTCTGCGACGCGGGCACGAAGGTCGTCATCCTTGGCAAGGTCAACGACATCATTCTCTATCGCCAACTGATCGCGCGCGGGGTGAGCGAATATCTCGTTTGGCCGTTCGGCGTCGTCGAATTCGTGCAGACGATATCCCACTTGTTCCGGGCTCCGGGCGCCAAGCCGGTCGGTCGCGTGGTGTCGGTCGTCGGCGCCAAAGGCGGCGTCGGTTCCTCGACGGTCGCGCACAACCTCGCGTGGCATCTGGCGACGGGGCTGGAGATGGCCACGATCGTGGCGGACTTGGACCTCGGCTTCGGAACCGCGGGCCTCGACTTCAACCAGGATCCCCCGCAGGGCGTCGCCGAAGCCGTGTTCGCTCCCGAGCGCGTGGACGCGACGCTGGTCGATCGCCTGCTCTCGAAATGCGGCGACAACTTGAATTTGCTAGCCGCGCCGGCCATGCTGGATCGGCTCTATGATTTTCCCGAAGCCTCCTTCGATTCTCTGATAGACACGGTCAGGGCCTCGACGCCATGGATCGTTCTCGACATACCGCACGCGTGGAACGCTTGGACGCGACGTCTGATGGTGGGCGCCGACGAGGTGATCGTCGTCGCGGCCCCCGACCTGGCGAACTTGAGAAACGCGAAAAACATCATCGACAACATTCGTGGGGCGCGGCCGCACGATCATCCGCCAAGGTTGGTCCTGAACGGCGTCGGGATGCCCAAACGCCCTGAGATTTCGGCCGGCGACTTCACGAAGACCATGGAAATGGATCCGTTGGTCGTCATCCCCCATGACAGCAAATTGTTTGGCTCGGCGACGAACAACGGGCAGATGATTTCGGAAATAGAACCCAAGGGGCGCTGCGCCGAGATATTCACAGAATTGACCAATATCATCGCGGGCCGAGGCGAGACCCGCAAGGTCAAGCGCGGTCTGTTCGATCCGTTCCTGTCCAAATTCAGCTCAAAGAAAGCGTAGTCTCCGCGGTCGCCGCGTCCACCTCGTTGGAGATCGTCGGATTCTAGGTCGCTCCGCTAGGCGGAGATGCAAGGAAAGTCACGATGTTCGGAAAGCGTTCCAATCCTGGACCCAGCGTCGCGCCGGCAGCAGCGGTCTCGCTGACGCAGCACGTCGCGTCGGCGCCGCAACGCGCTGCGTCGGCCGTCCCGGAAATATCTCGCACGAGCCCAGAAACCGCTCTGCCCGCGCCGAAAGCGCAGACGGATCAGCGGCCGGAGAGCTATTTCCTGACCAAATCGATGATTTTCGGGGCCCTGATCGAGGCGATCGATCTGGCGGCGCTGTCCAAGCTCGACCAGGACAGCGCGCGCGAGGAAATTCGCGATATCGTTCATGAGATCGTGACGATAAAGAATCTGGTCCTTTCAATTTCGGAGCAGGAGGACCTGCTCGATGATATCTGCAACGATGTCTTGGGTTTCGGCCCGCTGGAGCCGCTGCTGGCGAGAGACGACATCGCCGACATCATGGTCAACGGGCCCACGCGTTGCTTCATCGAAGTCGGCGGCAGGATTCAACTGACAAACATTCGTTTCCGCGATGGGGCTCAGTTGATGAACATATGTCAGCGCATCGTCAGCCAAGTCGGCCGCCGAGTCGATGAGGCCTCGCCGATTTGCGATGCGCGACTGATGGACGGGTCGCGCGTCAATGTGATCGCGCCTCCCTTGGCGATCGACGGCGCCGCGTTGACGATTCGAAAGTTCAAAAAAGACAAGCTCACTCTCGACCAACTGACGAAATTCGGCGCCATCTCGCCCGCCGGCGCGGAAATTCTCAAGATCATCGGAAGAGTCCGTTGTAACGTGGTGATTTCAGGAGGCACCGGCTCCGGAAAGACGACGCTTCTCAACTGCCTGACCAATTATATCGAAGCCGGCGAGCGCGTGATCACCTGTGAGGACGCCGCGGAGCTGCAACTCCAGCAGCCGCACGTCGTGCGCCTCGAAACACGGCCGCCGAATCTCGAAGGGGCCGGACAGATCACCATGCGTGATCTGGTTAAAAACTGTCTGCGTATGCGGCCTGAGCGCATCATAGTGGGCGAAGTGCGCGGCCCGGAGGCTTTCGACCTGCTGCAAGCCATGAATACGGGTCACGACGGATCCATGGGCACGCTACACGCCAACTCGCCGCGGGAAGCGTTGAGCCGCATGGAATCGATGATCACCATGGGAGGCTACTCGCTGCCGTCCCGCACGATCAGGGAAATGATAACGGCGTCGGTGGATGTCATCGTTCAGGCCGCCCGCCTGAGGGATGGCTCGCGTCGGATAACCCACATTACCGAAGTGATGGGGATGGAAGGCGACGTGATCATCACTCAAGATCTCTTCGTCTACGAAATAATGGGCGAGGACGCGCAAGGCAAACTCAAGGGCCGCCATCGCTCGACGGGGATCGGACGTCCGCGGTTTTGGGAGCGCGCACGATACTTTGGTGAGGAACAGCGCCTGGCGGCCGCACTCGATTCGTCGGAAATCAAGGAAGCGTAGCCGCCGCTCGGACAGACGGGGTTTCAAAGGCGATGGTCAACAATATATTTCTGCTGGCGGGTTCCGTCGCCGTGGCGATGGGTGGACTCGCGTTTGTGGTCCTGGGCGGGGATTCCCGGGCCGACCAGCGACGTATGGCGATCGCCAAAACGGACACCAAGGCGCGCGCGACGACCATCGATCGCGCAGCCAAGAAGAAACAGATCGCCGAGAGTCTGCTGGAGCTCGAAAAGAATTCGAAGAGGAAGCGCGTAGATCTTCAAACCCGAATTGAACAGGCCGGCCTATCCATAAAACGCCAGCAGTACCTGCTCATATTCGTAGTCATGGGAGCGGTTCTCGGTGGACTGACGTATTTGAAGTCGCGCAGTCCCCTGGTGGCCGCGCTCGTGGCGGTAATCGTCGTCGCGGGCCTGCCGAATTTCGTGCTCGCCCGGCTCCGCGCGCGTCGGATCAAGAAGTTCATCGACAACTTCCCCTCGGCGCTCGATATCATCGTCCGCGGCGTGAGGGCGGGTCTGCCGTTGGGCGATACCTTGCGGATCATCGCCAGTGAAGCCCAGGAGCCGGTGCGGACGGAATTCCGGAAGGTCGTGGAGTTGCAGCAACTCGGAATTTCGGTTCCCGACGCTTGCGTGAAACTCGCGCGGCGTGTCCCCGCGACCGAGACCAACTTCTTTGCGATCGTGATCGAAATCCAATCCAAGGCCGGCGGAAACCTTTCGGAAGCGATAGGCAACCTGTCGAAGACCGTCCGCGAGCGCAAGAAGATGAAGGGCAAGATCGGGGCTATGGCCATGGAGGCGAAGGCGTCGGCCGCCATCATCGGCGCCGTCCCGTTCGTCGTCACCGGCGCGCTCTACGCCGTTTCGCCCGAATACATAAGCCTGCTGTTCACGACCAACCATGGCCGGCTCATCTGCGCGATCGGTCTGGGCTGGATGAGCATCGGCATTGCGATGATGAAGAAGATGATCAGCTTCGACTTCTGAGTGAGAACCTGCGATGTTGGATCTGGTGCTGCTCAAAGTAGGCGATACGCATTTCATGGCGGTCGTGCTGTTGTCGATGGGGTGCGCCGCGGGCGTGCTGATGGCGGTCATGCCGCTCCTGCAGACCGATAATTTGGCGCGACGGATGAAGGACGTGAGCACCGAGCGCGACCGCATTCGCATGCGCGAACGCGAGAGGCTCGCCGCCTCGCAGAGCAAGACTTCATTGCGCTATAAATCCGGCGGCATCACCAAGACCGTCACCGAATCGCTCAATCTCGCGAGTTGGCTGAACACCGACACCGCCAAGCAACAGCTCAGCCAGGCGGGTTTTCGAGGCGCCGGCGCCGAGAACGCATTTCTGACGTTCCGTTTTGTCGCGCCGATACTGTTCTTCTTGGTCGCACTGATTTATGTGTTTTTTATCGCGAAACTCCAGTGGGCGTTTACGTTCAAGGTTTGCGCCGCGATATTCGCGGCTTATCTGGGCATCAAGGCGCCCGAAATATTCCTCAGCAACAAAAAGACCAAACGTCAAAAATCGATGGGGCGGGCCTATCCGAACATGGTCGACCTGTTGATCATATGCGCCGAGTCGGGAATGTCCATCGAGCATGCCGTTCGGAAAGTGAGCATGGAGATCGGCGCCGAAAGCATCGAGCTGGCTGAAGAATTGACGCTGCTCGCGGCGGAAATGTCATATCTCGAACAGCGACGCACCGCATTTGAAAACCTCAACGCCCGCACCGGGATCGACTCCATCAAGCAATTGACGACCGTGCTCGTCCAGTCCGAGAAGTACGGCACGCCGTTGGGTTCTGCGCTGCGCGTATTGGCGCAAGAAAGTCGCGATCAGCGAATGACCGCGGCGGAGAAAAAGGCGGCGGCCCTGCCGCCCACCCTGACCGTCCCGATGATCCTGTTTTTCCTTCCCGGACTTTTCTGCGCTATTCTCGGCCCAGCGGTGATCCAAATCAATCACTGGACATAGCGGGAAAGCGGTAAGAGAGGCCAGAGTGCGGGCGCTCACGAAATTGTAGCCGTGCTCGCTGAGCGCGGCTTTCGTAGAATGCCACATTTTCCGAACGGCAACCAAGCGGAACCCACGCGGTCGGCGACCGCGTCTACAGCAGCGCCCTGCGGTTTCGCCCCTCCTATCATGCCTGGAGTCGGCGTTTGGCGTTGCGCGCGCTCGCGCATCGGCGCATTATTCGCCATGCCTCGCGAATCTCCTAATTTTACGGCCCCAGATCGGCGTCCGACCGATCCCGCCGATTCGAAATACAGAGAAACGAAATTCATACCGGGACCCTCGCCGCCGGGCAGGGCGCCCCGTTATCTCGACGGACTGAACTCCGAGCAGCGTCGCGCGGTCGAGGCGCTCGACGGTCCGGTCCTCGTTCTGGCCGGCGCAGGGGTCGGGAAGACCCGGGTGCTCACCACTCGTATCGCGCACCTGATCGCGACCGGACGCGCCAGGGCCCATGAAATTCTTGCCGTCACATTCACCAACAAGGCGGCGCGGGAGATGCGCGAGCGGATAGGCGCGTTGACCGGCGTCCATGACGGCATGCCGTGGATGGGCACGTTCCATTCGATCGGGGCCAAGATTCTGCGGCGGCACGCCGAATTGGTCGGCCTCAAGTCGAATTTCACCATCCTCGACACGGACGATCAGATCAGGCTGATCAAGCAGGTTCTGAAGGCGGCCGACATCGACGACAAGCGTTGGCCGGCTCGCGCGCTGGCGAGCCAGATCGACGCATGGAAGAACCGGGGTCTCGATCCGAGCCAGGTTCCGCTTGGCGAATCCGCCGCCTTCGCGAACGGCGCGGGGGCGTCTCTCTACAAGTCGTACCAGGGTCGGTTGAAAGAGCTGAACGCGGTCGACTTCGGCGACCTGCTATTGGAAAGTCTGAGACTGTTTCGAGAGCATGACGATATACTTTCGTCTTATCAACGAAGATTACGCTACATTCTAGTAGACGAGTATCAAGACACCAACGTCGTTCAATACCTGTGGCTCCGGCTGCTGGCGCAGATGCACAGGAACATCTGCTGCGTCGGCGACGACGATCAATCGATCTACGGTTGGCGAGGCGCCGAGATCGACAATATCCTGAGATTCGAACATGATTTTCCCGGCGCGACCGTCATCCGGCTGGAGCGCAATTATCGCTCGACCGGACACATCCTCGCCGTCGCGTCCGGGCTGATCGCGCACAACAAGAATCGTCTCGGGAAGACGCTGCGGACCGAAGCCAAAGATGGCGAGAAGCCGACAGTGCGCGCCGTTCAGGACAGTCGGGAAGAGGCGCGAAGCGTCGGCGACGAGGTCGAAATCGGCGCAGCGCGACGGGACTTCGCTCGGCGAAATCGCAATACTGGTTCGCGCCGCGTTTCAAATGCGCGAGTTCGAAGAGCGATTTCTGGAAATCGGCGTCCCCTATCGGATCGTGGGCGGCCCGCGATTTTACGAAAGGGCGGAGATCCGCGACGCCCTGGCGTATTTGCGCTGCGTCTTTCAGCCCGACGACGACTTGGCGTTCGAGCGGATTTACAATTTGCCGCGCCGCGGCCTGGGCGAGGCGACGCTCTCTCTCCTTTATGCGCACGGGCGTCGCGCCGGGCTGTCGCTGATGGGTTCGGCACGCGCGCTCACGCAGAGCGAGGAACTCAAGGCCCGGCCGCGGCAGATCTTGCGCGATCTGTTGCACGACTTCGACCGCTGGTCCGCCCAGATCGAACTCGACGCCGCACGAGGAACTGGCGCGGACGATCCTCGAGGAAAGCGGCCTGATCGCGATGTGGAAGGCAGAGCGAACCGCCGACGCCGAAGGCCGCCTGGAAAATCTAAAGGAACTGGTGCGCTCGATGGGCGAGTTTCCCACCTTGGGCGCGTTCCTGGAGCACGTTTCGTTGGTGACGGAGGTCGAGAACGGCGACCCGGGTCCTCGGGTTTCGATCATGACGCTTCACGCCGCGAAGGGACTCGAATTCGACGTCGTCTTCCTGCCGGGCTGGGAGGAGGGGCTTTTTCCTCACCAGAGGTCGCTCGACGAGAACGGCGCCGCCGGATTGGAGGAGGAGCGTCGGCTCGCCTACGTCGGGCTGACCCGCGCGCGACGAAAAGCGGCGATCTATCATGCCGCAAATCGGCAGATTCGCGGACTTTGGCAATCCTCGCGCGAGTCGCGTTTCATCGAGGAGTTGCCGGAAGCGCATATCGACGCCGAGTATTCCCCTGGCGCCGCCGCATGGGGGTACGCGGAGTCGCGTTTCGATCGTGTCGTGTTTTCAGGGTCGGGTTATCAGACCCCGGGTTGGCGGCGGGCGCAAGAGAACGCGCAGCAGTCGGGAAGCTTCCCGCGGGCGGGTATGCGGGGCGGCGCCCGCGTCATCGAAGGCCGCGCCCTCGCGGTCGAACCCGAGTCATCCGCCTTCGAGGCCGGCATGCGAATATTTCACATAAAATTCGGCCCGGGGAGCGTCGTCGCCGTCGATGGCGTCAAGCTCACCGTCGATTTCGACAAGGCTGGCCGAAAGCTCGTGCAAGACAGTTTCGTCAGCCGGCTGTCGTGAGCATGGCTCGTTTGGCGAGCCGACCGGTGCGGCCTCAGGCGATGCCCAAGAACAAGTGAGTCAGGGCCGCCGCGCGGCCCGTCATTGCGAGCGACAGCGAAGCAACCCAGACTAAGGCGACACGCGGAAACAAGTGAGCCAATTCCCTGTCCGTCATTGCGAGCGAAGCGAAGCAATCCAGGGGCCGCAGTACGACCGTCTGGGTCGCTGGCGCCGCGCATGTTGTGGCCCCTGGATTGCTTCGTCGCAAGGGCTCCTCGCAATGACGGATGGGTCGCCGCTGACCCGATCGCTTCGGTAGTTATTGGGCGCCGCCTAAGCCGCCTACGCGGCCTAGAGTCTGGGTTGCTTCGCTTTGCTCGCAATGACGGATGGGGCGCTGTTTTCTGACAGGCCCATACCGGCGAAAGCCGGTATCCGACGACGAATCAACATGATTGGATTTCGAAAAGCGGCGTGCAATTTGGAAAGACTTTCAATCGAGGGCAAGACAGAGACGCGTGTTCGACAGGGGCGCCTATTACCTGGAGATGAGACGATGTCCGACCAGATAGAGCCATCCGACCACACCGACGGTCCGCGCGTTATCGAACCTGAGGCAGGCGCCATCTTCGAGCCGTACGATGAACCGGCCGGGGGTTGGGGCGCGCTCCGCGCAGTGGCCGTCGCGCTTCGAGAGCAGAGCGTCGTGCTGAAGGGAACGCAGGCGCTGTTGTCGATGAACCAGCCCCATGGCTTCGACTGCCCGGGCTGCGCATGGCCCGATCCCAGGCACACGAGTTCGTTCGAATTCTGCGAGAACGGCGCCAAGGCCGTCTCGTTCGAATTGACGAAGCGCCGGGTCGGGCGTGACTTCTTTGCGGCGCACACCGTGACCGAGCTCGCAGAGCACAGCGACTACTGGTTGGAGGAGCAGGGGCGGCTCACCGAGCCGATGCGATACGATCGGTCGACCGACCGCTACGTCCCGATCGGTTGGGACGACGCCTTCGCGATGATCGCCTCTCACCTCAACGCCCTGGACAGCCCCGACCGCGCCGAGTTCTACACATCCGGCCGCGCGTCGAACGAGGCGGCTTTCCTCTATTCGATTTTCGTCCGCCGCTTCGGCACCAACAATTTCCCCGATTGCTCCAACATGTGTCACGAGGCGACGAGCGTCGGGCTGCCGATGAGCATTGGGATCGGAAAGGGGACCGTGCTGCTGGAAGACTTCGATGCGACGGACGCGATTTTCGTGATCGGCCAGAATCCCGGAACCAACAGCCCGAGAATGATGACGTCGCTGCACAACGCCTCACGCCGCGGCGTGCCGATCGTCGCGATCAACCCGCTGCGCGAACGCGCCCTCGAACGGTTCGCCGCGCCGCAGGCGCCGATCGAGATGGTGACGCTGAGTTCGACCAGGATCGCCAGCGAATATTGCCAGGTCAAGGTTGGCGGCGACCTCGCTGTCCTGAAGGGCATCATGAAGCTGGTGCTCGCGGCCCATGCGGAGGCTATCGAGCGCGGGGATCCTCCCGTGCTCGACCTGCCGTTCATCGAAACGCACACGACCGGCTTCGAGGCGCTCGCCGAGGACATACGAGCTGCGTCTTGGGACGAAATCCTACGCAGTTCCGGCGTCGAGCGTGCACAAATCGAGCGGATCGCGCGCATCTATATCGAGGCGAAGTCGTGCATCATCGTCTATGGCATGGGGATCACCCAGCACCGCCAGGGCACCCAGAACGTGCAGCAGATCGCCAATTTGCTGCTGATGCGGGGCAACTTCGGCAGGCCGGGCGCCGGAATCTGTCCGGTGCGCGGCCATTCCAATGTTCAGGGCGATCGAACCGTCGGAATCACGGAGATTCCGAGCGCGGAACTCCTGGCGCAGATCGAGAAGGTTTTCTCGTTCCCGCCCCCGAAGCATCATGGGCATGCTGTCGTCGACGCCGTCGCAGCGATGATCGACGGCCGCGCCGAGGTGTTCGTCGGGCTTGGCGGCAACTTCGTCGCGGCCACGCCGGATACCGAAAGCCTGCGCTCCGCCATGCGACGCCTCAAACTGACGGTAGCCATCAACACCAAGCTGAATCGCAGTCACGTCGTTCACGGTCAGGAGGCATTGATCCTTCCCTGTCTCGCGCGCAGCGACGTCGATATCCAGGCGACCGGTCGCCAGAGCGTGACGGTCGAGGACAGCATGTCCATGGTGCACGCGTCCGGCGGCCTCTTCACCCCACCCTCGCCGCATCTGAAATCGGAAGTCGCCATCATATGCGGCATGGCGCGTGCGACTCTGCCGGCGAGCGACATTGGTTGGGAGGCGTTCGAGGGGAACTACGATCTGATTCGCGACAAGATCGAAGCTGTCTATCCAAAGCTGTTCGCGAACTTCAACGCCCGCATCCGTCAGCCCGGCGGCTTCCACCTTTACAACGGTCCCCGCGAACTCGTCTGGGACACTGCCAATCGACGCGCGAATTTCCTCGTTTGCAGAGGGGTGTCCGAGGATCCGGCGACACAGCGCGCCGATGCGCTCACGCTGACGACGATCCGCAGCCATGACCAATACAACACGACCATCTACACCCTGAACGACCGCTATCGTGGCGTGTTTGGCGGCCGAATGGTGGTCTTCATGAATGAGGACGACATGACCGACCGGAGGATCGAGGAAGATTCCATCGTCGAACTGGTGTCCCTCGCCGACCCGAAAAAGCAGCGCGCCGTGAGCGGCTTCAAGGTTCGCCCGTACAAAATACCGCGAGGCTGCATCGCTTCCTACTATCCCGAAACCAATGATCTCATGCCGGTCGAGCACTTCGACCCCTTGTCCAAGACGCCTTCCGCGAAATCCATTCCGGTCCTCGTCAGGTCAGTGGCGGCCCAGGCATCGTGAGGCGTCTCGCCATCGGCGATGTAAGGCTGAGGCACGTCCTTGAAGTCGTGCATCAGCTTTCCGTTTGTGAGCTTGCCGTTGTCGTCCACGTCGTAGACCCGGATCAGCGTTTGCTTGAACGCGCCACCCAGTTCGCCAGTGTCGGTGACGTAGAACTTCTTCTCGTCGGGCGAGAAGCAAAGCCCGTTCGGCATGCTGAAGTCGCCGACGACGACGTCCATCTTCCCGCTCTTCGGATCGAGGCGGTAGACATTGCGCGGCAGTTCCGCCTCGCCGCGGTTGCCCTCGTGGTCGCCGCCGATGCCGTAGCTCGGGTCGGTGAACCACACCGTGTCGTCGGACTTGACGATCACGCCGTTCGGCGAGTTCAGCGGCTTGCCGTTGAACTTGTCGGCCAGCACGGTGATCGTCCCGTCGTATTCGGTGCGGGTGACGCGGCGCGTGCCCTGTTCGCAGGAGATGAGGCGGCCCTGGCGGTCGCGGGTGTTGCCGTTGGTGAAGTTGGACGGCTGACGGAACACTTGTGTCTTGCCGGTAGTGACGTCGTAGGCCATCAGCCGGTCGTTCGGGATGTCGCTGAAGATCAGCCGCTGTTGGTCGCCGAACCATACCGGCCCCTCGGTCCAGACGCCGCCGGTCCAGACGCGCACCAAGCCGGCCGTGCCGCCGCTGTACTTGGCGAAGCGCGGGTCGAAAACCTCGAAGGCGGGATCGGGATAGATCGCGGTCGAGGGGTCGTTCCAACTCGAGGCGCAGCGCTGGACCGCAGAGCCTCGGGCACTGCCACTCGCAAGCTGATGTTTGGAATCGTTCGTTTCGCGACCAAAAACGCGGGCGGAATGCTCATTATTCGATTTACGAATTCGATTTCGAAGCTAGGGTCGTTTCGCGCACAGGCGGAGGAGCGGCGAAAATGAACGTCTCGGATCTGGTTGCGATCGACGTCCACACCCACGCCGAGGTTTCGTGCAGGCAACCGGTGGACGTCATGTGGGAGCCTTACGAGGAAGCGGCGAGCAAGTACTTCAAGGTCGGCAAGCGTCCGACGATCGCCGAAACGCTGAGCTATTATCGCGAACGCAAGATCGGCCTCGTGATGTTCACGGTCGACGCGGAGGCCCAGATCGGCAATCGCCGCATTCCCAACGCGGAGGTCATCGACGCCGCGCGCGAAAACAGCGACATCATGATCGCCTTCGCCAGCATCGACCCGCACAAGGGCATGATGGGCGCTCGGGAAGCGCGGGAGCTGATCGAGGGCGGGATCGTCAGGGGGTTCAAGTTTCATCCGACGTGCCAGGGCTTTTTTCCCAACGACCGTATGGCCTACAAGCTCTACGAGGTCATCGCGGAGCATAAATTGCCGGCGATTTTTCACACCGGCCATTCCGGCATCGGCACCGGCATGCGCGGCGGCGGAGGATTGCGGCTGAAATATTCGCAGCCGATCCATATCGACGACGTGGCGGTGGATTTTCCCGATATGACGATCATCATGGCGCATCCGTCCTGGCCCTGGACGGACGAGGCGCTTTCGATCGCGCTGCACAAGCCGAACGTCTACATCGACCTGTCCGGCTGGATGCCCAAATATTTTCCGCCCCAGGTCGTGCAATACGCCAACACGCAACTGAAGGAAAAAATGCTGTTCGGCTCGGATTTTCCGCTGATCGCGCCCGACCGCTGGATCGCCGACTTTCGCAAGGCCGCGTTCAAGCCCGAGGTGCAGGAGCTCATTCTCAAACAGAACGCGATCCGCGTTCTCGGCCTCGGCGGCTGATGTGACGGGACAACCCCCCAACCGTCATGGCCGGGCTCGTCCCGGCCATCCACGTCGTCCAACGGCGGCGCAGTTTTAAATACGGTTGGCTCCCTATCGGCTAAGCATTTGAGCCACTGCAAGCTGAACTACGTGGATGGCCGGGACAAGCCCGGCCATGACGGAAAATGACATGGAAATCAGAGACGCTGACGACGTCGTGCTCATCCGAGAATTCCCGGCAAATCCAGCCCGTTGGCGCGGGCGCAGTCGATCGCCGTGGGATAGCCGGCGTCGGCGTGGCGCATGACGCCGCTCGCCGGATCGTTCCAGAGCACGCGGCCGACGCGTTTGGCCGCTTCCGGCGTGCCGTCGCAGACGACGACCATGCCGGCGTGCTGCGAGAAGCCCATGCCGACGCCGCCGCCGTGATGCAGCGAGACCCAGGTCGCGCCCGACGCGCAATTCAACAGCGCGTTGAGCAGCGGCCAATCGGAGACGGCGTCCGAACCGTCGCGCATCGCCTCGGTTTCGCGGTTGGGCGAGGCGACGGAACCGGAGTCGAGATGATCGCGGCCGATCACGACCGGCGCCTTCAACTCGCCCGAGGCGACCATCTGCGTTGAACGCCAGCCCCAGCCGGTGCCGGTCGCCGAGCCCGACCCAGCAGATGCGCGCGGGCAGGCCCTGGAAACGGATGCGCGCCCGCGCCATGTCGAGCCAGTTGTGCAGATGCCTGTCGTCCGGCATCAGCTCCTTGACCTTGGCGTCGGTCCGAAAATGTCCTCGGGGTCGCCCGACAGCGCCGCCCAGCGGAACGGCCCGATCCCGCGACAGAACAGCGGGCGGATATAGGCGGGCACGAAGCCGGGAAAGTCGAACGCGTCGGCGACGCCTTCCTCCTTCGCCATCTGGCGGATGTTGTTGCCATAGTCGACGGTGGGAACGCCGGCGCGATGGAAATCGAGCATCGCGCGCACATGCACCGCCATCGATGCGCGCGCGGCCTTGTCGACCGCCTTGGGGTCGCGCTCGCGCCGCTCCTGCCATTGCGCGAGGGTCCAGCCGCGCGGGAGATAGCCGTTGATCGGATCGTGCGCGGACGTCTGGTCGGTCACGGCGTCGGGCCGCACGCCGCGGCGCAGCAGTTCGGGAAAGACGTCGGCGGCGTTGCCGAGCAGGCCGACGGAAACCGGCTTGCCCTCGGCCTTCGCCCTGTCGATGATCGCCAGCGCCTCGTCGATCGTCGCGGCCTGGCGGTCGAGATAGCCGGTGCGCAGCCGCATCTCGATGCGGCTCGGCTGGCATTCGACGGCGAGGCACGAGGCTCCGGCCATCGTCGCCGCCAGCGGCTGCGCGCCGCCCATGCCGCCCAGGCCCGCCGTCAGAATCCAGCGCCCAGTGAGATCGCCGCCATAGTGCTGGCGGCCGAGTTCGACGAAGGTTTCGTAGGTGCCCTGCACGATGCCTTGGCTGCCGATGTAGATCCACGACCCCGCCGTCATCTGGCCGTACATCATGAGGCCCTTGCGATCGAGCTCGTTGAAATGCTCCCAGGTCGCCCAGTGCGGCACGAGGTTGGAATTGGCGATCAGCACGCGCGGCGCGTCGGGATGGGTGGTGAACACGCCGACCGGCTTGCCCGATTGCACGAGCAGGGTTTGATCGCCTTCCAGCCGCTTCAGCGTCGCGACGATCTGATCGAACGCGTTCCAGTCGCGCGCGGCGCGGCCGATGCCGCCGTAGACGACGAGTTCGCTGGGCCGCTCCGCGACGTCGGGATCGAGATTGTTCATCAGCATGCGCATCGGCGCTTCGGTCAGCCAAGATTTGGCCTGTAACGTCGATCCGTGCGGAGCGCGGATGGTCCGGGCGTTGTCGATGCGGGGATTTGCGGTCATGGCGCGGCTCTCGGGTGTTCGCCTCCAGGGCTGGGTCTCCGATGTGCGGAAAGATCGCTTCGGAGGCGCCCCGGAATACATATTATACATGTCTTATATGCTAATTTCTATAGCGTCCCTCGCGCGCAATTTCGCGCCAGCGTCCGTGCCTCGGGCCAGCCCCGGACATCAGATCCCAACAGACTCGCACCGCCCGAGCGGAAAATTAGCCTCCTTGCAAGGCCTTGAAAACAATCGATCCCGGAAAATAATCGGGTGGCCGGAGACACGGTCGTTCGAGGAGCGTTCGTTCACTTCGCATCCCCGATGACTCCGGGCAAGCCCACGGCTCCGACCGCGGCGATCGCCGCGCCGGAGCGCACCAGCTGGATCGCCTTCTCCATGTCGGGATGGAAATGGCGGTCGTCGTCGAGATGGGGAACCTCCGAGCGCACACGGCGACGCAGAGCCTCGAGCGGTTCGCTCGACGCGAGCGGCGCGTGGAAGTCGCAGCCTTGCGCCGCGGCGAGCAACTCGACGCCGATCACGCCGCAGGCGTTTTCGATCATCGGCAGCAGCCGGCGCGCGCCATGCGCCGCCATCGAGACGTGATCCTCCTGGTTGGCCGAGGTCGGGATCGAATCGACGCTCGCGGGATAGGCGCGCTGCTTGTTTTCGGAGACCAGCGCCGCCGCCGTCACCTGCGGGATCATGAACCCGGAGTTCAAACCCGGTTTCGGCGTCAGGAACGCCGGCAGTCCCGAGAGCGCGGGATCGACCAGCATGGCAATCCGACGCTCCGCCAGCGACCCGATCTCGCAGACGGCGAGCGCGATGATATCGGCGGCGAAAGCGACGGGCTCGGCGTGAAAGTTGCCGCCGGACAGCGCTTCGTCGGGGTCGGTGAAGATCAGCGGATTGTCGGTCACGCCGTTCGCCTCGCATGCCAACGTCGCGCGCGGCTTGGCGCAGGATATCGAGCGCCGCGCCCATCACCTGCGGCTGGCAGCGCAGGCAATAGGGGTCCTGCACGCGGTCGTCGTTCGTGAGATGCGAGGCGCGAATCGCGCTGCCCGCCATGAGGTCCCGCAGCGCCGCCGCGGTCTCGATCTGGCCGCGCTGGCCACGCAAGGCGTGGATGCGCGGATCGAACGGCGCGTCGGACCCGCGAGCAGCATCGGTCGATAGGGCGCCGCTCAGCAGCGCCGACTGGAACAGCCGCTCCGCCTCGAACAACGCCGCGAGCGCGTATGCGGCGGAGAATTGCGTGCCGTTGAGCAGCGCAAGGCCCTCCTTCGGACCGAGCGCGAGCGGCGCGAGGCCGGCGTCGGCGAGAGCGACTTCTGAAGGCAGGCGGCGACCCTCGAAAAAGACCTCGCCGACCCCGATCATCGCCGCGGCCATGTGGGCCAGCGGCGCGAGATCGCCCGACGCGCCGACAGACCCTTGCACGGGGACGACGGGCGTCACGCCGCGCGCCAGCATCGTTTGCAAGAGAGCCACCGTTTCCCGCTGCACGCCGGAGGCCCCCTGGGCCAGGCTCCCGAGCTTCAGGGCCATCATCAGCCGGACGATCGGCGTCGGCGTCGCCTCGCCGACGCCTGCGGCATGCGAAAGCACGATGTTGCGTTGCAGTCTCGCGAGATCCGCCTCGGCGATGCGAACGCTCGCGAGTTTGCCGAAGCCGGTATTCACGCCGTAGACCGGCTCGCCCCTGCGCACGATGCGCGCGACCGCCGCGGCGCTCGCGTCGACCTGTGGCCAGCAGGCGGGATCGAGGACCGCGCCGGCGCCGCGGTAGATGGCGCGCCAATCCGCGAGGGACGTGGCGCCGGGATTGAGGAGGATGTCGGTCATCGGCCCTTCCAGACCCGGGCGTGCAGCGGATTGAAGCCCAGCCGGTAGACGAGTTCGGCGGGCTGCTCGATGTTCCAGATCGCCAGATCCGCCGACTTGCCGGCCTCCAGCGTGCCGACCTCCGCGCCGAGGCCGAGCGCGCGGGCCGCTTCGCGAGTGACCCCCGCGATGCATTCGTCGACCGTCATCCGGAACAGCGTCGCGGCCATGTTCATGGCCAGCAGCAGCGAGGTCATCGGCGAAGTGCCGGGATTGCAGTCGGTGGCGACCGCCATCGGAACCCCATGCTTGCGAAACAGCGCGATCGGCGGCGGCTTCGTCTCCCGAATGAAATAGTAAGCGCCGGGCAATATTACGGCGGTCGTTCCCGCGCGCGCCATCGCCGCTGCGCCGTCTTCGTCGGTATGTTCGAGATGGTCGGCCGAAAGCGCGCCGAAGCGCGCCGCCAGCGCCGCGCCATGCAGATTGGAGAGCTGATCGGCGTGGAGCTTCACGGGCAGCCCGAGCGCGCGCGCCGCTTCGAAGACGCGCGCCATTTCCTCCGGCGAGAACGCGATGCCTTCGCAAAAGCCGTCGACGGCGTCGATCAGCCCTTCGCGGGCGAGGGCGGGCAGGATCGGCGTCACGATCGCCTCGATAAAGCCGGTCTTGTCGCCCGCGAATTCGGGCGGCAGGGCGTGGGCGCCGAGAAAGGTTCGTCGGACCGATGCTGGCCGTTCGCGGCCCATGCGTCCGGCGGCGAGCAGCGATTTGCGCTCGTTCGGCAAATCGAGGCCGTAGCCGGATTTGATCTCGACCGTCGTCACGCCTTCGCCGATCAGCGCGTCGAGACGCGGCAAACTCTGTCGGACGAGTTCGTCCTCGCTCGCCGCGCGCAGCGCCTTGACCGAGGAGAGGATGCCGCCGCCGGCGCGCGCGATCTCTTCATAGCTCGCGCCGCGCAGCCGCATCTCGAATTCGCCGGCGCGGTTTCCCGCGTGGACGAGATGCGTATGGCAATCGATCAGGCCGGGGGTGATCCAGCGACCGTCGCAGGCTATCGTCTCTCTGGCGTTTCGCAGCGTCGTCGGCAAGTCCGCTTCCGCGCCGGCGAAGACGATGCTTCCCTCGCGGACCGCAATCGCACCGCGTTCGATGGCGCCCACGCCGACCCGATGCGGCGCGAGCGTCGCCAGCCGCGCGCCGGTCCAGAGCCGATCACATGAAAAGGAGGGCGCCATCGCCTCTGACCGGTTCCGGTTTTTGCGCAGTTACATTTTTTCATGGATAGACATAACGAGGGCGAAATCAAGCACGGGGAACACCTTCCCCCCTTGCGGGGGAAGGTGGCCCGAAGGGCCGGATGAGGGGAATCGAGCGGAGCGAGATAGCTCCGTGGTGCGCTGGGAACCCTTCAAATATACAAGGGTTTCGCCATTCACTAAAAAGCATGCTGTCGTGTTGAATGTTCGGAGCCATCTCGCTCAGCTCGATCCCCCTCATCCGGCCGCGCTTCGCGCGTCCACCTTCCCCCGCGAGGGGGGAAGGGGTTAGCGCGAGATACCTGATGAACCCAGCAACCTCGACGCTTCAGCTCGACAAAGCCCTAACCCCGGAGGGTTGGCGTCGCGACGTGCGCGTGACGTTGCAATCCGGCGTCATTTCCGCGCTCGAGATCGGCGCGGCAGCGCGGGAGGGCGACGAGCGGCATGCCTTGGGCGTGCCCGGCATCGCCAACATCCACAGCCATGCTTTTCAACGCGCGATGTCCGGCCTCGCCGAGCGTCGCGGCCCAGCTACGGACAATTTTTGGAGCTGGCGCGAGACGATGTATCGCTTCGCGCTCGAAATGACGCCCGATCAGGTCGAGGCCGTCGCGGCTCAGGCCTATGTCGAAATGCTCGAGGCCGGATTCACCCGCGTGGGCGAGTTTCACTATCTCCACCACGCGCCAGACGGCCGATCCTACGACGATGTCGCCGAGATGTCGGGGCGCATCCTCGCCGCGGCGGACGCGACGCGGATCGGCTTGACGCTGCTCCCGGTGTTCTACGCCCATTCGGGCTTCGGCGGCGCGCCGCCGGGCGATGCGCAGCGACGCTTCATCTGCGATCTCGATCTCTATGGACGCGCTCGTCGAGCGTGCGCGCGGCCAGTTGCGAACTCTCGATGGCGCTGATCTCGGCTTGGCCCCCCATTCGCTGCGCGCCGTGACGCCTCGCGAACTCGAAGCGGTCATCGCCCTCGCGCCAGAGGGGCCGCTCCACATCCACATCGCCGAGCAGGTCGCGGAGGTCGACGCCTGCCTCGCGTGGTCGGGCGCGCGGCCGGTCGAGTGGTTGCTCGATCACGCCGATGTCGGGCCGCGCTGGTGCCTGATCCACGCGACCCACATGACGCTCGGAGGAAACACGCCGGTTGGCCGAGAGCGGCGCCGTCGCCGGGCTATGCCCGATCACCGAGGCCAACCTCGGCGACGGCCTTTTCAACGCGACCGACTTCGTCGGCAGAGGCGGGCGGTTCGGCATCGGCACGGACTCGAATGTCCAGATTTCGCTCGCGGACGAGTTGCGGCTGCTGGAATACGGCCAGCGGCTGTTTCATCGCGCGCGCAACGTCCTCGGCAAATCCTCGGGATCGACCGGCCGCGCCTTGTTCGACGGCGCGCAGCATGGCGGGGCGCTGGCGTTGGGTCGGACGCCCGCTGGGCTCCGTGTCGGCGCGGACGCCGATATCGTCACGCTGCGCCCCGACGCGATCGGTGGGGAAGACGACGATGTGCTCGACGGGTGGATATTCTCGGGCGGCGCCTGGGTCGATTGCGTCTTTGCGCGTGGTCGAGCGGTCGTACGCGACGGCGAGCATATCGCACGCGACGCGATTCGTGATCGTTTTCGCGTCACGATGCTGCAATTACTCGCAAAATAGCGAAATCTATGCCGTCGGAACGCACTTGACAGCTGGCCAGCCAAGCTTTCTTATATGTATAGACAAATGGAAACAGACCCGCGAGGGGAATTTCGGATAAATGTTTCCGGTTGGATTGAAACGGGAGCGACCCATGAAGAAGCGTACATTTTGCAAAATGATCGTCGGCGCGGCGCTGGCGATCGGCCTGAGCGGCGCGGCCTATGCGGACGACGTCCTGGCCAAGGTGAAGGCCGCCGGCGTGATGAAGGTCGGAACCGAGACGGAGTTCGCGCCGTTCGATTACATCGACGCAGGCGCGCATGCCGGCCTGAACGTCGATCTGTTCGACGAAATCGGTAAGGAGCTCGGGGTCAAGATCGAATGGGTCGCGCTGCCGTGGGACGGCGTGCTGCCGGGCCTCGAGGCGGGCAAGTTCGACATGGTCGCCGGGCCCGCAACCATCACAAAAGCCCGCATGGAGCACTATCGCTTCTCGACGCCGATCGCCGAGGCGACCGTGGCGCTGATGAAGCGCAAGGGCGATTCGTCCGTCATGAAGCCCGCGGACATCGCCGGCAAGATCGTCGGCGCCGCCAAGGCGACGTCGCAGCTCCAGCAGCTCATCAAGTTCGGCGACACGCTGCCAGTCAAGCCCGAGGTGCGCGGCGAATACGTCGGGTACAATGAGGCCTACGCCGATCTCGCCGCCGGCCGCATAGTCGCGGTCGGCAATTCGCTGCCCAACATCGCCTTCGTCGCCAAGCAACAGCCGACCAAGTTCGAGGTCGTGCTGCCAACCTTCGGCACCAAGACCTATTTCGGTTACATGGGCCGCAAGGACCCGGACTACGCGAGCCTGATGGACACAGTGGACAAGGCCATACTCAAGATCAAGGCCGACGGGCGCATGGCCAAAATCCAGCAGAAGTGGTTCGGCACGACCTTCGATACTCCCGACAGCGTCCCGACGCCCAACATCTGACGCTTCGTCTTCTCACGGGGAGGGGTCGGGGGTTCGCCTCTCGGCGACGTTCTCGCCGCGGCACACACACTCGCTTGTCATCCTCGCGAACGCGAGGATCCAGAACGCCACGCGACGCTGCAGATTGGCCGGGGCTCCGCTTGCACGAAGGGTTCCTTGTCCGGCAGCCGCGCGTCGTGGCCCGCTGGATCCCGGCTTTCGCGGGGATGACAAACATCGAGCGCGGTTGCTTGAACTAGCGCCCCTCCTCTGATCCCTCCTCGCAAGAGCGAGGCGGGAAATCGCCCCGCGACGGACCTTCCCGATGACGCCCATCATTTTCGGACTTCTCGTCGAGGCCGCGCTTTACACGATCGTGATCAGCGGCGTCTCGATCGTCATCGGCTTCGTCATCGGGATGTGCGTTTCCGCCGCTCGGCTTTCGTCCAATCGCGCGTTCGCGATCCCCGCTCGAGTGTTCGTCAGCTTTTTCCGCGGCGTCCCGCTGCTGGTGCAACTGCTGCTGATCTACAATCTTCTGCCAGTCATCGGAATCAACGTGCCGAGCGTGGTCGCGGCGATCGTCGGGCTCTCGCTCTGCACCGCCGCCTATCAGGCGGAGAATCTGCGCGGCGGCTTCGCCAGCGTGCCGCGCGGACTGCTCGAGGCGGCCGACATGGCCGGGCTGACGCCATTCCAGCAACTGGTTCGCATTCGCGCTCCGATCGCCTTCCGCCTGACCCTGCCCTCGCTCGTCAACGAGGCGATCCTCATTCTCAAGGCTTCGTCGCTGGTCTCGGTCGTCGGCGTGATCGAGCTGACGCGAATGGCGCAGAACCTCGACACCAGCCTCTACGAGCCGCTACAGCTGTATTCGGCGGCGGGCCTGCTCTATTTCATCATCAATCGCGCGCTCGCCTTCGCGGGAACGGCGGCCGAGCGGCGCTGGAACTGGGGGCGCGCATGAGATTCGATTACGCCCTGGTCGCGAGCAAGCTGCCGGAGATCTTCCACGCGCTCTGGATCACGCTGTTCACGTGGATCGTCGGGCTCGTCGGGGCTTGCGCGCTGGGCTTTCTCGTCGCGGTCGGCCGCCGCTACGGGCCGCGATGGCTCGATCTCGCGCTCGGCGCCTATGTCGAGGTGTTTCGCGGCACGCCGTTCCTCATTCAATTGTTCCTGCTCTATTTCGGCGGCCCTTACGCCGGCCTGTCGCTCGACGCGGTTCCGGCGGGCTTGCTCGGGCTCTCGATCTACGGCGCGGCTTATTTCAGCGAGATTTTCCGCGCCGGTTTCGAGGCGGTGCCGCGCGGCCATGTCGAGGCGGGTGAATGCGTCGGCCTCAGCCGCGCGCAGATCATACGCCGCATTCTGGTGCCGGAAATGACGATGCTGGTGCTACCCGCCTCGGTCAACATGACAATCATCTTGATGAAGGAGACAGCGACGCTGTCGGTCGTCACCGTGCCCGAGCTGACGCTGACGATCAGCGCCATCGGCACCGAGTTCTACGCCTTCGTCGAATGTCTGTTCCTCCTGGCGCTGTTCTACTGGGGGCTGACAGAAATATGCGCGTGGTTCGGACGCATCGCCGAGGCGCGTCTTTCCCGCTTCCGGTTCGCGACGGCATGAGCGAATCCGCCATCGTCGTCCGCGGCCTCAGCAAGCGCTTCGGTCAGACCGAAGTCCTGCACCAGATCGATCTCGAAATCGCGCAGGGAGAAGCGACTTGCGTGATCGGCCCTTCCGGCTCTGGCAAGAGCACGTTGCTGCGCTGTCTGGCGTTCCTGGAAGAAGCCAACGCGGGAACGATCGAGGTCCATGGCGAGCCGCTCGGTTTCACCGAGGACGCAGCGGGCCGGCGCGCGCGCCTGCCGCCTCAGCGCATCCGCGCGGTTCGCAAGCAGATCGGCATGGTGTTCCAGCAGTTCAACCTCTGGCCGCATATGACCGCGCTAGGCAACGTCAGCGAGGCGCTGAAGACGGTTCGCCGTCTCCCGAGAGCCGAAGCGGAGGCGCGCGCGATGGCGCAACTGCGCAAGATCGGTCTGGAGAACCGCGCCGGCCATTATCCCGCGCAGCTTTCGGGCGGCCAGCAGCAGCGCGTCGCGATTGCGCGCGCGCTCGCGCTGGAGCCGAAAATCATGCTGTTCGACGAAGCGACCGCGTCGCTCGACCCCGAACTCACAGGGGAAGTGCTGAACGTCATGCGCGCCCTGGCGGCCGATGGCATGACGATGGTGATCGTCACGCATGAAATCGGCTTCGCGGCATCGATCGGGCGCAAGATCGCCTTTCTCGACAAGGGGCGCGTGCTGCTGGCCGGCGCTCCCCAGGATGTCTTCCGCAAGCCCCGTCATCCCCGCATCGACCAGTTTCTCGACACCTACCTCGACCGCGGCGCGGCCATGTTGATTTGAACCCGGCGGCGAGGCCCATGGGAACCGTCTCCCAGACCCGGCGCGCGACGACGATTCCCTCGCTGCACGAGCGGATTCTCGGCGACATCGAGGGACGGATCCTCACCGGCGAATGGCCGCCCGGCGTCCGCATCCCGTTCGAGCACGAGCTGTCGGCGCAATACCAGTGCTCCCGCATGACCGTGAACAAGGCGTTGTCGGAACTCGCCAAGGCGGGACTGATCGAGCGCCGTCGCAAGGTCGGCAGTTTCGTCATGCGCGCGCCTTCGCGCTCGGCCGTGCTGGAAATTCCCGACGTCAAGGCCGAGGTCGCGGCGCTGGGCGCCGCCTATCGCTTCGAAATCCTGACGCGACGGCAGCGTCGCGGGAATCCGGGCCGACGCGGGACGCCTCGAGGGGGTCGCGGCGGGTCCGATCCTCGAGCTCACGTGCCGTCATTGGGCCGGGAAAAAGCCGTTCTGCATCGAGGAGCGTCTGATCAATCTCACGGCGACGCCGGAAGCGGCCGACGAGAATTTCGCGGAAATCGCTCCGGGTCCCTGGCTGCTCGCGCGTGCGCCCTGGACGCGGGCCGAACACCGCATTCGCGCTCGCCCCGCCGATGCGCGCCGCGCCGCGCTGCTCGAGATCGCGGAGGGAACCGCGTGTCTGGCGATCGAACGGCGAACCTGGAGCGGCGAGGCGGCGATCACGCATGTCAGGTTCACCTACCCCGGCGAAGCGCACGAACTGGTCGCCCGCTTCTCGCCCTTGCAAAGATAGGTTTAGGCACGCATGATTGGCGTTGTACGGGCTCTCACGTGCGTGGAGTCTGCTGCGACGGAGCCGGCCGCACCCATGGGCGTCGAAAAGTCGGGCGGCGATGTCAGGTGGGCGATCAGCAGCCGCCAGTCGACAAAAAATGCCCCGTGAGATTTGCACGGGGCAAGGTGACTGGGAGGACTCGGTTACATCGAGAACATACCTCATTCGATCACGAGCGTGGTTGCAAAACTGCAACAGTTAAACTTCAATTAAGGCGACACCCAAAATAACGACGCCACTTGGCCAGGGCGACGTGCGACTGTTCCCATTTCGACGGGCGTTCCCCGTCATTGCGAGCGCAGCGAAGCCATCCATCTATCCACGAGATGGTCCACCGACGAGTTTCCAAAGCCGGTCGTGCAGTAACTCTCTTCAGGATTTGCGGCGTCAGCGGACGAGGCGCGGCCAAATCGGCGGGCGGGCGGCAGCGGAACCGTGAATTGCTTCGCTTCGCTAACAAGAAACAAACGGCCAGTCGCTGATTTCCATGTCATTTTCCGTCATGGCCGGGCTCGTCCCGGCCATCCACGTGGTTCAGCTTGCACGCGGCCCAAATGCTTGGCCGACAGGGCGCCAGCAGTATAGGAGACAGCGGTGCGGTTGCACGACGTGGATGGCCGGGACAAGCCCGGCCATGACGGTCTCGGCAGCAAATGTCACACCATCCGTTTCATCCAAGGGGACCGCGGGCCGGTAGGAACTCGCAATGACGGGTAGAGCCCGATAGGTCTCGTCAACTCGCTAATTTATTGGGCTTCGCCTGTGCGCTCGCACGAGGGGCGTATGATCGAGCGGCCGCCGCAGTGCGGTAGGCTTCCGGCTGTTTGTTGGAGATCAACTCATGACGATATCTTCCGCTCTCGCAGGCGTCGTGTTCGACGCCTATGGAACGCTGTTCGATGTCTATGGCGTTCAGACCGAACTGGAGGCGCGGTTTCCCGGCAAGGGGCGGGCGATCGCGGAAAAGTGGCGCGAAAAGCAGATCGAATATTCGCGGCTGCGGACGATGAGCGGCCGATACGTGGACTTTTGGCAAATCACGGGCGATGCTCTGGACTACGCCTGCGAATTTTCCGAGGCGCCGCTGGACGCGGGCGCTCGGGCGTCGTTGCTCGCGGTCTATGAGCGCCTGCCGCCGCATCCCGAAGTTCCCGCCGCCCTTCGCGCGCTCGTGGCGCGAGGGCTGACGCTCGCTGTGTTGTCGAACGGCAACGAGTCGATGCTGAACGCGGCGCTCGCCGCCGCGGGTCTGCGGCCGCTGTTCGCGCATGTGTTGAGCGTCGAGCGCGTACGCAAGTTCAAGACGGCGCCCGAAGCCTACCAGCTTGGCCCCGATTCGTTCGGGCGGCCGGTGAGCGAGCTGCTGTTCGTCTCCGCTCGCGCTCCATCGACCTGAACGATGTCGGCTGCTTCCGCCAACAATAGATCTCGTACGCCCCACTTCGTGTATTCGTGCTCGCCAGTGGCGAGTGGAATGTCGGTCCCTCGTTTAAAGCGCGCTAAACCTGGAATATCGTCTGCGAATACCGGCTCTTCGAGCAGCAGCGGATTGTACTCCCTCACGCGATTTGCAAACCGAACCGCTGTCGAAGCGTCCCAGGCATTGTTGGCATCGAGCAAGAGATCGATGTCTGGCCCTACCGCCTCTCTTACCTTGCGCACACGAATCACGTCGCGCGACGGATTTTTTCCGCCATCGACGCCGACCTTGAACTTAATACTTCGGTAGCCTTGGCCTACCATGTCCAGCATCTCGTCCACGAGCTGATCATCGTCGTACGAGGTCCATCCCCCGCTTGCATAGACGGGAACCCGCGTTGGGCCGCCGCCGAAGAGCTTGTAAAGTGGTAGGCCGCAGGCTTTTCCTTTCAGATCCCACAGCGCGATGTCGATTGCGCTCAGCGCGCCAAATGTTAGTCCCTTGCGTCCGACACCGCGGAGATAGCCGAACATTTCCTGCCAAATTACTTCGGTGTCGAAGGGGTCTCGCCCGATCAGCTTAGGCGCAATGCTTTTTAGAACGAGATACCGCGTCGCTTCGCCACCGACCTCATGGTAAGTGATGCCAAAACCCTCCAATCCTTGATCCGTCGTGACGCGAACCACAGTGTATCCGACTGACTCCACAGTCCGGGTCGCGTCGGTTAGCCCTGACGCAACAGGAAGAGAAACCAAGTGAACGTCGAACTTCGCAATTTTATGCGGAAGCAATACTCCTCCTTACAGAACAGCTATTGCCCAACTCGATTTGTGGACCGCTCTTCCACCGCTCCAATGAAATCCTTGACGCTAGTTCTCACGCACCATCGGTTCTTTAGCTAAATTCCTTCCACAGATCACTAATCGTCGACGAAGAGTGACCGGCGAGACGGCCGGCCGACATGCATGTCTCAAATGTTTCGCTAATAGGCTCAATCATCTTCTTCATACCGGCCTTGCCGAGTGTCATGAACGCGAGGTCTGTTACCGGAACGGTTTCGAAGAAGTCCTTCATAGCGGATACGAAGGCATACCGGAGCGCTGTGCCCACATTAACCTTGGCGATCCCCATCGAGATGGCACGGCGAATATCATCGCGCGGGATACCGGTACCCCCATGAAGCACGAGCGGAATGCTCACCCGTTGGCGGATGTCGGCAAGCAAGTCGAAGTCGAGTTTGGGATCTCCCTCGTAGAAGCCGTGGGCGTTCCCAATTGCAACCGCCAAACAGTCGATTCCCGCGTTGGCCAGGCGTTCGGCCGAGACCGGGTCCGATAGGTAGGCGTTCTCAAGCTTCTCGCCAAATTCGGAGGTTGCACCAATTGTCCCGATCTCCGCCTCGACTGTTACTCCAACATCGTGAGCGACCTCAACAACAAGTCGTGTTCCGGCAATATTTTCATCCAATGGTAGCGATGAGCCGTCATACATGACGCTGCTGAAGCCACCGCGAATAGCTTTGAAACAGGTACTAGGGGAGTCCCCATGATCGAGATGGACCGCAACCTCTATGTCGAGGTTTGCGCCGATGCTGCGAGCCAAACCTACGGCCGTCGCTGAATCGCCGAAGTATGCGACCTCGTGAGGGTGAATGCCGAGAATGACCGGAGATCGCATTTCATCCGCGGCTGTCAAAACAGCTCTCATCATCTCCATATTGCAGATATTGAAGGCCGGCACGGCATAGCCGCTTTCAAATCCGCGACACATGAGAGTTTTCATGGGAACGATCTTCATCTAGATTTCGCTTCCTTTCGTGGATTTGATCGAGCGCTTCGTCGTACTGGAATGCAATCTCAACCCGATCGATCCCGACTCCTGGCGTTGGGGATAACGCCGAGGACTCCGATACCGCGAAATGCAATTCATTGACTGCCTTCCCTCTATATGCGCATTTAACGCTAAACCTACTCCCGCTTGTTGTCAACGGGTTTGTCTCCCTACTTTTCCGAGCCATAAGCAAAATCGATCACCGATCTCCGCTTATCTACGCTATGGCAGGCCAGCAGCTGAGAAGAACTAGGGCAGCATACCGAGGGCCGGAGTCTGGAATTCCGTGAGGCGTACGAGGAGTGGGGTTCCATCTTCGCGGCCACTCTGCAAGGCGTACCCGTGGGAACGAACTGGAGTCTCAACCAATGGTCGATTGTTTTCGCCCTTCTGTTGCGGGGGTATATAGAATGCGCTCTAGAGATTGCTGACTTTTCTATTTGGTGCGTTGGTGTCGGGTTGCCACCGTTCTTTAACCACATGAAGGATGTGTATGGACGGCAGAAGCAGGTTGTCTCATTGGGGAAGGCTTCGAACGGCTCCGAATAATTTTAGGAGAATAAGGCAATTGGACCCTCAAGCGTTCTCAGGAGGAGAGCCGAGCTGGACATAAACAGCCCATATAGTCATAGTGGTGTTATCAATGCGTAATCACGAGAGTCTCATTGAGACGAGGTGTGTGTAACCAATGCGTGTCGGTGTAATAGGGTGCGGCAATATATCGGATATCTATGTCGCGAACAGTACCTTGTTTAAGGACATTGACGTGGTCGCGTGTGCGGCTCGCACGCAACCATCATCGGCTCGCCTGTCAAAGAAATTCCGTTTGAAACAGATGATGATTGAAGAGCTGCTCAACTGTGACGATATTGATATCGTCCTCAACCTCACCGTGCCGCAGGCTCATGCGACAGTCTCGGAATCCGCCTTGCGTGCCGGGAAACATGTCTATTCGGAGAAGCCGCTCGCGACGACACTGGAGGACGCCGTTCGCATCATCAAGCTGGCCTCCGAAAAAGGCCTGCGGGTAGGATCGGCTCCCGATACCATTCTTGGAGCAGGCTTTCAGAAGGCCAGGAGAGTGATTGAAGATGGAAAGGTCGGGACGGTCCTTACAGGTTTGACCGCTGTCATGTCCAAAGGCATGGAGCATTGGCACCCGAATCCAACTGTTTTCTATCAGGAGGGGGCTGGACCGGTACTAGATCTCGGACCCTATTACGTCACGGCGCTCGTAGCATTGCTGGGCCCGGTTCGATCAGTCCAAGCGACTGGCCTAATTAGCCCCGCGGAGCGAAAGCACGGATCTGAAGGGCCAAACAAGGGGGAGACGTTCTCGGTTGGGACGTATACATCAATCAGTTCTATTCTCAGTTTTGAGAATGGAGCAAATATCGTATTTATCGCCAGCTGGGACGTTTGGCGTCACGGTGTTCGGCCGATCGAACTCTACGGCACAGCAGCCTCCATTCGCGTTCCTGACCCAGATACCTTCGGAGGCGCCGTAGAGGTAACTACTACCAAGTCGCTTCGCAATTATCACGATCCCAAAGATGCAGCGATCATCGATAACACGCCGGACTGGTTAAGCCTGGAGACGCAAAACGACCCCTTTGGGGCGGTAAACTATCCATCTGCGAGACCAGTTATTGCGAACTACCGGTCTCTCGGACTCGCGGAAATGGCGAATGCAATTGCCGAAAATAGGAGGCATCGATGCTCCGGTGATCTCGCACTTCACGTCCTGGCGGTGATGACTGGAATACTCGAGGCGGCTCAAACGCGGAAATCGGTAGACATCGGTTTTCCCTGCGAGGTTCCTCCGTCTCTGCCTCCCGAAGAAGCGCTGCGCCTGCTAGCAGACTATGAAGTACAGCCCAAAATACTATGACTGATGGCCCAGCGGATCCGGGGCTCAGAGACTACTACGGCATATGCTCCAACTCTACGTCTGCGATTTGGCTTAGCAGAGCCGTCATGTCCTCGGAAACGGGCGGAAACGGAGAACGGCAAAGTGGCGAATCGATCACTCCCATACGGTGCAGCAAGAACTTGATTCCTGGGAATACGCCAACCTTCACAAGTACGTCAATGACCTGATTGCAGCCTGACTGCAGGCGTATCGCATCTTTGATGTTGCCTTCAGCTAGTGACTGCTGGATTTGAAGGTAGCGTCTCCCCATGATGTTAAAGGTGCTGCCAACTGCACCAGTTGCCCCGGAAACCATGCCGGCAAGGAACATCTCATCGTAACCATTCAGCAGAACCTTCTCTGGGTAACGCCTGCGCAATTGCTCCATCTGGTACATATCAACACTGGTCTGCTTTATGCCACCAATACCGGCTATGCTAAGCAACTTATCTAGGTCAGCGAGAGAAAAGCTCACACCACTCATCGCCGGAATGTTATAGATGATAAGCGGTAATCCGGCCGCCGCTTCCACGATAGACCTGTAGTAATCTGTGATCGATTCCTTACTGTGCGGAAAATAAATAGGAGGAATCGCAGACACCGCATTATAGCCCATGGCAGCGCAAGCACGGGCGAGGGAAGTTGCATCTCGCGTGCTGATTGCACCAACCTGGCCGATCAATGTCGCCTTACCTTTCGCTTCGTCGGCGACGACACTGAATGCGGTCTTCCGCTCCTCAACGGTCTGCATCAACGACTCGCCCGTGGAGCCGCCGACATACATCCCATCGATGCCCTGCCGCAGGACAAACTTCACCAATGAGCGCAGACAAGGTTCAGAAATTTCATCATTAGATGTATAAGGTGTGGCCAACGCAGCGTATAGCCGGTTCAGTTCTGTCACTTGCATGATCATTGCCCTAGCTTTCGTCCTACGTGGTGTTTCGACAGATGTTTCGAATATCAAAGGGAAATAGCCTAGCAAGACAATTCGCTCGAGCCCGCAAGCTCAGCTCTTGACCGAGGTCTTACTTCCACTGCTCGATCTCACATCCATCGCTCCCGCGGATGTTCCCCCTGCCCTCGGTTCGTTCTTTTGCTAATTCGCCTTAGTTATAAGCTAAGATCGTCTTCTCCTGCAAGGAAGCAGACCCGGCCGCAAGAACAAGAAACAAGCGCTTGAGATGCCTGCAGTGGCCGTGCTCCCTGGGGTTCCCGATTTCTAGAACATCCTCCACGCGCTGCGATGAACGGAAAGCTGCCTTCACAGCTTGCATCAATGCTGCTTGACTCGGGACATGTTTGGATCGGCCCTCATCGCCGATCAAGTGCCAAGAGTGGATGCGTACTTCCTCGCAAGGATATCAGCGGCAACCCGTGGCAGCATCGGTTGCGGTCTTGGATCGAACCGGCGGTCAATAGCGACCTCACGGCCAAATCATGAAATCATGATCGCGACCCGACTTGATCGCAGCGGCCTATCGTGCAGGATGCCGAGACACTTAATGCCTTCCAGATCATATCCCTGGCTTCCGTGGTGAGGGTGCAAAAAAAAATAGTTGACAACATTCGCTCCTTAGGACTACAACATCCGTCGTGACATTTAGCGCTAAACAATTAGCGTCTAACGCTAAACTAGCGAATTCATGAACGGGGAGAATCGGGGAAGCTTGGAAGCGAAGGGCATGTCCTAAGAGTGACGATCTCGGCATGTTTTGCCCAACCGCGGCTCAGCGGACCTTTTGAGGAGACCATCACGATGTACGGATCCAAGAGCAAAATACCTGTTTCTCGCGAGAGTGCCAGGAAGCGGCCGCCACTGGCTTCGGCCATTACCCTCAACAAAACTCCGTTCTCGTTTACGCGAGAGAGGTGCAGGTCGGGAAGAGCCAATTCGGTCGCCCCCCAAGTTTTCGTATCCGGGGCTCCAGGCGAATAGCTTGCGCGAAACAGGCTCGTCCTGGCAGTTCACGTTAGCAGTAGTCAGTTTGACAACCCGCTTCAACAGCAGCATTGAGGATCACGACACAATGAGACATGAAAAAAAGAAACGAGAGCATCGCATAGGCCAGTGCGGACGCGTGTTAAACGGAGCTTGGAGGCGACCATTGGTTCTCGTGGCGCTCCTGGGAGTCTTCACCTCGGTTGCCTTCGGGCAGCTGAGCACCGCCGATATCCTCGGTACCGTAACGGATGCGACTGGTGCCGTAGTTCCCAACGCGACCGTCGTTCTCAAGGACCTCGCCACCAACGGGGAGCGGACGACCAAGACCAACGACTCCGGCGACTATAACTTCACCCTTCTACCGGTCGGGCATTACTCTATCGAAGTTAAAGCCCCTGGCTTTCAGGAGGCTGTCACGAAAGACCTCCCGGTAGAGGCCGGAGACCGCGCCCGTAACGACGTACACATGACGATTGGTCAGCAATCGTCCGTAGTCGAGGTGACTGCCGCCACGCCTCTGCTCCAGGCCGATAGCGCGACCGTCAGCTCTACCGTCACGGCAAAGGCTGTGCAGGATCTGCCGCTCAACGGCCGGAACTTCGTCCAGCTCGTAGCCCTTATTCCCGGCGCGAATGAAGGCCCCGGCTCCGGACTTTCCAGCGGTAACCGTCCAGATGATCGCCGCTCCAACGCCGCCGGACTCTCTGTCAACGGACAGGACGAAAGCCTCAACAACTGGGTGGTCGACGGGATCGACGACAACGAACGCGTTATCGGCACCATCGGTGTCAAGCCCAACGTTGAAGGGATTCAGGAGATTACCGTTGAGACCAACAGTTACGCTCCAGAGGCTGGCCGCACGGCCGGCGGTGTCATCAACATCCTCACCCGCTCCGGCACCGACCAGTTCCACGGTTCGGTTTACGAGTACTTCCGCAACAACATCTTCGACGGCCGCAACTACTTCCAGACGGCTGCCCAGGGACCGAAACCCGAGCTTCGCCAGAATCAGTATGGCGGTAGCATCGGCGGCCCGATTCTAAAGAATCGAACCTTCTTCTTCTTCGACTACGAAGGATTTCGCCAGGTTCGAGGCATCACGGATACTGGTACAGTACCGACCATTCAGGAATACGACGACATTCACAGCCTGAACGGCGGGTCGCCCGAGGCGCTGCTGAGCCCATTGAACGGCACAGCAGGACTTCCCATCAATCCGCTCATGCTCAACTACGAGAAGCTGTACCCGGCTCCAACAAACGGCAACCTCGTAAACAACTTCACCATCAGCCCGAACTTGACGCAAAACTATAACACCTACGACGCCAGGGTCGACCACAAGTTCAACAACGACAACCTCATTTTTGGACGCTTCACCTATAACAATGTTTCTACTTTCGCGCCTCCTGCTTTTGGAACCGTCAACGGCATCGAGGTCAGCGGAGGCCGGTACAACTTCGATGGTCCCGCGAGCAATGTAGCCCAACAATGGGTCCTCGGTTACACACACATCTTCAACTCCGCGCTGCTGGCCGATCTTCGGGCCGGGTACACGCGCATCAACAACCTCTCTCTTCCGCTGAACTACGGCAAGAACGTAGACACGGACTACATCGGCTTTCCGACATACATGACGTCCTTTAGCCCGTTTGCCAACTCGCTCACGCCGGTCTTGATCGGTCCCTTCGGCGACATTGGCGACGGTGCCTACGTTCCTCTTCAAGATCTCGACAACACCTTCCAATACAGCGGCACCGTGAACTGGACTAAGGGCAACCACAGTTTCAAATTCGGTGCCGGCTTGATCCGCCGGCAGGCCCGTAACGTGCAAAGCGCCTCGGCGGTCGGAGCATATACGTTCAATCTGCCGACCGATACCGACCCAGATCAACTGACGCAGCAAAGCAATCAGCTTGCCTCGGCTCTGGTTGGAGCCTATGCCAGCCAAGTCCGTAACTTCAACATCACACCGCCCAACTACCGCTCCTGGGAGCCAAGTGTCTTCGCTCAGGATAGCTGGAAGCTCAGTCCGCAGCTAACGGTGGTCTACGGCCTGCGCTACGACGTCTTTACACCTTTCACCGAAGTCCATAACCATATCTCGAACTTCGACTCTATGAGGCGCTTAACTCCGATGCGGGAACCATCCAAAATGCATTGAAAATTGCTGGCACGAACGGTGTAAGCGCTACAGCGGGCATTCCAACCCATTACAACAACGTTGCTCCGCGCATTGGCTTTGCGTATTCATTGAGACCAAGCACCGTCCTTCGCGGCGGCTATGGACTTAGCTTCTTCCCGGGCAACTACACCTCCAACGGCGATCTGAAGAACGCACCCTTTTCTTCTGTCTATGCACCATCCTGCCAATCTTCCCTCGCGGTCGCGATCGAGGTATCGCTAGGTAAGTTTGTGGGCCAAAATCCGGATTGCGCCACAATCGGTGCGCCCGGAGCCATCAGCGGCACTGAAGCAATTCCCGCGCCTCCAACCGTCCCTCAACCTGTGCCTGCTCTGAACACTATTACCGGGCTGTCGTTTACCGCTGAAGCGACTAACTTCAAGAACGCTCTCATCCAGCAGTTCAATCTGCAGTTTGAGCAGCAACTCGGCCCCAACGTCTTCATCGTCGGCTATGTAGGAAATATCGGCCAGCATCTTCCGGAATCCATCAACAACATTAACCAAGCGCTGCCCTACAACCCTTTGGCCCCGCTCGGAAGCGCCTCCAATCCCGTAGGAGGAGCACGTCCTCTCAGTGGGCTTCTTCCCAATCTGGGCGGCGTGCAATACCTCGCCAGTGGTGGCATCTCGAACTATAACGCCTTGCAGACCTCGTTCCAGCGCCGCTTTACCAAGGGGCTGGCTATCGATGCAAACTACACTTGGTCGAAGGCTTTGAGCGACATCACTACCTTTTCCGAGCAGGGTGACCAGGGCTGGAGCAACGCGTTACCTTCCGACATCCGGGCAAGCGAGTACGGCGTCGCGGGAGACGATATTCAAAACCGCTTCGCCGTCTCGGTGAACTACGAGCTACAGTATGGCAAGGAATTTACCGGCGTTAAGAAGTTTGCCGTCTCCGGATGGCAGACGAATATGATTGCTGTTTGGCAGAGCGGCAAACCATTCTCGATATTAAACAGCGGCATTGGGGCCGACAACCCAGAAGGCCTTGGTTACACTAATCGCGCGGTTCCCCAGAACAGCGGCGGTGCGGATCGTCCAAACCAAATCATGAATCCTAATCTGGGTCATAAAACGCTGTCGGAGTTCTTCAACACGGCAGCCTTCGCTCCTCAACCCCTTGGAACCGTCGGGAATTTCGAGCGCAATACACTGTTTGGACCACATTTCCGCCACGTAGACCTGTCCCTCTTCAAGAACTTCCCTGTCACGGAGCGTGTAAACCTTCAGTTCCGTGTCGAGTCATTCAATATCGCCAACACACCGAACTTCTATATCACCAGTCGCAACGGCCCTACAAACGTGCAGTTTGGCAACCCTGCTTTTGGAACCATCAATGCGACTGACCCCAACTACGTTCCTCGTGAGTTCCAGTTCGTGCTCAAGGTGCTGTTCTAAGGTATCTGCGAATCACAAGGTGAATAGGTCGAATTATTCGTTCAGGTTACTTCACGTGTTCTCCTACCGCCGGCGAGGGACGCTTTCCTCTCCGGCGGATTCTTTGAATAGCCCCAAATCGACGTTTCGGTTTGAAGCGATTGGGCACACGCCGCAAGTCACGTGCATTAAGGGGGTCCAGCCCTGAGGAGTGGGCATTACAAGACAGGCTATAGGGGCCACCTCACGAAACGGAAATTTATGTACGTTAAGGCGCGCCGAAGCCGTTTCTGGGTATTCGGAGGGGTCGGAACCCACCTTTAGCCACCCTTTTATTTGAGTGCCAAGTGTAATCGCCGGTGAGGTTGACGTGTTCCCATCCGAGCGGAGAGACGTGCCCAAGCATGGCCGGATCAAACACACTTGATCTCGCCAGCAGTTCTGCAGCCCTTTCGAGGTAGACCGTGTTCCATAGCGTGATCGCAGCAACCAGCAGGTTCAACCCGCTGGCTCTGTGGCGCTGGTTCTCGAAAGAACGGTCGCGGATTTCGCCAAGTCTGTTGAAACAGACCGCCCGAGCCAAGGCATTGTGGGCTTCGCCCTTATTGAGGCCGGCGGTCACCCTCCGCCTTAAGGCTGGATCTCTAAGCCACTCCAACATAAACAGAGTCCACTCGATTTTGCCAACCTCGCGGAGAGCAAGGGCCAGACTGTTTTGGCGGGGATAGGAGCCAAGCTTGCGAAGGATCAGAGACGCTGTCACCGTTCCCTGCTGGATCGAAGCGGCTAGGCGAATGACATCTCCAAACTGCCGTTCGATGAGTTTGGTGTTGATGGAGCCACCCATTAACGGGTCGAGTGTAGACCATCGATCGGACTTGCCGGGAGCGTACAGGCGTTTGTCGGCCAAATCGCGGATGCGCGGAGCAAAACGGAAACCGAGCAGATGGCACAGAGCGAAGACATGGTCAGTGAATCCGGCCGTGTCGGTGTAGTGCTCTTCAATCCGCAGATCGGATTCATGATAGAGCAGCCCATCGAGAACATGCGTTGCATCCCGCACCGCCGCGTTGATGACTTTGGTATGGAAGGGGCGCGTACTGGTCGGAAATGTGGGTGTAGAACGTTACGCCGGGATCATTGCCGTATTTGAGATTCACTTGCCCAATGGCTTCGCCGCGTCCTCCGGCGCGATAGCGCTGTCCGTCCGACGATGAAGTGGTTCCTTCACCCCAATGAACGGTGAAAGGAACCTGATGGTGATAGTTGACGATTTCGGCCAGTGCTTTCGAGTAAGTCTCATCGCGGATATGCCAAGCTACAAGCCAGGACAATTTAGCGATACTTGTGCCCGGACACGCCTCGGCCATTTTGCCGAGACCCAGGTTGGTCGCATCAGCAAGAATGGCCGTCAGCAACAATATTGGATCCTTTGCTGGATCGGTGGTCTTGAGATGAACGAAATGGCGAGTGAAACCTGTCCAGTGGTCCACTTCCATCAACAGGTCTGTGATTTTTACATGCGGGAGCATCCCATAGAGCGCCTCTTTCAGAGCATCCGCTTCCTTCGGGACATTGTTCTCAATCGGACTGATCTTGAGACCGGCACTGTTCAGTTCCACATCCGGTAATTGGCCGGCGCGGGCGAGTTCATCCGCTCACTTCGGCAGACGCCGAACACCTGCTGGAACAGCTGCAGCGTTTTACGGAATGCTACAGGCCAGCCGAGCTCCACCACGGAGTCGACCGGTACGGCGTTGCGTGAGCAGGTGCCGCTGGCCTCGGACGCGGTCTCCATCGGTGCCGCATCAACGGTCAGCGCTTCGTCGACCCCGGACGGTTTGTGCAGGCGTTGGGCCGCTCGAATCGTGGAACGGGGAGCGGGCTTCCGAGACCATGGACGTCGCCGTAGTGCGGATCGTCGGGGACGGCGTCGCTGTGCGTCCCCATAGTGGTCCGGCGCTGACGGCCGACGTGGCGGTGATCGCGACCGGCGCATGGCTGCCGGGATTAGTACGCCGCTGGGTCCGGGTTCCGGTGCAGGCCGGGCGTCGCTCTCCTGCACGGTGCCGGTGGAGCGCTGCGGTTTTCGGGCCGATTTATCTGCCGGATGTGCGGTGGCCTGCACGCCGTTGAATGGGAAGCTGCGGGTCACAAGCATGATGGAATTACGTCGTCCCGAGGCCCCCGCGTCTGCCGCCGTCGTTGATGCCATCGTCGATTCGGCGGCCCAGTTCTTCGAGGGGGTTCGCTCGGCGGAGCGCGACGAGACATCGGTTTGCCCGACGCCCGCTGAGTCCCGACGGACGTGCTGGTGGGATCGGTGCTCGACAACCGAATCTTCATTGCGGGTGGGCACGGCATGTGGGGCATGAAGCAAGGCCCGGCGACCGGTCGGCTGTTGGCCGAGCAGATCACCACGGCAGACAACCGCCAGGCCTGCGCGAATTCGACCCGCTGGCTGGCGGGATCATATGAGCGCCTCAGACCCGTCGTGATCAGCGACTTTGAAGGCTGTCGGGCGTGGTGTGACTTCGATGGGCACAACTTCTGGGGCTATGGCGGAGCCTGGTAGCGCACCACACTGGCAGTGTGGGGGTCAGGGGTTCGAGTCCCCTTAGCTCCACTCTGTGATGAGTCGAGTCATGGGTTACACATGAGTCGCGTCATTGGTTACGGGTTGCCCCGGCCATCGGCCGGGGTTTTTCTGTTCGTTGCGCCAGTAGTTGCGTTCGGGGTTGATTGTGTGGCTGGCGATGAGTTGGTAGCTGGTTTGCTGATGACGGTGACGGTGGTGGTGGTGACCAGGATCAGTGCTGGGGTGTGGGCGTGGGTGCGTCCGATGCCGAGCTTGTTCAGGCACGTGCGACGCTCCTGACGAGTTGGTCTGTCAGTGCCTGCTGAAACTCGGGATCTTGTGTGTCGCGGCCATCTTCCCAGCGGGTGAGCGTAGCGATCATTGCAGCCCCGAGGATGGCGTTGGCAGCGTCGCGGGAGTCGCTGATCGTGAATTGGTCGGTGGCGGCGCCCTCGTCGAGGAGCTTTCGAAGTGGCGTGGCGAGCTTTGCGTCCTTCGCGGCCATGAGGGTTCCTAGTCGTCCGGTGGCTCCCGCGAAGGAGAGCAGGCCGGCGCATACTTCGGGCTGCCCCCCGAGGAACCCTACGAGCGCGGTTATCGCTGAGCGCAGCTGGACGACTGGTGGCCGGGGGGTTGTGACGGCGAGCTCGATTGTCTCGGCGGCGACGCGCAGGTGCTCTTCCAGTAGGAACGCGACCAGGTCGTCGCGGCCGGAGAAGTGGTAGTAGAGCGTTGCGCGAGCTGAGCCGATCAGTGTGGCGATGTCCTCCAACCGAAGTGCCGGGTCTGGGCGCAGCACCTCCTCGCTCACACTGACCAGTCGCTGGACCAGCTTGGACGGTGGCCTCCTCATGCGGCCAATCTTAGCCCTTGATCTCGATCAGAGTCTAGATTACAGTCTCGACTATGGTCCAAATTTAGATTATAGTCTGGACTGTGATCCAAGAATCCGACGCAGCCTCGGCATCCGCTGAGGCGAGGGCGATCGACATATATGGAGGTTGGGCATGCGTGTTTTTGTCGCTGGGGCGTCCGGTTGGATCGGCTCCGCCCTTGTTCCCGAGCTCGACGGAAGGCTCGTGTGATGCGGCGCGGCGCTGTGAGCACGTTTCAGAGGTGGCAGTTCCGCGACGGGCGTCCAAATCGGTCGGCACGGGTCTTAAGCCGCTTGCTCGGCATCGCCTTTGCAGCGGGCATCGGACCAAACCAAGCTGCCACAATCGAGGTTCGAGGCCGCAAAACCGGGCGGAAGATCTCGTTTCCCATAGTTGTCGTCGCCTACGAGGGTGAGCGCTACGTCGTGGCCATGCTGGGCGACAAAACGAACTGGGTGCGCAACCTGCGCGCCGACAATCATGCCGTTTTGCAGCGGGGCACGCGCGAAAGCGTGTCCGTGGTGCAGGACTTCTCCGGTAATCGCGCCGCGATCTTGCGCCGATATCTCGAGATCTCAGCCGGCGCCCGCCCCTTCTTTCCGATCAACCGCCGGGCGCCACTGGGCGACTTCGAGCGGATCGTCGACGAGTATCCAGTGTTTCGGCTCGCCCCAGCTGTCTGAGACGTCGCGCCGTCCAGCGCGGTGGCACGTCAAGGCAGCCGACAACAATTCGGTGCGCAGAGTCCAAACCTGGTGTAGAGCGCGATCTGCGCCGGACGAGCGAGGCACCGTGTGGATTCTCGCCATTCACGACCGCGCTGATGTCCACCGCCGTCCACTCTCGTCGACCACCGCATAACCGAACTTCTGCGCTTCTCAAGGAGTCCCGCATGACCATCACGAACTGGACCGCTGCACTTCTTCCCGACTTGACGGGCAGAACATTCATTGTCACCGGCGCCACAAGCGGGCTGGGCAAAGCCACCGCCGACGCGGTAGCCCGCGCAGGCGCCCACGTCGTGCTGGCGGTGCGCAACCACGCCAAAGGGCAGGCCGCAGCGGAAGGTATCGCGGGAGACACCGAGGTCCGTGACCTTGATCTGAGTTCCCTGTCGTCGGTGCGTGCCTTCGCGTCGTCATGGCAGGGACCCGTCGATGTCCTGATCAACAATGCCGGCATCATGCAGGTCCCTGAAGCCCGCACCGCCGACGGCTTCGAACTGCAATTCGGTACCAACCACCTCGGCCACTTTGCACTGACCATTCTGCTGCTGCCCCAGATCCGTGACCGCATCGTCACCGTGAGCTCTGACTTTCACCGTGGCGCCAAACTGAACCTCGACGACCCCAACTGGCGGCGGCGCCGGTACAACAGCAGCCAGGCGTATAAAGACTCCAAGTTGGCGAACCTGCTGTTCGCTCGCGAACTGCATCGTCAGCTGTCGGCCTGCGGTAGCGATATCTTGTCGGTCGCCACGCACCCGGGAGTTGTGCGCACCGGACTCTTCGGCCATGTCGACGGCGCGTCGGGACTCTTCCTCGACATCGGTTCGCGCATCGTGGGCCACGCCGTAGGTCAGGGCATCTTGCCCACTTTGTTCGCCGCCACCCAGGACGTCCCCGGAGGAACATTCGTCGGCCCCAGCGGCTTTCGGCAACTACGGGGATTCCCCGGCATCGTCGAGTCGTCGAAGAACGGCACCAACGAAGAATTTGGTCGACGGCTGTGGGAGCTATCAGAATCGCTGACTGGCGTGCGGCTTGACTGCGGGACACCTCGACCGGCGCGGTGAACCATGCCGAACCGCCGACGCTATGCAGCAACGTGGTCGATCGCACCACACCCTCGCCGCTGTCCGGGAGATGCGCGCGGGTTGCCCTGATCTACGCCGGGGTCATCTCCGCCGGAAGGCAAGCGGGATTCCGCGGTGTGGACATCCTGTCGGGGGAGTATCGCCCCCGCCGGGGATCGGGCGGCTTACGCAGAGTGCCACCCGAATATGGACTGGTGAAATGCGGCACGCGCCGGAGGACCCCGCGCTCTTGACGGCGTCAAGACCCGAGAGCGAAACCGCAGGTAACGAGCGGGACTGAAACGGAACGAGACGGAACGAAACCGCAGTTGAGACCGCATTTTCCCTGGTCAACAGAGGGGTTCGAGTCCCCTTAGCTCCACTCTTGTGATGAGTCGAGTCATGGGTTACACATGAGTCGCGTCATCGGTTACAGATTCCCCGGCCATCGGCCGGGTTTTTGCTTTGGTTGCCCCAGTAGTTGCGGTCGGGGTCGATGTGGTGGCTGCTGAGGACGCCACTGCGTCGCCGAGCTTTACCGGCTCTTCGCAATTCAGAGTGCATTGACCATACTGTGGAGTGCGCCGCGGTGGAGCAGTGAGCGATTCGGTAGTGGGTGAGGTTGCCGAATCCGAGCACCACGACGCCGCTACCGTGCCAAGCGCCGATCGCGCCATCACCTGCCGTCGGCGATTGGCGCTCAGTGTTCTGGAGCACTAATTTTCCTGGGGTGATGTTCTCAGCTGCTGGTGCAGTCGCGCGGTGGATCGCCCCCTTCCTAACGGTTGCGGCCGTTGCCGGCATGGGTTTTCTTGCCGACCCGGCGCAGGTCGGTCCCGCCCCGGCGGTGCGCTTGGCCGATGACGGCCAACCCGTTGGCCGGCATGCCCTTCTACGTCAATCCCACCTCGGCGGCTATGCGCGCCGCGCAGCATGCCGATCCGCCGAGTCCCGAGTTGACCGCCATCGCCAACACGCCGCAGGCGTACTGGATCGTTCCGGGCTCTTCCGCAGCTACGGTCGCGAAGTACACCGGCGACGCGCAGGCTGCTGGCGCCATCCCGGTTCTGACGCTTTATGGAATCCCCCACCGCGACTGTGGCAGCTTCGCTGCGGGTGGCTTGGCGACGGCCGACGACTACCGCGCGTGGATCGACGGCATCGCATCCGACGTGGGCGCTTCGCGGGCGGCGATCATCGTCGAACCCGATGCACTCGCCATGGCCGACTGCCTGTCGGCTGACCAGCGCCAAGAACGCTACGACTTGATTCGCTACGCCGTCGACACGCTGACGCGCAATCCGGCCACGGCCGTGTACGTCGACGGTGGTCACTTGCGCTGGCATAGCCCCGAGGACATGGCCGCCAGGCTCAACAAGGTCGGTGTCGGCCACGCGCGGGGTTTCAGCCTCAACACTGCGAACTTCTTCACCACCGAGGACGAAATCGGTTACGGCGAGGCGATTTCGGCGCTCACCAACGGTTCGCACTACGTGATCGACACGTCGCGCAACGGCGTCGGACCAGCGCCCGACTCCGAGCTCAACTGGTGCAACCCCAGCGGCCGAGCACTGGGCACTCCGCCTACCGCGGCTACCGGGGGCGCGCACGCCGACGCCTACTTGTGGATCAAACGTCCCGGTGAATCCGACGGAACATGCGACAAAGGTGATCCGCCGGCGGGCACCTTCGTGAATCAGTACGCCGTCGATCTGGCCCGCAACGCGGGCCAGTAGGCGGGCCTCGCGCCTAATCCCGCCGTCGGCAGCGCCTCCACGGTCTCCCGGCTCCGCAACGCGCCAGTGCGGCTGGCCCTCGACATCGAGAACCGCACGCAGATCATGTTGACCACCAGCGGTGAAGCGACGACCGCGTTCCAGGCGTTCATCGAACGCCGCCGACCGCAATGGTCACCGCTGTGACTGGCCGACGGGAGGAGCACCGGTGAAACTCGGTCTGCAACTGGGATATTGGGGCGCACAGCCGCCGACCAATCGTGCCGGGCTTATTACCGTCGCCGAGGACGCCGGCTTCGACACCGTGTTCACCGCCGAAGCATGGGGATCGGATGCCTTCACACCACTGGCGTGGTGGGGATCATCGACGAGCAGCATTCGGCTCGGCACGTCCATCGTGCAGCTCTCCGCCCGCACCCCGACCGCGTGCTCTGACGCTCGACCACCTCTCCGGCGGGCGGCACATCCTCGGCCTGGGAGTGTCCGGACCACAGGTCGTCGAAGGCTGGTACGGCCAGAGATTTCCCAAACCACTGGCGGCTGCGGATCTGCTAAGAACACGGCAGCCGGATATTGCGTGGCGCGGTGGACATCGAGGTCAGCGACTTTCTCAGCGACTTCTCAACGACCCTTTATACGCTGGGCTCCCATGTTTAGGACGGGCCGCTTCGCCTGGCGGACTCACGGGTCGTGGGCTCGGTTGGGTGGCGCAGCAAAATGACTCGGGCGCGTCCGCGGGATGAAGCCGACGACTGTCGCACGTCACCGTTGAGCGGAGTTGGTCACGCTCGATCACTACGACCCAGCGAACTGGCGCATGCGTCAGTGATGGGCGCCCTGTGCGCGGCGATCGCGATAATTGCGGTCGTCCTCCCGCACGCAGGGGGGCTGGGATTGCTGGGCACTGTGCCGATGGGGCTGCTCGCCTATCGCTACCGGATCCGCGTGCTGATCACCGCGATGGTCGCCGGTGGTGTGATCGGCTTCCTGGTAGTCGGCTTGAGCGGTTTCATGACGGTCCTGCTCTGCGCCTATGTCGGCGGGCTGGCCGGAATCGTGAAACGCCGCGGCCGCGGCACACCGACCGTGATCGCCGTGTCCTTTGTCGCCGGTTTTGTCGTCGGTGCCGTGGTGGTCATCGCGCTGACCGTCCTGGCGCGGCTTCGGCAGCTGGTGTTCCGCGCGATCACCGCCACCGTGGACGGCGTCGCGACGATCATGGCGCGGGTGCCGCACCTACAGGCGCCGACGCAGGAGCTCAAGCGGTTGTTCGCCGAAGCGCTGAATTACTGGCCGTGGCTCGTCCTCGGATACGCCGCCGTCGCGATCACGGTCGCCTCGGTGATCGGTTGGTGGGCGCTGTCGCGGGTGCTGCAGCGGCTGCGCGGCGTTCCCGATGTGCACAAACTGGACGCGCCGCTCAGCAGCGGGCCGATCCAGCCGGTCCCGGTGCGGCTGGACGAGGTGCGCCTCCGCTATCCCCTCACCGAACACGACGCGCTGCGTGCGATCAGCCTGGACGTGCAGCCAGGCGAACACGTCGCGGTCACCGGTGCCAATGGCTCGGGGAAAACCACGCTGATGCTGATCCTGGCCGGCCGCGAACCGACATCGGGCACCGTCGAACGCCCCGGCGCGGTGGGTCTCGGTCAGCTCGGTGGCACCGCGGTCGTCATGCAACACCCGGAAACCCAGGTGCTGGGCACGCGGGTCGCCGACGACGTGGTCTGGGGACTGCCGCCGGGCAAGATCACTGACGTCGATCGGTTACTCAGTGAAGTCGGGCTGGCCGGCCTCGCCGAACGCGACACCGGCGGCCTGTCCGGCGGTGAACTGCAGCGCCTGGCAGTGGCCGCGGCGCTGGCGCGGGAGCCGGCGCTGCTCATCGCCGACGAGGTCACCAGCATGGTCGACCAGCCGGGCCGGGAGGCACTGCTCGGGGTGCTGTCCGGTCTGACCGACCGTTACCGAACCTCCCTGGTGTACATCACCCATTACAACGACGAGGCTGATTCCGCCGACTGGACGATCAACCTCAGCGAGTCGCTGGATAACACCACCATGGTCGAGACCGCGGCCGCGCCCGCGCCGACGGTCGCGGCGGGCCACCAACCCCACGCGCCGGTGCTCGAACTCGCAGGTGTCGGCCACGAATACGGCAGCGGCACCCCCTGGGCGAAGACCGCGCTTCGCGATGTCAGCTTCGTGGTGCATGAGGGCGACGGGTTGCTGATCCACGGCGGCAACGGCTCCGGTAAGTCGACGCTGGCGTGGATCATGGCCGGATTGACGAAGCCGACCACCGGCACCTGTCTGGTTGACGAGCGCCTCGCCTCTGAGCAGGTCGGCGCGGTTGCACTGCAGTTCCAGGCGGCCCGGCTGCAGTTGATGCGCAGCCGTGTCGACCTGGAAGTGGCCTCGGCGGGCGGCTTTTCGCCCGACGATCACGCCCGGGTGACCGCGGCGCTGGCCGTCGTCGGCCTGGATGCCGCGCTGGCGAAGCGGCGCATCGACCAGCTGAGCGGCGGCCAGATGCGTCGCGTGGTCCTGGCCGGGTTGCTGGCGCGGTCGCCGCGGGCATTGATCCTCGACGAGCCACTGGCGGGGCTGGACGCCGACAGCCAGCGCGGTCTGGTGCGGCTGCTCGCGGATCGGCGCCGTGAGACCGGTCTGACCGTGGTGGTCATTTCGCATGACTTCGCCGGCCTGGAGGAGCTGTGCCCGCGCACCCTGCACCTGCGCGACGGTCTGCTGGAACCGGCATCGGCCGCCGCCCAGGCGGATAACGTGCACTGCGGCCGTGCCGACGAAGCGCCCGACCCGCCGCCCACCTCGCCCCGTTGCGCTGCTGCGCCCGGTGCCTGGGCGCTCCGCCATCCACGAGCTGTGGGCCGGCACCAAACTGATTGTCGTCTTTCGGTATTTCGTTATTGTTGACGTTCTACCCGGGAGGGGTGGCGATCGGACTGCTGGCCGCGCTGGTGCTGGCGACCGCGAGGATCGCACGTATTCCCCGCGGCGCGCTGCCGTCGGTGCCGCGCTGGCTGTGGGTCCTGCTGGCCATCGTCGGCATCATTGCGATATTGGCCGGCGGCAGTCCGGTGGTCAGGGTGGGCACGGTCTCGCTCGGTCTCGGCGGCCTGTTGGACTTCCTGCGCCTGACCGCGCTGTCGATCGTGTTGCTCGGCATGGGCGCGCTGGTGTCGTGGACCACCAATGTCGCCGAGATCGCGCCCGCGGTGGCCACTTTGGGTCGCCCACTGCGACCATTGCGGATCCCGATCGACGACTGGTCGGTCGCATTGGCGCTCGCACTGCGCACCTTCCCGATGCTGATCGACGAGTTCCGGGTGCTCTACGCAGCTCGCCGGTTACGGCCCAGACAGACAGCGCGGACCCGCAGGGCCCGTCTGCGGCGACTGGCGACAGAGGTGGTCGACCTGATCGTCGCGGTCGTCACCGTGACGCTGCGGCGCGCCGACGAGATGGGCGATGCGATCACCGCCCGCGGCGGCACCGGTCAGATCTCGGCGGCCCCGTCGCGGCCGAAAATGGTTGACTGGGTGGCACTCTCGATCGCATTCGCGGTTTGCGCGGCCGCGGTGGCGGCAGAGCTGACGTTGGGCGGCTAGCGGCTGACCGCGCTCAGAACCGCACCAATGCCGGCACGTCAGCCAGCGCACAGTCCGGGATGCCTTCGGCCGTGCGCAGCAGAAAGTTGAGCTTCTCGATGCGCTCGCCCGACCGCGGCGCGCCGTTTTTCTGGAACGGCGCCCGCAGTCCCACTGCCAGGTCCATGACGACATCGTCGATGACACCGCCCGACCGGCCTGACGGGATCGCAAGAATAGCGTTCTGCGCGGCGTATTCGAAGCAGTCCAGTGCCTCGGCGATGGTCCCGACCTGATTGGGCTTCAGGATGAATCCCTCTACGGCTGAGGTCTTTACGGCCCGTTCCAGGCGGTCGCGGTTGGTGACGATCAGGTCGTCGCCGAGGATGATCGAGCGGTCAATTGTCTGAACCGCTTTGGCGAACCCATCCCAGTCATCCCCGTCAAGCAGGTCCTCGATGAACACCATCGGGAAGTCCTCCGACAGCGCCCGGGCGTAGTCGATCAGAGCCGCCGCGGTCACCCGCTCGCCGTTAAGTGCGTATGTCTGCGAGCTCTTGTCGTACACCTCGCTAGACGCACAGTCCAGCGCGAACGCCATGACATCGGCACAACCGGCGCGTTCGACGGCCTCGGCCAGCACCTCCATGACGACCCGCGGGTCGCTGGACGGAGCGACATAGCCGTACGACGCTGCCACCAGCGGCGCGCGGCCAAGGCGTCGGGCAAGCACCTCGCCCAGCACGCCGAACAGACTCACTCCCTTCTCGACCGCCGACTCGATGGAGTCGGCGCGGTAAGGAACGACAAGGAACTCGTTGAACGTCTGGAAGATATCCCCGTAGCGGCCACCGTTGATCATGTTGAAGCTGGGCGCCGGTACGGTGGTCGGCGGTTCGAGTCCCAGCAGTGCGCCGACGTAGGTGTAAGTGGGCGTGCCCGCCGCCGCGGACGCCGCGCGCAGCAGCGCGATCGAGGTGGAGTAGATCGCGTTTCCGCCAAGCCGGTGCTTGTCCGGCGTGCCGTCGAGTTCGATCATGACCCGGTCCAGGGACCGCGGGTCGTCGAGTCCGGCTCCGACAAGAACGGGAGCGATTTCGTCGGTCACGGCGGAGACGGCGCGGTGCACGCTCAACCCGTTGTATTCGGCCGGGTCTCCGTCACGCAATACGAATGCTTCGTGCGCACCGACCGAACTGCCGGTCGGCGACGCACCGCGGCCGACATGGCCTGTGTCAGTGGTGATTTCGACCTCTAACAACGGCCGGGCCTTGCAGTCCAGCACTTGCCGGGCTGCGACGGACGCGATCTTCATCAACGACCTTCCGGTACGAGACGATGTTGAGGTCTGTTGGACTGCGCCTCGTCTGATGGCTCGCATCGTTCTCTTGTAGCTGGATTGATCCGGTGCAGGTCACCGGATCCGCAGGGTTGCGGTATGTCGGCCTCTGCGTCGATCACTTTCGGCCAAGCGGACTGCGGGGAGATTTCGACGAAACCCTCGTCGGATTGACTGAAGCCGCTAATCAACAACACGTGACAGTTGTCGGCGCCGTCCTGATGATGCGCGTAGAGATAATTGCCAGAGATGCGGTGGTCAATGTGCGCGGGCGCTAAATACAGCGCTGCGTTCTCCATCCAGCCCATCTTGGAGTCCTCGACAACGATCGGCATATCACCCGGAAGGTCGGCGAGCACCCGGCGCAATTGCTCGACGTTCATCGGTCGCCAACCATGCCTGCTGGGTGACCTGCCCGTTGGCCGCCGATCACGTGGCGCGGATGGTAGTCCATCCCGCACCAAGGCCACCCATATCCCGAATCGCTATCCGTTTTCCGCCAAGTTCGATAAATCCGCTGCCTATAAGTTGCACCGCTATCGCTATGACGCCCTACCCGACGGCTAGTGTCGCCGTCACGACACACTATCCAAAGCAGTCGAGTCCACGACCTGTGTGCCCGAAAGGCAAGGCGAGCCGTCCTAACCATGGGAGCGCCAGAGTATGGGGGGGTCGCTGAGAGGCCGCTGAGAAGCTCACTGAGCTCGATGTCCGCCCGCACAGCGCCATGCCATATCCCGGCTGCGGTGTTCTCAGCAGATCCGCACTCCTGCAGAATCAGACTGTGCGGGTGTCTGCCGTCTGGCCGTTTCGGCGAAGGGGGCTCGTGCGTTCGGTGTTACCCCTTGACTTGGGCATCTCCGCTCGCTCGGCCGCAGTATCGGCCATCGTCGTATTGTTTGCACTTACTTTTGCAGGCGCGGGATTGGACGCGATCCTGTACCGGTCGTTATTGGCGGGTGTCGACGATGCCACCGCCGGCAGAGTTCGTGACATTGCGGCGTCCCTGCAGTCCAATTCGCTCAACGACCTCGACAGCGCCCTTTTGACCACCGACCAGCGCGTGGTCGCAATCCAAGTGATTGCTCCCGATGGCAAGGTAGTAAAGCGATCCGGGTCCGCGCCTCAAACAGCACTACTTCCCATCACCGCGTTTGACTCCAATTTGCGCCGCGGCATGCCCGATGATGCGGTGCCGCGCGACGATATGCGTGTCAGCGGTCAAAGAGTCAACACGCCATCCGGTGATTACACGGTGCTCGTCGGAGGGGGTAGCGAGGCGGTCGAGGCGACTGCACGGACGGTCGCGCTCTTGTTGGCTTGCGGCGCCCCGATCATCATCGCGGTGGCAGCAGCTGCAAGCTACTGGCTCGTTCGCCGTTCGCTGCAGTCGGTGGACGCGATCCGCAGCAGGGTGGCTGAAATCTCCACGTCCGATTTAGCCGAACGGGTACCCGTACCCACCAGTCGCGACGAGATCGCAGCCCTGGCAGTGACCATGAACGAAATGCTGGCGCGCATCGAAGCCGGCCACCGCGCGCGACAACGGTTCCTTGGTGACGCTTCTCATGAACTGCGCAGCCCGCTGGCCACCATCATCTCCGGATTGGAAGTCGCCGAGGCTCATCCCGAGCTGCTCGATGCGGAGTTGGCGATCAACACCCTACTTCCCGAGGCGCAACGCATGCGCACGCTGATCGAAGATCTGCTTCTGCTGGCCCGTGCCGACGAGCAAAGCCTCGCGTTGCACAAAGAAGAGGTGGCCCTCGATGGCCTTGCCGAGGTCGAGGCGGCTCGTGTGCGGCGCGAAACGGAATGCACGATCCACACCAACATCTGCCCAGCGCGTCTGACCGGTGACTCGGCAGCCCTGTCCAGGATGATCCGCAACCTCGTGGACAACGCTGTCCGCCATGCGAACTCGCAAATTGCCATCGAAGTCAGCAGCCGAAATGGAACAGCCAAACTCAGCATCAGTGACGACGGCCCCGGCATCGCCCCGGCCGAACGGACCCGGGTATTTGAACGCTTCGTGCGTCTGGATTCAGACCGCTCCCGCAGCGGCGGAGGAGCCGGCTTGGGCTTGGCGATCGTCGCCGAGGTGGTCGCCGCTCATGGCGGCACGGTCACTATCGACGACCGACCCGGCGGTGGGACCAACATGATCGTGGTGTTGCCTCAGCACATCAGCCGGTAACCGACGCCTCGGACTGTCTCAATGGTGTTGGTACCGAAGGGAACGTCGATCTTGCGGCGCACATATCCCACATAAACCTCAACAACATTGTCAGGCCCCTGATAGTGCGCATCCCACACGTTGCGCAATATCTCGGCTTTCGTCACCAGTGTGTCCTTATTGCGCATGAGAAACTCAAGCAGCCCAAACTCACGGGGAGTCAGAGTGATTGGGGTCGAACCGCGTTGGACCGTGTGTCGAGCCGGGTCCAGTGACAGCGACCCAGCGGTCAATGTCACGGGTCGCTCTGGTGCGCCGCGACGGACCAACGCGCGCAGGCGCGCCACCAGCACCCGAAACGAAAACGGTTTCGTCAGATAGTCATCCGCTCCGAGGTCGAACGCATCGGTCTGGTCGTACTCACCGTCCTTGGCAGTCAGCATGAGCACCGGTGTCCATACTTCTTGGGCCCGCATTTGCCGCAGCACCTCATATCCGTTGTGACCGGGGAGCATGATGTCGAGAACCACCACGTCGAAGCTGTTCTCGATTGCCTCGTGTAGGCCCTCGACGCCTGTGCCGACGGCGACGACGACGAAGCCCTCGGCCTTCAACCCCCTAGACAGTGTCGCCGACAATCGTGGCTCGTCCTCAACGAGCAAAACTCTCACGTCGGTACGCTACTTCGCAGGCTGTGTGCGCGAAAGATCGCGGCGAATCAGCCGGGTCCGGCTACTCACCAGATCCGCCCGGCACATCGCGAGCACCAGTCGCATCCCCGACTTGGGGCTCCTCGTCGTTCATGGTGGAGGAGAGTAATGCGATTGCGGTGAGACCGATTCGGCGCTCGGGCGTGTCTGGCACTCCTGCCTTGATTTCACCCTTGACGCCGTCAAGACCTGGATCCGTTTCCGCATGTAACGAGCGGGACTGAAACGGACCGAGACGGAGAGAACCATCAGGTAAACGGCGTTTTGGCTGGTCAGCTCGGGGGTTCGAGTCCCCTTAGCTCCACTAAGGAAATCGCCGCTTCGGGCGGGCTAATCTAAGCCGTTTGACGATAGTTTTGCCGACAATTGGCGCTTGGAACCCGCACCGGCGTGTGCGAATAGGCTTCCCATCGAGTCCAGAGCATCAGGCTGCACCGCTTCGATTACCTCTACTTAGGTCCTAGTGGTCACCGTGATTGAGCTGTGGCGCAGGATCCGCTCGACCGTTGCCGGCTGGACGCCCATCGTGAACAGCAGGGGGGCGCCGGATGATTAGTCGTCCTTGCTCGAGATCGACATCGGCCCAGGCGAGCCCCAGCGCTTCGCCCCGCCGCAGTCCCATCGCCAGCGCCAGGGCCCACAAACGCGTAGAGCCGATGCTTCTCGGCCGCCTCAAGAGTTCGCGCGCCATGCGATCGGCAGCGTGGCGAGCCTCACGTTATGTCGTGCCACTGGCCTTCGCGCGGTTGCGCTCCCAGTAGCGAACCGTGCCGACGCCGCTCGCGATAGCGTAGCGATTCAAGCCGTTGAGCAGCGCCACCTCATCGTCAGTGAGGTCGGGATGCCAGAAGTCCACGACGAGCACTACTCGCGGCCGGGCACTATCATTCCAGGCCTCGTGGGTGAAGCGGTCATCGAAAACCAGACAGCGCCCTTCCTCCCATGTGCGCGAGATCCCGTCAACACGCAACCCACAATCCTCTGGCACGTCGATGCCGAGGTGACATCGCAACCGCATGTTGGTCGGCCCCGTGTGAGGGGCGATGCGTGTATTGGGATCGAGCGTCGAGAAGTAGACGAGGCCACCGAGGCTGAGCACCGTGCGGTTGGCCTCGACGACGGCGACGGTCTCTGGGCAAAGGCTGCAGTTATCGTGATTTTTCCGGCCTCGCTCGTATAAGAAAAAGACGCTCCATCGCCCCGTCCGCTCGATTCTTTCAGCCTCATCGTGGAATCCGCTGCCCGGAAGCGCGTGCAACTCTGCGGCGATCTTGTCCGCGGCCGCCTCAAGATCACGCACAAGCTGGAACTGCTGCGGGTCATGCCACGGGATGGACGGCGGCAGACCAGGGTAGATCTTCATGCGAGGCTTTTTGAAATTTGTTCTCAGCTCAGTGAGATATGTCTGAAATCGTTCCGGCAACGGTCGGGCATCGCTCTGACCATTGGAGCTCACGTCGGTGGGTTGGTTCGGTACCTGCTCAACCGGCGTCTCGGGTGCCGTTTCAGCGTCAGGCTGCGCGGCATCCGCAGGCGGATCTTCAAGCTGAGCCCGCGGAGCGGCGCTGTCCGGCAGTGCCACTGATTCCTCCTTAGTGGGCCAGTATTTGATCTGTTTGGCCGCCGCGCACTATGCGAAGCCGAGTTGGGTATTCCGGCTGGAGGCGGTGCCATGCCGAATGATCGTAGGCCATAACGCGGCCAAAACAGCACAGTTGACTGGTCCTGCGACCAGGCGTTGCACACACCTGCTTGGTCTGACCCCGATCGGTTAACCCGTGGCGTATGGGAGTCTTGCGGCCCACGTTGTGGGCAGGAAGGCTCGATAAGATTATGGCGACCAGGAAACGGCACAGTCCCGAACAGATCGTGCGCAAGCTGATGGCTGCGGATCGGCTGTTGGCCGAAGGAAAGGACACCGCGGCGGTGTGCCGCGAACTGGGCGTTTCCGAGGCCACCTACCACCGCTGGCGCAACCAGTTCGGTGGCTTGAAGGCAAAGGACGCCAAACGCTTGAAGGACCTGGAACGCCAGAACGTCACGCTCAAACGGTTGTTGGCTGATGTGGAGTTGGAGAAGGATGCGCTGCGGGAGATCGCGCGGGGAAACTTCTAAGCCCGGGCGGCCGTTTGGCACCTCGAGCGACACCACGTTCTACTTTTGTTCCAACCACCGAGCTGCCGCTGTTGGATCCGTTACGCAGTCTGGGTGTTCCCGAGCCGGTCCTCAACATCTTTCAGCCGGCGCTGCAGGTGCTCGTCGAAGCTGGCTACGACCGATCCATCCCTTTCGGAGACCCCACACCGGCAGAACTGATTCCCACCATCGACCCAGTCACCTTCCTCCTCGAATTCGCGAACGGCGTCGTGCAGGGCGCCGATAACGCCTTCGAGCTATTCGGCGCCCAGCTGCCCGACTTCACCGAGCTGGAAGACTTCTTCACGTCTGCCGAATCCTGGTCCGAAGCGAATGTCGGCGCCCCCTACGACCAAGCTGTGACTGAACTCAACAACGCCTTTGACCCGTTCACCCTCTTCACTTCCATAGAGGGGCCGCTAGGGCAAGACATCCAGACTCTGCTGGACGACACCGGCATCCAACAAGACATTCTCAACCCCATCCTCGGGCTGATCGGCCCGATCGGGGGCTTGTTCACCAGCTGATCTTCCCGGAGCACACCGCCGGTCATGAGTAGCCAACCCGCTAGGCTAACCGCCGTACCCATTGACGACTCTCACTCGCCGTGGACCAATTCGCGGGGTCCGGTCATGCTCGAACTCGCCGAAGGCGAGCAGCACTCGATTTCTCCTATGTCAAGCCGCTGCCGCTTGGCAACTTCTCACGATGTTTGGCCCGGTAGGACACACAGTCTGCCCATAAGTGGGCATGCGAAAGCTGAGTGAAGCTCTCCGATAATGGCTACGATACGGAACGGCGGACCGTCAATCATGCTGTCCCAGACCAGCTGAATAATGGCAAAGGATAAGGTGGATCATGTACAACGACCCGGACGACCCGAACGACCCGAACGACCCTGACCCCTATGACCCGGACGATCCGTATGCTGATGACGACCAAGCAGACGACAGCGACGACTCGGGTAGATAGGGTCTGTTCCTCGACTTGGGGCATTAATTTCCTTCCGGACGATCCGGCCGAGACCTGACCGGAGTTCGACGGCTTTCGTTGTGGGCCGTCGCCGGGCCGAGAATCGCCACTAATCCAAGTGCACGACTTGATTATTCGGGTTGTGCCAGGGGGATTCACGTATGCACGACCCGGGAGGTGTGCAAGCGCCACGCTCAGCTCAGCGCGCCCGCAGTGGTCAGTGCTGCGAGCATTGCCATAATCGCGTGCTGGTCAAAATCGCTGCGCAGCAGGAAGTCTGAAAGGCTGAAGGGGGTTGCGCCGCACGTGCGCCCAGGATCGGGAAATAGTGATGCCAGCGCCGGCGCGATCTGGAGTTTCAGCACGAAGCGTAGACCAAGGCCCACCGCGCGCCGATATCGCTCGGCATGCGCATCATCGCCGATCAGTGTCGCGACGGCCAGGCCGTGGACCGTGGCCTCGGTGAAGGTCGCGGTCGAGAAATTGGGCAGACCAGTAGCACCGATTGCGAAGCCGCCAACATAATCGGGGTGCGTTGCGTTCTCCGCATCCAACTGCCTGCTGGTGACCCAGTCGACGATTTCCAGAACGAATTGAGCGTACTCTTCGGCCGCCGCATCGCAGTGGGCCTCGAGGAGGGTGCGCCACGCCGCCGCCTGCCACACCACGAAGCCGCTGCGGGGCCGTTCACGAAAACGGTCGCGGTAATAGCAAAAGGCGCGCCGGACCGCATCACGGGCGTCGCTGTCGCCCCGTTTGGCCGCGTGGGCCAGCGCGAGCATCGCCTCTCCGGGGTAGTAGTTCTGCTGCCCGCCGTCATCGTCAACGTTCGTTGTGTTGGAAAAGCACCGGAAAGAGCCGTCTGCGTTCTGTCTTCCGCGCAGCGTCGCGATTAAGGAAGGCCGCACCTCCGGTGCCGCCTCAGCGCCAAACTCTAGCGCCAGCGCGGTGAGCGCAACTGAGCCCAGTGCACCCGGCCTCGGCCCAGTCGCGGCATCTGGATGGTCAAGGGCAACCTCCCCGTTGCCCGACCGCGACGTGTGTGCAAGCAACCAGCCGACCGCGCACCGTGCGCTGGACGCAAGGTGCTCGCGGCGGTCCGAACCGGCCGCGGCGTGGGCCGCCGACCATGCCATCGCGCTCGCGCAGCCGGCCTGCCGGACAAGGGGGATCGGCCCGGGCAGCACACGATTGCGGAACGGCTGGTACCGATACAGGTACATCCCGTCGGTGTCTTGGACCGCAAGCAGACGATCCTGTGCGTACATCAGTGCGGTGGTGATGGCGTAACGGTCGACGGCGATCTCTGTGATGGACCGCAGCCGGCGCAGCGGCCACAGCCCCGGTTGGATCTCCCCGGGGTCGACCCAATGCTCCCATCTTGTGCGCCAGATCTTTGCGCCGGGCAGGCGCCAAGCCGACGGCGGCAGCCCCGCCTTCTTGGCCAGCTTGTCCAGCAACTGCTCGGAATCCGGCACATGGCTGGTTAAAGGTACCGATGGCTTGTAATACGCGAGGTTGTCGCCCACCTGTAGCTCGACACCGTCCAACCCGAGGTCGAGCAGCGCGACCTCGTCAGCTCCCGTCAGCCGTACCCGGTCGGTGCGGACCCAAAGATCCACCCGGGCGCGCGTGAGCAGCTCGCGTTCACCGGTATCGGCCGGGAAGCGCTTGTCGAGCGCGGTGCGCGTAGCCCCGTTGCGCACGGCGTCTTCAAGTGTTGGGCCACAGCCCGACTGCGATCCCAGCAGCCGGTGGTCCAGATAGACGGTGATGTTCACAGTCTGAACCGCAGACCCCTCGGCCTCTTCAGATCGCGGCGGCGCCTGACCGGCACGGCGAACAGCGGCGACATTAAGGCGGGCGATACGCAGCAGACGCTGGGCCTCGCCATCGGTGAGCACCAGCTCATCGGCGGCCGCGGAGGACGATGCAGACGGCAAGGCATTCATCTCACGGACACTATTCGATGCCGATTGCGGACCAACGTAATTGGCATTTCATCTTAGGTAGGGGCCGGCATGTGACAGGCCGCAAGCCCGGACGACCCCGCCGTGACGATAGGTACGTAGGCGTCGAAGGGCGCAGTCGATCGTCCACTGGACTGAATCGCGGCGATCCGGGCGGCGACGCCACCGGCGGCGGTCAGCCGGTCGGCAACGGCCCAGTGGTCTTCTGCTGCCCACTCCCGTAGGAACGCGGCCGTTCTCCCGGCACGTCCGGCCACCATCCGCCAGCCAAGTCCGCAGATCGTCACGAGGTCGGCGAGCTGAGTATCTGAGTTCCCATCGCGCTGGCCGAGGCGCGCGAGTGTTGCCCACAGGTCGGCAGGCTCTGCCGAGCGCAGCGCCTGGTCATCGGCGCGCGAGCGCCGAGCTCCGGGCTGTGCCAGTGCGGCCACCACCGCGCGGCCCGCGGCAGAAACGAAGGCATCGTCCTCGTTGCTGGCGGCCCTGGCGCAGTCGAGAAGGCGTGCGACCCGGGCTGGGGCAATCGCCCCGAAGATGGCAGGATCAATCGATTGCACGATCGCGCCCGCTACGGTGGCTTGGGGAGCTGATGCACGCAGCCAGCCTTGCTCTTCCGCGGGCCCTGTCGGCCGTGTGCCACTGCGGAGCCCGAGACGCGGTGCCGCATCCAGGTCTGGGTGCCAGACATCGACGATCAACACCGCGCGTGGAAGCGTCGACTCGTTCGCGGCCTCGTGCTCCCACGAATCGTCGAAGACGATCACCTTGTCGCGCGCCCATCGACGCGTTTCGCGCCCCACCCTGATCCAGCATCCATCAGGGATCTGAAGCCCCAATTGCAAACGTATTCGCGTGTTGGTCGGCCCGCAGTGGGCTTGCACATGGACGCCGGGCTGTAGCACCGAGAAATAGATCAGGCCGCGCGGATGCTCGATGGCATCGCCGAGCGATTCGAGCACCCTGGAGGTGACCGGTGCATCGGCGAGGTTGCCGACATGCGGGCGGGCTTTCGTCCATAACTCGTAGATGTTCCAATCGCCGTCTGTGCGGGACTTGCCCGGGCCGCCGATGCTCTGCCGATGCAGTCTCAGGCGCCCGGCCAGGACGAGAGTGCTGAATTCGTATGCGATCTCGGGAGCGTGTCGCTCAAGGACTGCAGCCTGAGGCACGTCGCCGACGTGCCACCATGGCGTGCTGCGCAGACCGGGAACATAGTGCGTGCAGCCTTGGAGAGGATCCCGCGTCATGTCGACCGTCGGTGAAAGCTACTCGCACAGCGATGTCGCAGGTTACCCGTCGCAATTGTCGTCGTGACCCGGGCCATCGTCGCCGCTACCGAACTAGCTGACGTCGTGTGCATGCGAGACACGATAGTTAGGATCTCGGCAGTCAATTCGGTTTTCACATGTTGATCGTCGCCCGCCCGCAACAACGACGCAAAGCTGCACTGCGACCTCTCGGATGTGCAACCCTTGAAGCGGGCCGGCCTAAAAGCTCACGAGACCACACGTCGGGACCAACAACTTCACCAACGGAGGGTGTCAGTGACACGGCTTGATATTGGCGACTCCCCGGCAACAGCAAAAGCACATGCATGTATGTGCTTCGTGTCATGGTCGTGGAAAGGGTCCCGGGATGCCCACTGAGCAGGTAGAGAGCCGGATGCCTCACTTGATAAGAGAGGAACTGCGACGCAGGAGAACTCATGTGGTCCCCCACGTCACACAGTCCCTCGAACAGCACCTCTTTAACACCTATTACATCCTGGCGGCGTGGCAACTTCCGCTCCGCGTGCAATATGCAGGCCTGGTACACAGCGTGTACTCCACCAGCGTGTTCGACTACCAGATGTTCGACATGAATGAGCGTGACCGAGTTCGCGCGTTGGTCGGCGAGTTGTCCGAGCGGCTGGCCTATCTTTTCTGTGTCACCACCCTGCGCGAACTGTTATCCGTAGTGCGCGCATCAGCGAACGAAGCAACCGACACGTTCGAACTAACCAGCCGGCTGGATGGCCATCCGGTGGAGGTAACCAGCGCGGATGCCGGCGACCTGCTGACGATCCACATGGCAAATGCAGCGGAGCAGAGCTGCCGAGTCGACCGCGGGCCCGCCCGGTGGCTGTCGACTGTTTCGCGTCTCGGTCGCGCGGCGCGACGACTCGCCGAAGTCACTCCTCCGGTTTTTGATGGCTGTACCACGGTGGTTTCCAAGACCGAAGAGACCCAGTTGCTTACGGGCTATCGGCGCCTGCTTGCAAACTTCGGCAGCGCCGATCACAGCGCAGACGAACTCGACCTCCCATGCGATCGGAAGCGGATCGATTGGCCTTTCGTTGCGGAGCCGCTCGTCTGGACGGGTTTCGGCGAAATCGCCCATGGCACAGTACCGGAGGCCCGTAAGCTCGGCCGGGCGGCGGCGGCTCGGCTACAACAGTGGGGAACACCATGGGATAAGCGACTGCCTCTTCGCCAGTGGCTGCAGTTGTGCGCTGCTCTGTGTGATGATTCGAACGCCGACGAACTCGCGTTCGTTACCCAGCAGACCGCCGCCGTGGCGGAGTCCGTGCCGCTGTCGCCTGAACGCCTGTATGTGGAGCTTGCCCGAACGGAGCTACTGCCCGACGTCGATTGCACGGGCACGGAAATATCTGGCCTAACCCAGCCAATCACCATGGGCGACAACCACTGACCCCCCGCAGGGGGATATCGTGGGGATCGTTCGCCCGCACAGCAGGGCTGCAGCGGCGGTTGTGGGTTGCTGAACCGTAATCGACCGGCTCCCGTTGTTAAATCGGCGCGGAGAAATCAATACAGACCGAATCGCTGACCCATTGGAAGCCAAGGACTTGGCAGATCCTGTTGGACACCGGATTGGCCGGGTCGGTGAATGCCACTACCTCGGCGGCGCCGTGCTCGAGGGCGAACGCCGCGGCCGCAACGGTCATCGTCTTTCCGTATCCGTGCCCACGTTTGTCGGTTGGAGTATAGAGCGGTCCAATCCGCGAGACGCCCGCTACCGGCGAACGCACCCCGACCAAGCTCACCGGATCACCATCCGACGTCCAAAACAGAAACTCAACGCCCGAATCTTTTTCGTTTTGCAGATACCGGGCGGTGGCGGCAGGGTTGGGTACTTTGCAGGACGCTTCCGCGTGGAACCGGCCGAGCCAATCGACGAGAACGTCGGTGTCACCTTCGACTGCCGGTCGGGGTTCCCCCGCAACGTCTGACGGAAGGTCAAAGCTTTCCAACCGATGCAGCCGCTTCTCGATGCGTATTGTGCCGAACTCGCCGGTAACTTCGTGCCACGCCGCCGCGAATTTCATCGCGATGTTACGGGGCCCCTGAATAGAATTCAGATGTGGTCGCACACATGCGATTTGGGTAACAACGTCGCCGAGACCGACCTCGGGCAGGCCGCCACACAACAACGGGGTCCGCGGTGTCTTCATCGCCGCGCCGACCGCCGCCGCGCCATCCCAAACCGTAACGAGCAGCGTCGCGGGATTGCTGTCGGGTAGGCCGTCGCGCAGTATCATGAATTCCCTCATCGCCAGGACGGGGTCGCGCCGGTAAATGCCAACGGCGACACGGCGGAAGTCGTCGAGAACATCGTGCAGCCGCACCTCCATCCCCCAAGGGTGGTTTGGGCGCGCGCGCCTGTCAATGGATGGCCACGGTGATGGCTGGCCTATGCCCCGAAACTTGGCCCTGTGCAGAGGATTGCGGTCCGCTAGTCGGCATCGCAACCCACGCTCCTCTCTCGAATTTTCCACATCGGACCGTCAGGCTGAGCCCTACGGTTCCTCGGCGGTTATCCCGCTTCCGGACACTCGCACAGGCTAACGCCTGGCGAGACGATCGCTCCCGTCGCGGCTTGAGATTGATCATCGGGCACGAACCTCAACCTGAAGTGGCTCAGCAGGTCGATGCGGTAGCTGACCGCTCTTGACGCCGTCAAGGCCCGAGAACGAAACCGCTGCCAACGAGAGGTACTGAACCGGACCGAAACGGAGCGCAGTTAAACCGACATTTTGCCTGGTCAAGTCAGGGGTTCGAGCCCCCTTAGCTCCACCATTTTGACGTTTAGGCATAGCTGTCGCCGACACCGGTTGAACTGCGCGGAGTAGTGGTCAGTTCTGCCGGCCGGCCAGCTCCGTGACAAAACGGTCGATGAATCCGTTCAGCGGTGTTCGACCGGCCGGGCGTATGACGAACTTCGTTAGGCCGGCGTCCAGGTAGCCGTCGAGTTGGCGGTGCAGCTGATCCCAGCTGGCGGCGATCAGCTCGCCAGGATCGATGTCTGGACGACGCCGGCGCACCGCCACCGCCAACTCCTCCGGCAACTCGCCGTCGGCAACGGCCAACGAAATGCCGAAGTGATCGGGTTCGATGTGTCTGCCTGCCTGCGCTGCGGCCCGTTCGATCGCCTCACGTCCCGACCGCGCCTCGCTCGGGGTGAGAAAGCTGCCCAACCACCCATCGCCGAACCTGCCGATGCGTTGAAACGCCGCGGGTGCCGATCCGCCCAGCCAGATATCGAGCGGATGGGCCGGCCGAGGCGCGACGGCCGCCCCGTTCACCGTGAAGTACCGGCCTCGGTAGGTGGCCGAGTCATCAACCAGCGCCGCCCGCAGCACTTGCAGGGATTCATCGAACACCGCTGCCCGCTCTCCATCAGGGACGACGAACAGCTCGCGCTCAGCCGCAATCGCCGAACGCAACCCGAAGACGGGAAGGACTCGCTTGGGCGCGACCGCCGCCAGCGATGCCAATTGCTTGGCCACTAACACCGGATGACGCCCCGGCAATATTGCCACGGAAGTACCCACCTTCAACCGGGTGGTGCGCGCCAGCGCATACGCCATGCCGACCACCGGATCGACCGCCGGCGCGTACACCAGCTCGGAGAACCACAACGAGTCCACGCCATTGGTCTCCAGGTGATCGACGATCGAGGCAAGTTGATCAGGCGCGGTGTCCGCACCCAGACTCACACCGAAGCGAATCTTCATCCAGCGCCTCCCCTCTGGATAGTCCTGCGCATGCGTATGCCAACATCGCGGTGCCACCATTTGTGCCCTCGGCATGGCCAACGGCTTTTCGGGGTTCCTTCGTCGGCAAACGTCAGCGGTTGCGACCACCTCGCTGGACGAGCCATAGGCTTACCGCGACGGAGGCGACGACGGCGGCGACGAGCAGGATGTTTGTCATCCGAGCAATCTATCGGCTCGCAGGTCTCGTGAGTTGGTTACGCGGCGGGTAGGCGCGCGTCGGTGATCCCGAAGGGGCCGTCTGCGTCGAATGTGGCGCGGGTGGCGGCGACGTGCTCTTCAACGGTCATTGGCTTGGACCCGCCGATCACCTCGATGAGGTTGTTGTTGCCGGAGAAGACGCCGTCGCGATAATCCTGCGACACGTTGCTGAGATGCTGGACAAAATGGGCGGACCCACCGGCGGCCGTCAGCCCCGCGGCGAATGTCGAGATCTCAATCGGCTCGTAGCGAACTGGAATACCCAGAGTGTCACCGGCTTTCGCGGCAATGGCGTACCAATCGAGCTCTTCGGCACCGAACAGCGGATAGACCTGGCGGTCATGCGGATCGGGGTTCTGCAGGATTGCCGCAACAACTTTGGCTTGATCCGCTGCGGCGATGGGGGCGTGGCGGACTTCGGCGAAGGGCAGCCGGAAGATTCCTTCGCTGGCTCCGGCGCGGACCCAGAACCCGTTCAGCCATTCCATGAAGAAGGTGGGTCGCAGATGTGTGGTGACGAGCGCGGTGCGATCCAGGAGCCGCTCGGCGATCCAGTGTTGACGGGCGGCATTGCTTTTGGCTTCGCGCCGCGCGGAGATTTGCGACATGTTCACGACCGCGTGCACACCGGCCTCACTCGCAGCCTGAGCGAAGTTCGCCGTGGCCTCAATCAATCCCGATCGGATGGGGTAGACGAAGTAGGCCGCGGTGACGCCGGCCATCGCCGCGCTGACGGTCGGAAAGTCCAGTAGATCGCCTTGGACGACTTCGGCGCCCTGTTCAGTCAGCTGGTCCGCGCGGTCATCCAGGGCGTGCACGAATGCGCGGACGCGCAGGCCACGTTCACGCAGCAACCGGACGGTGTGTGCACCGGTCTTGCCAGTAGCGCCGGTGATCAGGAATAAGTCGTCTTTGGTGGTCATGTCGCCTTCTCCGCTCGCAGATGCCTGTGCTGACTTCCGCGCCAACGCCAGAAAACTGATCGGTATTCCGAGAACATGTAGAATCAAGCATATTAGAACCTAAGAAAACTGATCGGTATACTGATCAGGCTATGGACGAGAAAAGCACCGATTCGGGGTCGAGCAGCCCCGGCTCGCGAGAAAGGATCCTGTCTGTGGCCGGGTCCCTGTTCTACCGCGAAGGCATCCACGCGACGGGCGTGGAACGCATCGCTGAAGAGGCAGGCGTGTCAAAGCGCACGATGTACCAGCACTTCGGCAGCAAGACGCAGTTGGTGGAGGAGTACCTGCGGGGTATCCACGAGGCCGGGGGGATGCCCAACGAGAAGGCCCTGGACGCGCCCGGCGCAAGCCCACGCAACCGGCTATTGGCAATCTTCGACAGCCCGCCGACCGACCGCTTCCGCGGCTGTCCCTTCCACAACGCGGCCGTCGAGGCGGCTGACCACATGCCCGGTGTTCACGCCGTGGTGCACGAACACAAGCTGCAATTCATTGCGCGCCTCAGCGACGTGGCCGCAGAAGCCGGTGCGAAAGACCCCTACCTGTTGGGCCATCAGCTGGCAGTGCTCTTCGAAGGTGCGACGTCACTGGCCACTTCGCTCAACGACACCGCCCCGCTGCTTCACGCGCGATCTGCCGCGGAACTCGTCATCGACGCCGCCGTCAGGCGGCCCGCGCCGTCCAGGTGAAGCTGTGCATCTCGGGAATTTGTGCTACCAACGCGGCGGCTACGCTGCGACCGATTTGATCGGCCGCAGCCAGCGGTGTGTCGGGGTCGAGGAAGCCTTCCACCTCGACGCGTAGGGTGCGCCCGGTCCAGCGGGCTCGAGTGTGCGCATGCTCGACACCCGGCACCGCGATGGCGGTGGCTTCGAATGGTGCCGCCTTTGCCGGCGGCGTCACGACCCTCGAACACGATCACGTGCCGGGCGCCGGTACGTTTGGCATGATTCTGCAGCTTCAGCAGTTCGATTTGCAGCCGACGCTTCAGCCGCTCGTACTCTTCGTGCGACATCCGGTGGTCGTACGGGTACCGCTCGCCCCACGTCTCGATGTGATTGCCGTCCTGGTCGAGCAAGACCGGATCGTCGTCATCCCTATCGTCGACGGTGTACCCGTATTCGGGCGTCGACAGGGTTTCCAAATCTATCTCTGGCATTCTCCGACGCTAACTCAGGCAGAACCGCTCAGGAGTCGAAGTCGGTGCTGGTGGTCAGCTGTTCCCAGTTCGCAATCTCCTTCGCGCGCCCGTCGGCGATGTAGCGGTAGGCGGCAAGGGCGTCGGCCCCGAGGAGCAGAAATGCCGGGGGCTCAGCTGATTCGACGGCGGCGATGATTGCGGCGCCGGCTTTGGCGGGGTCGCCGGGCTGGTTACCGTGCATGGTGTCGTGCTCCTTGCGACGTTGCCCGGCGGTGGCGGCGTAGTCGTCAATCACCGTGGCCGACTCGGCGAGCGAGCGTCCGGCGAAGTCGGTGCGGAATGCGCCGGGCTCAACGACGGTGACCGAGATGCCAAGAGGCGCGAGCTCACCGCGCAGCGCCCCACTGATGCCCTCGATCGCGGCCTTGGCCGCCGAGTAATAGCCCGATCCCACCGGGGTCAACTGAACACCGATCGAGGAGATGTTGACGATGGCGCCGCTCCGGTGACCCCGCATGCCCGGTAGGACTGCCTTGATCATCGCGACGGTGCCGAAGAAGTGCGTTTCGAACAAGGTGCGGATGTCGGCGTCGTCGCCTTCTTCGACGGCGGCGCGGTAACCGTAGCCCGCGTTGTTGACCAGAACGTCGACGCGGCCGAACCGCTGTTGGGCCTGCTGCACGGCCGAGGCGACTTGGTCGGGCTTGGTGACGTCAAGGGCGGCGGCGAGCACACGCCCGGGCGCCGCGTCGGACAGGTCGACGACGCTGGTGACGTTACGAGCGGTCACGACGGCGTTGTGGCCGGCGCCGATGACAGCATCGGCGAGCGCGCGGCCCAGCCCGGTCGAACAGCCGGTGATAAGCCAGGTGGACATCGGCAATGTCTACTTCTATTCGCGGCACGGCGTCAACTGTGTGCTTGACCTGAAGTATGGTTGAGGTCCTAGCGTCAACGTCATGACACAACAACCGTCCGCCGAATCGGTGACAGGCTGGCCCCGCGAATTGGCCTCGATCGGCGCGATCCGATTCGCTCGCCGCTCTGCACATTTCGAGCCAACCGTCCAGTTTTACCGCGACCTCGTCGGAGTACCGCTCTGTGCCACGTTCGGGGATAGCTACGGCAGCACCGGCGCGATATTCGGGTTGCCCGGATCTGCTCTGACGTTCGAGATCGTCAAGGCTGACGAGCCCGTTGCGGTCGACGCTGGCGACCAGCTGTGCCTGTACTTCCCCGATGCGACGGCACAGCAGCAAGCGACAGCGCGGCTTGCGGCGGCGGGTCTACAACCCGCCGAGTCCCATCCATATTGGGCGGCGACGGGAGCGGTCACTTACCGTGATCCAGACGGCCGCGAAGTCGTGTTCGCGCCGTTCATATTTGGAGTCAACGAACCCGGCGAAAGTAACGCCTCAGGCGAACACTGGACCGCGTCGTAACAAACGGAAGACCACCGGGGTCGCATCCACCGGTGGCCGTCCTCTGCGGTAGTCGGTTGTGGCCTACTTCTTGAAGGCGTCCTTTACCTTCTCGCCCGCGTCTTTCAGGCTCGACTTCGCCTGGTCGATCTTGCCTTCGCTTTCGGTGTTGTGGTCTCCGGCGGCCTTGCCGACGGCCTCTTTCGCCTTGCCGGCGACGTCGTCAATCTTGTTGCGCACTTTGTCGTGGGCGCCCATGCGCTTCTGCTTCCTCTTGATATGACTTGTGGTCACGCTGGTTTGCGTCGGGGGTATTTACCCGGCCTGGGGGCCGGTCAAACCACATGTGGGACATTGGCACGATGCGGGTCGCGATCCTCGACGACTACCAGAATGTTGCGCTGAGCATGGCCGACTGGTCGGAGGTGGCGGCGCGCGCCGACATCACCGTCTTTACCGATCACCTCGCCGACCAAGACGCCGTCGTGGAGCGGTTGTCGCCGTTCGACGTGGTGTGCGTGATGCGCGAGCGCACGCCCTTGCCGCGTACCGTCATCGAACGCCTGCCACGGTTGAAGATGATCGCCTCCACCGGGCCGTTCAACGCTTCCATCGACGTCGCAGCCGCCAAGGAACGCGGCATCTATGTCAGCACCACCGGCGGCTACGTGGAGTCGACGGTCGAGCTGACCTGGGCGCTGATCCTTGCTACCGCCCGCCGGATCGTCGACGAAACCCTTTCGGTGCGCGGCGGTGGTTGGCAGACATCGGTCGGTAGCCAACTGGGCGGGACGGTGTTGGGCGTGCTGGGCCTGGGGCGGATCGGCAGCCGGGTGGCGCGGGTCGGGACGGCGTTCGGGATGGACGTCATCGCGTGGAGTACGAACCTGACGCCGGAGGCCGCCGAACAATCCGGGGCGACCTACGTGTCCAAAGACGAGTTGTTTAGCCGCGCCGACGTCCTGACCATCCATCTGGTGCTCAGCGAGCGCACCCGTGGTCTGGTCGGCGCCGCCGAATTGGGACTGATGAAACCGACGGCGTTGCTAGTCAACACATCGCGCGGCCCGATCGTCGACGAGCCAGCTCTGATCGACGCCTTGCGGGCGGGTCGGCTCGCCGGGGCCGGCCTCGACGTCTTCGACACCGAGCCGCTGCCGACCGGGCACCCGCTGCGCTCGCTGAACACCGTGGTCGCGACCCCGCACATCGGTTACGTCGCCGACCGCGTCTACCGCACCTTCTACGGTGAGGCCGCGGCCAAGATCGCCCGCTGGCTGGGGCAAGCCAGCGGCGGTTGACTTCCTCCCGCGGTGTCGGAACCACCACGACTCGACAGGACGGATTGACAGCCCCACGATCAATGCGAGCGCCCAGCCCAACAGGATGTCGACTACGAAGTGCTCGGCGGAGTACACCAGCACGAAGGCCATTGCCAACGGGTAAGCCACCAGCAACGGACGCCACCTCGCCTTTACCAGCCGCCACAGAAAGACCGAGGTCATCGCCGTCACCGCGGCATGAAGCGAGGGAATCGCTGCGACCAGATTCACGCTGGCCTGTCCGGAGTTGACCAGTGCTCCCGCCGATTGGAGGTGCAGCGTTCCCCAGCCGCGAGTGGAGATCCGCTCCACAAACTGCTGGGCACCGGGCTGACTTCTGTGCATGGCGCCCAGCAGCCCGCCGTGCGGGAGGTGTGCGGGGCTACTGAACATGCAGTGCGGATAGGATGGGCCACCGGCGACGTCGGCCGACGTGCAGCGGGCGGCTGCCCACGGCGGTGCTGCCGGCAGCACGATGTAGACAACGAGCGCGGCGAAGGACAACGCGACGAACCGTCTGACAAACGCTGCCCAGTCGCTTCGGCTGCGCAGCCAGAGCACTCCGGCGACAACATAGGGCAGCACGAAAAACGACATGTAGACGCCGCTGATGATCACTTCCCACCACGGCGGTTGCGGCATCTTGATGCGCTCCTGCAACCACACGGTCGGGACGGTGCCGAAGAACAACCACCGGTCCGCCTGGGGCTGGAAATGCCACAACGTAGGCGCTCCGAGCAGTGCTGCCGCTCCCCGGCTGAGGTCATACACCAGCAGCACAAGCGCGAACGGCAGCCAGTCGCGCACGACCGCGAATACCTTGTGTCCTCGACCGATGCTGGCGGCGATGAGCCCGGTGGCGATATAGAGCAGCAGCAGTTCGCGATTGAATGCGAGCCCGTCCGTCAGGGTCCGGTAGACCACGACAAGGGCCCAGATCGTGACCGCCATCCGCCGCGCGAACGTCAGCCAACGCTCCCGGGTTTCGCGGGGGTCGAGGCCAAAGTCGGCGACGGATTCGGGGCGCGCCAACGGCATGGCCTGCGGCAGCTTTGGACGGCGGAGCAGCCGGGTGGCTACCGCCTGCGGGTCACCCTTGAAGAGTCGGATCCCGCGATCAGTTGTTACTGTCACCAGCCCAACCTTATCCGTTTCCGACTGTTCTCCATCCGTTCATTCTGATAGGGATCTGCGAGTGAGCCAAAGGATTCGCCAGAAACGCTGTAGCGCAACGCCTTAGGAGCGGTGCACGAGGGTCCATCGTCGAACGGCGGCCTCCGTTGCCGTCCGATCACGTGACCCTATGCGGCGGCTGTGAATTCGGATGGCTTCACACGTCAAGGTCCTCCAATAATAGGAGACTCCGTCGAAGATGCGCCGGAACCGGACTGGCGCGTCGGCGTCAGACCTAGCTCGTCCCATTGTTTCTGTAGTTCGCGTTCACTCGCGCTAGAGATCATGCCTGACGGCGCGAACATTCTTGACGGCACTGGATCATCTTCAGTCAGCGGTTTGCCGTGGCCGCGAATTGTCCTGTACACCACAATGATTGCGACTACGACCACAAGCACAACCACGCTGGCGAAGATGACCGATAGCGTGCCCTGGACAAACGTGTTCCTGATCACGTCGTTGAGCTGACCAGATGTCTTCGCCGAACCGAACGCCGTCTTACCGGCCGCTTTTGCGGCGGCATATCGGGAATGCTGAGTCCAGTAGCCCACGTTGGGATCTGGAGAAAAAATCTTCTGCCACGACGCGGTCAGCGTGACCGCAAGATCCCACAACAGTGGAATCCCTGGAATCCACGCCCACTTCAGCAGACCCATTTTGATGACGACCACGCTGATAACGGTCAGCGCGATCGCCGCCAACAGCTGATTGGCAATACCGAACAGCGGGAACAGCGTGTTGATACCACCCAGCGGATCGGTCACGCCCATCAGCAGGATGCTGCCCCACGCCGCAGCCACGGCCAGGCTGCAGGCCCATACGCCCGGGCGCCAGCCAGGGTTTCGCAACTTACCCAGCGGACCACCCAAGTTGCCTAGCGTGTCCGAAAGCATGAAGCGCGCCACCCGGGTGCCGGCGTCTACGGCGGTCAGGATGAACAGCGCCTCGAACATGATCGCGAAGTGGTACCAGAACGCCTTGAGGCCCGCACCGCCGAATACCCGTTGCAGTACTTCGGACATGCCGACCGCCAGCGTCGGTGCGCCACCGGTACGCGACACGATCGACTTTTCGCCCACGCTGGCGGCGGCCTGAGTGAGCTGGACCGCCGTCACGGGCTGCCCCGACAAGCCCAGCCGGTTCACGTAATCCGCGGCGGTTGCCGCGGTGCTGCCGGTTTTTGCGGCTGGGGCGTTGAGCGCGAAGTACAGGTGCTGGTCGAGGATCGCCGCGCTGATCAGCGCCATGACCGCGACGAACGACTCGGTGAGCATGCCGCCGTAACCGATCAGACGCATCTGGCTTTCCTTCTCCAGCAGCTTCGGCGTCGTCCCCGATGAGATCAATGCGTGGAATCCTGATAGCGCGCCGCACGCGATGGTGATGAACAGGAACGGGAACAGCGAACCGGGGAAAACCGGTCCATCGCCGCGGGCGGCGAACCGTGAGATCGCGGGTGCCTGCATGAGCGGGTGCGCAACACAGATGCCGATCGCCAGCAAGGCGATGGCGCCTACCTTCATAAACGTCGAGAGGTAATCGCGCGGCGCGAGTAGCAGCCACACCGGTAGCACCGACGCGATGAAACCGTAGATGACGATCAACCACGCCACCGTTACCGGTGACAAGGTCAACCACGATGCGCCCCAAGCTGTTTCGCTGACCCAGCTGCCCGAAGCCACGGCGAGCATCAGCAGCACGAAGCCGATCAGTGACACTTCGCCCACCCGCCCGGGACGCAGGAACCGGAGGTAGCAGCCCATGAAGATGGCGATGGGGATGGTCATGCCGATGGAAAACACGCCCCAAGGACTCTGCGCTAATCCGCGCACCACCACCAGGGCAAGTACCGCGATGATGATCACCATGATGACGAAGGCCCCGATGAGGGCTGCGGCGCCGCCGGTGGCACCCAGTTCGTCGCGGGCCATCTGGCCAAGAGAACGGCCCCGCCGCCGGGTGGAGATCCACAAGACCAAGTAATCTTGCACGGCTCCGGCGAACACTGCGCCGATGACGATCCAGATGCTGCAGGGCAAGTAGCCCATCTGCGCGGCCAATACCGGTCCGACGAGCGGTCCGGCTCCGGCGATCGCGGCGAAATGATGGCCGAACAGCACTCGTCGGTCGGTTGGGACGAAGTCAGTGCCGTCGTCCAAAACTTCGGCCGGTGTGGCGTGGTCATCGCGCGGGCGAACGATCTTCGTCTCGATCAGCCGCGCATAGAACCGGTACCCGATGACGTAGGTGCAGATCGCTGCGACGACGAACCACACCGCGTTGACCGTCTCGCCGCGGACGAAGGCGATGATCGCCCAGGCCACCGCACCCGATACGGCGATTCCTCCGAAGATGATCTTGTGCCTGGCACGGATGGGCGAGCGGTCGATAATCGCGACCGCCGGCAGGTCGGTGTCGGTGTGGATGTAGCTGACGTGCCCGTTGTGCCCCTCCACGGCCGGGACCCTACGCGAATGTGACTGTGCCGACGCCTCGATCGGCGCCTCGCGTCGCGACGTTCACAGTCGCGCAACCGCTGCTTAACCCCGGTGCAGGGCACGCACGGTGTCGATGCTGTCGGCCTGGTCGGGGCCCTTGTCGTCGCGGTAGCGCAGTACCCGGGCGAACCGCAGCGCCAAACCGCCGGGGTATCGGGAAGACTGCTGCACTCCGTCGAAAGCCACCTCGACCACCTGCTCGGGGCGCAGCTGCACGACGTAGCCGTCGGTCGGACCGACGGCCAGTTCGCGAAACCGCGCGGTCTGCCAGTCCAGCATCGCGTCGGTCATCCCCTTGAAGGTTTTGCCCAACATTGTGAAGCCGCCGGTGGCCGGGTCGCGGGCGCCCAGATGGATATTGGACAGCTTTCCCTTGCGCCGTCCCGACCCCCACTCGACGGCCAGTACCACCAGGTCCAGGGTGTGAACCGGTTTGACTTTGAGCCAGCCGGCCCCGCGGCGTCCTGCCTCGTAGCGTGCGGCCAACGACTTGGCCATCACGCCCTCGTGCCCCGCGGCCAGCGTCGCTTCCAGGAAGTCGGCGGCGGCAGCCGGATCCGACGTAACGAGCCGATCGACCCGGTTCCGCGCGGACGCGATCTGGTCGAGCACCGCCATCCGCTCGCTGGTCGCTGCGTCGAGGAGGTCGACGCCGTCGCAGTGCAGGATGTCGAAGAAGAACACCGACAGCGGCTGGGCTGCTCGGGCGGCCGGAACATCGACGGATCGGCCGAATCGCGATCCGGTGACCTGGAAAGGCTGCGGCCGGCCATCTGCGCGTAACGCGATCGCTTCGCCGTCGGCGATCAAGTTGGTGACGGGTAGTGCTAGGGTCGCCTCCACCACCTCGGGCAGCCGCGCGGTGACGTCGTCGAGGCTTCGGGTATACACCGTCACCTGATCACCCGCCCGATGCACCTGAACCCGTGCGCCATCCAACTTTGCTTCGAAAGCTGCTGTGCCGCCAAGCTTTTCGAGCGCCTCGGTTACGCTTGTCGCGGTCTGCGCCAGCATCGGGCCGACCGGTCGGCCCACCCGCAGGGTAAACGCCTCCAGCGCCACCGTTCCACCGGTCAGGCCCGCGGCGGCGACCGCAGGCAGGTCTCCGCCCAACATCGCCGCGCGCCGTAGTGCCGCGGCCGGGATCTTTGCGGCGGCGGCGACCGCATCGGCCATCACGCCGGCCAGCGCGCCCTGACGCAGCTCGCCGGTCAACAGCCGGCGCAGAAACGTCTGCTCGGTTTGTGTTGCAGACGCGAACAATCCGGCGACAAGCTCGGCGCGCCGCGCCTGCGAGCCCTTACCCGATGCGGCGCCGATCGCCGAGAAAGTCGCGTCGACGCCGACGACGGTCAAGCTGGGCTGTGCCGCGGCAGGCGGTAACGACCGCAAAGCCGCCCAGCCAACACCGATTTGGCGTTGCAGCAGCTCCCCGGAAAGCCACGACACGATGATCGCGACCAGCGTGGGATCGGATTTGGTCCGGCTGAGCAGGTCGGCGATCCGCGCGATTTTGGCCAGCCGCGAAGCGGAGCCACCCACTTCGGCCGAGGTCGTCGCCACGTCGATCAGCAGCACAGCCCACCTTTACACGCCTGACCGACAACGTCACGCAAGGTCGCGATAACGTGCAGCTACGCCCGGCGACGATGCAGAGCGCGCAGCGCGATGAGGAGAAGCCGGGCAATCGAAATCTGTCAAGGAGGTTTGAATGGAGATCAACGGCAAGAAGGTGGTTGTCATCGGCGGCGCCTCGGGTATGGGCCGCGCCAGCGCCGAACTGCTGGCCGCCCGCGGGGCAAGTGTCGCGGTGCTGGATCGCGAAGGTTCGGATGGCAAGGACGTCGCCGCCGGCATCGGTGGTTCGTTTTATCCGATAGACGTCACCGATTTCGCCGGAACCGAGGAAACCCTGCAGGCCGCGGTCGACAGTCTGGGCGGCCTGCACGTCACGGTGACGACGGCCGGCGGTGGCATCGCGAAGCGAACGATGTCGAAGTCCGGTCCGCATGATCTCGAGTCCTTCCAATCGGTGATCGATCTCAACCTCATCGCCACGTTCAACATCAGCCGGTTGGCGGCAGACCACATGAGCCGCAACGAGCCCGAAGACGACGAGCGCGGCGTCATCATCAACACCGCGTCGATCGCGGCCTTCGAGGGCCAGATCGGGCAGGTCGCCTACACGGCGGCCAAGGCGGGCATCGCCGGCATGTGCCTGACCATGGCCCGCGATCTCGGATCGCTGGGCATCCGCGTATTGGCCATCGCGCCAAGCTTGTTCGCCACCGGATTGACCAAGGGCATTCCGGACGAGTACGCCACCGCGCTGACCAAGGACGCGGCTTTCCCGAAGCGTCTGGGCCGGCCGGAGGAGTACGCCAAGCTGGTTGCCGCCATCGTGGACAACCCGATGCTCAACGGCCAGTGCCTGCGGCTCGACGCCGGACAGCGGTTCGCCCCCAAGTGATGCCGTAGCCGGATTAAGTACACTATTTGTACGCAGCCTCCGCAACGATGAGGAAGGCCCTCGAATGGGTATCGCACTGACCGACGACCATCGCGAACTCGCCGAGGTAGCCCGCGGGTTCCTCACCTCGCAGAAGGCCCGCTGGGCCGCGCGATCGCTCTTGGATGCGCCCGACGAGGCGCGTCCGGAGTTCTGGCAGGACTTGGTCGGACTCGGCTGGCTCGGCCTGCACGTCGACGAGGAGTATGGCGGCTCGGGATACGGGCTGCCCGAACTCGTGGTGGTGGTCGAAGAGCTCGGCCGGGCGGTGGCGCCGGGACCGTTCGTACCGACGGTGATCGCCTCGGCGGTGATCGCCGCCAACGGCACCGCCGAGCAGAAGGCCCGGTTGCTGCCGGGGTTGATCGACGGCTCGGTCACCGCGGGGGTCGGCCTGGGCGGTGCAGTCGCCGTCGACGGCGCAGTGGCCAGCGGCGATGCCGGGATCGTATTCGGCGCTGGGCTGGCCGATCTGCTGTTGATCGCCGCGGGCAGCGACGTCTTGCTGCTGGAACGCGACCGCGACGGCGTGTCGGTCGACGTACCCGGCAACCTGGACGCGGCTCGACGCTCGGGTCGGGTCGGGTTGCAGAACGTCACCGTCGCCGATCAGGACATCCTGTCCGGGGCTGCGGAATCGGCGTTGGCCCGAGCCCGCACGCTGGTGGCCGCTGAGGCGGTCGGCGGGGCATCGGATTGTGTCGACGCCGCGGTTGACTATGCCAAGGTGCGCCAGCAATTCGGCCGTACCATCGCCACGTTCCAAGCGGTCAAGCATCATTGCGCGAACATGCTGGTGGGTGCCGAGTCGGCGATCGCCGGGGTGTGGGACGCCTCCCGTGCCGCCGAAGAGTCCGCTGGGGAGGATGAAGCGCAATTCCGGCTCGCGGCTGCGGTCGCGGCGGCGCTGGCGTTTCCGGCCTACGCGCGCAATGCCGAACTCAACATCCAGGTGCACGGTGGAATCGGGTTCACCTGGGAGCACGACGCACACCTGCACCTGCGTCGGGCGCTCACCGTCCGGGCGCTGTTCGGCGGTGACGCACCCGCAGGAGATGTCTTCGACCAAACCGCCGCAGGTGCCACCCGAGCCAACAGCCTGGACCTGCCGCCCGAGGCCGAACAACTGCGTGAACGGATTCGCGCCGATGTCAGCGAGATCGCCTCGCTGGACAAGAAGAGCCGGCTGGACCGGCTCATCGCGACCGGCTATGTGATGCCGCACTGGCCCAAACCGTGGGGCTTGGCCGCCGATGCAGTCGAGCAGTTGGTAATCGAGCAGGAGTTCGCCGCCGCAGGTATCAAGCGCCCGGACTATTCCATCACCGGATGGGTGATCCTGACCTTGATCCAGCACGGAACCCCTTCGCAGATCGAACGATTCGTTGAGGCGGCACTGCGCCAGCAGGAGATCTGGTGCCAGCTGTTCTCCGAGCCCGACGCCGGATCCGACGCGGCCGCGGTCAAGACCCGCGGTATCCGAGTGGACGGCGGCTGGAAGGTCAACGGGCAGAAGGTCTGGACCAGCGGCGCCCATTATTGCCGGCGCGGCCTGGCCACCGTGCGCACCGATCCCGAAGTTCCCAAACACGCCGGCATCACCGCGATGATCATCGACATGAAGGCGCCCGGCGTCGAGGTGCGGCCGCTGCGGCAAATCACCGGTGGCTCGGACTTCAACGAAGTCTTCTTCAACGACGTGTTCGTCTCCGACGAGGACGTGGTCGGAGAGCCCAACGCCGGCTGGACCGTCGCCCGGGCCACCCTGGGCAACGAGCGGGTCAGCATCGGAGGCGGCGGCGGGTTCTACGAAGGGATCGCCGCGCAACTGATCGGGCTGGCCCAACAGCAAGCAGATCAGCTGGCTGGTGCGAGGATTCGCATCGGTAACTTCTTGGCCGAAGACCACGCACTCCGGTTGCTGAACTTGCGGCGCGCTGCTCGCAGCGTTGAGGGGGCGGGGCCGGGGCCCGAAGGCAACATCACCAAGCTCAAGTTGGCCGAGCACATGGGTGACGGTGCGGCGATCGCCGCGGCGCTGCTCGGGCCCGAGATCGCCCTCACCGACGGGCCGGCCGGGCTGGTCAGCCGAATGGTGATGGGTGCGCGCGGCATGGCGATTGCCGGTGGCACCTCCGAAGTGACCCGCAATCAGATCGCCGAGCGGATTCTCGGCATGCCGCGCGATCCGCTGATCAAGTAGCGCTAGCCGGCCGGAGCGAAGCGTGGTGCGCCGCCGGCGCCACGCTCCGGCAGTGCCTCGACGCGCATCCCGCATGCCACTGAATCAGGCTCACAGTCAACGATATTCGCCGCTACCCGTAGTCCGCTCTGCTCGACGAGCTCGACGATGGCGATCACGTAGGGCGTCGGAAGCTCCGGGTTGAAGGCGTGGTAGTTGACCGTGTACGTGAACACGGTGCCGTGACCCGACACCGGCCGCGCGACCAGCGAACCGCCGCAGTCGCGGCATTCGCCGGCCGCGGGATGCACCCAGTGTGCGCAATTGTCGCAGTGCTCGATGAGCAGCTCGGACGTCGCCTCGGTCGACACGGGCAATACAGTACACTCAATTGGCTTGGGTATGTGTGCAGCGGGTTGGTCTAGCGGACGGCGCAGATGAGCTACTTCGAAAAAGACGCGATCATTTCCGGCATCGGTATTTCGCGAATCGGGCGTCGCACCGGCATTCCCGGGCTGGAGCTCACCATGGAAGCGGTCCGCGCTGCCATCGACGACGCCGGCCTGGCTGCTCCCGACATCGACGGCATTGCCACCCTGGGTGACACCCCCGCAGCCGAAGTTCTCGCCGCGCTGCACATCGAGGCGTCCGACTGCGGTTCGGGGTTCGGCACCGGTGGTCTGCTGAACCCGGTGATGTCGGCATGCCGTGCGGTGTCCGAGGGCCACGCGCGGCAGGTGGTCATCTACCGGACGATCCAGATGCTGGGCGGCACCGTCCCGGTGAAGCGGGACGAGAATGCGCCCGCCCCGCCGCTTGCGCGGATGTTCGAGACGCCAGAGGGCGAGGAGCCACCCGCCGTCGGGCCGATGGACGATGTCAACGATCTGGTTGCCGCGCACGCATATTCCGCGGCGAACTGGCTGTCGCTGAACTGCCGCCGGCACATGGAGCTGTACGGAACCACCAAAGAGCAGTTGGGCTGGCTGGCGATCAACAGCAGGCGTAACGCGGCGTTGAACCCCCTTGCGGTGTACCGGGATCCGATGACCATGGCGGACTATCTGGGCGCACGGCCGGTGTCCACACCGTTCGGGCTGCTGGATTGCGACGTCCCGATCGACGGGTCGATCGCGGTGGTGGTGTCGGCTGCCGACTACGCCGGAGACTGTCCGCATCGGGCGGTGAAGGTGGAGGCGATCGGGGGCACGGACGGCGCGGGCGGCTGGTTTCACCGCGCGGACTACCCGAAGATGGCGTCGGCAGATGCAGCGACGCAGATGTGGTCGCGTACCGACCTCGCACGCCGCCGATTTGAACCTCGCCGAGCTGTACGACGGGTTCACCTTCCTCACCTTCGCCTGGCTGGAAGCCCTGGGCATCTGCGGTGACGGCGAAGCCGGCCCGTTCGTCGAGGGGGCCGAGCGGATCGCCCTCGACGGCAGCCTGCCGCTGAACACCTACGGCGGCCAGCTCTCGGCGGGCCGCATGCACGGCTACTGGCTGCTGCACGAGACCTGCCTGCAGTTGCGCGGCGAGGCGGGGGAGCGGCAGGTGCCCCGCCGGCCCGAAGTCGCGGTGGCCGCCGTGGGCGGTGGTCCGATCGCCGGATGCATGCTGCTGACATGTTGAGTCAGCTCTGTGCGAGTGTGCAATTGAGCGTGCGAGCTCGTCGCATGTCGGAGCCGGTACGACGCCGAGCACCGGTCCGACAAGCGAGCTTCGCAGATCGCACGCCGCATCGAGGCTGACATCATTCGGCGCGGCTGGCCGATCGGCCAATCGCTGGGTTCCGAGCAGGCGCTGCAACAGCGTTACCGGGTGAGCCGATCGGTGCTGCGGGAAGCCGTTCGGCTCGTCGAGCACCACCAAGTCGCGCGCATGCGTCGCGGGCCCAACGGCGGACTGCTGGTCTGCGAGCCCGACGCCGCCCCGGCGACTCACGCCATCATCATCTATCTGGAGTACCTGGGCACCACGATCGGTGATCTGCTGGATGCGCGGCTGCTGCTGGAGCCGCTGGCGGCATCGCTTGCCGCAGAGCAGATCGACGAAGCCGGCATCGACCGGCTGCGTGCAGTGCTGCGCGCCGAGGAGCCGCGTGACGAGTTCCATGCAGCATTGGCCGAGCAGTCTAAAAACCCTGTGCTGCAACTCTTTATCGACATCCTGATGCGATTGACCGTTCGGTATGCGCAAGATTCGCGGCTGCACTCCGCCAGCGATGCCCTCGAGGCAATCGACCGCAGGCATCAGGAACACGCCGAGATCGTCGCCGCGGTCACCGCGGGCGACTCCGCACGGGCCAAGACACTGAGCGAGCGACCATGCGCAATCGGTGACGGCCTGGCTACAAGACCACCAGCCTCCCGGCCGAGCGGACAACCGGCGCGGATTGGACCGCGAGGCGCCGCACGGCAAGCTCGCCGAGGTGCTGGCGACCGCTATCCGCGACGACATCGCCACCAGTGGCCGTCAGATCGGGGAGGTCTTCGGGACCGAAGTCGCGCTGCTGGAACGTTATCGAGTCAGCCGGTCGGTGCTGCGGGAAGCGGTTCGGCTGCTGGAATACCATGCCGTCGCGAAGATGCGTCGTGGACCGGGCGGTGGGCTGGTGGTGGCAGAACCGCAGGCGCAGGCCAGCATTGACACCATCGCGCTGTATCTGCAATACCGCAAGCCCCGTGGGGAAGACCTACGGTTGGTGCGCGACGCGATCGAGATCGACAATGTCGCTAAGGTGGTCAAGCGCCGCGATGCGACGGAGGTGCGTGCCTTCCTCGACAGCGCATCGGCTGATCATCGAGGAAGCCGGCAACGATCTGCACAAGGCCGGTATGGAGGAGTTCCTGTTCCATACCGGATTGGCGCAGCTGGCCGGTAATGCGGTGCTGGACTTGTTCTTACGGATCCTCGTCGAGGTGTTTCGCCGACATTGGGCCAGTACCGAGCAGCCGATCCCGAGCCAGAGCGACCTGGTCGACGTGCAACGCGCTCACCTGCGAATCATCGAGGCGATCGCGGATGGCGACGACAGTCTCGCGCGTTACCGCACGCGTCGTCACTTGGACGCCGCCGCGTCGTGGTGGTTGTAGACGCGGCGTTACCGTCCGAGTCGTCGCCGCCAGTCTCTGGCCGACGTCATCCGGAGCATGGCTGCGATGGTCTTGCCCTTCTTGCGGCTGTAGGGATACCAGAGCGGCTCTTTCTTCATCGCAACGCGTTCGGCCACAATGCTTTTGGTGTGGCAGAATTTGCGGATCCCGGCGGCCCCGCCGGAGCGGGAACCGAGTCCCGATTCGTTCCAGCCTTCCATCGGTACCGGGAAGGGGATGGCCATGACATTGTTGATGTCCACCGTGCCGGTGTTCATTTTGCGCGCCAATGCCATCGCTTTGTTCTTGTCTCGTGTCCACACGCTTCCGGATAAGCCCAACTGGGAGTCGTTGGCCTTCTCGATCGCCTCGGCGGCGTCGCGGACCTTCATCACCGGCAAGGTCGGGCCGAAGGTCTCCTCGCTCATGCACTTCATCCCGTGGTCGACATCGACTATCACTGTCGGTTGGTAAAAAAGTCCCTCGGTGCTGGGGTCACTCGACTTGCCTCCGACCAGGACCCTCGCGCCCTTGTTGACGGCGTCGTCGACGTGGCCGGACACAATGGCTAGTTGCTGCGCGGTGGTCATCGACCCGACCTCGCAGGAATAGTCGTGCTCGGCGTCCATGCCTTGGCGCAGCTGCGAGGTTTTGGCCACCACCTTGCTGACGAACTCGTCGTACACCGGTTCCTCGACGTACACCCGCTCTACCGATATGCAGACTTGGCCGGTGAGGGCGAATGCGCCCCATACTGCGCCGTCGGCGGCCCGGTCGATATCCGCGTCGGCACAGACGATCATTGCGTCTTTGCCGCCGAGCTCCAGGCTGCACGGGATCAGCCGCTGCGCGGCCGCGACGGCGATGCGGCGCCCGGTATTGACCGAGCCGGTGAACATCACGCAGTCCACCAGATCGACCAATGCTGCCCCGGTTTGGGCGAACCCGTACACCGCGTCGAGCACTTCCGGTGCGCCGATCTGCTTCCACCCGTCGACGGCCATCCGCCACGCCAAGGGGGTGAACTCCGAGGGTTTGGACAGCACGGCGCAACCGGCCATCAACGCCGGCGCAATGTCGACCAGCGGCACCGAGAGCGGGCCGTTCCACGGTGTGATCATTCCGACGAGTGAATAGGGCTCGTAGGCAATGGTCAGCTTCTTGGCTGCGTTGGCCGCGCCGTACGGGCGAACGTTCTCGTCGGCGAGAAATTCGGCGGCGTTGTCGATCCAGTAGTTGATGAGCTGCACGCCGGCGATTTCTATGTTGGTGTCACCCCAGGACTTGCCTGTTTCGAGTTGTAGCAGGGTCAATAGCTCGTCGGTGTGGTCGATCAGCCAGTCGCGCCACTTGCCCAGCCACCGCGCACGGCCATCGACGCCCAGCTGCTGCCACGCCGGCTGGGCCGCCCGGAGCCGGGCTGCCACCGCCTCGACCTCAACCGATGTCGTCACCGGGACGCGGCCGACCACTTTGCCGGTGGCCGGGCAGGTGACCACCACTTCATGGGGCACATCCGCTTTCGCCGGGCTCGCCGGGTTCGCTGTGTCTGTACTCATTGCCATCACCTCAGCCGATTGAGAATGAGCGTGGCGTTTGCCAGTTGGCAACTAACGCTACGTTGTTCCGGTGACCTGGACGATAAATCCGCAAATCCAGATCAGATGCTGCCCTCGGGCTCGCCGGAGCCCATCAACTTCAGGCCGGCCATCGCTTCCTCGGCGCCGGCCTTGTCGGTCTTTTCCACCACGAAGCCCATGTGGATGATCACCCAGTCGCCCGGCGCGAACGTCTCCTCCGGCAGCATGCCGACGTTGACCTTTCGGTGCTCACCGACGACATCGACCAGCGCGACTTGGTCGTTGTAGCCGTCGAGCATCCGGACGACTTGGCCGGGAATCCCCAGACACATCTGTCAAACCTCTCCTACCCGAGCTTCGTCTTCGGCGCGCAACATTGCCACCGCCGATTCGACCGCCCGCACCGCTTCCGGGACCGCTGCTTCGACGAGCTCACTCAAGCCCATTCCGTCGGCGACGTCGGCGACTTCACATCCCACCACGATGGTCCGCGGGGCAGTCCCACCCAGGGCGCGAAGACTCGCGAACACCGTCGCCGGATCCATGCCGTGTGCGTCCAGCCCCGCAGGGGCATCCGGTGATCCGTGGTCGGCCTCGAACACCTGCACCGTCCCGGGCGAGCCACGGTCGGGGATCGCGTCTACGAGCACCAGCGCATCCCAGTCCTCGAGCAGGTCGTAGGCCAGATGCATACCCCCGATACCGTAATCGGTGGCGCGTACCCCGTCGGAGCCGTTGACCCGGTCAAAGACGTGACGCAACACCTCGGGACCAAAGCCGTCGTCACCGAGGAAGATGTTGCCGATGCCGGCTATCAGGATGCGGGACGCCATACCGCCGTGGCCGAATCCGCTACATGTGCCGCATCTTCAGGTAGCGCCGGGCATCTGGTAGGGACACCAGGCCCATCACCACTGCCGAGAACACGATCAGTCCAAGGATGCCGATGAACACCCACCCTACGATCTCCATGTTGAATTCCTTTCCGTCGTGGTGGTTTCGAGCGGTTCGACTTCGTCGGGTGCGAAGTACAGGTAGCGGCCGTACCACTCGTGCAGGTCGGCGGCCGGATCGTCATCGACGACCACTCCGACGTGCTGGTTGCCGTCGACGTCTTCGTGCACCGAGGTGACACGAGCGGTCTTGCCGGAGAAAAACAGGTCTTGCGCGTCGGCGCGCCGGCCCGGACGCAACCGCACCCGGCTGCCCCGCGACACCCGCACACCGTTCACCAGGACTGCGTCGAGGTCCGGACGAACAGCGTTGTCGGCCAGCGGATCCCACCACTGCACGCCGTCGGGTACCTCAGGGATCAGACCCGGCTCACCGGCCGACTCACCCAGGTGGGGATCGCGCAAGACGCCGTGCAGGCGCTGCATCGCCTCGGGTGACATCGCATCGCAGCGGTCGATGATCTGCGCGGCCAGCGGATCGGTGGCCCGGGCGTGCGCCTTCTCCTCGTCGGTCATGGTCATTACCCGCAGGGTCAGGATCTCGTCAATCTCGGTGGAGTCGTAAAGCGCACCCTCACTCTGTTCCGCGATCTCGGGATGGTCGTAGAGAATGATCGGCGATACCAGCAGCAGGTCGGTCTCATCGGGCGGGCCGGCCAGCACCGGGAAGCAGCGGTGCTGGTGGCAGTCCGCGGCGGCAGCTGACGCGCGATCAGGCGGATCCAGCAGCGAGATGAAGTCACCACCAACGACTTCGGCGATGATATGGGTGCCGATCATGGATTTGGCGATGGCCCAATCTTTCCCGGCATCGTCGGCGCTTGGCGCGGTGTTGCGAACCGTGACGGTGACGCGGCGCAGGCCACGGACAGACTCGACGCGTTCGACACCGACGGTCAACTCACCGTGGATGCTCTCTCTGGTTCGCACCAGCCTGCCGCCTTCGACCGCTTCGATATCGCTGCCCGAGGGCGCCGTCACCGGCAGCGTCCACGGCCCGGTTGTATCGGCGATCTCGAAGGGACCGAACGGTAATTCGACTTCAACGGCCTCGTCCCAACTGAGCCATGACCCGGACGGCGTGGTCAGTTCGTCGACTGGCTGGTAGCGCCCGCCGGTGTCGCGCTCGGCGGCCCGGTGCTGCAATTGCAGGAACCGCACGACCAGCTTGATACCATCCGCGCCGTGAACAAGGAACTGCGCCGAGAGGCTTTCATCCTCGCCAATGCCAGCGTCGGCCGCACCGGGTGGACCTAAAACCCCGAATTGCCAACGGGTTTGATTCTTCCGTGAGGATGCGCGGTACGGGTACAGCAGGTAGCCCTCGTAAAGCACGGCGTCGGCGATGGTACGGGCCCGGTCCCAATTCGTGCTCACCGGACCTCCTCGCGAGCCTGGGCCAGTAACTCGGTGACCGCGTCGTCAAGGCCCAAGAGTCCGCGCGCCGACTTGTACGTGTTCAGAGCCGCTACTGTGTCGTGGCCAAGGCGTACCCATCCGCTGCTGGGGTAGTGCTGCTGAATCAGGTCCCGCCACACCGACACCGGCATGTCGTAGCGGTCCTCGCAGTCCCACGGCACTTGCTGCACTGAGAACCCACGCTGGCCGGCCATGAAAACCGTTCCGCTGAACAGGAACTGCAGCGGCACCAAGCCGTCACACAGCGCGTGCAGGTACTTCGCCGCCGTCACCTCGAAGTCATACGTGCATTCCAGCGGAAGCGGGACGTCGGCTGCGCCGGTGAATCCCGGTACCATCGCCGCGCAGTGCTGCCACAGGAACGTGTGCTGGGTGGTTGCCCAGCGTTCCCGCGGTCCGAACAAGTCGGTCAGCCCGGCGGCCTCGTCGTCGGAATAACCGCGCCGCAACGGGTCGATACGGACCTGACATCGCAGCGCGATCGCGTGCACCGGCTGATCGCCGGGCACCGAAACAGCGATGCGGGCGGTCAGCATCGGCGTGACCGCATACGCCTCGGGGGCCACATCGACAACGGTGAACGAGGTGCCCGGGGTGGTCATCGTCGTTGCTCCACACTGCGTTCGGCGAGCGTGGTGAAGAAGTCGTCGATGAATTCGCGCGCTTCCTGGCCACCGTCGAAGCCGCGCCACCGCGTCCGCAGTCCGCCGACGAACTCGTAGCAGGCGTCGATCGGGACCAGGTAGCACTCGGGCGCACCGTCGGCTTCTGCATCGTCGGGAACGCGCACCAGCAGCGCCTCAACGTCGTCAGCGAGCAGACCGACCCTGGGTTCGGCGGCGCTGATTGCGCTCCAGGCGCTGAGGTCGAGCTCGGATTCGGTTGCACCGGCCGGGCCCGGGTAGAACCCGACAGTGCGATCCAGCGCCGAGTTGCGGAAGAAGAACGCCAGGCCGACCGGGATCTGCAGCGCTTCCCAGGTGCGGCGGTCGAGTGCGAAATCGGGAAATGACAGATACTGGTCCGGGACCGCGCGGTAGCGCAGCCCGGCGTGGCTGTCGGTGAACAGCAGATAGCAGCCGCGGCACACACACATCAATTGCCGCCCAGCCACATTCACCACGTGTTGGTGCGCGTCGGCGATCGGCTCCGAGCACATCTCGCACCGCTGTCCCGCGGGTTCGGGCCCGCGCCGGTTTCCGCTGATGCGGGCCAGAACGTCGTAGGGGCTGGTCATGCCGGCGCGCCCAACGGCTCGGCCGGCACCGCGATGGACAGCACACCGTCGCGCAGCAGCAGTGGGATGGGATCGAGGTGACGCTCGGCTCGGTTGTCTAGGTCATCTAGCCCTGCCCCGGCGTGCACCACATCGAAATGCGCGCGACAGCGCGGACATCGCAGCACCGGGTCGCTGCTCCCGGCTCGTCGATGCAGCGCTGCACCGGCCAGCGATCCATCGCAGGCCGGGCAGTGATCACGGTAGGCGTACAACTGGTCGCCGACCCGACAGGCCAGTACCACACCGCCGGCGACCGAGAAACCGCCGACCTCGCCGGGAGCCAGGTCGGCCAGGTCGGGTACCTGATGCCAAGCCGAGCCGCCGCCGTTGGACGGCGCCCTGGAATGGACCTGCGCGAGCAGCGAGTCGGCCGGGATCACGGTTGCCGGCTTTGCTACCCCGGCTTCGGGTGTCACCAGTTCAATTGACGAAATCTCCGGTGCGGCAGCCCGAATCGCGTCCTCGACCGCCAACTCCAGCGTCACCGCCGACGACGGGCAACTCTTACAGCTACCGGCGAATTGAAGCTGCACGGTGTCGCCGACGATGTCGAGCAGATGCACATCGCCGCCGTGCGAGCCAAGGTATGGCCGGACCCGGTCGAGTGCGTCGGACACCCGTCGACGCACGTCGTGCGGGTGCAGGCCGTGCACGAGCAGCAAGCTGGCCACCAAGTCGTCGGCGACCAGGCGGCCCAGGAGGGCTGGATCCGCCTGATCGCCGACTGCCGCGAGGATTCGCGACAGGCCCGCGCCGTAGAGCTCAACTACCTCGCGGACCAGCTGCTCGGCGCGCTCACGCGCGGCCACCCCACCGGCCGCCGTCGCGTCCAGCAGCGTCTGGATCCGATCGCCCGCCGAGCGCCACTGCGCGTCCCCCTGCAACTCCTCGGGGCGATCAGCCATGCATCACTCCCCGGTCGCCGTTTGCGTCGGCGAGTGCAGCCGCTCCAGTGTCTTGCCCTTGCCGAGGTACATGTGCACACCACAGGGCAGGCACGGGTCGAAGCTGCGCACCGTGCGCATGATGTCGATGCCCTTGAAGTGCTCCCGGTCGTTCTCCTCGAAGATCGGCTGGCCCTGCACCGCGTCCTCGTAGGGCCCCGGCGTGCCGAAGCTGTCGCGCGGGCTCGCGTTCCACGGGGTGGGAGGGTACGGGTGATAGTTGGCGATCTTGCCGTCGCGAATCACCATGTGGTGGCTCAATACTCCGCGCACCGCCTCGGTGAAGCCGCAGCCGATGCCTTCCTTGGGCACATCGAACTTCTCCCAGGTCTTGGTGCGGCCGGCCCGGATCTCGCCGAGTGCCTGCTCGCAGAAGTGCAGCGCACATGCCGCCGCGTACGCCTGGAAGTAGGTCCGCGCCCGGTCGCGCTCGATGGTGTTGCTGCCGTGCTGAGGGATCTTCCACTCCAGTTCGACCGGGCCCTTGAGTACGGTCTTGGGGAGGTTGATCTGCACACTGTGGCCGGTGGACTTGACATAGCCGATGTCGACCAAGCCGGCCAGCGCGGTCGCCCACAGCCGGGCCAGCGGACCGCCGCCGGTATCCAGCGCGAGATGGTCCTTGCCGTCGAACCAGCGCGGCGACATCACCCAGGTGTAGTTGCCACCGTCCATGTCCCGCTTTTGCGGATGCGGGTTGGTGTGCTGGTTCCACGGGTGGCGCCGGTCGACCGGGTTGCCCAACGGGTCGGTCTTGACGAACGTCTCCTGATCGGTCCAGTCGTCGTAATACGAACTGCCCAAAAGGATCCGGATGCCCAGGTTGATGTCGACCAGTGAGTGCGTCACCAGCTTGCCGTCGACCACCACGCCCGGTGTGACGAACATGGCGTTGCCCCAGCGCTCCATGTCCTTGTAGTCGAAGTTGCACACCTCGGGGTCCTGGAACGAGCCCCAGCAGCCCAGCAGGGTGCGGCGCAGACCGACCTTCTCGTATCCGGGGATCGCCTCGTAGAAGAAGTCGAAGAGGTCGTCGTGCATGGGCACGACCTTCTTCATGAACTCGACGTAGCGCATCAGGCGGCTCATGTAGTCAGTCATCAACTGAATGGTCGCCACCGTGCCGACCCCGCCGGGGTACAGCGTGGACGGGTGTACATGCCTGCCTTCCATCAGGCAGAACATCTCTCGGGTGTACCGGCTGACTTGTAAAGCCTCGCGGTAGAACTCCCCGCTGAACGGGTTGAGCGACCGCATGATGTCGGCGATGGTCTTGTATCCGTGTGCGTCGGCACGCGGTGCCGCGGTGTTCTCGGCCTTGGCCAGCACACCCGGGTTGGTCTCCGAGACCATCTTTTCGCAGAAGTCCACACCGACCAGGTTCTCTTGGAAGATGTTGTGGTCAAACATGTATTCCGCGGCTTCGCCGAGGTTGACGATCCACTCGCCCAGGTGCGGTGGCTTGACCCCGTAGGCCATGTTCTGCGCATAACACGAGCACGTGCAGTGGTTGTCACCGCAGATGCCGCAAATGCGGCTGGTGATGAAATGGGCGTCGCGAGGATCCTTGCCCTTCATGAAAATCGAGTAGCCGCGGAAGATCGACGATGTGCTGTGGCACTCGACGACCTCGCGGTTCTCGAAGTCGATCTTGGTGTAAATGCCGAGGCTGCCGACGATCCGAGTGATCGGATCCCACGCCATCTCGACAAGTTGGCCGGGCTCGCGCTTCGCGTGGGACGGCTCGGGGATGATCGTTGTCATCGAACTTTGCTCCCTATCTTCAGCTGAGATGCCGCGTCGCGCCTACCAGGTGCGGCGTGCGCCCGTGGTGAGTTTGTCGCCCTTGTGTCGCCACTTCGGCTCTTTGTCCACGGTGCGCGCGGTGACACCGCGCAGGTTGCGGATCAGCGAGCCATACAGTCCCGACGCGGTGGTGGAAACCTTGCCGCCCGGTGGCTCGTCCATGAACGGCATGAACTTGTCCGGGAACCCGGGCATGGTGCACCCGATGCAGATGCCGCCGACGTTGGGGCAGCCGCCGATGCCGTTCAACCATCCACGTTTGGGCACGTTGCATTTGACCACTGGGCCCCAGCAGCCAAGTTTGACAATGCATTTCGGTGATCCGTACTCGGTGGCGAAGTCACCCTGCTCGTAGTAGCCGGCCCGGTCGCAGCCCTCGTGCACGGTGTTGCCGAACAACCACTTGGGCCGCAGCGCGTCATCGAGCGGAATCATCGGTGCCTGCCCGGTGGCCATGTAGAGCAGGTAGGTCAGTGTCTCCGACAGGTTGTCCGGGTGGATCGGGCAGCCTGGGACGCAGACGATCGGGATTCCGGCCTTGCTCTTCCAGTCCCAGCCGAGGTAGTCGGGTACACCCATCGCGCCAGTCGGGTTGCCGGCCATCGCGTGGATGCCGCCGTAGGTGGCGCAGGTGCCCACCGCAACCACTGCGGTCGCCTTGGGAGTCAATCGGTCGAGCCATTCACTGGTGGTCATCGGCTGCCCGGTGGCCGGGTTGTTGCCGAATCCGCACCAATACCCCTCGCTCTTGATCGCCTCGTTGGGAATTGAACCTTCCACGACGAGCACGAACGGTTCGAGCTCTCCGCGGTCGGCCTTGAAGAACCACTCGAGGAAATCGTCGGCCCCACCGGTGGGGCCGCATTCGAAGTCGATCAGCGGCCAGTGCACGGCGATCTTGGGCAGCCCGGGGAGTGCGCCCAGCGCAATCTCCTCGACACTGGGCTGGGTGGCGGCAGTCAGCGCCACCGAATCGCCATCACAACTGAGACCCGCGTTGATCCATAGAACGTGGATCAATGTTTCTTCTGCTTTGACTGCTGCTTCTGTTGGCATGATGCAGCCTCCCGGGGCCGGGCTGGGACCCCCTGAAACCCCGGCGTCGCCTGGAGCCGCTTTTTTGACCCACTTACGCGGCGCTAGTTTCTGGGTCTACTCTCGCCGAACTGCCTTGTCAACGATGTTCTGGCAAATCCGGAGAGCTCGTAGAGGTTTCCGGATTTTGGCCTGATTTCGTCAGTCCCGGCGTATTCTTAGGTCTCGATCGCCGTCGGCGGCCGTCAATGGTGCGTGCCGGTCGGCAACATGTCTGCCGTCTTGCGAATCAGTCGCATGTGTTGCGAGTCAAGCGATTTCCCGCTGCCTTTCCGGGCGCGCCCAAAGTGGGCATCACCGAGCTTTCAGATGGCCGAGCCGGCCATGAACCGTCGCAGCCAGCCGAACCAGGCGGACATGCCGGCGCCGGTGCGGGCACTGACCGGCAAAATGGTCGCCGTCGGATTGACCTCGCGGACACGGGCCAGATATGAGTCGACGTCGACGTCCAAATACGGCACCAGGTCGATCTTGTTGAGCAGCACCACATCCACGGCGCGGAACATCACCGGGTATTTCAACGGCTTGTCGTCACCCTCGGTGACCGAATAGACCATGGCCTTGGCGTGTTCGCCGACGTCAAACTCGGCCGGGCACACCAGGTTTCCGACGTTTTCGATGATCACCAGGTCGAGCTGGGCAAGATCCAGGCCCTGCAGCGCGCGGTTGACCATGGGCGCGTCAAGATGACATTCGCCGCCGAATCCGTTGCCGGTGTTGAGCAGGGATATCTGGGCGCCTCGGCCGCCGAGCTTGGCCGCGTCGAGATCGGTGGCGATATCGCCTTCGATCACCCCGACGGCGAACTCGCCGGCGAGTTCGTCGAGCGTTGAGCCCAGCACCGTCGTCTTGCCCGAGCCGGGTGAACTCATCAAGTTCAGCGCGCGAATGCCGTTGCTCTCAAAAGCGTTTCGATTGTAGTCGGCGCGAATGTCATTTTCGGCGAAGATCGACTCCAGCACGTCGATGCGCTGCGAGCCGGTCTCGTAGCCGCTGTGGTCCCCGTGATCGTGATGCTCGTGAGTGTGGTGTACGTGCGTGTGTTCGGCGTGGTCGTCGGCGTGCACCGTGCCGTCGTCGTGTCGATGAAACCTGCCCATGTCCGCTACCTTTCACCGACCCTTTCCGAAACGTCCAGCGAAGTCACCTGAAACTCGTTACCGCGCAACACCTCGACATCGGCGCTTTCGCACCGCGGGCACAGCAGCGACCAATGCGAGGTGATCGTCGAACGTTGGCCACACGAACGGCACTGCACCTCGGCGGTGACGAACTCGAGCTCCAGCTCGGCGTCGGGCATGTCCTCATGGTCGCGGACGAGCGTCCAGCAGAACGTCAGCGACGCGGGCACCACCTGGCGCAGCGCACCGATCTGGACGCGGACGATATCGACATGCCGGCCGTCGGCATACGGCTTGACCACCCCGGCGATCGCTTGGCACAGCGACAGCTCATGCATGGCGGTTCACCGCCGTGGTGCAGGAGTGGCACCCATGAGCACTGTTCTACACCTCAGGCTTGGCCACGGTGGCGGATAATACCCCTGGGGGTATCATCAGGCCATGACTGATCACAACCACCACGAGGTACTCAACGCACTCGGTTCGCAGCACCGGGCGTTGCGCAGGATGATTCCGGACGTCTACCGCGGATTCGGAGAACTGAGCCAAGCGGCGCTGGCACCGGGCGCACTCGATACGAAATTCAAAGAGCTCATCGCACTCACGATCGGCGTCGTACATGGGTGCGACGGCTGCATCGCGTCGCACGCCCAAGGTGCTGCACGCGCCGGAGCAACCAAGGAGGAGGCGGCCGAGGCGATCGGGGTCAGCTTCTTGATGATGGGTGGGCCGGCCACCATCTACGGTGCCCGCGCCTACGACGCGTTCTGCGAGTTCGCCGACCTCGCCGCGACCGCTTAATCGTGCAATGAACAGCTAGGCAGACCCATGATCGGTGATGAAGACAGCATCTCAGCAGTACTGAACCGACTGCGGCGTGCGCAAGGCCAGCTCGCCGGAGTGATCTCCATGATCGAACAGGGCCGAGATTGCAAGGACGTGGTTACGCAACTTGCCGCTGTCTCGCGCGCACTTGATCGGGCCGGGTTCAAGATCGTCGCAACCGGGCTTCGTGAGTGTGTCAGCGGTGCGGGGCGCGACGGCGTTGCACGGCTGACCGAGTCCGAGTTGGAAAAACTGTTCCTCGCGCTGGCGTAGCAGGCATGAGAGTCGCCAACGAGGCCTAGCTCGGCGGCGTAGCCCGACGCCGCGTTAATGAAGTTGCACCGGCCGGCGATCAGCGTCTACTCTCGGCGACGTGCAGAGTCTTCTCGTAGTAGCCAGCACCCGCAGCGGGGTCTGATCCAGACCGACCCCCCGCTGTGGGTCGGAGGCTACTACCTGTCGGTCACTACTGCAGACCAGAGAAGACCGGCACATGACAATCACCGACCTGAGATTTTCGAGTGGCGTCGAGACGGCGCCCGCTCCACCCGAATCGCCATCGATCCGCTTTGACGGCATTGCGTTACCGCGGGGAATCCGGGAGGACGCCGACACCATGTCGTGGAGCACTTTCACCGCCACCTACGCTCCCAGCGCCGGACCACTGCGTTTGGGCCAATGGGAATGCACTGACAGCGAGCGCCCCGCGACCCGGTTGGGTCCGCAGGCCCGAACATTCCGGGCCGCGCTGGGGTTTGGCGATCGCATCGAGACCGCGACCGCCACCGCGACAGGCCCGGTTGCTGCGTTGACCGCGATGCTCTACGACCACGGCATGGCGGTCGAGATGCTGCGGTTTCATCAGCTGCGGTCAAAGGAAACGACCGCGACCTTCATCCAGGGCAGTGACGGCTGCCGGGCCGAGTGGGCGATGGGCTGGTCGGAGGACCCGACGCAGTCGGCGCTGTGCGCGGTCGTCGCCTGCGCGAACAGGTTGTACGGGGATACCGCGTAGAAAACCCTGTTACAGCGGGCGCAACACGATCGGCATGCCGTCCATCGGGATCGGCATACCGCCGTAATCCCAACGCGGCTGATATCCCGGCCGCGGCAGCTCGAGCCGGTAGCGGCGCAGCAGCCGGTGAACAACGGTCTTGACCTCCAGTTGGCCGAACACCATCCCGATGCACTTGTGCGCTCCGCCACCGAACGGGGCAAAGGCATAGCGGTGCTTCTTGTGCTCGGCCCGCGGCTCGGAAAAACGCTCCGGGTCGAATTTGCGCGGCTCGGTCCACAGCTCGGGCAGCCAGTGATTCATCCCGGGCCAGGTCACCACGTTGGTGCCGGCCGGCACGTAGTAGCCGAGCAAGTCGGTGTCCCGCACGGTCTGGCGCATATTGAACGGCAGCGGCGTGACCAGCCGCAGCGACTCGTTCATCACCAGATCCAGCGTCTCCAGCTTCTCCAGTGACTCGATGTCCAATGGGCCGTCGCCGAGCCGGGCCGACTCGTCACGGCAGCGTTCCTGCCAGTCCGGGTTGGCGGCGAGGTGATAGGCCATCGTCGTCGTCGTCGACGTCGAGGTGTCATGGGCGGCCATCATCAAGAAGATCATGTGGTTGACGATGTCCTCGTCGGTGAAGCTGTTGCCGTCGTCGTCCTCGGTGTGGCAGAGCACCGTGAGCATGTCCGTGCCTTCGGCGTTGCGCCGCTCGGCGACCCGTTCGGTGAAGTAGTCCTCAAGCACCTTGCGGGCCCGCAGCCCACGCCACCATTTGAACGGCGGGACACCGGTCCGGATGATCGCGCCGCCGGCCCGAGTCGTCGTGGTGAAGGCCTGATTCACGTTGGTGACCAGGTCGTGGTCGGTGCCGGGTTCGTGGCCCATGAACACCACCGAGGCGATGTCGAGGGTGAGCTCCTTCATCGCCGGATGGAACAGGAAGCGTGCGTCGTTGGTCGGCCAGTCGGCCACCACCGCGGTAGTCACTCGGTCGATGTGGGCGACATACCCGGTCAGCCGCGAACGGGTGAACGCCTCCTGCATGATGCGCCGGTGATGCATGTGCTCCTCGAAGTCGAGCAGCATCAACCCGCGATTGAAGAACGGGCCGATCACCGGATGCCAGCCCTTCTGCGAGTAGTCCTTATTGCGGTTGGAGAAGATGGCCTGGGTGGCGGCGGGTCCGACCGCCACGATCGACGGCAGGATCGGCGAATCGGCGAAGAACACCGGGCCGCGGGTGTCGTACAGGTGTAGCGGGAAGTCCGGACCTTCGCGGAACATCTCGATGATGTGGCCGAGGATCGGCAACCCCGAATCGCCCATCACCGGCTTCAACCCGCTGCCTGGTGGCGGCTCAGCCAGGGCGCGCTGCTTCCAGTCGACGGTGAGCAGCCGCTTCTCGATCAAGCCCATACCGGGGATCGTGTTCACCGTCGGTACCAGCCGGCGCTTCGCCTGATCGAGCAGGTAATGCGGGGTGCTGATGGTCGCCTTTGACACTTCTGACATTCCTCCTCGGCGCCTGCGGTGAGGGTAGACCGGCATTGACCGGCGTTGTGGCGGGCGTCACCAACCGTCATCCTTCGGTGAAACTTGACGGCTGTCAAGTTTCCTTTTGCGCAGGCGTGGTGCAAGGTCGAAGGGTGCATACCGAGCAGGACATCCGCGGAGGGGCCGATCAGGACCAGGCCGCCACGGCTCCGAGACGAAGGGGCGATCGGCAGCGGCAGGCCATCGTGCAGGCGGTGCGTGAGCTGCTTGAGGAAAAGCCGTTCGCCCAGTTGTCGGTGAGCACCATCAGTGACCGCGCGGGGGTAGCCCGTTCTGGCTTCTACTTCTATTTCGACTCGAAATACGCGGTGTTGGCCCAGATCCTCGCCGAGGCCTCACACGAGCTCGAAGAGCTAACGCATTACTTCGCCCCCCGCGGGCCGGACGAATCGCCGGCAGCGTTCGCCAAGCGGATGGTCGGTAGCGCCGCAGCGGTCTATGCACACAACGACCCGGTGATGTCGGCATGCAACGCCGCGCGCAGCACCGACGCCGAGATACGCGAAATTCTCGATCAGCAGGTCGACAGCGTGATCGAGCAGATCATCGGCATCGTCGAGGACGAGCTGCGGGCCGGCACCGCCCACCCCATCAGCGACGACATCCCGGCCTTGGTGCGCACGCTGGCGGTCACCACTGCGCAGATGCTCACCGGCGACACCGCCTTCGTGGGCGCCGACGGCGACGTGCAACGCGGTGTGCGGGTGCTCGAGGCGTTGTGGCGCAACGCGCTGTGGGGCGGCTCGGAGGTCACCTAGTCCCCGCGGCCATCGGCGCCCGGCGACGATGCGGCCCGCGAAGCCGGGTGGGGTGGGGGTACCTCCCGCTTGCGGGGGAGAGCCGGGCCATCGGGACGTTACCGCCGGTATCGTCATCTCCCATGGCGCAGACGACGTTCGCGGGAAAGCGGTGCTTTATCACCGGTGCGGCCAGCGGTATTGGCCGTGCGACGGCATTGCGGCTTGCCGGCCACGGTGCCGAGCTCTATCTGACGGACCGCAACGCCGAGGGGCTGGCGCAGACCGTGGCCGATGCTCGCGCGCTGGGCGCACAGGTGCCTGAGTTCCGGGTGCTGGACATTTCCAACTATGACGAGGTCGCCTCATTCGCCGCCGAGATCCACGCCGAGCACCCGACCATGGACATCGTCATGAACATCGCCGGAGTTTCGGCGTGGGGAACCGTCGATCGGCTGACCCACGAGCAGTGGACCAAGATGGTCGCGATCAACCTGATGGGCCCGATTCACGTCATCGAGAGCTTCCTGCCGCCGATGGTGGCGGCCCACCGGGGCGGTCATCTGGTCAACGTGTCCTCGGCCGCCGGGCTGATCGGGCTGCCCTGGCATGCCGCTTACAGCGCAAGCAAATTCGGGCTGCGCGGACTGTCCGAGGTGCTGCGCTTCGACTTGGCCCGGCACCGCATCGGGGTGTCCGTGGTGGTTCCGGGTGCGGTGCGGACCCCGTTGGCCAACACCGTCGAGATCGCCGGCGTCGACCGCGACGACCCACAGGTGGCTCGGTGGGTGGATCGCTTCAGCGGCCACGCCGTCTCACCGGAAAAAGCTGCGCACAAGATACTGGCCGGAGTCGCCAAGAACCGCTTCCTGATCTACACATCGTCGGACATCCGCGCGCTGTATGCGTTCAAACGGGTCGCCTGGTGGCCCTACAGCGTGGCGATGCGTCAAGTCAACGTGTTGTTCACCCGGGCGCTCCGGCCATCCCCAGTGACGCGCTGAGCCAGGCCGGCGGCATCTGCAGTTCCAGGCGCACCCTGAACGGGCAAGAGTGACGATCGGCGATGCCGCTACTGCTTCGCTCAATGCGCTGTGCCAATTCGGTTACCGCTGAGGCTATTTCGCTTCGGTCGGTGAGGCCACGCAGGAAGGTGACGACGTCGATGGGGGCTGGGCCGGGCAAGCAGTCGCCGTTGACACATCATCCCGTCGGCAAGGCAGGAGCGGAGCGAACGAACCGCCCTTCCATTTTGACGTTGTGAATCCATCCCGCCCCAGCCTCCGCGCGTTCGGCCGGCGGGCATTCGCCAGCCCAGCCAGGCGCGGGGATGTCAATCTTCACCACGCCGATGCGGACGACGTGCGACGATGGGACGACGGTCCCCGCATCACGAGCAAAGGTCAAATAAGTGGAACTTGGGGTCATTGCCCTCATCGTCTTCGTCGTAATCCTGGCCACCTTCGCGTTCATCGCGTTCGGCATCTACAACGGGCTCGTCCGTCTTCGGAACGGCTACAAGAATGCCTTCGCGCAGATCGACGTTCAGCTGACCCGGCGCCACGACCTGATCCCGAACCTCGTCGAAACCGCGAAGGCCTATATGGCCCATGAGCGCGGCACCTTCGAAGCGGTCGTTCAGGCACGTAACTCCGCAATTACCGCACGCCAAGCAGCCACCGCCAACCCGGGCGACCCTCAAGCCATGAGCCAGCTTTCGGCCTCGGAAGGCGCGCTGACCGGAGCTCTCAGCAAGCTGTTTGCGCTGAGTGAGGCGTACCCAGACCTCAAGGCCAACCAGAATATGATGCAGCTCTCGGAGGAGCTGACCTCGACGGAGAACCGCGTTGCTTTCGCCCGCCAGGCCTACAACGACGCGGTCATGAACTACAACAACAAGCGCGAGGTGTTCCCGGCTGCCGTGTTCGCGGGCATGTTCGGGTTCACCGCGGCAGCACCGCTGGAGGTAGCCGGTCCGGAGACGCGGGAAGTCCCGCAAGTTCAGTTCTGATCTAGGTCATGGACTTCTTCGAGCGCCAGCGCCATGTCCGCGCGGCGTCGAAAAGGTTGGTGTTCCTTTTCATCTTGGCGGTGCTCGCAATTACCGCGATTGTGAATGTCGCCGTCCTCGCGGCGACGGTATCCGGGGGACAGTCGACGCCGGAGCAGTTGATCGGGATGTCGGTGCTCGTGAGCGGAGCAACGCTGCTGATGATCGGCGGGGTGTCGACTGTCAGGACGATGGCACTGCGCAGCGGCGGCGGCGTGAAGGTTGCCGAGAGCCTCGGCGCGGTGCGGGTGCCGGATATGCCAACGGAAGCGCACCTCAAGCGGTATCGCAACGTCGTCGAAGAAATCGCCATCGCGTCGAGCACACCGGTCCCCGTGCTGTATTACCTGCCAAACGAACAGGCCATCAACGCATTCGCCGCCGGATACACGCCGGCGGATGCGGCTGTGTGCGTCACCCAAGGCTCGCTCGACCGACTCAACCGTGACGAACTGCAGGGTGTGATCGCACACGAGTTCAGCCATATCGTCAACGGCGATATGCGGTTGAGCCTCAGGCTCATCGGTGTGCTGGCCGGGATCACGGCGCTGTCGGTTATCGGCCGGACGTTGTGGTACGTCGGTGGCGGGCGCGGCCGCGGCAGCAACAACAACGCCGCCCTCGCGTTGGGGGCGCTCGGGTTGGTCGTTCTGGCGGCGGGCTGGATCGGGGTTTTCTTCGGGCGGCTCATCAAAGCAGCCGTCTCCCGTGATCGGGAGTATCTCGCCGATGCGTCAGCGGTCCAATACACGCGAGAGACAAGCGGGCTGACGGGTGCGTTGAAGAAGATCGGTGGGCTGGAGGCCGGTTCCCGGCTGGGCAACGCCAAGACCGAAAATGTCAGCCACATGCTGTTCGGTCCGGGCATGAAGTTCTCCGGGCTGTACGCGACTCATCCGCCGCTCCTCAAGCGCATCCAGGTGCTCGAACCTTCCTTTACCCCCACCAACCTCGACGAGCTGCGACGGGGCTGGTCCGCTCGGCCGCCTGACGGCTTGGAAGAGGACTCCCGGATGGGCCTGGCAGACGCGCCGGTGCAGCAAGCTGCCCCGCAAGTGGCGCAAGCTGCCCCGCAAGTGCAGCAAGCTCCGCCGCGCCGCCTCGATGCCCGCGAATACGCGGCCGCCGTTGGCAACCCGACCGCGGCGTCGTACGCGGCGGGGGCCCGCTACCACAAGGCGATCCCGCAGAACATAGCCGACCTTGCGCACAATTCCGCCGATGCGGTCCCGTTGATCTACGGGCTTGTCTTCGACCGCAAGCAGGATGTCCGAGAGGCGCAGTACCGGGTCGTCGCCAAGTACCACGGCAAGCAGCTGGCCGATGAGGCGTGGCGGTGTGCCTGGGAGCTGGTGAACGTCGAGCCCAGCTTGCGCCTGCCCGTCGCATCCATCGCGTTCCCTGCTCTGCGTGGTCGCCCTGAGGCTGAGACGCGAGTGATGACATCGGTTCTCGGCGAACTGATCAACGCTGACGGTCAGATCGACATCTATGAATACTGTCTTGGCACACTGGTTTTCGTTGGCTTGCATGAGGCTTTGACGTCAGGATCGCCGTGGAAGAGCAAACGTCAGAGTCTGGCCAGCGCCCAAAACGCCACCTCCTGCCTCATCGCTGTGCTGGCGCAGACCGCTAACAGCGACCCACGGGCGGCGGCGGCGGCATTCCAGGCGGGGATCTCCGTCGCATACCCGCAGGCACGAATTCCGTTCCCGCCAGTCCAGGGCGTATTCGCGCTCGAACAAGTGTGGCCGGTGATCGACGGACTCGAAGGCAACGACAAGGCCACCGTTGTAGCCGCTGCCGCGACGACGGTAATGGCCGACAGGGTCGTCACTCTGGAAGAAGATGAGCTGCTCCGAACTGTGTGCGGTGTGCTGCACTGCCCGGTTCCACCGGTCGTCTAAGGCGCCGCGAGCCGTCGGTGAGCCAGCTCCGCTAGGCCATCCTGCCAGCTCATGACAGCTCGGGTAGCTCGTCGGGTCCTACGGTCATCCCGGTGCCGCGCTGACGTTGATTTGCCCGGTCCCCCGCAAGCGGGCGGTACCCCCACTTCGCGCCGCGCAGCGGCGCGCATCGTCGCCGCGCTGAGTTATTGCGGCATCTGCAGTTCCAGCCGCACCCCGAGCAGCCGGACCGGGCGGTCCAGCTCGAAGAGGTCCAGCACCCGCAACGCGGCCGCGACAATCACATCTGCGTCAGTCGTGGGTTCGTCGAGCTTGCGGATCTTCGTACGGGTATAGAACGTCGCGGTGCGGACGGTCACCGCGACCCGGGTGACGATCCGCGACGCGGCTACCACCTCGCTCAGCGCCTGACGCGCTAATTCGGTTACCGCTGAATCTATTTCGCCACGATCGGTGAGGTCTTGTGGGAAGGTCACGACATGACTGCGGGAACGAGGCACCCACGGCTCGGCACTGACCGTGTCGTCGCCACCGCCGTTAGCCAGCAGCAACAGCCACAGCCCAGTCCGCGGGCCGAACGTCGACGTCAGCAGCTCGGCATCGGTGTGCGCCAATTGCCAGACTGTTGTGATGCCAAGAGTGGCAAGCTTTTTCGTGGTCTTAGGACCGACGCCCCAGAGCGCGTCGACTGGTCGGTCTCCCATGACGGTCATCCAGTTCGCGTCGGTGAGGGTAGACACGCCAGCCGGTTTCGCGAATCCGGTGGCGACCTTGGCGCGCTGTTTGTTGTCGCTGATACCCACTGAGCAGGACAGCCCGGTTGCCGACGAGATGACGGTGCGGATCTGTTCGGCAAGTTCGCTTGGGTCCATGGACCGGCCCCCGGCTGGCGCCGAAATAAAAGCCTCGTCCCAGCCCCATACTTCGACCGGATGCCCCAAGTCGCGCAGCAATCCCATCACCTGGTCTGAGGCCGCGTCATAGGCCGCGGGATCCGACGGCAGGAAGGTGGCGTCGGGACAGCGCCGGGCGGCGGTGCGCAGCGGCATACCCGCATGCACACCGAATTCGCGGGCCTCGTATGACGCACACGTCACCACCTTGCGCGCTTCGGTCGGATCACCGTTGCCCCCGACAATGACCGGCAGCCCGGCCAACTCGGGGTGGCGGCGCAGTTCGACCGAGGCCAGGAATTGGTCGAGGTCGACGTGCAGGATCCAGCATTTCGGCACCGGGCTCGAGTCGCTCACCGTCCACACAGCTTGCGCGCCAAGCTTTCCCACGCGTCGCCCAATGTCTGCAGGGTCTGGCCGGCATCGTCGAGTTGATGCTCGACGTAGTCGGCGTCGAGCAACGCCAGCAGGGCATCGGTTTGGGCATCGAGGTTGCCGGTCGTCCCGGCCGAGGCCAGCAGCATCCGGACATGAATGCGTAGCACCATGTAGGGGGCGTTGATCGGCGAACCGTGACGGGTCTGGGAGTCGCGGTTGGCGGCGGAGAGCAGCTCGTGGTGGGCATGGGCAAAACGCAGCCGGTCGCGCCCGAACGCCAGCAGCCGATCCAGCGGCGGCGCATCCGGACCCAGCGGCGGCGGACCGAACAGGAACGCTTGCTGGCTGGCCCGCTCGTCCTCGTCGAGCAGCACCATCATCAAGCCGGCCCGGCTGCCGAACCGCCGAAACACCGTGCCCTTGCCGACGCCCGCGGCGGCGGCGATGTCGTCCATGGTGACCGCGTCGGCGCCGCGCTCGGCGATGAGCCGGCGCGCGGCGTCCAGCAACAGCAGACGGTTGCGGGCCGCGTCGCCGCGCTCCAGCGGAGCGGAAGGGGATAGCTCACCCAGCCAGGTCAACCGGTCAGCGGCGCTCACACCTGCACTTTAGCCCGGCTGGAATAATCCGGACTACGGTCCGTTTAAGTCATGCGAGGATGTACACCAGATATCGAAGGGAAAAGGACATGCCGGAAATCAAGGTCTTGACGTTTGTGGGAAGCCTGCGTGCCGCGTCAATCAACCGTCAGATCGCCGAGTTGGCGGCAGAAGTCGCCCCGGACGGCGTCGCCGTGACCATCTTCGACAGGCTCGGTGAGCTGCCGTTCTACAACGAGGACATCGACAACGAGGCCGACGTGTCCGCCGCGGTCACCGCGCTACGGACGGCCGCCGCCGAGGCTGATGCGGCCCTGGTGGTGACCCCGGAGTACAACGGCAGCATCCCGGCCGTCATCAAGAACGCGATCGACTGGCTCTCCCGGCCGTTCGGCGATGGGGCGCTGAAGGACAAGCCGCTGGCCGTCATCGGTGGGTCGTTCGGCCGTTACGGCGGCGTCTGGGCGCACGACGAGACCCGCAAGTCCTTCGGAGTCGCCGGTCCGCGCGTCGTCGACTCGATCAAGCTGTCGGTGCCGTTCGGATCGCTGAATGGTCAGGCACCGCGGGATCACGCCGAGGTGGTGGCCAATGTGCGCGATGCGGTGGGCAAGCTGATCGCCGAAGTGGGCTGACGCCCGTCCGGGTCGTTTGCTGAGCGGATGCGGCCGGCGTGTTCTGTCGGTGCCCGGTGGTAAATCTAAGGGGATACCGCCGCGAGACCATTTTGTGATCTACGACACGCCGGAACCGCACCGGCGCGAGGGCTTACGACCAGGGAATTTCATGAATGTCTTTCAGAACATCTTGTATCTCTTCTTATTGTCACCCACTAGGTGTAGTGTTTCCGACACCGACAGACCCCAGGTTCACCAGGTCGACCGGGCCGCGTTAATCGGCATCGCAGGCAGGCTGACGCGGATCGGCAAGATGGGAATTCTGTGGCGCGGCGGTCTGCTGAATAGCAGTACAGATGCAATACCTGAGCAGTTGCCAGTCCGTGTCTCGTTCCCACCGTCGACAGAGGAGTCGTACCGATGAGCGTCACCGTCTACACCAAGCCGGCATGTGTGCAGTGCAACGCCACGTACAAGGCGCTGGACAAACAGGGCATCGCCTACGAGACGGTCGACATCAGCCTGGATTCCGAGGCGCGCGACTACGTGATGGCGCTGGGGTATCTGCAGGCTCCCGTTGTGGTGGCCGGAAACGAGCACTGGTCGGGCTTCCGGCCCGACCGGATCAATGCGCTCGCCGCTGGCGTGCTGAGCGCATAGCCGGCACGGCGCAGGTAAAACAGGAAGGGATCGCCGTGCCGTCCTGCAGCCTGGTGTATTTCTCCAGTGTCTCGGAGAACACCCACCGCTTCGTGCAGAAGCTGGGTATGCCAGCGACGCGGATACCGCTGCACGGCGGTATCGAGGTGAACCAGCCGTATGTCCTGGTGCTGCCGACCTACGGCGGCGGCCGTAGCAACCCGGACCTCGACCCGATATCAAACGCTGGTGGCTATGTCCCCAAACAGGTCATCGCCTTTTTGAACAACGAGCACAACCGGTCGTTGATCCGCGGCGTCATCGCCGCGGGCAACAACAACTTCGGCGCCGAATTCGCCTACGCGGGCAACGTGGTCTCCCGCAAGTGTGGCGTTCCCTACCTATACCGCTTCGAACTGATGGGAACCCCGGACGACGTGGATGCCGTCCGCGCCGGTCTCGCTGACTTCTGGAAGGAACACACGTGCCAACAACCGTCGCTGCAGAGCCTGTAACCGCCGGCACGCATGCCCACTTTTCCGGGGGCGCCGCCGAGCCTGATTACCACGCGCTCAATGCGATGCTGAATCTGTACGACGCAGACGGCAAGATTCAGTTCGATAAGGACCGCGAGGCTGCACACCAGTACTTTCTGCAGCACGTTAATCAGAACACTGTCTTCTTCCACAACCAGGACGAAAAGCTCGACTATCTGATCCGCGAGAACTATTACGAGCGTGAGGTTCTTGACCAGTACCCACGCAACTTCGTCAAGACGCTGCTGGATCGCGCGTATGCCAAGAAGTTCCGGTTCCCGACGTTCCTGGGAGCGTTCAAGTACTACACCTCCTATACGTTGAAGACCTTCGACGGCAAGCGGTATCTGGAGCGCTTCGAAGACCGGGTCGTGATGGTCGCGCTGACCCTGGCCGCCGGCGACACCGCACTGGCCGAGAAGCTCATCGACGAGATCATCGACGGCCGGTTCCAGCCGGCCACCCCGACCTTCCTGAACTCGGGCAAAATGCAGCGCGGCGAGCCAGTGAGTTGTTTTCTCTTGCGCATCGAAGACAACATGGAATCGATCGGGCGCTCGATCAACTCCGCGCTACAGCTGTCCAAGCGCGGCGGGGGAGTCGCGTTGCTGCTGAGCAACATTCGCGAGCACGGCGCGCCGATCAAGAACATCGAGAACCAGTCTTCCGGGGTCATCCCGATCATGAAGCTGTTGGAGGACTCGTTCTCCTACGCCAACCAGCTCGGCGCGCGCCAAGGTGCGGGCGCGGTCTACCTGCACGCCCATCACCCGGACATTTACCGCTTCCTGGACACCAAGCGGGAGAACGCCGACGAGAAGATCCGGATCAAGACGCTGAGCCTGGGCGTGGTGATTCCCGACATCACCTTCGAGCTGGCCAAGAACAACGAGGACATGTACCTGTTCTCGCCGTACGACGTCGAACGCGTCTACGGTGTGCCCTTCGCCGATATCTCGGTCACCGAGAAGTACTACGAGATGGTCGACGACGCGCGCATCCGCAAGACCAAAATCAAGGCCCGCGAGTTCTTTCAGACCTTGGCCGAGTTGCAATTCGAGTCGGGTTATCCCTACATCATGTTCGAGGACACGGTGAACCGGGCCAACCCGATCGAGGGCAAGATCACCCACTCCAACCTGTGCTCGGAGATCCTGCAGGTGTCCACGCCGTCGTTGTTCAATGAGGACCTCACGTATGCCAAAGTGGGCAAAGACATTTCGTGCAACCTGGGTTCGCTGAACATCGCCAAGACGATGGATTCGGCGGACTTCGCCCAGAGCATCGAGGTGGCCATCCGGGCGCTGACCGCGGTGAGCGACCAGACCCACATCTGGTCGGTGCCCTCGATCGAGCAGGGTAACAACGACTCGCACGCGATCGGGCTCGGGCAGATGAACCTGCATGGCTATCTGGCCCGCGAACACATCTTCTACGGCTCCGAAGAGGGCATCGACTTCACCAACATCTACTTCTACACGGTGCTCTACCATGCGCTGCGCGCGTCGAATCGCATTGCGATCGAACGCGGTACGAGCTTCAAGGGCTTCGCGCAATCGAAGTACGCGTCGGGGGAGTTCTTCGACAAGTACACCGACCAGATCTGGGAACCCAAGACCGAGAAGGTGCGTCAGCTTTTCGCCGACGCAGACATCCGCATTCCGGACCAAGACGATTGGCGGCGGCTGAAAGAGTCGGTGCAGGCGCACGGCATCTACAACCAGAACCTGCAGGCGGTGCCGCCGACCGGGTCGATCTCCTACATCAACCACTCGACATCGTCGATCCACCCGATCGTGTCCAAGGTCGAAATCCGTAAGGAAGGCAAGATCGGCCGCGTCTACTACCCGGCGCCGTACATGACCAACGACAACCTGGACTACTACCAGGACGCCTACGAGATCGGCTACGAGAAGATCATCGACACGTATGCGGCGGCCACCCAGCATGTGGATCAAGGACTCTCGCTGACGCTGTTCTTCATGGACACCGCGACCACCCGCGACGTGAACAAGGCGCAGATCTACGCCTGGCGCAAGGGCATCAAGACGCTGTACTACATCCGGCTGCGGCAGATGGCGCTGGAAGGAACCGAGGTCGAGGGCTGCGTGTCCTGCATGCTGTGACGCCGCACGCCTGCTTTCCGTCGAGTGGCCACTTAGTGCACGCAAATCGGCGTTCTGCGTGCCATAACTGGCCACTCGGCGGCCAGTCTGCGCAGGTCAGCTATGGCAACGCGGTAAAGTGCTTGACGTGGTCAGAATTCCCCGGCCTCCCCGACCCCACCCGAGTGCGAAGTCGGGGGTCAAGGCCGACGCGCGCAGCGAACGCTGGCGCGAACACCGCAAGAAGGTGCGCGGTGAAATCGTCGAGGCAGCCTTCCGCGCCATCGACCGGTTGGGACCCGACCTCAGCGTCCGCGAGATCGCGGAAGAGGCCGGCACCGCCAAACCCAAGATCTACCGGCATTTCACCGACAAATCCGACCTGTTCCAGGCGATCGGCGAGCGGCTGCGCGACATGCTATGGGCAGCGGTCTTCCCGTCGATCGACTTCGCCACCAACTCGGCTCGCGAAATCATTCACCGCAGCGCAGAGGAGTACGTCAACCTGGTCGACGAGCATCCCAACGTGCTGCGGTTCTTCATCCAGGGCCGCTTTCCGGAGCAATCCGAGTCGACGATGCGGACGCTGAACGAAGGCCGCGAGATCACGCTGGCGATGGCCGAGATGTTCAACAACGAGCTGCGCGAGATGGAGCTGGACCCCGCCGCGATCGAACTCGCGGCGTTCGCAGCGTTCGGTTCGGCGGCGTCGGCTACCGATTGGTGGCTGGGATCCGACCTCGACAGCCCGCGGCGGATGGCCCGCGACAAGTTCGTCGAGCACCTGACCACGATCATGATGGGGGTCATCGAGGGCACCGCCGAGCTACTCGGCATCAAACTGGACCCCGACCAGCCCATCCACAACGCGGTGCCGCGCGACTCTGCTGTCAGCTGAGCATCCGCGGGGAACCGAGAGGGCATCGCCGCATCGCCGCATCGCGGCATCGCCGTCGCCTATATGCCGAATCTCTTCTTCCTGCTCGGACCCAACACCGGGCTGGGCCACACCTCGCTGGTCTTCATGATCGAGTCGCAGATTCATTACGTGGCCGAGGCGATCGCGACGGTGGAGAAGTTCGGGGCGCAGGCGCTGGCGCCCACTCGCTCGGCTCAGGACCGGTTCAACGCCGGGCTGCAGAACAAGCTGGCCGGCTCGGTGTGGAACACCGGTGGCTGCAGCAGTTGGTACTTCGACGACCACGGCGTCAACCGGACGCTGTGGAGCGGCATGACCTGGCAGTACTGGCGGTCCACCCGCTCGCTCAAACCCGCGGAATACCGATTCTTCGGGGTGGGCACCGGTTCGCCCGCAAAACGCCGGGCGCTCAACGTCTCCGGCTGATCGCCGCCGCCGGGCCTAGCCGGCCAAGCGACCCGCTCGGCTGAGGTGACTTCGAGGAGTGCGCCCGAAGGTTGAGGCGCATGATGCGGTCCAACGTTCGGTCGGATACGAGTCGGCTTAGCCGCACGAGGATCGCAGCGTCACGTCCGATGGTGTAGCGGGTCCGGGGATGAGACGCGGTAGCGGCCTTGGCGATCACCTTTGCGGCGTGTTCGGCCGAAACGCCGGTGTCGTTGAACGATCGGGCTTGTGCCGCGATGGCTGCGGTGAGATCGCCGTACCGTGCGAGTTCGGTCGCGGTCATGTTGGCCTTCAGTCCTTCTGCGGTGGCGATTCCACGCTCGGCCATCTCGGTCTTGACTGCGCCGGGTTCGACGACGACGACCTTGATCCCGGCATCGCTGACCTCACGGCGCAGCGCGTCACTGACCGCCTCGAGCGCGAACTTCGAACCGGCGTACGCGCCGTAAGTCGGCAGGGCGAACTTGCCGCCGACGGAACTGATGTTCACGACAGTGCCCGAGCTACTCAGTAGGGCCGGAAACAGCGCCTGGGTCATCGCGATGTGACCGAACAGATTGACCTCAAACTGCCGGCGCCACTCGGCCAGCGGCAGCGTTTCGACTGGCGCATTGATCGCGATCCCGGCGTTGTTGACCAGCGCGCGAAGGGGACGGTGCAACGGATCGCGGGCGACGCGGTCGGCGATCGCGGCTATGTCCGATTCAACGGTGATGTCGAGGATGCGCGGTTCGAGGCTTCCGATGCCCTCAATGCTCAAGCCACGCAGCGCGTCTGCGTCGGCCTCGCGGCGTACACCGGCGAGCACGTGAAAACCCCTGCGGGCCAGTTCTCGAGCCGTGGCCGCGCCCATACCTGTCGAAGCGCCAGTCACGACAATCAGCTCATGACGGTCGGCGCGATTCGAGGAATTCATGGCGGTCTCCATCGGGTGGTTAGTGTTTGAGTTGACCCTGTCATCTCAAACTAGCAGTTGAGTTGACGTTGTCAACTCAAGCACCGGCTTATGCTCTGCGGGTGACCACCCGATCGGAGAGTGCTGCGGTCACCCGCCGTTCGCTGCTCGAGGCGGCGGGGGTCTTACTCGACCTCGGTGGAGTCGAGGCAGTGACGCTGCGCGAGGTGGGTGCTCGCAGCGGCGTGTCGCGGTCGGCGGCGTATCGCCACTTCGCCGACAAGGAAGCTTTGCTCACCGTCCTGGCCACCAATGCCTTGAGCGAACTGGGCGATGCGCTCGAGGTGTTGGTCAACAGCGACGACTCGCCCCAGGAGTCCTTGCGATCCGCTCTGCTCGCGCTGATCACCATCGGCCGCACCCGGCCCCACCTATACCGCCTGATGTTCACCACGCCGGCGGGTGATCCGACCGCAGCGGTCCGGGCAGCCGAACGCACGCAGGACCTGTTTCTCGACATCGTGGGTCGCATCACCGGTCCGCGGCGGGCGAGACGCTATGGAGCGCTCCTTTTGACCAGCGCCCACGGCATCACGGGTTTGGACTTGAGCGGCCACCTGGATTTGGATAAGTGGCACACCAACGCCGAGGAACTCGTGGACACGATCATCTCCCTGCTGCCGAAAGCGAAGTAGCCTTCGGGTGGTTCGGCACTAGGCCCAGCGACTGAGCAGATCGGTAAAGGCGGTGGCGGCAGCGTCCACGCCGGCATCGTCATTGGTGGCCACCAGATCCAGCAGCAGCCCGCGGACGACGGCAAGTCCAAGCCGTGCCATCGCGGGATCGAACGCACCGCCGGCGAGGGCCGCGACCTCGGCGAGCCAGCCGTCGACTGCGCCGGGGACCATCCGTGCGAACGGCGATTCGCCCTGGGCGGCGCGCGCGTAGCACTCGAAAAAGAGGCGTTCCAATTGGCGTAGTTCGGGTCGATGGAGGTCGGTCCACATAGCGGCAAAGCTTCCGGCCGGGTCTGTGCGCAATTCGGGCAATAGCCCCATCTGGCGGCGCTCGACCTCCTCGACGATCGCTATGAGCAGATCTTCTCGAGACCCGAAGTGGTGCAGTAGCATTCGATGACTGGTGCCGACCGCGGCGGCAACGTCGCGCAGTGAGCGGTCGCCGATGCCGTTCGCGGCGAACTCCTCGATCAGTGCGTCGAGGAGTTGCCGGCGTCGCTCCAGGTCAGGCGTGCGGACCATCGGCGCGGCTGAGCTGCTCAGACCGGGCTTTGAGTCCTTGGGCCTCAAGTTCGAGGAAGCGTTTGGTCTTCTTGACCATCAGCCGTCCGACCAGGGCGCCGAATGCGCCGCGCTGATCGAGTTGCTGGCGCACCAGGGTGCGGCTGCCGGGTTGGGCGCTGACGTAGTGACGAGCACTCACCAGGGCGCCGGGAGACCGCTGCACCCACGTCCAGGACGAGCCCGGTTCGATCTCAGTGACCTGCCAGACCAGCTTCGACATGCCGGGCTGCTTGATCGCGAACCGTTTGCCCACGGCGAGGGCGGCGCCATCTAAGCCGACCAAGGAAGTCACCGAGGCGGTCCACTCGGGCCAGCGTTCGACGTCGCTGAAGACCTGCCACACCAAGTGCGGCGGCGCGTCTATCTCGACACTGTCTTCGGTAAACATGTACCAAATGGTACATGTTTTGTCGGGTTCTGAATAGTGCCTATCCGACGCGCGCGTTGAGCTGCTTGAGGGCCGCTTCGGCACCGTTCCATCCCGGAATGCCGGTCACTCCCGGGCCCGGGTGCGTGCACTGGCCGCACAGGTAGAGCCCCTCGACCGGGGTGGCGAACTTGTCCGCGCCCTCGACGACGCGCCCCGTCCACAGCTGGTTGGGCTGCAGCAGGCCATGCGAGTAGTCACCGGCGTGCGCGCTGAAGGTGCTACCGAAGTAGCGGTTGGAAAACACGACGCGGTTGGTGACGGAGTCGGCGAAACCGGGGGCGAACTTGTCGAAGATCTGCACGCAGGTGTCAGCGTATTGCTCTTTCCAGCTTCGGTTTTCGTCGGCGTCCAGTCCGGTGGGGAAGTAGGGGGTGAAAATCGTTGCGCTGTGCTTGCCCTCGGGCGCCAATGAGGAATCGACCATGCTGGGTATGTACAGATAAGTGGGCGGGGCGTCGGGAAGCTGCCCCTTGCGGTATTGCTCCCACGCATCGCTGATGTACTCCGGCGATGGCGCGTAGGCCACGGTGGGACACCATTGCCCTTGGTCGCACATGTATGGCTGGAGCCGCTCGATCCATTGGGGGGCTTGATCAATGGTCAGATGGGCCTGGATGTATCCCAGGTTGAAGTTAATTTCCTTGATCTTGCGGATGTAGTCCGGCGGAAAGTTTTGCGCGCCGGCCAGATTCACGAATGTGGTGTACGGGTCCAGCGACGAGAGCACGGCATCGGCCGAAATCGTTGTGCCGTCCCGCAGTTGGACTCCGGTGGCGCGTCCGTCGGTGATGAGGATCTGCTTGACGTGCGCCTTCATCTGTACTTCGGCGCCCATCGATTCGGCACGGCGACACAGCGCGGTGCTCAGCGAGCCGATGCCGCCGCGCGGCATGATGTATTCGACGTTGCCGCCGCCAATCAGATAGTGGTACAGCGTCGACGCATTCGAGCCGGGGGTCCAGGGGCCGCCGTCGAAGGCGTCGATGGACATCGCGGCCAGTGAGCCTTGGATGCAGCGGCCCTGGTCGGGCGCCAAGAAGCGGCGGACCGTGTCCATCGTGCTGCCATACCACATCTGGGCGAAGTCGTGGCGGTCCTCACGCGTCGGCTGTGCGGCGATCACCTCGATGATGTCCAGCGGCGGGCCGAACGCCGAGTCGACGAAATACGGTGCGAATCGGCCGATGTGCGCGAACAGCCCGCCCAACGCCGTCGCGAGCTCGGGTCCGTGATCCTCGATCAGGTGGCGTCCCATGCGCTCGAGGTCGTTATACATCACAAAGGGCATGTCCTCGGGGTCGCCGAACGTGCACGTCGACGTCCACTGATCCATCAGCTCGAAGCCCCACTTGGTTAGCTCCAGGCGATCGGTCATCTCCTGGCGCCAGATCAGCACCGCCCACGCACCAACGCTGTGCTTGTATCCGTCGAAGAGCTCACGGGTCGCGGCCATCCCGCCGAGGAAGTGCGCCCGTTCCAGGACAAGAACTTTCGCGCCACCCTTGGCCAGCACATTCGCAGCGACCAGACCGTTGTGGCCTGCCCCGATGATGATCGCGTCGTAGTCGGCCATGCTGATCGTCCTCCTGGACCCGGCTTCGCTTGACCGCACAATGTCACACCTGACATATTTACGTCAATAGTGACATTTACAGGAGATACGTATGCTCGCCCTGAGCCGTAGCGCACGCACCCGTCAGGCGCTGCAACAGGCAGCGATGCGACGCTTTGTCGCCGACGGCGTGCATCAAACCAGCGTCGCCGATATCGCCGCTGACGTCGGGGTCACCGAGCGAACCTTTTATCGGCACTTCCCGTCGAAGCACGCGGTGATTTTCGCCGACTACGACATCGGCTTTGAGTGGTTCGCCCGCGCCCTCGCAATGCGCCCGCACGGAGAACCAATCACCGCATCGGTGCGAAAAGCCGTGGACGCGTTCCCTTTTGACTTCCAGATGGTCCGCGAAGCGGCCACCATCCGGTCACGCGACCTCGACCAGCAGATCATCACCAGCCACATTCGCCGGCTTAGCGATCAACTCGCCGACGAGATTCAGCGCTTCATCCATCGACGATCCACACCGACTGCCGACGGAGCCATGATCGCCGACGTCGCGGCACACAGCTTGGCCACCGCGGTGTTCGCCGCCCTGGAGGCGTGGATGAAAACCGGTGAACACGACATCGACGAATTGAGTCGCCTCACCGACGTCGCGTTGAGCGCTCTTGAAGAGGGCCTTACCCACACGCTTCGGCACGCCGGATTGGACTGACTCGCGGCGACACGCGAACACAACTTATTGTGTTACCTCGTCTTGTCGCACACCAGGGGTAGTGTTTGAAGCCTGAGCATGCTCGACTATCCGTCCTGGTGAAGTGGGGTTCTGGTGACCGAAAAACTGAAACTGATCGACCGGGTTTCGGCGATCAACTGGAACCGTCTGCAAGACGACAAGGACGCCGAGGTCTGGGAGCGGCTGACCGGGAACTTCTGGTTGCCCGAGAAGGTGCCGGTGTCCAACGACATCCCGTCGTGGGGCACGCTGACGGCCAACGAAAAGCAACTGACCATGCGGGTGTTTACCGGGTTGACGTTGCTGGACACCATTCAGGGCACGGTCGGGGCGGTCAGCCTGATTCCTGACGCGCTGACGCCGCACGAAGAGGCGGTCTACACCAACATCGCCTTCATGGAGTCGGTGCACGCCAAGAGCTACAGCTCGATCTTCTCCACGCTGTGCTCCACCGCCGAGATCGACGACGCCTTCCGCTGGTCGGAGGAGAACCCCAACTTGCAGCGCAAGGCCGAAATCGTGATGGAGTACTACCGCGGCGACGAGCCGCTCAAGCGCAAAGTGGCCTCCACGCTGTTGGAAAGCTTCCTGTTCTACTCCGGCTTCTACTTGCCGATGTACTGGTCGAGCCGGGCCAAGCTGACCAACACCGCCGACATGATCCGGCTGATCATCCGCGACGAAGCCGTCCACGGCTACTACATCGGATACAAATTCCAGCGCGGGTTGGCGCTTGAGGACGCTGCCAAGCAGGCCGAGCTGAAGGACTACACGTACGAGCTGCTTTTCGAGCTCTACGACAACGAGGTGGAGTACACCCAGGACCTCTACGACGAAGTCGGCCTGACCGAGGACGTCAAGAAATTCCTGCGCTACAACGCCAACAAGGCACTAATGAATCTCGGCTACGAGGCGCTGTTCCCACGCGATGAGACCGACGTCAACCCGGCCATCCTGTCCGCCCTATCACCCAATGCCGACGAAAACCATGACTTCTTCTCAGGATCGGGATCGTCGTATGTGATAGGCAAGGCCGTCGTCACCGAAGACGAGGACTGGAACTTCTAAAGCCGCGGGGTCACTTGTGCGCATTCGGCTGATTCTGCAACCGCCGTGGCTGCGATTCCTCGTGTGGGCGCTTATCTTTGCCGTGGCATGGGGTGTACTTACCACCTTGCAATCGCGTTCTGAGATCGAAAGCACCATCCTGTCAGCCATCTTCTTCGGGGCGGCATTTGCGGGATATCTCACTGCCGCTACCCAGGGCATGCACCGGGGAGCCCTGCAGGCGCTATCCGGACTCAGCCAAGCCGACCGTTCCCAGGCAATCGATGCGGTCTTGCGCGGCGTCGTGCCTGCTGATCCCGAACTGCGGGCGTCGGCGACCCGGCTCGGCAGGGTCTATCTGCGCAACAAGTCTGCCGATCAACTCAAGCGCGCGGAAAGGTGGAACCTGCTGACGATTGGGACCATTACCGCGTTGGCCATCGCGGCGGCCGTGGCGAACTTCGCCAACGAAAGGTTGTTCTACATCGCAGCAGCTTTGCTGGGTACGATCACGCTGCCTTTCTCGTTGCTCAGGATGCGGCGCATCCAACAAAATGTCGCGCTGCTCGCCGAAGGCCCCAAGTAGGCGACGCTAAGCGCGTCGCTGTTTTTCGCTGCGCATGAACTCACGGTGCGCGGGACACCATCGACGCCAGCAGCTTGGGCCGACCTGACCCTCATACTGGTCCGCCCCGCGCACCTTGACCGTTCGTACTTCGATGAACTGCGGGTGGCCTCGCTTACAGAACGTTCCGGTGGGCTGCCGCCACCCGATGGGTTCCATGCGGGCCAATGGTATTCGGCTCAGATGCCGACCGGAACGGTGTGCGCGTTGATCAGGGTGGGTCGCTCGCGGTCAGCCTATGAGCGCTAAGAATGTGAACGGTGCATGAATAGTGTGAATGGTGCGCCGCCACGGTAGCGCCGCTGACCCACCTTTCGTGACACTTAGGAGGTGGCGATAACACCATCTTCTACGGCCGCTTTTTTCCGTTCAGTGATCCAGTGGCTGCAGGTCGGCTACCCGGAAGGCGTTCCTGGACCCGACCGCGTGCCGTTGCTTGCGCTGCTGCGCAGCACACCGCTGACCGACGATGAGATCACCGAAGTGGTCGACGCCATCGACGAGGAGGTCGAGGGAGAGGTCAGCCGTGACGTGATCTCGGATTTCATCTCGGACATGACGCAATACGACGCCGGTCCGGAGAACATCGCGCGAGTGGCCGCCAGGCTTGCCGCGGCCGGTTGGCCGCTGGCGGGTATTGCGGCGGACGGGACTCGCAGCGATGCGTCTAACGGCGAAGCTGCGGCCTCCGCCTCACAAACCTGAGGTGTCGATCACGAAGCGGTAGCGCACGTCGCTGGCCAGCACGCGCTCGTAGGCCTCGTTGATGTAATCCGGCTCGATGACTTCGATTTCCGGCGTCACGTCGTGCTGGGCGCAGAAGTCCAGCATCTCCTGGGTCTCGGCGATGCTGCCGATGTTCGACCCGGACAGGCTGCGTCGCGCCAGCGCCAGCGGGAAGGCCGGCACCTCCATCGGGTGCTCGGGGATACCCAGTTCGACCAGCGTGCCGTCAACGTCAAGCAGGTTCAGGTAGTCGCCTAGGTTGAGGTTGGCCGAGACGGTGTTGAGGATCACATCGAAGCTGCCGCGAAGGTTGCGGAAGGTGTCCCGGTCGGCGGTGGCGTAGTAATGGCTGGCGCCCAGGCGCAGTCCGTCTTCCATCTTCTTCAGCGACTGCGATAGCACCGTCACCTCGGCGCCCATCGCGGCGCCCAGCTTGACGCCCATGTGACCCAGCCCGCCCAGGCCGATGATCGCGAGCCGAGTGCCCGGCCCGGCTTTCCAATGCCGGAGCGGCGAGAAGAGCGTGATGCCGGCACACAACAGCGGGGCGGCTTTGTCCAGCGGCAGCGAGTCGGGGATGCGTACGACGAAGTTTTCGTCGACGACGACTGCCTGGCTGTAGCCGCCCTGCGTTGACGTGCCGTCTTTGTCGATGGAGTTGTAGGTGAAGGTCGCGCCCGGCTTGCAGTACTGCTCGAGCCCGGCCTTACAGCTGCTGCACTTACCGCAGGAGTTCACCATGCAGCCAACGCCGACGTGGTCGCCCACTTTGTATTTGGTGACCTCAGAGCCGACGGCGCTCACCACGCCGGCGATTTCGTGGCCGGGGACCACCGGGTAATTGGGTTGACCCCATTCGGCTTTGACGGTGTGGATGTCGGAGTGGCAGATCCCGGCGAACTTGATGTCGATGGCCACGTCGTGCGGACCGGGGTCGCGGCGGGCGATCGTGGTCTTGGTCAGCGGTTCGGTCGCCGAGTTAGCGGCATATGCGTAAACAGTGCTCATGGGCAATCCTCTTGAGTGCGCGTATTGCAATATCGAATTCTATTGGACGCGACCAAGAATAGCATAGGCAGACTATGTATTTCTTCTCGATGCGGTCGACGTCACAGACCGCCAGCCGTTAATTGATCGGCGCGTTGACCCACCGCAGGTCGTCGACGACACCGCGGGCCGCAACCACACCCTCGCCGGTCTGCCAGATTTCGTTGTTCACCACGAACACCCGGTTGTCGCGGGTGGCGGACAGCTTGTGCCACGGGTTGCTGTCGAAGATGGTGGCGGCGCGGTCTTTGGCGGCCGGCGACGCGAAGGACACGTACACCAGGTCGGCGTCGGCCGCCGAGAAGTCCGGGTTGCCTGCCAAGTCGGCGTCGGTGCTGCCCATCTCAATATATGGCTTGTCGGTAAACCGTTGTGCCGCAGGGCGATCCACGCCGACCGCGGTCAGCACGCTGGCCGGGAAATTCTCGGCGCCGTATACCCGGATGGTGTTCTCCGTGAACTGCACGATCGACGCCTGGTAGTGGGCGGCGTCATGCGCGGCGCCGTCGTCATGGGCCTTCTTCGTGAACTCGTCGATTACGCCGCCCGCCGCGTCGGCCCGCGCGGTCGCGGCGCCCACCCCGCGCAAATTGTCCTGCCAGGCCGCGCCCGGTGCCGCGGTGAACACCGTCGGCGCGATCGCGGTGAGCGCCGAATACAACTGCGGCGTCAACGCTTGCGAGCCAAGGATCAGATCCGGCTTGGCCGCCCCGATAGCCGCCAGGTCGGGACTGCTGCGGGTGCCGACGCCCGGCAGGCGATGCACGACTGTGCCCAGGTACGACGGCTGCGTCGAGGAGCCTTCCGGCAGCGCGGCGGCCACGATCCGCGACTGCAGGCCCAGCGCGCACAGGGCGTCGAGCTGGTCGCCGGAGAGCACGACGATGCGCTGCGGGTCGGAGCGCACCTGGACCACGTCGGGCTGCACACCCGCCGCGTTGTGGGCCGTGCGAGTGGCCGGGCCGGGATCCGGCTCAGCCGGTTGCGGCGCACACGACTCGTCGGGCCGCCGCTGGTTGCCCAAAACACCGGCGCCCGCGATTTGAGTGGTGCTGGTGATCACCGACGTGGGCGACGAGCCGCCGGGTGCTCCTGACGTACAACCGCTGCATAACGTGGCCGAAATCGCTATGGCGGCGGCGGCCGTCGTGGGTCGCATCCGCCTGAACAGCACGGGTCAGACGCTAACATTTCGCCACCTGACGCCCAGTACGACAGTTTGTAGGACCAGTCGCTCGTCGGGCACCGTCGAACGCTAGACTCAGGAACCACTGAGCCCAGTTGCTTTGCCCGACGTTTGGAGGAGCTGTTGACCACCGAAGCGCCCCCGCTGGGAGAACTCGAGGCGAGTCGTCCATACCCGCCCCGAACGGGACCTAAAGGCAACCTGGTCTACCGGCTGATCACCACCACCGATCACAAGATGATCGGGATCATGTACGTGGTCACGTGCTTCATCTTCTTCTTCATCGGCGGCCTGCTGGCGCTGCTGATGCGAACCGAATTGGCCGCGCCGGGTCTGCAGTTCCTATCCAACGAGCAGTTCAACCAGCTGTTCACCATGCACGGCACGATCATGCTGCTGTTCTATGCGACTCCGATCGTGTTCGGGTTCGCCAACCTGGTGCTGCCGCTGCAGATCGGCGCGCCCGACGTTGCGTTCCCGCGGCTGAACGCCTTCTCGTTCTGGCTGTTCTTGTTCGGCGCCACGATCGGAATGGCCGGTTTCATCTGCCCGGGTGGGGCTGCCGACTTCGGCTGGACCGCCTACACCCCGTTGAGTGACGCCATCCACTCGCCCGGCGTCGGAGGCGACCTGTGGATCATGGGTCTGGTCGTCGCCGGTCTGGGCACCATCCTCGGCGGGGTCAACATGATCACCACGGTCGTGTGTATGCGCGCGCCGGGGATGACGATGTTCCGGATGCCGATCTTCACCTGGAACATCCTGGTGACGTCGATCCTGGTGCTGCTGGCGTTCCCGCTGCTGACCGCGGCGCTGTTCGGGCTCGCGGCCGACCGGCACTTAGGCGCCCATGTCTACGACCCGGCCAACGGCGGAGTCCTGCTGTGGCAGCACCTGTTCTGGTTCTTCGGCCACCCCGAGGTCTACATCGTGGCGCTGCCGTTCTTCGGCATCGTCACCGAGATCTTCCCGGTGTTCTCCCGTAAACCGATCTTCGGCTACACCACGCTGGTCTACGCGACCCTGTCCATCGCCGCGTTGTCGGTAGCGGTGTGGGCACACCACATGTTCGCCACCGGCGCGGTGCTGCTGCCCTTCTTCTCGTTCATGACCTATCTGATCGCGATACCGACCGGCATCAAGTTCTTCAACTGGATCGGCACCATGTGGAAGGGCCAGCTGACGTTCGAGACGCCGATGCTGTTCGCGATCGGCTTCCTGATCACCTTCCTGTTGGGTGGTCTGACCGGGGTGCTGCTGGCCAGCCCGCCGATCGACTTCCACGTCACCGACAGCTATTTCGTGGTCGCCCACTTCCACTACGTGCTGTTCGGGACCATCGTGTTCGCCACCTTCGCCGGTACCTACTTCTGGTTCCCGAAGATGACCGGAAGGCTGCTCGACGAGCGGCTGGGCAAGCTGCATTTCTGGTTGACGTTCATCGGTTTTCACACCACGTTCCTGATTCAGCACTGGCTGGGCGACCTCGGGATGCCGCGCCGCTACGCCGACTACCTGCCCACTGACGGATTCCAGATGTACAACGTCGTCTCCACGGTCGGTGCGTTCATCCTTGGCGCGTCGATGATTCCGTTCGTCTGGAACGTCTTCAAGAGCTGGCGCTACGGCGAAGTGGTCACTGTCGACGACCCGTGGGGGTACGGCAACTCGCTGGAGTGGGCCACCAGTTGCCCACCGCCCCGGCACAACTTCACCGAGCTGCCCCGGATCCGTTCCGAGCGGCCGGCCTTCGAGTTGCACTACCCGCACATGGTGGAGCGGTTGCGCGCCGAGGCGCACGTGGGACGTTCCCACGAGCCTGCGGACGGCGACGTCACCAGAGCCGACGACGTGAACGTTCGCAGCTGATGGGCCGGCGCGGCGGCAATTTGGGGTGACCAGACCCCGCATGGTGTCGGCGTTGATCACCGTCACCGGTGTCGATAAGCCGGGCGTGACGTCGGCGCTCTTCGAGGTTCTCTCGGGCCACCAGGTCGAACTGCTCAACGTCGAGCAAGTGGTGATCCGGGGTCGGTTGACGTTGGGCGTGCTGGTGTCGGCTCCGCTGGAGGTCGCCGAAGGTAAGGCGCTGCGAGCGGAAGTCGAAGCGGCCATCCACGCGGTCGGCCTGGATGTCAGCATTGAGCGCAGCGACGATCTGCCGATCATCCGGGAACCGTCGACCCACACCATCATGGTGCTAGGCCGGCCGATCACCGCCGACGCGTTCGGCGCGGTGGCCCGGGAAGTGGCCACCTTGGGCGTCAACATCGACGTCATTCGCGGCGTCTCCGACTATCCGGTCACCGGCCTGGAGCTGCGAGTCTCGGTGCCACCGGGAGGCGGTGGCCAGCTACAGGGCGCCTTGACCCGGGTGGCCGCCGACGCGAGTGTGGACATCGCGGTCGAGGACTACAGCCTGTCCCGGCGGGCCAAACGATTGATCGTGTTCGACGTCGACTCGACCCTGATCCAGGGGGAAGTCATCGAGATGCTGGCCGCCCGAGTCGGCGCCCAAGACGCCGTCGCCGCCATCACCGAGGCCGCGATGCGCGGTGAACTGGATTTCGCCGAGTCGCTGCACCAGCGGGTCGCTACCCTGGCCGGACTGCCCGCCGAAGTGCTCGACGAGGTCGGCGAACAGTTGGAGCTGACCCCTGGCGCGCGCACCACGCTGCGCACACTGCGGCGGTTGGGGTATTCCGTGGGCGTAGTCTCCGGCGGCTTCCGGCAGGTCATCGACCCGCTGGCGCATGAGCTGATGCTGGACTTCGTCGCCGCCAATCAGTTAGAGATCGTCGACGGCAAAATCACCGGGCGCGTCATCGGTCCGATCATCGACCGGGCGGGTAAAGCCAAGGCGCTGCGGGACTTTGCGCATCAGGCCGGCGTGCCGATGGAGCAGACTGTCGCGGTCGGTGACGGCGCCAACGACATCGACATGCTGGCCGCTGCGGGCCTGGGTATCGCATTCAACGCCAAACCCGCGCTGCGGGAAGTCGCCGACGCTTCGCTGAGCCATCCGTACCTGGACACCGTGCTGTTCTTGCTCGGCGTCACGCGCGGCGAGATCGAGGCCGCCGACGCGGTCGACGGTGTGGTGCGACGCGTCGAGATCCCACCCGAATAACCGCGTGACCCGACAGCCGCCGCAGCGTCGCGGTACGGCACGATGGTCGGGTGCCCGAAACCGGAAGCCGGAGGTGAAACCCGAGGATTCGAGAGAATCCGAGGGTGGAACCGACCAGACTAATGAGGCAGCCGACCCCGATCTGCTGATCGACTTCGAAGACGTTTCGCTGCGCCGCGATGGCCATCTGCTGGTTGGGCCGGTGAGTTGGTCGGTCGAACTCGACGAACGCTGGGTGATCATCGGGTCCAACGGTGCCGGCAAGACGTCGTTGTTGCGCATCGCCGCAGCCGCCGAGCACCCCTCGTCGGGCGTCGCCTATGTGCTCGGAGAGCGCCTCGGCCGGGTCGACATGTCCGAACTGCGCTCCCGGGTGGGCTTGAGTTCCTCAGCGTTGGCGCAGCGGATTCCCGGCCATGAGGTGGTGCGCGATCTGGTTGTGTCGGCCGGCTATGCGGTGCTGGGTCGGTGGCGGGAACGCTACGACGACGTCGACTATCACCGGGCGATCGACATGCTGGAAAGCCTTGGTGCCGAGCATCTGGCCGATCGGACCTACGAAACGCTGTCGGAGGGCGAACGCAAACGGGTGCTGATCGCCCGCGCTTTGATGACCGACCCCGAGCTGCTGTTGCTCGACGAACCCGCCGCCGGCCTGGACCTGGGCGGCCGCGAGGAGCTGGTGGCGCGGCTGACCGACTTGGCCGCCGATCCCGACGCTCCGGCGCTGGTCCTGGTCACCCACCACGTCGAGGAGATTCCAACCGGCTTCAGCCACTGCATGCTGATGTCGGAGGGACAGGTCGTCGCAGCGGGTTTGCTGACCGACGTGCTGACCGGCGAGAATCTATCGGCGGCGTTCGGCCAGGCGATCACGGTCGACTCGATTGACGGGCGTTACTTCGCCCGGCGCACTCGCACCCGCGCGGCCCACCGGAGGCGGTCATGAATTCACCGCAAGATCAGCCTCCGCTGACGCCTCGGCCCGCCGCGACCGTGATGCTGATCCGCGAGGGCCCAGAAAGCCCAGGGGGCATCTCGGTTTTCCTGATGCGCCGGCACTCTGCGATGGAGTTCGCTGCCGGGGTGATGGTGTTTCCCGGCGGCGGCGTCGACGATCGCGACCGGAACGCCCAGATCGCCTGGGCTGGGCCGCCGCCGTCGTGGTGGGCACAGCGGTTCGGTATCGAAACCGGGCTGGCCGAAGCGCTGGTGTGCGCTGCGGCCCGCGAGACCTTCGAGGAATGCGGCGTGCTGTTCGCCGGTCCGGTCGACGACCCAACCGGCATCGTCGGCGACGCATCGGTGTACCGCGAATCCCGGCTGGCGCTGGCAGACCGGACGCTGTCGTTTGCCGACTTCCTGCGTCGGGAGAACTTGGTGTTGCGGGCCGACCTGCTGCGGCCGTGGGCCAACTGGGTGACTCCCGAGGCCGAACGCACCCGCCGCTACGACACCTACTTCTTCGTCGGAGCGTTGCCGGAGGGTCAGCGCGCCGACGGCGAGAACACCGAATCCGACCGTTCGGGTTGGACCACGCCGCACGCCGCCATCAACGACTTCGCGGGCGGCCGCTGCTTCCTGTTGCCGCCGACCTGGACCCAGTTGGACTCGCTGGCCGGACGCACGGTCGCCGACGTGTTGGCCGTCGAGCGTCAGATCGTCACCGTGCAACCGAACCTGGAAATCGACGGCGACAACTGGATATTCGAGTTCTTCGACTCCGACCGCTACCACCAAGCGCGGAAAGCAGGCGGACTGGGATGGCGGCTGTGAGCGAGTTCGTCAGCATCCACGTGGACGCAGAGCGCCCCGGCGTCGGCACCCTGGTGCTCTCGCGGCCGCCCACCAACGCGATGACCCGTCAGGTCTACCGGGAGATCGGTCAGGCCGCCGCCGAGGTCGCCCGGCGCGACGACATCGCCGCGGTGATCATCTTCGGCGGCCACGAGATCTTCTCCGCCGGCGACGACATGCCGCAACTGCGCACGCTGGCCGTCTCGGAAGCCGAGACCTGGGCACGAGTGCGTCATGACGCCGTCGACGCCGTCGCGGCGATCCCCAAGCCGACCGTGGCCGCGATCACCGGCTACGTGCTGGGCGCCGGCGTAGGCCTGGCGCTGGCCGCCGATTGGCGGGTCAGCGGCGATAACGTGCGGTTCGGTGCGACCGAGATCCTGGCCGGTTTGGTGCCTGACGGCGTCGGTATGGCGCGACTGACCCGCACGGTCGGGGTCAGCAGGGCCAAGGAACTCGTCTACAGCGGGCGTTTCTTCGACGCCGACGAGGCGCTGGCCCTGGGCCTGATCGACGACATGGTGGCCCCTGACGAGGTGTACGACGCCGCCGTGGTCTGGGCGGGCCGCTTCGTCGACGCACCCCAGTACGCGCTGGCCGCGGCCAAGGCCGGCATCGACGGGGTGTTCGAGCTGGCTCCGGCCGAGCGGGTGGCCACTGAACGCCACCGCTTTGTGGACGTATTCGCCCACGCCACTAAGCTGGCCCTTCGTGACGAGGAGTTCGAAGGCCGCCGGTGACCCGGCGCCGCAACCGCATGCCACCGCCGAGCAGGTTGAGGCCGCCCGCCACGACAGCAAGCTGGCCCAGGTGCTTTACCACGACTGGGAGGCGGAGAGCTACGACGAGAAGTGGTCGATCTCCTATGACCAGCGCTGTATCGACTACGCGCGGGACTGCTTCGACGCCGTCGTCCCCGACGATGAGATCTACCGTCTGCCGTACGACCGTGCCCTCGAATTAGGTTGCGGCACTGGCTTTTTCCTCTTGAACCTGATCCAGTCCGGGGTTGCGCGGCGCGGTTCGGTCACCGACCTGTCACCGGGCATGGTCAAAGTCGCTACCCGCAACGGGCAGTCGCTGGGCCTGGACATCGATGGTCGGGTGGCCGACGCCGAGGGTGTCCCGTATGAAGACAATACGTTCGATTTGGTGGTGGGACATGCTGTGCTGCATCACATTCCGGACGTCGAGCTGTCGCTGCGTGAGGTGCTGCGGGTGCTGCGGCCGGGCGGGCGCTTCGTATTCGCCGGCGAGCCGACCTCTGTCGGCGACGGCTACGCCCGGGCGTTATCGACGCTGACCTGGCGGATCGCCACCAAAGTCACCAGGCTGCCCGGTCTGGGTAGCTGGCGGCGGCCACAGGCCGAGCTCGACGAATCATCGCGCGCCGCGGCGCTGGAGGCCCTCGTCGACCTGCACACCTTCGCCCCGAGTGACCTGGAGAAGATGGCCGCCTCCGCCGGTGCGGCTGACGTCGAGACTTCCACTGTCGAGTTCACCGCCGCGATGTTGGGCTGGCCGCTGCGCACCTTCGAGTACGCGGTGCCCTCGGGGCGGCTGGGTTGGGCCTGGGCCAGGTTCGCATTCACCAGCTGGAAGACGTTGAGCTGGGTTGACGAGAACCTGTGTCGCCGGGTGGTGCCGAAGGGCTGGTTCTACAACGTGATGATCACTGGGATCAAGCCGTCCTGAACTTCGGGCTCGACGACGTTGCTTACCTGACATCGGAGGCGGGCTGTGCGGCGCTGACCGTCGTGGACACGCTGCCGCTGACCGACCGCGTCGCCGAAATCGCTGATCTACGAAAGCAATTCGGTGATCGGACGCCCGCGCTGGTCGAAATGGTGCTGCTGCGGCGGCGCGCGGCCGATAAGCTGCCGGGTACCGGCGAGTGGCTGTTCACCGACGAGGCGCTGCAGCAAGCCAGCGCTGCGCCCGTCGCATTGCATCGGGCGCAGCGGCTGGCCGGCCGCGTCGTGCACGATGTGACCTGCTCGATCGGCACCGAACTCGCGGCACTGCGCGACTTAGCGGGCCGGGTGCTCGGCAGCGACATCGACCCGGTGCGGCTGGCGATGGCTCAGCACAACCTGGTCGGCGCCGTCGACCTATGCCGCGCCGACGCACTGCACCCGGTGACTCGCGACGCGGTGATACTGGCCGACCCGGCGCGGCGCGGTGGCGGACGGCGGCGCTTCAACCCACGTGACTACCAACCCGCTTTGGACCGGCTCTTCGAGGTCTATCGCGGCCGGGGTCTAGCCGTAAAGTGCGCTCCTGGAATCGATTTCGACGCTGTGCTGCGCCTTGGATTCGATGGCGAGATCGAGGTGACCTCCTATCAAGGGTCGGTGCGGGAAGCATGCTTGTGGTCGCCGGGATTGGCCGAGCGAGGTGTGCACCGTCGAGCCAGCATCCTGGACCGCGGCGAACAGATCAGCGACTCCGAGCCGGACGACTGCCCGGTGCGGCCCGCCGGCCGGTGGATCGTCGATCCCGACGGCGCGGTGGTGCGGGCCGGTCTGGTGCGCCACTACGCCGCGCGGCACGGGTTGTGGCAGCTGGACGCGCACATTGCTTACCTGTCCGGCGACCAATTGCCCACCGGGATGCGAGGGTTCGAGGTTGTCCAGCAGCTGCCATTTGATGAGCGTCGGTTACGTCAAGCGCTTGCGGCGCTGGACTGCGGCGCGTTGGAGATTTTGGTACGCGGCGTGGATGTCGACCCCACGGCGCTGCGACGGCGTTTGGCGTTGCGCGGCAGCGACTCGTTGACGGTGGTGATTACCCGAGTCGGCTCGGGTGCAGCCGCGCGCGGGACTGTGTTCGTGTGCCGGCCGTCGCGGTAGGGCCGCGCTAAACGGCATTCCGTGGGAAGCGGCCTTTTGAGAGCGCATGGTCCGAATACAAGCTGAGAACATACTTAAGGTTTTATTCGTGCATATTGCACGTAAGTCAATAAACTGATGAACCTCAGCGGAGGGCGCTGATAGCGAACATCGCGCCCATTGGGTGCGGCGCGGGGGGCCGCGGTTCGACATCCGTCGCGTTAGGGGCCGGGTAGTCTGGCGAGACGGCATTTCAGCCGTTCCCAGTCTTGCGAGGACAAGTCGACCGATGCGCAACGTGATCGCGGCCGCGCTGATCGCGGCCGGAGCCCTGCTGGGCTGGTCCGGCGGCCCGGTCGCGGCGGCGGACTCGGCTTGCACCAGCATGGGCGGCGATGTCGAGGGTGAGCAGACGTGCCACGTGCATGCCGCCAACTCCACCTACACCCTGGACATGAGGTTCCCCCTCGACTATCCCGACGAGCAGACGCTGACCGATTACGTTGGCCAGAACCGGGACGGATTCGTCAACGTCGCGCAGACGTCGTCGCAGACGTCGGGAACCCGCGATGTGCCGTACCAGATGGAGGTGACCTCCGAGCAGTACCACTCCGGGCAACCCCCCGGCGGCACCAAAAGCGTGGTGGTCAAGGTTTTCGAGGATCTCGGCGGCCCGCGGCCGTCCACCTCCTACAAGGGTTTCAACTACGACCTCGGCGTGCAGAAGCCGATCACCTTCGACACTCTTTTCGCGCCCAACAGCAAACCGCTTGACTCCATCTATCCGATCGTCCAGCGCGAGGTGGGACGGCAAACCGGGTTCGGCGCTGCGATCCTGCCCGGTTCCGGCCTCGATTCGTCGCACTACCAGAACTTCGCCATCACCGATGACGAGCTGATCTTCTATTTCGCGCCGGGAGAGCTACTGCCGGCGTCGATCGCCGGTGCCACCCAGGTCCACGTACCGCGCAACGCCGTCCCGCCGCTGACGGTCAAGGGCTAGGACGCCGCAGCAGTCACATCTGTCACGGCAGCCTCTGGCCGAGCCAGCAAGCAGATTGCCCACCTCGCAGCGACAAATTGAAGAACGCAGGATTTGTCGCTCGTCGGCGGGCTCAACGCGCACCGTGACCTTCGAGAGACTTGTGTGACTGCTGGGACACGCGCCGTTGCGCCCAACGCCCTAGACCGGGCCCGCCAGCAATTCCATCGCCGCAGCGCCAGAGGCCACTGCTAATTGGGCGATACAGCCGATCAGCGGCACGACCCAAGCGGCCCGCTGACGGACGAGCCGAATCACCGTGACCAGCACGTCGACAAACAAGAAGGCTCCACCGGCCCATAAGGCCAAATGCATAGCCCGATCGAGCCAGGCCGGGTCGCCACACTTCTGGTACCCACAGGAGTCGGTGGTCATCACCATTAGTCCCAGCACCGTGAAGGTCGCGGTGAAGAAAATGAAGTGTGCAACCAGCAAAACGATCGTCCCGAGGACATCGCCGAGCTGACGACCATTGCTGCGGCTGGTGTTCTGCGCCGACGGGTACTGCACGGCCGGATCATTCGACACGCAGACCATCCTTGCCGAGGCGATGCCTTCGGGCCACTCAGTTCGGCGCGAAGCTATACACCTGGCCATCGCTGGTGGCGGTGACCACCCGGCGGTCGTGGCCGACCGAGACCCCGACCGCGTAGCCGGTCGCCTCAGGCAGCGGGAAGTTCCCGAGGGTGCGGCCGCTCCCCGGATCGAAGACCAGCAGCGACATACCCCGTGCTCCCTCGCCGGGGCCGCCGGTCACCACGACGTAGCCGACGCCCCGACCGGCCAGACTCGACGTCGACAGCGGGCTGACGTCGTTGCGGCGCCATACCTGCTGGGCGTGGTCGCCCGCGTCCTTGAAGGCGACCAGCCGGGTGTCCGGGCCGCCCCCCGACACGATCAACCCACTCGGCGTCACCGAGGGCGGGGTCTGCGCTAGGAACTTCAGCGGCACCGACCATTTCGGCTTGCCGTCGGCGGCGTGCAGCGCCCACAATCGCTCGTCGCGGCCATTGACGTAAATCGTCGACCCGTCGCTGGACAGCACCGGGCTGGCCATTACCCCGGCGCTCACCGCATCGCTGGTCCATTCCCGCGTGAGCAGCGGGCTCTGACCCGGGTGGTACTTCAACGCGGTCAGCACCGGCGCGGGGGCGCCAGGCTGCCACAGGCCCAGCACCACCATCCCGCTCGCCGCTGCGAACGCCGGTGCCGCGGCGACCGGGCAGCCAGCCCGGGCCGGTCCGCAATCGGAGAGCCCACGGGTGAAGTCGGCCGGATCGACGTTGTCCACCAGATCCATTGCATTGCCGATGACGGTGCCGCGGTGTGCGTCGAAAACCTGCACTTGCCCCAGGTGCGTGACAATGAGCAGTTGACTGTACCCGAGAATCCTTGGCGTAGAAGGCATTCCGATTACCGGTCGGCGCCAACGGATCCATTGGGTGACGGGAAACGACAGTATCGCCCCGGGCTGGCCGATATAGATGTTGTCGAAGCCGTCGAACAACGGGCCGGAGATGCCGCCACCCTGGAATAGCCGGGTGCACCAGCGCTGTCTGCCGTTGTCGTCGTTCTCCCACTCCATCAGCGAGCAGCCGCCCGGTGTCTGCGCGTTGAGTGCCATCCAATTGCGGGAGCTGAGCGCCGGTGCCGCCGCCAGCGAGCCCTTGACCGAGCGGGTCCAGCGCAGGGTCAGGTTGGTCGCCCCGGACGTCGCGGTGTAACTGCTGTTGGACGCGTCGCCGTATTGCGCGGGCCAGCCCTCGGCGGGCACGGTGTCGACCCACGAGTCGGTATTGCTACAGCCGGCCAGGGTGGCCGCCAGAACGACCGTCGATACCGTGCATGACCACCGCCGCAGTGCACGTCGGGGGATTGGCCAGAACACGGTGTGGCTTCCAAATCCTTCCCGGAACGTGGGGCATGAGCTGCGATCGAGTACAGCCGAGGGTAACCCGTGGCACTTCGCGCAGCCCTGCTTGCCCCGCTCGCCCCCTCGCCGCTGCGCGGCTGGGGGTTACCCCCACAGCCCGCGTTTCCGGCGCGCATCCTCGCGGCGCTAGGCTTTCCGGCCATGACGACAATGTGGGGGGCACCTCTACATCGCCGCTGGCGGGGATCGATGCTTCGTGACCCACGCCAGGCCAAGTTCCTGACGCTGGCATCGCTGAAATGGGTGCTGGCCAACCGCGCGTACACCCCGTGGTATCTGGTCCGCTACTGGCGGCTGCTGAAGTTCAAGTTGGCCAACCCGCACATCATCACTCGCGGCATGGTTTTCCTGGGCAAAGGCGTCGAGATCCATTCGACCCCGGAATTGGCGCAGCTGGAGATCGGCCGGTGGGTGCACATCGGCGACAAGAACACCATCCGTGCACACGAGGGCTCACTGCGGTTCGGCGACAAGGTGGTGCTGGGCCGCGACAACGTCATCAATTGCTACCTCGACATCGAAATCGGCGATTCGGTGCTGATGGCCGACTGGTGCTATGTCTGCGATTTCGACCATCGGATGGACGACATCACGATGCCCATTAAGGACCAGGGAATCGTCAAAGGCCCGGTTCGGATCGGCCCCGACACCTGGGTGGCGACCAAGGTAACCGTGCTGCGGGGCACCACCATCGGCCGCGGCTGCGTGCTGGGGTCGCACGCCGTGGTCAAGGGCAACGTGCCGGACTACTCGATCGCGGTCGGCGCACCGGCCAAGGTGGTCAAGAACCGGCAGCTCGCATGGGAGACGTCGGCTGCCCAACGCGCCGAACTAGCGGCGTCGCTGGCCGATATCGAACGCAAAAAGGCAGCCCGCTAAGGCTTTTCAGTTGATCCCTTGGTAGCGGCGCAGCGCCTCGCTGCGTTCGGCGCCGTGATCGACGATCGGTTGGGGATACCCGGGCGGCCGGTCGCCTTTGTTCAGACGGACATCGTCGACATCGGCAAGTTCGGGCACCCAGTGACGGATGTAATCGCCTGAGGGATCAAACTTTTAGGCTTGCTTAGTCGTGAAATAATCGATCAGCCTCGCGCGGCCACCGCTGCGATGCGCAAATCAGGCGGACTCAGTATTTCTCGTAAAATCGCTGGTTGCGGTGGCTCGCACAGTTGCCGACTTGGGTTGCTGCGCAGCCAATTCGCTCTCGAACGTCGACATCGCGGCGATCATCGCACTGAATACTCGATGAGCCGCCATAAGGTCCGTGTCAGGCAGCTCGGCAAGCGCGCAGCCGAGATGGACGTTCAGCGGGGTGAAAAACGTGTGTGCCAATTCCATTCCGCTGTTTTCGTAGCGGAGGAGTGCTTTTCGTCGATCCGCTGGATCCGCTTCACGCCGGACATGGCCGGCGTTGATCATCCGATCGACTAGGTAGGTGATCGCAGCCGGTGAGACGTCCATGCGCTGCCGTAGTTGAGCCATGGTCAACGGTGTTCCGGCAGCTTCGGCAACCAAGACATGCAGCAAGGCGCGGAAGTCGTTGCTGCTCACGTTGTTCTGGCGCGCGAAATAGCGACCTATCCGATCAGACTGCGCTGTGACTGCCCGCATATCTGCGGACATCAGCTTCTCCAGGTCTGCTCGGTTTGGTGAACTCTTAGTGCCCCGCTTAGTCACCTAACCGCATCCTTCTTGGCGATTGCTCGAACAGCGTATCGGACACCCGGGGGGTCAGCGGCAATACGCCGGTAACTTCGGAACGTGTGCGATGGCGACGTCTAAGCGCCGCAAATCGCGATTAGCATATCGAAACGATCTTGACAGCGAGGTCTTTTGCATATCTGGTGAGATGACCTAATTGACGCAACTGAGCCAAATCGCCGCCTGCTGGGATGCTGGCACGTCAGCTCAGCGGATGATCGCCCGCAATATGACGATGGGCGATTGGTGCATTCGGTGATCAGTCCGGGAAGCAGTTGTCGATTGGGATAGTCGGTCATCGTCAGATCCATCCGCATCGACGCGAGAAATTCGTCGAACAGTTCATGAGGTCGTCGAGGATGTCATCGGCGTAGCGGATGAAGCCAAACAGGGCATGGACCGGCGGACGTTGTTCGGGCGCAGGCAATCTGATGGCCAAAACGAAGGTGCGGCTATGGCCGGCGTTGACTTGGCGGTAGCGTCGATACGCGCTGCGTCTCCCTGGCCGCACCCAGGTTCACTTCACAAGGTTCGCTCGAACAAGGTCGTCTCGCTTATCGTGTGTGGCCATGAGCGCCGCCCAGCGAGAACGAAGCGCCCTTGTCGACACCCTGCGCACCGTCGGGCCCGATGCACCCACGCTCTGCGCGGGCTGGACGACCCGCGACCTGGCAGCCCACCTCGTGGTGCGGGAACGGCGGCTGGACGCGACGCCCGGGATCGCGATCGGATTCCTGGCCGGTCACACCGCCAAGGTCCAGCACCAGACGGCGCGGTCAAACAGTTGGGATGAGCTGGTCGAGAAGGTCGCCTCCGGGCCGCCGGTGTACTCGCCGTTCAAGCTGCTCGACTCGGTGGCCAACCTCGGCGAGATGTTCATACATCACGAGGACGTGCGCCGCGCCGTCGACGGCTGGCAGCCCCGAGTGCTCGACGAATCGACCGTCGCCGCGCTGCGCCGGCAGCTCGGGTTGATGAGCCGCATGACGCTGGCGAAGCAGCCCGCCCAAGTCGTGCTGCAGACGACCGACGGCGAACGGATTGCCTGTGTCGGTCGTGGCGATGCGGTCACGGTGACCGGCGAACCGCAGGAGTTGGTGTTGTTCGTCGCGGGCCGCGATGCCGCGCGCATCGAATTCGACGGCGACCCGCAGGCCGTCGCGGCCGTCCGAGCGGCTCGCCGCGGCCTGTGATCAGCGGCCGAGCAGATGCCGCAGCGTCTGGTCGAGGCCGGGATGGCGAAACCGGTGACCGGCCTGCTGTAGCCGGGTCGGCAGCACCCGTTGATTGGCGCAGGCGAGTTCGCGGGCACCCTGCTCGCCGAGCAGCAACCGCGGCCCGAGCGGCGGTACCGGCAACACCGCCGGCCGGCGCAGCACCTTGGCGAGCGCTCGGGTGTAGTCGCTGTTGCGGACCGGATCGACGGCCACCGCGTTGACCGCTCCAGACAGGGCGGTGTCCCACAGTCCGCGATGGTAGACGTCGATAAGGTCGTCGATCCCGATGTAGGAGAACCACTGTTGACCGTCGCCGACACGACCGCCGAGCCCGGCGCGGAACAGCGGCAGCAGCAGGCGCAGCGTCCCGCCGCTTGGGGATTGCACGATCCCGGTGCGCACCCGCACCACCCGGACCCCGCCGTCCTCGGCCGCCCTCGCGGCCAGCTCCCACTCGTCGACCACGTCGGCGAGGAATCCGTCGCCGCGTTCGCTGTCCTCGGTCAATGTCTGGTCGCCGCGGTCGTAGCCGTAGTACCCGATCGCCGATGCGCAGATCAACACCTTCGGCCCGTCGGCTGATTTCGCCATCAGTTCAGCCAGGCGGCGAGTGGGGCCGATCCGGCTGTCGCGGATCGCGGCTCGGTGCGACTCGGTGAACCGGCCGGCGATCGAGGCGCCCGCAAGGTGAATCACCGCATCGACGCCGTTCAGCACATCCGGATCGGGGTCGTCCGGATCCCATTGCCGCTCATCAGGTTTGGCTGCCGTGCGGCGCACCAGGTGGATCACCCGATGACCGCCGGTGGACAGGAAGGCGGACAACGCCGACCCGACTAGCCCGGATGATCCGGTGATCGCGACCGTGATCGGGGTCAACCCCTGCGCGGCGGCAAGTCGGTGCGCGGCGATGTCATCGGCCAACTGGCGATGCCGGTACGCGAACATCGCGTGCAGCGCGCGAGCGGGGACCGGTGTGGCGACGCGGTCGGTCACCCGCGTGCGCTCACCGCTGAGCTCTTCGAATTCGTGGGTATGCCGCCAGCGAACCGCCAGCCGTACCGGCAACGAGGCCAACCCTTCGGTGCCGATCGAGTCGACGAAGCGTCGTGGCGGATCGTAGCCATCCGGTTGATGGTCAGCCACCCAGCGCAGACCACCGGGAAGGCCGAGTTCAGCGCGCCCGTTCTGCAGCGAATCCGCTTCGGCGACGACCCGCACCGGCTGCCACGGCGGCGCCAGCCGGGTGATCGCGCCGGGTCGGGCGTGCCAGTCGAACACTTCGTAGATTGGCGCGTCGACCACGCTCGAATACACAAGTCCCATCAAATCGACGGTACCTGCGAGTTCGGCGGGCCTGTCGACTAGCGATCCGGCAGCGCGTGTTCGACGATGGGCAGCCGCGGCAGCGGCTGGCGTTCGCGGCGTTTGGCCGCCAGATACACCTGCGCGGTCTCGTCAGCGACGGTGTGCCAATCGAAATCCGAGGTCAGTCGTTCACGCGCGGCCCGGGCCCGGCGCTGGGCGGCGATCGGATCGTCAAGCACGGCGCGGACCGCTTTGGCCAGTCGCGTCACATCCCTGGGCGGACAAGACATCCCGGTATCGCCGTCGATCACCGCCTCGCCCAGCCCGCCGATGTTCGACGTCACCAACGGTGTTCCCGCCGCCGCAGCCTCCAGCGCCACCAGCCCGAACGGCTCGTAGTGGCTGGGTAGCACCGCGGCGTCGGCGCGATGCAGCGTCGCCAAGAGCTCGGCGTGGTCGAGCCGCCCGACGAACCGGGTTGCCTTGAGCACCCGGTGTTTACGAGCCTGCTCGACAAGCCAATCCAGCTGGGTTCCGTCGCCGGCGATCGTCAACGTGGTACCGGGATGGGCGCGTCGGATCCGCGGCAGTGCCGCGATCGCGTCGTGCACGCCCTTCTCGTATTCCAGCCGGCCCACATACAGCAGTTCCGGCGGGCCGGTGCGGCCCCGGCGAGTCGCGAACGGCCAGCGCGCTGCGTCGATGCCATTGCGGATGACGGTGGTCTCGGCCAATCCGGGTCCGAACAGCTCGGTGATCTCGTCGCACATCGACGCCGAACACGTGATCAGCGAATCGGATTCGCGTACGAACCACGACTCGACGGCATGCACCTGCCTGCTCAGCGATCCGGAGACCCATCCGGAATGTCGACCGGCCTCGGTGGCGTGAATTGTGGAAACCATTGGCACGTCGCAAAACTCAGCTAATGCGATGGCCGGATGGGCCACCAGCCAGTCATGGGCGTGTACGACATCGGGGCGCCACGGTTGGTCGCTTGACGTGTCCTTCATCGACAATCCGGCACGGACCATGGCGTGGCCCATCGCCAACGTCCAGGCCATCATGTCCTTGCCGAAGGTGAACTCGTGCGGGTCTTGCGCGGCCGCGACGACGCGGACGTCCTCGTTGATTTCATCCGACGACGGGTGCGTGCTCGGATCGGTGCCCGTCGGGCGGCGGGACAGCACGACGACCTCATGCCCGGCGGCTGCCAACGCCGTCGACAGGTGATGGACGTGGCGGCCGAGCCCACCGATTACCACCGGCGGGTACTCCCACGACACCATCAGAACTTTCATCGCGGCAGCCTGCGTGCATCCAGCGCGCCGAACAGCCCGTCGGCCCGGTTCCAGCCAGCTGCCAGGCGCTGCGCGACCTCCCGGCGGCCCGACGCCAGCGCTCCGGCGATCTCGCGGGTGGCATGGGCGTGCAGATGGGCCCGGTAGCGGGCGTAGTCGGCGGCCGAGTCCTTGCTCACCATGAATGGCCAATCACTGGACACGGTAAGCAATGTCTCGCGCAGGATTTGATCGGCGATCTGGTCGCGGGGGATCGGCCCGTCCAGGGATGCGGTCTGGGCCAGCGCCTTGTCGACGGTGCTCAGCGCGGTGTCGACAACCTCGTTATTGAGTTGCACCAGGTCGGCCACTTTGTCACCGGCCCACACCTGCCAGTCCTTGCCGGAACCCCAAGAGCTGGGCGGTAATTCGACGGATTTGCCGATAAAACCTTCGGCGACGGCGTCGCTCAGCGTGCCGATGCGCACCCCAGCTTCCGGCAGTGCCCGCAGTACCCGTTCCAGCCATACCGGTCCCTCGTACCACCAGTGGCCGAACAACTCGGTGTCGAACGCGGCGATCACGTGCGCCGGTCGCCCGATGCGCTCGGATTCGGCCAGCAGCCGGCCGCGGACCACGTCAACGAAATCAGCGACGTGGTTATCGATTGCGCGATCGGCACGGCCGGGATCGTAGGGCGCCTTGGCGTTCGACGGCACGTTGCGGCCGGTGACCCTGGCGGGCTTCAGGCCGGTGCGGTGGTCGTAGGTGTGGAAATCGCGGTAGGCGGCGTGGCCGGGATAGCCGGATTTCGGCGACCACACCCGGTAGCTGACTTGCAGGTCGCGTCCGAACGCGACGACGTCGGAGTCGCCGACCGGCCGGCCCAGCGCGGTATCGCCGTGCAGCGACGGCCCGTCGACCATGAAATGGCCGACCTCGGCGGCGGCATAGTCGTGCTCCATCCCCGGGGCGTAAGCGCATTCCGGCGCCCAGATGCCAATCGGCTTGTGCGCCAACCGCTGCCGGGCATCGGCCAGGCCCTCGCGCAGCGCGAACTCGCGCAGCCGCGGCGTCAGCAACGGCTGAAACGGATGCGCCAGCGGACCGCCCAGCAACTCAACCGTGCCGGCATCCATCAGCGCGCGTAGCAGCGGGCTTCCGCCGTGCCCCCACCAGGTGGTGAAATCGTCGAGCGCCCGCTCGGTCTCGGCGAACTCGCGAATCCCAAACGACCGCAATGCTTCTGGCGTGCAGGACGTCGCGGTATCCGACAAGTCTCCGGGACGGATGCTGGCCGCCTCGGCAGCGCGCAGTTGCCAGTTGGCCAACCAGTGGTACATCCCGTCCAGGCAGTACGGGTCGTCGAGCTGCGCCGTCACCACCGGCGTCATGCCCAGGGTGATCAGTCGACGGCGGTCCTCGCCGGCCAGCTTCCGCAGCACCCGCAGCAGCGGCAGATAGGCCGCCGACCACGACTGGTAGAGCCATTCCTCACCGACGGGCCAGCGGCCGTGGTGGGCCAGCCACGGCAGATGGGTGTGCAGCACCAGGGTGAACAGACCGGGCACCTGGCTACCGGTCGGCTGCGTCACGGGCGCACCGCGATCGCGACCAGATCCAGGCTGGCGTTGATATCCCGGATGTCTCCGGTTGTATCCGCCTCGACGATGTCGAAGTCCGCGGTGGTGACCGCGGCGACGTCGGCCAGCAGCTCCGCCGGCCAGGGCGCGTCGGCGACCGCCCGCGCGATCTGGGCGTCGATGATTGAGCCACTGTGTCGGGCATCCATCTCGGCCAGCCGCGGTCCGTGGAACACGCCGCTCATCGACACCGACGCAAATCCGGCGTCGACCAATAGCTCGGTCAGTTCGTCGGCATTGAGCTCGCGGGTGTGAAACGGGTTGATCGGGGTGTCGCGGCCCGGCGAGAACGTGATCCGGTTGGGAGTGGACACCATCAACAGCCCCGATGAGCGCAGCACCCTGGCGCACTCGCTGACGAACCGGGCCTGATCCCACAGGTGTTCGATGACTTGGAAGTTGACCACCACATCGACCGAGGCGTCGGCCAGCGGCAGCTCAGCTAGGTTGCCGTGGATGACCTCCACCCGCGGGTAGCGGGCCCGCACGTGCGCCACCGTGGCCTGGTCGTAGTCCAGCGCGATCACCCGGCGCGCGACGCGAGCGATCAGGTCGGCGCCGTAGCCCTCCCCGCAGCCCGCCTCGAGCACCTCGCGGCCCGCGCAGCGCGGCGCCAACCGCTGGTAGACCACCTCGTGGCGGCGAAACCAGTAATTCTCCACGTCCAGGCCCGGGATGGTGCGCTCACCGGTCAACGTCAAGACGGTGTCGACCGGGGCGTGGGGAACGTCGGGGACGAATGCGCTCATTGCATAGGCAGGCTAGCCCCTCGCGGCTCGATCGCGAACGGTCAACCGGAGACGGACTCGGGAACCTGCAGGACGACCCGCTATGGTGTGAGAGCGAACCGCACAAAGTTACCCGCTAGTAACATGCGTGTGCGGGTTGCATAAGCCGTGACCTAAGTCTTGCGGCTGGCGGCTGCAGGGCTCTTTCTAGGAGGACGACCGACACTCATGACGAACATCGTGGTCCTGATCAAGCAGGTCCCAGACACCTGGTCAGAGCGAAAGCTCACCGACGGCGATTGGACGCTGGACCGTGAGGCCGCCGACGCTGTGCTGGACGAGATCAACGAGCGGGCCGTCGAAGAGGCGCTGCTCATCCGGGAGAAAGAGGCCGCCGACGGCACCGAGGGATCGGTGACCTTGCTGACCGCGGGCCCGGAGCGCGCCACCGAGGCCATCCGCAAGGCGTTGTCGATGGGCGCCGATAAGGCTGTCCACCTGCTCGACGACGGATTGCACGGCTCGGACGTCGTCCAGACCGGCTGGGCGCTGGCGCGCGCGCTGGGCACCATCGAGGGCACCGAGCTGGTGATCGCCGGTAACGAGGCCACCGACGGCGTCGGCGGCGCGGTGCCGGCCATCATTGCCGAGTACCTGGGCCTGCCGCAGCTGACGCACTTGCGGAAGCTGTCGGTCGAGGGCGGCAAGATCACCGGTGAGCGGGAAACCGACGACGGCGTGTTCAGCCTCGAGGCTTCGCTGCCCGCGGTGGTGAGCGTCACCGAGAAGATCAACGAGCCGCGCTTCCCGTCCTTCAAGGGCATCATGGCCGCCAAGAAGAAGGAAGTCACCAAGCTGACGCTGGCCGAGATCGGTGTCGAGGCCGATGAGGTCGGGCTGGCGAACGCCGGGTCGACGGTGCTGGGGGCCACTCCCAAGCCGCCCAAGACCGCCGGTGAGAAGGTCACTGACGAGGGTGAGGGCGGCAGCCAGATCGCCCAGTACCTGGTTTCGCAGAAGATCATCTAAGACTTAATCCCGAACCGAAAGACACGGAAGAACCCATGGCTGAAGTACTGGTGCTCGTCGAGCACGCTGAAGGCGCCTTGAAGAAGGTCAGCTCCGAATTGATCACCGCGGCACGCGTTTTGGGTGAGCCCGCCGCCGTCGTGGTGGGTAAGCCGGGCACGGCCGAGCCGCTCGTCGACGGGTTGAAGGCCGCCGGCGCCGCCAAGATTTACGTCGCGGAATCCGACACCGCTGAGGACTACCTCATCACTCCGGCCGTCGATGTGCTGGCCGGTCTGGCCGAATCGGCAAGTCCGGCAGCCGTTTTGATGGCGGCCTCTGCCGACGGCAAAGAGATTGCGGGCCGGCTCGCGGCCCGGATCGGTTCCGGTCTGCTGGTCGACGTGGTCGACGTGCAGGCCGGGCCCAAGGCAGTGCACTCCATCTTCGGTGGTGCGTTCACCGTGGAGGCGCAGGCCAACGGCGACACCCCGGTGATCACCGTGCGGGCCGGCGCGATCGACGCCGAACCGACCGACGGCGCGGGCGAAAAGGTCACCGTCGAGGTACCGGAGCCCGCCGAGAACGCGGCCAAGGTCACCGCGCGCGAGCCTGCGGTCGCCGGCGACCGCCCGGAGCTCACCGAGGCGACCATCGTGGTTTCCGGTGGCCGTGGTGTGGGCAGCGCCGAGAACTTCAGCGTGGTCGAGGAATTGGCCGACTCGCTGGGCGCCGCAGTCGGCGCGTCGCGCGCCGCAGTGGACTCCGGCTACTACCCGGGCCAGTTCCAGGTCGGCCAGACCGGCAAGACGGTCTCGCCGCAGCTCTACATCGCGCTCGGCATCTCCGGGGCGATCCAGCACCGCGCCGGCATGCAGACGTCGAAGACGATCATCGCGGTCAACAAGGACGAAGAGGCGCCGATCTTCGAGATCGCCGACTACGGCGTGGTCGGCGACCTGTTCAAGGTCGCGCCGCAGCTCACCGAGGCGGTCAAGGCCCGCAAGGGTTAATCCGCGAGCTGGGGGCACCGCCCGCTTGCGGGGGAACGCAAAAGCCCCCCACCGCTTCGGCGTGTCGGAGCTTTTACGTCTGCTCGGCCGTCAGGGCCGCGGACTTGACTTCCAGCCCGTCGAGTCCGCCCGTCGCCCGCCACGCGTCGAGGATGTCGGTGTATTCGGTTGGGCTGCCGAAGAAGAAGCTGTCTTGGTTCAACCTGGCGTCCGCGTGGCCCTCGCGGTTGTAGTAGCCGGGGGTGCACGACTCGCGCCGGCCGGCGATCACGCTCGAGCGTGCCACGACGTTGTCGACCCAGGCTGCCTCGGCCTCGAGGGTGGCCTCCACCTTGGCGGCGCCGTGCTGCAACGCCCAGGCAATCACCCAGGCGATGTGGCGGGACTGGGTGTCGATGAGGTACGGGAAGTTCACGGTGAAGCCGGACTGGGCAATGCTTTCGATGAAGCAGTTCGGAAAGCCGTTGACGTGTAGGCCGTGCAACGTGCGCACGCCCTCCGCCCACTTCTCGGTGAGCGTCAAGCCGTCGCGGCCGATGACTTCGAAGCCGGTGCGTTGGGAGTAACTGGTGCCGACCTCGAAGCCGGTGGCGAAAATCAAACAGTCCAGCGGGTATTCGACGCCGTCCACGACCACGCCGGCACGGGTGATCTGCTCGACTCCCCGGCCATGGGTGTCGACGAGGGTGACGTTGTCACGGTTGAACGCCTGCAGGTACTCGTCGTGGAAGCAGGGTCGCTTGCAGAAGTACCCGTACCACGGCTTGAGCGCCTCCGCGGTGGCCGCATCGGCCACGAGCGCATCGACGCGCGCCCGGATCTCTTCCATCTTGGCGAAGTCGGCCAGTTCGGCGGCGCTCGGCCCTTCGTCGTTCACGATCGGCAGCTTTTTGGTGAGGCTGGTCCACGCGTCGTCGACTAGGTCCTCGTCGGCTGCACCACCCGCGGTGAGGATTTGGAAGTTCTCCATTCGCCGCTGCTGCCAACCGGGTTGCAGCGATGCCGCCCACTCGGGTTCGGTCGGCCGGTTGGCCCGCACGTCGACCGTTGACGGGGTGCGCTGAAAGACGAACAGCCGATGCACAGATTCGGCCAACCGCGGCACGCACTGAATCGCCGTCGCACCGGTTCCGATGATGCCGACACGCTTATCGGACAATCCTGTGAGGTCGGTCCCGGTGTATTCGTAGTCCCAGCGGCTGGTATGAAATGAATGACCGGCGAACGTTGTAATACCGGTTATTCCAGGCAGTTTCGGTTTCTGCAGGTAGCCGTTTGCCATTGCCACAAATCGGGCGCGAATCTCGTCGCCACGGTCGGTGGAAATCACCCAGCGGGAAGTACCGGGCTCCCAACGTATTTCGTGCACCTCAGTCTGCAGACACGCGTCACGGTACAAGTCGTAGTGCTCGGCGATACGGCGGCAGTGAGCCAGGATTTCGGCGCCCTTGGCATACTTCTCGGTCGGGACATAGCCGAGCTCCTCGAGCAGGGGCATATAGACGTAGGACTCGACGTCGCAGGCGATTCCGGGGTAACGATTCCAATACCAGGTCCCGCCGACATCGGCGGCCTTGTCAATCAACCGGACGTTGTCGACGCCGCGTTGCTTGCATCGGGCTCCGATAAGTAGGCCGCCGAAGCCGCCACCGACGACCGCGACGTCAACCGTGTCGGTGATCGGGTCGCGGGTGAAGTCGGGATCGGCCCACGGGTCGTGGGCAAACCGGCTGAATGCGCCGGCGACTCGCACGTATTGGGAGATCCCGTCGGCGCGCAGACGTCGCTGGCGTTCCTGAGCGTATTTGGCGCGCAGCGCATCGGGGTCAAATCTCGCGCCGTCGACCTCAACCACCGTCGCAGTCTGGACCAAATATGTGATCCAGGCAACGTCGGTGCCGTCGACCTGCGGGGTTGTGCGATGTTCGCTGCGACATCGTCATCTGCCGTGCACGGACACGTCACGGCGCCGATGCCAGTTAGCTGATCAACGACGCTAACTGTGATGGCATGAGCATTGACTCTGTCCTCATACCCGCCGACAAACCCGCCTCGGGCACAGCGTCGTCCACCGAGCCGCGGTATTCGCTGCGGGTGTCGACCGATCCCACGCTGATCGAGTCCGCGCAGCGGCTGCGCTACGACGTATTCAGCAGCGAGCCAGGCTTTAACCTCACCGGGCAAGGCGCAGACCTCGACGTTGACCGTTTCGACGAGCACTGCGACCACTTGCTGGTCCGCGAGGACAATTCGGGCGAACTGGTGGGTTGCTACCGGATGCTGTCGCCGACCGGTGCCGTTGCCGCCGGAGGACTTTATACCGCAACCGAATTCGACATCCGGGCGCTGGATTCGCTGCGGCCGTCGCTGGTGGAGATGGGACGCGCGGTGGTCCGCAAAGATCACCGCAACGGCGCCGTCGTGCTTTTAATGTGGGCTGGCATCCTGGCTTACCTCGACCGGTGCGGCTACGACTATGTCACCGGCTGCGTATCGGTTCCCGTCAGGGGGGAAGCCGGAGACGGCGAACCACCGGGCACCCAGATTCGCGGCGTGCGCGACTTCGTGCTGCGCCGCCACGCGGCGCCGCCCGAGTACCGGGTGCATCCGCACCGCCCGGTGGTCATCGACGGACGCCGGCTCGACGAGATACCCGCGCCCGCGCGGCCGGTGATCCCGCCGCTGATGCGCGGCTACCTGCGGTTGGGCGCGCGGATATGCGGTGAGCCGGCTTACGACGCCGACTTCGGCGTGGGTGATTTCCCCGCGCTGCTGGACAAGCGTCATGCCGACACGCGTTATCTGAGCCGACTCCGGTCGGTATCGGCGGCTACCGAGGCGGCGGGCAGGGTGGCCTGATGAGCAGTCCCGAACGTGCGCGACCACGCCTGGCTGCCGCGGGCAACCTGCGATACGGGTTGTCTGCGGGCCGGCGGCTCGGAAGCGTCCCGTCGGTTGATCGTGGCGCTGCGGGTCACGCTGCGGGTCAGCCTGGGGCTGCTGTTGGCGCCGGCGCTGCTACTGGTCGCGGTTCCGCTGCCAGGCCGGTCGCAGGCCAAACGGGTGTACTGCCGGCTGCTGCTGTGGTGTCTTGGAGTCCGGATCACCGTGTCGGGCGGGCCGATTCGCAATCTGCCCGGTGTATTGGTGGTCAGCGACCACATGTCGTGGCTGGATATCGTGACGATCGCCGCGGTACTTCCGACAACCCGGTGGCGGACAACGCCCGCGTCGTTTGTCGGCCGCGCCGACGTGGCCGCCAATCTCGTCGTGCGGATGATGGCCTGCATCATCAAGGTCATCCCGATCGACCGGTCCAGCCTGCGCCAGCTGCCTGGTGTCGTCGACACCGTCGCCGCTCGGTTGCGCGCCGGTCAGACGGTGGTGGCGTTCCCGGAGGGCACCACCTGGTGCGGTCTAGCGTCCGGGCCGTTCTATCCGGCGATGTTCCAGGCCGCCGTCGATACCGGCCGACCGGTCCAGCCGCTGCGGTTGCGCTACTACCACCGCGACGGCAGCGTCTCGACCGTCCCGGCCTATATCGGTGACGACACGTTGCTGCGTTCGATCGGTCGGTTGCTGGTCGCCCGGCGCACGGTGGCGCAGGTCTACGTCGAATCGCTGCAGCTGCCGGGCGTGGATCGGCGCGAGCTGGCCCGTCGCTGTCAGGCAGCGGTACGCACGACGACGGCGTCGCAGCCAGGTCATCAGCAGCGTCGGCCCGTGCTGGCCTCCTGACCGTTAGGGGGGCGTCGGTATCCTGGGCGGGTCATGGTCTACCTGGATCACGCCGCCACCTCCCCGATGTACCCCGCTGCCATCGAGGCGATGACGGCCGCGCTGGGCACCGTGGGCAACGCCTCGTCGCTGCACACCACGGGTCGGGCTGCTCGGCGCCGAATGGAGGAGTCCCGCGAGTTGATCGCGGCCAAGCTGGGTGCGCGTCCGTCCGAGGTGATCTTCACCGCCGGCGGCACCGAAAGCGACAATCTCGCCGTCAAGGGAATCTATTGGGCTCGCCGCGACGCCGAGCCGCGCCACCGGCGCATTGTCACCACCGAGGTGGAACACCACGCCGTGTTGGACTCGGTGAACTGGCTGGTTGACCATGAAGGTGCCGCAGGTGACTTGGTTGCCTACCGCCGCCGATGGATCGGTGTCCGCCGCGGCGCTGCGTGACGCGCTGCAGCGCCACGACGACGTCGCGCTGGTCTCGGTGATGTGGGCCAACAACGAGGTCGGCACGATCATGCCGATCGACGAACTCGCCGCCATCGCTGCCGAATTCGACGTCCCGATGCACAGCGACGCGGTCCAGGCGGTGGGGCAGCTGCCGGTCGTCTTCGGCGCCGGCCAGCTGTCCGCGATGAGTGTGGCCGCCCACAAGTTCGGCGGCCCGCCCGGTGTGGGGGCGCTGCTGCTGCGCCGCGACGTCGGCTGCGTGCCGCTGTCGCACGGCGGTGGCCAGGAACGCGACATTCGTTCTGGCACTCCCGATGTTGCCGGCGCCGTCGGCATGGCGACTGCAATGCAGCTTGCCGTGGACGGGCTGGAGGCCAACAGCGCTCGGCTGCGGCTACTGCGCGACCGTCTCATCGACGGTGTGCTGGCAGGCATCGAGGACACTCGCCTCAACGGTGCCGCCGGCTCGCGACGGCTCCCGGGCAACGCGCACTTCACCTTCGACGGGTGCGAGGGCGATGCACTACTGATGTTGTTGGACGCCAACGGAATCGAATGCTCAACCGGCTCGGCGTGCACCGCCGGAGTGCCACAGCCCTCACACGTGTTGCTCGCAATGGGCGCTGAGCCCGCCAGTGCCCGCGGATCGCTGCGATTGTCGTTGGGGCACACCAGTGTTGAGGCCGATGTCGATGCCGCACTGCAGGTGCTGCCCGCGGCCGTGGCCCGCGCTCGGCAAGCCGCGCTGGCCGCCGCGGGGGCGTCACGATGAAGGTTCTCGCCGCGATGAGCGGCGGCGTCGATTCGTCGATCGCCGCTGCGCGCATGGTCGATGCCGGGCACGATGTGGTCGGCGTGCATCTGGCGCTGTCGCAGGCCCCGGGTACATTGCGCACCGGCTCGCGGGGCTGCTGCTCCAAGGAAGACGCCGGCGACGCTCGGCGGGTCGCTGACGTGCTCGGAATCCCGTTCTATGTATGGGATTTCGCCGACAAGTTCAAAGAAGACGTAATCGACGACTTCGTGTCGTCCTACGCTCGCGGTGAGACCCCGAACCCGTGTGTGCGATGCAACGAGCGGATCAAGTTCTCGGCGCTGGCGACACGTGCGTTGGCATTGGGCTTCGACGCGGTAGCCACTGGGCACTACGCTCGGCTGTCCGGCGGGCGGCTGCGCCGTGCCGTCGACCGGGACAAGGACCAGTCCTATGTGCTGGCGGTGCTGACCTGCGGCCAACTGCGCCATGCCGCGTTCCCGATCGGGGACACCCCGAAGTCGAAGATTCGCGCCGAGGCGGCCCGCCGCGGCCTGGCGGTCGCGGACAAGCCGGACAGCCACGACATCTGCTTCATCCCGTCGGGTGATACCCGCGCTTTCCTGGGGGCCCGGATCGGGGTGCGCCGCGGCTCGGTCGTCGACCAGCGGGGGACCGTGCTGGCCACCCACGACGGGGTGCACGGTTTCACCATCGGCCAGCGCAAGGGACTGGGCATTGCCGGCCCGGGCCCGGACGGCCAGCCGCGCTACGTCACCGCGATCGACGCCGACAGCGGCACCGTGCAGGTCGGCTCGGCGGCCGACCTGGATGTCTGGCAGCTGACCGGGCAGCAGCCGGTTTTCACCGCGGGGACGCCGCCGATCGGACCCGTCGAGTGCGCGGTGCAGGTGCGTGCGCACGGCGAGGCCGTCGACGCGGTCGCCGAGTTGGCGGGCGACGAGCTTGTGGTGCGCTTGCGCACCCCGCTGCGCGGCGTGGCGCCCGGGCAGACGCTGGTGCTGTACCGCCCTGACCCGGACGGCGACGAGGTGATCGGCAGCGCCACCATCCGCCGCGTCCTAACCCGATCGCCCGGCAATAACTATGGCTAGTTCACGGCAATTCATAGGCAGCCCAATACCGGAAGGACCGGCGCCTGTCGTGCAATCCGGAGCAGGACCGTCGCGCATGACCGTGGGGGTTCTGCGTCGGCTCGGCTTGGTCGCGATCATCGGCAATGCCGGCGGCGCCGCGGTCGTGACGGGTTTCGCGTTTTACCTGGCGCCAACCGTGCTGTCGGCCGACGAATACGCGGAGTTGCAGCGGCGCAGCGTTCCGGCGCTGGTCGTTTTCACCGTGTCTGCGCTGGCTATTCGGGGGGTGGTGGGTGTGGTGGCGTCCGTTTGCCCCGATCGCGCGATGGCTCGCCGAAGACCGGGCGCCGACGGAGTCTGAACGCAAGCGCGTCCTGCGATACCCACGCGACTGGGCGATCAGGACATTCGTCATCTGGATGTTCGCTGCTGCCGTCGGAACGTCAGCGGGCGCGAGTGTCTCGACCAGTGCGATCCCGGCGAGCCTTCTTCCCACCGTGCTGGGCGCGGGCATGACGTGTGCGGTGCAGTACTTGATGGTGGAGCGCGCGATGCGTCCGATCACCGCGTTGGTGCTCGCTGACAGCGAGCCACCGCAATTGGCTAGTCCCGGAGTGGGTGTGCGGTTGAGCGCCTTTTGGGCGCTTGGTACCGGAGTGCCGCTGCTGGGCATCGCGATCTTCGCCGGGCTCGATCTCGCTGGGGTTGGCTTCGATAGGGCACGTGTGGTCGCGGCGGCGCTTTTCCTGGCGGGACTGGGTCTGATCGTGGGATTCGCGGCCACCCGTTTCGCCGCCAGATCGGTGGCCGAACCGCTCGCTTCGTTGCGGATGGCCCAGGCCGACATCCGAGCCGGCGACTTCGACGCGCGGGTGGCGGTGGCGGACGGCAGCGAGGTCGGCTTGCTGCAGGCGGGCTTCAACCACATGGCGAGCGGTCTTGCCGAACGAGAACGGTTACGCCACGCCTTCGGCGCCTACGTCGACCCTGAACTCACCGAACGCGATCCTGCGGGAAGGGCACCGATCTGGCGGGCGAGGAAATCGAGGTCTCACTGATGTTCACCGACGTGCGGGATTTCACGGCGTACGCGGAGACCGCTGACGCGCGCGATGTCGTGACGCGCCTGAACGAGCTTTACAGCGAGATCGTCCCGATCGTCCGGCGCCATGGCGGGCACGCGAACAAGTTCATCGGTGATGGTCTGCTGGCAGTGTTCGGTGCTCCGGATCGCCGACCCGACCATGCCCGTCGTGCGGTCGCTGCGGGACGCGACATCGTCGAAACCATCCGACGTCATGGCGGCGCGTTTCGCATCGGCGTCGGGATCAACTCGGGAACTGTCATCGCGGGGACGATCGGCGGTGGCGGTCGAGCTCGACTTCACCGTTATCGGTGACACGGTGAATACCGCGGCACGCGTCGAGTCGGCCACCCGAGACACCGGAGACGACCTGCTGATTACGCACGCGACGCGGAGTCTGATCGACGACGATGATGCCTGGATCGAGCGTCCTGCAGTTCAGTTGAAAGGGAAATCACAACCCGTCCGCATCTACGCCTTGCGTACCGGGCGGCCTGATCTTGAACGGATCTAGCCGGGCACGTTGGCGGCGATGTTGGTGATCACGATCGTCGACACCGACTCCGGAAATCCGCAGAAGGTGACCTCCACCAACACCACTGACTTGACTTCGTAATCGCGTCCGCAGTCGCCGGGGCGAGTCTGCAGCGACCGTTCGTCGGCGATCCACGGGCCGACGAACCCCGCCCCGGCCGAGGTGTTCGCGCAGTCCCGGACGGTTGCCACCAGGGCATCGAACGCATGATGTGCGGTATTGGCGATCGCGGTAGGCGGCGGCGCCCTCGGAGATCAGCCCGCCGCGAGGCGGGTATTGGAAAGTGGTCTTGTGGAACTCTTCGATGTCGGGTCCGAAGGTGGCGGTATCCGCGTAGACGAACCGGCATTGCGGCGGCGCCGTCTTGGCGAGCGTGTCGACGTCGACCGGGGACTTGCCGTCCATCGACGGGATGATCGTGAGGTGCTCGTCGGCGCCGGTGATCGCGCGCATGCGGTTCTGATCGAGCAGGACGCGGTCGACGTCGACGCCGGAAAGATTGGGTCCGGCGCCGAATGCCGGTACCGCGGCGCCGCCCACCACGCGGGTGCATGCCGCGGCCAGCAGCGCCGCACAACACAGCACCAGCGGGCGCACCGCTACCGCCATCTGTGACATCGTTTTCCAGGTTTTCCAGGTTTTCCAGTTCGGCGGGGCTGTTTCCTGCAGTTGAGCCTAGCGGCGCCCCTGGTCGGCTGCATCAGCTCCGGTCGAATACGGTTGGCCGGTGAGCGTTTTCGCAACCGCCAGTGGCACCGGATCATGGCCGGGCATCATTGCGCGTCAAGCGGCCGAGGTCGTTGTCGGTGAGTTGGGCGCCGCGATGGCCCACATCGTCGAGCTGCCCGCCAGGGGAGTGGGTGCCGACATTGTGGGGCGTGCCGGTGCGCTGCTGATCGACGTGGCCATTGACACGGTGCCGCGGGGCTACCGGGTGGCGGCCCGGCCCGGCGCGGTGACGCGGCGGGCGGTCAGCCTGCTCGACGAAGACATCGACGCGCTGGAAGAGGCGTGGGAGATCGCGGGGTTGCGCGGGAGCGGGCGGCCGGTCAAGGTGCAGGCGCCCGGGCCGATCACACTGGCCGCCGAGCTGGAACTGGCCAACGGACATCGGGCGATCACCGATCTTGGTGCCGTGCACGACATCGCCGCCTCACTGGCCGAAGGGGTCGCCGAGCATCGGGCCGCGGTGTCCCGTCGACTCGACACACCCGTGGTGGTGCAATTCGACGAGCCGTCGCTGACGGCCGCGGTGGCCGGACGGCTGACCGGGGTGACCGCGTTGAGCCCGGTGGGCCCGATCGACGAGACGTTGGCCACCGCAATGCTGGACACCTGTGTGGCCGCCGCGGGTGCCGAGGTGTCAGTGCACAGCTGCGCCGCGGCGTTACCATGGAAAGTGGTGCAGCGCAGCAACATTGCAGCAATTTCCATCGACGTAGCGACGCTTGAGGCCGCCGATCTGGACGCCATCGCGGAATTCGTCGAGTCGGGTCGCGCCGTCATGCTCGGCGTCGTGTCGTCTAGCACGCCGACCCGGCGTCCGTCGGCGGAGGAGGTTGCCGCCGCCGTCGTGGCGGTCACCGACCGGCTCGGCTTCGTCCGCTCGGCGCTGCGCGATCGCATCGGCGTCACCCCGGCGTGCGGACTGGCCGCGGCGACCCCGCAGTGGGCGCGCACCGCCATCGGGCTGGCTCGGCGCGGCCGCGGAGGCCTTCGCCGACGATCCCGACGCCATCTAAAAAGCGCAACCGGCAGGTTGCGTATAGACCGCGAGGTGTGCTCTACTGATAAGCAACCAGGAGGTTGCATATGAGCACGGATCGAATCGAGAAACAGGTGGTGTTGCGGGCGCCGATGGACCGGGTGTGGCGTGCGATCAGCGACTCGCAGGAGTTCGGGCGCTGGTTCGGTGTCCGCATCGACGGGCCCTTCGTCGCCGGGACCTCGGTCACCGCGACGATTACCGGCACGACTGTCGACGAGGAGGTGGCCGAGCTGCAGCGGCCGCATGCCGGGGCTAAAGCGACCTGGCAGATCGTCGCCCTGGAACCGCCGCGGCGGTTCGCTTACCGCTGGCACCCGTTCGCGGTCGAGCCGGACCCTGAACACCAAGACCATGAGGCGGAGCCCACCACGCTGGTCGAGTTCACCCTGTCGCCAACACCGGACGCCGTGTTACTCACCATCGTCGAGTCCGGATTCAGCGCCATCCCCGCGGCGCGCCGGTCGGCGGCGTTCGAGGCCAACAACGGAGGCTGGGCCAAGCAGATCGAACTGGTGCGAAAGTATCTGGCGCTGGAGCAGCGGGTGTGACGGTGACGCTCGCGGCGGCACCCTTATGCCCTTTTTTCAGCGCGCTTGGGGACGCGAACCGGCTGCGCATCGTCGTCCGGCTGTGCGACGGCGGCCCGAGCTCGACTTCCCAAGTGACCCAAGCGGTCCCGGTCACCCGGCAGGCGGCCACCAAGCACCTGGAATTGCTGGAGGCGGCGGGGTTGGTCAGCAGCAGCCGGCGCGGCCGGGAACGTATCTGGACCGTGCAAACTCGAGCCGCTGGCCCAGGCCAGCGACTTCCTCAACCAGCTGTCACGTCGCTGGGACGCCGCCATCGACCGGCTGCGGGCCTACGTGGAGGACTGACCGGAGCCGGAGCACTGTCGGCGCCCTCCGATAGCCTGCCAAGGTGAGCTCAGCAGCGGCTGATCCCGTCGCACCCGAGGTCCGCCGTCTTTGGCGCGAACTGGCCGACGAGGTGCGCGAGCACCAGTTCCGCTATTACGTGCGCGACGCGCCGATCATCTCCGACGCGGACTTCGACCAGCTGCTGCGTCGGCTGGCCGCACTCGAGGACGAGCATCCGGAGCTGCGCACGCCCGACTCACCGACCCAACTCGTCGGCGGCGCCGGCTTCGCCACCGATTTCACCTCGGCCGAGCACTTGGAGCGGATGCTGTCTCTGGACAACGTGTTCAGCACCGACGAGTTCGACGTGTGGGCGGCGCGCATCCACGCCGAGGTCGGTAACGATGTGCCATTTCTGTGCGAGCTCAAGATCGACGGTGTCGCATTGGCTTTGGTGTACCGCGACGGACGGCTGGTGCGGGCCGCAACCCGTGGCGACGGCCGCACCGGCGAGGACGTCACGCTCAACGCGCGCACGCATCGACGACGTCCCCGAGCGGCTCACCGCCAGCGACGACTATCCGGTACCCGACGTGCTCGAGGTGCGCGGTGAAGTGTTCTTCCGGGTCGCCGATTTCGAAGCGCTCAATGCCGCACTGGTCGAAGACGGCAAGGCGCCGTTCGCCAACCCACGCAACAGTGCGGCGGGATCGCTGCGGCAGAAGGATCCGGCGGTCACCGCTCGCCGCAGGCTGCGGATGATCTGCCACGGGTTGGGACATATCGAGGGGTTTCGGCCGCCCACCCTGCACGACGCATATCTGGCGCTGGGGGCCTGGGGCCTGCCCGTCTCCGAACACACCACGCGGGTGGAGAACGCTGCCGGCGCCCTCGAACGGATCGCCTACTGGGGCGAACACCGCCACGACGTGGACCACGAAATCGACGGCGTCGTCGTCAAAGTCGACGATGTGGCGCTGCAGCGCAGGCTGGGATCCACCTCGCGGGCACCGCGGTGGGCGATCGCCTACAAGTACCCGCCGCAGGAGGTACAGACCAAGCTGCTCGACATCCGGGTGAACGTCGGGCGCACCGGGCGGGTCACGCCATTCGCGTCCATGACGCCGGTCACCGTCGCCGGATCGACGGTGGGGCTGGCCACCCTGCACAACGCCGCCGAGGTCAAGCGCAAGGGTGTGTTGATCGGTGACACGGTGGTGATCCGCAAGGCCGGCGACGTGATCCCCGAAGTGCTGGGTCCGGTGGTCGACCTGCGCGACGGCTCCGAACGCGAATTCGTCATGCCCACAACGTGTCCCGAATGCGGAACCCCGCTGGCGCCGGCCAAGGAGGGCGACGCTGACATCCGCTGCCCCAACGCGCAGGCCTGCCCGGCGCAATTGCGTGAGCGAGTGTTTCACGTCGCCGGTCGCGGTGCTTTCGACATCGAAGGCCTGGGCTACGAGGCGGCCATCGCGCTGTTGAAAGCCGAAGTGATCGGCGACGAGGGCGACCTGTTCGGCCTGACCGAAGACGACCTGTTGCGCACCGAGTTGTTCACCACCAAAAGCGGCAGCGCTGTCGGCCAACGGCAAGCGGCTGCTGATCAACCTGGACCAGGCCAAGAAGCAGCCGCTGTGGCGGGTGCTGGTGGCGTTGTCGATTCGCCACGTCGGCCCGACCGCTGCGCGCGCGCTGGCGACCGAGTTCGGCAGCTTGGATGCGATCACGTCGGCCTCGACCGAGCAGCTGGCCGCGGTCGAGGGTGTCGGCCCGACCATCGCCGCCGCAGTGACCGAGTGGTTCACCGTGGACTGGCATCGGGCCATCGTCGACAAATGGCGCTCGGCTGGCGTTCGAATGGCCGACGAGCGCGACGCCAGCGTGCCCCGGACGCTGGAGGGATTGACGATCGTGGTGACCGGCTCGTTGACCGGCTTCTCCCGCGATGACGCCAAGGAGGCGATTGTGGCGCGGGGCGGCAAAGCCGCCGGTTCGGTGTCAAAGAAGACCGCCTATGTCGTCGCCGGCGATTCCCCAGGATCGAAATACGACAAGGCAGTTGAGCTCGGCGTGCCCATCCTCGACGAGGACGGATTCCGAAACCTGTTGGCCCACGGGCCTTCTGAATGATCAGGGCAGCAGCGGCATCCGCCACAGCGGGGTGTGCGGCTCTAGCAGCCACATCCGGATCGCGGTGAACCGGAACAGTCGCAATGCGCCGGTGATGAGCACCGCGGCCAGCGGCAGGTCTGCCAACGCCGCAGTCAGCTCCGACACCGGGAAGTCTTTGGGTCCAGCGGTCATCAGGTCGAACCACGCATCGCAGATCAGCAACGTGCCGGTCGCGAACGCCGTCAGCAGCATCACCTGTCGGCGCAACAGGCCGAAGACGACGGTCGCCGCCATCAGAGCGAGCAGCAGCAGGTCGAAGCCGACCCAGGTCGCCGCCCAGCCGTGCACGAGGTAGACGTCGGGCAGCGCGAACGCGAGATAGACGATCCAGGGAATCAGCACCAGCGTGCCGCCGATCATGATCCCGAGCCAGCCCCACCGGATTCGGCGCGCCGCGGCGACCGGCAGCAGATCCGATAGCGGCCGCTCAAGACGTCGTATCAGCTGACGGCGCTCGGCCGGGGACATTGCGGCGATCTGGGTATCGGATAACACGTTCACATCTGATCAATACCCCGTTTTTCGGCGCGCTCAATGCAGCAGGGTCCCGACGATCCCGGCCAGGTAGCCCAGCCGCGCCACCTCTGATGGCCGGAATGCCGGGCCGCCCGGCCGACCCAGCATCACCGCGGTGTCGGGCGCACCCAGCGGCGCCGCGACCAGTGTGGTGTCCAGCTCGCGCCACACCTGCGGCACCCAGTCGTCGGTGGCTTCCAGGGCGGTGGCGTGCTTGATCGGCATCCACGGCACGGCGTCCAGTCGGGTTTCCGGCGAACCCGGACTGCCCACCACGGGCTGGACGCCGTCGTCGGAGCTGCGCAGCACCGCACACCAGCTCACCCGCAGCACCTGCGGGGCCTGGTCGACCAGCACCTTCAGCTTGGCCGTTGTGTCGCCGGCGGCGGCGACGTGGTCGATTAGCGCCAGCTCCCGGTGTGCGTCCAGCAGCCCGGTGTGCGGTCGCAGGCTATCCACCCGCACCCCGTTGAGCGCTTCGGCCGCCGTGATCAGCGTGTCCGGCATGGCCCGCGGCGGGAGCTCGACCACGAGATCGTCGATCGCGTAGCCGGACCCGCGCTCCACCACGTCCAGCGACAAGATGTCGGCCCCCACCGACCCCAGGGCCACCGCCAGCGAGCCGAGGCTGCCCGGCCGGTCGGCAAGCTGAACGCGCAGCAGATAGGAAGCCACGCGCACACTCTCGCACAGCGACGCGCCCGCGGCATTTCGGCGCCGACGCCCAGCGCCACACCAGCGTGACGCTCGACGCCGAGCGTCACGCCAGCGTCACACTCGCGGCCGAGCGTCACGCCAGCGTCACACTCGCGGCGGCTAGAGTTTTCGGTCGTGTCCCAGATCTCCCGCGACGATGTGGCCCATCTGGCCCGGCTGGCCCGGCTGGCGTTGACCGACGCCGAGCTGGACAGCTTCGCCGGCCAACTCGACGCCATCCTGACCCACGTCAGCCAGATCCAAGCCGTCGATGTCACCGGCGTCGAACCAACCGACAACCCGCTCAAAGACGTCAACGTCACCCGCCCGGACCAGACCACACCGTGTCTGACTCAGCAGGAAGCGCTCGCCGAGGCGCCTGAGGTCGTCGACGGGCGTTTCGCCGTTCCGCAGATCCTCGGGGAACCGCAGTGACGGATATCATCCGGCTGGACGCCGCGACGCTGGCCGGCAAAATCGCCGCCAAGGAGCTGTCGTCCACCGAAATCACCCAGGCGTTCCTGGACCAAATCGCGGCGACCGATGAGCGGTACGGCGCGTTCCTGCATGTGGCAGCCGATGCGGCGCTGTCGGCCGCGGAGGCTGTCGACAAGGCGCTTGCCGCCGGCGAGCAGCCACCGTCGCCGCTGGCCGGGGTGCCGTTGGCCCTTAAAGACGTGTTCACCAGCCGCGACATGCCGACGACCTGCGGGTCGAAGATCCTCGAGGGCTGGCGTTCGCCCTACGACGCCACGGTGACCGCGCGGCTGCGGGCGGCCGGTATCCCGATCCTGGGCAAAACCAATATGGACGAGTTCGCGATGGGCTCGTCGACGGAAAATTCCGCCTACGGCCCGACGCGCAACCCGTGGAACACCGACCGAGTGCCGGGTGGCTCCGGGGGTGGCAGTGCTGCCGCGCTCGCCGCATTCCAGGCGCCGCTGGCCATCGGGACCGACACCGGCGGCTCAATCCGCCAGCCGGCCGCGCTGACGGCGACGGTCGGGGTCAAACCGACCTACGGCACGGTGTCCCGCTACGGCCTGGTGGCCTGCGCGTCGTCGCTGGATCAAGGCGGTCCGTGTGCACGCACCGTCCTCGACACCGCACTGCTGCATCAGGTAATCGCCGGACACGACGCACGCGACTCCACCTCCATCGACGCCGAAGTGCCCGACGTCGTCGGCGCCGCCAAGGCAGGAGCGGCAGGCGACCTCAGCGGTGTGCGCGTCGGCGTGGTCCGGCAGTTGCGCGGCGAGGGTTATCAGCCTGGCGTGCTGGCATCATTCAACAGTGCCGTCGAGCAGTTGACCGCGATCGGTGCCGATGTGTCCGAAGTCGACTGTCCCCATTTCGATCACGCGCTGGCCGCCTACTACCTGATTTTGCCGTCGGAGGTGTCGAGCAACCTGGCTCGCTTCGACGCCATGCGCTATGGATTGCGGGTCGGCGACGACGGCACACACAGCGCCGAGGAGGTGATGGCGCTGACCCGCGCAGCCGGCTTCGGGCCGGAGGTCAAGCGGCGCATCATGATCGGCACCTACGCGCTGTCGGCCGGCTACTACGACGCCTATTACAACCAGGCGCAGAAGGTGCGCACGTTGATCGCCCGCGATCTCGACACGGCCTATGAATCCGTAGACGTGCTGGTGTCGCCCACCACGCCGACGACCGCGTTCCGCTTGGGTGAGAAGGTCGACGATCCGCTGGCGATGTATTTGTTCGACCTGTGCACGCTGCCGCTGAACCTGGCCGGCCACTGCGGGATGTCGGTGCCGTCGGGCTTGTCGCCGGACGACAACCTGCCGGTCGGGCTGCAGATCATGGCGCCGGCCCTAGCCGACGACCGGATCTACCGGGTGGCGGCAGCCTTCGAGGCCGCCCGCGGACCCCTGCCGTCAGCCATCTAGGCCCGAATGTCCGGCTCCTCCTCGGGGCGGTGCGCGCCCCGCATCGTCGCCGGACGGATCCGCCTGCTCCGACGGCGACCACGGGGCAAGATGAGGGCATGCGGATCGGAATTCTTACCGGAGGTGGGGACTGTCCAGGGCTCAACGCCGTCATCCGGGCGGTGGTGCGCACCTGCGACGCACGCTACGGGTCATCGGTGGTCGGATTTCAGGACGGCTGGCGCGGGTTGCTGGAGAACCGGCGTGTGCAGCTGGCCAACGACGACCGCAATGACCGGCTGCTGGCCAAGGGCGGAACGATGCTGGGCACCGCCCGGGTGCATCCGGACAAGCTGCGGGCCGGACTGCACCAGATCAAACAGACCTTGGACGACAACGGCATCGACGTGCTCATCCCGATCGGCGGTGAGGGCACGCTGACCGCCGCCCATTGGCTCTCCGAGGAGAATGTGCCCGTCGTCGGTGTGCCGAAGACCATCGACAACGACATCGACTGCACCGACGTGACTTTCGGCCATGACACGGCGTTGATGGTGGCCACCGATGCCATCGACCGGTTGCACAGCACCGCCGAGTCGCACCAGCGGGTGATGCTGGTCGAGGTCATGGGCCGGCACGCCGGCTGGATCGCGCTCAGCTCCGGGCTGGCATCCGGTGCGCATATGACGCTGATCCCCGAACAGCCCTTCGACGTCGAAGAGGTGTGCCGATTGGTCAAGCGGCGATTCCAGCGCGGCGACTCGCATTTCATCTGCGTGGTCGCCGAAGGCGCCAAACCGGCCGCGGGCTCGATGACGCTACGCGAAGGCGGCCTCGACGAGTTCGGTCATGAGCGGTTCACCGGCGTGGCCGACCAGTTGGCCGCCGAGGTGGAGAAGCGCATTAACAAGGAGGTCCGGGTGACGGTCTTGGGCCACGTCCAGCGCGGCGGTACGCCGACCGCCTATGACCGGGTGTTGGCCACCCGTTTCGGGGTGAACGCCGCCGACGCCGCGCACGCCGGCGAATACGGGCAGATGGTGTCGCTGCGGGGTCAGGACATCGGCCGGGTGCCGCTGGCGGAAGCGGTGCGCCAGCTCAAGCTGGTACCGCAAAGTCGCTACGACGACGCCGCCGCTTTCTTTGGCTAACCCGACGAACCGCGCCCCGCGGTTCACGTTCATACCGCCTGGGGTTTACCCGCGGGCCACTCAGGATTGGCCAGTTCAGCGCATATCTCAGGTTTCCGACGGTCTGTCCCGGTGCTACCGTCGGAAATATGGATCCCCGCGGTTTTGGTCGCGGTGAAATTCAGAAATCACCGCCCGGGGCGGTGCGGCAGAGTTCCTCGCCGCACCATCGACCTTCGCCGGGCCAGCCGCCATGGCCGGCTCGCGCGCCGACCGGGACAACCACGGTTCCGGCATTGCAGGCAAAGACGCCACCGGCTGCGTGGCAGCGCCCGGTGCGCAGGATCGCACTCGACAGCCTGGAAGACCCGTACACCGAAGCGCCGCCCGAAGTCAGCTGGCGAAGCTTGCTGTCCCGACTGCTCGGAATCCACCTGGGGCCGAGCAGAAGCGAGATCTATGAACTCGAGCTGCGTGATCGGGTCCGGGCGCCGCTAGGCAGCGCGTTTCCCATCGCCGTCCTGAACCTCAAGGGTGGCGTCGGCAAAACGTCGGTCGTCGAGGCGCTTGGCTCGACGTTCGCCGATGCACGCACCGACCGGGTGATCGCCCTCGATGTCGACGCTGGAGACCTCGCCGACCGGCATGGCTACCGAAACCAGCTGAGCCTGGTCGATTTGCTCGCCAATCGGTCGGTGACGCGGTATCCGGACGTGCGAGCGTATACCCGCCGCAACCGCGCCGGCCTGGAGCTGCTGGCGCTGCCGAACTATTCAGACAGTGACTGGCTAATCGAGCGTGACGACGTCCTCAAAGCGTTTTCGATACTGCGCAACCACTACTCCGTGGTGTTGATGGACTGCGGTAAGGCGCTCAAATCCGCTGTGACGGAAGCGGTTTTGTTGGAGTCGCGAGCCATTGTGATGGTCACCAATGCCTCCGTCGACGCGATCGAAAAAACCCGAACCACAATTGAGTGGATGTCCAGAAACGGGTACCAGCGACAGATCGAGTCGACCGTGCTGGTGATCAACCACACCGAACGAGGAAAGCCGAGCGGCCCGGTGAACAGGCGGCTTCAGCAGCTTTCGGACCAGTTCGCCCCCAAACGTGTGGTGAATCTCCCGTTCGATCGGCATGTGCATGAGGGCCAAGAAATAGCTCTGGAGCGGCTGGGCAAGCGGAGCAGGGGTGGCTACCTGGAGATGGCCGCTGCGTTGGCCGACATGTTCCCCCGACGCAATATCGGACCATCAGCGCATTAGCTGCATCAAGCCGAACGGCCGACCGCCATCTGCGGCGCTGATCAGGCATGCGAGTGCCCGACAACCCAAAACCGTGGGTGCTGCAAACTGTGCCGTTACGTAACGGCTAGCTGTAACGTCACGGCTGTAATGAGACTCCTGACCTGCGGCATGTGCTGACGCAATGTATTGCTCGTCAGCGTGTCGGCAGAAGGCGCACCGCGCCCATACCGCACGCCGAATCGTCGGACGGGCCGGTCAGCAGCGACCCAGAACGCGGGCTGCGCGAGCGATTATCAAACCGGACGTCGTCGGCACCATCCAACGCGCGCGGCGTGAACAGCGACGAGCCCGTGAACTGTGTCGCACCGCGGCCGAGACCGGACGCGGAAGTGGCGCAGCGCACCAGCGACTGACGGCAGTCCGATGGTTAGCGCGGCGGGATACCGCTGCGTCTGCGGGGCCACGGTCAAGCCGGGTTGGCATCGGCATGATCCCCGAAGAGCGTGGTTGATGCCGGCCGAGTTGGATGGTCAGGCCGCCGAAGTTGGGCAGGCCTTCGCCGGCGCGCCGCAGCGCGTCGGGTGGTTTAGCTTCTACTTCGAGGGCCAGCGCTGGGAATGGTCGGAGCAGGTGCAGCGGATGCACGGTTACGAGCCGGGAACGGTGGTACCGACCACGGAGCTGGTGTTGGCGCACAAGCATCCCGACGATCGGCGCCAGGTGGCAGAGGCCATCGACGACGTGCTGCATACCCACCGCGCATTCAGCACTCGGCATCGCATCATCGACACCAGCGGCGTCGTGCACCACGTCGTGGTGGTGGGTGATCAACTCACTGACCATCGGGATGCGGTTATCGGCACCCACGGCTACTACGTCGACATCACGCCGACGTCCGATCGGGCACACGATGAGCTCATTACCGCCAAGATCGCCGAGATCACCGAGCACCGGGCCGTGATTGAACAGGCCAAGGGAATGCTGATGCTGGTCTACGGTATCGACTCAGCGGCCGCGTTCGACCTACTCAAGTGGCGATCTCAAGAAAGCAATGTCAAGCTGCGGCTGCTGGCCCAGCAGATTGTCGAAGACTTTTGTGCCGTTCGGGACAAAGCCATCGGGTTTCGGTCGGCCTTCGACCATATGCTGCTGACAGCTGAGGTGCGTGTTGTGGGCGACGGCGGCGAGGCGGCGGCTCCGGTAGCCAATTAGGATCGAGCGCATGACTTCTGCCGCGAGCGCTGCCAAGGCGCCCAGTGCGGAACTGCTCGACTACGACGATGTCATCGCGCGCTACGAGCCGGTGCTCGGCTTGGAGGTGCATGTCGAGCTGTCCACCGCCACCAAGATGTTCTGCGGCTGCGCCACCGCTTTCGGCGCCGAGCCCAATACCCAGGTGTGCCCGGTGTGTCTGGGCCTGCCGGGTTCGTTGCCGGTGCTCAACGAGGCCGCGGTGGAATCGGCGATCCGGATCGGGTTGGCGTTGAACTGCGAGATCGTGCCCTGGTGCCGGTTCGCCCGGAAAAACTACTTCTATCCGGACATGCCGAAGAACTACCAGATCTCGCAGTACGACGAGCCGATCGCCATCAACGGCTATCTTGACGTCCCGCTGGAAGACGGCACCAACTGGCGAGTTGAGATCGAACGCGCGCACATGGAGGAAGACACCGGCAAGCTGACCCATTTGGGCAGTGAAACCGGCCGCATCCACGGAGCCACCACCTCGCTGATCGACTACAACCGCGCGGGTGTGCCGCTGATCGAGATCGTCACCAAGCCGATCGTGGGCACCGGTGAACGGGCCCCACAAATCGCCCGGGCCTATGTGACGGCGCTGCGGGACTTGTTGCGCGCGTTGGGGGTTTCCGACGTCCGGATGGACCAGGGCTCGATGCGCTGCGACTCGAACGTGTCGCTGATGCCGATCGGGGCCGCGCAGTTCGGCACCCGCACCGAGACCAAGAACGTCAACTCGCTCAAAAGCGTCGAGGTCGCCGTCTCTTACGAAATGCGCCGACAAGGAGCTGTTTTGGGGTCCGGAGGCCGCGTCACGCAGGAGACCCGGCACTTCCACGAGGACGGCTACACCAGCCCCGGCCGCACCAAGGAGACCGCCGAGGATTACCGCTATTTCCCCGAACCCGACCTGGAACCGGTTGCACCCAGCCGCGAGCTCGTCGAGCGGTTACGCCAGACCATCCCCGAGCTTCCGTGGCTGCGCCGCAAGAAGATTCAAGAGGAATGGGACATTTCCGACGAGGTGATGCGGGACCTGGTCAACGCTGGCGCCGTCGAACTGGTGACCGCGACCGTCGAGCATGGCGCTTCCAGTGATAAGGCCCGCGCCTGGTGGGGCAACTTCCTGGTGCAAAAGGCCAACGAGGCCGGCCTGGAACTCGACCAATTGCCGATCACCCCAGCCCAAGTCGCGGCGGTGGTGGCGTTGGTCGACGAGGGCAAGCTGTCCAACAAGCTGGCCCGTCAAGTTGTCGAGGGAGTGCTGGCCGGGGAAGGCGAGCCCGAACAGGTGATGACCGCGCGGGGCCTGGCCGTGGTGCGCGATGATTCGCTGATCCAGACCGCGGTCGACGAAGCGCTGGCTGCCAATCCCGATGTGGCGGAGAAGATCCGGGGCGGCAAAGTTCAGGCAGCAGGCGCGATCGTCGGCGCAGTCATGAAGGCCACCAAGGGTCAGGCCGACGCGGCGCGGGTGCGCGAGCTCGTGCTCAAAGCCTGCAGCTAGCACGACCGGCCCCCTCCGCAGTGCAGGGGGCCGATCGCCTCCGCGAGTTCCTGGCCCAGGTCCACCAGGGAACCGAGGGCTCCCGGCGCGTCGCCCGGATCCAAAGTGAGTGTCACACCGCTGAGATCGATGCCCAGCCCGAGCGCGTTGAACAGCGATCCGCCCTCGCTGAGCAGGCCGGCCATGGCGACCTCGATCGAGGACAGGGGGACACGCGAGAACAGGTCCGACGGCAGCGAGGTGAGGTCGAGGTCGCCGTACCCGTTGAGGACGGCGCCGACCAGGCTGGTCGGAATGTTGGCCAAGTCGTCGAACGCCGTCGTCAGGTCGGGGGTGGGGCAGCGGACCAGTCGTCGAAAATCGCCGTGGCGTTGGTCGACGCTGTCTGCAAGACGTCTTCCCCCTCGGTGATGGGTCAATGGTGGTTGTGAGTTTTACCGCCCGGGCCTGGGAGGTCGGGTAGGCCGGGCGGCGCCGCTGCCATTGGCGTAACAGCGCCAACGCTGGCGCCAACGAGGGCGACACCGAGTTGCGTACCGAGCTCCTTTGACGCGTGTCTAATCTAACGACGGCGCGGACATTACCTGAGAGTAAGTTAGGAGAATCAATAGCTTTTCGAAGAATTTTTTGCGACCGGTTCCCGACGCCATTCAAGCCCTGACCGTCGGCCAGCATCCGACGTGTCGGAATCGCTAACCGGTACCTGTTGTACGCGCCTACGATGGTCTCGTCGGGGAGTGCCGTGACAACAGAACGGTGTGATCGCGACGTGTGCTGAGTGGGGTACCCATCGAAGCGGCGATGACGTCGAGCCGCCCAACACCTCGATGCCCGTGCCCGTTCGGCGGCCGACATGACCGACACCCTGATGCTGCGATCCGACGACGTGAGGCAGCGGTTCACCGTCGTCGGCGTCGTGCAGGGCGTGGGCTTTCGCCCGTTCGTCCACCGGATTGCGACCGAACTCGGGCTGGCCGGATTCGTCGGCAACGATTCCGGCGCGGTGTTCATCGAAGTGCAGGGGCCGCTCGCCCGCATTGACGAATTCGGGCGTCGGCTGCGTGCGGAGGCGCCACCGCTGGCGCGGATCAACACGGTATCCATCGCCGACGTCGACGCGAACACCCTCGGCGGCAACGACTTTCGCATCGTCGACAGCCAGACGGCCCCCGGCGCCACCACGCCGATTCCGCCCGACATAGCGATCTGCGACGACTGCATCGCCGAGCTGTTCAACCCGCAGGACCGCCGCTACCGCCACCCCTTCGTGACCTGCACCAACTGCGGCCCGCGGGTCACCATCATCCGCGCATTGCCCTACGACCGCCCGGCCACCACGATGTCGACATTCGCGATGTGTGGCCGATGTGCGGACGAGTACCACGACCCGGCCGACCGCCGCTTCCACGCCCAGCCAATCGCCTGCCCGGACTGCGGGCCGTCGCTGTGGTTCTCGGGATCGGAACGGGTCGAGGGGGCCGACGCCGCGCTGGCCGCCACCCAACGGGCGTTGGCCGCCGGGTCCGTCGTCGCGATCAAGGGCATCGGCGGCTATCACCTGGCCTGCGTCGTTGACGACGAGGCGGCGGTGGGCGCGCTGCGGTCCCGTAAGGCGCGTGGCGCCAAGCCGTTCGCGATGCTGGTGCGCGATCTCGACATCGCCCGTCGCTATGCGCACATCGACGACGCCGAGGCGGCCGTGCTCACCAGCCCCGCCCGGCCGATCGTGTTGCTGCGCCGGCGCGCCGACGCGCCGGTCGTCGACGCCGTCGCACCCGGCAGCCCGCTGCTGGGTCTGATGCTGCCGTATTCGCCGATCCATCACCTGCTGCTCGCGCCGGTTCCCGGGGCCGACGCCAAAGTGCCCGATGCGCTGGTGCTGACCAGCGCCAACCGCTCTGACGAGCCGATCTGCTTCACTGAAGGCGATGCCGCGCAACGTCTTTCGGCACTTTGCGATGCGGTGCTCGACCACAACCGACCGATCCATGTGCCATGCGACGACTCGGTGGTCCGCGTCGTCGATGGCCGCGAGCTGCCGATCCGCCGCTCACGCGGTTACGCCCCGCTGCCCGTCGACCTCGGTCGCGACGGCCCGGCGGTGCTGGCCGTTGGCGGCGAACTGAAGAACACGTTCTGCCTCACCGATGGGTCACGCGCTTACATGTCCGGACACATCGGCGACATGGAAACGTTGGAGACACTGCGGGCGTTCGAGCGCGCGGTCGGCCAACTCAGCGAGATCCGCCACCAGCCAGTGCGATTGGCCGCGGATCTGCACCCCGGATATCAGACCCGCAATTGGGCCGAGCGGCATGCCGATGACCGCCCGTTGGATCTCGTCCAGCACCACCACGCCCACGTGGTGTCGCTGCTGGCCGAACACGGCCGGCTCGGCGAGTCGATCATCGGAGTGTCGTTTGACGGCACCGGCTACGGCTGCGACGAAACGATCTGGGGCGGTGAGATTCTGGCTGTCGGGCCGGATAGCCACCGTTTCGTCCGGGTCGGGCACCTGTTGCCGGTGCCGCTACCCGGCGGCGACGCTGCGGTGCGCAACCCGTGGCGGATGGCCCTGTCCGAGTTGTGGATGGCCGGCATCGATTGGACTCCGGATTTGGCCCCGGTCGCCGCGGCTACGCCTGCTGAATTACGGCTTATTCGTTCACAATTGGAGAACAACACCGGCTGTGTGGCGTGTTCGAGCATGGGTCGACTCTTCGACGCCGTCGCTTCCTTGCTCGGGGTGCGGCACCGAATCGACTACGAGGGCCAGGCTGCCATCGAACTTGAGGTGCTGGCCGACTCGGCCAGCTCGCATGCGGCGGAGCTGCGCATGGACGTGCGGACCGACGGGGTGATTGACCCTGTCGGCATGGTGCGGGCAATGGTGTCGGCGCTACGCGCCGGTGTCGAACCGGACGCGCTGGCCGCGGGCTTTCACCGGGCGGTTGGGGATGCGGTTTTACAGGTGGTCAGCCTCGTTGCCGGCGAGGTGCGGATGGTGGGTCTCACCGGCGGGGTCTTCCAGAACGTACTGCTGCTGCGCGAGTGCCGACATCGGTTGCAGCAAGCCGGATTCGAGGTGTTGACCCACCATGCGGTTCCGCCGAATGATGGTGGCCTGGCGCTTGGCCAGGCCGCGGTCTGCATGCTGACCGCGTTGGACGAAGAACGAGGGCTCGGCGAACAAGGGCTCGGCGAAGAAGGGCGAGGGTGAATCGATGGGAAATGACGTGACAACCACCGCGATCGACCGCGGGCTGGACGCCGACTTGGCCGCCGACCTGGCCGCCACCTCTTTCACTTTGGCGAAACGGTTCGCGGCGGGCGCCACCATGTGGTCGATCGCGCCAGGTTGGGAGCCGCATGCTCTGCATATCGCGGTGGAGTTCATCCATCCGGTGATCGTCGGCAAGCGGGCGCTGCCCGCCGTCGCGATCACCGGGCCGCATGTGGTTGACGTCGTGCGGGTGTCGGTGCGGCCCGGCGACATCGTGGTCGCTGTCTCCGGAGCCGACGACCCCGACGTGCGGTCGGTGATGCACCGAAGCCGGGCATGGGGCGTCACGACCGTCTGGATCGGCAGTGGCGAGCGGCCCAAAGCCGGCATGGCAGACCACGTGCTGTGGCTGGACGACCCCGACCCCCGAGCGCCGGCGACCGGCGGGTTCGTGTTGTTCTACCACCTGCTGTGGGAGCTGACCCACGTCTGTTTCGAGCACCCGGGCCTGCTGAAGGAGCCCGACGTGTGCACTGACGTGGGGGCACCTCCCGCTGGCGGGGGCGTGTGTGTCACCTGCAGCGACGAAGGCCGCCTCGGCGAGGTGCTTACCGCGACGGCCGACGGCATGGCCACCGTGCGCACCGCGAACGGCGTCGAAACGATCGCGACCACGCTGGTCGACCCGGTCGCCACTGGCGAGCTGGTCCTGGTGCACGCCGGCACAGCGATCAGCCGCGTCGACGAGGAGGAGGTGTGATGGCATCCGGTCCGAAAGAAGAGCCCACCAACTTCCTGTATCCGTTCATCGATGCGCAGGAAGACGATCCCAAATCGCTGCTCGCCGATCTGGCCGCCTCGGCGCAAGCCAAGGCCGCCGAAAGCCTGGCGCTGCGCCGCTCGACGCTGGAAGCTAACACCGAGCTAATCGGGCGCGCCGCCGCCGAGATGGCGCGTCGTTTCAGCACCGGCGGACGGCTATTCACCTTCGGCAACGGCGGAAGCTGCACCGACTGCACCACTTTGGCTCGGCTGTTCGCCCAACCGCCGGTCGGCGAGCCGTTGCCGGCCTGGTCGTTGACCGCCGATCAGGCCATCATGACCGCGCTCGGCAACGACGTCGGATTCGAGCTGGTGTTCGCCCGGCAGTTGATCGCCCGCGGAAAATCCGGCGACATCGCGATCGCGATGTCGACCAGCGGCAGCTCGCCCAACTTGATGGCCGCCTTCAAGGAAGCGCGCCATCGCGGCATGTACACCATCGGCTTCGCCGGATACGACGGCGGCGCATTCGCGAAAAGTCCGGATGTCGACGCTTGCTTCGTGGTTCGCTCGCAAAGTGTGCACAGGATTCAGGAATCCCAAGCGCTGCTTGGCTACCAGCTGTGGCTGGCAGTGCACAACCGGATGGCTACCCAGCCAGTGGAGGCCTTATGAGTAAGTCGTCAGGCGAATACTTGGCCTCGGGGCCGCGTTTCGACGAGGGTGACGTGATCGAGCGGATCGAGTCATTCCGCCGACGTCGCCCCCGACTGCTCGACGATCACGTGACGCTGGCGCACGGCGCCGGCGGAAAAGCATCGGCCGCCTTGGTGGACGCAGTATTCATCGAGGCGTTCCGCAATCCGCTGCTGGAGTCCCTTGGTGACGGAGCGGTGATCAACTTGCCCGGCGGTGAGCGGCTGGTGATGTCCACTGATTCATTCGTGGTGCAGCCCCGGCGTTTTCCCGGCGGCTCGATCGGTGAGCTGGCCGTGCACGGTACCGCCAACGATCTGGCGGTGGCCGGTGCTGTGCCGCAATGGATCTCGGCTGCCTTCGTCCTAGAGGAAGGCTTTTCGATCGCCGAGTTGAAGGAGATCGTCGCCGACATGGCGGCGGCGGCCACGGCCTGCGGTGTGCAGATTGTCACCGGTGACACGAAAGTCGTGCCCAATGGCGCCGCCGACGGCCTGTTCATCACGACCGCCGGTGTGGGCGTGATCCCTGTGGGCCGCCAGTTGTCGCCGGCATCGGTGCGTCCGGGCGACAAGCTGCTGTTGTCGGGGTCGATGGGCGATCACGGGATGGCGGTGATGCTGGCCCGTGGTGACTTGGCCATCGAGGCTGACATTCATTCCGACACCGCCGCGGTGAGCCCGCTGGTGGAGCTGCTGTTGTCGGCCGCGCCGTCGACGCGCTGGCTGCGTGACCCGACCCGCGGCGGCGTCGGCACCGTCTGCAACGAACTGGCCCAGGCTTGTGGTCTGGGGGTGTTGCTGGAAGAGGATCGGCTCCCGGTGCACCCGATGGTGAGCGGCGCATGCGAACTACTCGGTATCGATCCGCTTTACGTCGCCAACGAGGGCAAGTTCGTTGCCGTCGTCGCGCCGGAGGAGGCTGAGGCCGGGCTGGCGGCGATGCGGTCGCATCCGTTGGGCGCCGAGGCCGCCGAAGTCGGGCAGATCGTCGCGGAACCCGCCGAAACCGTTGTCCTCCGAACTGGTTTCGGCGGTTCCCGGATTGTCGACATGCTCGTCGGCGACCCGTTGCCGAGGATCTGCTGAGAAAGGATGTGGCGATCGCAAGCGCGGCGAAGCCGGGCGCACCGGGTCGCCACGAGAAAGGAACTGAGCGCATATGTGTCTGGGAATCCCTGGGCGGATCGTCGAGATCACCGACGCTGAGAACTATTTGGCGAAGGTCGACGTCAACGGTGTGCAGCGCACCATTTCGGTGCGGCTGCTGGAAAACGAGATGCCCGAACCCGACGACTGGGTGCTGGTGCACGTCGGCTTCGCGATGGCCAAGATCGACGAGACCGAAGCGTTGCTCACGTTGGCGGCCGTCAAGAAGCTCGGCGACGCCTACACCAGCGAAATAGAAGCCTTCGATTCGTCGGCGATTGTCTAACGGGAGGAAACGATATGAAATTCGTTGACGAATTCCGCGACCCGGCGGCGGCCCGCAAACTGCTGGTTGCGATCGAGCACCTGGCCGGTACCGGCGATGGCGCCGATCATTTCAAGTTCATGGAGGTCTGCGGTGGCCACACCCACACCATCTACCGCCACGGCATCGAACACCTGCTGCCGGAAAACGTCGAATTGGTTCACGGTCCCGGCTGTCCGGTCTGCGTGATCCCGATGGGTCGCATCGACGACGCGATGTGGCTGGCCGAACAACCCGACGTGATCTTCACCTGTTTTGGCGACATGATGCGAGTACCCGGCTCGGCCGGCAGCCTGCTGGACGCCAAAGCACGCGGCGCCGACGTGCGTTTCGTCTACTCGCCGCTGGACGCGCTCAAAATCGCCACCGACAACCCGGATAAACAGGTGGTGTTCTTCGCGATCGGATTCGAGACCACCGTCCCATCCACCGCGGTGACCCTGGTGCGGGCCCGCGATCTGAAGCTGACCAATTTCAGCGTGTTCTGCAACCACGTCACGATTGTGCCGCCGATCAAGGCCATCCTCGACTCACCAGACCTGCGCTTGAACGGCTTCATCGGACCAGGCCACGTGTCCACAGTTGTCGGCAACCGGCCATACCGATTCGTGCCGGAGGTGTACGGAAAACCTTTGGTGGTCGCCGGTTTCGAGCCGCTGGACATCCTGGCCTCGGTCGCGATGCTGCTGACCCAGATCCGCGAAGGCCGTTGTGAGGTGGAGAACCAATACTCGCGGGTGGTGCCCGAACACGGCAACCCGGCGGCTTTGGCGTTGATGGGTAAGGTCTTTGCGCTGCGTCCGCACTTCGAATGGCGGGGGCTCGGGTTCATCTCGCAAAGCGCGCTGCGGCTCAGCGACGACTTCGCGGACTTCGACGCCGAACTGCGCTATTCGATGCCCGGTGTGCGGGTCGCCGACCCGAAGGCTTGCCAATGTGGCGAGGTGCTCAAGGGTGTGCTGAAGCCTTGGGAATGCAAGGTTTTCGGCACCGCATGCACCCCGGAGACTCCGATCGGAACATGCATGGTCTCTCCGGAGGGTGCCTGCGCGGCTTACTACAACTTCGGCCGGATGCACCGCGACGCCCTCAAACTGGTTGAGTCCGGGCGGGCGTGACCGTTGGCGGCGCCGACCTCTGACAAGCGGGACATTCGGGGAACTGACATGTTCGCCCGCTACGCCTATGCGCCCAACGCGCTGGGCTACTGCGGTCCACCGCTGGGGGCGACCCTGCGGGACGGGTCGGTGAAAGAGGTTCGGACGGCCGCGACGAAGTTCTCCGGCGCCTGGCCCTATTTGCAGGTGCTTTCGACGATGACCGGCATCGCCGATCCGCTGGACTACCGACTGGTGGAGTCCTACTGGCTGGGCGGCGGGGTCGGCGCCGACCTGGACGCGGGCGAGTTCGTCGACGCATTGCTCGCGATCATCGGCCCGCAGGCGAGGCGTTACTGGTCGCATCTCGGCCCGGATCTGGTGCCCGAGGCCGCCGCCAATCACTGCTTCCACGTGTTCGGCGTGTACCCGTGGTCACGGCTGCTGGGCCGCGGAGTCGACGAGCATCCGATGGGTGTTCTGGATAACTGCCGGATCACTTGGGGCACAGTGCTTTCCCGTGACGGCGATGACGTTGAGGTGTCGTGTCAACGGCTGGTCTTGGACGGTGACGTGCTGGCGCTCTCCGAACCGTCGGCGCGACGGCTCGACGTCTGGGCGGACGGCTACAGCGCGGTGCCCGACGTGGCAGTCGGTGACGAGGTCGCGATCCACTGGGGCCGGTTGTGCGGGCGGCTGCGGCCCGAGCAGATCCGGGTCCTGGCCGACGCGACAACCTGGCAACTCGCGGTGACCAACCGGCGGCTGGCGCGGGTCTAAGCCGACGGCGAACAGGGGCATAACGCAACCGGTGACGACGCTGAGGCGGTTATGCCTGAATATCGCCCGGACGCTGACGCAATGGATGCCTACTCGGCCGTGGTCACGACGGTCGCGCAAACGGTGCTGCCCAGTGTGGCCAGCATTTCGGTGCGCAGCCGCCGCGGCAATGGCGGCGGCAGCGCAAGCGTCATCACGCCCGATGGCTACTTGTTGACCAGCGCTCACGTCGTCGCCGGAAGTCGTTCCGCGGAGGCGACGTTTGCCGACGGCACCACGGTGGCCGTGGATATCGCCGGCCGCGACGAGCTTTCCGACCTGGCCGTGTTGAAAGCGCGCGGTGCCGTTCCCGAGCCGGTGACGATGGGCCGCGCCGAGAATCTGCAAGTCGGACAACTCGTCGTCGCGATCGGCAATCCCCTCGGCTTGGCCGGAAGCGTCACGGCCGGCATCGTCTCCGGACTCGGACGCTCGCTACCTACCAAAGCGGGCCGCGTTGTCGACGAAGTGATTCAGACCGATGCCGCGCTCAATCCGGGAAACAGCGGTGGTGTGCTGGCCGACGGGCGCGGACGGATGGTCGGGGTCAACACCGCGGTCGCGGGTATCGGCCTCGGATTGGCGGTGCCCATCAACGCATCCACCCACAAGATCATCGCGGCGCTGATGCATACCGGTCGGGTGCGCCGCGCGTGGCTGGGCATCGCCGGTGCGCACATTCCGGTGCCGCCGGCCGCTGCCGCGAAACTCGGCACCACCCACGGCCTGCAGATCGCCAGCGTGGTCGCCGGCAGCCCGGCCGCTCAAGCCGGTCTGCGACGTGGCGACGTCGTGGTCAGCGTCGACGGTAAGAACGTCGTGACCGCCACCGCAATTCAGCAACTGATGGTCGAGGACGCGATCGCGCGTCGGATTGAAATGACGGTGTGGCGCAACGGCGCGCTTGTCGACGTGTTCGTGACACCCCGCGAGCTCGCCGACCGCTGAACGTATCGTGGTGCTCGATGACCGGCATTAGCGATCAGCTTCGCGCGCAGACGGTGGACACCGTGCTCGGAACAGTGCGGGTTCAAATCGCGGGAACAGGCGAACCGATCATGTTTTGGCCGAGTTTGTTGATGACCGGCGACATGTGGCGTGGGGTAGCGGATGGTCTCGTCGCGCGCTCGCAGGTGGTCTTGGTCGACCCGCCGGGCCACGGTGGCAGTCAGCCCTTGACCGACATGTTCACCTTCGGTGACTGCGCCCGCTGTGTTGTCGACATCCTCGACGGCCTCGGCCTCGACCAAGCTCACTTTGTGGGCAACTCGTGGGGCGGCATGATCGGCGCGACGTTCGCCGCGACTCATCCCGATCGGATCGGCCGAGCGGTGCTGATGAACTGCACCGCGGGCCGCGCCGGTATCAGCCAAAAAGTTCGATACGCGATGTTGCTTCGGCTTGCGCAATGGACCGGAGAGATCGGACCGATGCTGATCCGACCGGTGCTCAAAGCGTTCTTGGGGCCGACGACCTTTCGGGAGCGTCCCGACGTTGTCGCACATGTCCGTTCAGCGGTGAAATCGGCCAGTATCGCATCCGCCTCGTGGGCAGTGAAGAGCGTGGTTCCGGCCCGGCCCGACCAGCGGGCGTTATTGGCCGGCATCACGACGCCGGTCCTTGTTGTCGCCGGCGCTGAAGACGTCACGTTCCCACCACGGGAAGCGATCGCGATGGCCGATGCCATCCCCAACGCGTCGATCCGGGTGCTCGACGGTGTGGCTCACCTTGCCGGCCTGGAAAACCCCACCTTGGTCAGCACGCTCGTCGAGGAGTTCTGTTACCAATAGGGCGGTCAACCGCTCGGCGGTGTTGGGCCATGATGGCGGTGTGGGCGACGAATCTTTCGACCGGATGGTCGGGATGCTGGACTACACCATGTTTGTGGTGACAACCCAAGCCGACGGTCATCCGTCGGGTTGCCTGGTCGGCTTTGCCACCCAAACCAGCATGCGTCCCCCGCGGTTTCTGGCCGGGCTGTCCAAGAATAACCACACCACTCGGGTGGCGGCGCGATCTGAATACCTGGCGGTGCACGTGCTGTCGCGCCGTCACATCGGCTTGGCCCACCTCTTCGGCGGCCAAACCGGCGACCAAGTCAACAAGTTCGATCACTGCTCTTGGCGCACCGGCCCGGAGGGCATGCCGATTCTCGACGACGCAGTGGCATGGTTCGTCGGCAAGACGCTCAAATGGTTTGACCTCGGCGACCACATCGGTTACCTGCTGGAACCCGTCACCGGAGATGTCGTTGAAGACGCCGACGATCTGGTCAGCTTCTCCGACGTCGCCGACATGGAACCAGGCCACGAGGCGTGAGGTCACGGCCACCGCCAGACTAGCCAGACTAGGCCGCTCCTCCTTGAGCCGCGCCCGGTGTCGACTTTGAAGCGAGTTCAGAACTACGCTCCCGCCCTCGCTGCCAGTTGACGGTGGCGACCCGAAAAACGACCGAAGGTGTGAAAAGGCTCGCGGGAGGCGAGGAAAAGCCGGCAACTTTCAGGAACTGTGCCGCCACTGCAAGATTCGTCTCGGCAGCAGTCTGCACCCGATCGACATATTTGTTGGCCAGCCGCATCGATAACGGCCTGGGCCCCTCAATCTCGGGGAGGGCCAGGTCACCTCCCACGGCGAGCTGCCACGCCACACCGATGGGTTTGGCGGCAGCGCGGAAGAACCGCGGTGCCAAGTTGTCTTGACCGCGGCGCAAGCAGCGATCGAGCGCGACAGCTTCGAGTGCGGCAACCGTCATCCCTTGGCCATAGATTGGATTAAAGCTGCATATCGCGTCACCGAAAACAAGCAGACCGGCCGGAAACCGCCGCATCTTGTCATAGCGGCGCCATCGACTGGATGGAGTCCGATGCCGGGCCACTTCCCCGAGCGGTTCGGCGCACTGCAGCGCGGACAGAACCTCTGTGGGTGTGAAATCTTCGATGAAGCGCAGCATGCCCGGCAAGTCCGCCGGTGGCTGGTGTCCGGCCAATCCAATTGTGGTTAGCAGCCAGGTGTTGTTTTCGTAGGTGAATAACGCCATTCCGGTCGGGCGTCCCGGTACCGGCCCAGTCAACACGGCTAGTTCGTTATGCATGCCCGGCGGGATCCGCAACAGCTGGCTGGTGTAGGCCAGTCGCATTACGACTTCATCCTCGACAGGGCGGTCACAGCCGAGGGATTCCAAGAACGTCGGCATTCGAGAACCGCGGCCGGTAGCATCCACGACGAGATCCGCGGTGACCAAATGCTTCTCGTCACTTTGCCGAGAGCTAATGCTGACTCCCGTGACGCGGCTCAGGTCTTCTTTGCAGGTCAACTCGACCACATCGTGTTCGTCCATCACCTTTACGTTGGGGATGGCACGCACCCGTCGGCGAACGTGGTCCTCCAAGAACGGCCGACTCTGGTAAGACGTTGCCAGCAGCTGAGAGTGAGGGAAGGTTCCAGATCGAACGAATTGATGTCCGCCAAGCGACAGATAGATCTTTGACGAATCCCCGTCGTCCAGTACCTTGCCACCGTCGGTGGCGAGCTCGGTGAGGAAGCCCGGAAACAATTCATCCAGGATCTGCGACCCCCGCGGCCAAAGAGCGTGCACGTGCCGGCCCTGAGGCACGCCGCGTCGTTGAGCGGTGCTCGTGGGCATCTGATCGCGCTCAACCACCGTGACGGTCCGATAGAAGTCGGAAAGCACTCTGGCAGCCAGCAGACCGCCCATGCTTGCACCAAGAACAATTGCGTGTTCACCAATTTTCGCCACGGCGACCTCCCGACCAGCGAGTACTCGGAACATACTCCGCAGTTCAGAAAGTTTCTGCGCATTTGATCCCTGCGCATCCAACAACCGCCGCTCACACGACGGGGGCTCTGTTATGGCTTCGCGTCAACGCTTTCCGGCCTGCATCGCCGCAAAGCTAGGTCTAATCGCTCGCCTCCTCCTCGCGCCGCTATGCGGCGCGCATTGTCGGCGAGCTAGGTCTTGTCCTCGTTGGCCCGCGGGAAGCCGCCGCCCTGCGGGAAGAGCGGGAACACCACGTCATCGAGCTTCATGGCGTCGCCGTCGGTCTTGTTGACCGTTGCCCCCCACACGTTCCCGTCGGGCGACATCCGCAGCGCCCAGGCATGGCCGTGGGTGTCCTGACGCACGACGTCGGGCGGGCCGGTGACCGCGCCGGTTCCCTGCGCGAGGTGGACGGCCACCGTTTGCTTGGTGTTGATCAAGTTGACCAGCACGGTGCCGTCCAACGCCGCACAGCCGGCCACACCGGGGCGGTCCGGCCACGTCCACACCGTGGACACCTTGGAGTCCTTGGTAATGCGCTGCAACCGGTCGGCGGTGGGAGCGCGGTCGAGGACGTAGAGCGAGCCGTCGACGGGGTCGGTGCACAGCCCGCCGCCGGCGCCAATGCCACTGAGCGCTGTGGTGGGCGGTGCTTGGTTAAGCGTCGTCGGCTGCTCGATACGGATGACTTTGCCGGCCAACGATGCAGGATCGGCGGCCATCGCCGGGTTGCCCGCATCGCCGGTGAGTACGGCCAGTGTGGTGGGACTGGTGAAGAGCAGCGCGCCGGTGTTGCCGGTGGCGCCCTTCGGAATCCCGGTCAAGATGTCCTTCGGGATATCGCCGTCAGCGACGCGGATAACCCGATTGTCGGTGGGCGTGCTGATGTACGCGTACATCAGCCGGTCCTGTGAGTAGGTCGGTGAGAGCACGATGTCCATCAGCCCGCCGTCGCCGGACGGGTCGACCGGGATGACGGTCTTCACCTTCGGCTCGGCGCTGACCGACACCTCTTTGACGGCGCCGGTAGTCCGCTCGGCCACCAGCGCTGACTTACTGTCAGGCTGCATGAGCAGGCCGCTGGTGCTTTCCAGGCAGCCCTGCATCACCCCTGGTGCGGGGCACTTTTTGGGGAATGGCTTGTCAGGCAGCGGTGGCGGCGGGGGAGGCGTCGAACTCGGCGGTGGATGGCGTTCGGGCTCGGTGGTGAACGGCTGCGATGCGGCATCGTTGAATTGCGCGCAACCGGCCAAAACCAGCAGCGTTGAGCAGAGCGCGGCGAGCCCGCGCCGCCCCGACCACCACGACTGCATAGCAGACAGATTACGGATATCGCAGCGCAGGTGCCCGCGACGGGGTGGGGGCGCGTCTTCCCTATCTGCCCGCAAACGAGGAGGCGCGCGCGGCGACACGCTAATCGGCACAGCGAAAGCGCCGCTCAAATCCCCGATTCGGGCCGAATTGCCCTTACCCTGACATGAGTGACCAGTCAATCGAGTGACTCACATTGGCAGCGGCCGGAGGATTCCGCGGCGCAAACTCCGGTGCGGCCGAGCTCAGCAAGTCTGGTCGACCCGGAGGACGACCTGCCGTCGGCCACCTATGCAGGCGATTTCGAGACGACCACGATCCCGCACTACGACTCCAACGCCTCCAGCGATGCGCGCCCGGCGAGTACGGGGTACGGGCTGATCGGCGGCCAGGAGCCGTTGCCCTACCAGCCCCAATCCACCGGCCGGCACTCGGTGTTCGGCCCGGAGGAGATCGACGGGCATGACGAGCACGACGACGAGCGGGTGCGCACCGCCGGCCGTCGCGGCACGCAGCATCTCGGTCTGCTGATCCTGCGGGTCGGGCTGGGCGCGGTATTCGTCGCGCATGGGCTGCAGAAGCTGTTCGGCTGGTGGGGCGGACAGGGACTGAACGGATTCAAAAACTCGCTGTCCGACATCGGCTACCAGCACGCCGACATCCTCACCTACTGCGCCGCCGGCGGCGAGATTGCCGCCGGGGTATTGCTGGTGCTGGGGCTATTCACCCCGCTGGCCGCCGCTGGCGCGCTGGCCTACCTGATCAACGGCATCCTCGCCGGGATGTCTGCCCAGCACCATGGGAAGTCGGTCCCGTTTTTCCTGCCGAACGGACACGAATACGAGATCACCCTGATCGTGATGGCCGCCGCCGTGATCCTGGTTGGGCCCGGGCGCTACGGCTTCGACGCCGGTCGTGGTTGGGCGCGGCGGCCGTTTATCGGGTCTTTTGTGGCGCTGGTAGTGGGCATCGGCGCCGGCATCGCCCTGTGGGTGCTGCTCAACGGCGCCAACCCGGTGACCTGAGCCAGGCCGACCCGGATCAGCTGTACGGATTAGGCACTCGGCCGCCGCTGGCCTCGGTCAGTTGCGGCAGGGTTGCGAAGGTGACCGCAGGCAACCGCAACTGGCCGCCGTTCTTGAGCTGGGCGCGCGCCCAGGAACTTCTGCTGAACCGCAGTCCGTCGATGTCTTCCCAGCGCACCGTGCGGCTGCCTAGCAGCGTGCGCACTGTCACGCCGTCTTGGTCGGCCTGTGTGCGAAGCCGAAAGATCAACGCCGACAAGATCACCGGAATGATCAGCAACGGTGCGGTCGCCGGCCAGGTCAAGACCGGCACCAGCAGCCCGAGAGCGGAAAAACCCACCGCGAAGTGGGCCATCGGCGAAATGTTGATCACTACCGGCGGTGTTTCCAGCGAATCTTTCGCCACACTGGCATCATGTCATTCCTCGAGATTGCACTGAGGGCTGCGTCTCGGCGGAAATCACGACCGTGTGTCCAATCTCAACGATTGGAGGCCTGCGAAGCCGGATTTGACGTCTGACCTGTGCGGAGGCTACCGTCGAACGTTATGGACAGCCGTGAAATGCTCGTAGTACTTGGTCGGCGCGTTGGTGGCTGACTAGCCCACGCCGGGATAGCTTTCGAGCACCAACGCGTAACCCTCGTGCAGCCGCTGAGCTGGCGGGGGTTTTTTGTTGCCACCGTTCCGACATCAACCATGAGGACTTAAGAGGACCCAGTGAGCGCTCCCACCACGCGACCGCCACAGCCGTCGCAACCCCTCAACGGCACGCCGGCCAAGCCAAAGACGCCGGCAGCGCAACCTAAACACGTTGCGCCACACCAACTCACCGGCGCACAGTCGGTGATCAGGTCGTTGGAAGAGCTTGACGTCGACGTCATCTTCGGAATCCCTGGCGGCGCTGTATTACCGGTCTACGACCCGCTGTTCGACTCGCAGAAGCTGCGCCATGTGCTGGTTCGCCACGAGCAGGGCGCCGGCCACGCTGCCAGCGGCTACGCACACGCCACCGGGAAAGTCGGCGTCTGCATGGCCACCTCGGGTCCCGGCGCCACCAACCTGGTGACTCCGCTGGCCGACGCGCAGATGGACTCCATCCCGGTGGTCGCCATCACCGGACAGGTCGGCCGTGCGCTGATCGGGACCGACGCCTTCCAGGAGGCCGACATCTCGGGCATCACCATGCCGATCACCAAACACAACTTCCTGGTCCGCAGCGGCGACGACATTCCCCGGGTGCTGGCCGAGGCCTTTCATATCGCGTCCACCGGACGGCCCGGGGCGGTGCTCGTCGATATCCCCAAAGACGTGCTGCAGGGCCAGTGCACGTTCAGCTGGCCGCCACACATGGACCTGCCCGGCTACAAGCCGAACACCAAACCGCACAACCGTCAGATCCACGAGGCCGCCAAGTTGATCGCCGCCGCGGGCAAACCTGTGCTCTACGTCGGTGGCGGCGTCATCCGCGGCGAGGCCACCGAGCAGCTGCGTGAATTGGCCGAGCTGACCGGCATTCCGGTGGTGACCACGCTGATGGCGCGCGGAGCGTTCCCGGACAGCCACCGGCAGCACCTGGGCATGCCCGGCATGCACGGCACGGTGGCCGCGGTGGCGGGGCTGCAGCGCAGCGATCTGTTGATCGCGTTGGGCACCCGTTTCGACGATCGGGTGACCGGCAAGCTCGACTCGTTCGCCCCCGAGGCCAAGATCATCCACGCCGACATCGACCCCGCCGAGATCGGCAAGAACCGAAACGCCGACGTGCCGATTGTTGGTGACGTCAAAGCCGTCATCACCGATCTGATCGAGGCACTGCGCCACGACAGGGGTACGAGCACCGCCGGAATCTCAGACATCGCCGCCTGGTGGGAGTACCTCGACGGGGTGCGGGCCACCTACCCGTTGAGCTACGGGCCGCAAAGCGACGGCAGCCTGAGCCCCGAGTATGTGATCGAGAAGCTGGGTGAGATCGCAGGCCCGGACGCCGTGTACGTTGCCGGTGTCGGCCAGCACCAGATGTGGGCCGCACAGTTCATCAAGTATGAAAAGCCGCGCACCTGGCTGAATTCCGGCGGGCTGGGCACCATGGGTTTCGCCATCCCGGCGGCCATGGGCGCCAAGATCGCTCGCCCGGACGCAGAAGTCTGGGCAATCGACGGTGATGGCTGCTTTCAGATGACCAACCAGGAATTGGCCACCTGCGCGATCGAAGGCGCGCCGATCAAGGTGGCGCTGATCAACAACGGCAACCTGGGCATGGTGCGGCAATGGCAGTCGCTGTTTTATCAGGAGCGCTATTCGCAGACCGACCTGGCCACCCACTCGCACCGCATCCCGGACTTCGTCAAGTTGGCCGAGGCGCTGGGCTGTGTCGGATTGCGTTGCGAGCGTGCAGAAGACGTCGTGGACGTCATCAACCAGGCACGGGCGATCAACGACCGGCCGGTGGTGATCGACTTCATCGTCGGCGCCGACGCGCAGGTCTGGCCGATGGTTGCGGCCGGAACCAGCAATGACGAGATTCAGGCCGCCCAAGGCATCCGCCCGCTCTTCGACGACGAATCCGAAGGGCACGCCTGATGAGCGGATCGCCGAAGACGCACACGTTGTCGGTGCTGGTCGAAGACAAGCCCGGTGTACTCGCCCGCGTGGCTGCGCTGTTCTCGCGGCGCGGGTTCAACATCGAATCGCTTGCGGTCGGGGCCACCGAACAGAAAGACATGTCCCGGATGACGATCGTCGTCTCAGCCGAGGAAACACCGCTCGAGCAGATCACCAAGCAACTCAACAAGCTCATCAACGTCATCAAGATCGTGGAGCAGGATGACCACAATTCGGTGGCGCGGGAGTTGGCGCTGATCAAGGTGCGGGCTGACGCCGGCACCCGTAGCCAAGTCATCGAGGCGGTTAACTTGTTTCGCGCCAAGGTGATTGACGTGTCCCCGGAGTCGTTGACCATCGAAGCCACCGGTGATCGCGGCAAGTTGGAGGCGCTCCTGCGGGTGCTGGAGCCCTTCGGCGTCCGCGAGATCGTTCAGTCCGGCGTGGTATCGCTGTCCCGCGGGCCACGCGGCATCGGCACGGCCAAATAATCAGTCGAATACAAAACGCTAATTCGAAAGCCTAGAAAAAGGAGACATTCACGTGGCATCACAGGCGTTGGAGATGTTCTACGACGACGATGCGGACCTCTCGATCATCCAGGGCCGCAAGGTCGGCGTCATTGGGTATGGCAGCCAGGGGCACGCGCACTCGCTGAGCCTGCGTGATTCCGGGGTCCAGGTGCGCGTCGGGCTCAAGGAAGGCTCGAAATCCCGCCCCAAGGTCGAGGAGCAGGGCCTCGGCGTCGACACGCCCGCCGAGGTGGCCAAGTGGGCCGACGTCATCATGCTGCTGGCGCCCGACACCGCCCAGGCGGACATCTTCAAAAACGACATCGAGCCCAACCTGAAGCCCGGCGATGCACTGTTCTTCGGTCACGGCCTCAACATTCACTTCGACTTGATCAAGCCGCCTGCCGAGGTGACCGTGGCGATGGTCGCCCCGAAAGGACCGGGGCACTTGGTTCGTCGCCAGTTTGTCGACGGCAAGGGCGTGCCGTGTCTGATCGCCGTCGACCAGGACCCGGACGGTAAAGGCGAGGCGCTGGCGCTGTCCTACGCCAAAGGCATCGGCGGCACCCGCGCCGGCGTCATCAAGACGACCTTCAAAGACGAGACGGAAACCGATCTATTTGGCGAGCAGGCTGTATTGTGCGGTGGCACAGAGGAATTGGTGAAAACCGGTTTCGATGTGATGGTCGAGGCGGGCTACCCGCCGGAGATGGCCTACTTCGAGGTGCTGCACGAGCTCAAGCTCATCGTCGACCTGATGTACGAGGGCGGCATCGCCCGGATGAACTACTCGGTGTCCGACACCGCTGAGTTCGGCGGATACCTGTCGGGTCCGCGAGTCATCGACGCCGACACCAAGGAGCGGATGCGCAGCATCCTGCGCGACATTCAGGACGGCAGCTTCGTCAAGAAGCTGGTCGCCAACGTCGAGGGCGGCAACAAGCAGCTCGAGCAGTTGCGCAAAGAAAACGCCGAGCATCCCATCGAGATCGTCGGCAAGAAGCTGCGTGATCTGATGAGCTGGGTTGACCGCCCGATCACCGAAACGGCTTAGCCGCGTCGAGATCGACAGCAGCGCGACGCGTCTCGGCGTGTCGTGACGCCAACGTCGATCTCGCTACGACGTGAGGCGGTGGGCGAACGACACCACCCGGCGGGCCAAGTGGTCCAGGGCGTTGCCGGTGACGTCGTCGAATTCGTGGATGTTGTCGTGGGTGGTGAGCAGGCTCACCCCGTATGGATTGCCGTCGACGAACTTGGATGGATCGGTGTATCCCGGCGGCACGATGATGCCGCCGAAATGCATCAGCGTGAGGTAGAGCGCGACCAGGGTGGTTTCCTGGCCGCCGTGCAGGCTGTTGGAGGACGTGAAGCCGGCGTACACCTTGTCGGCCAGCTTGCCTTCGGCCCACAGCCCGCCCAGCGAGTCCAGGAACGTGCGCAACTGCGCCGCCGGTGAGCCGAAACGCGTAGGTGAGCCGAAGATCACTGCGTCGGCCCACACGATGTCGTCGGCGGTGGCGGCGGGCAAATCCTTAGTGGCTTGGTAGTTCGCGGTCCAGGCCGGATTCTGTGCGAACGATTCCGGGTCGTGGGTTTCGGCGACGTGTCTCAGGCGGACTTCGGCGCCCGCTGATTCCGCCGCCGCGGCGACGCGTTTGGCCATCGTGGTGCCATGACCGGTGGCCGAGTAGTAGATGATCGCCAGCTTCGTCACCGGCTCATCGTATGCCCGCCGAACCGGCTGTCGGCGACGGTCACGTTCATCGCTTCAGTCGCCACCATTAGGCCCATGGCGGCGACCCGCTGCGCCCGGCTTCGCCGCGCTTGCGATCGCCGCTTAGGCTGGCCGGGTGAGCCTGCCTGTCGTTCTGATCGCTGACAAACTTGCCGAATCAACCGTCGCCGCGCTGGGAGACGAAATCGAAGTGCGCTGGGTCGACGGCCCGGACCGGGAAAAACTGCTGGCTGCGGTGCCTGAGGCCGATGCCTTGCTGGTGCGCTCGGCCACTACCGTCGATGCCGAAGTGTTGGCTGCCGCACCCAAGCTGAAGATTGTCGCCCGTGCCGGCGTGGGGCTGGACAACGTCGACGTCGAGAGCGCCACCGAACGCGGTGTGCTGGTTGTCAACGCCCCGACGTCGAACATCCACAGCGCCGCCGAGCATGCGTTGGCGCTGCTGCTGTCCGCCGCGCGCCAGATCCCCGCGGCGGACGCGTCGCTGCGCGAGCACACCTGGAAGAGGTCGTCGTTCTCGGGCACCGAAATCTTCGGCAAGACCGTCGGGGTGGTCGGGCTGGGCCGCATCGGGCAGTTGGTGGCGCAGCGGTTAGCGGCTTTCGAGACCCACATCGTGGCCTACGACCCGTACGTGTCGCCGGCACGCGCCGCCCAGCTGGGTATCGAGCTGCTTCCGCTTGACGAGCTGTTGGGCCGTGCCGACTTTATCTCTGTGCATCTGCCTAAAACGCCTGAGACAGCGGGTCTCATCGACAAGGACGCGCTGGCTAAGACCAAGCCCGGGGTGGTCATCGTCAACGCCGCCCGCGGCGGGCTCATCGACGAGGCCGCGCTGGCCCACGCAGTAACCAGCGGACATGTTCGGGCCGCGGGCATCGACGTGTTCTCCGCCGAGCCGTGCACCGACAGCCCGCTGTTCGACTTGCCCCAAGTGGTGGTCACCCCGCACCTCGGCGCCTCGACCGAGGAGGCTCAGGACCGCGCCGGCACCGACGTGGCCGCCAGCGTCAAGTTGGCGCTGGCCGGGGAGTTCGTTCCCGACGCGGTCAACGTCGGAGCTGGGGTGGTCAGCGAGGAGGTGTCACCCTGGCTGGACTTGGTGCGCAAGCTCGGTCTGCTGGTGGGTGCGCTTTCCGAGGAGCTGCCGGTGTCACTGTCGGTGCAGGTACGCGGCGAGTTGGCTGGCGAAGATGTTGAGGTGCTGCGCCTTTCGGCGTTGCGCGGACTGTTCTCCGCGGTTGTCGAGGATCAGGTGACGTTCGTCAACGCCCCGGCGATCGCTGAAGAACGCGGCGTGGCAGCCGATCTCAGTACGGCCACCGAAAGCCCCAACCACCGCAGCGTTGTCGACGTACGGGCCGTGGCTTCCGACGGTTCGGTCGTCAACGTCGCCGGCACGTTGTCCGGACCGCAGCAGGTGGAAAAGATCGTGCAGATCAACGGCCGCAACTTCGACCTGCGCGCCCAGGGCACCAACCTGGTCATCAATTACGTCGACCAGCCTGGGGCGTTGGGCAAGATCGGCACCCTGCTCGGTACCGCCGGGGTCAACATCCACGCCGCCCAGCTGTCCGAAGACGCCGAAGGACCGAGCGCGACGATCCTGCTGCGCCTGGACCGCGACGTGCCCACCGACGTGCGGTCGGCGATCGGCGCGGCCGTCAACGCGAACAAGCTCGAAGTGGTTGACTTGTCATGAAACGCGCCGGCGACAAAACAAATTGGCGGGATGCTGTGGGGGTACCACCCGCTTGCTGGGGCGAGCGGCGCCCATGAAGTTGGCGGTTCTCGCCGGCGACGGCATCGGGCCTGAGGTCGTCACCGAAGCGGTCAAGGTTCTCGACGCGGTGCTGCCCGGCGTGGAGAAGACCAATTACGACCTGGGGGCGCGGCGGTTCCACGCGACGGGTGAAGTACTGCCCGAGGCAGCGCTTGCCGAACTGCGGGCACATGACGCGATTCTGCTTGGGGCTATTGGGGATCCATCGGTGCCCAGCGGCGTGCTCGAACGGGGTCTGCTGCTACGGCTGCGCTTCGAGCTGGACCACCACGTCAACCTGCGTCCAGCACGGCTGTATCCGGGCGTGCGTAGCCCGCTAGCGGGTAACCCCGACATCGATTTCGTGGTGATCCGCGAGGGCACCGAAGGTCCGTACACCGGAACCGGTGGCGTGATTCGGGCCGGCACCGCCCACGAGGTGGCCACCGAGGTCAGTATCAACACAGCGTTCGGTGTCCGCCGCGTCGTGCAAGACGCTTTCGAGCGGGCGACACAGCGCCGCAAGCATCTGACCCTGGTGCACAAGACGAACGTGCTGACGTTCGCCGGGTCGCTGTGGTCTCGGACCGTGCAGGAAATCGGCGAGAAGTATCCAGACGTCGAGGTGGCCTATCAGCACGTCGACGCCGCGACCATCCACCTGGTCACCGATCCGGGCCGGTTCGACGTGATCGTCACCGACAACCTATTCGGCGACATCATCACGGATTTGGCCGCCGCGGTATGCGGCGGCATCGGGCTGGCCGCTAGCGGCAATATCGACGCCACCCGGACCAACCCGTCGATGTTCGAGCCGGTGCACGGCAGCGCACCCGACATCGCCGGTCAGGGGATCGCCGATCCGACCGCCGCGATCATGTCGGTGGCGCTGCTGCTTTCCCACGTCGGCGAAGACGTTGCCGCCGCGCGAGTGGACCGGGCCGTGGCGTCCCATCTGGCCAGTCGCCCGACCGAACAGCTATCCACCGTCGAAGTCGGCGAAAGGATAGCGTCCGCGCTCTAGTCTCCAGGCCGGGCGGGAGCACCTTGGCCGGCACAATCGGCACCGCCAGCAGCGGGAAAAGGCCGCACACCGCGAATGCCGGCGGATAACCGTGCGCGGCAATCAGCTCACCGAACACCGGGGGCGCGCCGGCCGCCATCAACCGCTGATAGGTGTTCTGCAGGCCCAATGCGCGCCCGCTCCAGAACGGTCCGGCGTACTCGGTGATCGCGGTGGATTCCAGCCCGTTGTCGAGCACCGCGACCACCGATGCCGTGACCATCAGTGGTACGGCGATCGATGAACGCAGATGATCGGCCAACGCCAACCCGGCCAGCACCACGGCACCCGTTACGGCCATGATGCGCACCGGACGTAACCGGGAGCCGACCCGGTCCGACCACCGGCCGACCGCGACCCGGCCCACGGCCCCGAGCAGCTGTGACAGCGTAACAACTGCGCCCGCCGAGCCGATCGACCACCGGTAAACGGTGATCAGCCAGATCAGCATGAACGTCACGGTCACCGTCTGCGGCACCATCAAAAGCGCAGAGACGGCGTGAATCCGCCGCAGCACCCACGATCCGCGGTAGGGGTTGGCCAGCTCCTTATCGGTGGCCTCGTCCCATTCCTTGCGCGGCGGTTCGACGATCGCGACGACACTGGCCACCGCCGATGCCGCACAAAGCACGGCCGGAAATATCAGGGCCGCCGTCGCCGACCGGCTGCGCTCAGCGAGCTCGGGAATGACCAACGCGCCCAACGCAATTCCCAGCGGCTGCGCGGTCTGGCGAACACCCATCGCGAAACCGCGTTGCTCGGGCGGGAACCACCCGGAGACCAGACGACCGCCGGCCGAGTTGCAGCTGGCGGCCGCCATGCCGCCGACGAACAGCAGCGCAGCGAACGACACCATCGAGTGGACCGTCGTCGCGAAGTAGGCGGCTACCGCGGTCAGCGCTGAGCCGACCGTCAGCACGATGCGTTCGCCCACCCTGTCGAGCAGATAGCCCCACAGAATCAGCGTCACCACCATGCCGAAGCTCGGCATCGACGACAGCAAGCCCGCCTCGGCCAGCGGCGTGCCCAGGTCGTCCTCCAGGGCGGGGATCAGGAAAGCGACGCCGTTGATGAAGACGAACGCGCTCGCCGTCACCACCAGCGAAACCACGACGATCGACCAGCGTCGGCCCGCACTGAGTGTGACCGTGCCGGTCGGCTCCGTCGGCATCAATCCATGCTCGCACAGCGGTGTGAATGCTGGGGCTATAGCGACAACCAGCCCGGGTGCGCAGGTCGCGCCAGACCCCTCACTAGGCTCAGGCAAATGCGCCTTGGCCGAATTGCCAGTCCTGACGGCGTCGCGTTCGTCAGCATCGACGGCGACGCCGGACGAGCCCGGCGGGATGATGGCCCGTGAGATCGCCGAGCATCCATTCGGCACCCCGACTTTCACCGGCCGCTCCTGGCCACTGGCCGACGTGCGACTGCTGGCCCCGATGCTGGCCAGCAAGGTGGTCTGCATCGGCAAGAACTACGCCGATCACATCGCCGAGATGGGCGGTGACGGAGCGCCGGCCGACCCGGTGATCTTCCTCAAGCCCAATACCGCGATCATCGGGCCCAATGTGCCGATCCGACTGCCGGCTGACGCATCGCCCGTGCATTTCGAGGGCGAGCTGGCGGCCGTCATCAGTCGGCCCTGCAAGGACGTCACGGCCGCGCGCGCTGCCGAGAGCATCCTGGGCTACACCATCGCCAACGACGTGTCGGCCCGCGACCAACAGCAGGCTGATGGCCAGTGGACACGAGCGAAGGGCCACGACACGTTCTGCCCCGTCGGGCCGTGGATCGTCACCGACGTCGACCCGTCCGACCTCGAACTGCGCACCGAGGTCAACGGCGAGGTCAAACAGCACAGCCGTACCTCGTTGATGATCCACGGCATCGGTGCGATCGTGGAATGGGTTTCGGCGGTGATGACGTTGCTGCCAGGCGATCTCATTCTCACCGGCACGCCAGCGGGTGTCGGGCCCATCGAAGACGGCGACACCGTCAGCATCACCATCGCAGGAATCGGAACGTTGACCAATCCCGTTGTCCGCAAAGGAAAATCGTGACTGAAGCAGTCGGCGTACGGGTCCGGTTCTGCCCGTCGCCAACCGGTGTACCGCATGTCGGCTTGATCCGCACCGCGCTGTTCAACTGGGCCTACGCTCGACACACCGGCGGCACCTTCGTGTTCCGCGTCGAGGACACCGACCCCGAACGTGATAGCGAGGAAAGCTATCTGGCGCTGTTGGATGCGCTGCGCTGGCTCGGGCTGAATTGGGACGAGGGTCCCGAGGTGGGCGGAGCCTACGGTCCATACCGGCAGTCGCTGCGCGGCGACATTTACCGCGACGTGGTTGATCAGCTGCTCGCCTCGGGCGAGGCATACCAGGCGTTCTCGACGCCTCAGGAAGTCGAGGCGCGCCATCTGGCCGCTGGCCGCAGTCCGAAGCTGGGCTACGACAACTTCGACCGTGATCTGACACAGCAGCAGCGAGCAGCGTATCTGGCCGAGGACCGTAAACCGGTGGTGCGGCTGCGGATGCCCGATGAAGATCTGGGCTGGGACGATCTGGTCCGCGGGCCGACTACTTTCGCGGCGGGTGTGGTGCCCGATTTCGCGTTGACCCGCGCAACCGGTGATCCGTTGTACACCTTGGTTAACCCGGTCGACGACGCCTTGATGAAGATCACGCATGTGTTGCGCGGTGAGGACCTGCTGCCGTCGACGCCACGGCAGATCGCGCTGTACCACGCGCTGATTCGCATCGGGATTGCTGATCGGGTTCCGGAATTCGCCCACTTGCCAACGGTGTTGGGCGAAGGAACTAGGAAACTGTCGAAACGTGACCCGCAGTCGAATCTGTTCGCCCACCGGGACCGCGGCTTCATCCCCGAAGGGCTGCTGAATTACCTTGCGTTGCTGGGCTGGGCGATCGCCGGCGACCGCGACGTGTTCAGCCTCGACGAAATGGTGGCCGCTTTCGACGTGGTCGACGTCAACGCCAACCCAGCGCGGTTCGACCAGAAAAAAGCAGACGCGATCAACGCCGAGCACATCCGGCTGCTTGACGTCGACGATTTCACCGGCAGGCTGCGCGACTACTTCAATACGCACGGCCATAACACCGGGCTGGACGATGCACGGTTCGCGGTGGCCGCCGGCCTCGTGCAAACCCGCATCGTCGTGCTGGGTGACGCGTGGGACCTGCTGAAGTTTCTCAACGACGACGAATACACGATCGACCCCAAGGCCGCAGCCAAGGAACTGGGTACCGACGTCGGCCCGGTGCTCGACGCCGCGGTAGCAGCGCTGGATGGGCCGGCGGATTGGACGGTGGCCGATATCGAGGCCGCGCTCAAAGGCGCGTTGGTCGAGGCGCTCGGGCTCAAACCGCGCAAGGCTTTCGGTCCGATCCGGGTGGCCATCACCGGATCCTCAGTCAGCCCGCCACTGTTCGAATCAATGGAGCTGCTTGGACGCGAGCGCAGTCTGCAGCGGCTGCGGGAAGCCCGCGACCGGCTCGGGCGCGGGTGAGAAGCGACCAAATTGTTTGGTAGTCTGCACGTCGGCCCATGAGCGGCTGGCAGCAGCGGCCGCATGACCATCACATCGTCTGCGGGAAGCCCTTGACCAGCTGTTTTAGGCAGCCAATGGGGTATGGTGTAATTGGCAACACAGCTGATTCTGGTTCAGCCATTCTAGGTTCGAGTCCTGGTACCCCAGCAGGTTGCAGAGTTTATCCAAGTTCGTTCCACCGCAAGCAATTAGGTGGGCGTATGCCGGTGAGCTATGCTGGCACCTCGGATCGGTTCTGGCCCCGTCGTCTAGCGGCCTAGGACGCCGCCCTCTCACGGCGGTAGCGTGGGTTCGAATCCCATCGGGGCTACAAGCGAATTTACTGGCCGGTCCCCAGCACGGCCGCTGCGGTCGACCCACCCACCGGCATGGCCGGCAAGCCGAGCTTACGGTGATCCCACGAGCGCGCGCGACGGGCCACGATGCGCACGCAGACCCGCTTGTTCATCATCTGCTCGACGAACGGCTTCATTTCGTCGCTGTAGGGACCGGTGTAGCGCTCGAACACGCTGACCCCGACCCGGTGCGAGACGTCGGGATCGTCGACGATCTCGGCGACGCCTTCGAAGGACACCCCGCGCAAGGTGTCATAGGTGTCGCCGCCCTCGATCAGGAAGCTCACCCGCGGATCTCGTTTGAGGTTGACCGCCTTCTGCGACTTGGCTTTGGTTTCCAGCCAGATCTCGCCGTCGACCACGGCGTACCACATGGCGGTCAAGTGCGGCTGCCCGTCGGGGCCAACGGTGGCCAGCGTCCCGGTGCGGCTCTTGACGACAAAGTCGGCGATCTCGTCCTCGGACATGACGATGCTCGCGCGCTGATTGGTTCCCATGGCGACAGTGTGTCAGGTTGCTACCGCGGGCCCGCCGGCGGCCAATCAAGCGGGCTTTCACAGTCGGCGGGTAAGGGCATCGGCCGCCGCCAGCAGATCGGCCGCCCAGCGCGCGCCGGGGCGGCGGCCCATGCGGTCGATCGGACCCGACACCGAGATGGCGGCGATCACCGCACCGCGGGCATCGCGTACCGGCGCCGACACACTCGCCACTCCGGGCTCGCGCTCGCCTGCGCTTTGCGCCCAACCGCGCCGCCGGACTTCGGCCAGCGCGCGATCGCTGAATTTTGCGGCGGGCAGTACCGCCTGCCGAGTGGCGTCGTCGCTGTATGCCAGTAGCACCTTGGCGCCGGAACCGGCCGTCATCGGCAAGCGCGCTCCGACCGGAACGGTATCGCGAAGGCCCGCAGGCGGTTCCACGGCGGCGATGCAGATCCGCCAGGTGCCCTCGCGGCGGTACAGTTGCACGCTTTCGCCGGTGATCTCGCGCAGCCGCGGCAGCACCGTCGCGCTTGCCGCCAGCAGTGGGTCGTTGACCTGAGCGGCCAGCTCGCTGACCGCCGGGCCCAGCCGCCAACGCCCATCGCCGTCGCGCGCCAGCAAGCGATGGACCTCCAAGCCGGCGGCCAATCGGTGTGCGGTGGCTCTGGGCAGACCGGTGCGATCGCACAATTCGGCCAACCCGCATGGTGATTCCGCGATTGTGTGCAGCACCACTACGGCTTTGTCGAGGACGCCGATGCCGCTATCCTGTCTCACAGAGAGATACTAACGTCTCGCATGGTGAGATCAAGTTATGACACCGCAATGGCGGGTCACAACCAAGGGAATCGGGATGACCTCGTGATGAAGACTTCAGCCGACACTGATGCCGGGCGTCCGCGCACGCTGGCGCAGAAGGTTTGGGACGACCATGTGGTGGCCTCCGGCGGGGACACCGAGCCCGACCTGATCTATATCGATCTGCACCTGGTCCACGAGGTCACCAGTCCGCAGGCATTTGACGGTCTGCGTCTGGCCGGGCGTCCGGTGCGCCGACCCGAATTGACGCTGGCCACCGAAGACCACAACGTGCCGACCATCGACATCGACAAGCCGATCGCCGATCCCGTTTCCCGCAATCAGGTCGAGACGCTGCGGCGTAATTGCGCCGAATTCGGGATCCGGCTATACCCGATGGGCGATATCGATCAGGGCATCGTGCACGTCGTCGGCCCGCAGTTGGGTCTGACTCAGCCGGGAATGACGATCGTGTGCGGTGACAGCCACACCTCGACACACGGCGCTTTCGGCGCATTGGCAATGGGAATCGGCACTTCCGAGGTCGAGCATGTGCTGGCCACCCAGACTCTTCCATTGCGGCCGTTCAAGACGATGGCCGTCAACGTCGACAGGGAACTGCCGGCCGGTGTGACAGCCAAGGACATCATCCTGTCGGTGATCGCCAAGATCGGCACCGGCGGTGGCCAAGGCCATGTCATCGAATATCGCGGCAGCACCATCGAATCGCTCTCGATGGAAGCCCGGATGACGATCTGCAATATGAGCATCGAGGCCGGGGCCCGGGCGGGGATGGTGGCGCCCGATGCGACGACATACGAATTCTTGCGCGGACGCCCGCATGCCCCGACCGGCGCGCAGTGGGATGCGGCGGTGGCCTATTGGGATCAGCTGGCTACCGACGAAGGCGCCGAGTTTGACACCGAGGTGTATTTGGATGCCGCTTCGTTGACGCCGTTTGTCACCTGGGGGACAAATCCGGGGCAGGGAGTGGCCTTGGGGGCGGCGGTGCCTGATCCCGAGCTGATGACCGACGACAACGAGCGCCAGGCCGCCGAGAAAGCGCTGGCGTACATGGACCTTCGACCCGGAATCCCGATGCGTGATATCGCGGTGGATGCCGTGTTTGTCGGATCGTGTACCAACGGCCGCATCGAGGATTTGCGCGTGGTGGCCGAGGTGTTGCGAGGCCGCAAAGTCGCCGACGGAGTGCGAATGCTGGTCGTGCCGGGTTCGATGCGGGTACGCGCGCAGGCCGAAAACGAAGGACTGGGCGAGATCTTCACGGCCGCCGGCGCCGAGTGGCGTCAGGCCGGCTGCTCGATGTGCCTTGGGATGAATCCAGACCAGCTGGCGCCGGGGGAGCGGTGCGCGGCAACGTCAAACCGCAATTTCGAAGGACGCCAGGGCAAGGGCGGCCGCACGCACTTGGTGTCGCCTGCCGTTGCCGCCGCCACCGCGGTGCGCGGGAAGCTCTCGGCCCCGGCCGACTTGAACTGACCGAGGGAGAACTGTAATGGAGGCTTTTCACACCCACACGGGTATCGGAGTGCCGCTGCGGCGGTCCAATGTCGACACCGATCAGATCATTCCGGCGGTCTATTTGAAGCGGGTTACCCGAACGGGTTTCGAGGATGGATTGTTCGCGGCGTGGCGGAACGATCCCTCTTTTGTGCTCAATCTTCCTCCGTTTGACAGGGGTTCAGTACTGGTTGCCGGTCCCGATTTCGGCACCGGGTCCTCTCGCGAGCATGCGGTGTGGGCGCTTATGGACTACGGATTCCGAGTAGTCATCTCGTCTCGGTTCGGCGACATTTTTCGGAGCAATGCGGGGAAGGCGGGGCTGCTGGCGGCCGAAGTTGCCCAAGACGATGTGGAACTGCTCTGGAAGCTGATCGAGGGCAGCCCCGGGTTGGAAATCACTGTCAATCTTCAAGATCGGAATGTGGCTGCAGGAACGGTGGTGGTGCCGTTCAAGATTGACGACTACACCGCCTGGCGTCTGATAGAAGGTCTCGACGATATAGCCCTTACGCTGCGAAAACGGGACCAGATCGAAGTTTTCGAGACGGCTCGGCCGGCTTGGAAGCCGCAGACATTGCCAACTTCCTGACGGCTCGATTGGCCCCGAATTTCGGGCGCCACAGCGGTGTATTTGACGGCTCGTCCTCTCTCAAGCCACCGACCAAGCGCGGCAACCGGATTCCTAAAAAGTTCGCCAGAACCGATTGAAATTGCGCGTGGCTCTTGGAAATCAGGCACCTGAGGGTTTACCGTGTCCTCTAGTCGGTCCAACGTGGACCGCTAGCAGCGGAGGTTTTGCATGAACAAGGCAGAGCTCATTGATGTGCTCACAGATAAATTGGGCTCAGATCGTCGGTCGGCAACCGCCGCCGTCGAGAATGTCGTCGACACTATTGTGCGGGCGGTGCACAAGGGCGACAGCGTGACCATTACCGGCTTCGGTGTGTTCGAACAGCGCCGTCGCGCGGCACGTGTAGCCCGTAACCCCCGTACCGGTGAGACGGTAAAGGTAAAGCCAACATCTGTGCCTGCGTTCCGGCCGGGCGCACAATTCAAAGCGGTTGTCTCTGGCGCGCAGCGCCTCCCAGCGGAAGGACCAGCAGTGAAGCGAGGTGTCGTCGCCGGCGGAGCCAAGAAGGTGGCCAAGAAGTCGCCGGCCAAGAAGGCCACCAAGGCCGTGAAGAAGACCGCTGCCAAGAAGGCTCCGGCCCGTAAGGCCGCCGCGAAGAAGGCTCCGGCCCGTAAGGCTGCGACCAAGCGGGCGCCCGCCAAGAAAGCCGTGAAGAAGGCTACAAAGTCGGCGGCAAAGCGGGTCACTAAAGCCGTGAAGAAGGCTCCCGCGCGCAAGGCTCCGGCCAGGAAGCGCGCTGCCAAGAGGGCTCCGGCCAAGAAGACCGCGGCCCGTCGTGGCCGTAGGTAGGCACTAACCGCTGAACACGAAGATTCGCCGCGGGGCTGACTCCATTAGAGACGCCCGCGGCGAATCTTCGTGCTAGGTCACCACGTTGGTGGCCAGGGCACTGCCGATGTGGTCGGCGGCAACCAGACGGCCGTCCGCCAGCGAAAGCACCCACGTGCTGCCCTTGCGGTTGCGGGATTTGTCCGGACGTATCCCGTCGCGTTCACACCACCAAGCGATCAGGTCTGGAATCACCTTGCCCTGCGTGCAGATCACCGGTGTGCGGTGCAAGTCGGCAATCTGCAGAACCCGCCTTCGACCGCGTTTAGCGTTGTCGGCGTACGCCTCCTCGGTCAGCGTGGGCTCATTGCAGATGATCACGCCCAGCTCCTCGGCCAGCGGCTCCACCGTTTGGTGGCAGCGCACGCGATCAGCTGCGTACACGTCGGTGGGACCGAAAGCAGACAGCTGCCCCACCAGTGCCTCGGCCTGCGCCCGGCCCTTCTTGTCCAGCGGTCGCATTTTGTCGTCACCGGAGAATCGAGACTTGCTGCCCGCGGTACCGTGCCGGACCACTAACATGGTCTGGGTGTCCGCCGGGAATTTGGCGAACCGGCGCAAGACCTTTCGATCGTGTGGGTAGGACACTTTCCCGATCGCGTCGGCGGTCGACAGCCAGATCAGATCATCGACTTCCCGGCCGGGGGTGAATTCTCCGCCGAGGCTGCGCGCCGCCCAGTAGCGAACTCTCTTGACGCCTAGGTCGACCGGGTAGCTCACGCTGTGCAGCCGGCGACCAAGTTGTGCGCGGTGACCGGTCTCCTCGAAGACTTCTCGGACCGCGGTTACCGGTTCGGTTTCACCGGGGTCCATTTTGCCCTTGGGTAGCGACCAGTCGTCGTAGCGAGGGCGATGGATGACGGCCACCTCGATCGACTCGCTGGGGCAGGGTCGCCAGAGCACCGCACCCGCGGCCCAAACGATTTTTCCGCTCACACTCAAGTCATCCGACCGGGTGTGAGTCGGCATCATAACCCCTGCAAGTCAATTCGCACCTTCGCCGGATGGACATCGTCGCCATGGTACCGGTGGCCTCAGAAGCTCCGGTGCCGCTCCATCAGCGATACCTGGTGGTCGCGAACCGTGTGACCCGCTTGCGGCAACGCGGTCCACTGTCCTTCGGGCCCCAGTTCCCAGCAGCGCGTGGCCGGGTCCAGCGCCGACTCGAAGATGTCGTTCAGTTGTGCGGTCAGTCGGGGGTCTTTCACCTGAGCCAGCACTTCGACCCGCCGATCGAGGTTGCGGTGCATCATGTCGGCGCTGCCGATCCAGAATTCGTCGAGGGCGCGGAAATGGAGGATCCGCGAGTGCTCCAGGAAACGTCCCAGAATCGAGCGCACGGAAATGTTTTCGGAGAAGCCCTCGACGCCGGGGCGCAGTGCACAAATTCCGCGCACCACCACCTGAACGCGCACTCCCGCTTGCGACGCCCGATAGAGCGCGTCGATCACCTGCTCGTCGACAACCGCGTTCATCTTGAGCCTGATCCGCCCGTTACCGGATTGGTGGTGAGCGGCAATCTCCCGCTCGACACGTTCGATGATGCCGGCGCGAATACCATGCGGTGCCACCAAAAGGTTGCGGTAGGACAGCTTGCGCGAATAGCCGGTCAGCGAATTGAACAAGTCGGTCAGATCGGCGCCGATGTCGGGGTCGGCGGTCAGCAGGCCGATGTCCTCGTAGAGCCGGGCGGTCTTGCTGTTGTAGTTGCCGGTCCCGATATGGCAGTAGCGCCGGATCGCCGAGCCTTCACGGCGCACCACCAGACAAGTCTTGCAATGCGTTTTCAAGCCCACCATCCCGTACGCCACATGCACCCCCGCCTGCTCCAGTGCGCGTGCCCACCTGATGTTGGCCTGCTCGTCGAATCGTGCCTTGATCTCGACCAGTGCCACTACTTGCTTTCCGGCCGCGGCGGCTTCGATCAGCGCCCGAACGATCGGTGAATCACCGGATGTGCGGTACAGCGTCTGTTTGATCGCCAGCACATTGGGATCGGTGGCAGCCTGCTCGATAAATCGTTGCACGCTGGTGGAGAACGAGTCATAGGGGTGGTGTACCAACACGTCGCCCTCGCGCAGTGTCGCGAAAATGCTCTTCGGCGTTTCCCGCTCGGCGAACGCCGGGTTGGTGGCCGGAACAAATGTTGGATCCTTCAGTGCCGGCCGGTCGACGTCGTAGATCTGCCACAGCGACGACAGATCAAGCAGCCCCGGCACTTGGACGACATCGCCGGGATGCACGTCGAGTTCACGCAGCAGCAGCTCCAACATGCGCTCGGTCATGTCATCGGCCACCTCGAGGCGCACCGGCGACCCGAACCGTCGACGCGCCAGCTCCCGCTCCAGCGCTTGCAGCAGGTCCTCGTCGCGATCCTCTTCGACCTCGAAATCGGCATTGCGGGTAATGCGGAACGCGTGGTGCTCGACGATCTCCATACCCGGGAACAGCGTCGGCAGGAATGCCGCGATCAGCTCCTCCGTCGGCAAAAAACGGACTTCCTTGCCGTCCGATCCTTTTGCGCCTGGCCTCTCGTCGAGCTCAACGAAACGATCGACGTTGTCGGGCACCTTGACTCGGGCGAAGTGCTGCCCGCCGTCCTCGGGCTGCCTGACCGTGACCGCCAGGTTGAGGCTCAAGCCGCTGACGAAGGGAAACGGGTGAGCGGGATCGACGGCCAGCGGAGTCAGGACGGGGAACACCTGCTCGTTAAAGTACGTCGCTAGCCGGTCGCGCTCAGCCTCGTCCACCTCGGCCCACGTGACGACGTGGATACCTTCCTCGGCCAACCCGGGCCGCACCGAGTCGAGGAAGACCTGTGCGTGCCGGCTGGCGATGTGTTGGGTCTGCTCGCTGATGCGACGCAGTTGCTCGCGCGGGGTTAGACCGTCCGCGGAGCGTACCGACAGGCCCATTTCGTCGCGCCGTTTCAGGCCGGCGACGCGAACCATGTAGAACTCGTCGAGGTTGGAGGCGAAGATCGCCAGGAACTTTGCCTGCTCCAGCAAGGGCAGCGAAGTATCGGCGGCCAGCGCCAGCACGCGAGCGTTGAAGTCCAGCCAGCTCAGTTCTCGGTTGAGGTAGCGGTGCTCGGGAAGTTCGTCCTCGATCAAGGCTGCTGTGGCGGCGGGCGGTGCGCCCGGGGCTGAGTCGTCCGGTCGCCACGCGCGCCCGTCAGACCGCGCCTCGCCTGAGGTGGTGGTAGCTGCTGCGGCGCTGCCTTCCCTGGCTTCGATATCGGTCACCCTTGCGATCATTCCCCATCATTGGGCGGTGCTGCTACCCACCAGCTGACGTCCATTCGCCGTTGATAAGCCGTTCACCTGTCGTTACCGCGGCGCGCTCGCTGCGACAGCCCGGCTAGTCGCCGGCCCGATCCCCAGACGGCGCGCGACCGCCAAGTCATCGGGTGTGTCGATATCGCAGCGCAATCCAGGCCACGCCCCGGTGAGCTCGATCGCGCCCGAACGTCGATGCCGCGCGCAAGAATCCGGCCCGAACCGGGGGTCGAGCGGGGTGCCGAAGGCAAACAGCGCCGCGGTGCCCGTGCCGAGCCGGTCGGCAACGAAACTGCGCTGGTGGTGCCGTGCCGCGGCGATCGCCTCGGCGAGTTCCTGCGTCTGCAATGCCGGTAAATCCCCTTGCAGCACAACGATATTGGACACTGATTCGGCCACCACCTGCTCGGCGGCGGCGATCGCATTGTTCAGCGGGTCCGAGTGGCCTTTCGGAGTGGGATCGGACAGCACATCAGCGCCGACTTCGGTTGCCGCGGCCCCCGCGGCGTCGTCGGGCGTGATGACGGTGATGTGTCGCACGGACCCGACCCTGGCCGCGGCGGTGAGGGTGTCAACCAGCATGGCCAGCACTACGTTTTCCCGCGTTTGTGCGGAAAACACCGGCGCGAGCCTGGTCTTGGCGGCGGCCAGTCGCTTGACGGCAACGATCAAGCCGACATCGCCTCCGGCATCGGCTGGGCTGCCGCTCATGATGCCATCCTGCCAGTTCGCCCTTGATTCCCCGCTCAGGCTGCTGGGCTACGGTGAAGCGCCTGCAGTTAGCGCATCGACGAGACGGGACGAAGCAGACGATGGCCAGCGTGATAGCGGTGATGGGGGCCGGCGCATGGGGTACGGCGCTCGCCAAAATGCTCGCCGACGCTGGCAGCGAGGTGACGCTGTGGGCGCGGCGATCCGACCTCGCCGCGGAAATCAACGCCAGCCGTTGCAACCCCGACTACCTACCCGGCGTCCAGTTGCCGCCGGGCATCCGGGCCACCGGGGATGCGGACGAAGCGCTGAGCGGGGCGTCGACGGTGCTGCTGGCTGTGCCGGCGCAGACGATGCGGGCCAATCTCGGACAGTGGAAGAGTCTGTTCGCCGAGGGCGCGACCCTGGTCAGCGCCGCAAAGGGTATCGAGTTGGACACGCTGATGCGGATGAGCCAGGTCGTGATTGACGTGACCGGTGTCGACCCGTCGCAGGTCGCGGTTATTTCCGGGCCCAACTTGGCCAGTGAGATCGCCGACGAGCAACCCGCTGCCACCGTCATCGCGTGCAGCGATTCCGGTCGCGCGGTTGCCTTGCAGCGGATGCTGAACACCGGGTACTTCCGCCCGTACACCAATCCCGACGTGATCGGCACCGAGATCGGCGGCGCATGCAAGAACGTCATCGCGATGGCCTGCGGAATGGCGGCCGGGGTGGGCCTGGGTGAAAACACCGCTGCGGCGATCATTACCCGCGGCCTGGCGGAGATCATGCGGTTCGGGATAGCGGTCGGGGCTAAAGGCACAACACTGGCGGGTCTGGCCGGGGTCGGCGATCTGGTGGCCACCTGCGCCTCGCCCCGCTCGCGTAACCGCTCGTTCGGCGAATGTCTGGGGCGAGGCCAGACGATGGAGTCGGCGCTGCAGGCCAGCGGCGGCCACGTCGTCGAAGGGGTGACGTCGTGCGAGTCGGTGCTGGCACTGGCCTCGAGTTACGACGTCGAGATGCCGCTGACCGACGCAGTGCACCGGGTCTGTCATAAGGGGTTGTCGGTGGACCAAGCGGTGGTTCTACTGTTGGGACGCAGCACCAAACCGGAATGAGTGTCGACGCGGATCACACTGCGGCTTACCTCGTGGTAACCAGTACCGCAGCGCCTAGGCGGTAGCCTCTCTAGGTTGTGACTGCCCGTTTCCCTGCCAAGACGACCGATCACGGCCGCATCCGCGTCGCCGTCGTGTTCGGCGGACGCAGTAACGAGCACGCCATTTCCTGCGTCTCGGCGGGCAGCATTTTGCGCAACCTCGATCCGGAGCGGTTCGACGTGGTCGCGGTCGGCATCACCCCGGACGGCTCGTGGGTGCTCACCGACGGCGACCCCGACGCGCTGGCGATCACCAATCGGCAGCTGCCGGGGGTGAGCTCCGAATCGGGCACCGAGCTGGCTCTGGCCGCAAATCCGCGGCGAGCCGGTGAGTTGGTATCGCTGTCGCCCGGCGGGGCTGAAGTGTTGGCGTCCGTCGACGTGGTCTTCCCGGTGTTGCACGGGCCCTACGGGGAAGACGGCACCATCCAGGGTCTGCTCGAACTGGCCGGCGTGCCCTACGTCGGCGCGGGGGTGTTGGCCAGCGCGGCGGGGATGGACAAGGAGTTCACCAAGAAGTTGCTACTCGCCGAAGGGCTTCCGATCGGCGCGCACGCGGTGCTGCGAGCGTCGCAGTCGACACTGGAGCCGGCGCAGCGCGAAAGCCTTGGGCTGCCAGTGTTTGTCAAGCCCGCGCGCGGCGGCTCGTCGATCGGCGTCAGCCGGGTGACCAGCTGGGAGGAGCTGCCCGCGGCCATTGCCCAGGCGCGTCAGCACGATCCGAAGGTGATTGTGGAGGCCGCTGTTGTCGGCCGTGAATTGGAATGCGGCGTGCTCGAATTCCCCGACGGCACAGTCCAAGCCAGCACCGTCGGAGAGATCCGAGTGGCCGGGGTGCGCGGCCGAGAAGACTCCTTCTACGACTTCGCGACCAAATACCTCGACGACGCCGCCGAACTCGACGTGCCCGCCAAGATCGACGACGACGTGAGCGACGCGGTGCGTGGCTTGGCGATCCGGGCGTTCAAGGCAATCGATTGCCAGGGCCTGGCCCGGGTGGACTTCTTCCTCACCGACGACGGACCAATAATCAACGAGGTCAACACGATGCCCGGATTCACCACAATCTCGATGTACCCGCGGATGTGGGCTGCCAGCGGCGTGGATTATTCGACCTTGGTGGCGACGATGGTCGAAACGGCGCTCGGGCGCGGGACGGGTCTGCGCTAGCCCCAAGTGTCAGCCGGCCGGCGATGGGCTGATCGGCACCGCCGGCATGGTGTCGTCGATCAATTCCGAAAGCTGTTGGATCGGCGTCGGACCGGAACCCGGCGGCAGGGTGAGCGCCACATAGACCGGTCGGTCGACCGTGTACCAGGTGGAGCGGTCATCTTGGCGCACCTGGAACCACTGCACCCGGTCGACGAGCTGGATCGGCGAGCCGACCACGAAATCGGTCGGACGGTCGAGTCCACACCGCAGCAGCACTGGTTCGGTATCGCTTGCCGCCCGCCAGCCGGCGGTGCCCGCAGGCACCGGCTGCGCGATGGGCGCGCGCTGAAAGTCGCCAAGTCGCTGCGGCAATGCTTCCAGCAACGCCCGGCAGGGTGGATCCTGCGCGTGCGGAGCGGGGACAGTCGCGATTACCACCGGTTTCAGCGGCGGGTGACGAGTGCCCGCGATCGCCAGGATGACGCCGATGGCGCCGACCGCTAGCACCAGAGCAGCGATCAGCACCGCCCGCGACGGCCCCTCCGAGTCGGTCACTGCCTCACTTTCTGCTCAGCCCCTTCGATCACGCTTACACTCCCGAAGTCAGCGGACAAGAACCTACCGGAGGTGACGTGGGCAGCGGCGACTCTGATCCCACGCTGGGTGACGTTGGCGAATTCGGCGTGATCGAGGGGCTGATACGGGGCCGGCGCCAGCCGGACGCGGTCGCTCTGGGACCGGGTGACGACGCTGCTGTGTTGTTGGCCGGCGACGGTCGCGTCGTGGTGTCGACGGACATGCTCGTCGAGAACCGGCACTTCCGGCTGGATTGGTCGACACCGCACGACGTCGGCCGTAAAGCCATCGCGCAGAACGCCGCCGACATCGAGGCGATGGGCGGACGGGCCAGCGCGTTCGTGGTCGGCTTCGGCGCACCGCCGGAAACGCCAACCGGACAGGTCAGCGCGCTGGCAGAGGGAATGTGGGACGAGGCCGGGCGGATTGGCGCCGGCATCGTCGGCGGAGATCTGGTCAGCAGCCCGCAATGGGTGGTGTCGATGACCGTGCTGGGCGATCTGGCCGGCCGAGCGCCGGTGCTGCGGTCTGGGGCGCGACCCGGTTCGCGGATCGCCGTCGCTGGCCAGCTCGGACACTCTGCTGCCGGATATGACTTGTGGCACAACGGTATTGAAGGATTCGACGACTTGCGGCGTCGCCATCTCGTCCCGCACCCGCCGTACGGGCAGGGGCGCGCGGCCGCCGACGCTGGTGCTCAGGCGATGATCGACATTTCCGACGGTCTAGTTGGCGACCTGCGGCATCTGGCCCAGGCATCCGGCGTGACCGTCGACCTTAGCACCGAAGCGCTGCGCGCCGATCATGAAGCACTGCTGGGGGCCGCCGAAGCCGCAGGCGTCGACGCGTGGACGTGGGTGCTTGGCGGGGGAGAGGATCATGCCCTGGTCGCAGTGTTCGCCAGCCCGGTTCCCGCGGGGTGGCGGGTGATCGGGCGGGTGCTCGACGGGCCGGCGCGGGTGCTTGTCGACGGCGCAGCGTGGCACGGATACGCCGGCTGGCAGTCCTTCGCGCCCGGTGACGATGCGGGCCGGCCCCCGCAAGCGGGAGGTGCCCCCAGAGCGGCCGGAAAAAAGGCGGGCAATGGACAGTAGGGTGACTCGGTGACCGTCTACGCCGTCGCCCAGTTGCGGTTCATCGACCGCGCCGCCTACGACCGGTACCAGGTCCGATTCATGGACGTCTTTCGTCGCCACCGCGGAACGTTGCTGGCTGCCGACGAGTCCCCAGAGGTGGTTGAGGGCCACTGGGACCGGGACAAGGTGGTATTGATGTCCTTTCCTGACGAGGCGGCATTTCGGTCGTGGTCGGAATCGCCGGAGTATCAGGAGATTTCCAAGGACCGCCGCGTGGGTGCGGACACGGTGGTGTTGTTGGTGAAGGGGCTGGCGTGACCGCCCGGCCGTTGCGTGAACTCGTTGAGGATGGTTGGGCAGCTGCATTGGAGCCGGTCGGCGAGCAGGTAGCCAACATGGGCCAGTTTCTGCGTGAGGAGATCGCAGCAGGCCGAGGCTACCTACCAGCTGGGCCGAATGTGTTGCGGGCCTTCACCTTTCCGTTCGACCAGGTGCGAGTTCTGATTGTCGGCCAGGACCCGTATCCGACACCCGGGCACGCCGTCGGCCTGAGCTTTTCGGTAGCCGCCGGTGTGCGCCCACTGCCCCGAAGTCTTGACAACATCTTCGCCGAATATGCCAAAGACCTCGGCTACCCGATGCCCTCCAGTGGCGACCTCACGCCATGGGCAGAGCGTGGGGTGCTGCTGCTGAACCGTGTACTCACCGTGCGGCCGGGCAACCCGGCGTCTCACCGCGGCAAGGGCTGGGAGGCCGTCACCGAGCGCGCGATTCGCGCTCTGGTGGACCGCCGGCAGCCGATGGTGGCCATTTTGTGGGGCCGCGACGCCTCGACGCTGAAGCCGATGCTGGCGGGTGGCGACTGTGTCTCGATCGAATCACCGCATCCCTCGCCACTTTCGGCGTCGCGGGGATTCTTCGGCTCGCGGCCGTTCAGCCGCGCCAACGAACTGCTGGCTGAGATGGGCGGCGAGCCGATCGACTGGCAACTGCCGTAGAAGGTCTCATGACAGGCTTGTGTTGTCATGCGGGTCCGCCGGATCCGGTGGTCTGATATCCACCTTTCCCGGCGCCGCCTGCATGGAGTCGGGATAGCCGGGATCGATAAATGTGAGATCACGGCCCCTACGTTGCAGTGAGTGGCCGACTACGTAAATTACCAAGCAGACCAACGTGAATGCACCGAAAGCACCTGCAATAGCAAGGATCTGCATCGGACCTCAGAACGCCCAACTGCCAGACGGCTGCAAGACGAATCCGTGGTTATCGCTGGAGTCGATGCAGGCGGTCGGGTCGTCTGCTCCTACGACGCAGGTGATTTTTGTAGCAGTCAGTTTCTGCCCAACGTTGAGGGGCGGAAAACCACGGAAAACCACTGAAAGGTGGGCACGCCCCGCCATGCCTGGCGATGACATACGGTCCGGTCATGCTGTTTGGATAACCCACGACTTTTACTTGGGCGCACCCAGTGCTTCCATTGTCAGGGGCGGAGGCGGGGATTGCGGGAACATTGCCTTCACACAGGACAGCATCGCGATCGCCGGGGTCCGTGCCAAAACCCCAGCTGCACCCTATTCCGTGGGGAGCCACAAACCCGATCACTGTGCTCCTGGGGTTACCAACGGTGTGGGAATTGGGGTCAACGGCATAAACGGCTTTGCCCGCACGTTATCCGTGCCGACCCGCAGCTTGTCCACACGAGAAGCCTAGGACGTGCGCAAACCTCGACAAGTCACTTTTTCAGCGTCTTCGCGCTGCGCAATCGGCAAACGGACGACGCAGGAGGTTCGACCCGCTAGCCGCGCGTGACCTTACCGGCCTTGATGCACGACGTGCAGACGTTGATGCGGTGCTTGTTACCGCCGGGGCGGGTGGCAACACGCAGGCTCTGGATGTTGGGATCCCACCGACGGCTGGTCCGGCGATGGGAGTGCGACACCGACTTGCCGAAGCCGGGGCCTTTCCCGCAGATATCGCAGACGGCAGCCATACGTGAAACTCCTCAAATCTCTGGGGCCAATACCTGATTGCGCTGCTCTTCCGCAGGCCTTTCAGGCCTGCATCGTCACAGCGCGAAAACCGGTGACGGGTAGCCCGACGACCTGGCCAGAATAGCCGCCGCAAGGCAGAACCGCCAAAACGATCAACACTCGCCGGGCGCCATGTGACCTGTCCTGTCGGCTTCAATAGATAGGCTGGCGCCCACCGATAGCGGCGCGAGGAGGTGAGTTTCAGGTGGGGTCGGGGCTGGCTAGGCCGGATCGCCCATTGGACGCGTCCGCGTTGCGTGACTGGGCGCACACCGCCGTCAGTGACCTGATCACCCACATCGACGAGATCAATCGGCTCAACGTGTTCCCGGTCGCCGATTCCGACACCGGCATCAACATGCTGTTCACCATGCGCTCGGCGCTGGCCGAGGCCAACACGGAGGCACGCTCCGGTGATGTCGTTCGGGTGGCCGCCGCCCTGTCGGCGGGCGCGCTGAACGGCGCGCGCGGCAACTCCGGGGTGATTCTGTCGCAGATTCTGCGCGGCATTGCCGACGTCACCGCCGGCGCCGCCGCCGAATCCGGTGGCGAGCTGCACGGCATCGACGCGGCGCTGCTCGGCGCGGCGTTGCGCCACGGCGTGGATCTGGTCATCAGCTCGATGGGCGGCCAGGAGGTCCACGGGACGATCGTTTCGGTGTTGCGGGCGGCCGCCGGTGCCGTCGAGCAGAGCGCCGGGGAGGGGCTGGCCCGGGCGATCACCGCCGCCGGCGACGCCGCGGTGGTCGCGTTGGAGAAGACGCCGGAGCAGCTTGATGTGCTGGGTGATGCGGGTGTGGTCGACGCCGGTGGGCGGGGACTGCTTGCCCTGCTCGACGCCTTGCGCTCGACGATCACCGGGCAGGCGCCAAACCGCACGCTGTACGAGCCAGCACCGACACAGCCGCGTCCGCAAGCGGCGGAGCACGCCGCGCAACCCCCTGCGCCGCAATTCGAGGTGATGTACCTGCTGGGCGGATGCGACACCGAGGGCGCCGACCTGCTGCGCGAACGGCTGGACGAGCTCGGTGAGTCGGTGGCCATTGCGACGTCCGGCGTGGTCGGCGGTTATTCGGTCCATGTCCACACCGACGACGCCGGGGCGGCCGTTGAAGCGGGTCTGGTGTTCGGCAACCCGCGGCGGATCCAGATCTCGGCGCTGACCGGCGCCGCCAGCGGGCTACCGCCGGGCAGCTGGAGCCGGGAGCGCGCGGTGTTGGCGGTCGTCGACGGCGACGGCGCGGCGGAATTGTTCGCCAGCGAGGGGGCCTGCGTGCTGCGCCCCGGCCCGCACGTCGCCGACCCGACGACCAACATCAGCGCCCAGCAACTGTTGCGCGCCGTGGTGGACACCGAAGCCGCGCAGGTCATGGTGTTGCCCAACGGCTACCTGGCCGCCGAGGAGCTGGTCGCCGGCTGCACCGCGGCCATCGGGTGGGGTATCGACGTGGTGCCGCTGCCGACCGGATCGATGGTGCAGGGGCTGGCCGCGCTCGCTGTACATGAACCCGGCCGGCAAGCCGTCGACGATGGTTACACGATGGCCCGCGCCGCCGGTGCCGCCAAGCATGGGTCGGTGCGCATAGCGACCGAAACGGCGTTGACCTGGGCCGGCACCTGCGAACCCGGCGACGGGCTGGGCATCGCGGGCGACGAAGTGCTGATCGTGGCGCCCGACGTGGCGTCGGCGGCGATCGGGTTGCTCGATTTGCTGTTGGCCGCCGGTGGCGAGTTGGTGACGGTGCTGGTGGGCGCCGACATCGATGGGGATGGCGACGCGGCTGCAGTGAGCGAAAGGCTGCAAGCCCACGTACACGACCGCCACCCGGGTACCGAGCTGATGACCTATCACACCGGGCACCGCGGCGACGCGCTGTTGATCGGGGTCGAGTAGCCATGGTCGCGCTCAGTGACCGCCTGGATTACATCCTTGGCGCCAAAGCCGCGAACCCGCTCGACGAGGTGTTCGGTATCCGCACCGTCGACGACCTGCTCCGCCACTACCCACGCAGCTACGTCGAGGGCGCAAGCGTGCGCGGCGCCGGCGACGAGCGGCCCGCCGCAGGTGAGCACATCACGCTTGTCGACGAGATCACCCGTGTGGTTGAGCGGCCGATCAGAAATCGTCCGAGGGACAAGATATTGCTCGTCACCCTCGGCTCTGGGCGCAGCAAGGTCACCGCCACGTTCTTCAACCCTCGCTACTTGAAAAAGGGATTGACCAAAGGCACCAAGGTGATGCTCTCCGGAGAGGTCGGGTTCTTCCGGGGCGCAATGCAATTGACGCACCCGGCATTCCTAATCCTCGACTCCCCGGACGGCAGGAACCGCGGCAGCCGGTCGCTGCGCAACATCGCCGACGCGTCACAGGCTGTCAGTGGCGAGGTGTTGCAAGAGGCGTTCGAACGTCGCTTCTACCCGATCTATCCCGCCAGCACCAAACTGCAGAGCTGGGACATCTTCAACTGTGTTCGCCAGGTGCTCGAGGTCCTCGACCCGGTGGCCGACCCGTTGCCCAAAGCGCTTTGTGCTAACCACAATCTGGTCTCCGAAGATGAGGCGCTGCGTGCCATCCACTTGGCCGAAGATGCGGCCGAGCGGCGGCGTGCCAGTGACCGCTTGGCCTTCGACGAGGCTGTCGGGCTGCAGTGGGCGCTGGTGAGTCGCCGCCACGGCGAGCTTTCCCAGTCCGGGCCGGCGGCGCCATCGCGTTCGGATGGACTGAAGCAAGAACTCCTGCAGCGCTTGCCATTCGAGCTGACCGCCGGCCAGCGTGAGGTGCTGGAGGTGCTTTCTGCTGAAATCGCGTCCATCCGCCCGATGAACCGGCTGCTGCAAGGTGAGGTGGGGTCGGGCAAGACGATCGTCGCGGTGCTGGCGATGCTGCAGATGGTCGACGCCGGCTACCAGTGCGCGCTGTTGGCTCCAACGGAAGTCCTTGCCGCACAACATCTCCAGTCGATCAACTCGGTGCTTGGGCCGCTGGCGATGGCCGGCCAGCTCGGCGGTGCCGACGGCGCCACCCGAGTGGCGCTACTCACCGGCTCGATGTCAGCGGCTCAGAAGAAACAAGTTCGCGGCGAGATCACCAGCGGTCAGGTCGGCATCGTCGTGGGCACCCACGCGCTGCTGCAAGACGCGGTCGAGTTCCACCAGCTGGGCATGGTGGTCGTCGACGAGCAGCACCGGTTCGGTGTCGAGCAGCGAGATCAGTTGCGGGCCAAGGCGCCTGCCGGGATCACACCGCATCTGCTGGTGATGACCGCGACGCCGATACCGCGGACGGTAGCGCTCACCGTCTACGGCGACCTGGAGACGTCGACGCTGCGCGAGCTTCCCCGCGGCCGGCAGCCGATCACGACGACCGCCATCTTCGTCAAGGACAAGCCGGCATGGCTGGACCGGGCCTGGCGTCGCATCATCGAGGAGGCCGCCGAGGGGCGCCAGGCCTATGTGGTGGCGCCGCGGATCGACGAGACCGATAGCAGCGGCCAGACCGAGCAAGATGGAAGGCCTTCGGCGACAGCCGAAGAGCTGTTCGCCCGGCTGCGCAGCGACCAGTTGGCCGGTCTGCGGCTGGGACTCATGCATGGGCGGCTGCCCGCCGAGGAGAAGGACGCCGCGATGACGGCGTTTCGCGCCGGCGACATCGACGTGTTGGTGTGCACCACCGTCATTGAGGTCGGCGTCGACGTCCCGAACGCGACCGTGATGCTGGTGATGGATGCCGACTGGTTCGGTATCAGCCAATTGCATCAGTTGCGCGGCCGCATTGGCCGGGGCTCGCACGCCAGCCTATGCCTGCTGGCGAGCTGGGTGGCGCCGGATTCCAGGGCAGGCCGGCGATTGACCGCGGTCGCCGGGACGCTCGACGGGTTCGCCTTGGCCGACCTGGATCTCAAGGAGCGCCGGGAAGGAGATGTGCTGGGTCGCAGCCAGTCGGGGCGTGCGATCACGCTGCAACTGCTGTCGCTCATCGACCACCAGCACATCATCGAAGCGGCCCGGGAGTTCTGCGAGCAGGCATACGACGAGGAAGCCGCCAATTCCGGATTGGCGCTCCTGGCGGCGCCGTTCACCGGTACCGAACGCATTGCCTACCTGGACAAATCATGAACCGCAAAACGCTGTTGTGGCTGTCGGCGATCGCGGTGCTCGTGGTGCTGGTCGCCTATCAGGTGGCCGCGACGTCAGCGGGGGAGCGCGCCCGGGAGTTCGCGGCGCGAGCCGACGTTCCGACCGTGCAGCCCGGCGTCGACGTGCTGGGCGGAATCACGTTGGTGCCGGCCAGGATCCATCGCTACGACTATCGTCGTGCGGCGTACGGCGATGCCTGGACTGACGACAACGACGCGCCCGGCGGGCACAACGGATGCGACACTCGCGACGACATTCTCAACCGCGACCTGGTCGACAAGACGTATGTGTGGATCAAACGCTGCCCCAACGCCGTCGAAACGGGCACCCTGCACGACCCGTACACCAACGCCAGCATCAACTTTCATCGCGGCGCCGGCGTCGGGGCGTCGGTGGAGATCGACCACATCTTGCCGCTGGCACTGGCTTGGGACATGGGGGCCTACGACTGGCCGGTCTCCGAGCGGGTGCGCTTCGCCAACGATCCGGCCAACCTGCTCGCGGTGTCCGGTAAGGCAAACGAGGACAAAGGCGATTCCCAGCCGGCGCTATGGATGCCACCCAACAATGCGTTCTGGTGCCAATACGCCATGCAGTACATTGCGGTGTCGCGTGGCTATGCGCTTCCCGTCGACCAGGCTTCGGCCGATGTACTGCGTCAGGCCACGGCTACCTGCCCGGCCGGACAGCCGGGCTAGGAGTTGACCTGTAATTGGTTGTGGGTCTGGAGGTTCCAGAGTCCGGCGATGACTTGGAGGCTGTGGCTGATGGCGTCGCCGCGGCGGTGACATTGTCGTAGTGTCTGCCGGTCTTTGAGTCGGGCGATGACGTGTTGACACGGGCCCTGATCCGGCGATGTGTCCGCTGGTGGTCGTCGCGGATGATCCGGCCGGTGTGGCCGCGGCGGGGTGTAGTGCTCGCCGCGATGCCGCGGTAGCCACCATCGCCAAGGATGTCGTGGCCGGTGAGCAGGTGCGCGACGGTGTGGCGGCCCGCGATGACGTCGTTGCGGTTGCCGGGCCAGCAGCGCCCGGCTACCAGCACGCGGGGCGGTGGGAGCGGATGATGATCTGGGTTTGGACACTGCGCCGGTAGTTCTTGCTTGCCGCGCTGATCGTGTGGTCGAGGGTGCCGTCGATGATCCACGGGTGGGTGCTGTGGTCCCGGGGGGCGGTGCATCCGCCGGCACCGGCACCAGGTGATGAATGATTCGGTCTACGGTCGATTGGCTGGTGTCAAACAGCGCCGCCAGCGCGCGGGTGGTCGGGTTGGTGCGCAAATGGACCAGCACCAGCAGCACTCGCACCGGAAGCGGCAGTGCCCAGGGCCGTCTGGGACGCGTCGGTAGACGATGTCGGGTCAGAGCACAGATGGCGCGGGACCTGGCCCCGGCTTAGACCCGTGAGCGGCAGCAGGTTTCGCCATCGGTGTGGCAGCGGATCGATGTCGGTGGGTGATGGTTTCATGATCGTCATGGCAGCCGCGCGCATCGACACCACCACCGTGGCCAGCGATGACGTGGCGCCGCGGAGGCGGGGTAAGTCGAAGGCCCCGAACTTCAAATATGACGGGCCGGTGTCGGTGATCCGCCTCGAGCTGGATGTCAGCGACCCAATGGTGCGCCGGCGGATGGAGCGGCACTGGGGCGCGGTGTTTGGGCTGCGGCGGGCGCTGCAGCGCGACGCCGCCGATCGCTGCCGCGCGTACTGGGCGGCCCACCATGAACGCGACGCCGATGCGAAAGCGCTGCGGGAGCGGCTGGGGCTATCCCGCACTGGCATTGAGGTAGCCGCGAAACGTCATATTGAGACCAGCGGGTGGATGCGCGATCACCTGACCAAAGCCATCGGACTGCACGTGGCCGATGAAGTGTGGGAGAGCATCGATCGGCATCTGTTCGCCGACGGCTCGGGGCGCCGGCACGGCCCGCCAAGGATCGGCTCGTGGTGGAAATTCGCCCGCATCCCTGGGCGAGCGCGCTCCCACACCAAAGCCACGCCGGTGTGGGAGACCTACCTGCTGGTCGGCACCCTGGACGGGCACCTGGCCGCCTACCGGCATCCGCGACTGCCCGCCGCGGTGACCACGGGTGTGGCGGCGGCCGCTCAACCCACTGGGGTATCGATTCTGTCCCAGCCCACCCGATTGCCCGCGCCGCCGCGATCCGCCGCGGGCAAGTGGGCTGATCACAGCGGCGCGTTGGCGGTGGTGTTCACCGGCCTGCCCGCCGGCGATCTGGTGTTGCCAGTGCGGCTGGACCAAGGGGCGGGCCAATGGGCGCACCTGTGTCACTTCCTGGCCGACCCGAACATCTGGCACAAGATCGACCTGGTGCGGGTGCGCGACCGCAAAGCACCCGGCGGTTGGCGCTACTACGCGCATCTGCTCGTCCATCAGGCCGGGTATCAGTCCCCCGCCACCAGGGCTCGCCGCGCCGCCATCCCCGCCGGCCGGCGCGTCGGGGTGGATGCGAATGTGTCCAACCTGTCGGTGGCGTCGTTCGCCGTCGATCAGCCCGGGCAGCTGGTAGCCGAGCAGATCAGCTGCACACCCGAGCAGCAGAACGCCGCGGCGCGGGCGGCCAAGAAGGCCAGGGCTCGGCAGAAGGCGTTGGATCGGTCCCGGCGCACCACCAACCCCGAGCAGTATGGCCCGTCGCCGCGCCAGGCCGCCCGGGCGGCTCGCCGCGCCACCAAAGGGCGGGTGGCCCGCCACATCACCAACCCGGGCGGGCCGCGCCATGCTCGCGCCGATGGGGTGCCGCTGCGCGCCTACCGACACGACAAGCTCTCGGGCCGCTATCGCCGCACACGCTGCGATCACGCCGCCGACGCCCGCAGCGCTAGCCAGGCTAAACAGGCCCGCGCCGCCGATGTTGCCGCGCGGATCGTGGCCGCCCACGGCAACACCATCACCATCGAAGACACCGACATCAGCACCTGGGCGCGGTTGTGGGGCAAAAGGATTGCCCTGTTCAGCCCCGGCACGCTGGTCGCGGCGTTGGCCATCGAATGTCGCGCCACCGGCGCCGCGCTATCGCGCGCCGGCACCCGATCCACCGCGCTGTCCCAACACTGCCTATGCGGGGCACGAGTGCCGAAAACCCTCGCCCAGCGCACCCATCACTGCCGCGAATGCGGCCTGCAAGCTGATCGTGACACCGTATCGGCCGCGCTAGCGGCCTGCGTCAAGCTCACCGATCCCGCTGATCCGCGCACCGCCCGGGTCGATTACCGACTTGCCCACGCCCTGCGAGCGTGGTTGGCCTCCCAGCAAGAGTGGGAGGGTTCAGTCAACCGGCACCAGCCACCACCATCACCCGATGCTGGATCGGCCAGGACCGGCAGCCACCAGCCGGTGGCCTCTGCTGAACAAGCAGCACTCGGCCCACCCCCGAACAGACCAGACCTACCGCCTGGACGTCGCGGGACCAGCCGAAAACAACCAGCCCCCAAGCTGATTGGCGCTGCATGACCCATTACAGGTCAATTCTTAGATTCCGGTGTAGGTCAGCGGATCCTCGCGCACCCGGGTGCCGTCATTGAGCCCGTTGAGCGCGTCCATGTGCTCGGCGGCCAACTCGAAATCGAAGACGTCGATGTTGCTGGCGATGCGCTCGGGCTTGGCCGACCGCGGAATCACCACATTGCCCAGCTGCAGGCTCCACCGGATCAGAACCTGTGCGGGGGTGCGGCTGTATTCGGCGGCGACGGACGTCACCGTCGGGTTATCCAGCAGCCTGCCGACTGCCAGCGGGCTGTACGCCTCGGTGACCACGTCGTGTGCTGCGTTGGCCGCGCGCAGCTCAGCCTGATTGAGCAGCGGGTGCAGCTCGATCTGGTTGACCGCAGGGGTGACGAAGGTCAGATCAATGACCGTCGATAGGTGCTCCTCGGTGAAGTTACACACGCCGATTGAGCGCACGTAGTCGTCGCCGCGTAATTGGATCAGGCCGCCGAAGCTATCCACGTACATGCCCAACTGCGGTGCCGGCCAATGGATCAGGTAGAGGTCGAGGTAGTCCAGGCCGAGCCGCTCCAGGCTGGCCTTGCAGGCCTCCTGGGTAGAGGTGATGCCCTGGTCGGCATTGGCCAGCTTGGTGGTGACGAACAGCTCCGCGCGGGGGATGCCGGACGCCGCGATAGCCCGGCCGACGGCAGCTTCATTGCCGTATACCGCGGCGGTATCGATCAGCCGATACCCCATTTCCAGTGCGGCCGAGACTGCACGCTCGGTCTCGTCGTCGGACAATTCGGCAACGGCGAGGCCAAGCGCCGGCATCGTGTTCTCGTCATTGAGCGCTATCGATGGGACCGAGGCGCCCGACTCGCCGGTCAACGTCATTCACCTGCCTGTGAAGTCGAAGGTTCGTGGATCAGGACCGAGCCGGTTGCCATCGTTGAGCGAAGAGACTGACGCCATGTCGTTGCTGCTGAGTTCGAAATCGAACACGTCAAAGTTGCTCGCAATCCGCTTAGGGTTCACCGACTTGGGGATCACGATATTACCCAGCTGAATATGCCACCGAATCAATACCTGGGCGGGTGTTCGGCCGCAGCGTTCGGCGATCCCGGTAATCGTTGGATGGGTCAGCAACGATCCTTGCCCGAGCGGTCCCCACGCCTCGGTCGCGATGCCCAGGCGGGCGTGCACCTCCCGTAACTCGGTTTGCGGCAGCCGCGGATGCAGCTCGACCTGGTTGATGGTGGGAACAATCCCGGTCGCATCGATGAGGACATTTAGATGCTCGGGTTCGAAATTGCTGACCCCGATGGACCGGATCCGGCCTTGGTCGCGCAAATGAGCGAACGCCTTGAAGGTGTCGACAAATTTGTTGCGCTGGGGCGTCGGCCAGTGCACCAGGTACAAGTCCAGATAATCGATCCCCAGCCGATTCATGCTGGCCTCGAATGCCGTCAGCGTGCTGTCGTAGCCTTGGTCGGCGTTCCACAATTTGGTAACCAAGTAGAGTTCGTCTCTGGGCACGCCCGACTCGGCGACCGCGCGGCCAGTTTCGCGTTCGTTGCCGTACATTGCCGCGGTGTCGATATGGCGGTAACCGGTGCGCAGGGCGGTGCCCACCGCCTGCTCGGTGTCCGCGGGCGGAATCTTGAATACGCCGAATCCGACGGCGGGAATGCAATTTCCGTCGTTCAGTGGGACCAGGAGACTTGAGGGGCTAGCCATGACACGAAGTCTGCCAGGCGTGCCGGACCTGCAGCTCAGAGCGCCGAGCGGATGGGCCGGTCGGCTGCAGAGCGTCGCGACCAAGGTCGGTGTCAAGGTGATTCCGTGGGTACCGACCCGCGCCGTGCGACTGCTGGCCGGGGGTCGTTCGATCACCATCGACGGCAATACCCTTGATCCGACGTTGCAGCTGATGCTGTCGGGGCAGCGGGCCCTGGGTGTGGATGGGATGGCGGTAGGTGACGACGTCGCTGCCTCTCGAGCTCTGATGCGGGAGGCGAGCCTTGGGTTCGCCGGGCCGCAGGTGCACGTCGGCGTCAGCGACCTGTCGATACCCGGACCTGCCGGCCAGATCCCAGCTCGGCACTACCGGCCCGCGACGGCGCCGGCGCCGTTGCTGGTCTTCTACCACGGTGGCGGCTGGACGATCGGCGACTTGGACACCCACGATGCGCTATGCCGGCTGACCTGCCGCGACGCCGATGTTCAGGTGCTGTCGATCGATTACCGGCTGGCCCCTGAGCACCCTGCGCCCGCGGCGGTCGAGGACGCCTATACGGCGTTTCGGTGGGCGCACGAACACGCCGGCGACCTCGGGGCGATCCCTGGCAAGGTGGCCGTCGGCGGAGACAGCGCCGGTGGCAACCTGGCGGCCGTTGTGTCCCAGCTGGCGCGCGACGAGGATCCCAAGGGCCCTAAGCCGGTGCTGCAGTGGCTGATTTACGCGCGGACCGACTGCACCGCGCAGACCAGGTCGTTGAGCCTGTTCGCCGAAGGTTTTTTGCTGACCAAGCGCGAGATCGACTGGTTCGAGGCCCAATACCTCGGTGGCTCCGGCGTCGAACCGACGGACCCGCTGGTATCGCCACTGCTGGCCGACTCGCTGGCCGGTTTGCCGCCCGCGCTGATCGCGACCGCGGGCTTCGACCCGCTGCGTGACGAGGGAAATCGGTACGCCGCGGCGCTGCGCGCTGCCGGGACTCCCGTCGACTTGCGCTCGTGGGGGTCGCTGACCCATGGCTTCGCCACCTTGTTCCCGCTCGGCGGCGGCAGTGCCGTGGCAACCACCGAGTTGATTTCGGCGTTGCGTGCTCACCTCAGCCGCGTCTGAGCTCGACGACCGACCTGCGTCGTCGCCGAACTGAGCTGGCAATAGCGACGGCAGTGCTCCGCCGGTTACACGACTTTATTGCGGGCCGGCGACTACCCTAAAACCCAGCCCCACGGTCCGGTCGGGAGCTCAGCAGCAAAGTGACCGGACACGCCGGGCGATTCAAGGAGTTGTGCCCGTCGATGAAGGTGTTCATCAGCTACTCGCGCCACGACGAGGGCGCGGTCAGATCCATGGTTAGCGAACTTCAGCGAGCTCGGGTCCAGGTCTGGCTGGACGACGAACTTGGTGGCGGTGACGCGTGGTGGTCGGAGATCCTTGAGCAGATCCGTGGGTGCACGGTGTTCCTGTTCGCGTTGTCGGACAATTCTCTGCATTCCAAGCCGTGCCGGGCCGAATTGGGTTACGGCCAGCAGCTGGGGTTGCCGATCTTGCCGGTGCAGATCGGTGAGCTATCCAGCTACCGCGTCGACCCGATTTTCAGCAGGCAGCTAGTCGACTACCGAAACCCCACATCGGCCGGATTCGAGCTGATGGGGGCCCTACACGAACAGGCCGCGCGCCGTAGCGACCTGCCCGACCCGCTGCCCGAGGGACCTCCGATTCCCTACGAGTACTTGCAGCGACTGGGTGCATCGATTCACGATGCCGCGGTGCTCGCACCGTCGGTGCAGGCGCAAATGCTCTTCGAGCTGCGCAATGCGCTGCACGAAGAGGACGATTCGACCGTTGTGGATGACATCCGCACGTTGCTGGGGGTACTGCGCCGTCGCACGGATGTCACCTATGCGATAGCGAGCGAGATCGACACCATCCTGGGCAAAGAGGTGGCTGATGTGCGCCACACCCCGGCGGGGTTACCCGCCGAGGACATCCCCACGGTCGGCAGCCAGCCGGCAGAGGTCGCCGCATCGGCGCGGGTCCCACAATCTGCCGAGCTCAAGCAGGTGACGGTGTTGGTGGCAAATGTGGTTGATTCGATGGATCTGGCCGCGGCCGTCGGTGTGGAGCGGTTTCACGAGATCATGACCGAGCTGGTCAACCGCTGCGCGGTGGTGGTGCAGCGCTATGGCGGAATGGTCGACAAGGCCACCGGCGAGGGGATCATGGCGGTGTTCGGCGCGCCGGCGGCGTTGGAGGATCATGCGCTTCGCGGCTGTTTGGCGGCGCTGGGAATCCAGCAGGAGGCCAAGGGCCTGGCTGGCGAGGTCGAACGCCAGGAGGGTGGAGACCTGCGATTGCGCATTGGCCTCAATTCGGGGCGGGTCATCGCCGGTGGGATCGGTTCGGGTTCTTTGGGTTTGGTCGGAGAGCAGGCCGGGGTGGCCCAGCGCATGGAGTCCATCGCGCCGCCCGGCGGGGTCATGCTCAGCGGGTCGACCGCCCGGCTGGTTGAAAACACCGCGGTGCTCGGTGAGCCGGAGCTGGTGCAGATCGGCGCTGCCGCACCGATGCCGGCGCGTCGGCTGCTGGGGGTGGCGTCGGGGCGGATCGGTCGTTTTGAGACCGCGTTGGTGGGGCGTCAATGGGAAATGAACACCATCACAGGCATCTTGGATCGATTGGTCGGTGGGCACGGGTGTGTGGTGTCGGTGGCGGGACCGGCGGGCATCGGCAAGAGCCGGCTGGTTCACGAGACCGTCGAGATCGCGCGCGGTCGTGGTGTCGAGGTGTTTTCGACCTTCTGCGAGTCGCATGCCGGTGATATCTCGTTTCATGTGGTGGGGCGGCTGCTGCGGGCAATCGTGGGGATCAGCGATCTGGACGATGAGGCCGCGCGGGCGCGGCTGCGCGGCAGAGTTCCCGACGGCGTCGACCCGCAGGATCTGGTGTTGCTGGATGACCTGTTGGGCATTCGTGACCCGGATACCGAGCTGCCGCCCATCGACCCGGCCGCGCGGCGGCGGCGGTTGACCACGCTGGTCAACGCGATGTCGCTGGCGAGCACCAAGCCGAGGCTCTACATCCTCGAAGACGCGCACTGGATCGACGCGGTCAGCGAATCCATGCTGGCCGAGTTCTTGAAGGTGATCCCGAAGACCCCATCGATGGCGCTGATCACCTACCGCCCCTACTACCACGGGGCACTCGCCCAGGTGCCCGGCGCGCAGACGGTGGCGCTGGACCCACTGGGTGATGCGGATACCTCGGCGTTGGTCGGTGAGCTGGTGGGCGCGGATCCCTCGGTGGGCGCGGTGGCGGCGCTGATCACCGAACGGACCGCCGGTAACCCGTTTTTCGCCGAGGAGATGGTGCGTGAGCTTGCCGAGCGCGGTGTGCTGGAGGGGGAGCGCGGTCGCTACCGGTGCCACGCCGATGTGGCCGAGGTCAGCGTGCCGGCCAGCGTGCAGGCGGTCATCGCCGCGCGCATCGATCGCCTCGAACCGGGGGCCAAACAGACGCTGAGTGCTGCGGCGGTGATCGGATCACAGTTCGGCCCGGATCTGTTGACCAGCCTGGGGATCGATCCGGCCCTCGAGGCGCTGATCGAGGCGGAGATGGTTGATCAGGTGAGGTTCACCCCGTCCGCCGAGTACGCATTCCGGCATCCGTTGATCCGCGCGGTGGCCTACGAGTCACAACTGAAACCAGACCGGGCCAAGCTGCACCGGCGCCTGGCCGCGGCCATCGAGGCCGGCGACCCGGGATCGGTCGAGGAGAACGCCTCGTTGATCGCCGAGAACCTGGAGGCAGCCGGGGATGTGCAGGCCGCCTATGGCTGGCATATGCGTGCCGGCGGGTGGTCGACGCACCGCGATATGGCCGCGGCGCGGCTGAGTTGGGAGCGGGCGAGCCAGATCGCCGACGCGTTGCCCTCCGACGATCCGGGGCGCACCGAGATGCGTATCGCCCCGCGCACCCTGCTCTGTGGCACCGCCTACCGAGTCCATGCGAAAGACTCGCTGACGCGCTTTGAGGAGCTGCGTGAACTGAGCACGCTCGCCGGCGACAAGGCATCGTTGGCGATGGGCATGGCCGGGCAGGTGATGGACCACTTTATTCATGCCCGCATGCGGGAGGCCTCGGCGCTGGCATCCGAACTCATGGCCCTGGTCGAGGCGATCGCCGATCCGGACATGACGGTCGGGCTGTCGTTCACGGCGAAATTCGTCAAGCTGGAGACCGGCGAATACTCCGACGTGCTGCGCTGGTCACAGGCCGTCATCGAGCTGGCCGACGGCGACCCCACCAAAGGCAACTTCATCATGGGGTCTCCGCTGGCGTTCGCCCACGGCACGCGCGCGGTTAGCCTAGGGGCCCTGGGCCGCCCGCTGGCAGAGGTGCTGCCCGCCCTCCCCTTCGCCGTCGCCATGGCCCGTGAGACGGACCCGACAACCCTTGCCGTCGTCATCGCCTTCACATACGCACTAGGAATAGCCGTTGGGGCGCTGCTGGCCGACGATGCCGCGCTGGAGCTCATTGATGAGGGGCTGCAGATCGCCGAACGATCCGCTGACGATTTCGCGCTGGGCCACGCCCGATACGCGCTGGGCCTGGCGCTGATGCACCGCGACTCCCCAGCAGATCGTGAGCGCGGACTGACGGTGCTGACACAACTGCGCGACATGTGCTTGCACGAGCACTGGACCCTATCCGAGGTACCGTTCATCGAGTCCTATATCGCCTGGGAGCAGGCCAGGCGTGGAGACCTCGATGGTGCCATCGCGGCATCGCGGGCAGCCGTGGACGACCTGTTCAATGCGGGACAGCTCGCCTGGGCCATCCCTCCCACCCGCGTGTTCGTGGAGGCGCTGCTGACCCGCGGCGGCGAGGCCGATCTGCAGGAAGCCCAAACCGCGATCGAGCGGTTGGCGGCCGCCCCGATCGAGGTGGTGGACCGCGAGATCTGGGTGCTGCGGCTCCGCGCGCTGCTGGCCGGCGCCCGTGGCGACGAGGCCGCCCAGCGCGATCTCCTCCGGCAACACCGTGCCATGGCCACAAAGCTTGGCCGGCTAGGACATATGGCGATGGCCGATTCGTGGACTGTCCGCGCTGCGGCGGCAGGCGCAAGCCGACTATTGTCTGCTTCGGCGAAAATGTCCCGAAAGCCCGTGTGGAACAAGGCTATTCAATGGTCGACGGCGCCGAGGCGTCGCACGAAGTCGGATCCGACGTAGTTGGCCTGAAATCTTCCCCGATGGCAGTGGCAACCACCAAATTGGTTTCGGCGTTGCCTGCTCACCTCAGCCGCGTCTGAGCTCGACTACCGCCCTGCGTCGTCGCCGGACTGACCTGGAAATAGCGACGGTAGGCTAGGTTGCTATCGCCGGCCGCGCCGCGGTCGGATCAGCCAAGCCGACGATCACATATTGGAGGTGAGCGAGCCCATGGGCGCCAAAGCCGCCAAACCGAAACGCCCAGCCAGCTACGACCTGAACGCCGCGGGGCGCAAACGCGACCTGCTGGTGAGGATCGGGCTTACCGCGATCGTAATGCTGTTCGCCGTCGTCCTAGTCGGCTACATCGTGATCTCGCACAACAAGAAGGCCTCCGGCGAGCGGGCGGTTCGGGTGACGTCGAGCAAGCTGGTCACTCAAGACGGCAAACCCAAGGCGGACGTGGTGTTTTACGAGGACTTCCTCTGCCCGGCTTGCGGGAACTTCGAGCGCGCGTTCGGACCGACGGTGTCGAAGCTGATCGATAGCGGCGCCATCGCTGCCGACTACTACATGATGGGGCTGCTCAGCAGACCACAGAACGAGGATTACTCGTCGCGCGCGGGCAACGCCGCCTATTGCGTCGCCGACGAATCGATCGACGCCTTCCGCCGGTTCCACAACGAGCTGTACAGCAAGAGCATTCAACCCTCCGAGACCGGCACCACGTTCCCCGACAACGCTAAATTGATCGAGTTCGCTCGGGTGGCCGGCGTGGTGGGCAAGGTTCCGGACTGCGTCAATAGCGGCAAGTACACCCCGATGGTCGAAGGATTGCCCGCGGCCGCCGGCATTCACGCCACCCCAACGGTCCGGATCAACGGCCAGGACTATCAATGGTCGACGCCTCAGGCGCTGGTGGACAAGATCAAAGAGATCGTCGGGGATGTCCCGGGCCTCGACACGGCGGCGAACCCAGCGGCGTCGTGAGCGTCGCGGCGTCAGCGCAAACCGGCGAGCCGGTTGAGGATTCGGCTTCGCCGTCCCGGCATGCAGCGACGGTGCCGCTGACGAGCGCATGGTGGGTGCTGATCGCCGGGGTGATTGGGCTGATTGCCTCCTCCACGCTGACCGTGGAGAAGATCAAGATCCTGCTCAACCCGTCGTATGTGCCGTCGTGCAACATCAACCCGATCGTGTCGTGCGGTTCGGTGATGACAACGCCACAAGCCTCGGTGCTGGGTTTTCCCAACCCGCTCATCGGTATCGCCGGGTTTACTGTAGTCGCGGTTACCGGTGTCTTGGCTCTGGCGAAAGTGCCGTTGCCGCAGTGGTATTGGGTTGGATTGACGGTCGGGACCCTGGCCGGGGCCGGGTTTGTGCATTGGCTGATCTTCCAAAGCCTTTACCGCATTGGGGCATTATGCCCGTATTGCATGGTGGTGTGGGTGGCCACCATCTCGCTGTTGGTGGTGTTCAGCGCGGTGGCGTTCCGACCAACCGGTGAAAGCCATAACAGTGCAGTAATGCGTGAGCTCTACCGTTGGCGGTGGTCGATCGCCACCCTCTGGTTCACCGCGGTCTTTCTGCTGATTCTGGCCCGGTTCTGGGACTACTGGTCGACGGTTTTATAGACAGCCGAGGTAAGGGACGCGCGTGATCTCAAAAGTGTTGGTTGCCAATCGCGGCGAGATCGCCATCCGCGCGTTTCGAGCCGCCTACGAGCTCGGAATCGGCACCGTCGCCGTCTACCCCTACGAAGACCGAAATTCGGTGCACCGCCTCAAGGCGGACGAGTCTTACCAAATCGGCGATATCGGCCACCCGGTGCGGGCGTATCTGTCGGTCGACGAAATCGTCGACACGGCCCGACGTTCCGGCGCCGATGCGGTTTACCCCGGATATGGGTTCTTGTCGGAGAATCCCGAGCTAGCGGCCGCCTGCACGAATGCGGGTATCACATTCGTCGGCCCTAGCGCCGAAGTGCTTGAGCTGACCGGCAATAAGTCCCGTGCGGTCGCGGCCGCGCGCGAAGCCGGTCTGCCCGTCCTCACCTCATCGGCGCCATCGGCATCTGTCGATGAGCTGGTGTCTGCCGCCGCGCACATGCAATTCCCGTTGTTCGTCAAGGCGGTTGCCGGGGGCGGGGGCCGCGGGATGCGCCGTGTCAGCGATCCCGCCGCGCTGCCTGAGGCCATCGAAGCCGCCAGCCGAGAAGCCGAATCGGCGTTCGGGGATGCGACCGTCTACCTCGAGCAGGCGGTAATCAACCCGCGCCACGTCGAGGTGCAGATCCTGGCCGACGCGCACGGCAACGTGATCCATCTTTACGAGCGCGACTGCAGTGTGCAGCGGCGCCACCAGAAAGTCGTCGAACTGGCCCCCGCTCCCAACCTGGCTGAGGACCTGCGCGCCACAATCTGTGCCGACGCAGTGGCTTTCGCACGCCACATCGGGTATAGCTGCGCGGGCACCGTGGAATTTCTGTTGGATGAGCGTGGGCATCACGTCTTCATCGAAATGAATCCACGTATCCAGGTTGAGCACACCGTCACCGAGGAGATCACCGACGTCGATTTGGTCTCCAGCCAGTTGCGCATCGCCTCCGGTGAAAGCCTCGATGATTTGGGTCTCAGCCAGGAGACGATCCGGCCGCATGGCGCGGCGCTGCAGTGCCGGATCACCACCGAAGATCCGGCCAACGGGTTCCGGCCCGACACCGGCCGGATCAGCGCCTACCGCAGTCCGGGCGGGGCGGGCATCCGGCTGGACGGCGGCACGAATCTGGGCGCGGAAATCAGCGCGCACTTTGATTCCATGCTGGTCAAATTGACCTGCCGGGGCCGTGACTTCCCGACCGCGGTGAATCGGGCCCGCCGCGCGATCGCAGAGTTCCGCATCCGTGGTGTGTCGACGAATATCCCGTTCCTGCAGGCGGTTCTGGACGACCCGGACTTCCAGGCCGGCCACGTCACCACCTCGTTCATCGACGAACGCCCGCAGCTGCTCACGGCGCGATCGTCGGCCGACCGCGGCACCAAGATCCTCAACTACCTCGCCGACGTGACCGTCAACAAACCACATGGCTCACGACGGTCGACGGTGTATCCGCACGACAAGCTGCCCGACGTCGATCTGGAGGTCGGGCCACCGCCGGGCTCTAAGCAACGGCTGGCCAAACTGGGGCCTGAGGGTTTCGCGCGCTGGCTCAGGGAGTCGCCGGCGGTAGGCGTTACCGACACGACGTTCCGCGATGCCCACCAGTCACTACTGGCCACCCGGGTGCGCACCAGCGGTCTCGTGATGGTCGCCCCCTACCTCGCCCGCACCATGCCGCAACTACTGTCGGTGGAGTGCTGGGGGGGTGCGACTTACGATGTCGCGCTGCGCTTCCTGAAAGAGGACCCCTGGGAACGGCTGGCCGAGCTGCGTGAAGCGATGCCCAACATCTGCCTGCAGATGCTGCTGCGCGGCCGCAATACCGTTGGCTATACACCGTATCCGGAACTGGTCACGTCCGCGTTCGTGGAGGAGGCGACGGCCACCGGTATCGACATCTTCCGGATTTTCGACGCGCTGAACAATCTTGAGTCGATGCGCCCGGCGATCGACGCGGTGCGCGAAACAGGTTCTGCGATAGCCGAAGTCGCGATGTGCTACACCGGCGACCTGTCTGACCCGAGTGAGCAGCTTTACACGCTCGACTACTACCTGAAATTGGCTGAGCAGATCGTGGACGCAGGCGCACACGTCCTGGGGATCAAGGACATGGCCGGACTACTGCGGCCACAGGCGGCACAACAACTTGTTGGTGCGCTGCGCAGCCGTTTCGACCTGCCGGTGCACTTCCACACCCACGACACGCCCGGCGGCCAGTTGGCCAGTTATGTGGCCGCTTGGCATGCAGGTGCCGATGCGGTCGACGGTGCCGCCGCGCCGATGGCGGGAACGACCAGCCAGCCCGCGCTGAGTTCGATCGTCGCCGCCGCCGCGCACACCGAGCGCGACACCGGCTTGTCGCTGTCGGCGGTCTGTGCGCTGGAGCCGTACTGGGAGGCGCTACGAAAGGTGTACGCGCCGTTTGAATCTGGGTTACCCGGGCCCACGGGACGGGTGTATCACCACGAGATTCCGGGCGGCCAACTGTCGAATTTGCGCCAGCAGGCCATTGCGCTGGGGCTGGGGGACCGGTTCGAGGAGGTCGAAGAGGCTTACGCCGGTGCCGATCGGGTGCTGGGCCGGCTGATCAAAGTCACACCCTCGTCGAAAGTGGTCGGAGATTTGGCGCTGGCGTTGGTCGGCGCCGGGGTCAGCGCAGAGGAATTCGCCTCAGATCCAGGGCGATTCGATATCCCGGAATCAGTATTGGGATTCTTGCGTGGCGAGCTGGGTGACCCGGCAGGTGGGTGGCCCGAACCACTGCGCACCAAGGCCCTGGCCGGCCGAGGCCCGGCCAGGTCTGTCGAGCAACTGACGCCGGACGATGAGGCCACCCTCGCGCTGCATGGCGCGAAACGCCAAGCCACCCTCAACCGGCTGCTATTCCCCGGCCCAACTAGGGAATTCGAGGCGCATCGGGAAAGCTACGGCGACACCTCGCGGCTGTCGGCTAACCAATTCTTCTACGGCTTGCGGCAAGGCGAAGAACACCGGGTGCAACTGGAACCCGGCGTGGAACTGCTGATCGGTTTGGAAGCCATCTCCGAGCCTGACGAACGCGGCATGCGCACGGTGATGTGCATCATCAACGGTCAGCTGCGGCCGGTAGAAGTGCGTGACAGCGGCATCGCCAGCACGATTCCGACCGCGGAGAAGGCTGACCGAGCCAATCCCAACCACGTCGCGGCACCCTTCGCCGGGGTCGTCACCGTCGCCGTATCAGTCGGCGACAAGGTGAGCGCCGGCCAGACCATCGCCACCATCGAGGCAATGAAGATGGAAGCGCCGATCACCGCGCCCGCGGACGCCACCGTGGAGCGGGTAGCGGTTTCCGCCACCGCCCAGGTAGAGGGCGGCGATCTGCTGGTGGTGCTCAGCTGACGCGGATCATCGGGGGCGTCGCCGGGGGGCGGCGCATCGTGGTACCGCCGCGGGGAACCCGGCCGACCACCGATCGGGTCCGCGAATCGTTGTTCAACATCGTGACCGCCCGGCGGGACCTCAACGGTATGTCCATCTTGGACCTATACGCCGGCTCGGGTGCGTTGGGTCTGGAGGCGCTGTCACGCGGTGCGGCGTCGGCGCTGTTTGTGGAGTCCGACCACCGTGCGGCGGCCGTACTCGCGCGCAACATCGCGATTCTCGATCTGCCCGGCGCGACGCTGCATCGCGGGCTGGTGGCAGCCGTGCTGGCGGCCGGGGCCGCAGCGCCAGTCGACCTTGTTCTGGCCGACCCGCCCTACGAGGTCGAGAACGCCGACCTTCACGCCGTCTTGGCGGTTCTGACTACCCACGGCTGGACGCGGGAAGGAACGCTCACCGTCGTCGAGCGTGCGGCCGGCAGCACGCCGCTGAGTTGGCCGACTGGCTGGCAGCCCTGGCCGCAGCGGGTTTACGGCGACACCCGTCTGGAGCTGGCCGAACGGCTATGAGTCAGCGTGTAGCGTCTTTTGTCATGAGCGCCGCTCCTCTTCATCGCTTCGCTCTGCATCGTCGCGGTCGCGCGTCATGAGCGCCGCTCCTCTTCATCGCTTCGCTCTGCATCGTCGCGGTCGCGCGTCATGAGCGCCGCTCCTCTTCATCGCTTCGCTCGGCATCGTCGCCGGCGCGCGGCATGAGCGGCGCGGTATGCCCGGGGTCATTTGATCCGGTGACATTGGGCCACATCGACGTCTTCGAACGCGCCGCGGCCCAGTTCGACGAAGTGGTGGTGGCGATCCTGGTCAACCCCGCCAAAAGGGGCATGTTCGACCTCGACGAGCGGATCGCGATGATCAAGGAGTCGACGACGCATCTGTCCAACCTGCGAGTGGAGGCCGGGGAAGGCCTGGTGGTCGACTTCGTCACCTCCCGCGGGATGACGGCCATCGTGAAGGGGCTGCGCACCGGCACCGACTTCGAATACGAACTGCAGATGGCGCAAATGAACAAACACGTCGCCGGCGTCGACACCTTCTTCGTGGCAACCACGCCTCGCTATTCGTTCGTCTCGTCGTCGCTGGCTAAAGAGGTCGCGATGTTCGGCGGTGATGTCTCCGAGCTGCTGCCCGAGCCGGTGAACCGTCGGCTAGCGGAAAAACTGCGACAGGCCGGACGCGGGCTCGGGTAATCGAGAAACCACCAGCGCGACCGAGCGGAGGACGCGGCCGCGCTGGTGGTTGGTTCTGTCAGCTCTCGGCGAGCGCGCTGTGCAGTGACTGCTTGGCTTCGGTGATCGCCGTCAAGACCTTGGTTCGGGCCTCGGCGAGTTTCTCCTTCTGCGCATCCGTGCCCGACCAGACGATGGTCCGGGCCAGTCCGGCAAGCTCGAAGAGCCCCCAACGGATCTTGATGACGTCGCCGAACTTTGCGACCTGAGCGAGCCGCGCGTGAATGCCTTCACTGCTGATGCCCTTCCACGCCAACACATTGGTGCCCTGTTCGGTCAGGGTGGCTACCCCGTCGCTGACGGTAACGAAGCCGCGACCCGCCAGGTGTCCAATTGCAAGCTCGACGATCCCCTGCGGGGGAGTCAGAGCGCCGTCGGTCGCCTCAGAAACGCGCTGCACGATCTGCTCGGCGTTCGCCGGCCCGTCGAGCAGCAGGGCAGCGGTGCCGATCACAACCCGCTTGCGGGGTCCACCGAACCCGGGCCCGCCGAAACCGTGCCCACCGAAGCCGGGTCCGCCCCAGCCGTGTCCGCCGAAGCCGGGTCCACCCCAGCCGTGTCCGCCGAAGCCGGGTCCGCCCCAGCCGTGTCCGCCGAAGCCGGGTCCGCCCCAGCCGTGTCCGCCGAAGCCGGGTCCGCCCCAGCCGTGTCCGCCGAAGCCGGGTCCGCCCCAGCCGTGTTCGCCGAAGCCAGGCCCGCCCCAGCCGGGTCCGCCAGAGAATCCACCACCGAACATCCTTGTTCTCCTTCAGTTAACGGCGACGAGCCCGACCGACCCAGCCGCCAATTTGCATATCTAGTTACTTGATACTCGGCTCGGCGATATGTGTCAACAAACTTGATATAAGATGCGGGGCAGGATCGCAGAACAAGATCGAGCACAGCGACGCGCTGACCGATCAGGGCCTCGGACCAGGTAATCCGTGTCAGCATGGTCTGAGATGAGCGAAATCCGAGGATCAAACGCTGGGCTTTCTGGTCCGCCGGTTGATGGCGCGATTGCGACCCGAGGCGACGACGGCGTTGCGACCGCTCGGCTTGGACTTGCCGGAGTTCGTCTGCTTGCGCATTCTCGAGACGTATCCGGGCCGCACCAGCGCCGAGCTTGCCCGCCACACGCACGTCACGGCGCAGGCGATGAACCTGGTTTTCCACGGAGCTGGAAGATATGGGCGCGGTGACCCGCCCGGAAACGGCGCCGTCCGGCCGTGCATTGCCCGCTCAGCTCACCCGCAAGGGCAGGCGCTGCTCAAGCGGGCAGAAGCGGCGGTCGAGGCGGCCGAGGACCACGATATTGGCGCACCTGAGCCCGGCCGAACGACGCCAGCTCAAGCGACTTCTGTACCGGGCGGGAGACCGGCCCACCGAAGATGTCGCAGCGTATGCGTCCCCGGGGTGCAGCGGGCTGAACAGAAGTAGCCGACGAAGCGGTCGTCACGCCGCATACCGGACTTCGGAGTGGGCACAAGATGGGTTGAAGTCGTGGTGAGGGAGAACACCGAGCTCGTTGCGCGGTTTTGGACCACCTAGAACGACGACTTCTGATTGTCGTGCACGATAACGCGGTCCTGGCAGTGCCAGAGCACGGCGCGGGAAAGCACCGCGCGTTCGACGTCGGCGCCTACCCGCACCAGGTCGTCGACGGTGTGGGTGTGGTCAACGCGCACGACATCTTGTTCGATGATCGGCCCCTCGTCGAGCACCTCGGTAACGTAGTGGGCCGTCGCGCCGACCAGTTTGACACCGCGTTCCCGCGCCCGCTTGTAGGGGACTGCGCCTATAAAGGCGGGGAGGAAGGAGTGATGAATGTTGATCAGCGGGCAGCCGATCGCATCGAGAAATGCGGGGCTGAGTACCTGCATATAGCGAGCCAGTACCACCAAATCAACGTTGCCAGAAAGTAACTGGAGCTGACGCTGTTCGGCTTCGGCGCGAGTGTCACGGGTGGCCGGTATGTGGATGAACGGCACGCCAAGGGCCGCACGTGCTCGGCTAGGTTGGGATGGTTGGCGATCACCATGACCACGGACATCTGAAGTTCGCCGCGACGGTTGCGCCACAACAGATCTAACAGGCAGTGGTCATCTTTCGAGGCCATGATGGCGACCCGCTTCGGCTTCGCGGCCTCGGTAAACCGGTAGTCGATATTGAATTTGTCAGCCACGGTCCTGGCGAACTCGCCTTCCAGGCCGTCGATGGCGGCTGTTAGGCCGGGCAGGTGAAAGATCGCGCGCTGCAGGAATGTTCCGTCTGCCGGTGCTGTGGAGTGCTGGTCCAGCGAAATGATGTTGGCCCCGGTCTGAGCCAGGAAGTTGCTGACCGCGGCGATCAAGCCTGGCCGGTCGTGGCAGCGAAGCAGTAGCCGACCGATATCGGCCGGCGGCGGCGGACCGCCGGGTGGTGGCAGGTAGTTATCGGGCTGCGGCTCCGCGGAGGGCGTTGTCATGGCCCCTTCACCAGTAGGTCTCAACGCGACGGTGACGGCGATGCACCGCCCCGCGGGCCAGGATAGCCAGGCTAGTGGTGCCCGTGAGTGTGATCGTGACATTCATCGTTCACGTCGGGGGAGCCGCCCATCATGCGCAGCATCGGGATGCCGTTCGTAGCAATGAAACGGATCACCAGCACCGCCGCGATGACGAGGAAGACGATGTTGAGCCAAGTGGTGTAGTTCCACGAGATTCCGGCCTGCATCACCGTTGCGCTCCGCTGCGAAGGAATGAGATTTGTTGCGCCGAAGATCAATTCGACAATGTAGCCGGCCGCGACCATCGCGGCGTAGAAGGTGCCCAGCAGCGTCAGCATCATCGCGGTGCCGTAGTACTTCCGATAGATGTTCAGGATCGGAATGATCAACAGGTCGGCGAAGATGAACGCGACGACGCCGCCGAAACTGATGCCGCCGTTCCAGAGCACCGCGGCCAACGGCACGTTGCCGATCGAGCAGACGAACGAGACGATCGCCACGATGGGGCCTACGATCGGTCCCCACGCGAAAGACAAAACTGGATGATCAGCAAAAAAGAAGTGCTGCCAGAACGATTCGGGTACCCAGGCAGCAATAGCGCCCGCGATCAACAGCCCGAGGATTAGATCACGAAGGATCGCCGCCCACTCCATGACGAACACATGTGAGACCGAGGTCAAGCCCTCCCCGGAGAATAACCGCCGCCAAAACGAACCCTCGCGTTGAACCGACATGTCCATCGCCGCATGGCCTTCCATCGACCCGGCCAGCCCCCGATCAGCCTGTCGGCGGGCGGCGTCAATGAGTCGCGAGCGCACGAAAAGCCGGAACAGCACAGCCAGCACCACGATCATCAGTGGGCCGCCGACGAACTCCGCCGCAGTGAACTGCCAGCCCATCAGCAGAGCCAGGATGATGCCCAACTCCACCACCAGATTGGTCGAACCGATCTCGAAGGCCATGGCCGCGGTGAAGTTGGCGCCTTTGCGGAACAACGACCGGGCCAGGGCCACCGCCGCATACGAGCACGACGAGGACGCTGCGCCCAGTCCCGCCGCGACAGCCAGGGTGCGCGGCCGATCGTCACCGAGCAGAGCCACGACGGTCGATCGGCGCACGACCGCCTGCACCACTGCAGACAGCGCAAAACCCAGAATCAACGCCCACAAGATCTCCCACGTCATCGACCCCGCAAGCGCCAACGCATGCCCGACCGCTCTCACCGCTTCGGTCACCACCAGACCCTCCAATTCGGCCGTCCGCCCGCCCTGGCTCCGTCCAATATACCCCCAGGGGGTATAGCGCCAACCGGAACATCTTCGTCGCGCACCCGTCCATGATTGCCGCAAATCTGCCCGAGCCGACATAATGACGCCAAGTGTGCAGGTAAGTGGCTCAGTTACCGGTCGGTTAAAGTCCGACACACCGGGCTCGGCAACCCAGTCACAGGCGCAACACCAGGCACACTGGTAACAACAAAACGCTGCCGGGAGGGTATTGCCGTGTACCGAGTTTTTGAGGCGCTCGACGAGCTGGGCGCCATTGTCGAAGAAGCTCGTGGTGTGCCGATGACCGCGGGCTGCGTGGTGCCCCGCGGTGACGTGCTCGAGCTGATCGACGACATCAAGGACGCGATCCCGGGCGAGCTGGATGACGCCCAGGACGTACTCGACGCCCGCGACTCGCTGTTGCACGAGGCCAAGGCGCATGCCGACTCCGTGATGTCCTCGGCGAATACGGAGTCGGAGTCGATGCTCAACCACGCCCGCGCGGAGGCGGACCGGATCTTGGCCGAGGCCAAGGCGCAGGCCGACCGGATGGTGGGCGAGGCGCGTCAGCACAGCGAAGGAATGGTTTCCGAAGCGCGTGAGGAATCGGTCCGTATCGCGGCGGCGGCGAAACGCGAGTACGAGGCCACCACGGCCCGCGCCAAATCCGAGTGCGATCGACTTGTCGAAAACGGCAACATCTCCTACGAGAAAGCCGTGCAAGAAGGCATCAAAGAACAGCAGCGCCTGGTCTCCCAGACCGAGGTCGTGCAATCGGCCAACGGCGAGGCCTCTCGGCTCATCGACGCGGCGCACGCCGAAGCCGACCGGCTGCGCGGTGAATGCGACATCTACGTCGACAGCAAGCTGGCCGAGTTCGAGGAGCACCTCAACAGCACGCTGCGCTCGGTCAACCGCGGCCGCCATCAGCTGCGGACCGCGGCGGGCGTGCACGACTACGCCCAGCGGTAGTCCTGCTATCGGCGGCACAAGGCGGCTAATAGCCGCCCGTAGAATTACGGCCATGGCCCGGCAGCACAGCCAAACGGCGCAGCCCCGTCCGGGATCGCCGCTAGCCGTTAACATCGCGCGGTTGGGACGGCGCCCGGGCGCAATGTTCCCCCTGCACGACGTCGTGCCCAGTCCGTCGCGCATCGGGCTGGAAATGATTGGAATCCAGGCCCACGCGCCATTGGAGCTCGACCTGCGAGTCGAGTCAGTGTCCGAAGGCGTGTTGGTGACCGGGACACTGACCGCGCCCACCAGCGGCGAATGCTCCCGCTGCCTGACGCCGTTCAGCGGGCGCGTAGAAGTCGGCCTGACTGAGCTGTTTGCCTATCCGGACAGCATCACCGATGCGACCACCGAGGAAGACGAGGTCGGTCGGGTCGTCGGTAACTTCGTCGATCTCGAGCAGCCGATCATCGATGCGGTGGGACTGGAATTACCGTTCTCGCCGGTGTGCCGGACGGATTGCCCCGGGCTGTGTCCGCAGTGCGGCGTCCCGCTGGCAACCGCCGAGCCCGGTCATCACCACGATGAGATCGACCCGCGCTGGGCCAAGCTGGCTGCAATGTTGCCGCCCCACGACGACGGGGGCCCGGAGTGAATGAGCTGCTCGACGCGCTCGGCGTCGACTTGTCCGATGAGTTGCTGACCCTGGCGCTGACCCACCGCAGCTACGCCTACGAGAATGGCGGTCTGCCCACCAACGAGCGCTTGGAGTTTCTCGGCGACGCAGTTCTGGGCCTGACCGTCACCGACGAATTGTTCCACCGACACCCCGACCGCTCGGAGGGCGATCTGGCCAAACTGCGGGCCAGCGTGGTCAACACCCAGGCGCTGGCCGAGGTCGCGCGAAACCTGACCGAGCAAGGGCTCGGCGCGTATTTGCTATTGGGGCGCGGCGAGCTCAACACCGGCGGGCCCGACAAATCCAGCATCCTGGCGGACAGCATGGAATCGCTGTTGGGAGCCATATACCTGCAGCACGGGATGGACAGCGTGCGGCACGTGATCTTGCGGTTGTTCGGTCCGCTGCTGGACGCCGCGCCCACGCTGGGCGCCGGACTGGACTGGAAGACCAGCCTGCAGGAGCTGACCGCAGCCCGCGGCTTGGGCGCACCGTCGTATCAGGTCAGCTCGACTGGACCCGACCATCACAAACAGTTCACCGCCGTGGTGAAAGTGGCCGACACCGAATACGGGTCGGGTGTGGGCCGGTCCAAGAAGGAAGCCGAGCAGCACGCCGCCGCAGCGGCGTGGAAAACGCTGAGCGTGCTCGACAGCGCGTGACGTAGATGCCCGAACTACCCGAGGTTGAGGTGGTGCGGCGCGGCCTGCAGGCCCATGTGGTGGGCAAGACCATCACCGCCGTCCGCGTGCATCACCCTCGCGCAGTGCGCCGCCACGAGGCCGGCCCCGCCGACCTGACCGCGCGGCTGCTGGACGCCCGGATCACCGGTACCGACCGGCGCGGGAAATACCTGTGGCTCACGCTAGACGGGGGCGATTGCGCGCTGGTGGTCCACCTCGGCATGAGCGGACAGATGCTCCTCGGGACGGTCCCGAACGCCGGCCACCTGCGCATCGCGGCGGTCCTCGACGACGGGACAACGTTGAGCTTCGTCGACCAGCGCACGTTCGGCGGATGGCTGCTGGCCGACCTGGTCACTGTGGATGGCAGCGTGGTTCCTGCCCCGGTCGCCCACCTGGCGCGCGACCCACTCGATCCACGATTCGATATCGACGCAGTGGTAAACATGTTGCGGCGCAAGCATTCCGAGATCAAACGCCAGCTGCTCGACCAGACGGTGGTGTCCGGGATCGGCAACATCTACGCCGACGAAGCGTTGTGGCGGGCCAAGGTGAATGGCGCGCGTAGCGCCGACACCCTGACCCGTCGGCGGTTGGCTGACGTGCTGGAAGCCGCAGCGGAGGTGATGCGCGACGCATTGGCGCAGGGCGGCACTTCGTTCGATTCGTTATACGTCAACGTCAACGGGCAGTCCGGCTACTTCGACCGGTCCCTCAATGTGTACGGCCGGGAAGGCGAACACTGCCGGCGGTGCGGCGCGGTGATCCACCGGGAGAAGTTCATGAGCCGCTCGTCGTTCTACTGCCCGCGTTGTCAGCCACGCCCGCGGCGTTGACTCGTGATCTGCCTCTCCCCGCCCGTCGATCTCGGCGTGCAGCAGACCGGTAGAAAGAACCCATGACGGAACTGTGGGTGGAACGCACCGGTGTGCGCCGTTACACCGGGCATAGCTCGCGCGGTGCGCAGGTACTCATCGGCTCCGAGGACGTCGACGGCGTATTCACCCCTGGCGAGTTGATGAAGATCGCGCTCGCCGCGTGTAGCGGGATGTCCAGCGACCTGCCGTTGGGCCGTCGCCTCGGCGACGATTACCCGGCGACGGTCCGGGTGTCCGGCGACGCCGACCGCGAGCAGGAGCTGTATCCGCTGCTGCAGGAGACCCTCGAGATCGACCTCTCGGGTTTGAGCGACGATGAGAAGACGCGGGTGCTGACCGTCGTCGAGCGCGCGGTCGACCAGGTGTGCACGGTGGGTCGCACACTCAAGTCCGGCACCACGGTCACCTTCGAGGTAGCCGATGGCGGAGCCTGATGTCCGGCTCACCGCCTGGGTACGCGGGCGGGTGCAGGGAGTTGGTTTCCGCTGGTGGACCCGCTCCCGGGCGCTGGAGCTGGGCCTGACCGGTTACGTCGCCAATCGCGTCGACGGGCGGGTGCTGGTCGTCGCGCAGGGATCCCGTGACGCGTGCGAGCAGCTGCTGCACCTGCTGCAGGGCGGCGCCACGCCCGGTCGCGTCGACAACGTGGTCGCCGACTGGTCACAGGCACCGGAGGACATCGAAGGGTTCAGCGCGCGCTAAGCCCGTCGAGGGCGTCTCGCGCACGCGGTGGGGCGCCAGCGCGTCCCGCGTCGTCGCCGGGGCACCCGCCGGTAGTCTGGCACGTCGTGTACCTCAAGAGCGTGACGCTGAAGGGCTTCAAGTCCTTCGCTTCGCCGACGACTCTGCGGTTTGAGCCGGGTATTACCGCAGTGGTCGGGCCCAACGGCTCGGGCAAATCCAACGTGGTGGATGCACTGGCATGGGTGATGGGGGAGCAGGGCGCCAAAACGCTGCGCGGCGGCAAGATGGAAGACGTCATCTTCGCCGGGACGTCGTCTCGGGCTCCGCTCGGCCGCGCCGAGGTCACCGTCACGATCGACAACTCCGACAACGCGTTGCCGATCGAGTACTCCGAGGTGTCGATCACCCGTCGGATGTTTCGTGACGGCGCCAGTGAATACGAAATCAACGGCAGCAGTTGCCGTTTGATGGATGTCCAGGAGCTGCTGAGCGACTCCGGCATCGGCCGTGAGATGCATGTCATCGTTGGCCAGGGCAAGCTGAACGAAATCCTCGAATCGCGGCCGGAGGATCGTCGGGCATTCATCGAGGAAGCCGCCGGTGTGCTCAAACACCGCAAGCGCAAAGAAAAAGCCGTTCGCAAGCTGGAGGCGATGTCGGTGAACCTGGCCCGGCTCACCGATCTGACCACCGAACTGCGCCGTCAGCTCAAACCCCTGGGCCGTCAGGCCGAGGTGGCCCGCCGCGCCCAGACCATTCAGGCCGACCTGCGCGACGCCCGGCTGCGGCTGGCCGCCGACGACGTGGTCACCCGGCAGGCCGAGCTCAACGACACCAACCAGGCCGAGGCGGCGTTGCGCCGCGAACACGACGACGCCTCGGCCCGGATGACGGTGGCGTCCGAGGAGCTGGCCGCGCAGGAAGCCGCGCTGACCTGCCTATCTGACCGTGCCGAGTCAGTTCAGCAGACCTGGTTTCGGTTGTCCGCGTTGGCCGAACGGGTGAGTGCGACCGTGCGCATCGCCAGCGAGCGGGCTCAGCACCTGGACGTCGAGCCGGCCACGACCGGCGGCCCTGACCCCGACGCGTTGGAGGCCGAGGCTCGAGAGGTGGCGGCCGCCGAGCAGCAGCTGCTGGCCGAGCTGGCCGCCACCCGCACCCGGCTTGACGTCGCACGAAGCGAACTGGCCGACCGTGAGCGTGACGCCGCCGAAGCCGAACAGGCACACCTGGCGGCGGTGCAAGCAGAGGCCGACCGCCGCGAGGGCCTGGCCCGGCTGGCCGGCCAGGTGGAGACGATGCGGGCGCGCGTCGAGTCGATCGATGACAGCGTGGCCAAGTTGTCGGAGCGCATCGAGGAAGCCGCCGCCCGCGCCCACCAAGCGCAGGTGGAGTTCGAAACCGTGCAGGGTCGAGTCGGCGAGCTCGACCAAGGCGAAGTCGGCCTCGACGAGCACCACGACCGGATGGTGGCGGCGTTGCGATTGGCCGACGAGCGGGTCGCCGAACTGCAGTCAGCGGAGCGTGGCGCCGAACGTGAGGTGGCTTCGCTGCGAGCCCGGATCGAGGCGTTGTCGACCACGCTCGAGCGTAAGGACGGGGCCGACTGGCTCACCCGAAACCGCGGTGGCGCAGGGCTTTTTGGGTCGGTCGCAAAGCTGGTCAAGGTGGCTTCGGGTTATGAGGCCGCACTTGCCGCGGTCCTCGGCGCGGCCGCCGACGCGCTGGCAGCCGACAGCTTCAGCGCGGCGACCTCGGCGGTGACGGCGCTGAAGCGGGCCGACGGCGGCCGCGCGGCCATCGTGCTGAGCGACTGGCCGGCCACAGAAGACCCAGCGCCGGCGACGTACCCCCTGCCCGACGGCGCGCGCTGGGCGCTCGACCTGGTCGAGGCGCCGGCGCGGCTGCGCGGCGCGATGACCGCCATGCTCTCCGGCGTCGCGGTGGTCGGCAGCCTCACCGAGGCGATGGACCTGGTGGCCGCCCGCCCGCGGTTGCGTGCGGTCACCCGCGACGGCGATCTGGTGGGTGCCGGCTGGGTCAGCGGCGGTTCCGACCGTAAACCGTCCACGCTGGAGATCACCTCCGAAATCGCCAAGGCGCGTAGCGAATTGGCCGCGGCCGAGATGCAGGCCAGCCAGCTCGGCGCGGCGTTGTCGGGGGCGCTGAGCGAGCAGACCGCTCGTCAGGACTCCGCCGAGCAGGCGTTGGCCGCCCTCAACGAGTCCGACGCCGCGATTTCGGGGATCTACGAGCAGCTCGGTCGGCTGGGCCAGGACGCCCGCGCCGCTAAGGAGGAGTGGCGCAGGCTGCTGCGTCAGCGCGAGGAATTAGAGACCGGGCGCGCCGAAACCCTGGCCGAGCTCGGGGAGCTCGAGACCCGGCTGCGCAATGTTGAACAGAACCAACAGATCTCGGCCGAACCCGTCGATCGGCTGCAGATCGCTGCGGCGGCCGAGACGGCTCGCGGCGTCGAGGTGGAAGCCCGGTTGGCGGTGCGCACCGCCGAGGAGCGCGCCAATGCCGTTCGCGGACGGGCGGATTCACTGCGTCGCGCGGCCGCCGCGGAACGGGAGGCGAGGCTGCGTGCCCAGCAGGCCCGGGCCGCGCGAGAGCACGCGGCCGCGGTAGCCGCTGCGGTGGCCGATGCCGGGCGGCGGCTTGCCGGGCGGCTGGGTCAGGTCGTCGCGGCCGCGTCGCGCAACCGCGACGTGCTCGCCGCCGAACGCCAGCAACGGTCCGCCGCCATGGCGGCGGTTCGCGAAGAGGTCAACGCGCTGGGCACCCGGATCGCCGCGCTCACCGAGTCGCTGCATCGCGACGAGGTGGCCAAGGCGCAGGCGGCACTGCGGATCGAGCAGCTTGAGCAGATGGTGCTCGAGCAGTTCGGGATGGCGCCAGACGACCTGGTCGCCGAATACGGGCCGGAGGTCCCGCTGCCGCCGACCGAACTTGAGCTCGCCGAATACGAGCAGGCCCGCGAGCGCGGCGAGCAGGTGATCGCGCCGGCACCCATGCCGTTCGACCGGGCCACCCAGGAGCGTCGCGCCAAACGCGCCGAACGAGAGTTGGCCGAGCTGGGCCGGGTCAACCCGTTGGCGCTCGAGGAGTTCGCGGCGCTGGAGGAGCGCTACAACTTCCTGTCCACCCAACTCGAGGACGTCAAGGCCGCGCGAAAGGATCTTCTTGACGTCGTTGCCGACGTCGACGCCCGCATCCTGCAGGTGTTCACCGACGCTTACATCGACGTGGAACGCGAGTTTCAAGGAGTGTTCGCCGCCCTGTTCCCCGGCGGTGAGGGCCGCTTGCGGCTTACCGATCCCGACGACATGCTGACCACCGGTATCGAGGTGGAGGCCCGTCCGCCCGGTAAGAAGATCAAGCGGCTATCGCTGCTGTCCGGCGGGGAGAAGGCGCTGACCGCGGTCGCGATGCTGGTGGCGATCTTCCGGGCCCGCCCGTCGCCGTTCTACATCATGGACGAGGTGGAGGCGGCGCTCGACGATATGAACCTGCACCGGCTGCTCGGTCTGTTCGATCAGCTGCGAACACAGTCCCAGCTGATCATCATCACCCACCAGAAGCCGACGATGGAGGTCGCCGACGCGCTCTATGGCATGACGATGCGCGACGACGGCATCACCGCGGTGATCTCCCAGCGGATGCGCGGCCAGCAGGTCGACCAGCTGGTCACCACTACATAGCGAGGAACAGGTTGTCGGAAGGTTTGTGGATCGCGATTGCGGTCGCCGCGGCACTGATCGTCATCGCCGCGATGGTCCTGGGTCTGGTCCGGTATCGCCGGCGGCAGATCAGCCTGTCAGCCAACGAGCAAACCGGCACCCTCGATCGCTCGGGCGGCTACACCGCGTCGTCGGGAATCACGTTCAGCCGCACCGAAACTGGGGACCGGATCGACACCACCGGACTGCCCGCCGTCGGCGACGACGCGACCATTCCGCGCGATGCCCCGAAGCGTCCGATCTCCGATGTCCAACTGCCCGAACCCGTTACCGCTCCACCCGCTCCATCCACGCCCGCACCTGAGCCGGTAGCGCCGGAGATCGAGGCGATCGCACCGCCCGAAGGGCGATTGGAGCGACTGCGAGGCCGGCTCGCCAGGTCACAGAATGCGTTGGGCCGCAGCTTGTTAGGGCTGCTCGGCGGCGGTGATCTCGACGAAGGCTCCTGGCAGGAAGTGGAGGACACCCTACTGGTCGCCGACTTGGGCCCGACGGTTACCACGTCGGTGGTGACCCAGCTGCGCAGCCGGCTCGCCAGCAAAGACGTCCGCACCGAGGCCGATGCCCGCGCGGTGCTGCGGGAGGTGCTGATCGCCGAGCTGCAACCCGACCTGGACCGCACCGTGCGCGCGTTGCCGCACGACGACCACCCGTCAGTGTTGCTGGTTGTCGGCGTCAACGGCACCGGTAAAACCACCACCGTCGGCAAACTCGCGCGGGTGTTGGTTGCCGACGGCCGGCGGGTCGTGCTGGGCGCCGCGGACACGTTCCGGGCCGCCGCCGCCGACCAGTTGCAAGCGTGGGCTTCGCGGGTGGGTGCCGAGGTGGTGCGCGGAGCTGAGGGCGCCGACCCGGCGTCGGTGGCGTTCGACGCCGTCGACAAGGGCATCGCCACGGGCGCCGACGTCGTGGTGATCGACACCGCCGGCCGGTTGCACACCAAAACCGGGCTGATGGACGAACTCGGAAAGGTCAAACGCGTGGTGACCCGGCGCGCGGCGGTCGACGAAGTGCTGCTGGTGCTCGACGCCACCATCGGGCAGAACGGGCTGGCGCAGGCGCGGGTGTTCGCCGAGGTCGTCGACGTCACCGGCACGGTGCTGACCAAGCTGGACGGCACCGCCAAAGGCGGCATCGTCTTCCGAGTCCAGCAGGAACTCGGGGTGCCGGTGAAGCTGGTCGGGCTTGGGGAGGGACCTGACGACCTTGCGCCGTTCGAACCTGCCGCCTTCGTCGACGCACTCCTGGGCTGAAACGGCGGCGACCCGCTGCGCCCGGCTCCGCCGCGCTTGCGATCGCCGCGGCTGAATTGACGTGTGAGCATGATGTAACACTGGCGAAACCTGCCAGAGTCGCTTTTAGAAACAACCACTGCGCAAGGTTCTGGTTCAGGCCACAGGCACATGTCTGACGGCCATTCATGGCCGACCGGAGGTGATAGCGAGTGAGTTTCCCGTTACTGGGCCAGCCCAATACCGGCGATACCGCCTGGATGCTGGCAAGTTCTGCACTGGTGCTGTTGATGACCCCGGGACTGGCGTTCTTCTACGGCGGGATGGTCCGCGCCAGAAGCGTGCTCAACATGCTCATGATGAGCATCAGTGCGATGGGCGTGGTGACGGTGCTGTGGGTGCTCTACGGCTACTCGATGGCATTCGGCAACGACACAGACAGCGTCGTCGGTGACCCGACCGAATACTGGGGTCTGAAGGGTCTCATCGGTGGCAACTCTGTGGCCGCGGATCCCAGCAAGGGCGTTGCGGCGACTGATATCCCGCTGGCCGGTACGTTGCCGGCCACCGTATTCGTGGCGTTCCAGCTGATGTTCGCGATCATCACGGTCGCGTTGATCTCGGGGGCGGTGTCCGACCGGTTGAAGTTCAGCGCCTGGCTGGTGTTCGCCGGACTGTGGGCGACGTTGGTCTACTTCCCGGTCGCGCACTGGGTCTTCGCGTTTGACGGGTTCGCGTCTGAGCACGGCGGCTGGATCGCCAACAAGCTGCACGCGATCGACTTCGCCGGCGGTACTGCGGTCCATATCAACTCCGGTGTGGCGGGCTTGGTCCTGGCGATCGTGCTGGGCAAGCGCGAAGGCTGGCCCACCACGCTGTTCCGCCCGCACAATGTGCCGTTTGTGATGCTCGGTGCGGGCTTGCTGTGGTTCGGCTGGTACGGGTTCAACGCCGGTTCGGCCACAAGCTCCAATGGCGCCGCGGGGGCGACGTTCATGACCACCACGATCGCGACGGCCACGGCCATGCTCTTCTGGCTGCTCACTGAGCGGATCCGCGATGGCCATGCAACGACGCTGGGAGCGGCCTCGGGCATCGTCGCCGGATTGGTCGCCATCACACCGTCCTGCTCGTCAGTCAACGCGTTGGGCGCCTTAGGGATCGGCGCGGTGGCTGGGGTGCTGTGTGCGCTGGCGGTCGGGCTGAAATTCAGGCTCGGCTTCGATGACTCGCTGGACGTGGTCGGTGTGCACCTGGTCGGTGGTCTGGCGGGCACGCTGCTGGTGGGTCTGCTGGCCGCGCCGGAGAGCGTGGCGATCAACGGCGTCGCCGGCGTGTCCAAGGGCTTGTTCTACGGCGGCGGTTTCGATCAGCTGGAACGGCAGGCGGTCGGCGCGTTCAGTGTTCTCTTCTACTCTGCCACCGTCACCCTTATCCTGGCTCTGATACTGAAATACACGATCGGGCTGCGTCTCAGTCCTGAGGCAGAAGCGGCTGGTATCGACGAGTCTCAGCACGCGGAGAGCGGTTACGATTTCGCAACAGCGACCGGCTCTGTTCTTCCTCATGCAACTCTGCCGGACGGCGCTAACGGCCTCCTGGAAGAGCGAGTGGACGACAAAGTGGAGGCGGAGCAGAAATGAAGCTGATCACCGCGATCGTGAAACCGTTCACTCTCGAGGACATCAAAGCCAGCCTTGAACAGGTCGGAGTCCTGGGGATGACGGTCAGCGAAGTTCAGGGGTACGGCCGGCAGAAGGGCCACACTGAGGTTTACCGAGGTGCTGAATACTCGGTCGACTTCGTGCCGAAGGTGCGCATCGAGGTCTTGGTCGAAGACTTTGACGCGGACAAAGTCGTCGACAGCATCGTGCGGGCCGCACGTACCGGTAAGATTGGCGACGGCAAAGTGTGGGTCAGCGCCGTGGAAACGGTGGTGCGGGTGCGCACCGGTGAACGCGGGGCCGACGCAATCTAATACACGCCGTATGAAGACTCCTCCGGAGTAGCCGATCCGACCTGGACGGGAATGACACAGCGCGGACCAGAGCCACCCGATCCGATTTGGCCGGCGGCCGCGGCAGGTAGCACCGCCAGCCCGGCGAGCGATCTACCCGCTGACCGGGAAAACCTTCTCGCCCGCGGACCGAGTGAGCTTGATTCGGCCGCCTTGCGCCAAGCGTGGGGAGAGCTGCACGAATCCTGGTTAGCCGCGAAGGCCACCGAAATCGGTATCACCGCCGACAGCGGTTTCTCGATCGTCGCGACCGGTTCACTGGGCCGACGCGAACTGGTGCCCTACTCTGACCTGGACCTCCTGCTGTTGCACGATGGCATGCCCGCCGACACCGTACGACAGGTCGCGGATCAGCTGTGGTACCCGTTGTGGGACGCCAACATTCGTCTTGACCACAGCGTGCGTACCGTCGCCGAGACATTGCGGGTCGCGGGTGCGGACGTGTCGGCCGGCTTGGCCATGCTGGATGCGCGGCACATCGCCGGCGATGAAGAGCTGTCCTCCCGGCTGATCGAGGGAGTGCGGCGGCAGTGGCGCACCGAAATCCGCTCTCTATTTGGCGAACTCGTGGAAGAGACGCATGCCCGGTGGCGGCGCATTGGCGAGATCGCACACCGAGCCGAACCCGACCTGAAATTGGGCCGCGGTGGCTTGCGTGATGTTCAGTTGCTCGACGCGCTGGCCATAGCCCACCTCGCGGACCGGCTGACCGTGCGACGGCCGGAAAACCCGATGGGTTCGCTGACCGACGCCCACCTCACCCTGCTCGACGTCCGCACCGAACTTCGCCGGGTTTCCGGTCGCAGGCATGACCTGCTGTTGGCGCAGTTCGCCGACGAGATCAGCGCCGCGCTGCACATCGGGGACAGGTTCGACCTCTCGCGGACGCTGTCCGACGCGGGCCGCACCATCAGCTACCGCGTCGATGCCGGGCTTCGGACTGCCGGCAACGCGCTTCCGCGGCGCGGGATTTCGGCAATCCGGCGGCGGCCGCGTCGACCGCTCGACGAGGGAGTGGTCGAGTACGACGGGGAGATCGTGCTGGCCCGCACAGGTGTAGGGGCCCGACCGCAAAGCGACCCCATGCTGCTCCTCCGAGTGGCGGCGGCATCCGCGAACACCGGACTGCCGATTGCGGTGTCCACGCTGAGCCGGCTCGCCGACTCGGCGGCGGAACTCCCGACGCCGTGGCCGCGCGAGGCGTTGGACCTCCTCTTGGTCCTGCTGGCCGCCGGCCCGGACACGATAGCGGTAATCGAAACGCTCGACCGGACCGGCTTGTGGGTCCGCCTTTTTCCGGAATGGGCCGCGATCCGCGACCTTCCGCCCCGCGACGTCGTCCATATCTGGACGGTGGATCGCCATCTGGCCGAGGCCGTTTCGCGGGCAAGGATTTTCACCACCCGGGTGGCACGTCCCGATCTGCTGATCCTGTCTGCGCTGCTGCACGACATCGGAAAAGGACGGGGTGTCGATCACAGCGTGGTCGGCGCCGAGCTGGCCACTGAAATCGGCACCAGACTGGGTATGTGGCCATCCGACGTCGAGACCCTTGCCAAGCTGGTGCGTCACCACTTGTTGTTGGCGAAAGTCGCGACCCGGCAGGACCTCAACGACCCGCAGACTATTGCCAATGTCTGCGAGGCATTGGACGGAAATCCGATATTGCTCGAGGTGCTGCATGCGCTGACCGAAGCCGATTCCTTGGCTACCGGACCCGGGGTGTGGAGCGACTGGAAAGCATCGCTGGTCCGCGACTTGGTACGCCGCTGCAGGATGGTGATCGCTGGTGAGCCGTTGCCTCATGCCGATCCGCTTGACCCTGAGTATCTTTCGCTGGCAGCCGACCACAAGGTGCACTTGGAGCTGCGGCCCGGCAGCAGCCAGCGCCTTTATCACGCGGTGGTGATCGCCCCGGACCAGCGCGGGCTGCTGTCCAAAGCTGCCGGCGTGCTGGCCCTGAACTCGTTACGCGTGCACTCGGCGTCGGTGAACATGCATGAGGGTGCCGCGATCAGCGAATTCGTGGTCTCTCCGCACTTCGGTTCGCCACCCGCCGCCGGGTTGCTGCGTCAGCAGCTCGTCGGCGCGCTGGGCGACGATGATGATGTTTTGGCGACGCTGGAGCAGCGCGACCGCGAACCCCCTCGCGATCCCGTGCGCGAAGCGCCGACCGCAGTCCCCGCCCGCCATTCCACCGCCCCGCCACGCATTGCGTGGTTCGACGGCACATCCGGCACCCTGATAATCGAAATCCGCGCCACCGACCGCACCGGCTTGCTTGCGCGACTCGCCCGCGCACTCGAGCGCGCCGGAGTTGACATCGCGTGGGCGAAAGTCACCACGCGGGGATCGATGGTCGACGACGTCTTCTGCGTTGTGCCGCCGTCCAGGGCATCCGAGGCCACCTCCGATGTGCGAGCGGCGATCGAGCGCGACCTGTTCGCTGTTCTGGGCGCGGCCGCGCCGGCATAATCTAGGCCCCGCTAGGTCTGATTGCCGGGCTCCTGAGCCCGCCGCTTACGCGGCGCGCATCGTCGCCCGGCTAGGCTGGGCGGCGTGTTTGAATCGCTGTCCGACCGGCTGACCGGCGCCCTGCAGGGCCTGCGCGGCAAGGGCCGGCTGACCGACGCCGACATCGACACCACCTCGCGCGAAATTCGGCTGGCGCTGCTGGAAGCCGACGTCTCGCTGCCAGTGGTACGGGAGTTCGTCGGCCGGATCAAAGACCGCGCCAAAGGCGCCGAGGTGTCCGGTGCCCTCAACCCGGCGCAGCAGGTCGTCAAGATCGTCAACGAGGAGCTCGTCGGCATCCTGGGCGGGCAGACCCGCCTGCTGGCGTTCGCGAAGACGCCGCCGACCGTGGTGATGCTGGCCGGCCTGCAAGGCTCCGGTAAGACCACACTGGCCGGCAAGCTGGCGGTGTGGCTGCGTGGCCAGGGGCATACCCCGCTGCTGGTGGCCTGCGACCTGCAGCGGCCGGGCGCGGTCAACCAGTTGCGCATCGTCGGGGAGCGGGCCGGCGTCGCGGTCTTCGCACCACACCCGGGCACGTCGGCGGACGCCGACGCCGCGCAGCAAGCCGGTCCCGGTGATCCGGTCGCCGTCGCCTCGGCCGGACTCGCGGAGGCTCGCGCCAAGCATTTCGACGTCGTGATCGTCGACACCGCCGGGCGGCTGGGCATCGACGACGAGCTGATGTCCCAGGCCGCGGCCATCCGCGATGCCGTTGACCCCGACGAGGTGCTGTTCGTCCTGGACGCGATGATCGGCCAGGACGCCGTCACCACCGCAGAAGCGTTCCGTGAGGGTGTGGGCTTCACCGGCGTGGTGCTGACCAAGCTGGACGGTGACGCTCGCGGCGGTGCCGCGTTGTCGGTTCGCGAAGTCACCGGTGTGCCAATTCTTTTCGCGTCGACCGGCGAGAAGCTGGAGGACTTCGACGTCTTCCATCCGGACCGGATGGCCAGCCGCATCCTGGGCATGGGCGATGTGCTGAGCCTCATCGAGCAGGCCGAGCAGGTCTTCGATGTGCAGCAGGCCGAAGCCACCGCCGCCAAGATCGGCTCCGGCGAGCTGACGCTGGAGGATTTCCTCGAGCAGATGCTGGCCATCCGCAAAATGGGCCCGATCGGCAATTTGCTGGGGATGCTGCCCGGCGCGGGCCAGATGAAGGAGGCTTTGGCCGCCGTCGACGACAAGCAACTCGACCGGCTGCAGGCCATCATCCGCGGAATGACGCCGCAAGAGCGCGACGACCCGAAGATCATCAACGCCTCGCGACGCCTGCGCATCGCCAACGGATCCGGCGTGACGGTATCTGAGGTCAACAACCTGGTCGACCGGTTCTTCGAGGCCCGCAAGATGATGTCGTCGATGGTGGGCAGCATGGGCATACCGGGGTTGGGACGAAAGTCGGCGACCCGAAAGAGCGCGAAAGCCAAGGGCGGCAAGGGCAAGAAGGGCAAGAAGCGCGGCCCGACGCAGCCCAGGGCCCGCGGGCCGCTGGGCGCGGGAATGCCGGGAATGCCGGCCGGATTCCCCGATCTGTCGAACATGCCGCAGGGTCTGGACGAGCTGCCACCCGGCCTGGCCGACTTCGATCTGTCCAAGCTGAACTTCCCGGGCAAGAAGTAGCCGCATCCGTGCGTCTGCACGTGCGAGGGGTGGGGCTGCCCGATGAGGACCCCGTCGAGCTGTGGATCGTCGGCGGCCGGATCAGCCGTGAACCCGTCTCCGGTGCTGACACGGTTTTCGACGGTGGCTGGATTCTGCCCGGTTTGGTCGACGCCCACTGCCACGTCGGCGTAGGGGCGCACGGCGGTGCCATCGAGATCGACGCAGCGATCGCCCAAGCCGAGACTGAACGCGAGGCGGGCGCGCTGCTATTGCGAGACTGCGGCTCGCCGACCGACACCCGCAGTCTCGATGACCGCGACGATCTGCCGCGCATCATCCGCGCCGGACGGCATCTGGCCAGACCCAAGCGGTATTCGCGCGGCTTGGCGATCGACATCGAAGATGAGTCGCAACTGCCGGACTTGGTGGCCGAGCAGGCACGCCGCGGCGACGGCTGGGTGAAGCTGGTCGGCGACTGGATCGACCGCGACTTAGGCGACTTGGCCCCGCTGTGGTCCGACGAAGTGCTCAAGACGGCGATCGAGGTTGCGCATGACCACGGGGCACGCGTCACCGCCCATGTCTTCGGCGAGGACGCGCTGCCCGGGCTGATCAACGCGGGCATCGACTGCATCGAACACGGCACCGGGCTCACCGACGACACCATCGAGCTGATGGTCGACCACGGAACCGCCCTGGTGCCCACGCTGATCAACATCGAAAACTTCCCCGGCATAGCCGATTCCGCGACGCGCTACCCGAAATACGCCGCGCACATGCGCGACCTGTACGCCAAGTGCTACCCGCGGATGGCCGCAGCCCGGGACGCCGGCGTACCGGTATATGCCGGTACCGACGCCGGCAGCATGGTCGCCCACGGGCGGATCGCCGACGAGGTCGAGGCGCTCAAGGGCATCGGGATGACTCCCACCGAAGCGCTGGGCGCGGCGTGCTGGGATGCTCGTCGTTGGCTGGGCCGGCCAGGTCTGGACGTCGGCGCTTCGGCAGACCTGTTGTGCTACAACGACGATCTACGTCACGGGCGGGCCGTGCTGAATCAGCCCGACCTGGTAATCCTGCGCGGACAGATCTTCTGACCGGCGGGACGCGGCTGAAGGAGCAACGAGATAGGCGTTTGCCGACGGAAGGGGCCGCAAGGGTGAACCGCCACCAGCGTCCACTAACGCCGGTCTCATGTAGACGTGTCCTGATCGCGGTCTCTGTTAAACAATTGATTATGCCGATCCCCGAATTCATCGTCGAGCTTCGTCGGCACATCGGACATGCGCCATTGTGGTTGCCAGGTGTGACCGCAGTGGTCATTCGCGATCAGCAGGTGCTTCTGGTCAAACGCGCCGACAACCAGGCATGGACCCCGGTCACCGGCATTGTCGAACCCGGCGAGAACCCCGCGGACTGCGCCGCCGGAGAAGTGCTTGAGGAGACCGGCATCCACGTGGTTGCCAGACGATTAGCCTGGGTGCACGTGACCCGCCCAATCGTTCATGCCAACGGTGATCACGCTCAGTACCTCGATCACGTATTCCGCATGGACTGGGTTGGTGGAGAACCGTTCCCCGCAGACGATGAAAGCCTCGACGCGCGATGGTTTGATTTCGCGAAGGTGCCGCACATGTCGGGCGATATGCGTCGCCGCATCGAGCTGGCAAGTAGCGACAGCCCCAGTGCCGGCGCGGTTTTCGACACCAAGAACGCTCCGGTAGAACAAGATCCAGAGCGTTGATTCATAAGATGAAGTGCGGAGAACCGCGGCCACGTCTGTGGGTCCTGGACGTCCGGCGCAGAGGCCGCAAGCAGTGCTAGCGCACATAACAAGGGACCTTGCAGGACCAACCAACCGGGGTCAGGGCACGACCACAGGTAAATTACGGCTTTGTTTGGCTGCAATTGTACAAGACGGCCATCGCGTCCAACTCGACAATCGTGTGCTAGTGCGTAGTAGCGGTACGCACACAGTTATCGGCAACTAGCTGAAATCCCAAAATGATGTCGCACAGCGCGATTGTCCATTCTCACGAGACCTGGGGCATTCTCATTTGATCTGAGGTATCGGCGTGTCTTTCTCACTTGATCTGGGGTAGCCGTTAGATTTGCAGGCGTGTCGAGGTCAGCGGTCGAGTTCTGCGCCGATGTACTCACCGGTGTTGATCTGGAGTTTGCTTGCGAGGGTGATCGCATGCGGATCCCGATGGATCAGTGCTGCGGGGGTTGCTTCGACGTCGATTGTGAACCGGTCAGGGCCTTCCCATCGTTTCGTGGCCAGCGCAACTTTCCAGGCTATTGGTGGTTTTCGAAGACCCGACGCCACGTTGGTTATGAGTCGTGGATTGAACGTGATCATTTGATGGCGTTTGATGCCGACCGTGAGGTGACCGCTGCGGGTTCGCAGCGATTTTGGATGCATTGCAGCGACGGACGACGACAGGCATGAGACTCGATAGTCCTTTCGGGGTTGAGTGAGTGGGGTCCGGCGCGAACTTCGACAATATCGCAATCAGTACATACGACTGACCGTCCCTATTTCCATCCAGCGTAGCCTTGCTTTACTTAGGCAAAGCTGACCTGATCTACACGCGGTGGCGGCTTGGGAAATGGGATAAAAGATTCGTTAAGAATTGGCAATTGTCGAACATGCGGGTTGACTTCCCTCGAGTGCGGGGTGCAGCATTCTTCTGCAAGCACCTCGTTGGGCGAGGCGTCTGCACGGACACAGGCCATTGACCCCGATCGTCGAGAGACGCCCCCGGTCAGGACAGCTCCTCTCGGATTAAGGGATGAGCCCAAGTGGCTTCCGCCCCCACGGGCCGGGATACGTCGTGCAGTGCCGAAGCTGTGACGAGAGGGGTGTCCGCCCAGCCGGTTTCGGCTGCGACCCTCCTTGTGTGCTGTGACCAGACGCCCGCGCGCGTCCCGGCTGTGAGGAGGTGGGGATGGACAATGACTTTGGGTGATAGTCCGTATCCGAGTCCGAATTTGCCCCCACTCGGTCGCGGCCCAACATTGACCGCCACATTCTGAATTGACGCTCCTCTAAACCCTCGACTGGGCGCCTTTTTCCGGTCGACTGATAGTGCATGCCCAATTCCGGTGTGGACGGACATTTGTTTTGTCCGCGGCCTCTCTTCGAGGAGGACGCCATGACCATTTCCGCATTTATTTACCGTTTCGATCCCGCTGGCAGGTCGACTGAGTCCCCTACCTCAGGCGGGGGACGTGTGCGCCGCCTCACCGACGAGGAGCGCAAGAACCTGCGCGACAACTACCGCCGCAACCGCGTGCAGTCACCGGCGATCATCACCGCCGCCCTCGGCGGCCACGCTCGACGCGAAAGGTGGCAGCGATGACACTCACTGTGACTTGGGGGACTGGTTCGTCCGCGCGTACCTGGAGCCTGAGCCTGCCCGGCATCGCCGCCCTGGCGGAGTCGCTGCCGGTCCTTGCCGGTGTCAGCGTGCCGACCCGGGCCACGTTCAAGCGGGCCCTGGGCATGGCTGAGCCGGTTCTCATATTCGCTGCCGAGGCTGCCGGAGCGGGGGTTCCTGAGCTGCTCTTGGTGGTTGCTGCAGTGCAGGTCACCAAACACATGCTGTCTCAGGCTTGCCCCGCAGAATCCGAACCGTCGCCCACCTCGTCTCGGGGCGCCACCCGCGCGACCCTACGCGCGGCCTGACCATGTCCACCACAACCGGGCATCGGCGCCGCCTCTGCGGGCGGTCACGTCCACCGGTGGGGCAGCTAGTTCCGATACCGTTGTCCCACAACGAATGTGGGCGATCGTGCTCACGGCCGGGTCCCTGGGTGTGCCTGCGCGTGTTGACCGTGCGAGCGATGCTGCGCGACGGCATGGACCCGGCGGCGGTCGCAGCGGTCAGCGGTGTGCCGCGGGTACGGGTCGATGTGATCCTCGCCGAGGATCTCAACCGGCAGTAGCGGAACACCCCCCAACACTTCCGCAAAAAATAACCACCAACATGGCTACGCGATTGGAAGGAATGAGCAATGGGCAGCATCGCCATCCCGCACGTCCTTGCCAAGATCGTGGCCTTCCTGCGCACCGGATACCCCGAGGGCGTCCCGCGCACTGACTACATTCCGCTGCTGGCATTGTTGCCTCGGCGATTGTCCGAGGACGAAGTTGTGGCGGTTGGCTCCGAGCTGGCGGCCCGCGAGATGATGCCGATCGAGGGGACCGATATTCGGGTTGCGATCACTAAGATCACCGGTGCGTTGCCCTCAGAAACTGATATCGACCGGGTTAAGCGCCAGCTGGAAGCCAGCGGATGGCCGATCCGCGACTCGGCGTCCCCCTAGCAGCGGAGCAAACGGAGACTTCTTTCATGGATAATGACGATTATCCATGAGAATCACACGGAAAGCGCTGGCGGGCAGCAGGATTAGATCCAACCCAACTGTCTGGAAACTGTCACAGTGGCTTCCCGAGGCGGCGGTTTGCCGCATGACAGTGTATCCGTAGCAAGGAGCATCACTTCACCGAAGCCCGGCTGACCAGACCTCGGACCTTGGTCGTGGACACGACGTCGCTATCGGACTTCAATCAGGAGTCGCTGCACCTAGGCGAGAGGTAGACCGGCCATGACACGCAAAAACCCCACACTCGCCGTCGACAATCTGGCGGAGTTCGTGGTCAGGGCCGACCAGTCTGACCTGAGCGGGAATGTGCTGCCGACGCTGAAGCGCAACGTTCTCGACAGCATTGCTTGTGCGCTCGGCGCCCTCGACGGAGAACTCATCCCCGCCATCCGTGCCCACGCTGAACAGTTCAGCAGCCGCCCGACAGCGACGTTCGTCGGTGGTGGACGTGCGTCAGTCGATCAGGCAGCTTTCTTCAACGCGGTGCTGGTGCGCTACCCGGATCTGCTCGACACCTATCTGACTCCCGGCGGTCTGTGCCACCCGGCCGACAACTTCGGGGCGGTTTTCGCCGTCGCCGAACACGTCGACGCGCGCGGAGCAGACTTTCTGCTGGCTCTGGGGGTTGCCTACGAGATCCAATGCCGTTTCAGCGCAACGGTTCCCGTTATGGGGCGTGGCCTCAACCACGCGCTGCAATTGGCGATGTCGGCGGCTGCCGGCTCGGCCAAGTTACTCGCGCTCGACGTCACGCGCACCGCCGACGCCATCGCCGCTTCCGCCGTGGACAACGTGTCCCTCGCCGCGGTGCATGCGGAGCCTGTTTCGACCTGGAAAGGTATCTCGCCGGCCATCACCGGGATGCGCGCGGTCTACAACACGATGCTAGCCGGCCGCGGAATCACTGGCCCCAGAGCACTTTTCGAGGGTCCCAACGGCCTTGAGCGGTTGTTCGACCAGCCGATCGACTTGCACGCATCCGACCGGTCGCTGACTGCCGTCGAGCGGACCTATCTCAAGCAGTACTGCGCACTGATTCACGGTCAGGCAATCATCGACGCGACATTGGCGCTTCGCGACGAGCACGGCATTACCGGTGCCGACGTCGCGACGGTGACACTCGAGGTCTTCCAGGGCGCGTTCGACATCGCCGGCGGTGGCCATTACGGCAACAAGGACCACCCGTCGACCAAGGAGCAGGCTGACTACAACCTCAAATACCTCGTGGGCGTCGCACTGCTGGACGGTCAGGTGGGCCCCGAGCAGCTCGAGACCGAACGGGTGCGCCGCGACGACGTCCAAGACCTGCTAGCGCGAGTCGACGTCAACGCCGCAGCCGACCTGACCGAGGCCTACCCCGAACGGACGGAGGCTCGCGTGCAGATCACCCTGAACGACGGCCGGGAACTGCACCGCGAACAATCCGACTTCGAAGGATCACCCACGCGGCCCATGTCGTGGGACCGCGTCGTGCAGAAGTTCCATTGGCTTGGCGAACCGTTCGCCGACGCGGCGCTCCGCGCCGAGATCATCGACGCCGTAGACCGCCTCGACGAGATCTCGGTCGCCGAGCTCGCCGGCCTGCTCGGCGCGGTCAGTCCCGAGGCGCAGCGTGCGCGGACCAGGGGGCGGCTGTAATGGAAGAAAGATTGCGAGCACTCACTATCTATGCTAGCGTCGCTGCAACCCCAACGATGCGGAGGAAGACAGTGGCCTACGACGTGATCATTCGCGACGGCTTGTGGTTCGACGGCACCGGCAGCGCGCCGCAAGACCCGCACACTGGGCATTCGCGACGGCGTCGTGGCTTGCGTTGTTTCGGAGCCGGCCGACGGGCTGTTGGACGAGACGGGCTGCCCCGAGGTGATCGACGCGAAGGGCAAGTGGGTCATCGCCCGGCTTCGTCGACGTGCACACCCACTACGACGCCGAGGTGCTGCTGGATCCCGGATTGCGGGAGTCGGTGCGCCACGGTGTCACCACGGTGCTGCTGGGCATGTGCTCGCTGTCGACGGTCTACGCCAACGCCGACGACGCCGCGGATCTGTTCAGCCGAGTCGAGGCGGTGCCGCGCAAGTTCGTCCTGGGCGCGCTGGAGGCCAACAAGACCTGGTCGACGCCTGCGGAATACGTCGAGGCGATCGACAGCCTGCCGCTCGGCCCGAATGTGAGTTCGCTGCTTGGTCATTCGGATCTGCGGACCGCCGTGCTGGGCCTTGATCGCGCCACCGACAAGCACGTGCGACCCACCGACGCCGAACTCGACAAGCATGGCGACATTGCTCGACCAGGCGCTCGACGCCGGAATGCTCGGCATGTCCGGAATGGACGCGGCGATCGACAAGCTCGACGGCGACCGCTTCCGTTCCCGCGCGCTGCCGTCCGACGTTCGCGACGTGGCGTGAACGGCGCAAGCTGATCAAGGTGTTGCGCAAGCGCGGCCGGATTCTGCAGAGCGCCCCCAACGTGGCCAAAGCCGAGTCGGGGCTGTTGTTCTTCCTGTCCAGCAGCCCATTGTTCGGGCGCCGCAAGAGCGTTCGTATGAGCCTTTTGGTGTCCGCCGACGCGAAATCGATGCCGCTGGCCGTGCACGTCTTCGGACTCGGCACGCGGCTGCTCAACTTCCTGCTGGGTTCTCAGGTGCGCTTCCAGCATCTGCCGGTCCCGTTCGAGTTGTACTCCGATGGAATCGACTTGCCGGTCTTCGAAGAGTTCGGCGCGGGCACCGCGGCGCTGCACCTGCGTGATCAGCTGGAACGCAACACGTTACTGGCCGACAAGGAATACCGTCGCAAGTTCCGCCGCCAGTTCGACCGCATCAAACTCGGACCGTCGTTGTGGCACCGCGACTTTCACGACGCGGTGATCGTCGAATGCCCCGATAAGTCGCTGGTCGGTAAGAGCTTCGGCGCGATCGCCGACGAGCGAGGGCTACACCCGCTCGATGCGTTCCTCGACGTCCTGGTGGAAAACGGTGAGCGCAACGTCCGTTGGACCACCATCGTCGCCAACCATCGGCCCAAGCAACTCAACAAGTTGGCCGCCGAGCCGACCATTCATATGGGCTTCTCCGACGCCGGGGCACACCTGCGCAACATGGCTTTCTACAACTTCTCGCTGCGGCTGCTCAAGCGCACGCTGGACGCCCAAGGGGACGGCAAGCCGTTCCTCACCCTCGAGCGCGCGGTGCATCGCCTGACCGGCGAAGTGGCCGAATGGTTCGGCCTGGACGCCGGCACCCTGCGGGAGGGCGACCGCGCCGACTTCGTGGTGATCGATCCGGCCGGCCTGGACGACTCGGTCGACGCCTACCACGAGGAGAAGGTTCCGTTCTACGGCGACCTGAGCCGCATGGTCAACCGCAACGACGCGGCCGTGGTGGCCACCGGCGTCAACGGCGCAATCGTGTTCCGCAACGGCCAATTCCGCGACGGCTACGGCAAGACGGTGAAGTCGGGCCGATACCTGCGGGCCGCTGCGGGACAACTGCAGCCCGCCGACTCGAGTGCGTAGGTCTGAGATGGCGAGAGACCCAGCAGCAGCGCCGGGAAGAGACGGTTGCGCGTCTGCTCGAGGCCAGCATCGCGACGATCATCGAAGTCGGATACGCCCGGGCGTCTGCGGCCGTGATCACCAAGCGCGCCGGGGTATCGGTCGGGGCCCTGTTCCGCCACTTCGACACGATGGGCGACTTCATGGCGGCCACGGCGTACGAGGTGCTACGGCGTCAACTCGACTCATTCACCAAGCAGGTCGCCGAAATACCTTCCGACCGGCCGGCACTGGAAGCGGCGCTGACAATTCTGCGGGACATCACCAGCAGCTCCACCAACGCCGTGATGTACGAACTGATGATCGCTGCGCGCACCGACGAAAAGCTCAACGCCACTTTGCAAAACGTCCTCGAGCAGTACACCGACGAAGATCTGCGACGCCGCGCGCGCATTACCCGGTGCGGAGAGCTTCCCGGACCGGAGACCTTCCCGGTCCTGGTGGCAATGTTGACCAACATCTTCGACGGAGCCGCGTTGGTCGGCGCGGTGCTACCGCAACCGGACATCGAACAGCGACGGATTCAGCTGTTGTCGTCGCTGCTGAGCGGGGTTGGCCTACCGGCCTGAGCGTCTTACCGGTCAGTGAGTTTGCTGACGGCGTCGTCCAACGTGCGGCACAGGCACATCATCTCGTTGACCCCCAGCAGGTGAGCGGCCGGTGCGTGGTCGGCCCGTCGGCAACCACGCAGAACGGGGTCGAGTCACCGAGGGTGTCGCGGGTTTTCATCAGCACGCTGATCCCGGCTGAACCGAGAAAATCGACTTTGGACAGGTCGACAATCAGGCCGTTGGGCTTTTTGGCAAGCGCGGAATCGAGGGATTCGGCCAACCCCGGGGCAGTGAGCATGTCTACGCTGCCGCTTACCGATACCACGACCAGCCCGTCGACCAACGACTCGTGGGCATTGAAGTCGTATTTGTCAGATTGCGGAGGCGAACCGGACGCAGCGGGTTGATTCTCGGCCATCATCGATCTTCACTCCTAGCGGGCATCTGCGCGGTTGCGTGCGACGCAGACGGGTTGTTAATGGCTGTCGACTCAACCGATAAATAGCGTCGACTCATGTCGACACGATGCCGTGAAAGCTCATATTGGGCAACTGCAAAATAAGGCAACTGCTGAATGGAATGCAAACGGCACAGGCAGACTAGCAAAACTCAGCGCGTGTCGGCAGCGGCCTACAAAACGCCGACCGCTGATCGCGGGTTGAGGGCGAAACCCCAGTCGAGCAGGCTGCCGGCCTGATCCCAGTAGGTGGGCCCGCCCTCGTGCACCAGCCCGTACATCATGGCGACGACCAGGCGGCGGCCGCCGCGGGCAGCCGCGCCGACGAACGTCTTGCGTGCCGCGTCGGTGAAACCGGTCTTGCCGCCGATTGCGCCCGGGTAGCGCTGCAACAGCTCGTCCTGGTTGGCGATCGGCTGATCGCCGTCGTTCCCGGGGGACCCGGGAAACACCGCGGAGGGCTCGGCGGTGATCTGGGCGAACACCGGATTGGCCATTGCTGCCCGGAAGATGACGGCCAGGTCGTGCGCCGTCGACCAGCCCGAGCCCCCGGGCCCATCCAGGCCGGACGGGGTGGATGCGTGGGTATTGACGGCGCCCAGCGACGCGGCTTTGGCGTCCATCTTGGCGACGGCGGCCTCTGGGCCGCCCAGCATGTGCGCCAGCGTGTTGGCGGCGTCGTTACCCGACACCAGCAGCAGCCCGTCGAGCAGTTGGCGCGCTGTGTAGCTGCGGCCGGCCTTCACTCCCACACAGTTGCATTCGACGTGGCTGTCGGCCTCGTCGGCGACCACGGTGGAGTCCAGCCTCAGCCCGTCCAGGGCCACCAGTGCCAACAGCACTTTGATGGTGCTGGCGGGTGGGTGCTGCACGTTCTCGTCCCGCTCGGCCAGCACCTGACCGGAATCGAGATCGGCGACCAGCCAGGTCTGCGCCGGGCCGTCGGGGATCGGTACCGAGCCGACCGGCTGCACACCGGCGTCGGCCCACGCGGTCGCGCCGCCACCGATGAATGCCAGAACAGCCGCGACTGCGGCGAGGAATGTCCGCATGCCCGGTCAGTTTACGGCCCGCGCCGCCCGTCGTCGCGATCGCGGTGTTCAATCGACCCATGTTGAGCCAGGCCGAAATCTCTGACCGGTTGGAAATCCAGCAGCTGCTGGTGGATTACTCCACCGCGATCGATTTGCGCCGATTCGACGACCTCGACGCGGTGTTCACGCCCGACGCTTACATCGATTACACGGCCCTCGGCGGCATCGAGGGCCGCTATCCGGAGGTGAAGGCCTGGCTGGCCGAGGTGTTGCCGAATTTCCCGATGTACTTCCACATGCTCGGCAACTTCTCGGTGCGCGTCGACGGGGACACCGCGTCGTCGCGAACAATCTGCTTCAACCCGATGGTGCTGCCCGGTGACCTGGGGGGCAAGCGGGAACAGGTGATGTTCTGTGGGCTCTGGTACGACGACGAGTTCTTGCGCACCGCGCGACGGTTGGCGGATGACCCGCCGGGTGGAAACCAAGTGCTTCCAGAAAATTCTGTGAAGCCCGGCTACGGCGAATTTCTGGGTGAGGCCTCGTTCTGGCACAATAGGCGGCTGTCCGCCCCGCGACTGCGCCTTTGGGCGCTGCTCGGCGGTCACTACACGCGAGGCAAAACCGGATCCTGGCATCCCGCCCGGATCGCTGAATTGCAGCGTGACACCTAGTAGGAGAAGTCGCTCAACCATGGCTGTAAAGATCAAGCTCACCCGGCTTGGCAAGATCCGCAATCCCCAGTACCGCATCGCCGTCGCCGACTCACGGACGCGCCGCGACGGTCGCGCCATCGAGGTCATCGGCAGGTATCACCCCAAGGAAGAGCCGAGCCTCATCGAGATCGACTCCGAGCGCGCCCAGTACTGGCTGTCGGTGGGTGCTCAGCCCACCGAACCCGTCCTCAAGCTGCTCAAGATCACCGGCGACTGGCAGAAGTTCAAGGGGCTGCCCGGCGCCGAGGGCAAATTGAAGGTCGCTGCGCCCAAGCCGAGCAAGCTGGAGCTGTTCAACGCCGCGCTGGCCGCTGCCGACGGAGCTCCGGGCACCGAGGCCGCGACTCCGAAGAAGAAGAAAGCTCCGGCCAAGAAGGCTGCTGCGTCGGACAAAGCCGACAAAGCCGACAAAGCCGAGAACGCCGACGAAGCCGCCAAGCCGCCGATGAAGCCGAGCCGGCTGAAGCCAGCGAAGCCAGCGAGCAGCGCCGAACCGGCTGAGCCGGCCAGCGAGAGCTGACGCTAGTCATGAGTACCGTCGTCGTCGACGCCGTCGAGCATCTGGTCCGCGGGATCGTCGACAACCCCGACGATGTCCGAGTTGACCTGGTGACCAGCAGGCGTGGCAGGACCGTCGAGGTGCATGTCCATCCCGACGATCTCGGCAAGGTGATCGGTCGCGGCGGGCGCACCGCGACGGCGTTGCGCACGCTGGTCGCCGGAATCGGTGGTCGCGGTATCCGAGTCGATGTGGTGGACACCGACCAGTAGCGCAGCCCGGCCCATGGAACTCCCGTGGAGCTGACAGTCGGGCGCGTGGTCAAAGCCCACGGCGTGACCGGCGAGGTCGTCGTCGAGGTTCGCACCGATGACGCCGAAATGCGGTTCGCGCCGGGCACGGTGTTGCGCGCCAAGGCATCCGATCACGGTGAGCGCAACTACACCGTGGCGGCGGCCCGTGCGCACGGCAGCCGCCTGCTGCTGCGGTTGGACGGGGTGGCCGATCGCGATGCCGCCGACGCGCTGCGGGGCAGTTTGTTCGTCATCGACTCCGAGGACTTACCGCCCATCGACGAGCCGGACACCTACTACGACCACCAGCTGGAAGGTCTTTTGGTGCGGACGACGACCGGCCGCGACATCGGCACTGTCGCCGAGGTGCTGCACACCGCGGCCGGCGAACTACTGGCCGTCAACCGGGCCGACGCCGGCGAGTTGCTGGTGCCGTTCGTGAGCGCGATAGTCACGTCGGTGTCGTTGGAATCCCGCATCATCGAAGTCGATCCGCCCGAGGGCTTGCTGGAACTAGAGAGCTGAGGGCAGCATCGATATGAAGGCCAATATCAAGATTGACGTCGTGACGATCTTCCCGTCCTACCTGGAGCCGCTGCGGCAATCGTTGCCGGGCAAGGCAATAGAGTCGGGTCTCGTCCAGCTCCACGTGCACGACTTGCGGAAATGGACTCACGACGTGCACCACTCGGTGGACGACGCGCCATACGGCGGCGGTCCGGGGATGGTGATGAGAGCACCGGTGTGGGGCGAGGCGCTCGACGAGATCTGTTCGCAGGAAACACTTCTCGTTGTCCCGACGCCCGCGGGCGCATTGTTCACTCAGGCGGCCGCGCAGCGGTGGAGCAGTGAGGCGCATCTGGTGTTCGCATGCGGTCGCTATGAGGGGATCGACCAGCGGGTCATCGACGATGCCGCCAGGCGAATGCGAGTAGAAGAGGTCTCGATCGGGGACTACGTGTTGCCGGGCGGGGAGTCGGCGGCCCTGGTGATCATCGAGGCGGTGTTGCGACTGCTGCCCAATGTCTTGGGCAATCCGCTTTCGCACCAGAATGATTCGCATTCCTACGGTCTGCTGGAGGGGCCGTCCTACACCAGGCCGCCGAGCTGGCGTGGACTAGACGTGCCGGAGGTTCTGCTGTCCGGCGACCACGCTCGCGTCGAGGCTTGGCGTCAGCAGGCTTCCGAGCAGCGCACAAGTGAACGCCGTCCCGACCTGTGGCATCGAGATCGACGTTAGGCCAGATTTTGGCGAGAAATTCTGCACGACCGTCGATCTCGGCGACGCTAAGTCTCAGATCCGCCCGGACGGAAACATCGTCTTGACCGCCTGGGTGATCGTTGCCCGCGCGGTGGCGTCGTCAGAGGGTTGCAGCGACTCGATCACCATGACGTAGCGCCGATCGGAGCCGATGATGCCGGTGGACAGGTGCATCCAGCTGTCACCGATGCAGCACATCCAACCCTGCTTGACGGCGACCGGTTCGGCGTACAGCCCGTCAGGAATGCCGAACCGCTGCGGGTAGCCGTCGGCCCCGGTTGCGGTGGACCCGGCCAGGTCGTCGACGATGATCTCGGCACGCTCCGCCAGACAGGCCGCCGGACCCGTTGAGCAGCATGTCGTAGTAGTGAACCAAATCGGATGCTGAGCTCATCGTGTTCCACCACCGCCCGTCGCTGGGCGGCGTGGTCGACGTCAGCCCGTACCGGCCCGCGACGTCGGTGATGATCGCCTCACCGCCGCTCGGCCCCAGAACGTCTCCGCGGCGCCATCGTCGGAGGAGCGCAGCATGCTGTCCAGCGCCTGGCGGTCTGCCGTCGACAGCGGGCGCTGTCCTGGAAGCCGCCGATTCCTGCGACAGCAGGTCGTCGGCGATGAACAACTTGGCCACCGACGCGATCGCGACGAGCTGGTCGTTGCCGTTGGAAAGCAATTGATGGTTGGCCCGGTCGAGGACCGCGACCGAGATGGTGGCGCCGTCGGCGGCCGCGTCTTGGGTGGCCTGCTCGATGCGCGCCGACAGTCCGTCGAAGCGCGGCGCCGGGCATTCCCTGGGGCGACTCCGGCGGCGCGATCGCGTGCGCACGCGTGCATTGCCGGCGCGCCGTAGACCTTCGCTTGGCAGCCCGCCACCGACACCGTCAGTATCGCCGCAGTGGCGATCAACTGGACCGGCCGCGCTCGCATGGCTCTCCTCGACGTTGCCCTGCCGCCCGACGCGCCAGATTAGCGGGTGGCTTCCGCTCCGCGTACCTAGGCGCCTTCGTCTTATGTACCATTCGCCCACGTCACGGCGGGTAACCAGGATCGGCGATTCGCGCTGATTTCACTGCCTGGTCGTGATCTGGCACAATTGACCAGTTGTCTCCAGCGGTTGTCGGCCGGCCGGTCCGCTCCCGCCTGCTACGAGACGCGCCCAGATGCCCGAATCATCGGCTAGGTTGACTGTCCACGCTCCGACAGCGTGCAGCACGCAGCCGCGACCGCAAGGAAGTGTCTTCCGACATGAACACGCTGGACTTCGTCGACAAGGCGTCGCTGCGCGACGACATCCCGGCCTTCAGCCCCGGCGACACGATCAATGTGCACGTCAAGGTGATCGAGGGCGCCAAAGAGCGCATCCAGGTGTTCAAGGGCGTGGTGCTGCGCCGGCAGGGCGGCGGCATCCGGGAGACCTTCACGGTGCGCAAGGAGAGCTACGGCGTAGGCGTCGAACGGACCTTCCCGGTGCACTCGCCGAATATCGACCACATCGAGGTCGTGACCCGCGGTGATGTCCGCCGCGCCAAGCTCTACTACCTGCGCGAGCTGCGCGGCAAGAAGGCCAAGATCAAGGAGAAGCGCTGACCCGCCGCTTACGCGGCGCGCTGATCGATTCCCATTAGGCTGACGCAGTGACCGAAACCACCGACTCGTCGCCTGAGCGCCAACCCGAACTCCGAGACGGCAGAGCCAGAAGTCGCGACAAGCCATCCGGCCACCACTGAATCGGACGCCGCCAACGCCGCTGACACAGAGGACGAACCCGAAGGCAAAAAGCGAGCGGCGCTGCGGGAAACCGTGATCCTGGTAGTGATCGCGCTGGTGCTCTACTACGTCATGTTGACGTTCGTGGCGCGGCCCTACCTGATCCCGTCGGAATCGATGGAACCCACGCTGCATGGATGTTCGGGGTGCGTCGGCGACCGGATCATGGTGGACAAGCTCACCTACCGTTTCGGCTCACCGCACCCCGGCGACGTCATCGTGTTCAAGGGACCGCCGTCGTGGAACGTCGGCTTACAAGTCGATCCGCTCGCACGACGCCCCGGTGCGCTGGGTGCAGAACGCGCTTTCGTTCATCGGCTTCGTGCCTCCCGACGAGAACGACCTGGTTAAGCGCGTCATCGCGGTGGGCGGACAGACCGTGCAGTGCCGGAGCAATACCGGGTTGACGGTCAACGGCGCACGGTTGAACGCAGCCTTATCTGGATCCGACCACGATGAACGCCGACCCATCGGTGTACCCGTGTCTGGGCCCTGAGTTCGGGCCGGTCACCGTCCCGCAGGGACGGTTATGGGTGATGGGGGACAACCGCACCCATTCGGCGGACTCCCGGGCCCACTGCACCAGCACCCCCGCCGACGCAATGAATGGACTGCTGTGCACCGGTGATCCGATGGCGGGCACCGTGCCGGTGGGCAACGTCATCGGTAAGGCGAGGTTCATTGTGTGGCCGCCGTCGCGATGGGGTGGTGTGCGTTCGGTGAATCCGCAGCAGAATCACTAGGCATGGCCACCACCTGGCCGCCACGGACGGTGATCCGTAAATCTTCCGGCTTGCGCACCCTGGAGTCGGCGCTGTACCGCAGCGGTCTTGGACCGGTGGCCGGGGTGGACGAGGTCGGCCGCGGGGCCTGCGCCGGGCCCGCTGGTGGTCGCGGCCTGCGTGCTCGGGCCGGGACGACTGGAAAGCCTTGCCGCTCTTGATGATTCGAAGAAGCTCACCGAAAAGACGCGAGAGAAGCTGTACCCGTTGATTTGCCGCTACGCGCTGGCCTACCACGTGGTGTTCATCCCGTCGGGCGAGGTCGACCGGCGCGGCGTGCACGTGGCCAACATCGAAGGCATGCGGCGGGCGGTGGCCGGGCTGTCGGTGCGTCCCGGCTATGTGCTCAGCGACGGTTTCCGGGTGCCGGGGCTGCCGGTGCCGTCGCTGCCGGTGATCGGCGGCGACGCGGCGGCGGCCTGTATCGCCGCCGCCAGCGTGCTGGCCAAGGTCAGCCGGGACCGGTTGATGGTGGCGATGGACGCCGATCATCCGGGCTACGGGTTCGCCGAGCACAAGGGCTACAGCACCACTGCGCACTCCGCGGCGCTGAACGAGTTGGGCCCGTGCCCCGAGCATCGGTATTCGTTCATCAACGTCCGGCGGGTGGCAACCGGGTCGGGCAGCCGGGTGCGCCTGGTGACGATGCGGGCCGGTACGGCCCGAGGAGGAGCCTGGCAATCGGGCGTGGCCGAATGCAAACCGGGCCCACCGAGTCAACACGCCGAAAATGGGTGGGGAAAGATGGAACCGGACTCGCCAATCGGCGGAGTCGGTCAGATGGGACGGAGAAGGACGGCTGAGCAGATGAGTGCCGAAGATCTCGAAAAGTACGAAACCGAGATGGAGCTCTCGCTGTACCGCGAATACAAGGACATCGTGGGCCAGTTCAGCTACGTGGTGGAAACCGAGCGCCGGTTCTACTTGGCAAACAGTGTCGAGATGGTGCCACGCAACGCCGACGGCGAGGTCTACTTCGAGCTGCGGCTCTCTGACGCGTGGGTGTGGGACATGTACCGGCCGGCCCGGTTCGTCAAGCAGGTGCGGGTGGTCACCTTCAAAGACGTCAACATCGAAGAGGTCGAGAAACCCGAGTTACGGCTGCCCGAGTAGGCCGCCGGCCAGCACCAGCGCTAGCCGACGACCGGTCGTCGTCGAATATCGGATTGCCGCGGTGCTCGATGACTGTCCGCGCCACGTCGGCGAGCTTGATGTTCAGATCCTGGGAATACCGCCGCAGCACGTCGAAGGCCTCGTGCTCGTCCACCCCGTTCAGCATCATCAGCATGCCGACGGCCTTGCCGATCTCGCGGTTGCTGAGCAGCCCGCGCCGCAGGGTGGCGACGTCCTCGCCCTGGGCGACGGCGTTGATGGCCACGCTGGCGAACGATGCCAGCACGATGGCTTGGCCGGCGGCCTCGGTGTCGAAGACGTTGGGCTTGTCGCTGAACAGGTTGAGCGCACCGGTTTTGCGCTTATCGACCAGGATGCGAAAGCCCATCGCCCCGCGCACGGGGGTCTCGGCGACCAGGCGGGCGGCCAGCTGGGGCCATTGGTTCGGCGTGGTGAGGTCGGTTTCGATCTGCGGGGTCTCTTCCTCGATCGCGTCGACACACGGTCCGTCCCCGGCGATGCGTTCGAGGTCGTCGATTCGCTGCGCGATGCGGTCGCTGGCGCCGACGGTGACGTAGCGACCGTCGCGGCGCACCAGCAGGCTGGCGTGATCGCATCCCGTGACGACCAGCGTCGCGGCGACACAGATGGCCGCGTAGACCTCGTTCGCCTCCGAGCCCTGGTAGATGATCTCGGCCAGCGCGGCGAACACCGTGCCAGGGTCTGCCGTAGCGGGTGATCCCCCGGAGCCGTTGTTCTTCTCGTCTGCCACGTCGTCCATTCTTTCAGGCCACTTCCGCACTGGCCATTGGATTGGCGTTTCCGCTCGGTGGCGTAAAGATCCTGGGTGTCAAGATCCCGTAAGGACGACGGCGGCCAGTCCCAACATCGGTTAGGAATAGCGGGTGACGGGTTTGGCTGACGAGCAGCGGATCGCGCCGTCGTTTTTCGACGGGTGGAAGCGGGTCTTGCTCGGAAAGCCAATGATCACGGACGACCTTCAGCATGAGAAGTTGTCGAACACCGTTGCGCTCGGGGCGCTTTCACCGGATGCGATCTCTTCGACGGCTTACGGTCCTGAGCAGATCATGGTCGAGTTGCTGCCGGCTGCCGGGATGGCCGCGTTTGTGTTGTTGCTTCCGCTGATCGGCGTGATCCTGGTGATTCTCGTGCTGGTGACGGCGTCGTATCGGCAGGTCGTCATGGCCTACACCCGGGCCGGCGGTTCGTACATCGTGGCCAGGGAGAATTTCGGGCCGCGGATAGCGCAGATCGCGGCCGCAGCGCTGTTGATCGACTATGTGGTCACCGTGGCGATCCAGTGTGCGGCCGGCACCGTGGCGGTGGCATCGGCGATACCGGTGCTGGGTCCTTACAGCCTGGAAATCTCGGTCGGTGCGGTGCTCATTTTCTGTTATTTCAACCTGCGTGGATTGCGAGAGGCGGGCCGGACATTCGCGGTGCCAACGTACTGGTTTATCGGCATGCTCACGCTGATGATCGTGGTCGGCCTTGCTCGTGAAATCTTCGGGAGCCTGCCGCAATACGATCCGCAGCACCTTGATGGAGCAGTGCCGGTGCAGCAGGGCAGCGGCCTGGTGATGGGCGCGACCATTTTGGTGATACTGCGGGCGTTCGCGAACGGCGGCTCGTCGTTGACCGGGGTCGAGGCGATTTCCAACACGGTCAACCTGTTTCGTAAGCCCGAAGGCCCTAACGCGCGCCGGGTGCTGACCATGATGGCTACGATTCTTGGGCTGTTGTTGGCTGGTGTGGCCTGGCTCGGCTACGCCACTCATTCCGTTCCGTTTTCTGCCGGATATCCCTCGATGCTCTCCGAGATCGGCCGGGCGGTCTTCGGCAACGGGGTGATCGGCAACGTCATGTACTTCCTGTTGCAGGCGGCGAGCGCGGCCATTTTGTACAACGGTGCCAATACCAGCTTCAACGGTTTTCCGGCGCTGACTCACTTTGTTGCCGAGGACAGCTTCCTGCCCCGGCCACTCATGAAGCGCGGTCACCGGCTGGTGTTCTCCAACGCCATCATCCTGCTGACCGTGCTCGCGGTGGCGCTCTTCGTCGCCACCGGAGGCTCGGTCAACGCGCTGGTGCCGATGTTCGCGATGGGCGTGTTCACCGCATTCTCGATGGCCGGCTACGGGATGACCAAACACCATCTGGCCCATCGTGGGCCCGGCTGGCACTACAAGCTGGTGATCAACCTCTCGGCGGGCATCTTGTCGACGAGTGTGGTGGCTATCTTCGCGATCGCGAAGTTCACCGAGGGCGCCTGGCTGGTCGTCGTGGTCTTCCCGATTCTGGTGTTGGTGTTGATGCGGCTCAACCGGCAGTACCGTGCCGAGGCTTCCGTGTTGGAGATGTCGCGCACCGAGCGTCCGGAGTTGGCCAAGCACGACCGGCATCGGGTGTTTGTCTTCGTGGACAGCGTCGACCTCGCGGAGATCGAGGCGATGCGCTACGCGAAAGGGCTGCACGCCGACGAGCTGGTCGCGGTGCACTTCGTAATGGACGCGGCTCATGCCGCGCGGTTGCAGGAACGCTGGCAGCGCTTTGAGCACGTCATCGCGTTGCGGTTAGTCGAGTGTCTGGATCGCAACTTGAGCCGAGCTGCGCAGGACCTGGTTTGCCAGGTCAAGGGGGACCATCCGGACTCCACGGTGACGGTGCTGTTGCCGCGTCGAACGTATTCGGCGTTACTGGGCCGGCTGCTGCATGACCGCACCGCCGACAAGATCGCCGGGGTGGTCAGCCGGATCCCGGGTGCCAGCGCGCAGATCGTGGCTTACGACATAGCGTCTCGGATCGCACAAGCCCAAGCCGCCCGGGCAAAAGACGCTAGCCATCCTGGTCGACAGCACTGGAGTCCATCGCAGAACGCCCAGGCGACAATGCCGGTCATCTGAAAACCGAGGCGCACGGCTAGCGGCCCGGGGGCGTGTACTGCGGCCAGGTCATAGTCGCGAGTTCGTCAAACCGGGGGCGGTATCGGTGAGAGCTCCTGGCAGAACCCCTAAGGTTGGCTGCGAATCCGTGGTCGGCCTGCTAAAAACTGCCATACCCGGGCGGAGACGCTAATCTCACGATCATAAGTAGTCGGCTCGTTCAAGGGGCGGGATACAGATGGCCGTGACAAACGTGACAGATCTGGCTGACGAAGAGAAGATCCCGTCGACCTTTTCCGACGGGTGGAAACGGTTCTTTCTTGGGAAGCCGCTGATCAGCGAGCATCTGGAATCGGAGAGTTTGTCGAATACCGTTGCGCTCGGGCGCGCTTTCACCGGATGCGATCTCCTCGACCGTCTACGGTCCCGAACAGATTATGGTCGAGCTGCTGCCGTCTGCCGGGATGGCCGCGTTCGTGTTGGTGCTTCCGATCGCCGGTGTCATCTTGTTGATTTTGGCGTTGGTGACCGGGTCGTATCGCCAGGTGGTGATGGCCTACACCCAACGAGGCGGCTCTTACGTCGTCGCGCGGAGCAACTTCGGGCCCCGGATTGCGCAGATCTCGGCGGCCGCGCTGTTGATCGATTATGTGGTGACCGTGGCGGTGCAGTGCGCGTCGGGCACGTTTGCGGTGGTGTCCGCGGTACCGGCACTGGGCCCCTACCACTTGGAAATCACCGTAGCCGCGTTGCTGCTCATGTCTTACGCCAACCTGCGCGGAATGCGGGAGGCGGGCCGGATATTCGCCGTGCCGGTCTACGCTTTCATCGTCATGCTCACGGTGATGATCGTGACCGGTGTGGTTCGTCAAATCTTCTGGGGTTTACCGCAATACGATCCGGCGCACATTGCCGGGGCGGTGCCGGTCCATCAGGGCAACGGGCTGGTGATGGGTGCGACGATTCTGGTGTTGCTGCGGGCATTCGCCAACGGCGGCACGTCGCTGACCGGGGTCGAGGCGATCACCGACGCGGTCAATGTCTTTCGTCAGCCGCAAGGCCCCAACGCGCGTCGGGTCCTCACCCGAATGGCCTGTGTCCTCGGGTTCTTGTTGGTTGGTGTCATCTACCTGGTGCATGCCACCCACGCCACTCCGTTTGTCGCTGAATATCCGTCGATGCTGTCCGAGGTTGGCCGGGCGGTCTTCGGCAACGGGGTGATCGGGAACATCACGTACTTGCTGCTGCAGACGGCCAGCGCGGCGATCTTGTTCTTCGGTGCGAATACCAGTTTCAACGGTTTTCCCGCGCTGACGAGTTTCATTGCCGAGGACAGCTTTCTGCCGCGGCCGATGATGAAACGTGGTCATCGTTTGGTGTTTTCCAACGCCATCATCGTGCTGACTGCACTGGCGGTGACACTGGTGATCGTGACCGGCGGCTCGGTCGACGCGGTGGTGCCGCTGTTTGCGATGGGTGTGTTCACCGGTTTCTCGATGGCCGGCTATGGCATGACCAAACACTGGCTGACCCATCGTGGGCCCGGTTGGCGACGCAAGTTGGTGATCAACCTGTCGGCGGGGATCTTGTCGACGATCGTGGTGGGCATCTTCGCGGTGGCCAAGTTCACCGAGGGAGCCTGGCTGGTCGTCGTTGTCATGCCGGTGCTGGTGTTCGCCTTGATGCGGCTCAACCGGCAGTACCGTGCCGAGGCCTCGGTGTTGGAGATGTCTCGCAACGAGCCTCCCGACTTCGCCAAGCATGCGCAGCACCGGGTATTCGTGTTTGTGGATAGTGTCGACCTCGCGGTGATTGAGGCAATGCGCTACGCGAAGGGGCTGCACGCCGACGAGCTGATCGCGGTGCACTTCGTGATCGACGCGGTTCATGCGGCGCGGTTGCAGCAGCGCTGGGAGCACTTCGAGCACGACACCCCGCTGCGGATGGTCGAGTGCCCGGATCGCAACTTGAGTCGGGCCGCACAAGAGCTGGTCCTGCAGGAGATGAACGACCATCCAGACACCAAGGTGACGGTGCTGTTGCCGCGTCGAACGTATGCGCCGCTGGTGGGCCGGCTGCTTCATGACCGCACCGCCGACAAGATGGCTGCGGCCATCAGCCGGGTCCCGGGTGCGACCGCGCAAATCCTGGCCTACGACGTGGGATCTCGGATCGCACAGGCGCGGCCGCGGCCCGCTCAGGAAGTGAAGCGACGCGTGGCCAGTGCGATCGAGCGCTCCGTCGCGGCCGTGCCTGAGCGCCAACGCTTTTCGGACGGATGCTCAGGAACCGCTGAGCCTTGCCTCCTCGAGGTCGAGGTCTCGTTCGATGGTGCGCAACAGTGTCGCGTTGATGCGGCCGTCGCGCCTCAACGCCAGCACCACCGACCGCTCGACGCCGAGCAATTTCAGCCGCAACGCCCGATACCGTTCCATCTCCTGGGCATCGTCGGACTCTTCATCGCTCGGGGGACTGAGCTGCAGGCGCCGCACCTTGGCCTCGTACAGGGAACGTGCAGATTTGGTGGCCTCGTCGGCCGTCGTCAGCGCCGGTATGGTCGTCCAGCCATTCCAACGCGGCACGGGCCGCCTTGAGCCGGGCTTTGTTCTCCTCGGTTCCGAAATCCTCAGCCCTCAGCCCGAGTCGGCGCAGCAGCCAAGGCAGGCTCGTGCCCTGTATGAGCAGGCTTGCCACGATCACCGCGGCCGCCACCATGATCACCAGGTCGCGGTCGGGAAACGGCGAGCCGTCGGCAGCCGCAGCGGTATGGCCAGCGCGGCTGCCAGCGACAAACCGCCGCGCATGCCGGCCCACGCGACCACCACACGTTCCCGCCACACCGGCGCGCCGCTCGTGCGCGCCCGAATAGCTTCGCGGTGGCAGGTCCAAACAGCATCCATATCAGCCGCAACGCGATCACCACGATGACCACGGCCGATATCACCGCCACGACGTCGCAGCGCGGGCATCCCCGGCACCCAGTGCACCGAGCGCACAAGTTCCATGCCGACCAGCGTGAACAGCACTGCGTTCAGCAGGAACACCAAAACATCGAGAAATGCAAAGGCCTGCAGTCGCGCGCCCGGGGCGAAGATGGCGCTGAGGTGCGAGCCCACATAAACGCCGGCGGCAACGGTGGCCAAGACCCCCGACAGATGGGCGGCCTCTGCGAGCACATAGGTGAGGTACGGCGTCGCCAGCGAGATGGTGATCTCCAACAACGGTTGGTCGATTCGCCGCCGTACCTGCACGACCACCCAGCCGACGGCGAGGCCCAGCGCAGCACCGCCCGCCGGAGCGGCAAGCAGCGTCACCGCGAGCGGGCCGGGCCGCACTGCGCCGACCATTGCGGCGCTCACGGCGCCTGCGTAGAGCACCAAAGCGGTGCCGTCGTTCGTGAGTCCCTCTCCCTCAACGATTGTCGCGAGCCGCTCCGGCACGTCCAGCCGCTTGAACACGGACGTCGCCGCAACCGCGTCGGTCGGCGCCACCACCGCTCCGGCCACCAGGGCCACCGCCAGTGGCACACCCGCGAGACCCACCAATACTCCGGCGACCGCGGCCGTGGTGACTATCACCAGTCCCACCGACAGCAGACCGATCGACCGGGCATTGGCGCGAAGGTCGTCCGGTGCAATGAAATACGCCGCGTAATAGACCAACGGCGGCAGAAACACGTAGAACACGACATCCGGCGACAGCTGTGGCACGCTGACCCCCGGCAACCAGCTGAACACCGCTCCGACGGCTACCAGCAGGACCGGATACGGTACGCCGACCCGCTCGGCCACCCACACCGCCGCCACGGCCGCCAACGGTCCGCAAAGCAGCAGGATCCCGTAGCCTGCCGGATTCACAACCGCACCTCCCAGTGCCGCGGCCGGGTATCGATGAACCGCCCGCTGTTGCGGTGATTGGCCAACTCAGCGTAATGGGCTGGTGAACTGGGGACTTCGCGCTTCGATGCAGATTCGCAAACGATGCATCGTAGGCTCGTCCGAGCGACAGATGACCACGATGGAGGAGGGATGAGCGCCGCCGACGGAGTGGTGACGGACGGCGGTCGACGCGTGCAGGTAACGCCCGCTGGCTCACACCGGGTGTCGGCGCGGTCGGTGCGGCGAGCTTCTTCTCTGATTCCGGCCATGAGGTGACGACGTCGGTGCTGCCGGCGTTTCTCACCGGCACGCTGGGTGCCTCCGCGGCAGCACTGGGCGTGATCGACGGGATCAGTGACGCGCTGATCGGTGTGATGAAGCTGATCGGCGGGCCGTTGGCGAACGACCCGCACCGGCGGGCACGGACCGCGTCTGGTGGTTATCTGGGCACCGCGGTGGCGACCGGAGCGATCGGTGCAGCGGTAACTGTATGGCAGGTCGGTGCGCTGCGTGCGATCGCTTGGTTGTCCCGGGGTTTACGATCTCCGGCCCGCGATGCGTTACTGGCTTCGCTTAGCCCGTCTTCAGCGCAGGGCAGGGCGTTCGGGCTGGAAAGGGCGGGCGACAACCTTGGCGCGGTTGCGGGTCCGTTGCTGGCAGCCGGCTTGGTGGCCTGGGTAGGTGTCCGGCCTGCGCTGTATCTGGCCGCGATTCCCGGCCTCCTTGCGGCGGTCGCGATCATCGTCGCCGCACGCGAGTCCCGACGGCATAGTGCGCATCCCGACAGCGGGTCCGCGGCGCGTCGGCTCGACCTGCGCGCGTTGCGGGATGCCGGGATGCTGCGCGCGCTGGTGCCGGTGCTGTTGTTCGAGTTCGGCAACCTCGCAACGACTCTGCTGATACTGCGCGCCACCCAGTTGCTCACGTCGCCGCAGCGATCGGTTACGACGGCGACCACGATGGCGATCCTGATCTATGCAGGCCACAACGTGGTCGCGACGTTCGCATCACTGGTGGCCGGACGGTGGTTTGACCGGGCGGGTCCGCGGGTGGTGTTCGCGGCCGGCGCTGCGGTATATGTAATCGCCTACTGCGCCTTCGCTGTCGGTTCGCATAGTGTGGTCGCCGTTGCGCTTGCATTCGCGGCAGCCGGAGCAGGGATCGGACTTGCCGAACCGACGGAATCAGCCGTCGTTGCGCAGCTGCTGCCGGACAGGTTGCGCGGCAGCGGGTTTGGAGTTCTGGAGCGGTACAGGCCACCGGTGACCTGGTGGCCACCGTCGTCGCCGGGTTGCTGTACACGCTGGTTTCGCCTGCGGTGGCGTTCGGTTACGCGGCCGCCTGGATGGTCGCGGCGGCCGTCGCTTCTGGCGCGCTGCGTCGGTCGGGTGCAGTGAGGCGGCGCGTCGAGAGTCTTCACCCGCGGAAGCGTCGCTTCTGCTCGGTGACGTCGTCAGCGGTCATCAGTCCGGAGTCGGCCAGCTTGGCGAGTAGCGATTGCGCCCGGGTGGCCAGCTCGCGCAACTCGGTAGCGATTTCGGTCACCGCCTCGCTCGGCGGCCGCTGCGGTGGCTTCGGGGTTGTCCCGCGGTGGTCATCCTGGTGCGCTGATCGCCGCGTCCCAGGGAAGCGCTGCTGCCGACAGCGCCCCCGGCCGCACCGGCGAGGCCCATGTTGCTGAACAGGTTGCCGGAACTACCCGCAGCGATCTCGGGTGCGGCCGC
>CAVRER010000039.1:0-223682 GCA_963720085.1 uncultured Actinomycetota bacterium
CAGGTGAGGTAGCCGCCCGCCCAAAACGTGGTCAGGTCAAGGACTTTCATTCCGGCGAACGGCAGGGAATGGTCGGCTGACTTCGCTGGCCGGCGAGACTTCGACGCGGCGCGCGACTGGCGGGCATCGCCGGTGTCTTCGAGAGACGAAACGGCGGGCCCGGACGTCGAAAAGACCAATCCTGCCCTCCGCCGTCGACGAAGAATCCCCGCTTGGCGTACTGGGGACATTCCAGCGCGGTCGCACCGTCGGCGACCGGCGCCGCCGGGATGCGCAGTGCCTGACTGAGCTCGACGATCTCGGCGACGGTTCGCTCGCTCAGCCACGGCTGGGCCGCCGCGAAGAACTCGGCACGCTCGGGACCGCCCATCATGATCGCGAACTGCTGCTCGCCGAACTCCGGCAGTCCGAGCATGGCGCACACGTCGAGCCAGTGCTGCCCGGTCAGACAGTTGATCCCGACCCAGCCGTCGGCCGCCCGGACGACACCCAGCATCGGGCCCGAGCGGGTGTTGGACGGCAGCCCGAGCGTGCGCATGCGTTCGGCCATGCAGCATCGGGTACGGAAGCGTGGACAGCAGCGCCTCGAACACCGAGACATCGACCTCGGTCACCCGACCCGGTGGGTGCGATCCGCAGCGCCGTCAGCGCGCCCAGGGCGGCGTAGGCACCCGCGACGTATTCGGCGATCCGGGCGCCCGCCTGCACGGGCGGGCGGTCGGGATCGCTGCGCTGATCCAGCCCGACACCGCCTGCATCGTCAGCGAGGTCGCCGCGCGATCGCGAAACGGCCCGTGCTGCCCGAAGTTTGAGATGCGCACCACGACCAGCCCGGGTTGATGTGTTGCAGCGCGTCGACTCCGAGGCCGGATTTGTCCAGGGTTCCGGGAGCCGACCCGTCGATCAGGACATCGGCGTCGCCGATGAGCTGACGAGCGACAGCCGCGTCGCCTTCACACGTGACGTCCAGGACCGTGCCGCGCTTTCCGGCGTTGAGGTACTCGAACAGTCCGCCGCGGTCGGGGTCGGGTTCGTCGCCGGGAAAAGGGCCCCATCGGCGCAGCGAATCCCCTTCCGGTGCTTCAATTTTGGTGACCTCGGCGCCGAGGTCGACGAATAGTTTGCCGCAGTGGACGGACCTCGATCTCGATGACCGAAGCCCGTCGAGGGGCGTCATCTGGCGCACGCTACGGGCCGGCGATGTCGCGGCGATCTCGACGGCGCGCGCATCTTCGTCGCGGCGCGTCACGCGGGCAGTCCCATGGCCTTCGGCTCCATGTACTGACGAATTCCCATGATCCCGCCGCTTTCCCGGCCGAACCCGCTCTGTTTGAAGCCACCGAACGGCGCACCGCCGGGACCGAAACCGTTGACCGCGATCTGCCCGGTGCGAACGCGGCGGGCGACGGCGACCGCACGGTCCACATCGGTGCCCCACACCGCACCGGAAAGCCCATACTGCGAGTTGTTCGCGATCCGCACCGCGTCGTCGTCGTCGCTATAGCGCAGCACCGACAGCACCGGTCCGAAGACCTCTTCCTGCGCGATGGTCGCATCCGGCGCTGACCTCGGTCAGGATCGTCGGTTCGAAGTAGAAGCCGGCATCCAAGCCGGCCGGGCCGCCCACCGCCGGTCACCAGCCTTGGCGCCGTCGTCGAGAGCCCGATCCACGTGTGCCTGAACGCGTTGCAGCTGTGCGGCGCTGATCAGCGGACCCATCTGCACGTCGGGATCGGTGGGATCGCCGACCTTCACCGCCCGGGCCAGCGCGACCAGCCGATCGACGACCTCGTCGTGGATCGAGTCGGGAAGCAGCAGCCGGCTGTGCAGAATGCAGGCCTGCCCGGCGTGGAAGTGAGCAGGACTCGAACAGCATCCGCTGCAGCAGTTCGTCGGATAGCGCCCGAGAGGTCGACGTCGTCGAGCACGATGCTGGCCGACTTGCCACCGCACTCGAGCAGCAGCCGCTTCATGGTGCCGCCGGCCGCGGCCATCACCTCGCGGCCGACCGCCGAGCTTCCGGTGAAGCTGACCATGTCGATCCGCGGGTCGACGGTCAGCAGCTTGCTGGATTCGATACCGGTCGGCGTGACGACATTGACCACGCCCGGCGGAATGTCGGTGTGCTCGTCGATGATTCGGGCCAGCGCCAGACCGGCGAGCGGCGCCAGCGGCGACGGCTTGAGCACGACGGTGTTGCCCGCGGCCAGCGCGGCGCACACTTTCATGACGTTGAGGGTGTGCGGAAAGTTCCACGGCGTCAGAATCGACACCACACCGAGCGGCTCATAGCGCAGCAGCGTGGTTCCCGCGGCGCCGTATGCGTCGATCTGCTCCTCGACGGGATGGGTGGCAAGTTCGGCGGCGTGTAAGCGCCGAGAACGCCGGCCCCTCGACGTGGATGACTCGCTCGTTACCGGTACAGCCCCACTCGAGCTGCGCCAGCGCGAAGAACTCGTCGGCGTGCTCCAGCAACGCCTCGCCGAGCTGGTTGAGCCAGCCCGCCCGCTGCTCGGGTCCGGCGTCGGCCCACGGTCCCGCGTCGAACGCGGCGCGAGCGGCCGCGATCGCGCCGTCGACCTGTGCGGGACTCGGGTCGGGTGCGGAGGCGATCACCGCCTCGGTGGCCGGGCTGATGTCGTCGTAGCGGCCGTTCTCGGGCTCGACCCACTGCCCGTCGATGTAGACCTCGTAGGTGTCGATCAGTGAGCGTGGGTCAGCCATGTTGATTCCTTTGGACGGTCCGGCGGCTCAACGTTTGGTCTACACCTGTCGGGCCGGTGTCGTCAATGGCTCAACGTCGCAACGTCCGGTTGCCATGCGTCTATTTCACCTCAACGGCAAGCATATTGACATTGCCGGTACCGCCACGAGTAAACAGAGTGCACCGGACAGATCGTGTGCAAATGTACGATCGCGGTCGTCACGTCCAGGGAGGTGGCGTGCACGCTGAGTCCTGCTCGGCGGTCCCGCTGCATTCCCCGGACTTCTACGCCGGCGATCCCTATCCCGGCGTACCGCGAACTGCGCGCGACGGCGCCGGTGTGCTGGAACGACGTCACCAACTTCTGGGCGCTGCTCCGCTACGATGACATCCGCTTCGTGTCGAGCAGCCCGGCCACGTTCAGCTCGACCAAGGGCATCTCCATCCCGGACCCGGCGATGCCGAACCCGGTGCAGCCGGGAAACCTGATCTTCACCGATCCGCCGCGGCACCGGCAGCTGCGCAAGCTGATCAACTCGGGTTTCACCCGGCGCCGGGTTGCCGTGCTGGAGCCGAAGATCCGCGAGATCGTCCGGGGAATCCTCGACGGCTTGCAACCAAATTCCGTGCACGAGTTCGCCGAAGAGATCGCCGCTCCGCTGCCGACCCGGATGATCGCCGAGCTGATCGGCGCGCCGCCGGACGACTGGGAGCAGTTCCGGGCCTGGTCGGACGCGGCCACCGGAACCGCCGACCCGGAGATCGACCTTGACCCAATGGTGGCTGCCGGGCAGCTCTTCGAGTATTTCCAAAAACTGATCGGGGCCAGGCGCATCGAAGCGCGCGACGACTTGCTGTCGGTGCTGGCCGGCGCCGAGATCGACGGGGACCGGCTCACCGACGAAGACCTGCTCAACTTTGCGTTCCTACTGCTGGTGGCCGGGAATGAGACCACACGCAATCTGATCGCGCTGGGCACCCTCGCGCTGATCGCCCACCCCGACCAATGCCACCTGCTGCTCGAGGATCCTTCCCTGATTCCGGGCGCCGTCGAGGAGATGCTGCGGTGGAACAGCCCGGTGGTCCACATGGCGCGCACAGCGATGGTCGACGTAGAGATCCGTGGTCAGCGGATCGCCGAAGGAGACGTGGTGGTAATGCTGTACGGGTCGGCCAACCGTGACGAGGACGTATTCGGTTGCGACTCAGAAGAATTCAAGGTAACTCGCCACCCGAACCCGCACATCGCGTTCGGGTGCGGTGAACATTCATGCGTCGGCGCCCAACTGGCTCGTCTGGAGGCGACGGTGATGTTCGAGGAGCTGCTGCGGCGCTTCCCCAGGCTCGAGCTGGTCGGTAAGGTCGACCGGATGCGGGCCACCATGGTGCCCGGGGTCAAGCGAATGCCGGTCCGGCTGGGAGCCTGAGCGATGCGACTCGAGTACACCCCCGAGCAAGAACGGCTGCGCGACGAGATCCGCGCGACGATGCAGCAGGTCATGACGCCGGAACGGCAGGCCGCCGTCAGGGAACGCATGGAGGGCGGCCCCGCGGTGCGCGAATGCGTCCGCGCCCTGGCGGCCAGCCAACCTGCTCGGTGTCGGCTGGCCTAAAGAATATGGCGGACAGGGCTTTTCGGCGATCGAGCAGTTCATCTTCGCCGAAGAGGCCAGACGGGTCAACGCGCCGATCCCGCTGGTGACGCTCAACACGGTCGGGCCGACCCTGATGCACTACGGCACCGAGGAGCAAAAGCAGACGTTCCTGCCGGCAATCCTCGACGGCAGCGTCGAGTTCGCGATCGGCTACTCAGAGCCGGAGGCGGGCAGCGACTTGGCGTCGCTGCGCACCACCGCGATCCGCGACGGCGATGACTACGTGATCAACGGCCAAAAAATGTTCACCAGCGGCGCCGCATATGCCGACTACATCTGGCTGGCCGCGCGCACCAATCCAAACGCCAAGAAACACAAGGGCATTTCCGTCTTCATCGTGCCCACCTCGTCGCCCGGATTCTCCTGGCAGCCGCTGCACACCATGCCGGGCATCTCCACCTTCTACACGTTTTACGACAATGTGCGGGTCCCGGCGAGCGCAATCGTCGCCGGTGAAAACCAAGGTTGGCAGCTAATCACCACCCAGCTGAATTTCGAGCGAGCCGCCCTGGGCAACCTCAGCGCGCTCGAGCCGTTGTTCGAGCAGACGCTGCAGTGGGCAACCAGCACCGAGCTCGACGGCGGTCGCGTCATCGACCAGCCCTGGGTGCAGCTCACGCTCGCTCGGGTCGAGGCACAGGTCGCCGCATACAAACTCATCAACCTTCGGGTCAACGCCGCGATGACCAAGGGCGTGGGAAACATGGGCCTCAACATGGGAGAGGCCTCGGCCGCCAAGGTTTTCGGCACCGAACTGACCCAGCAGGTCGCCGGCCAGCTGCTGGAAGTACTAGACCACAACGGGCTACGGCGTGGCGCCGACGCGCCGCTGCGCGGTGCACTGGAATCCGCCTACCGGGTCGCGGTCATCAGCACATTCGGCGGCGGCGCTAACGAAATCCAACGAGACATCATCGCGATGGCCGGACTAGGCATGCCGCGAGCACCACGTGATCTACGCGCCACGGACAAGTCAGGAGGACCAACTCAGTGACCAACTCAGATGCCGAGTTCCGTAACAAGCTGAAGGCACTCGTCGGCCAGCCGACCGGCGGCACCGGAAAGGCTTCGGTGGCGCCGGATCCGGTCAATCAACCGATGATCCGGCACTGGGCGTACGCGCTCGCCGACATGAATCCCGTCTACCTCGACCCGGAGTTCGCGGCCAAGTCCCGGTTCGGCGGCATCGTGTCACCACCGGTGATGCTGCAAACCTGGATAATGCCGTCGCCGAAACTCGAAGGCATCGGAGAGCGGGGCGGTGCACCGATGGAGATCAAGAACAATCCCACCGCGTTTCTCGATGAGGCCGGCTACAGCAGCACCGTGGCGACCAACTCGGAGTTCGAAATCGAGCGCTATCCCCGGCTGGGCGACGTCATCAGCGCGACGTCGGTGTTCGAGGACGTCTCCGACGAGAAGAAGACGGCGCTGGGTACCGGCTTCTTTCTGACCTGGGTGATCACCTATACCGATCAGAACGGTGAAGTGCTGGGGCGCCAGCGATTCCGGGTACTGCGATTCAGGCCGGAACGCTGATGGCGACCCGACTGGCTCCGACGATCAGCCCGGACACCGAGTTCTTCTGGAACGGGCTGCGCGACCACAAGCTGCTGATCCAGCGCTGCAATGGATGTGGAGCGCTGCGCAATCCGCCGCGGCCGATGTGCCCGAAATGCCGTTCCCTGGACTGGGAAGCGATCGAGTCGTCGGGCCGGGGCACCGTGTACAGCTACGTGATGCCGCATGAACCGCGGTTCCCGTTCTTCGACTATCCCTACATCGTCGTCCTGGTCCAGCTCGCCGAAGGGGTACGACTGGTATCGAACCTGTGCGATATCGACCCAGCCGACGTCACTGTCGGGATGCCGGTCGAGGTGTTCTACCAGGCTTTCGATAACGACCTTGTGCTGCACCAGTTCCGGCCCGCTGCCGAATGACCGGGTGATCTCCCATGGACTTCACGTTTACTGAAGAGCAAGAGACCATCAGCAAGCTGGCCCGGGAACTTTTCGAGCGCCGGGCCTCACCGGAACGACTGACCGAACTCGAAGCCGGCGACATCCCGCTACGACGCCGCGCTGTGGAAGGAACTCGCCGCCGTCGACCTGCTGGGCACCGCATTACCGGAGTCGGTCGGCGGCACAGGCGGTGGCTTCGTGGAACTCGGAGTGTTGCTGGCCGAGGTGGGCTGGAGCGTGGCTCCGGTGCCTGCCTATCCGACGCTGTTGCTGGGCGCCGACCCGATCGTCCGGCACGGGAGTCCGGAGCAACAGCGACGTTTCCTACCCGGCGTCATCGACGCAACCCGCATCCTGACCGCGGGTCTGCAAGAGCCGGGCCGCTCCGACCCCACGAACCCCGCTACCACCGCTCGTCGCGACGGCCCGAATTGGCGGCTGGACGGCACCAAAGAGCTGGTGCCGGCAGCCCAACTCGCCGACACCGTGCTGATACCCGCCTCTATAGATGACGGCACTGACGGCGCCGTCGGCCTGTTCCTGCTGGCGACCGACGCCCGTGGCGTCGATATCCGGCCGGTGCCGACCACCACTCGCGAACCGCACGCCGACGTATTTCTCGACGGCGCAATCGTTTCCGACGCGGATCGGCTTGAGGGCCCCGGTGCCCTGGTCTCTTCGCTATACACCCGCGCGCTGGTTGGTCTGTGCGCGATCCAGCTCGGCGTCTCCGATCGGGCCTTGCGGATGGCCGCCGAATACACCACCGGGCGTGAGCAATTCGGCCGCCCGATCGGCAGCTTCCAGGCGGTGCAGCAGCGGATGGCCGACGGATTCATCGACGTCGAGGCGATCCGGTGGACCACCTGGCACGCGGCCTGGCTGATTGCGCAGGGACGGCCGGCAGATCGCGCAGCACGGATCGCGAAGTTCTGGGCTGCCGAGGCCGGCGCCCGAGTCGCGGCCACCACCCAACACGTGCACGGCGGGATCGGCATCGACACCACCTATCCGCTGCATCGGTACTTCTTATGGGCCAAACAGAACGAACTCACCTTGGGTTCGGCTTCCCAGCAACTGGCGCACCTCGGCAGCACATACCCGGAAGGACGGCTATGACGACAGCCAAACCCCGCGGAACGACTTCTAAAGAGACTCTGCGGTGGGGCGAAATCGAGATCGGTGACGAGGTGACCCCGCTCGAAATCCCGATCACCACCACGATGATCGTCGCAGGCGCGATCGCATCGCGTGACTTCATGCCGGTGCACCATGACCGCGACTACGCGAACAAGCAGGGCTCACCCAACTTGTTCATGAACATCCTGACCTCCAACGGGTATTGCGTGCGTTTCCTCACCGACTGGGCAGGACCCGACGCGATGGTCACCAAGCTGTCGATTCGCCTCGGCGTGCCATGCTTTCCGGACGATCCGCTGCGCTTCACCGGCAGCGTGACCGGAAAAACCGAAGGATCAGACGGTGAGAACCTCGTCGAGGTGACCTTTAAAGCGTCCAACAGCCTTGGCGATCACGTCTCCGGCACTGCCGTTCTCAGCCTGCTCGACGGAGCCGAGGCATGAGCAGCTTCGCTGCCCGGCAGCTGCGCGATCGTGGGTATCGGCCAAACCGAGTTCTCCAAGGAATCCGGGCGTAGCGAGCTGCAATTGGCGTGCGAGGCGGTCGGTGCCGCACTCGACGACGCCGGCCTGGCGCCCAGCAATGTCGACGGCATGGTCACCTTCACGATGGACTCCAGTGACGAGATCGACATCGCCCGAAACGTAGGCATCGGTGACCTCAGCTTCTTTTCGCGCGTACATCACGGCGGCGGGGCGGCAGCGGGCACGGTGGTGCATGCCGCGATGGCCGTCGCGGCTGGCGTCGCCGACGTGGTGGTGTGCTGGCGTGCCTTCAACGAGCGTTCCGGCTTTCGTTTCGGCGGCAGCGGACGCACCAGTGCGGAGACGCCGCTGTTCATGGCGCACTACGCCCCCTTCGGATTGCTCACTCCCGCAGCATGGGTCGCGATGCACGCCCAGCGCTACATGTCGACCTACGGCGCGACCAACGAAGACTTCGGCCGCATCGCCGTCGTCGACCGCGCACATGCGGCTAACAATCCCAACGCGTGGTTCTACCAGCGTCCGATCACGCTGGAAGATCACCAGAATTCCCGCTGGATCATCGAACCCGTTCTGCGACTGCTTGATTGCTGCCAGGAAAGCGACGGCGGGGTCGCGCTGGTGGTCACCAGCGTCGAACGCGCCCGCGACCTGCGGCAGCCGCCGGCGATCATCACCGCCGCCGCGCAGGGCGCAGCCGCGAACGGTGAGATGATGACCAGCTACTACCGCGACGACATCACCGGGCTGCCGGAGATGGGCGTGGTCGCGAACCGGCTGTGGCGCGATTCGGGCTTGAAGCCGCAAGACATCCAAACCGCATTCATCTACGACCATTTCACCCCGTTCGTGTTCACCCAGTTCGAGGAACTCGGATTCTGCGGCCGCGGTGAGGCCAAAGACTTCGCCACCGTCGAGCGGCTCTCGCTGGGTGGAGAACTGCCGATCAACACCAACGGCGGACTGCTCGGCGAGGCCTACATCCACGGAATGAACGGGATCACCGAGGGCGTGCGCCAAATACGCGGAACCTCATGCAACCAAGTCGGCAACGTCGAGCACGTCCTGGTCACCTCGGGCACCGGAGTGCCCACCAGCGGCCTGATTCTCGCGCTGGATCGGTAGGGAGGAGGATCCTGATGACCCAGGCTTCCGCGTTGACTCAGGCGACCGATACTCGCGAGCTCATCGTCGAGTCCGCGTACGCGTGCTTCCGCAAGCAAGGACTGCAGAAGGCGACGATCGTCGACATCGCCAAGATGGCGGGCGTCTCCCGCAGCACGATCTATGAGTACTTCCACGACAAGGCCGCCATCGTCGAGGCATGCGCCGAACACGCTTCCGAGCGGTTCTATCGCGAAATGTCCAAGGCCATGGACCGGGGCAGCTCACTGGAGGACAAGCTCAGCTGCGCAGCGGTATTCGTGACCCAGGCGCGACGGGTCATCGCCTCCGAGAAGTACTTCGACGAAGAGGCGATCAGCCTGCTGCTGACCAAAGACGCGGCCATGTTGTTGCGCGAGTGCGTGGACTTCTTCGTGCCCCACCTCGCCGCCGCCAAACTCACCGGCGAGGTTCGCAAAGACCTCGACATCCAGTCGGCCGGTGAATGGTTCGCGCGGATACTATTCTCGCTGTTCAGCACACCGTCATCGACGCTGGACATGGACAACCCTGATGTCGTCGCCGACTTTGTGCGTGCACACGTCTTGCGGGGCTTTGCCAACGATCGCCCCCGGCCCCGGCGCGCTCTGTGACGGGTGGTAGGCGCTTCACCTCGGCGGGCCGGGGCACACACCAGCGCCGAGGCTACCCGGTAGCGTTCGGCGGCGGCAAGTTGCCTTCAGGTCAATGACCAGCCAAACGACTCGGGCGGTTCCTCATGCCACATACTCGCGGTTTGGCAGATGCGTTCGGCGACAGCGTCAATGGACGCTCGGGCGCTGTCGCCGGTATTGGCGCCGCCCTGCGAAATCGGGAAGATGAATCGGCCGCTCTTTCCCCATTGCCAGATCGCAGAGAAGTCTTCGCGGCTGAGGGGCCGAAAGATGACTTCGGTTCGTGCATCGTTGAGCACGACTTCGAGCCATGTAACGTACTCGACCCTTTCACCGATCATCAGGCGCGGCTCATTGTTGACGTGCACCTCCCCTGTATCACCAAGCCTCGTGCGGAGGGCCTGTGCGAGCGGCTGCATCAGTTCCTGTTCAAATTGGTCTGCTTGATCCTTTTTCATTCCCGCTCCTTCGTCAGCCGGTCGCACAGCATCTAGATCGTGTCACGTCCACCCCGGTCCCTCGGTTATCGGACGAAGGCGGCGCCCGTAAGAACGCGCCGATGCCGTCGCCCGGGCTCGCGAACTCGGATTGATCTGAGGGCCGCATCGTTCTCAAGCCGCATTGGCGGGACAAACACGGCTCGAAACGCCAGACCTGTATTCCCCACCAACTGAGTTGGGGAGTTAGCGGTGATCCTGTGAATTAGTCTGTGCCCCCATATGTTTCGTGTCGAATCGGCTCCGCCGAGGTTACCTCGCGTAGTAGCGCCCAGGCGGGGTACATTGCGAAATGGGCATCACCAATTGCCAAGGCCCCCCGGCATGACCCGACTGGACCCCGTCAGGTGAAGAGAGGTTAGGTCGTGGTGTGCTGGTCGGATGGCTCGCTGGGCTCGATGAGCTTTGATTCCTCAGGTGCCCCTGGGGTGATCTCGATGCGGCGCGGCTTGGCCCTTGCCGCCACCGGGAGGGTTACGGTCAGCACCCCGTTTTGATAGGTGGCGGCGATGTGGTCGGCGTCGATGTCCTGACCGAGGGACAGGCGACGCAGGTAAGCGCCGGTGAAGCGCTCGGAGCTCAGCCACTGCACGTCGTGTTCGGTGCGTTCGCTGCGTTGTGCCGTCACGGTGAGGATGCCGCCATCAACGCTGACGTCCACCGAATCGGGGTCCACGCCCGGGAGGTCGGCGTGAAGCACGTAGTGATCGCCGGAGCGGTAGAGGTCCATCGGCATAGCCAGTGGGACTCGGGCAGATCCGGGCGATGTACCGAGCAGCTGCGCGGCGAGTCTGTCGATGTCACGGAATGGATCGGGATGAAGCACAGCAACCACCTCCTACATGTCGGTTGCCGCACCGCGCCACCGCGACGGGTGTCGGCAGGCTGCGCTCCTTCTGGTTTAGCACTCCATTTGCGCGAGCACCAGGGGCATCGACGCTGCGCCGAGGTCCTCGGCAATGAGGACCCTGGTGTCAGGATCGCCTTCCACATGAAGGGCCAGACGCGCTTAGATCTGCTCCTGGATGTCGGGCGATATCGGCGGCGATGCTGTCGATCCGGCCGAACATGTGCGCGCACAAGAATTGGTGACCGTCGGCGGCGAGATGCCCGTGAACGCTGGGCCCAACTCGTTTACTGTTGCTCTACCTGCATAGGCGTAGACTTAAAGTACGGATCCACGGCAGACCAAGGTCGGACCGGAAGAAAAGATTCCTCCTCTCGGCTGTGGCGCCCAGCACGAGCACTAGGCACCCACGCGAAGCAAAGCCCATCAACTGGGCACAGCGCGGTGGGCTTGCGTCAAGCGGGCAAACTGTCTCCTGACGCCGAGGCCACATTTCACCGCGCCATCATGCACGCTTGGTAACCAAGTGTTGGTGTTTCGGACGGCGCTCCTTTTCGTCAGGAGCGCCGTCCGACTCGTGTATGCCGAACTCCCGGATCCGGTAGCCGTCTGCTCGCCGAAGCAAGCACTCTGCGAGCTGGGTGATCGTGTCCTTGGGTGGCGACCGCATCATTGAGCATCGTCGAGTCCAGCGCGTGCCGCCGCCCCACCGCTCACTGCCCCACCCGCGGCACGGTCTAGCGGGCCCGACCCAAAGCAAAACCCGGCAGCCGCACCGATACTCGCATCGTCGGCCGGCCGTAGGGAACCAGCGTCGGCTCCGTGGCGCGGGGTGTGTTCGATCTGCAGGCGACCGCGGCCCGCGAGCCGCTCCCACCCCAGTCTGGGCGCCTCGGCTGGTAGTAGTGACAGCATCGCTTTCGGAACCCCGCTCGTGCCACGGCTGATCGGCTGGGACTGCCACCAGACCGGCGCCGTGCGACGCAGTTCCGCCCACTCCGCCTGCGGCAACCGCTGCAGCTAGACGCGCTCGGGCGACGCGCTTGGAGGCTTCGGCCTTCTCTTCGTAGTACTTCGCCCGCTCGTCGACGGTGGCGAGGAACTCGCGCGAGGTCGGTTCGGGCCTTCTCGCCTTCAGGGCCGAAGTCAGACCGGTCGAAGATGCGCCAGAACCGCAGGACGGGTTGCAGAACGTCGTCGTGGTGGATGCGGAGGTCATAAATCCCGGCCTTGGCGATGAGGATCGAGTTCTTCTGAAAGTCGGTCATCCCGATGCCAGGCATGGCGAAACCTACGGCTTCGTCGCGGATCGCGTTCATGGCGGCGTCCGGCGCGATCTCCAGGGCTGCCGCCATGATGTTGCGGTAGAACACCATGTGCAGATTCTCGTCGATTGCGACCCGGGAAAGTAGCTGGTCGGCGACGGGGCATCTCGAGGCCCGGCCGGTATTGCGGTGCGATACCCGGGTCGCGAGTTCCTGGAACGATACGTAGGCAAGTGCTGCCAGCGGCGTCTTGTCGCCTGAGTCGTATCCGGCGATCGTGTGTTCCATACGTAGGTGTTCGAGTGTGGTGGGATCCACGCCGCGGGTGACGACGAGGTAGTCCCGCAGCGCAATGCTGTGCCGCCCTTCTTCGGCCGTCCATTGCCCGACCCAGGTGCCCCAGGCGCCGTCGCGGCCGAATCGGGTGGCGATTTCCCGGTGATAGGAGGGCAGGTTGTCTTCAGTAAGCAAATTAACGACAAGGGCTGCTTTCGCCGCGGGGTCCAACGGTGAGTCGTCTGGGACCCAGTCCTCACCTCCGAGGAAGGCGAAATCGCGGCCTCTGCTCCACGGGACGTAGTCATGCGGTAGCCACGGCCGCACGACCGACAGATGACGTTCCAGGTTCTGCTCGACAACCGGTTCGAGATCATGCAGCAGCGCGGTTTGTAAATCGGTCACTGTTAGCTCCATCCTTCGAGCGGCGCGCAGTGGGTTCATCGAGTTGAACGGCATCTGAGACCCCGAAACGGTAACCTACGGTATCGTAGGTTACTCCACCGTAGGTTCAATCTCGACCGGTGTCAACCGGAGATCCGATCACGCCTCGCTTGGTCGCTTTGGGCGGTAAAGTTTGCTCTCCGTTAGTATTTCGGTCGCGTATCTAGGGCGATGGGTCCACCTGGGGCAGCACTCGTTGAGCGGCCGCAGGTGCTGGCTGATCGACTCACCACAGCCGACCCCGATGTGTTGCGTGAGTTGTTGTCAATGTTCATTCACACGTTGATGGGCGCTGAAGCTGACGCGCTGTGCGGGGCGGACTACGGTGAGCGCAGCACTGACCGCACCAACCGCCGAAATGGATATCGGCGTCGCCAATTCGACACGCGGACGGGCACTTTGGATCTGCCGATCCCCAAGCCGCGGCAGGGCTCCTACTTCCCGGATTGGATGCTGGCGAAGCGGTTGGATGACGAGCGGGCCGACCTGCTCAGGTATAGACCGGTGTGTGGCTGATGGCCGGCGTCATGGGTTTTCACCGGCCACGGCTGGCCCTAAACTCCTCTCGCCTGCTTCTGGCCTCTCTGCGGGATGGATCGAGCCGGTGTGCGCCAGCCCCCGCGCGTCGTCGGGTGGTGACCCCCAGGCCGACGCGCGCCTGATTCTTGCTAGCTAATCACCAAGCGCGCCCAGCGAGAACGGTTGTCCCGCAGGCGGGTTCCAGCCCATATTGCTCATAGCACCGAGACCGCCTATGACGACTACCGGTGCCGGTGTGCGGTCCGTGTGGAGATGAATTCCATCAAGAAGGTCGAACGGTACCGGCAACAGAAGAAGTGATCAGAATGGACCCCTTGCGTTCATCTCCCGAATCAGTTTCTCCACACTCTCCTGGTGGTTTGCGTATGACCCCAGTTCAAGCGACGGTCCCAGCGGGTGTTGTATTGCGTACCATAAACTTTCAAGACGACTATTCATTTTTCCTGTTTTTCGTTAGGTGCTCATCATAGCACTATTAGGCCCACTGAACTGCGATTATTTGCCTGCCGACGCCGACGCTCTCTAGCGCGCCACCGTCGCTCATGCGCCGAGCGGCCCGCACGTCATCGCTCTGGCCCCCGAGGACCCCGACCGGCCTAACGTGCTACCTGGGTCGGCGCTTAGTCGATGCGCGCGGTTCGCGGCAACATCTATCGTGCGTTCGGTCACAGACGCGGTCGGCTTCGTTGCCAGTGCAGCGGCAGGCTAGATCGCCAGTACCGCGCCGCCGGTCGACGGCAGCATGCCGATGTCGGCGGTTCGCCTGCACGGCAAGGTGTTTGTGGTCGTTGGGGGGAACGCGAGTAGAGTCGCTCCGATGGCTGTCGCTCCGTCGAATGAGCGGATGATTGCCGGGGTCGCCGCCGCGTGCGTCGCGCTCGGGGTGGCCCAGCTGGTGGGCATCCCGTTCGGTGCACGGGCCGATGCACGTGCTGCGATCGGCTCAGTAGTCGTCGACCTGACACCGGGGCCCATCAAAGAGTGGGCGATTCAGACCCTGGGCTCTCTGGACAAACTCTTCGTGGCCGTCGTTCTGCTCGTGGTGATCGCTACGATCGCTGCAATCGCCGGGACCCTCGAGACTCAGCGCCGCCCGCTCGGTAGCGCCGTAATCGCCGCTGCGGGCGTCCTCGGATGCATGGCAGTGCTGTCGCGGCAGGGTGCGACAGCACTCGACACGATCCCCACCGTCGCGGGCGCCGCCTGCAGCGTGGCGGCCCTACGCTTGCTCACCCGTCGGTTCTGGCCCGGCCCGGGAGACCGGGAAGGCAGAGCCGACCACGACGAGCCGGATGCCGGCAGGCGCAGGTTGGTCATGTTCGGATTGCTCGGATTCGGAGTAGTGAGTGGCGTGGTGGGTGCCGTCATCACGCGGTTGGTGCATTCGGTGGCCGCTGACCGCAACAGCTTCACACTTCCCCGACCACGCAGATCGGCGCCACCAATACCTGGTGATGTGCAACCGAATGGCGTTGCGCTACCAAGCTTTGTCACCGCCAGCGCCGACTTTTACCGAGTGGACACCGCACTCAGTGTTCCCCAACTCAGCCACGGCGACTGGCGGCTGCGCATCCACGGCATGGTGGACCGCGAAGCCACCTACAGCTTCGACGACCTAGCCGACTTCGACGTCGTCGAAATGGCGACGACGTTAACCTGCGTGTCGAATCCCGTTGGAGGTAAACTGATTTCGACGGGCGTCTGGACAGGCTACCGGGTGGCTGATCTGCTGGCTGTGGCCCGTGTGCACGCGGACGCAGATATGATGCTCTCGACGTCGATCGACGGGTTCACCGTCGGCACGCCGGTGGAGGCGCTCACCGATGGCCGCGACGCGCTCCTGGCGGTCGGCCTCAACGGTCAGCCGCTGCCGATCGAGCATGGCTACCCGGCCCGGCTGGTAGTACCCGGGCTCTACGGGTACGTGTCGGCCACCAAGTGGGTCGTCGAGATGGAGCTGACCCGCTTCGACAGAGCAGAGGCGTACTGGACGCGCCAGGGCTGGGCACCCCGTGGACCCATCAAGACCGAGTCGCGGATCGACGTGCCGAAAGTTGGTCAGAAAGTGCCGATGGGGCCCGTGGTGTTTGGCGGTGTCGCGTGGGCACAGAATCGTGGCGTGCGGGCCGTGGAAGTCCGCATCGGCGATGGCGTGTGGCTGCCCGCTGAACTGGGCGCGAGCTATTCCAACGAGACGTGGCGGTTGTGGAGCTTCCCCTGGCAGGCGAAAAGCCCTGGGAAACACACCATCACCGTTCGCGCCACCGACAACACCGGAGCTGCCCAAACTGCAGATCAGGTTGGTACCGTCCCCGACGGCGCCACCGGCTGGCACACGGTGGACTTCACCGTGGCGGAGACATGAAGCACTATTTCGACGAGAGTTTCCGCCAACTGAATGCCGCAATCACGATGCCGATCAGCACCGTGATCGGACCAACGATGGACCAGGTCGTGGTGTTGCTCATCATCTTGCTACCACCAAGCACTCCGAATCCCTGGAGCGCCCAGATCAGACCCAACACTGCGACGATCAACCCGACCGCGAATGTAACGACGAAAGCCCTTCTCATATCGGGATCCTACGCGCCGGAGAGGGGATGTCGCGCCCTTGACCCAGCAGGCCAGCGGCGTCTACGAGGGTCCACGAAAGTCTGCGGCTTGCTCACGACCTGCGGCGTCGCGTCCACGCGAGTGCGTCGTCGTCGGATAAGTTCCGGTGACTTGTGACATCGTCGTGACACCTGCCAAGGCGCGTGAGCAACGCTCCGAGTCATTGGGGCCTCTCGGCTTCGAATGTTCCGCCGAACAAAATGAAATTCCTTGCTGCGCGGCATTCACGACCATTTCGACGGGCGCGGACGTATTTTTAGAATGTTCTAACGGGACTCACTTTGGAGGACACAATGCCGTCGGCCTACAAACTTCTCCAGTTTGCGCTCGTGGTATTTGGGGCGGTTTTTCTTCTCGTCTATCCCCTGGCCCTGGTTTGGCCGTCGGGGTGGGCGTGGCATTCCGGCGCGCCGTACCAGTCCGACTACTTCATGATGATTGTCGGCCTGTACGCGACGCTGGGCGTCTTCCTGCTTAACGCGGCACGAAACCCGCAGGCCAATCTCAGCCTGATCTGGTTTACGGTGTGGTCCAGCGTGGTACACGCCGCAATCATGGCGCTGCAGTCCTTCGGCGGCGGACACCATATGGGACACCTGTTCGGGGATGTTCCGGCGCTGCTTTTGGTGGCCGTTGTCCTGTCGGTGCTCGTGCTGTCGTCCGGCCTCAAGCAGTCTGCCGCTGCGCCGAGTTCTGCACGTTGATCGGCTGGGCCGTCACTTTTCATCGAGCTGCGCCGATCCGCTGAGCCAGGCCTGTGGCTGCGCCAGGGTGCGCACGCCCCAGACTTCGATGCCGTCGACCAGGCTGGCTTCGGGCAGGTTCTGCACCGGAACCACGGCGGTCTTCCAGCCGTCACCCTTGGCCGCCAGCACCCCGCGTACCGGCCGAACCCGTCCGTCGAGGGCCAACTCGCCCAGCACCACAACCGTCTCCAGCTGTCGCCACGGGGTCTTTCGCTGCGCCGACGACACCGCCGCGGCCAACGCCAGGGCCCTGGCGGCAGCGCACACACCGCGGCCCTGCATGCTCGAAGGCGTTATCGCCTGGTCAATTCGAACACTCGTAGTTCCCGGTCCGTTCGGCCTCGGTAGGCATCGTAGTTAGCTCCGTAGTCGGCGAACTTCCGGAAGATGCGATCGTGCTCGGCGCCCGTCAACTGGGTTGCGACCACCGCGATCTCCTTTCCCCCCATCGTTACCCAGGCGTTCGGGTCGGCCAGCAGGTTCCACGACCACGCGGGGTGATTGGCCTGTCCGTAGTTGCTTCCGACAAGGAAGAGGCGATCGCCTTCTCGCATGTAAGTCAGTGGTATCTCCCGTCGCTCACCCGACTTTCTGCCGGTGGTGGTCAGCAGCAGCAGCGGCACTCCGACCGGGCCGAAAATCGTGAAACGACCGCTGCTTCGGCGAAGAAGTTGGCGGTCCACCGGGGCGAGTTTGCGGATACACCAAGCACCGAACTTCGTGCTAATTAGGGCGATTATCGGTCTCTTGAGTGCCGACGGTGGTTCATGACCCCACCGCACATCTGGGAAAGCATCCTCGTTCACAGCCCAATACTATTCACTCCGACAGGAGACAAAGCGCTTTCACGGGAGAACCCGCCAGACTCCAGAACGGTATTAGCGGGATCTTTGCTAGCGCGTAAGCGCGGCGCAGCTTTCCCGACGGTGTCTTGGGGATCGCACCCGAGGCCAGTACCACCACATGGCGTGGACGTACGGCGACGTCGTTGCCGACGGCCCAATGCCGCAACTGCCGCTCCCAGGGCGGCGGGTCGGGGTAGCATTGACGGCAACTGAGGTGAGGACGGGTGGGGTGGCCATACAGAACTGGGGGGATGCACCCGAGATTCATCCGTCACAAATCCGGGTCGGTGACGTCATCGGCACGATGCGCCCGACCAACGTGCGCTACGCGGTCAAGCTAATCAGCGGGCCGCAGACAAGTCCACGGCGGTGGACCTTTTTCGGCCGCGACGCCGAGGGGATGCAGCAAACGGGAACGTTCGGGGAGGACGACTTAGTTCGCAGGTACGCCAAAGCGTCCTGACAACGTCCTAAAACCCGCGGGGTCTGCCTGTTGTGGTTGGTGGCGATAGGCCACGCGCTCAGTGACCGCGCTCCGCCAGCGCCCGCATGAAAAACGTCAGGTTGGCCGGTCGCTCGGCCAGTCGACGCATGAAGTATCCGTACCACTGGGTGCCGAACGGCACATACACCCGAACCCGATTGCCGGCGGACGCCAGGCGCAACTGCTCGCCATCACGGATGCCGTACAGCATCTGGTATTCGAAATTGCCGGCGCCACGGCCGGATTCGCTCGCCAATGCGGGCACCGCGTCGATGATCGCGGGGTCATGAGAGGCCACCATCGGATATCCCGAGCCCGCCATCAGCACCCGAAGGCAGCGCAGGTACGAGTCGGTGACCGCCGCGGCGTCCCGGTAGGCCACCGACGCCGGTTCGTCGTAGGCACCTTTGCACAGCCGTACCCTGACCCCGGATGCAGCCAGTTGTGCGCAGTCGCCGTGTGCGCGCCGCAGGTAGGCCTGCAAAACCACGCCCAGCCAAGGGAAATCAGTCTGCAGATCGGCGGCGATCGACAGCGTCGAGTCCGTGGTGGTGTGGTCTTCGGCGTCCACGGTCACCCACGCGCCGATCTGCTCGGCCCGCTCGCAGATGGTGTGCGCGTTCGCAAAAGCGATCTTCTCGCCGTCGCGGTCTAGCGCCTGCCCCAACGCCGAAAGCTTGCACGATACCTCCAGCGGGCGCACGCCATCATGACTGGCATCCGGCCGCCGGCCCAGTGCGGCGAGAAGCTGGAGGTAGGCGCGCATGGTGGCATTCGCGCCGTCGATGTCGGTGACATCCTCGCCCAGGTAGTCGATGCTGACCAGCCGACCCGAATCCCGCAGTGCCGCAACGCTGTCTAACACCCGATCGAGCGTCGCGCCCGGCACGAACCGGTGCACCACCTTGCGGGTGACCGGCAACCGTTCAGCGGTGCGCCGTAACCCGTCCGAGCGGCTGGCGGCGAGGATCGCCGGGCGCAGCGTTTTGGCGAACAGGCCCGACATCACTGTCCCGCCATGTGCGGATAGTTGTGATCGGTGGCCGGGACGAAGGTCTCCTTGATCGAGCGCGCCGACGTCCAGCGCAACAGATTCAGTGCAGAACCGGCCTTGTCGTTGGTCCCCGATCCGCGGGAACCACCGAACGGCTGGCGGCCCACCACCGCTCCGGTCGGCTTGTCGTTGACGTAGAAGTTGCCGGCCGCGAACCGCAGCCGATTCTGCGCGGCCAGCACCGCGTCGCGATCGTCGGCGATCACCGCGCCGGTCAACGCATAACGTGAACCGGTGTCGATGACGTCGAGGATCCGCTCGTACTGGTCGTCGGGATAGACGTACACCGACAGCAGCGGACCGAAGTACTCGGTGGCGAAGGCCTCGTCGGTCGGGTCGTCGGACAGCAGCACCGTCGGGCGCACGAAATAGCCTTCGCTGTCGTCGTATTCGCCGCCGACCGCGATCGTGACACCGGCTGCGCCTTTCGCGCGTTCGATCGCGTCGACGTTTTTGACGAAGGCACGCTCGTCGATCAGCGCGCCGCCGAAGTTGGAGAAGTCGGTGATGTCACCGAACGGCAGCTCGGCGGCGGCGGCCAGGAAGTCGTCGCCCATCTGCTGCCAGACCGAGTGGGCGATGAACGCCCGCGACGCCGCCGAGCACTTCTGGCCCTGGTAGTCGAACGCGCCGCGGATCAGCGCGGTGCGCAGCACATCCGGTTGCGCCGAAGTGTGCGCGAGCACGAAGTCTTTGCCGCCGGTCTCACCGACCAGACGCGGGTAGCTGTGGTAGCGCTCGATGTTGGCGCCGACCTCGCGCCACAGCCGCTGGAAGGTCGCCGTCGATCCGGTGAAGTGGATGCCGGCCAGCCGCGGATCCGCCAGCGCCACATCGGAAACCGCGTAGCCGTCGCCGGCGACTAGGTTGATCACACCCGGCGGCAACCCGGCCGCCTCCAGCAGTTGCATGGTCAGGTATGCGGCGAATGTCTGCGTGACCGACGGCTTCCACACCACCGTGTTGCCCATCAACGCCGGCGCGGTGGGCAGATTCCCGGCGATCGCAGAGAAGTTGAACGGCGTTATCGCGTAGACGAATCCGTCCAGCGGGCGGTAGTCGGTGCGGTTCCATTCGCCGCGTACGCTCAGCGGCTGCTGCGCCAGGATCTGGCGCGCGAACGCGACATTGAACCGCCAGAAATCGACCAGCTCGCAGGGAGCGTCGATCTCGGCCTGGTATGCGGTTTTGGATTGACCCAGCATGGTCGCGGCCGCGATCGTCTCCCGCCACGGCCCGGCGAGCAGATCGGCGGCGCGCAGAAAGATCGCGGCACGTTCGTCGAACGGGGTCGCCGCCCAGTGTGCCCGGGCGGCCATCGCGGCGTCGACGGCAGCGGTGGCATCGGCGTGGTCGGCGTTGGTCAGCGTGCCCAGCGTCGCCGCATGCCGGTGCGGCTGCACGACGTCGATCCGCTCACCGCCACCCATGCGATGGGTGCCGCCGATGACGTGCGGCAGGTCGATCGGCTCATCGGCCAGCGCAGTCAGCGCGCTCTGCAGCCGAGTGCGTTCGGGCGAGTTCGGCGCGTAGTCGTGGATCGGCTCGTTGGCGGGCAGCGGAACATCGGTGATGGCGTCCATGTCTTCAGGGTCTCAGTGGCAAAGTGCCGCAGTCTTGGCTGATCGGACAAAACAAGGCCGCGCTTGCAGTAGGATCGGACAATATGCGAATGACGGGTGTCGGACTGGGTCAGCTGCTGTTGGCCCTGGATACCACCGTGGTGAGCTTGGTCGAGGCGCCTCGCGGGCTGGATCTGCCGGTCGCGTCGGCGGCGTTGATCGACTCCGACGATGTGCGGTTGGGTCTGGGACGCGGCGCGGACTCGGCTGACGTGTTCTTTCTGCTCGGCGTCGCCGACGACGAGGCACAGCGCTGGCTGGATTGGCATGTCACCGGCCCGGCCGATCGCGCGCCGGTGGCCGTCTTCGCCAAGAAACCCTCCGATGCCCTGGTGGCCCGGGCTGTCGCAGCGGGGACGGCGGTGGTGGCGGTGGAACCGCAGGCACGCTGGGAGCGGCTGTACCGCCTGGTGAATCACGTCCTCGAGCACCACCTGCCCTTTGGGGGATCCGACCGATCCGCGCTACGACTCGGGCACCGACTTGTTCGGCCTGGCCCAGTCGCTGGCCGACCGTATTCACGGCATGGTCAGCATCGAGGACGAGCAGTCGCACGTGTTGGCCTATTCGGCATCCAACGACGAAGCCGACGAATTGCGGCGACTATCGATCTTGGGTCGTGCCGGACCGCCCGAGCATCTGAAGTGGATCGGCCAATGGGGCATCTTCGATGCGCTGCGGGCCGGCGGCGACGTGGTCCGGGTCGCCGAGCGCCCGGAGTTGGGCCTGCGGCCCCGGTTGGCGGTTGGTATTCGCCAGCCGGCCCTCGACGCGCGCCGAGCGCCGGTCTTCGCCGGCACCATCTGGGTGCAGCAAGGCTCTCGGCCGCTGGCGGACGACGCCGAGGAGGTGCTGCGCGGGGCCGCGGTGCTGGCCGCCCGCATCATGTCGCGGCTGGCCGCCAGGCCGTCGACGCACACGCTCCGGGCCCAGGAGCTGCTGGGCTTGTCTGACAGCGGATCGGTCGATGTCGACACCATCGCGCGCGAGCTTGGAATCGTGTCCGACGGCAACGCCGCCCTGATCGGTTTCCACAGCCCCAGACCGTCACGCCAGGCTAGCCGACGTGCTGGCATTGAGCGCCAATGCTTTTCGGGCTCGATGCTCAGGTCGCGATCGCGCGGTTCGCGGGTATATGTGCTGCTTCCGCATACCGCGAAGCGGTCGTCGCTTACCTCCTGGATTCGCGGCACTATCAGCGCGTTGCGCAGCGAACTGGGATTGCAGTTGCGGGCGGTGGTCGCCGCGCCGGTCACCGGACTGGCCGGCCTGGCCGCGGTGCGCGCGGAGGTGGACCGGGTGCTGGATAGCGCTGAGCGCCATCCGGATTCGTTCGGCTCGGTGACATCGCTGGCCGAAGCGCGCAGCACCGTGCTGCTCGACGAGATCGTCACGATGGTCGCCGCCGACGAGCGGCTCGTCGATCCCCGGGTGCGCGAGCTAGCAAGCCCGCGACCCGGCGTTGGTCCAGACACTGCGGGCCTATCTGGACAGTTTCGGTGACGTCGCCGCCGCGGCGCAGCAGCTGCACGTCCATCCCAATACCGTGCGCTACCGGGCCCGCCGGATAGAGAAGCTGCTGTCGACGTCGTTGGCCGATCCCGATGTGCGGCTGCTTCTTTCGCTGGGGCTACGGGCTACCGAGCGATCTGGCTAGAGGTCGCGGCCGTGCGTTCGTAGATCTCGGCCAGGAACTGCTCGACGGCCACCGCCGCATGGGCGGCCCGCGCCGACCCGAAGATGTCAAAGGCGTGCTGCGCGAACGGCAGTTCGGCGTAGACAACCGGCTGGCGGCTGGCTTCGCGCAGCCGTGCGGTGAAGGCGCGGGCCTGTTCGACCGGGATCAACGAGTCGTTGCGGCCGTGCAGCACGAAAAACGGTGGCGCATCGGCCGAGACATGCGTGATCGGTGAGGCGGTGCGGAAAGGCTCTGCGATTTCGGCTCGCCTCAGTTTGAACACGTACTTCGCCAGCGTCGGCACCATCAGCGGGTGGATCGCATCGTCGGTCCGGGTGAAGTCGTAGACGCCGTAGAACGGGACGGCCGCCCGCACGCTGGTGTCGGCGTCCTCGAAGTCCGGCTGAAACTGGGGATCGTTCGCGGTGAGGGCGGCCAACGCCGACAGGTGCCCGCCGGCCGAGCCGCCGGTGATCGCGATCCAGTCCGGGTCGCCACCGTATTCGTCGATGTGCTCCTTCGTCCACGCCAGCGCGCGCTTGACGTCGACGATCTGGTCGGGCCAGGTGGAGCGCGGGCTGAGCCGGTAGTTGATCGCGACACACACCCAGCCGAGCTCGGCGAGGTGGCTCATCAACGGATAGGCCTGTTGGCGTTTGCTTCCCACCATCCAGGCGCCGCCGGGAACCTGCAACAAGCACCGGCGCCCGTCCGCCGCGGTCGAGGTCCGGCCGTCGCCAGATGTCGAGGTAGTTGCGGGAGCCATGATCGCCGTAACTGATATCGGTGTCGTGCGCGTAGTCACCGTAGATCCGCACCATGCGGATCACGCCCGGGCGTCTTGGCCGTGCCCGCACCCGCCGGCCGCTTCCATAGATCGCCCGACTCGGTGCGACGATCGGTGCCCAACCCGGCGTCGAGCGCGGCGGTGAGCGGCAGGTTGGCCTGCCGGCCGAGGCGGTTGAGGCCCAGCAGCCCCAACCATGACAGCGCCGACACCAGCCAGCTGAACCGGCGCAGCCGTGGCGAGAGCCTGCGGGTTACCGCGGCCAGCAGCGCAAACTGGCCGGCAATCATCTGCAATGGCAGCTCCGATGCGAACACTCCGAAGCTGAACGCGTACAGCGAGGGATAACCACGCTTGCTGAGCGGTTGGTAGCCATTGGCGGTGACCGCGAGTCCGGCCAGCGAACCGAGCACAGCTGCCAGTTTCTTCACGACTGTCACTTAACCATCCACTGCGCCTAGCTGCCGGTGAGCGGGGTGACGCCGGTGAGCGGCGAATCACTTAAATCACTTGTGTCACTGTAGTTTTGCCTGTGGATAGTCGCGGCGATTTGTCGGACCGGTTGGTTACAATTCGAACATGCGTTCGAGTAGCCGTGAGGAGATCGTCGAGGTTTTCGACGCGCTGAGGCTGACTTCGAGCGTGCGTTGGGGTTCTCGTTCAAGGCCCGATTCCCCGGCCCTGAGCGCCCCGTAGGCGCACACAGGCAGCGTCGCCAAGTGCCGCCCGTCAGCCTCGTTTGCAGCCCCGGCGCGTTACGTCGCTGGGGAGGTCGGGGCGGGGGCCGACGGCTGCGTCAAATTGACCGGCACTCCGTGTGAGGACGCCGAATCGTGCAGCACGATCTGGGTCGGGCGCACACCGGGCGGCACGTCGAAGACCTCCTTGACGCTCACCTGAAGACCTGGGTCGATGTTATTGACTTCTCCCAAATGCGACGGGTCCATGAAGCTTGCCGAATACGAACGCCCAGTCCTGTCCTTCAGCGTCTGAGCGGCCATCTCGAAAAACTGCGCCTCTGTGCCGACGTTCCTGACTGCCATTGACACGATCACATAGACACCTTGGGCACGTGTGTGGCCGAACGTGCGGGAGGTGTCGACTTTGGTGACGATGAACGCGAACTTTCCGTCAAGGACTTCTTGCCCCATCCCAGCCGGTGCGGAGGTGGTTTGAAACAAGTCGCACGATGCGAGGAACACTGCGACTGGCACCATGAGCAATGCGGTCAACCTTCCCATGGCAAGGACCCTAAGCCGCCATCGGATCAGCGGGGGGCAGAACGAGGGTCAGGTCATCTTGTACAAGCGTTCGTCACCCGCTGTTCAGAATCCAGTTCATTTCCTGAGTCGAGAATTTGGTGACGTCGAGGCAACTCGGCCTCGCCAATCCCGAGCGCGATCGCGTCATTCAGCAAGTGACGTGTTCCGTTATTGATACCATCAAACGCCGCGTGGAAGTGGTTTGCCGCTGAGCCAGAAGCCTTTTCGAGAATCGAGTGCGATTTCCTCCAGGCCACCGCTGCCGCTGCAATGGCCTCTAGTATGGCTTTTCTGTCTTCGTGGGCATCGGAAGAGGTGCTCAATTGCCGCTCCTTGACGTGTCAAGCATGACGGCTTTGGTGGTACGCGACGGAACCCTCACCGGGTAAACAACTGGGGTCGCGTTATCTTGATGTACGCCAATACCTTTGGATCCCACCTGAGCGGGACGATACCGCAACTGGCTTTGGGTGTGGGTCCGGCCACGATGCCCCGTCCGTGCGGCGGCCACCACCCACTGGCCGAACAAGGCTGGACCACCCGCAAAAACCACCACGGCGACACCGGATGGATCCCACCACCCCACCTCGACCACGGACAACCCCGCACCAACACCCACCACCACCCCGAAAAACTGCCCCGCAACGACGAAGACGACGAAGGACCGTAGGTGCAGGCCGATGACCCCTTGTCCGACCAGCGCGGCAAGTATATGGTTGGAAAACCCAAGCGCTTGATTGGACGACGCCGATGGCCGATAGCACCCGCGATCGGATTCTCAACGAGGCGCTGCGGCTGTTCGCCGAACACGGCTATGCCGGCACGTCAATCGCGTCGATCGAGAAGGCAGCCGGCCTGTCTCCACACTCGGGAGCGCTGTACACCCACTTCGGGTCGAAAGAACAAGTGATGGCCGCCGCTGTCGAACGGGCAATCCAGACCGCCGACGCGAGTATCGGCCTCGCGCCGATGCTCTCGCTCGGCAATCTCGAGGCGGAGCTGACCCTGGTTGCCCGGGGCTCACTAGTGTTGATGACCAGTTGGCGCGACCTGATTCGGGTGATGGCCAAGGAAGGCGATCGGTTCCCGGAGGTGATGGCTGCCGCCCGGGATCGCTTGTTTGCCAGGTCACACCAATTCCTTGCTAAGTGGCTCGAAGACAAAGCGCCACAAGGAGCTTCTTCATCCGATCGCGATTTCGAAGCGATCACGGCGATCTGGCTCGGTGCAATGGAGAACTACTGGATCGTCACACATATCCACGATGACCGCCCGTTCGGAATCGATGAGGAGCGATTCGTTCAGCAATGGGTTCACACCCTGATGACGGCAATAGGGGCAGGGGAATGAGCAGAACGCGCTTCGATTTGAACGACCCGACCGTCATCGCCGACCCGTACCCGCACTATGCGTGGTTGCGCGACGAGGCTCCGGTGTATCACTGCACGGATCCGGACCTGTGGATCCTGAGTCGCCGTGATGACGTCGCGGTCGCGGTGCGGGATGCGACGTTGTTCTCCTCCGACCTGGGCAAATCCGGGCGCTTTGACGACAACCCGTTTAACCCCACAATGAAGATTCCGCGTCGACTCGCCGGCATCCTCTTCCGCTTTTTGCCGGTTCGCACCGTGCTGACCAGCGATCCGCCCGATCACACGCAGTTGCGCCGCAAGGTGAGTCGGGCGTTCACGCCGCGGCGGATCAACGCTTGGGAGCCACGGATCCGGGAAATCGCCGAGCGCCTCGTCGACGACATCGCGGCGAAACCCAACAACGAACCGATCGATCTGGTCGCCGACCTGGCATCCCCGCTGCCGACAATCGTCATCGCAGAGATGATGGGTATCCCGGCCAAGCGTCACAACGACTTCAAGCGCTGGTCGGATAACCTGGTCAATGGGCTTCTCACCGGCGGCGGCAACATCAAGATGCTGACCAGTGCAGTGGAGATCTCATGGTTCTTCGCGCGAACGGTCCATGCACGCCGGCGCAACCCCGGCGACGACCTCGTCAGCCTGCTGATAGCCGGCGATCGTGACACCGATGCCCTGAGTCTCGTCGAACTGATCGAATTCTGTGTTCTGCTGCTGGTCGCCGGCAATGAAACGACCACGAACCTGGTCTCTAACGCAATGCTGGCGTTGCTGGACCGCCCCGATCTATGGCGGCAGATCACAGCCGATCCGACGATGGCGGCGGCAGCAGTGGAGGAAGCGCTCCGCTTCGACGGACCCGGCCAAGGCCTGCTCCGAATCGCCAGTGCTGACATCACAATTGGTGATACAACCATTCCGGCAGGCGCTCGGGTGCTGCCGCTGATCGGCTCCGCGAACCGCGATCCGCACGGCTGGGACGCTCCGGACGAGTTTCGCCTCGACCGAAAATTTAACGAGCACATCGCGTTCGGCTCCGGAATCCACTTCTGCCTCGGCAATGCTCTCGCCCGTATCGAAGCTCGCGCCGCGATCGAGATGCTTGCGCGTCGGCTACCGCATCTTGTCCGCGCCGGAGCACCGACCCGGATTGCCAGTCCGGTACTGCGCGGACTCCGATCACTGCCGGTCGTCACGAAAGGAACAGGATGACAACGTCTTTCAGCCAGCCCACCGCCAAGTCCGGCCGCCGAGATCCTCGGATCGTGATCGTCGGCGCCGGCATGGCGGGGATTGCGGCGGCCCATGTCTTCCGGCAAGCGGGCTTCACCAACTTCACCATTCTGGAAAAGGGTTCCGACGTTGGTGGTGTTTGGCATTGGAACCGCTACCCCGGCCTGCGATGCGACGTGCCATCGTACGGCTACCAATACGCGTTCGCGCCCAAGCCCGACTGGAAGCACGTGTGGGCCACTGGTAAAGAGATCCAGCAATATCACCACGACCTCATCAAAGCTCTGCAACTTGAATCGCATCTGAGGCTGGGCTGCGAAGTCACCTCGGCGGAGTTCGCCGAGAACCGATGGCGAGTCTCCACCGCCGCCGGAGACGAGATCGACGCTGACTTCGTCGTCGCCGCCACCGGCGTGCTGCACCACCCGTTCATCCCGGACATTCCCGGCCTCGACACGTTCAGCGGGCCAGTGGTGCACACCGCGCGCTGGACTGACATCGATAGACATGGCAAACGCATTGCGGTGATCGGCACCGGATCGACTGGGGTACAAGTCTTTTCCGCGCTGCAGCCCGACGCTGCCCATATCACCCACTTCGCCCGCACGCCGCAATGGGTGATGTGGATGCCGATGGGGCTGAGGCAGCCACGCGTCGTCGGCCGGATACTCCGGTCGCTGCCGAAACAGGACACGGCAGTGCGGGTATCGCAGCTCGTTGGTTCCGACTACTTGGTTGACCTGGTCATCCGGCCGACCTGGCGACGACGGCTGGCCCAGCGTTATGGGTGGATATGTTTACGTATGCTGGTGCGGGACAAGGATCTTCGTGCCCGCCTGACTCCCGACTACCAGCCCTTCTGCAAACGGCAGGTGCTTTCCGGCGACTACTACCGGCGAATTTCCAAGCCCAACGCCAGTTTCGTCAGCGAGCCGATCGCCGAGGTCAGCGAAACCGGCCTGCGCACAACCGACGGTGTCCACCACGATTTAGACGCGATCGTGCTCGCCACCGGCTTCCAGGCCCACAACTACATGCGCCCGATGACGCTGCGCGGCCGGGACGGACTGTCCATCGATGACGCCTGGGCGAAAGGTCCGCGCGCCTGGGCAATGACCGCTATCCCCGGATTCCCCAACCTGTTCACCGTCCTCGGACCCAACTCGCCCAGCGGATCGATGTCACTGCAACACGTCGCCGAACTGACCGCCCGCTACATCACCACATGGCTGCGGCGATTCCGCGACGGCGAGATCACCAGCGTCGAAGTTACCGAGGAGGCCACCAGCCGGTTCGCCGACGACATCGCCGAGGCGATGGGCCCGACCGTCTGGAACACCGGTTGCAACTCGTGGTACTTCGCCGACGACAACCACATCGATCTGTGGCCATTCGACCGCAAGCGGCTAACCCGCATGCTGGCCCAGCCGCACGACGACGACTACATCCTCACCCCGTAGGCCGCGGCCACCTCTGCTGCCAACCGCGCGTTGGACAGCACCAGGGCGACGTTGGCGGCAAGCGACGCGCCGCGCGTCTCGCGGTGGAAGAAGTCGAGCAGGAACGGCGTCACGTCCTTGCCACGCACGCCCTTTGCTTCGGCGGCGGCCAGGCCGGCGGCAAGCACCCGGTCGTGTAGCGCGCGGTCCATCTCGTCGCCCGGCGCGATGGGGTTGGCCAGCACCAGCCCGTACCCGTCGAGGCCCAGTCGGCGTCTGGCCCGCAGCACATCGGCGACCTGGGCCGGCGTCTCCACCCGCCAACCCACCGGGTGGCCGGAATCGGCGAGGTAGAAGCCGGGAAACCGGTCTGTGCGGTAGCCGATCACCCCGACATTCAGGGTCTCCAGCCGCTCTAGGGTGGCCGCCACGTCCAGAATCGACTTCACGCCCGCGCAGACGACGAGCACGCCGGTGCGGGAGAGCGTCGTGAGATCCGCGGACTCGTCCCAGCTGTCGCGCGCACCCCGGTGCACGCCGCCCAGCCCGCCGGTGGCGAACACCGTGATGCCCGCCGCGGCCGCCAGGTGCGCGGTCGAGGCGACCGTCGTCGCGCCGTCGCCACCCCGGGCCGCCAGCACCGCGACGTCACGCACGCTGACCTTGACCACCGAGTCGCCCTGCGCGATGCGACGCAACGCCGCATCATCCAGACCGATGTACGGCTCGCCGCCGACGATCGCAATCGTGGCCGGCACCGCCCCGCCAGAGCGCACCGCCTCCTCGATCTCGCGCGCGATGCGCAGGTTGTCCGGACGCGGCAGGCCGTGGCTGATGATCGTGCTCTCCAGCGCGACGACGGGGCGTCCCGCGGCCAGCGCGGCCGAAACCTCGGGATGGATACGCACGGGTTGCACCCTACGTCGCCGGATAGCAGAAAATCAGCCGTCGGACTATCGCGCGAGCCTCGGACACGACGTTGTAGCGCTACGACTCCTCCGGGACCTCGATGACCTTGTATGTCGGGTCGAGCATTGATATCTCGCGGTTGCCGCTCTGGTTTGCTTTCCCAGTGACCCGCAGCACTTGGCCCGGTTGGATGTCGTCGCCCTGCCCGGGCCGGAACGTGACGCGGATCTCCCCGCTCTCGTCCCCGACCAGGATCCAGCGAAACGTCTTTTGATTTTTGGTGATGTCCTCGACTTGGCTGACTCGGCCTTCGACGGTCGCACGGCGCCCCGGGATCACGCTGTTCACCGGGATCACCGCCGCCGGCCGTTCCGGGTGTTCGTAATCTTCCACAGTCTGGTTTTCGCTTCGCAAAACCCGGGTCTCGACCTTCTCGACCTGGCGCGCGATACGCATTTCCACAATGTCCGGGAACGCTTCACGAATCCGGGACTGCACGTCGTAAGGCACGATCGTGGCGGCGGCGTCCGGAATCCGGCTGACAGCACGGGAGATCTTGTCCGCGGTCCGATCATGAAGAAGCCGTCCCAGCACTGGCGCATAGATTCTTCGCGGCAGTAACAACGTCACATTGGTGTGCGGATGTTCGTTTTGCGCCTTCACGACCAGCGCGTGGAGGGCCCGGATGATCTGTCGGTCCGGGCAGTCCACCACCCGAAGCCGCGTGTCGAGATCGAAGCTATCCCAGCGGTTTCGCAGTTGCGCGGCATGGGCCGCGTCGACCATGAAATGCACCGCGATCAAATCGTCGGCGCGCAGACCTTTGCCATAGCGCAGCGCCTCCAGCACCGCGAGGTCAAGCGAGTTGACCAAGACAAACACGCGATGGCGGGCATATTTCACCAACTCCGGGCGGTCGGTGCGGAAGGCCTCGAGGATCGCGGCCTCAGCCCGGTACTCGCGGTTGAGCCGTATCAGCGCGATTACCAGCAGCGGGAAGACGACGACGACCAGCCAAGCCCCTTCGGTGAACTTGGCCACCGCGAAAATACCGACCACGACCGTCGACAGGATCGCCGCCGAGAGGTTGATCATCAACCTGCGTCGCCAGCCCGGTTCGCGGTGCGTGAGATGGTGTTTGGTCATTCCGTAACCGGCCATCGAGAAGCCGGTGAACACCCCGATCGCGTAGAACGGCACCAGCGCGTTGACCGATCCCCCGGTGACCACCAGCAAGGCCACCGACAGCGCCGTGAGCGTGATGATGCCGTTGGAGAACACCAGGCGGTAACCGCGTGTCATGAGTTGACGGGGCAGGAAGCGGTCTTCTGCAACGAAACTGGCCAGCGCCGGAAATCCGTTGAAACTGGTATTGGCGCCGGTGTACAAGATCGCCGCGGTCGATACTTGGACAAGAATGTACATACCGTTGCCGATCACCCCGTTGCCGAAGACGGCGCGGGCCACCTGCGAGAGCACCGAGGGGTATTCGTCGAGATAAGGTGCGGCGTGTGTGGCGTAGGTGAGGTAGCCGACCCCGGCCAACAGGAAGCCCAGGATGCAGGCCATTGCGGTGAGGACCCGCCGCGCGTTGACACTCTGCGGCTTGCGAAAGACGTTGACGGTGTTGGAGATGGCCTCCACCCCGGTCAGCGACGAGCCACCGTTGGCGAATGCCCGCAGTATCACCAGAATCGTCGCGCCCATCACCAGACCGTTGCCGTGATGGACCGGCACGGCTCCGGCAACGTGGCCGGGATCGTATTGCGGTAGGCCCCAGAAGATGTGGCGGATGACACCGGTGACGATCATCAGGCCGACCATCACCACAAAGGAGTAGGTGGCAATCGCGAAGGGCAGGCCGGCTTCGCGCAGTCCGCGCAGGTTCAAATAGCAGATGAGGAGCACGACGGCGACCGTGATCGCCAGGCTGTAGGGCCCCAGGGCGGGTAGTGCCGAGGCCACCGCCACCGTGCCCGCCGCCGACTGCACCGCCACTGTCACGACGTAATCGATCAACAGCGCCGCCGCGGCGACTTGCGCTATCCGCGGCCCGAAGTTCTCCCGCGCCACGATGTAGGAGCCGCCGGCTTTGGCATAGGCCATCACGACCTGCCGGTACGACGCGGCCACCAGCGCCAGGATCACCAGGATGACACCCATGATGGGAAGCAATAAGATGAACGCGGCCAGCCCGGCCTGCGGTAGCAACTCGGTCAGGATCTGCTCGGGCCCGTAGGCGGTCGATGAGATCGCATCGGGCGAAAGTGCGCCCAGCGCAACGGGATTCGATAATCTTTCGGAGGACAACTCCTCGGTGATCAACGGCTTACCGAGAAAGATTCGCTTGCACAGGTCTGAAAAAGATAGCGGTACGTCTTGCTCAGCTGATGCTGTCACGACCACATTCCCTATCAGAGGTTCGGCGTCCCCCGAGAAGTCTAAGCTGCATTTGGCAGCTGTCGTTCGGTGATCTCCGAATCTAGGGTCGTGGATAACCGGCCTGCGTGCTAGTCGGCTTCGGCGGGCAACATCCCTGTCGCGTCAGCGGTTTCTCGCCTTACCCGCTCGGCTAAAGCGTCGGGGTCCACCCGGGCGATCCGGGACTCGACGTCGTAGGGCACGATGATCGCCGTCGCACCCTGGATTCGGCTGACAGCGCGGGCCATTTTGTCGGCGGTGCGGTCATGCAGCAACCGGCCCAGCAGCGCCGAATATGTTCGACGCGGCAATAGCACCGTCACCTTGGAGTCGGGATGTTCCCTCTTCACCTGCAGGACCAGCTCTTGTGCGGCCCGGCTCAAATGGCGATCGGGGCAGTCGATCACCCGCAGCCGGGTGTCGTGCTCGAAGTGCTGCCAGCGGACCTGCAACTGAGCGGCATGATCGGCGTCTACCACGAAGTGCACCGCGGTCAGCTCGTCGGCGTGCAGGCCCTTGCCGTAGCGCAGCGCCTCGACCTCGGCGAGGTCGACCGAATCCACGAAAACGAACACCCGTAGTCGGGCGTACTTGGCCAACTCGGGACGCTCGGTGCGTGACATCTCCAGCACCGAAGCCTCGGCGCTGTACTGCTGGTTGAGCCGTATCAAGCCGTACACCAGGATGGGGAAGACGACGACGACGAGCCAGGCCCCTTCGGTGAATTTGGCCACCACAAAGATCCCCACGACGATCGCCGACATGATCCCGGCGGACAGATTGACCAGCATCTTGCGACGCCAGGCGTGCTCGCGGTGGGTGTAATGGTGTCGACTCATGCCGAAGCCGGCCATCGCGAACGCGGTGAACACCCCGATCGCGAAGAACGGCACCAACGCGTTGACCGAGGCGCGGGTCACCAGCAGCAGCGCCACCGCCAGCACGGTCAGCGTGATGATGCCGTTGGAGAACACCAAACGATGACCGCGTTTGGTCAGCGGCCGCGGCAGAAAACGGTCCTCGGCAACAAAACTCGCCAACGCGGGAAACCCGTTGAAGCCGGTGTTGGCACCGGTGAACAGGATCGCCGCGCTCGACGCCTGGACCAGAAAATACAGGACATTGCCGATCAGCCCCTGGCCGAAAACCGCGCGGGTGATCTCCGACAGCATCGACGGGTATTCAGCCACGATACGGGGTGGCGTGGGTGACGACGGCCAGCCAGGACACCCCGGCCAACAAAAACCCGAGAATAACGGCCATCACGGTCAGCACCCGACGGGCGTTGTAGCCTTGCGGCGCACGAAAGACGTTGACGGTGTTGGAAATCGCCTCGACCCCGGTCAGCGACGTGCCGCCGTTGGCGAACGCGCGCAACACCACCAGCACCGTGGCACCCATCACCAGGCCGCCGCCCTGATGGATTGGCACCGCTCCAACAATGTGCTCCGGGTTGTATCTCGGTAAACCCCAGAAGATTTCACGAATCAGGCCGGTCACGATCGTCAGCGTGATCATGGCGACAAAGGAGTACGTCGTGATCGCAAAGGTTCGGCCCGACTGCCGCTGTCCGCGCAGGTTGGCAGTGCAGATCAGGAGCAGCACACCGATCGTCATTTCCAAGTGGTAGGGATGCAGCGCGGGTATCGCCGAGCACAGCGCCACCGTCCCGGCCGCGGGTTGCACGGCGGCGGTGACCACGTAGTCGATCAATAGCGCCGCGGCAGCGATCTGCGCCCACCGAGGCCCGAAGTTATCCCGCGCCACCATGTACGAGCCGCCGGCCCGGGCGTAGGTCATGACAACCCCGCGATACGACGCGGACACCAACAACAAGATGAACAAGATGACGCCGATGATCGGAAGCAACAACACGAACGCGGCCATCCCGGCGCGCGGCAGCAGTTCGATCATGACCTGCTCTGGGCCATAGGCCGTCGAGGAGATCGCGTCAGGTGAAAGCGCGCCAAGTGCAACAGGATTCGACAATCTCTCCGATTCCAGCTGCTCACTGGTAAGCGGCTTGCCGAGAACGATGCGCTTCCAGCCGTCGACGAAAGTCGGCGGGATGCTCGAACTACGCTCCGATTGTTGTCACGACGTATCACTTTCTTCGGGTTACTCGACGACCTTTGCGGCGCGGATTATTTCGCGTAGGCCCGGTGTGATTCGGGCACGTCTATCGGGTTATCCGCAACGCTCGGCCGAGCCGGAGGTGGTTCTCCCCGGGTGGCCTCGGTGATTCTGATTCGAGACGCTATGTCGTAGGCCACGATCTGCGCGCTCGCACCCGGGATCCGGCTGACCACCGCGGCGATCTTGTCGGCGGTGCGGTCATGCAGCAGCCGACCCAGTAACGCCGAATACGTTCGACGCGGCAACAGCACCGTTACCTTGGTATCCGGATGGTCCCGCATGACCTGGCAAACCAGCTCTTGCGCGGCCCGGAGCAAGTTGCGATCCACGCACTCAACCAGCCGCAACTCGGTGTGGTGGCCGAAGCGCTGCCAGCGCCGCTGCAACCGCGCGGCATGAGCCGGGTCTAACACGAAGTGCACCGTGGCCAGCTCGTCGGCCTGCAGCCCGTGCGCGTAGCGCATCGCCTCGACCTCGGCGAGGTCGACGCTGTCCACAAAGACGAGTATCCGATGCCGGTCATGCTTGGCCAACTCCGGAGGCTCGGTGCGTGACATCTCCAGTACGGAAGCCTCGGCGCGGTACTGCCGATTCAGCCGCATCAGAGCCAACACCAGAATCGGGAAGACCACCACTACCAGCCAGGCGCCCTCGGTGAACTTCGCGATCGCGAAGATGCCCACCACGACCGTCGACAAGATGCCCGCCGACAGGTTGATCACCAGCTTGGATCGCCAGCCGGGCCCACGATGGGTCAGCCAGTGTTTGGTCATCCCGTAGCCGGCCATCGAGAAACCGGTGAACACCCCGATCGCGTAGAACGGCACCAGCGCGTTGAGCGATCCCCCGGTGACGATCAACAGTGCCACCGCCAGCACGGTCAACGTGATGATGCCGTTGGAGAACACCAGCCGGTGACCGCGCTTCATCAGCGGCCGCGGCAAAAAGCTGTCCTCGGCAACGAAACTCGCCAACGCCGGGAAACCCGTTGAAGCTGGTATTGCCCCCGGTGTACAGGATCAGCGCGGTGGCCGCCTGCACCAAGAAGTAGAAGACCTGACCGATCGCTCCGTTGCCGAACACCGCCCGGGCGATCTCGGACAGCATTGACGGATACCCGTCGACATATGGGGTGGCGTGCGTTACATGCGCCAGCCAGGCCACCCCGGCCAATAGGAATCCGAGGATTCCGGCCATGACGGTCAGCACGCGACGGGCGTTGATGCCTTCGGGCTTACGGAAAGCGTTGACCGTGTTGGAAATCGCCTCGACTCCGGTCAGCGACGAGCCGCCGTTGGCGAACGCGCGCAACACGATCAGCACCGTGGCGCCCATGATGATGCCGTTGCCGTGGCCGACCGGGACTGCTCCGGCGATGTGCTCCGGATCGTAAGTCTTTAAACCGCCGGTGATTTCACGAATGATGCCGACAATGATCGTCATCGAGACCATGCCGACGAAGAAGTACGTCGGCATCGCGAAACGAACTCCGGCTTCGCGCAGGCCACGCAGGTTCGCGAAACACATCACCAGCACGACAGCCACGGTGATTTCCAGGCTGTAGGGACCCAGGGCGGGAAACGCCGAGGCCACCGCCACTGTTCCGGCCGCGCACTGCACCGCGACGGTCACCACATAGTCGATCAACAGCGATGCCGCGGCGATCTGAGCAACCCGGGGTCCGAAATTCTCCCGGGCCACCACGTAGGAACCACCTGCGCGGGTGTAGACCGTCACGACTTGGCGATAGGACGCCGCCACCAGCACCAGAATCAACAAAATCACACCGGTGATCGGAAGTAAAAGAGCGAATGCGGCCAGCCCGGCGGCCGGCAGCAGCTCGATCATGATCTGTTCCGAACCGTAGGCGGTCGACGAGATCGCGTCCGGTGAAAGCACGCCGAGCGCAACAGGATTCGATAATCTCTCGTGCTCAAGCTCGTCGTTGATCATCGGTTTCCCGAGCACGAACCGCTTGTACGCGTCGGAAAAGGACGGCGCAAACCGCGGTCCGTCCACCTGATTCGTCACACCAAATTCCTTAGCCTGATCCCGTAGCTCCCGGAAAAGCGTACGTTGCGTTATGCCGATCGCGCGCGCTGGGACGAGCCGGGCTGGGGAAGTCTGTTAACAGTCGATTACCAGCGCACCGTCGATCAACTCGTCAAACCGTTCGATCGCCTCGTCACTCTCCGCGTCGATGCCGCGCAGGGGTCCCTGGTCAGCGAGGTGACGCGAGGCATACAACCGCGCCACCAGGGCCTTGCGGTCGGTCCGGCGGGTGGCCCGCTCCCAGGCGGCCTGCTCGGTCAGCAAAGCCCCGGCGTACACATCACCGATGAAGCGCGTCAGCGGAAACAGCCGAGCCTCAGCAACCGCACCGTCCAGCTTGCTCCAAGCCGTGATCGCGGCTTCGAGATCGTCGATACGGCAGCGTACCAAGCGTGTCGTCTCGTCATCGTCGGACACCGAAACCGCGTCGTGCATGCGCTCCAGCAAAGGCTGATGAGCGTGCGAGCGCTCGATACCCCGGCGTACGTCAAGACACAGGATATTGTCAGGACCTTCCCAGATAGTGTTGACCTGCGCGTCGCGAAGCAACCGGGCTACCGGCCAGGTTTCGATATAGCCGTTGCCGCCGTGGATCTCGATCGCGTCCGACGCCATGGTGATGCCCAGCCGGCACACTTTGAGCTTCGTCACAGGCACGGCGATACGCTGATGCACCGCGCGGGGCTGACGGTGATTGGCGAATCCGGTGCCGTCGAAAACCAGCGCTTGGGCGGCTTCGACGTCGACGATCATCTCGGCAAGCTTGCGGCGGATCAACGGCTTGTCGAGCAACGTGCCGCCGAACGCTTGCCGCTGCCGCGCGTAGCAGAGCGACTCGACCAGGGCGCGGCGCGAGTTGCCGAGGGCGAACAGTGCGATACCGAGCCGGGCCGCGTTGGTCAGTTCCATCATCCGGCCCAGCCCCTTGCCGTCGTGCAGGCCGGCCTCAACATCCTGGCCGCTCGGCTCGCCGGAAAGCAGGAAGGCCTCGGCATCGACGAACTCCACCTCGCCGGAGGCGACCGATCGGGTGCCGAGCTTGTCCTTGAGGCGGCGGATCCGGATGCCGTTGCGCGTGCCATCCCGGCGGGTCCGCAGCACCAAGAAGGTTGCCACGCCGCGCCCGGAATCCGGCGCGCCCTCGGGCTTGGCCAGCACGACGAATACCTGCCCGTCGCAGTTGGACGCGAACCACTTGAAACCATTAAGTAGCCACGTGCAGCCGTCCTCATCTTCGCCGCTGTCGCGTCGAGCCGTCGTCTCCAGGGCGCCGAGGTCGGAGCCGCCGGCGCGCTCGGTCAATAGCTGAGCGGTCTCCCCCTCCCACTCGCCGGTCTCGAACTTGGCGAGGACGTGCTCGCGAACGTCGGCCGGCGCATAGGCCGCGACCAGTGACTTGACCATCCCGCTGCCGGTTCCGAGTGCGCACCCCAGCCCGATGTCGGCCTGGTCGAGCAGATAGTTGGCGGCGTATAGCGGCAGCGACGGGTTGACGCGGGCGCGTCGCGCATCGTCTTTTAGTGCCTTTTGCGCATCCAGCACTGCCCTTTTGGACTCGGTGAACGACGTCGGCTGGACGACCTGGCTGATGTCGTGGCCCCAGCGGTCGTAGCGCTCCAGCCGTGCTGGATTCCGGTCGGTCTGCTCGGCCCACCGCGCCACCGGGCCGCCCATCAACTCGCCGATACGCCTCAGGTGGGGTTCGGCGACGGCCAGCTCGTCGGGCTGCAGGTAGTAGGCCATCGTGAGCTGCAGGCTCGGGTCGGTTTCATACCAGTTGAGGCCGACGGCTCCGCGGTAGCTCTCGGTGCGGTATCGCTGCGACTTCTCCGGAGTGGCGAAGGGCAGCCGGTCCACCGCCTCAACGTCGTAGTCAGTCATGCCGTCATCTCCCTTCGAGTGGGAAGTTATTGCACGCCGATCGCGATTTCGCGTGTCGTAAGTGGCCACTCGACACTAGCCAAGGCGGTCAGCGGCCGCAGCAATCCGCTCGTCGGTGCGCGGTCAACGCCACCCGGACATGCCGGGCGCCACGTGGGCCGTAGAACTCGCCGGGCGCGGCCAGGATGCCGCGCTGCGCCAGCCACCCGACGGTGTCGCGGCAAGCCTCACCGCGAGTGACCCATAGATATAGCCCGGCCTCGGAATGGTCGACGGCGAAGCCGGCCGAACGGAACGCCGGTAGCAGCGCGTCCCGGCGGCGGCGGTAGCGGTCCCGCTGCTCGAGCTCGTGGCGCGTCGTCGTCGAGCAGCGGCGACCATGGCCGCCTGCACCGGTGTGGGCACCATCATCCCGGCGTGTTTGCGCACCGCCAGCAGCTCGGCGACCACGGCTTGGTCCCCGGCGACGAAGCCGGCCCGGTAGCCGGCCAGCGAAGAGCTCTTGGACAGCGAGTGCACCGCCAGCAGACCGGTGTGGTCGCCGTCGCACACCGCGGGATGCAGGACCGACAGCGGTTCGGCGTCCCAGCCCAGGCCCAGGTAGCACTCGTCGGATGCCACCAGCGCGCCGCGCTCCCGGGCCCAGCCGACCACCTTGCGCAAATGCTCGACGCCGAGCACCTGCCCGGTCGGATTGCTCGGCGAGTTCACGTAGACCAACGCGGGCGCCTGCGGACCGAGCTGGGTCAGCGAATCGGCGTAGCGCACCCGAGTTCCGGCCAGCCGCGCGCCGACGTCGTAGGTGGGATAGGCCAGCTCGGGCACGACGACCAGGTCATCGGCGCTTAAGGCCAGCAGCGTCGGCAGCCACGCGATGAGTTCCTTGGTGCCGATCACCGGCAGCACGGCCGCCTCCGGTCAATGCGGTGACGCCGTACCGGCGTTCCAGGGCGGCGACGGCCGACTGGCGAAGTTTCGGGGTACCCGCGGTCGTGGGGTATCCCGGTGCGGCGCTGGCCGCGGCGAGCGCGTCGCGGATCAGCGGCGCCACCGGGTCGACAGGCGTGCCGACGGATAGGTCGACGATGCCGTCCGGGTGCGACTTGGCCAGCGCCGTCGCGTCGGCCAGGGTGTCCCAGGGGAACACCGGCAACGACGCCGACAGTGGCCGGCCCATCCTGGGTCTGCAGCACCAGGCTGCTCAGTCGCCCTCACCCTGGGGCGGCAGATCCTTGACGACCTGCGGGTCGTTCTCGGTCATGCCGACCTTCGCCGCGCCACCGGGCGATCCGAGTTCAGCGAAGAAGTCCGCGTTGATCTGCGTGTACTGATTCCACTGTTCGGGCACATCGTCTTCGTAGTAGATCGCCTCGACCGGGCAGACCGGCTCGCAGGCACCACAGTCCACGCATTCGTCGGGGTGGATGTACAGCATCCGAACGCCCTCGTAGATGCAGTCGACCGGACATTCCTCGATACAGGCCTTGTCCTTGATGTCGACGCAGGGTTCGGCGATCGTGTACGTCACAGACGTCTCCTCACAGTCTCCTCCATGTGCTGCTCAATGTGGCTGTTGCTGTGCGCCGGGTTCGCTTCCCGGCGATGCAGGTCCGTTGATTACTGATACTAGACGTTGCATATACAAATCAAGCACCGGGCGGCTATGCGCGCTGCTGCAGTGCAACTCGTTGCATATGTAGCGCCGCGATCCTTATGCTGCCCGCGTGGCGCTACCCCACGCGATCTTGGTGTCGTTGTGCGAACAGTCCGGCTCCGGCTACGAACTGGCGCACCGGTTCGACCGCTCGATCGGGTACTTCTGGAGCGCCACCCATCAGCAGATCTACCGCACCCTGCGGACGATGGAAGACGACGGCTGGGTGTCCGCAACGCTGGTGGTCCAGCGCGGCCGGCCGGATAAGAAGGTCTACACCGTCTCCGCCACCGGCCGCGCCGAACTGGCCCGATGGATCGCCGAGCCGCTAACCGGACGCGGCGGCGCACTCAGGACACCCGTACCCGTGATGTGGCCGTCAAGTTGCGCGGTGCCGCGTACGGCGACCCGGCAGCGCTGCGCACGCAGGTATCCGCGCTGCGCGCCGAACGCGCCCAATTGTTGGACACCTATCGCGGATTCGAGAAGACAGCAGTTCTCCGACCCGTCGGCGCTTCGCGGGAGCGCGCTACACCAGTATCTGGTGCTGCGCGGCGGCATCCGCACCGAGGAAAGCACGATCGATTGGCTCGACGAGGTGACCGCAGCATTGCAGGACCCGAAACAGGAGAAGCGATGACCTATCCAAACCTGTTGTCCCCGTTGGATCTCGGGTTCACCACGCTGCGTAACCGGGTGATCATGGGTTCGATGCACACCGGTCTGGAGGACCGTGCGCACCATATCGACCGGCTCGCCGAGTATTTTGCCGAGCGCGCCCGCGGCGGTGTCGGACTGATCATCACCGGTGGCTACGCACCCAACCGGACCGGCTGGTTGCTGCCGTTGGCCTCGGAGCTGGTTTCCTCCGCGCAAGCGCGCCGGCATCGTCGCATCACCAGCGCGGTCCACGACGCGGGCGGCAAGATCTCTACTGCAGATCTTGCACGCCGGACGTTATGCGTACCACCCGCTTTCGGTGAGCGCGTCGTCGATCAAGGCGCCGATCAACCCTTTTCGCCCGCGTCGGCTCTCGTCACGCGGGGTGCAGAGCACGATCGACGACTTCGTGCGCTGCGCGCAGTTCGCCCGCGAAGCCGGCTACGACGGCGTCGAAATCATGGGCAGTGAAGGGTATTTGATCAGTCAGTTTCTGGCCCCGCTTACCAACAAGCGCAACGACGCCTGGGGCGGCACACCGGAGAAGCGCCGCCGATTCCCGGTCGAGATCGTGCGCCGGACCCGGGCGGCCGTCGGATCCGATTTCATCATCTGTTACCGGATGTCGATGGCTGATTACGTCGAGGGCGGCCAGAGTTGGGACGAAATCCTCTCGCTGGCAACCGAAATCGAGGCCGCGGGCGCAACCATCATCAACTCCGGCTTCGGCTGGCACGAGGCAAGGGTGCCGACGATCGTCACGTCGGTACCCAACAGCGCGTTCGTCGACATCAGCCATGCGGTCGCCGGACACGTCAATATTCCGGTAGTGGCGTCTAACCGCATCAACATGCCCCAAGCGGCCGAACAAATCCTGGCCGACACCCATGTGCAGCTGATTTCGATGGCGCGGCCGCTGTTGGCGGACCCGGAGTGGGTGCTCAAGGCGCAAGCCGCGCGCGATGACGAGATCAACACCTGCATCGCCTGTAATCAGGCCTGCCTGGATCACGCGTTCGTGAAGAAAACAGTGTCCTGTCTGCTCAATCCGCGGGCCGGCCACGAGACGCGACTGGTGCTGTCGCCGGTGCGGCGCACTCGGTCGATCGCGGTGGTCGGGGCCGGTCCGGCCGGGCTGGCAACCGCGGTCAACGCCGCTGCGCGTGGTCATGACGTCACGCTGTTTGAGGCCAGCGACTTCATCGGCGGCCAGTTCGACTTGGCGCGCCGGATCCCGGGCAAAGAGGAATTCAGGGAAACCATCCGGTATTTCACGACGATGCTGCACAAGCACGGCGTGGTGGTTCGGCTGGGCACTCGGGTGTCGGCGGCCGAGCTGGCCGGCTACGACGATGTCGTGTTGGCCACCGGTGTGGCGCCGCGGATTCCGGCCATTCCCGGGATCGATCATCCGATGGTGCTGACCTATGCGGAGGCCATCACCGGCGTCAAACCGGTCGGGAAGACCGTCGCGGTGATCGGCGCCGGCGGCATCGGTTTCGACGTCAGCGAGTTCCTGGTGACCGACGAGTCGCCGAGGCATGAACCGCAAGGCCTAAAAGAATGGAAGGCGGAGTGGGGTGCGGCCGATCCCTGGGAACAACGAGGTGCGCTGACCAGCCCGATTCCTGCGCCGCCGGTGCGTGAGGTGTATCTACTGCAGCGCAGCAACGGTGCACAAGGCAAGCGGCTGGGCAAGACCAGCGGATGGGTACACCGGGCTTCATTGAAAGCCAAAGGCGTGCACCAGCTTTCCGGAGTCAACTACGAGCGGGTGAGCGACGACGGGCTGCACATCAGCTTCGGCCCGAAGCGGGAGCGGCCGCAGCTGCTGGCCGTGGACAACGTGGTGATCTGCGCGGGCCAGGAGCCGGTGCGTGACCTGGAAGATGATCTGCGAAGCATCGGCCTTGACCCGCACATCATCGGCGGTGCGGCATTCGCGGCGGAACTGGACGCCAAGCGCGCCATCAAGCAAGGCACCGAGCTGGCGGCCCGGCTGTAGGTCACAGCTAGGCGGCAAGCGGACTATAGGTCGTGGTGCGCTGGCGTGCCGGACGGCCGATGCCCTCGGCGATCGCCGTCAATTCGGCAGCGGTCTTGGCCGATCCATGTTCGGAGCCGGCCATCCGCGAGATGGTCTCTTCCATCAGGGTGCCGCCCAAATCGTTGGCACCGCCGTTGAGCATCACCTGTGTGCGCTCGACGCCGAGCTTGACCCAGCTGGTCTGGATATGAGAGATCCTGCCGTGCAACATGATTCGTGCCAGCGCGTGCACGGCGCGGTTGTCACGGTGGCTGGGCCCTGGCCGTGCCGCGCCGGCGAGGTACAACGGCGAGTTCTGATGCACGAACGGCAGCGGCACGAACTCGGTGAAACCTCCGGTGTGGTCCTGGATGTCACGCAACACGTTAAGGTGACCGACCCAGTGCCGGGGGTCGTCGACGTGCCCGTACATCATCGTCGAGGATGACCGAAGGCCCACCTCGTGGGCAGTCGTCACGATCTCGATCCACATCGAGGTCGGCAGTTTGCCTTTGGTGAGCACCCAACGGATTTCGTCGTCGAGAATCTCCGCGGCGGTGCCGGGGATGGTGTCCAGGCCGGCCTCACGCAGGCTGGTCAGCCACTCGCGAATACTCAGGCCGCTTTTGGTCACACCGTTGGCGATCTCCATCGGCGAAAACGCATGCACGTGCATCGACGGCACGCGCGCCTTGACCGCGCGCACTAGGTCGGCGTATCCGGTGACCGGTAGCTCGGGATCGATGCCGCCCTGCATGCACACCTCGGTGGCGCCGACGACATGGGCCTCCCAGGCACGTTCGGCGACCTCGGCCGCCGACAGCGAGTAAGCATCGGCATCGCCCTTGCGCTGAGCAAAGGCGCAGAACCGGCAGCCCGTGTAACAAATGTTGGTGAAGTTGATGTTGCGGTTCACCACGAACGTCACGTCATCACCGACCACCTCGCGGCGCAACGAATCTGCAAGCGCGGCAACAGCATCCAGTGCAGGACCGTCGGCGGTGGCCAACGCCAGGTACTCGGCGTCGGCGCAGCCGGCCGGGTCACGTTCGGCCGCGCTCAATGCGGCGAGCACATCGGTGTCAATGCGCTCGGGGGCCCGGGCGGCCAACTCGTGCACCTGCGAGCGGATCGAATCCCAGTCCCCGAATGCGCTGTCCAGGTCGCTACGGGCCTCGGTGTTGCGACCTTCGGTGTCGATTGCCGCGTTCAAGTCCACCCGGCCGGACGACGCCACGTCGTCGGGCTCTTGCCACGGCATGCCCACCGGATGCACGTCGCGGGCCAGCCCGGTGGCAGGATCGGCCAGCGCCGCGACGTGGCCGCGAACCCGCGGGTCGATCCAGGCCGCCCCGGCCTGTACATATTTGGGCTGGGCGGTCAGCCGCTCCACCAGGTCGTAGCCCGCCGCTTCGGTGACGGCGGCGAGCTCGTCGAGTGCAGGCCACGGCCGCTCAGGGTTGACGTGATCGGGCGTCAACGGTGAGACGCCGCCCCAGTCGTCGACACCCGCGGCGACCAGCGCCAGGCACTCGTCGGCCGATACCAGGTTCGGGGGCGCCTGGATGCGCATTCCCGGACCGAGCACCAGTCGCGCCACCGCCACCGTGGCCAGGAAGTCGTCGATACCGACGTCCGGCGTCGAGGCCATCGCGGTGTGTTCTTTAGCGCGGAAGTTCTGCACGATGACTTCCTGGACGTGACCGAACTCCTTGTGCGACTTGCGAATAGCATGCAGTGTCTCTGCACGCTCGATGAGTGTCTCGCCGATGCCAACCAGCAGACCGGTGGTGAACGGTATAGATAACCGGCCCGCGTCGGTCAACGTGCGCAGCCGAACCGCCGGGTCTTTGTCGGGGCTGCCGTAGTGCGCCAGGCCCTTCGTCTCGAACAGCCGCCGCGACGTCGTCTCCAGCATCATCCCCATCGACGGCGCCACCGGCTTCAGCCGCGACAACTCCGGCCAGCTCATCACGCCCGGGTTCAGGTGCGGCAACAGCCCGGTTTCCTCCAGCACCCGGATCGCCATCGCCCGCACATAGGACAACGTGGAGTCGTAGCCGCGTTCGTCCAGCCACTCCCGCGCCTCGGGCCACCGATCCTCGGGCCGATCACCGAGGGTGAATAACGCTTCCTTGCAACCGAGTTCGCCGCCGCGACGGGCGATATCGAGAATCTCGTCGGGTTCCAGAAACATCCCCGCGCCCTGGGCGCGCAACTTGGGCGGCACCGTGACAAATGTGCAGTAGTGGCAGGTGTCGCGGCATAGATGCGTGACCGGGATGAACACCTTGCGCGAGTAGCTGACCGGCAGGCGGCCACCGGCGCCACGCCGTCCCGCCGATTCCAAACCAGCATCGCGTACCCGCGCCGCGCTGCGACACAGATCTTCGAGATCATCGCCGCGGGCGGCCATCGCGACGGCCGCCTCGTCGACGTTCAGCGCCACCCCGTCGCGGGCCCGCCGCAACACCCGGCGCATCGCGGACGCGCCCGGCGGCGGCGGCACCGACGGGGTGGACAACAGCGTCGGCTCTTCGCCCGGAGTCAGTGGCACGTTTGTGTAACTTCCGCCCGGCCGGATTTCATCCGCGCACCCCCACCGTGTGCAACCCCGACACGTGCCATGTGCGCAACAGTAGCGTCCAGCTGCCCCGTAGCGGGCCCCTGCCCTCTTTCACCAGAAAGCCTGGTCGTCGGAGTCGTCAGCGTTCGGCTCGGCGCGGCCACAGCACCCACGCCGGCGGCACCACACCGGCCACGAGCAGCAGTAACGGGCCGTAGGCCAGCACTCCGGGCCCACCGAAGATGACGTCGCCGCCCGGACCACCCCCGCACATCGCGAGGACCGTCAACAGCCAGGTCCACAGCGGCAATGCGGCCAGCCTCGCTGATGTGGTCCATCGCCCAGCGGCCCAGACCAGGGCCGCGTTGACCAGACCGCTGATCAACGCGCTGATGGGAAATGGGATTGAACCGATATAGGCCGGCAGCAGCAGGGCACCGGCCACTGCGGAGAGAATCCCGTCGACGGCGAGTAACGCCAGGATGACGAATCGAATTGCTGGGTCCGTCGCGCCGGTGTCGTCAACTTGCCCGGCGCGCGGCCTGGTGGCGGTCAGGTCGGGACGCTGTCCAACTGCGAAACGATGGACATGAGCACCCACCGGAAGCTGTCCAGTCGGTCCTGCCAGTGTTGCTCGTTCTGGTCCAGATCCGGATCCATCGGACTCCTTCCGTGGCTGCCTGGTCGGAAGCCTACCGCGTGACGGAGTCGGTGAGGTCGAGTCCGGCGAGTAGATCGGTCTCCCAGCCGCGCCCATCGCGATCTCCCGCGACGCCGCCAGCCAAAATGTAGTGCTCCGGCCCGACGACGGGCAGGGCCAAGTTATTCGACAACGCGAACGCCCGGCCGGTCGGGCCGACGGTCAGCTGGGTGGCGTGCGCGGCCAGCGCCGCCTGCTTGGCCGGCAAAGCGTCCGGGTCCTCGATGACGGCGTCGATCTCTTCGTCGGAGTAGCCGAGTTCGCCGAAGTCGCCATCGGCCGGCGGAATCACCCATTCGGACCGCAAGTCGCCGGGGCCGAGCACCTCCCAACCCGCCGTGAATGCGCTTCGGGCGATGACCGTCCAGTAGAGCTTCGGCACCGACCACGGCGTGCCCGGGTAGTCATCGGTGCCGGCCGCGGCCACCGCCGCTGTGGTGACGACATGGGCCTGCACGTGGTCGGGATGTCCGTACCCGCCGTTGGGGTCGTAGGTCACCACGACGTGCGGCCGCAAGGTGCGAATGAGCGCGACCAACGCGCCGACGGCTTCGCGTTCGTGGGCGTCGCTGAACCGTTGGTGCCCGCGCCGCGGTTCGGTACCGGCCATGCCCGAATCACGCCAGCGGCCCGGGCCGCCGAGGAAGATCGGCGCGGGCACACCCAGGGCTTGCAGCGCCGCGGTGAGTTCGCCGATGCGGTAGCCGCCGAGTTGGTCGGCGTGATCGGCGGCCAGCTGTGCCCAACGGTCACCGATGACCTCGCCCTCTTCGCCGAGAGTGCAGGTGACGACGTGCACCTGCAGCCCCGCGGGCGACGTAATGGGCGATGGTGGCGCCGTTGGTGATGGTCTCGTCGTCCGGATGGGCGTGCACGAACAACAGCCGTGGGGTCTCCTGCATGGGGGCACCATACCGGTGTGGCGCAGATAGCGAACACGTAACCCGGTGGGCCGCAGTGCTAATCGATGGATCAGCAAAGCCCACTTTTCGCCAAAAGAAACGCCAATGGCTACTATCAACGCATGCCACAGCAGACCGCTCGCACTCGCCGCCGGGGCAAGCAACTCGAGGACGCGCTCTACGACGCGACGCTGGCCGAACTTGCTGCCGTCGGCTACGGCGGGCTGACCATGGAAGGGATCGCTGCGCGAGCCCGGACCGGCAAGGCCGCGTTGTATCGGCGCTGGACCTGCAAGCACGACCTGGTCCAGGCGGCGCTGCATTACGCGCTGCCGCCACTGCAAGAGCCCCGCACCGACCGATCAGCGCGGGAGAATCTGCTGGCCGTCTTCACCGCGCACTGCGATGTACTTTCCGGCAAGACGGCGTTCCCCAGCCTGGCCATCATGAACCAGCTCCTGCACGAGCCGGAATTGCGTGCCATCTTCGCCGACGCCGTCGTGGCACCCCGCCTGCGGATCACCGAATCGATTCTGCAGGCCGGCGTGGCCAACGGCGAGATCAATGCCGCCGCGCTCACGCCCTACACCGCGCGCGTCGGCCCGGCGTTGATCAACCAACAAATGCTGCTCACCGGAGCCCCGCCGAACAAGCGGCAACTGGCGCACATCGTCGACACCGTGGTCGCCCTTTCGGCGCCGCTGCAGGCCGATGCTAGTCCAGGCGGGTAGCCGCAACCGCCCAGATCGGGAAGTGCACCCGATGGTTATCCAGCAGTGGTCCAATGGTTTTCAGCCGATCCTGCAGCGGCCCGAACCGCACTGCCATATCCGGATTGGCGCTCATCATGCAGGTCAAAAATTCGAGCGTCTCGGGTCGGAAAATACCTACGTAGGTAGACGTGCCGACATAGTCGACATGCCAGCTGTTTGAGCCGAATACCCGCTCGAAGTTGTCGGCGGGCAGGCCGTCGAACTGCAGCCCGTTGACGTTGTGGCGGCCGAACTCGAACATGAACAGCCGCGCGCCGGGCTTGGTGGCGCGGTGTAGCGCTTGGGCATAACGGGTTTGGGCTTGCTGATCGTCGAGGAACACGTGATAGAACGCGCTGTCGACGACGGTGTCGAACCGGTTCTCGAACCCGTCCAGCACGGTGGCGTCGGCCACCTGGAAATCCACCTGCACCCCGGCTCGCTGGGCGTTAGCTTTGGCGCGCTCGATCGCCGAGGGCGAGCCGTCCACGCCGGTTGTCGAATAGCCTTGGGACGCATAGTGGATGGCGTGATAGCCCGGACCGGTGCCCGGATCGAGCACCTCGCCGCGCACGGCTCCGTAGGCGACCAACTGCTGCACCGCCGGTTGCGGACCGCCGATGTCCCACGGGATTAGGCCCTCGCTCGAGCCCTCGCGGCCATACAGCTCCTCGAACATGGGGTCGATGTCATCTGCCATCAGACCAACGTACCCGCAAGGAACGCTATCGGCTACTAACCTGCCTGCCTACTGCGCGCTTTTGACCCACTGCCCGGCGTCGCCAACGATTCCGACGGGCACCGAACCCGAAAGACTCACATTGAGAACACTGGGACCGGCGGCCACGATCGTGGTGTCCTGCAGAATCGGCAGCACGGTCGACATGTTCCACAGCCGCGGCTCCACCGCGTTGACCACGTCGTTGATATTCGCGGTGCCGGCCAGCGCGGCATCGATATTCGACTGGATGCTGTGATCGCAGATGCCGGTGAGGTTGGACGGGGCCTGCACCAGTGCTCCGGATTCCTGCGCCGGGCTGGGCGCGGTCGAGGTGGGGGCCGTCGCGGTGGTCGCCGGAGTCGCTCTGGCGGTAACGGATGGATCGGATGAGGCCGTCGGGGCCGCCGTCGTCGACACCGCCGTCGCCTCCAGCGCCGGGCAGCTGTAGCGGGAGGCCAGCAGCGTCGCCAAGTTTCTGCCGGCTTCGCGCCAACCGACCAGGGCGTCCACCCGGTTGTTGACCAACGCATCGCGGTACAGCGCCACCGGATCGAGCGCCAGCACGGTCGCGGCGATACCGACATTGCGCAACTGGTCGGCGGCGGTGTTGGCCACTGCTACCGATGTCGGGTCATTCGCCGCGACGCCGATGACCAGGGACAGCTGCTTGCCCTCCTTGCTGATGCGCCCCCGGGTGATCTCTGGCGGCCCGGTTTTGGGCGGCGCCGAGGGCGCTGGAGGCGGCGGAGTGACCGACGCCGACGTGTCGTTCTCGATCTGGTAACCCGACGCTTCCAGCAACCCCAACGCCTCGGTCCTGGTCAGCGCCGGCGGCGCGGTCGGCACATAGCCGGGATCGCTGGGCGAGCGAATCTGCGCCTGGTCCAGGGTGACGGTGTTATCGCTGCCTGCGCCGACGGCGGCGAGCAAGTCCACGTCGACCAGTCCCAGAATCGCCTTACGCACCGCGGAGTCGGCCAGCTTGGGCTCGTTGGCGCGCAACGTGAGCTGCATGACTCGCGGCGTCATGATCCGGGCGGTCCGCACGTCCGGGATGGCCGACAACTGCGCGAAAGCCGCTGAGCCACCGTGCACTTGGGCCACCTGAGTGTCGCCGTTACGGACCGAATCGGCCAGCGCGGCCGGCGCCCCCGCCCGCCGGAACAGGATCAGATCCGGCTTGGCCGGCGGCCCCCAATAACGATCGTTGCGGGCGAGCAGGATTTCGTCGCGTTGCGGGTCGATGTTTTCCACCCGGAACTGTCCGCCGGTGACCGGCAGGGCGCTCGCCAATCCGGCCGGGAAACCGCCCGGCACATCCTTGACGATGTGCGCGGGCAAGATGTTGCTGAACAACTCGCGCCAGGCCGGGTATGGTCGCGAGAACGTGACGACCGCCTGCTTACCGCCGTCGATCGACTGCACGCCGGTGATCAGGTCGTAGCCTGCCGGATCGACAACACCGGGCTGGCCGACCATCTGCCGCCACAGATACCAGAAGTCGTCGGCGGCGATGGGAGCGTTGTCGGTCCACTGGGCCTCCGGCCGGATTTTGTAGGTCACCGTGAACGGGTTCTCGTTGGTCACATCGGCGGACACCAGCAGGGTCGGGTCCATCTCCCACCGGGACCCGGTCGGCGTGGCCGGGTCGGGCACCGGCCGGAACGCGCTGGGCAGCACCAGCGCACCGATCGCGGCGTTGACCGCAGAAAGATCGGACAGCAGATGCGGATTGAAGCCCGCGCCGATCGAGTCGATGCCCATGATGATCTGCGTCTTGCGCAGCGGCGGCGGCGCGGTACTCCGGGTGGTTTCGGTGCTCTGCGGGGCCGGCGGCGGACTGACCGTGCAGCCGGCCAGCGTCAGCGTCGAAACCAGCACCCCGATGGTTAGCCAGGCGCGGCGGGCTCGTTTCGGCACGCCCAACAGGGTATCGGGGCCCGACCGCAGGCTCGTCATTGCGGGCGAACCTCACGGGCCACACCGGCCTCATACGTCGCCAGCTGGAGGATTTAGTGCCTTATCCAGTTTGATGGCAGGGGTGACAGGCTAGCCGCGGGCCTTGGCCCGCGCGCGGCTGCGGGCCCGGCCGGTGGCGTCCAGCTGCACCTTGCGCACCCGCACCACCTCGGGAGTCACCTCGACGCACTCGTCGGGAGCGCAGAACTCCATGGCCTGCTCCAGGTCGAGCTCGATCGGTTTAGCCAGCGTCTCGATCACGTCCGCGGTCGACGACCGCATATTGGTCAGCTTCTTCTCCCGGGTGACGTTGATGTCGAGATCTTCCGGGCGCGGATTTATCCCGACGACCATGCCCTCATAGGTGTCCTGCCCGGGCTCGACGAAGAACTGGCCCCGATCGGCCAGCTGAATCAGCGCGAACGGTGTGATGGTGCCGGTCCGGTCGGACACCAGCGAGCCGGTATGCCGGGCCCGGATCTCCCCCGCCCACGGCTGGTAGCCGTCGAACACCGCGTTGCCGATACCGGTGCCGCGGGTCTCGGTGAGGAAATCGGTCCGCCACCCGATCAGCCCCCGGCTCGGTACCACGAAATCCATTCGCACCCAACCGGTGGCGTGATTGGCCATCTCCGCCATCCGCCCCTTGCGCGCGGCCATCAGCTGAGTGATCGCGCCGACGTATTCCTCGGGGATGTCGATGGTCATCGCCTCGAACGGCTCGTGCAGCTTGCCGTCGATGGTCTTGGTCACCACCTGCGGCTTGCCGACGCTGAGCTCGAATCCCTCTCGGCGCATCTGCTCGACGAGCACTGCTAGCGCCAGCTCGCCACGACCTTGCACCTCCCAGGCGTCGGGCCGGCCGACGTCGACCACCCGGATCGACACGTTGCCGACCAGCTCGGTGTCCAGCCGCGACTTGACCATCCGCGCGGTCAGCTTGTGTCCGGACACCTTGCCCGCCAACGGTGAGGTATTCGTGCCAATGGTCACCGAGATCGCCGGTTCATCGACGGTAATCCGCGGCAGTGCAACAGGATTGGCGATATCCGCAAGCGTGTCGCCGATCATGATCTCCGGAATGCCTGCGACCGCGACGATGTCGCCGGCGATGGCCTCCTCGGTGGGTGAGCGCTCGACGCCCTCGGTGGCCAGCAGTTCGGTGATCTTCACCGGGGCGACCACGGGCTCGCCGTCGATCTCCCGCAGCCACGCCACCTGCTGACCCTTGCGCAGCCGGCCGTTGTAGATGCGGACCAGCGCAAGCCGGCCCAGGAACGCCGACGCGTCCAGGTTGGCCACCAGCGCCTGCAGCGGCGCATCCGGGTCGCCGCTGGGCGGTGGAATGTGTTGCAGCAGAACATCGAACAACGGGTCCAGGTTGTCGCCGTCGGGCACTTGGCCGTCGGCGGGCGGCACGGTGCTGGCCACTCCGGCGCGCCCGGAGGCATACAACGTCGGCAGGCCGAGCGCTTCCTCGGCGGCCTTGGCCGCCTCGTCATCCAGGTCTTCCGCCACGTCAAGCAGCAGGTCATGACTGGCGTCGACGACCTCGGCAATGCGCGCATCGGGCCGGTCGGTTTTGTTGACGACCAGGATCACCGGTAGGTGGGCAGCCAGCGCCTTGCGCAGCACGAACCGGGTCTGCGGCAGTGGACCTTCGGAGGCGTCGACCAGCAGCAGCACGCCATCGACCATGGACAGCCCGCGCTCGACTTCACCGCCGAAGTCGGCGTGCCCCGGCGTGTCGATGACGTTGATGACGGTGACGCTGCCGTCCGGGTGGTGTCGGTGCACGGCGGTGTTCTTGGCCAGGATCGTGATGCCTTTTTCCCGTTCCAGGTCGCCGGTGTCCATCACGCGGTCGGTCAGGCCGCCACGCTCGTGCAGTGCTCCGGATTGCCGCAGCATGCCGTCGACCAGCGTCGTCTTACCGTGATCGACGTGGGCGACGATGGCGATGTTGCGAAAATCCACGCAGGTGATTCTGGCAGTGCGGGTCGTTGATCGCGAAACTGAGCCGGGGTGAGGTGCTCCGCGTCACAGGATTCGAGTCAGCGCTGCCAGGAAGCCCCGATCGGCGGGCACCCAGTCGATTTCGTGCAGCTGCGCTGCCGTCACCCAACGCAACGCACCATGGTCGTGCGGATGAGGTGCGCCGCGGATCAGGCTGACTTGGTAGGCACGCAGTGTTGTCGTCGCGTTGAGCGCAACGTCGTCGCCCAGACGTTCGCCAACTGCGACTTCGACGCCCAGCTCCTCGGCCAGTTCGCGGGCCAACGCCTCGCGCTCGGTCTCACCGGGCGCGACCTTGCCGCCCGGCAATTCCCAGCGGCCCGCCAGGTCGGGCGGCCGAAGGCGCTCTGCGACCAGCACCCGGGATTCGGCGATGACGGCCCCGGCGACGACGATCTGGTTCTGCATCGCGGTGACGGTATACGGTCGAGACATGGCTGTGTTAACGGATGAACAAGTAGACGCCGCACTGCCCGACCTCAACGGGTGGGAACGCGCGGAGGGCTCGCTGCGCCGGTCGATCAAGTTTCCGTCGTTTCTCGCCGGTATCGACGCCGTGCGCCGGGTGGCTGAGCACGCCGAAGCCCAGGATCATCACCCTGACATCGATATCCGTTGGCGGACAGTGACTTTCGCGCTGGTAACGCACTCCGAGGGCGGTATCACCGAGAAGGACGTGGCGATGGCGCACGACATCGACGGGATCATCGCGGACTAGCCGCTCGCGGTCCGCTCGCCGCAATCCAGGCTAGGGTCGCCAGCGTTGCCACGATGTAGACCAGTCCGCCCCAGGCCAGATACCACGCCCTGCCGTTCTGCCAGATCGTCGGTTGGGCAAAGCTGAGCAGCCACGGCACACCGATGATGGTCAGCGCCAACCACATCCAGCCGAGAATGCGCGCGCCGAGACGCTCCGACAGTGGCCCGTGCAGCAGCCAGATCATCAACGGCACCAGCCACACCCAGTGGTGCGTCCAGGAAATCGGTGACAGCAGCAGCCCGAACAACTCGACCACCAGCAGGGTGCCGAGCCGGTCCGGCACGTTGGCGTCGGTGCTCAGCGCACGCCAGGCCAGGCCGGCCAGTATCACGGTGACCGCGATCCCGGTCAGCACCAGTGGGCTGTAACCGGCGTCGTGGCCGAAGATCCGGCAGATGCCGCCCCGCCACGACTGATTGAACGTTGTGCAGATCGGCCCGACCCGGTCGGTGTCGAAAATCAGCTTGGTGAAGTACTGGCGGGTCTCGTCACCAATGACCAGGGCCGAGATCGCAACGGTCGCAAAGAAGACGCCCGCGGAAAACACCGCCGCCGCCCATCGGCGGGCACCGACGAAATAGAGGCCGGTGATCGCCGGCGTCAGCTTCACGCCGGCCGCCGCGCCGACCAATAGGCCCGACAACCACCACCGGGTGGTGTAAACCGCATACAACGTGCCCAGCACCAGCAACACATTGATCTGGCCGTAGTCGAACGTACTGCGCAGCGGCTCGAGCCAGATGGCGATCGCGGTCCAAAGCATCGCCAGACGGTGGCCCGCGCCGGCCGCAACCCCAAGCAGACGCTGGCTGATCCGGACCACGCCGTAGAGCGCGGCCATCGTCCCAACCTGCCAGCAGAAGGCGACCAGGCCGAACGGCAGCAGGTGCAGTGGGTAGAAGATGACCGCCGCGAACGGGGGGTAGGTGAACGGCAGCGGGAAATCCGGCGTCTGGTCGGCGTAGACGTAGTGGTACAGGCTCCCCGGGTGAGCGATGGTGGCCGCACCGCCGATGTAGACGTGCAAGTCGACGAAATTGGCCCCGTTGGGAGCCAGATACGTCCAGGCCAACCGCGCAGCGACGCTCACGACCAACAGCACCGGCCCGACAGCGCTGCGCGAAAGCGCCCGCCGACGGGTGGTAGCTGCCGCCGGGGCGGCCGAGGTGGTGTCTATCTGCACGACTCTAACGGGGCCGCGAAAAGCATGGCTGCCGCCCGGATGGGCCTGCCCGGTCACCGCAGTCACTCATATCCGTAACGATCGAGTAACCGCCACACGTGTCACTTGAGTCACTTCAGTATCAGGCGAACTATCGGCGCGGGAGGACCCCGTCGTCGAGAACCAGGGAGAGTCATGTCAACCATTTGGACCTTGTTACGCGCCACAGCGGTTGTGGCGGGCTCATCGGCCGCGCTGCTCATGGGCGGTCTGATGGGCACAGCCCACGCCGACCCGGCGGCGCCGCCGATACCCGCACCCAATATCGGAGAGCAGCTGATCACTTCTGCGGCCGGCGCACCCCAGGTGCTGCAAAACCTTGCGACGGCCATCGGGGCACAGCCTCCGGCGCCGCCGCCGTTGGCCAGCGCTGCGATCAAAGTTCCGCAACCGTCGACAGCAGGTCTTCCGGGCACCGCTTCCGCCGTCCCGGGCGCAACCTCGCTCCTTCCCGGCGTCCCCGGCGCGGCGCCGGCGGCGACGACTGCTACGCCCGGGCTCGGGATTCCGGGGTTGACGCCGACGCTTCCGGCACCGACCGCACCTGCGTCCGGAATCGCCGGCATCCCGGGGCTGACGCCGACTGTTCCGGCGGCTGCGCCGGCGAACGGACCTGCCGGGTTGCTGCCCCAGGCGCAGCTCAACTTGCCGCAGCTGCCGTTCCTCGGGGTGCCGCTGCCGCAGCAGGTGTCGCTGCCAGGCGACCTCACCTCGCTGCTGACCGGTGGGGTCCCGGCTTCTCCCGGCATCAGCTCGCCCGGATTGGTACCCGTCCCGGCCTCTGCGCCGGTCACATCCCCCAACCCGTTGTACTTCCCGGTGTCCGGCCTGCCCTGACCCACACTGGCCGGCTAGCCCGCCGCAGACCTACCCAGTGCTAGCCGGCCACCCCCACCTACAACGACCGGGAGGACACCGTGGTAATCACCAGGAATCTGATCAGCGGCTTCGCCGCCGCGGCCATCGCATGCAGCGCCGCAGTGGCGCTCAGCCCCGGTGCGGCTGCCGACCCGACACCGCCCCAGCCGATCCCCGCCCAACAGCTGCCGGGGCTGCCGGCGCTGACCGAGTTGAGCCCGATCATTCAGCAGGCCGCCGGCAACCCGGCGCAAGCAACGCAGTTGCTGATGGCCGCAGCGTCGGCGTTCACCCATAATCCAACGGCGCCCGACGAATCGAAAAACGTTGCGGCGTCGGTGAATCAGTTCGTCCAGGCGCCCAACGCTGCGGTTCCGGCCGACCTGAATCAGCCACCCGGCTCGGCCCCCACGACGCACATCGTCCCGCCCGGTGTGGAGCCGGGCGCTCAGGCGCACCTGCCGACGGGTATCGATCCGGTGCACGCCGCGGGTCCTGGGCCCGAGGCCGCACCTGCCCCTGTCCCTGCCCCTGCAACTGCCGTCCCGGTAGCCGCATCGGTGCCACCGGCCGGGCCGGCTCCGGCCGCCCCGGCTACACCGCCCGCAGCACCGGCACCCGGGCCTGCGGCCGCAGCTCCGGGCTTCAGCCCGGACGCGCCGCCCACGCAGGATTTCATGTATCCGTCGATCAGCAGCGGCTGCTTGGCCGACGGCGGTAACGTCCTCGCGACCGCGCTGTCGGTGGCCGGGCCCGCGAAGATCCCTACGCCGGGTCCCAAAGCGGGGCAGACCGCCTATGTGTTCACCGCGATCGGCACACCGGGACCTGCCGACGTGCAGAAGCTGCCGTTGAACGTGACCTGGGTGAACTTGACCACCGGCAAGTCGGGCAGCGTAACGCTCAAGCCGCAACCGGACATCAACGCGGCAGGGCCGACTACGTTGATCGCCATCGCCGACACCGGTTCGGGCAGCGTCATGTCGACGATCTTCGGGCAGGTCACCACCAAAGACAAGCAGTGCCAGTTCATGCCCACCATCGGCTCGACGGTGGTGCCGTAACCCCGGTTCTATCCGTCGGCGCGCACCCATCGCCGTGCGCGCGCCGGCGGATCAGCCGTCAGTAGGCGATGAACAGGATCGCGTCGCGGTCGTACTCCAGACCGGGATGAACGCTGGCAAGGTGCGCCTGGGTCAGCTCGACCAATTCGTCCTCGTCTTTGCCGACGATGGCCTCGCCACACGGACAGTTCAGGTGTGTCTTCATGTTGCCGCCTTTCCCTTTTGAGCTGCCTTGATCTGCTTCTTGTATGACCGCACCTGTTCGAGCGAGCGGGCATCGGCGATGTCGGCGACCGACAGGTGCGTGCCGGCCTTGCCGTACTCGCCGGCAGCTGTCCGCCACCCCTTCGCGGTTACCGAGCACTGCTTGCCGAGCAGGGCCAGGAAAATTCGCGCCTTCTGCTCGCCGAAACCCGGTAGCTCCTTGAGTCGCCGCAGCAGCTCGGGTCCGTCCGGGTCGCCTGCTGTCCATATTGCGGCGGCATCGCCGTCGTAGTTGTCCACGATGATCTGCGCCACCGCCTGGATGCGCTTGGCCATTGAGCCTGGAAAGCGATGTACTGCAGGCCTTTCCGAGCACAGGGCGGCGAACTTGTCCGGGTCGTAGTCGGCGATCGCGGCTGCGTCGAAGCCGCCCATCCGGTCGGCAATCTTCTTTGGGCCGGCGAACGCGACCTCCAGTGAGATCTGCTGATCCAGGACCATCCCGACCAGCAAAGCGAACGGATTCTCGGACAGCAGCGCATCCGCGGCTGGGTCTTGGGCAAGCTGCAGCTTCGGCACCGTCACAGTTTAAGACTGTGCTTACGGGCTACGGTGGCGGTACACCCGAGCCGACTGGCGTCTCAAGCAGCCACCCGCTGACAAGTACCAACACATTGGAGATGTCGTTTCAACGAACTACTTGCTGCGCGTCCGGTTCGTCGGTGACAGGGAGGCGATTCCGGCACGTTCGCCATGGCCGATCCTATGACGCGATCGCGTCGCGAAGGTTGGCGTCATGCTCCTCTTCGCGCCCAGGCTCCGACGAATGGGACCCACTGAACCACGCTGCCGAGCCTGACTATCTCATTGCAGTACCGCTCGTCGAAGGTATCGAGATCGAGTTCCTCCTCGCTCGCGACGCCGTATTCGAGGATGGCGGGAAGGACACTTTGAAGGATTCCTGCGCCAAAGGCAGCGGCGAATCTCTGCACCCACTCGCGGCCGGCACCGATGAGCGCATCGGTACGCAACTCAGGAGCCTCCAAGCCTGCGGCCACAAAGACTTCGTGGAGCCGAGTGCCCATGGCCATCTCCACTCCACCGCGTGCGAACGCTTCCTGGAGGCAACGCGCGAGCTGTTGGTGAAGCGGGGAGAGCGGTTCGGACCAGAGGGACGCGCCCATGTTCATCTCTTGGAAGACCGCGAGCCCGTTCTCGCGCACATGCCGCATCGCTGCCCGGACCGTGACGGCGGGATCGGTGGAGTACATGAGGACGAGGCGCCCGACCACAGCGTCGAAGTCCCCGTCCAATTCCAAATCTCGAATGTCGCCGGCGACAAACGAGACATGCTCGAAGCCCGCACTCTCGGCGCGGGCGCGCGCACTGGCCACAACGTCGGGATTCGCGTCGACTCCCACGACGCAGCCGGTCGGACCGACCAACTCGGCAACGAGGAGCGACACATCGCCTGCGCCACTGCCGACGTCGAGGACCTTCATGCCACGCGTGATCCCGGCGTCCTCGAAGAGGTGTCGCGTCGACGGATCGAAGAACGCAGCGCGGTGTTCAAGGCGTTGTGTCTCCGCCTCGGAGCGTCCCATGATGTACGCGGGGTCCGACTCCATGGTTACTCAACCTCCTGCCAAGTAACCAACAGATTGTAGATATCGTTTCAACGAACTACTTGCTGATCCAGGACCATCCCGACCAGCAAAGCGAACGGGTTGGCTGACAGCAGCGCATCCGCGGCTGGGTCTTGGGCAAGCTGCAGCTTCGGCACCGTCACAGTTTGAGACTGTGCTGACGGGCTACGGTGGCGGTACACCATTCACTCGGTGAGGGGAGCGCGTCAGTATGGCCGACACCTACTTGAGGAACTTGGCGGGATTCACCGGAGTCTCCTGTATCGCCATCGGCGTCTACCATTTCGCACTCGGGACGGCCTCGGTTCCTGGCGCGACCGACGCCAACGCGACGGTCGATTCGCGGGAGCGGTTCTACTCGGCCTTTTTCGCCGGGTATGGCTTCGCGTGGCTACGGGCCGCGCGTAGATCCCCGATCAGGGCCGTCGATGTGCGTCTACTGGCGGGCCTGATGCTGTTGGGCGCTGTTGGACGGTTGATTTCGCTGGTCCACAATGGCCGGCCGCACTGGTTCCAGGAAGTGCTCACGGCAATTGAATTCGTCGTTCCCGCTGTATTTTTCGGGATTGCCGATACCGAAGAGAAAGCCGCGCTGCCGTCCGCCGGGTAGACGACTAGCCGCTCTTACGGCGGAACTCTCGACGGCTCTCCTGCGGCCCGTGCGCGCGGGGCTGCTTGGCGCCGCCGTCCTTGTGAGCGGCTCCGGTCGCCGACTTCGCATTCTTGCGGTCTAAGGCTTCTCGGAATTTGCGTTTGGTGCCGTCCTCCGACGCAGAATCCGGCCCCGACTTAGATGCAGCCATGCCCGCAGCCTAGCGCGGCGACGATGCGCGCCGCGAAGCGGCGGGATGAGGAGCCGCGCCATCGGCTTCGGCGCCCGCGGCAATTCGGCGTGATTCGCGATCAGCGCACGCCCGGCGGCATGCCATATACGTGTGCGATCGGCATCGTCAGCAGGACGCGACGGTCGGTGACCATCGCTTGGCGGTAGTCGTCCCAGTCCGGGTGTTCTCCGGCGATGTTGCGGTACAACGTGATCAGCGCTTCGACGGTGTCGTCGTCGCGGGCGAGCGCCGGCGGTGTCAGCTCCGCGGTGCCCTCGGCAACGGCATAGGACCAGCCGTCGTCGCAGCTGACCAGCAGCGAAGCCCGCGGGTCGCGGCGCAGATTGCGCGTCTTGGCGCGCGGCTCGGTGACCGACACTTGAACGGCGGCGTTGCGGGCGTCGAAGTAGTAACTAACGTTGGACAGCTGTGGACGCCCGTCGCGCTTGACGGTGGCAAGCACGCCGAGGGAATTATCGGCGATCACGGCCAGCAGCTTGTCGTCGAACACTTGGCGTCCCATGGCGAAAGCCTACAGTCGTCGCAGGGCCGCTACCATCACGCTCATGACCGGTTACGCGGCGTTTCTGCGCGGCGTGAACGTCGGCGGCGTCAACCTCAAGATGGCCGATGTAGCGGACGCGTTGACCGAAGCCGGGTTCACCGAGGTGCGCACGATTTTGGCGAGCGGCAACATCCTGCTGGAGTCACGCGCTGGTGCGGATGCGGTGCGCGCCAAGGCCGAGAGCGCGCTGCGGAAGCGGTTCGGATACGACGCGTGGGTGCTGGTGTACCCGCTTGAGACGGTGCGGGCCATCCTCGATGGCTATCCGTTCGAGGCCGAGCGGGACGGCTACCAGTCCTACGTCACGTTCGTCAGCGATGCCGACGCGCTCGACGAACTCGCCGCGCTGGCCGACCAAGCCGGGGCCGACGAGAAGATCAGCCGCGGACCCGATTCCGCTGGCGTGATCTATTGGCAGGTGGCCAAGAACCACACATTGGACAGCACCATCGGCAAAACGATGGGCAACAAGCGATACAAATCGTCGACCACTACCCGCAACGTCCGCACGCTGGTCAAAGTTCTGCGCTGATCTCAGTCGTCGGAGGTGGCCTCGAGGTAGCGCAGCGCCTCCGCCTTGCCGAGCCCCAGTCCGCGCGCGACGTCCAGGTAGCTGCGCGCCGCTGCGGCCATCGCGGAATCCGACGGGTCCGCGCGGGCGACGAATGTGCCGAAGCGTCCGCGGGTTTCGACGACGCCGGCGGTCTCCAGCTCGCGGTAAGCGCGAGCCACGGTATTGACCGCCAAGCCCAGCTGACCGGCCAGTTCACGGACCGTCGGCAGCCGGGCCCCGGGCGGCAACGTACCGTCTCGAATCGCGTCGATGATCTGGTTTCGGAGCTGGTCGAACAGCGGTCGACCCGCTCGCCCGTCAACCTGCAGCCATTCCCCCAGCTCCACCTGCTCAGTATCCCGCAGTCCGGCTATGTTGGTTGGGTGCGGATAACGGTCTTGTCCGGCGCGGGAATCTCGGCGGAGAGCGGCGTGCCGACGTTTCGCGACGACAAGAACGGACTGTGGGCTCGGTTCGACCCCTACGAGTTGTCCAGCACGCAAGGCTGGCTTGCCAACCCCGAACGGGTTTGGGGATGGTATTTGTGGCGGCACTACCTGGTGGCCACTGTCGAGCCCAACGCCGGGCATCGCGCCGTCGCGGCCTGGCAGGACCACGCCGAGGTCAGCGTCGTCACCCAGAACGTCGACGACCTCCATGAGCGCGCCGGTAGCTCACCGGTGCATCACCTGCACGGCAGCTTATTTGACTTCCGTTGCGCGACTTGCGGTTTGCCCTACACCGGCGAACTACCCGAGATGCCGGAGCCAGCCCTGGAAGTTGAGCCGCCGACGTGCAAAAACTGCGGCGGTTTGATCCGGCCCGACATCGTGTGGTTCGGCGAACCGCTGCCCGAGGAGCCGTGGCAGCACGCGGTGGAAGCGACAATCGCCGCCGACCTGCTGGTCGTGGTGGGCACCTCGGCCATCGTGTACCCGGCGGCGAGCCTGCCCGAGTTGGCGCTGGCGCACGGCACGGTCGTCATCGAGGTCAACCCGGAGCCGACGCCGCTGTCCGACAGCGCCACCCTCACCGTGCGCGAGACGGCCAGCCAGGCGCTGCCGACACTGCTGCAACGGCTGCCCGCGCTGCTGAACTAAGCCGGACGCCGCGCCCGGCCGAGCACGAACTCCGACACCGGCAGCGGCGCCCACGCCGGCAACGTCTGCTCGATTCGGGCATTGTCCACTTCGAATCCCGCGGCGCGGATCGACTCGCCGGTGTGGCGGTGGGTGTGGCAGTTACCCGCGAGCTTCGGCCATATCGTCGCATCGACCAGCCGCTGGAACCGGCCGCGGATCCCGCCGCTGGCCACATGCTCCAGATACCGCAGCTCGCCGCCTGGGCGCAACCACGAAAATAGTTGGCGCAGAACCGAATCGGGGTCGTTCACCGAGCACAGGACCAGCGAGCACACCACCGCGTCAAATGGCTCGGCGGCTGAGAAATCCTCCACCGCCGCATCGCTCACCACGACCGGAACGCTTGCGTCGGCGGCCGCGTCGCGGGCCCGTCCGGCCAGCCGATGCTCGGGCTCGACCGCCACAACCCGCGCGACGGAATCCGGGTAAAGCGGAAAGTTGGTCCCAATGCCCGCACCGACCTCCAGGACCCGGCCCGACAAGCCAGCGAGATTTTCCCGACGAAGCGCACGGATCTGCTCGGTCTCGTGGGCGGCGATGGTGGGCCAGATCCGGGCGAAGAACGGATTGTCGACCGTTAACGGGGGCCGCTGGTGCGGAGCCGTCACGCTTGCGAACCTTCTGTCTGTTTCTGCAAAGAGCCAACCGCCATTAGCCATTCCACCGTCTGCTGCGGGGTGGCATCGGCGCCGGCGAGCCCCTCCACGATATGCCCGCAAAACACCGCACCGAGCACCCGGTCGGCGAACTCGTTGGGATCGCCGAACGGCAGGTGCGGTTTAGCGATCAGCAGCGATGCCACCCCGTGCGCAGCACTCCACAGCTGCAGAGCGACCATCGTGGCATCGCCGGGCGGGCAGATGCCCTCGTCCATCAGCGACCGCACGGTGGCACACATGTGCTCGAACGCCGAGCTGGCCAGGGCGGCGTCGACGTCGCTGCCCGAGCGCCACTCACCCATCGTCGCGATCCGGTAGAGCTCCGGGGTCTCGGTGGCGAACCGGACATACGCCAGCCCCTGCGCTCGTAGTACCTCGATGGTGCACGGCTGCCCCGCGGAGACCCGCAGCATTTCCTCATCCAGCTTCTCGAAGTAGCGTGCGCACACCGCGTCGAGCAGGGTGTCTTTGTCTTCGAAATGCAGGTAGATCGACGGCGGCGTCACACCGACGCGTTGCGCCACCGAACGAATCGACACCGCCTTGGCGTGCCCGGTTTCCAGCAGGAGTTCGGTAGCGGCGTCCAGGATTTGGTCGTGGAGCAGATCGCCGGATCCACGTGGTGCACGACGGCGGCGAAGATTGTCCGCTGCCGGGCGAGCCGGGCTAGCCATTGTCGCTGACCGTTGCGGCGGTACGCGCGGCCCGACCGCCGATGGACACCGCCGGGTCGACGTCTTCGCGGCGATGCCTTCCGGTCGAACGGCCAGGGGTTGCCGGCAGGGTCGCGCCGTCGGACGCCTCACTGATCCCGAACCGCTCATGCAGCCACACCAGCGGTTTGGGCGCCCACCAATTCCACCGGCCGAGCAGGTGCATGAACGCCGGCACCAGCACCGTCCGCACTAAGGTGGCGTCCGCCAGCACGGCAAGTGTCAGGCCGAGACCGAACATCCGCATAAACGACACCTGGGCGGCGATCAGCGCAGCGAATGTTATCGACATCACCAGGGCAGCGGCGGTGATCACCCGGCCGGTGCGGGCCAACCCGAGCGCCACACTCTCGTCAGTGGCGGCACGGGCTGCGGCCGGGGTCGGTGTCGCCGGCCGGCCCGCGCCGGACGCCAGCCAGTACTCGCGGATCCTCGAGACCAGAAACACCTCGTAGTCCATGGACAGCCCAAATGCGATGCAGAACAACAACACCGGGATGTTCGCCACTAAGGTCCCGCTGGGAGTTGTCCCTAGCGCGCCAAGATGGCCGTCCTGGAAGACCCATACCAACGCGCCGAACGCCGCCGTCAGCGACAGCACGTTGAGCACCAGCGCCTTCAGCGGCAGCACCACGCTGCCGCTCAGCAGGAACAGCAGCACGACGGTAATGACCGCGATCAGCCCCAGCACCAGCGGCAATCGCGTCATGATGCCCTCGACGCTGTCGCGGTTGATCTGTGCCATTCCGGCCACCTGGACGGATCGCCCGGCCGGCCCCGGCACGTCGTGCAATCGGTCGAGTTGGGTGTTAGAGGCTTGCGAGAACAGCGGCGCAGTGGTGGACACGGTGAGAAATGCGCTGCCGTCGGCCAACCCGGTGGCGGCGGCGGGTGGTCCGATCCGGTTGCCGGCCACGTACGTTCCGGTCGGGGCGGTCACCGTGGACACGTCGGGTACCCGCGACAGATCGGCGGCGTAGCGACTGAGGTCGCCCGGACGCACCCCGCGGACGTCCGGGACGACAATAGGCACAGCCGTCGCCGAGTCATCGGTGAAATCGCGGCGCAGTTGGTCACCGACCGCATGCGCTGAGGCCGAACGCGGCAGCACCCGGTCGTCCGGCATGCCCCACTTCACCCCAAGGAAGGGAACCCCAAGCAGCAGCAGCAGCCCGACCACAACCAGACCGATGGGCACGGCTCGGCGCATCACGAACTTGGTCGAGCGGTACCAGAACAGCTGCTCGACCGGTTTGCGCACCGGATCGGGGCGGCGCAGCGCCCGGCGCATCAGCCGTCGCACGTCCAAGGAGTCCAGCCGTGGCCCCAGCAGCACGATCGCGGCCGGTGTCACCACGATCGCCGCGAACGCGACGAATCCCACGGTGGCGATGCCGGCATAGGCGAACGACTTCAAGAAGTACATCGGGAACAGCACCATCACCGACATCGATAAGGAGACGGTCGCCGCGGCGAACAACACCGAGCGACCGGCGGTGGCCATAGTCCGAATCAGCGCCTCATCTCGAGTGCTGCCGTCGGCCAGCTCGTCGCGGTAGCGGCTGATGATCAGCAGCGTGTAGTCGATCGCCAGCGCCAGGCCCAACGCGGTGGTCAGGTTCAGCGAGTACGCCGACACATCGGTGGTAAACGAAATCAGCCGCAGCACCGACATCGATCCGACGATTGCCAACCCGCCCAGCATCAACGGCAGCGCCGCTGCCAGCAACCCACCGAACACCCACACCAGCACCACGAAGCTCAGCGGAATCGCCAAGGATTCCATCAGCAGCAGGTCGCGTTCGTTCTGCTGGTTGATCTGGTCGTAGACCATCGCGACGCCGCCGGCGCGCACAGTCACGCCGTCCCGGTCGTGCAAAACTTGGGCGGCCAGCGTCTTGGCGTATTTCTGCGCGTTGTTTTCGCCACCCTTGAGGTTCGCAACGATTAGTCCCGACTTGCCGTCCTTGCTCACTAGACCCGCGGCGGCCTGCGGCGGCGAAGTCCACGCCGAGGACACGTTGAAGACCGAGGGTGACCCTTTCAGCTGGTCGACGATGTCGGTGGCGGTCTGGCGGGCCTGGGGGCTCCGGGCACCAGCGGGTGCGGTCACCACAATCAACATCTGCTGATCGCTTTGCCCGAACTTGTCGGTCAACAACTGAAGGGCGTGGGCAGATTGCGACGTCGGGTCTTGGAAGCCGCCGACGGACAGATTTTTAGCGACCGGGATACCGAAGACCGCGGCCGCCACCATGACCAGACCTGCGATCACAAGTATTCGGCGCGGCGCGACGATGGCGAGGCGAGCGATTCGCTGCAGCATGCCTGTCCTTCCGCCCGTCGATATCCGCGCTAACTTATCAGCGATAACTTCGCCATGCAACGCCTAGCGCGCCCCTCTAACGCCTTATCGATAGACACGTACCCGGCATCCGCGATGGTTCACCGTTACGCGGAATAGCCAGGACATTTCGCGGAGCCTATCGGCTGGTAATTCGATCCATGACCAATATCCGGTAGCCCGGACGTGCCGTCCACCGCCCCCGAAATCCTACCCGACGGTAATATTGCCAATGTTTTCCGAATCGTGACTCAAAGATTCCTTAGAGCCGACTCATACGCTTATCTACATGTGGATCGACGACTCGAGTGCCGACGTGATCAAAGCTGATTTCGAGGCTCTCTACCACGGTGACGTGCTGGTAGAGGGCGAGTGCTCGGAGCAGCTCGACGACTGGCACCCGCTCCCAACCGCCAGCTGATCTGCGCGGAGCGCGCCTGTCGATTTGGGCGTGGCCGGTGACGAGGTGAGGCTAAGCCTCGGTTGCACCTTTGCCGTTGATTCATTGCTTGGGTCCCCGCTTCGGCGGGGACCTTCTTCTTTGGCCGGGTTAACCGAGTCGGCTGGTCCCGATTCGCCTGACTTTCCCCCGCAAGCGGGTGGGGGTACCCCGCTGCCGCGCAGCGGCGAGGGGGCGTACCCCCACCTCAGCCGCTTCGCGGCTGCATCGTCGTCAGGCGGGTTACCGCCGTCTTACCTCGGGGCCATCCGAATCGCTCCGTCCAGCCGGATGACTTCCCCGTTGAGCATTGGGTTCTCGACGATGTGCACGGCCAGCGCGCCGTACTCGTCAGGCTTACCCAGCCGGCTGGGGTGCGGCACCTGCTGACCAAGCGACTCCCTGGCCGACTCGGGCAGTCCGGCCAGCAGCGGGGTGTCGAACAAGCCGGGGGCGATCGTCACCACCCGGATGCCCTTGCTGGCCAGGTCGCGGGCGATCGGCAGCGTCATGCCAACCACGCCGCCTTTAGACGCCGAGTAGGCGGCCTGACCGATCTGGCCGTCGAAGGCTGCGACCGAGGCGGTGTTGATGATGACGCCGCGCTCTTCGCCGATAAGGTCGGTCTTGGCGATCCGCTCCGCTCCGAGCCGCAACACGTTGAAGGTGCCGATCAGGTTGATCTCGACGACGATGCGGAAGAGATCCAGCGGGAAGACGCCGTCCTTACCCAGCACCCGGATGGCGTTACCGGTGCCAGCGCAGTTCACCACGATGCGCAGCGGGCCAAGCGACTCGGCGATATCCAGCGCCAAGGTCACCGCTTTCTCGTCGGTGACGTCGGCCGGCGCGAAGCGCGCACGATCGCCGAGCTCGCGGACGACCTCCTCGCCTTTGATGTCGAGCACGACCACCTGCGCGCCGGCGTCCAGCAGGCGCTTGGTGGTGGCCAGCCCCAGGCCGGAGGCCCCACCGGTGACGAGTGCTACAGCATCCCTGATCTCCACGCAATGTTCCTTTCGGTTCGGTCGGGCCGCTCCCCCACAGGAGCCGACCTACTGGTTGGTCGGGACTATACCCAGTCGCTCAGGACGGCTTCGGTGTCGGCTCCGGGCTGCCCGGGCGGGCGCGGCTCGCCGGGAGCCGTGCGCGAGAACCGGGGCGCCGGCAACGGCTGCAGTCCCCCGCCGGTCTGGTAGAAGGTATTCCGCTGGGTGATATGCGGTTCGGTCTCCACCTCACCGAACGCCAACACCGGCGTCACGCACGCGTCGGAATCAGCGAACACCTTCGCCCAATGGTCGCGGTCGCGGCTTGCGAACACCTCGGTGAACCGGGCCCGCAGCTCAGGCCAGCGGGTGCGGTCGTTTTGCGCCGGCAGCTCGGCGGCGTCCAGGCCGAGCCCGGCCAGCATCGCCGCGTAGAACTGCGGCTCGATGGCACCCACCGCGACGTAGCGACCGTCCGAGCATTCGTAGGTGTCGTAGTACGGCGCGCCGCCGTCGAGCATGTTGGTGCCCCGCTCGTCGGTCCACATGCCCATGGCGCGCATCGCCCACATCATCTGCACCAGCACGGACGAACCGTCGATCATCGCCGCGTCGACGACCTGGCCCTTGCCGGAGTTCTGCCGCTCCCACAGCGCTGCCAAGATGCCGACCAGCAGGAACATCGACCCGCCGCCGAAGTCGCCGACCAGGTTCAGCGGTGGCACCGGCCGCTCATTGACCCGGCCGATCGAGTGCAGCACGCCGTTGAGCGAGATGTAGTTGATGTCGTGACCAGCCTGCTGGCTGCGTGGTCCGGTCTGACCCCAGCCGGTCATCCGGGCGTACACCAGCCGCTCGTTCACCTTGGCGCAGTCTTCCGGGCCCAGGCCCAGACGCTCGGTGACGCCCGGTCGGAAACCCTCGATCAGCACGTCGGCCTTGGCGGCGAGTTTGAGGACAAGCTCGCGGCCCTGCTCGGACTTGAGGTCGGCGACGACGACGCGCCGGTTGCGCAGCATGGGGTCCGCGCCGCTGGCCCCGGGCCGGTCGATGCGCACGACGTCGGCACCGAGGTCGCCGAGGATCATCGCGGCGTGCGGGCCGGGCCCGATTCCGGCGAGTTCGATGACTCGCAGTCCTGTCAGCGGTCCCGCCATCTCTACCGACCTCCCTGTCGACAGACCAAATCTCCGTGGCGATCGCAAGCGCGGCGAAGCCGGGCGCAGCGGGTCGCACGGTTCCGTTCGCATCTTCGCAGCCGCCGTCGACGGCCCTTCACCCCGGTGTCCGCAGGTGGCTTAAAGTCGAGCCCATGACCGCCATCGATTCCGGAATCGACACCCTCGCGCCCGTCACCGGGCTTGCCGTCACCCTCGCCGACGGGGTGCTTTCGGTGACGATCGATCGTCCGGAGAGCCTGAATTCGCTGACGTTGCCGGTGCTGACTGGGATCGCCGACGCGATGGAGCAGGCGGCCACCGATCCCCGGGTGAAAGTGGTGCGCTTGGGCGGCGCCGGCCGCGGCTTCAGCTCGGGAGCGGGGATGAGCGCCGACGACGTGGCAGGCGGTGGCCCGGGGACCGAGCTCATCTTGGCCGTCAACCGCGCGGTCCGGGCCATCGTGGCGCTGCCGCAGCCGGTGGTGGCGGTCGTTCAAGGACCGGCCGCCGGCGTTGGGGTATCCCTGGCCATGGCCTGCGACCTGGTATTGGCCTCGGACACAGCGTTTTTTATGCTCGCCTTCACAAAAATTGGCCTGATGCCCGACGGCGGCGCTTCGGCGTTGGTTGCCGCGGCGATCGGTCGAACACGTGCGATGCGAATGGCGTTGCTGGCCGAGCGGCTGCCCGCCGCCGACGCGTTGGCCTGCGGCCTGATCAGCGCCGTCTACCCGGCCGACGACTTCGACGCCGAGGTGAACAAGGTGGTGTCCGGATTGCTGTCCGGCCCCGCGGTGGCGTTCGCCAAGACCAAGGAAGCCATCAACGCGGCGACGCTGCCGCAGTTGGAGGCTGCGCTGCAGCGCGAACTGGAGGGTCAGCAAGTCCTGCTGAGATCACACGACTTCCGCGAGGGCGCAAGGGCTTTCCAAGCAGCGTCGGACACCGAACTTCACCGACAGCTGATTCGGGAGTTCACAGACCGAACAGCGGGGGCAGACGCAAGCAGTACCACCAGGGTCCACACGAAGTGGGTCAGGATCGGTGCCAGCACACCGCCGGTGGCGCGGCGCTCCCATGCGCACACCGTGCCCAGAAAGATAGCGGCGAAACCGAGCATCAGATTGCCGCTGGCCAACGTGGCGGCCACGTACACGACGGTCGAGATGAGTACCGGATGGTGCCGGCCCAAGGCGGTGTAGAGCGCGCCGCGATAGAACAATTCCTCGGCGATCCCACCGAGCAGCGCGACGGTCATGGTGAGCCGCCACGATCCCTGGTCGGTGTAGTGCAGCACGCGGGTGATCAGCTCGGAGACCGCGGGGATCTCTCTGGCGATCAGCCCGCCGACCACGAAGACGCCGCCGACCACCAGACCCACGACGGTGCCGGAGATCACCGGGCGCTGGTTGCGTCCGCGCCAGCGGACGCCGCCCAGATGCAGCGGGCCGGAGGCGAGCGCTCCGATCGCCCACACCGCGGCCAGCACCAGCGACCACCGGTAGAAGCTCGGCTCGCCGGGATGCCGTCGCAGCGCAAGGCCCAACGCCGCCGCGCCCAGTAGCAGCACGATCACCACGACAATCCGCCGGCGTCGCACAATTGACGGCGGTTCGTTGTGCGGCACAGCGACATTGAGGATCCCGCGACGAATTTCCTCGACAGCGCTGGGATGCGGACGACTGCTCACGTCGGTCATCGCCGCCGCTCCTCCCCATCGCTTCGCTTTGCAACGTCGCCGGCGCGGGTCATGCGAAACGCACCTTCGGTGTCAGAGTGATCAGCATGTCGAGGCCGGTTCGCAGCGCACCGGCGATGGGCCCTGGGATGGCGTCCACCAACGCGAGACCGGGCCGCGCGATCGACGGCGTCACCATTCCTGCGAGCCGCCGCAGCCGCAGCGCATCGCCCCCGGCCCACGCCGGATCGCTGTCGGCAAGGTGGTGTGGATCGGCCAGCGCGTTGACCGGAAGCGGCCGGCGACTCGGCGAGCTTGCTAAGGCCCGGCTGATCGCTTCCTGGACAGGAATCAGCCCGCCGGGTGGGTCGGGAACCAGATCACGCAGGCCGGAGCCGGAGGCCTGCATCGGATGATCCAGTGACTCCACCAGATCGGCAGCTAGGCCGTCGGGCACCGGCAGCGCCACCGCCGTGACCCATGACGCCACCGCGGTGTCCACCCCAGGCGCCGGCAGGCTGGTGTGCCACTTGCCGGAAACCCGCGCATAGGTTTTCAGCAGCGCATGGTAGGACGTCCGGTCCGGGCCGGAGATGTCGTAAGCGCCCGCTGGTACTTGTCCGCTATCGGCGGCCGCGACCAGGTAATGCAGCACGTCCCGGATGGAAATCGGGTCGATCGGGTTTTCCATCCACGCTGGAATCGGGATGACCGGGAACCGGTCACCGACGTAGCGCAGCATCTCGAACGACGTCGAGCCGGCGCCGAAAATCAATGCCGCGCCGAGCCACACCACTTCCGGGCCGCCGTCGACCGTCAGCGCCTGGGCCACCTCCGCCCGGCTGGTGAGATGCTCGGACAGCGCCCCGTCATCGGGGTCCTCGGGGACGAACCCGCCCAGGTAGACAACGCGGCGCACATCGGCCGCCTTGGCCGCAGCGGCGACGTTGCCAGCCGCGGCCCGGTCGGCATCGCGGAAGCCGGGTTGACCGATCGTGTGGACCAGGTAGTAGACCACGTCGACCGGGCCGGCAGCTGTGAACGCCGCCCGGACCGAGTCGGCATCGGAGGCGTCCAGAGCGACCGGGCTGACGTCGTCAAACCAGCCCATTCGGGCTAGTCGCGCCGGGTCGCGGGTGGCGGCCAGCACCTGATGGCCGGCTCCGAGTAGCGCCGTCACCAGCCGCGATCCCACGTAACCGGTCGCGCCCGTCACCAGAATCCGCACACACTCAAACTAGACGGAAAGTGTGCGCACTAAACCGGCAATCCGCTTTCCCATCAACAGCAGTTGGACAGACGTCGAATTAGTAATGATTGCAGGGCTATTGAACCGACGCGTGCGGAAAACCGTTGCTCCAATGTGGGAAACCTAACGCCTGGCGCGCATCCGGTGATACCTGACGTCAAACTGACCGACCTTATGAGGGGAGCGTCGTCGGTCGCGTCGGTGGCGGTCGAGTTCCCGTCGCACCGGCACAGCCAAGACGAAGTGATAGCGGCCTTGGCCGACTTCGCCGGTCCAGAGTTTCGACGGTTCGCCGCCACCAGCGGGGTTGCGACACGCCACCTTGCGCTGCCACTATCGCGATACCGCCAGCTCAGCGGCTTCACCGAAGCGAACGACGCCTACCTCGACATCGCACTCGAGCTGGGTGAACAGGCGATGTTGTCGGCATGCGCGACCGCCGAAATCGAGCCGTCCGAGATCGATATCGTGTTTTCGACGACGGTTACCGGGCTCACCGTTCCCTCACTGGAGGCCATGCTGGCGACGCGGCTGGGTCTTCGACCCGATGTCAAGCGTGTTCCGATGTTCGGCCTGGGTTGTGTCGCCGGTGCCGCCGGAATGGCACGCGTGCACGACTACCTCCTGGCTTTCCCCGATCAGGTAGCGGCGCTACTCGCGGTCGAACTCTGCTCGTTAACCGTTCAGCGCGAAGACCGTTCGATCGCGAATCTGGTCGCCTCCAGCCTGTTCGGTGATGGTGCTGCCGCCGTCATCGCGACCGGAGCCAACCGGCCATCAGCCGGACCGAAACTACTTGCCACCCGGAGCCGTACCTACCCGGACAGCGAGGAGGTGCTGGGCTGGAACATCGGCACAGACGGGTTCCGGATCGTCCTGTCTGTCGAGATCGCTACCGTCGTCGAGAAATACATGGGTGAAGACGTCCGCAACTTCCTCGGCGACTATGGGCTGACCACCGAGGACATCTCGACATGGGTCTTGCACGCGGCCGGCCCAAAGGTGATCGACGCGGTCGAAAACGTGCTCGACCTGCCGGCAGACGCGCTCGATCTCACCCGAAAGTCTCTGCGTGACAATGGAAACCTGTCGTCCGTTTCCGTGCTGGATATCCTCCAGGACACCATGACCGACCCACCACCACCGGGCTCCATCGGACTAATGATCGCCATGGGCCCGGGCTTCTCCGCCGAGCTCGTGCTGCTCGGCTGGTAGGCCATGTACAACCTGCTGATCCTGGTCAACTCGCTGCTGCTGACGGTACGGATCAGGGTTGAGAACTCGGCGCTGGACTGCCTATGACGTACGATGCCGACTTGCTGATCGCCGGCGGCGGCCCGGCCGGTCTTGCTTCGGCGATAAATGCTCGCCAACAAGGGCTTTCGGTGATCGTGGCAGAACCGCGAGACACTCCGATCGACAAGGCCTGCGGCGAGGGCCTAATGCCCGGCGGCTTGGCCGAACTGGCGTCGCTGGGCGTCGACCCTGCCGGGATGCCGTTGCGGGGTATCACCTATCTGAATGAGCACCGCCGAGCCGAAGCACCTTTCCGCTGCGGCCCCGGGCGTGGTGTGCGACGTACCACCTTGCATGCCGCGCTGGCGTCACGCGCCAAGGAACAAGACACCGAATGGATCTCGACACGCATCACCAGTGTGGACCAAGATGCCCACGGCGTCACGGCAGCCGGGATCCGCGCGAAATGGCTGATTGCCGCAGACGGACTGCATTCATCGGTTCGCCGCGCCGTCGGAATCAACGCCGTGCCCGGAACACCTCGACGGTACGGGGTGCGCTGGCACTACCAAGTGCCGGCGTGGTCGGAGTTCGTCGAAGTGCACTGGTCACGATGGGGTGAAGCGTATGTGACACCGGTCGAGCCCGACCTTGTCGGCGTGGCGATCCTGTCGCGCGAGCGCCCGGAACTTGCCTGGTTCCCGCGGCTGGCACACCATCTGCAAGGCGCCAGCCGCGGGCGGGCACGCGGCTGCGGACCCATGCGACAGGTGGTGTCCCGTCGCGTCGCGGGACGGGTGCTGTTAGTGGGCGATGCCGCCGGTTACGAGGACGCCCTGACCGGCGAGGGCGTCAGCCTGGCCGTCAAGCTGGCCGCCGCGGCGGTGAGCGCCATCGCCGACGACCTGCCCTCGTCATACGAATCGGCCTGGCATCGAATCACCCGCGACTACCGGCTGCTCACCCGCGGGCTGGTACTCACAACTGTGTCTCCCGCGGCGCGTCGCGCCATCGTGCCCGCATGCACACTGCTACCCGCCGTATTCAAGCAGGCAGTGCACATATTGGCGCGCTGAGTTACCGGCGTGTCCGGCCGCCCTCTCTCCCAACCGCAGCGCGATGCAGTTTATCCAATAGACTGTCCGTTAGTTCCAATTAATTGGAATGAACGCACGAAGCGGCCTAGCCGTGACCGAACACATGGATACGATGACGAAATGCGCCCCTCGACCCCCAGCGCGCAGGGGGTGAAAGCAAATACGACACCGTCCGCGTCAGTCGTGGCGGTGGCCGTTGAATTTCCGCCGCACCAGGTCGGCCAGCGGGAGGCGCTGTCGGGCCTGACCGGCTTTGGCGGGCCGCAGTTCGACAGGTTCGGCGCCAGCGCCGGCGTGCAGAAGCGCCGCATCGCGTTGCCGTTGCCGCAATACGCGAAGTTGAGCGGCTTCACCGAAGCCAACGACATATTCATCGAGACGGCCTTGGAACTTGGTGAGCGCGCGCTGCTCTCGGCATTCGACGCCGCCAAGGTCAAGCCCGCCGAGGTCGACATCGTCTTCTCGACGACGGTCACCGGGCTCGCAGTCCCGACTTTGGAGGCTCGGCTGGCCACCCGCGTCGGTTTGCGACCCGACGTGAAGCGGGTGCCGCTGTTCGGACTTGGCTGTGTCGCCGGCGCCGCCGGGGTGGCTCGCATGCACGACTACCTGCTCGCGTTCCCCGATCACGTGTCGGTACTGCTCGCCGTCGAACTGTGTTCGTTGACGCTGCAGCGCGACGACTACTCGATCGCCAATCTGGTCGCGGCCAGCCTGTTCGGCGACGCCGCCGCCGCCGTCGTCGCGAAGGGGTCTGCCCGGACAACCATGGGGCCCCGGGTGCTGGCCACCCGCAGCCGGCTCTACCCCGACACCGAAGACGTCATGGGCTGGAATATCGGCACTAACGGCTTCCAGATCAAGCTGTCCACAGAGGTCGCGAACGTCGCCGAAAAGTACTTGGGCGAAGACGTCCGCAACTTCCTGAGCGACCACGACTTGACGCCGGCGGACATCTCGACGTGGGTCTGCCACCCCGGTGGCCCCAAGGTGATCGAGGCCGTCGAGCACACCCTTGACCTTCCGGCCGATGCCCTTGATTACACCCGAAACTCGTTGCGCGACAACGGGAATCTCTCGTCAGTGTCGGTGCTGGATGTACTTCGCGCCAACATGGCCGATCCGCCGCCGCCGGGCTCGTTCGGGCTGATGATGGCGATGGGGCCGGCGTTCTGCTCGGAACTCGTGCTGCTCGGCTGGTAGGTCGTGTACTACCTGCTGATCCTGGCGATCGGCATCGAGCGGCTGGTGGAGCTGATCGTCTCCAAGCGCAACGCGCGATGGGCTTTTGCTCACGGCGGCGAGGAATTCGGCCGTGGCCACTATCCGGTGATGGTGGCGATCCACAGCGCGCTGCTGCTCGGCTGCATCGGCGAGGTCTGGGCATTGCACCGACCGTTCATTGCGTGGCTCGGCTGGCCGATGCTGGCGCTGGTGGCACTCAGTCAGGCGCTGCGCTGGTGGTGCGTGGCCACACTTGGCCGCCGGTGGAACACGCTGGTGATCGTGGTGCCGCAGGCGCCGTTGGTGCGGCGGGGCCCGTACCGGTGGCTGCATCACCCGAACTATGTCGCCGTCGTCGTCGAAGGTGTGGCGCTGCCGCTGGTGCATACGGCCTGGCTGACCGCGGCCTGCTTCACGCTGGCCAACGCGTTGCTGCTCACGGTGCGGATCAGGGTGGAAAACGCGGCGCTGGGTTATACATGAGCAGGCGCGCCGGCGACGATGCAGAGCGCAGCGATGCTGAGGAGCGGCGCATATGACGCGCGCCGCCGACGATGCAGAGCGCAGCGATGCTGAGGAGCGGCGCATATGACGTACGACGCCGACCTGTTGATCGTCGGGGGCGGTCCCGGTGGCCTTGCCACCGCGTTACACGCTCGCAGGCAAGGGCTTTCGGTGATCGTTGCCGAGCCGCGGGCAACCCCGATCGACAAGGCCTGTGGTGAGGGGCTGATGCCCGGCGGTCTGGCCGAGCTGACGTCGCTCGGAATCGACCCGCCCGGCCTGCCGTTCCGGGGCATCGCTTACCTGAGCGAGCACCGTCGCGCCGAAGCGCGCTTCCGCGCCCGCCCGGGTCGGGGTGTGCGGCGCACCACGCTGCATGCCGCGTTGGCCGCGCGCGCGAAAGAGCAAGACACCGAATGGATTTCGACGCGCGTCACCCGGGTCGACCAGGATGCGGCGGGTGTCACGGCGGCCGGGGTGCGGGCGAAATGGTTGGTGGCGGCCGATGGGCTGCACTCGTCGGTGCGCCGCGCCGTCGGAATCAACGCGGTGGCGGGAAATCCGCGGCGCTACGGCGTGCGCTGGCACTTTGCTGTACCCGCATGGTCGGAGTTCGTCGAAGTGTACTGGTCGCCCTGGGGTGAGGCGTACGTGACGCCGGTGGAGCCGGATCTGGTCGGCGTGGCGATTCTGTCCCGGCACCGGCCCGACCTTGCCTGGTTTCCACGGCTGGCAGCCCATTTGGGCGGCGCGGCGCCCGGGCGGCCGCGCGGCTGCGGCCCGCTGCGCCAAGTGGTCTCCCGCCGGGTCGCCGGACGGGTGTTGTTGGTCGGCGACGCAGCGGGATACGAGGATGCGCTGACCGGCGAGGGCATCAGCCTCGCCGTCAAACAAGCCGGCGCCGCCGTGGCAGCGATCATCAACGAGGCGCCGTCGTCGTATGAGGCGGAATGGCGCCACATCACCCGCGACTACCGGTTGCTCACCCGCTCGCTGGTGCTGGCCACCGCGCCGCGATTGGGCCGACGCGCGGTCGTGCCGGCAGCCGCCCTGCTTCCCGGCGTCTTCGGCCGGGCGGTGAACACACTGGCGCGCTAGGTTGTCGCGACGAGCCGCTGGCCCGGCTTCGCCGCGCTCGCGATCGCCGCGGAGCTTTCCGTCTGTCAGCGCGCCTTCCAGACCGGCGGGCGCTTTTCGGCGAACGCCAACGGGCCTTCTTTGGCGTCCTCGGATCTCAGCACTACGCCGAATTCGCGTTGGGTGCGCGCCCAGCCGGGTTCCTCGTCGGGGATGACGCCGTCGTCGGCACCGTAGGCGATCCGCTTGCTGGCCTGCACCGACAACGGCGCGTTCACCGTGACCCGCTCGGCCAGCGCGAGTGCGGCCTCCAGCACGGTGCCGTCCGGGACGACCTGGTTGATCAGGCCCCACTTGGCCGCCTCGGCGGCGCTGATCGGCTCACCGGTGAGCACCATCTCGAGCGCGACCTTGCGCGGCAGCTGATGCACGATCCGGAACACCCCGCCGGCAGCGGCAAACAACCCGACCTTGACCTCGGGCAAACCGAATGTCGCGCTTTCGCAGGCCACCACCAGATCACTGGCCAGTGCCAGCTCGGTGCCGCCGCCCAGCGCGGTGCCGTTGACCGCCGCGATGGTCGGCTTGTCGATGAAGTGATGGACGTAACCGGCGAAGCCCCACTCGCCGTGGTCGGGATGATACAGATTCTCGCGGCGCGAAATCGCCTTGAGATCTGCTCCGGCACAAAAGGATTTGTCGCCGGCGCCGGTGATCACCACCGCCCGCACCTCGTCGTCGTTTTGGGCTTGCTCGAGCGCGTCGCCGACGGCGGTGCTCACCGCCCCGTTGACCGCGTTGCGGGCCTCGGGCCGGTTGATCGTGATCACCAGGACGTTGCCGCGGCGCTCGGTGAGCGCTGCCGTCACAGCAGCTCCACGATGGTGGCGTTGGCCTGGCCACCGCCCTCGCACATCGTCTGCAAGCCGTAACGAATTCCCTTGTCCCGCATGTGGTAGAGCATCGTGGTCATGATCCGGGCGCCGGATCCGCCGAGCGGATGGCCGAGCGCGATCGCGCCGCCGTTGGGGTTCAGCTTCTTCTCGTCAGCTCCGATGTCCTTCAGCCACGCCAGCGGCACCGGCGCGAACGCCTCGTTGACCTCGAAAACTCCGATGTCCTCCAGTTTCAGGCCGGAGCGCTTCAGCGCCTTCTGGGTCGCCGGGATCGGCGCGGTCAGCATGATGACCGGGTCGGCGCCGGCCAGGGTGGCGGTGTGCACCTTGGCGATCGGGTTGAGTTTCAACGACTTCGCCTTCTCCGCCGACATGAACAGCAACGCGGCCGACCCGTCGGAGATCTGGCTGGAGTTTCCGGCGTGAATCACACCGTCCTCCTTGAAGGCGGGCTTCAGCTGCGCCATCTTCTCCATCGGCGTGCCCCGGCGGATGCCTTCATCCTTGAGCACTATATTGCCGTCCTGGTCTTTGATGGCCACGATCTGGTCGTCGAATGCACCGGAATCCTGTGCGGCCGCGGCCTTTTCGTGGGAGCCGAGGGAGAACTCGTCGAGCGCGGTCCGGTCGAGCCCCCACTGCTCGGCGATCATCTCCGCACCGATGCCCTGGTTGGGCGTTTGACTGTAACGCGTCCTGAACGCCTCCGGATACGGGTGGCCGCCGTTGGCCAACGATGCGCCCATCGGCACTCGCGACATCGACTCCACTCCGCCGGCGACGACGACGTCGTAGTGGCCGGCGATCACGCCGGCGGCGGCGAAGTGGATCGACTGCTGGCTGGACCCACACTGACGGTCGACGGTGACACCGGGAACGGTCTCCGGCCAGCCGGCGGTCAGCAACGCGGTGCGCGCCGATGTCGAGGGCCTGCTCGCCGGCCTGCATGACGCATCCCCAAATCACGTCGTCGACGATCTCGGGGTCGACGCCGGCCTTCTGCGACGAGTCCGTTGAGGACCTGCGCGGACAGGTCGGCGGGGTGTACGCCGGACAGCCCACCGTTGCGCTTGCCGATCGGTGAACGGACCGCCTCGACGATGACGGCTTCAGCCATGACTTCTCCTTAGACATCGAGGTTGTGCCTCGATTGTTGACCAACCCGTTGGACGGCTCGCCGCGGGGGTGCTCAGCCGGCAGGTAGCGTCGAGAGTCATGTCGCGCATTGTCGTCATCGGCGGCCACGGCAAGGTCGCGTTGCACCTGGCTCGGATCCTGACTGAGCGGGGCGATGAGGTGACGTCGGTCTTCCGTAATCCCGACCACGCCGAGGACGTCGCGGCGACGGGTGCCCGTCCGGTCGTAGCGGATATCGAGACACTGGACACCGACGCGCTGGCCGAGCTGCTCGCCGGGTACGACGCGGTGGTGTTCTCCGCCGGGGCCGGTGGCGGCAACCCGGCCCGCACCTATGCCGTCGACCGCGACGCCGCGATCCGGGTGATCGATGCCGCCCGCCAGGCCGGCACGCGTCGTTTCGTCATGGTGTCGTACTTTGGCGCGGGACCGGACCACGGTGTAGCCGAGGACAATCCGTTCTTCCCCTATGCCGATGCCAAGGCGGCCGCCGATGCCCACCTTCGGGCCAGTGACCTCGATTGGACCGTGCTGGGGCCGGGCCGACTCACGCTCGAACCGGCGACCGGCCGGATCGCCGTCGGCACCGCCGGAGAGGTCTCCCGGGAAGACGTCGCGCTGGTGGCGGCAGCCGTGTTGAGCGATGACACCTCAGCGATCCGCCGGACCATCGAATTCAACAACGGCGACCTGCCCATCGCCGAGGCGCTGGCCGCAGGGTAATCTGCACTACGCAGCTGGTTTGCCGCCGCCCCAAAGGTGTCGGCATCGAGCGAAGCATGTTAGTAACGCTTCGTAAGAGGGAACCCGGTGAAAGTCCGGGACTGTCCCGCAGCGGTATGCAGGAACGACCGCCGTCACAAGCACTGGTCACCCGACCGGGAAGCGACGGCCAGTAGGAGCACCACCCGGTGTGCGCCTGCAAGTCCGAAGACCTGCCGGCTGTGCCGGGCGCGCCGCGCCTGGCGGCACATCGCCTCGTGGAATGGGCGTACGGCTGTCCTGGTTGCACGAGTGTGCTGGCGGCACAATGCAACCGGTTCGGCTTCGCGTCCGCTGGCGGTGACCACCCCGTCGATTAAAGGACCAAACTCGTGACCGCAACACCGTTTACCGCCACCATCACCGGCTCCCCGCGCATCGGCCCGCGAAGGGAACTCAAGCGAGCCACCGAGGGCTACTGGGCGGGCCGGACCAGCCGATCGGAGCTGGAGAACGTCGCCGCCACACTGCGCCGCGACACCTGGTCGCAGCTGGTCGCCGCCGGCCTGGATTCGGTGCCGGTGAACACCTTCTCCTACTACGACCAGGTGCTCGACACGACCGCACTGCTGGGCGCGCTGCCGGCCCGCGTGCAGGGCGTCTCCGACGACTTGGACCGGTACTTCGCGGCCGCCCGCGGCACCGGAGGACATCGCGCCGCTGGAGATGACCAAGTGGTTCGACACCAACTACCACTACATCGTCCCGGAGATCGGACCAAAGACCACGTTCTCGCTGCACCCCGAGAAGGTGCTCGCTGAGCTCAAAGAAGCCCGCGACCAAGGGGTTCCGGCACGCCCGGTGATCGTCGGTCCGCTCACCTTCCTGCTGCTGAGCAAGGCGGTCGACGGCGCGGGTGCACCGATCGAGCGCCTCGACGAGGTCGTTCCGCTCTACGCCGAACTGCTCGGCCTGCTCGCCGACAACGGGGCCGAATGGGTTCAGCTCGACGAGCCGGTGCTGGTCACCGACATCTCCGCCGACGCCACCGCGCTGGCCGAAAAGGTGTACATCGAGCTGGGCTCGGTGAAGAAGCGGCCGGCGATCCACGTCGCCACCTACTTCGGCGACCCCGGCAACGCGCTGCCCGCGCTGGCCCGCACACCCGTCGAGGCGATCGGTGTCGATTTGGTCTACGGCGCCAACACCGCGGTAGCCAACATCTCTGGGTCCCCGGGCTAGCCGGCAAGACGCTAGTGGCCGGGATCGTCGACGGCCGCAATATCTGGCGCACCGACCTGGAGTCGGCGCTGGGCAAGCTGGCCAGCCTGCTGGGCTCAGCGGAGACAGTTGCTGTGTCTACGTCATGCTCGACGCTGCACGTGCCGTACTCGCTCGAGCCGGAAACCGATCTGGACGACGCGCTACGCAGTTGGCTGGCATTCGGCGCCGAAAAGGTGCACGAGGTGGCCACTTTGGCACGCGCGCTGAAGGACGGCCGTGACGTGGTGGCCGACGAGATCACAGCGTCTAACGCGGCCGTCGCCTCACGCAAGAAGGACCCGCGGCTGCACAACAACCAAGTCCGTGCCCGCATCGACTCGATCACCGCGTCCGGCAAGCATCGTGGCCCGGCCGCCGAACGCCGGGAGGCGCAGAACGCGCGGCTGCACCTGCCGCCGCTGCCGACGACCACGATCGGGTCGTTCCCGCAGACCGTCGAGATCCGCAAGGCCCGCGCCGCGCTGGTCGCCGGTGAGATCGACGAGGCCGAGTACACCCGCCGGATGCGGGCCGAGGTCGCCGATGTGATCAAGCTGCAGGAGCAGCTGGGTCTGGACGTGCTGGTACACGGCGAGCCGGAACGCAACGACATGGTGCAGTACTTCGCCGAGCAGCTGGACGGATTCTTTGCCACCAAGAACGGCTGGGTGCAGTCCTACGGCAGCCGCTGCGTGCGCCCGCCGGTTCTCTACGGTGACGTGACCCGCCAGCACCCGATGACGGTGGATTGGGCCAAATATGCTCAGTCGCTGACCGACAAGCCGGTCAAGGGCATGCTCACCGGTCCGGTCACGATTCTGGCGTGGTCGTTCGTCCGCGACGACCAGCCGCTGGCCGACACCGCCAATCAGGTGGCGCTCGCGATTCGCGACGAGACGGTGGACCTGCAGGCGGCCGGTATCGCGGTGATCCAGGTCGACGAGCCTGCGTTGCGGGAGCTGCTGCCACTGCGCGACGCAGCCAAGCCGGCTTACCTGGATTGGGCGGTGGGTTCGTTCCGGTTGGCGACCTCCGGCGTGGCCGATTCGACTCAGATCCACACCCACCTGTGCTACTCGGAGTTCGGCGAGGTTATCGGCGCGATCGCCGACCTGGATGCCGACGTCACGTCCATCGAGGCGGCCCGCTCGCACATGGAGGTGCTCGACGATCTGAACTCGATCGGCTTCTCCAACAGTGTCGGCCCAGGTGTCTACGACATTCACTCGCCGCGGGTGCCGAGCACCGACGAGATCGCCAAGTCGCTGCGGGCGGCGCTGAAAGCCGTTCCCGCCGAACGATTGTGGGTCAACCCCGACTGTGGCCTGAAAACCCGCAACCCCGACGAGGTCTCGGCGTCGCTGACCAATCTGGTCGCCGCGACCAAGGAAGTGCGGGCCAGCGCCTAGGCCGGCGACGACGCGGCCCGGAACTGGGCAGGCTGTGAGGGTACCCCCAGCCGCGTAGCGGCGAGGGGGCGAGTCGGGCAATCAGCCCTAGCGCGGACTGGAGGCCGAGCGTGAAACTGTTGCGAAGAAATCGCTGAAATCTCGCAACAGCTTCACGTTCGGCGCGGGGCCTGCCGCTCGGTGGAGCTTTCATAGACGTGCACCGGCACGTCGTCGGCCCAGGGCTGGCGGGTCACCATGTCGGCAACCCGCACGTAGCCGCGCTCGAATTCACCGGTGGCGGCATCGACCAACCGATACCGCTGGGTCTGTTTGTGGATCGGCTGGGCGTCGAGCATCACCACGCGTACCTCGCCCGGCTCGAAGTGACAGCGCTTGTGCAGGGCGGCAACCAACTGCTCGTTGCTGAAGTGCCCGTCGCCGAAATTCCACCCGATGGCGGTGCTGCAAAGTCGCTCGCCGTCGGTGAGGACGTAGTCGTCCTCATTCTGATCAGCCATCGCCCGGTGCGCCAAGGTGAATAAGGCCCGGCCGTGAGTGTTGAAGGCGCGGAAGGCATATCCCATGTACATCGGGATCTGCGCGGCTTCCTTGCTACCGTAGAACTTCTCCAGCTGGGCAGCGGGCATGCTGGCGATCGCCATGATGCCCTTGGCGATTTTCCCGTCGGCCGAAGGTTTGATGCACCACAGCGTGGTGTCCCAGTTGCCCGCGTAGTAGCGCATGCCCGGCAAGAAAGACACCTTGCGGGGGAACAGGTTTCCGAGGGCCACGGTGCCCGCGACGACGGCGAACAGCAGCAGCGGCAGCGGTGTGGTCAGGTCGCCCAGCCCGACGGAGGCGTGGCCGACGAACAGCGCCAGCACGCTGAACATCATGAAGACGTTCCACTCCAGCGGCACCCCCATCGGAATCGACGACAGGATGCCAAAGTGGAAGCACAGCATGACGAATGCGGCGATCGCGGTGGGCCAGCCGCCGTGACTGAAGAACAAGACCAGCGGCACCAGTCCTTCGATCGCGGTGGAAAAATGCGCGAGCCAGCGCGATAGCCGGCCCGGACGCAGGTCATCCGGAAAGTGTTCGAAGAACCTGCGTTTGATGAACCGTGGCCGGAACACCGGATTGTTGCTCATCATCGTGGAGATGACGAACGGAAAGTGCTTGTTGAGCTTGGAAGTTGCTGCGCCCAGCCAGATCACCAGGCACACCAGTTTGGCGCCGAGGATCATGTCCACGCCGTAGCCGGCGAACAGGAAGGCGACCGTGAGCGAGGCGTACACCTCGCCGCGGGCGGCCAGGAAGATGACCTTGTCGCGCAGACCCAGCACCGCCAGCACGCCGAGTATCGCCCAGATCTGCCAGGACGGCAGCACCCCGACCGCCGTCCCCAGCGCCGGGAGCGCCCCGGTGCCGTCGGAGAAAATCGCGATGACGAGCAGCACCAGCAGTGCGCCGTACAGCAGCGCGTCGACCGGAGTCCGCTCATCCCCCTTGGTGAAAGGTATGCGATCCGGCCATGGTGGCAGCCGGATGGTGCCCGGCCGCAGCCAGTACAGGATCGAGCCCATCGGCGGAAAGAACCGGTTGTTCAGCGGCCCGAAGCCGCAGCCCAGGCCAACCACCTCGAACAGCATGGTGTAGATCACGACCTTTTCGAACACGATCGGCTCGGCATACCAGTGCGCGACATTCGTGAACCCAGAAAGCCCCCCCGTGCCCCCCAAGCCCTTAGTGGTCAGCGCGAGCAGCCACGCCGCCAAGATGTACAGGCCGATCTTGACGACGTAGAACAGGTGCAGCACTACCGGGGTGCCGAAGCCGACCTCCGCCCAGTGCCGGGCCATCGGGATGATCTTCTCTGCGCGGGTGCCTTTGCTCCACTCCTCGAAGTCGATCTGCGGAGTGTCCTGTTTGAGAAATCCCATGGCGGCAAGACTAGAACGTGTTCTAGCTGGATTGTCCGGGTTCAGCGGAACAACATCCGACCTTGACTACTACATCGCGTAGTAGTACAACTGAGGTTGGGCAGGCAAATGCTCCTCACCCCTGCACCAAGGACGGTGATCCGCGATGATCGATCAGATCTCGCCGGCACGCGACAACCCGACTGACATTCTCCGTTGGGCCGCAATAGCATTCGCCATCGGATTCGGAATCCATGGCCTCGACCATCTGCGCCGCGGCATGTCGGCATCGCCGCTTTTCATCATGGTCGGCGGCATGATACAAGGGCTGTTCGTCGCCGTCGCGGTCGTCATGGCGCTCACTCGACACCGAAGGGCACCGGAAGCGGCGATCGCGGTCGGGTTCGGCAGCGCCGTGGTATTCACCTACGCACACCTGCTACCGACTTTCCTGCCGGGCTACCAGGACAGCTTCATCTCACCGCCGCACATCAACGTGACGTGGTTCTCCTGGCTTTCCGCCGTGACCGAGATCGGCACCGGCATTGTGTTCGCGATCGCCGGCATCCGGGCACGCCGATCGGTCGGCGAGGCGTCGATAGTGCCGCTGCCGCCACGGCAGGGCGTCGCAGGATGAATACCCGAGCGGCAGGAACGCTGTTTTTCGACGGAGCCTGCGGAATGTGCACCCGCTCCAGGGATTTGTTGCTAAAGATGGATCGAACCGGAAACCTGCAGACCGAGGCTCTGCAAAGTCCCGGCGCCGCGCAGCGACTGGGTATCGCGCCGACCAGCCTGCTGGAGTCGGTCCGGTGGCTGGATTCTTCGGGCGCTGTCTACTCCGGCGCAGAGGCGGCCAACGCGGCATTCTCGGCGGCGATCGGCACCCGAATCCCATTGGTAATCTACCGGATTCCCGGTGTCCGCTTCATCGAGGAAGCCATCTACCGATGGGTGGCAGCGAACCGGTATCGCTTTCCGGGGACTACACCGTACTGTCAGTCACACCCGAACGCCTGCTGAGCTAGAAGGCAGGCACGCCATCCCGATGCGGGTGCAGCGCGCCCACCGGCGAGGTGAGCGGAAGATGCAGCGCGTCAACGATTCCGGGCTCGGCCGCGCAGACCCAGGGGATGGCGTTGACCGCGCGCATGCCGGTTGCCAGCAAGCCGTGATCGTTGTGGCTCTCGCCGGGGCGATGCCCGACTTCGAACTCCGCGTCGAAGCTCGGCTCCCCGTCGATGATGACCCGCCAGATGCCGTCGGTTCCACCGGTTCGCCCCTTCGGCCAATCCGGTGCGAGGTCGTCGGCGATTCGGTCGACGTGCTCGATCGTGATGACGTCGAGGCCGTCGACGACGCCGATGCAGCGCGCCCGGGTGGCGCCGACGGTTCCCGCATCCACGAGTCCGAACGCGGTGGAGATGTCGCGCGGGGTGGCCTGAAACTCGCACGTTTCACGAATGCCGTCCAGGTCGACCCCTAGCGCCTCCGCGACCATGGTGACCGCGGCACCCCAGCCCCATCGCAGGGTGCCGGCTATCTTCAACCCGCCTTGGTAGTCGAGCGGCTGGCCGAATCCGAACAGCTCGCGCATGTCGTATTCGGCTGGGTACTCGGAGTAGTTCGTGATCTCGATGCCGCGTACCGAATACACCTTGTGCGACATCGACATCAACGCGATCGGGAACAGGTCGGCGCCGAAGCCCGGCTCGATGCCGCTTGAGAACAACGAACTACCGCCGGCTTCGGCTGCACCGCGGATCGCGTCGGTCACCTTGGCGGGCATCGAGCCGCGCGGGTACACCAATCCGGGTATCGCGGTCGTCACGATGTTCTTGCCGGCGGACAGGATTCGGCAGAGGTCGCCGATCGCTTCCTTCATCCGCGGTGGTGCCGGCGCAGCGTAGACGACACAGTCCGCATCACCGCCGAGGATCTCCGATTCGTCTCTGGGTGGCCGCGACACCGAGCGGGCCAATACCGGCGAGTTCACCGGCGTCCTTGCCGTTCTTGCTATCTGAGTGCACCCAGACGCCAACCAGGTCGAGGTTCGGCCGGTCGGCAATGGTACGAATCGCATACTTCCCGACTCCGCCGGTGGCCCACACGGCGACTTTGTAGCTGTCTTTCACGATTTCGACTTCCTTTTCCAGTGCGGGCTTTTGACCGCGTCGAGGGCTTCGGTGACGTAGAGGTCCAGCGCCCGGCGCTTCTTCGTTGACCGGCGAACCCACTGTTGGAACGCGAAATCGGCCGCCGCGAAGGCAAGTTGGACCAGCAGACCCGGGCGAATATCGGTATCGGGGTTGGCGCCCATCCGGGCGGCGACCAGCTTGGCCGCCCGCTCCCTGTCGGCGGGCGTGTGCATTGTCAGCCTGCCGAGCAGATCGGGGGCTACCAGCAGGGCTTCTCGCCACTCTTCGGTGTCGGCCGCGGCGAACGAGCGGGTGCGGGTGATGATGGCATTGATCAGCGCGACATCCGGCGACTCGGCGGCGGGCCGTTCTTCAAGGAGGCTCACGATTGCGGCGCCGCCATGACGAACCGGCGCAAGCAACAGCTCCTCCTTCGTCGTGACGTGCCGGAAGAAGGTGCGTGGCGAAACGCCTGCGGCCGCGGCGATTTCCTCGGTCGTCACCGCGTCATACCCGCGTTCGATGATCAGGCGGAACGCGGCTCGCCGGATGTCGGCCCGGATCTGTGCGCGCTGCCGATCCCGCAGCGACTCTGGTCTTGTCGGAAGGCTCATCGAAAGCAGCCGATTCCGCCGTCGACCTGAATCGTCTGCCCGGTGATGAACGTCGCGTCGGTGCTCAGCAGGAACGCCGCCAGCGCGCCGACATCGGTGCGAACATCGCCGATCCGCTTCATCGGAACCCGTGCCACCGCTTTCGCGTAATCGTCAGGCGCATACTGCTTCCACAGTTTGACGCCGTCGGACTCGGCGAACGGGCAGATGACGTTGACGCGGATGTTGTCGCGCCCCCATTCCAGCGCGGCGACCTTAGACAGCCCGCGGATGCCTTCCTTGGCGGCTGCGTAACCCGCCCACTTGGGTTCGCCGCCGGTGCCGGTCCCCGAACCGAGGTTGACGATCGACCCGCCGCCCGCCTCGACCATCAGCGGGTGCACAGCCTGCATGAGCAGAAAGGTCGCTCGCGGTCCGACATCGTGACCCAGCGCGAGGTCCTCGGTGGTGATGTCGACGAATGCCTTGGGCTCATTGGTGGCGATCGCGTTGTTGACCAGACCGTGTACCGTCCCGAACGCGTCGACGGCAGCCGCGACGATCCGCTGGGCGCTGTCCGGATCCCGTAGATCGGCAATCAGCTGTTCGACGCGACCCGCTGCCGTGAGTTCGGCGGTTGTCGCCGCCAGCACGTCATCTTGGATGTCGACCAGCAGCACCGCTGCCCCGCGTTCGAGCAGTGCGGCGGCAATGCCCTTGCCCACACCTTGGGCCGCGCCGGTGACGATGGCGACGTGCCCGCGCATCGAATCGGGGTGGGTGTAACTCAATTGACCGGTCCCATCTGCAATTGCACGCCGCGGTACATCTCGTAGGTGCTGCGCGCGCCGTTGGGCAATTCGATGAACTCCACGGGTGTCCCGTCCGGATCCTTGACGAAAAACATTCGGACGCCGCCGATCTCGAAAGGGTCCTGCTCGGGCTGGTAGCCGGCGTCGCTGATGCGGCGATGGGTGTCGTTCAGGTCGGTCACCGACAACGACACGTTCTGAATGCCGGTGATCCCGCGACGGGCCGGTTTATCCGTGGCGGGTTTGGCTCGCAGCGACAGCAGCTCCACCATCAATCCACCCAGCAGGCCGCCTACCACCCTGCCCTCTTGCTTGCGTTTCGCGTGCAGGACGGCGTCAAAAGGCTCACCGGAGATCAGTCTTTCGAAGACCACCTCCATGCCGAGCACATCGCGGTAGAACGCCAGCGCGCGATCCATATCGGTCACTCCGACGACGAGGTGGCAAAACGAAACGTCGCCCAGGACTGCGTCGGTCATGAAGGCTCCTGTCGGCGGGCCGGTTGCAGTGGCGGCGCGGGCAGATCGAACGCTGGTCTGGTGGTGCCGCCGTCGACGCGCAGCATCACGCCGGTCACCCACGACGAGGCGGGGGACGCGAGATACAGTGCGGCGGCGGCGATATCGCGCGGAGTGCCGATGCGCGCCATCGGGGTGTTCGATTCGTATTGGGTCCGCAACTTGTCGTCGGACATGACGAAGTCCATCGACTGGGTGGCGACACCGCCAACACCGATCGCGTTGACGCGCACCCGCGGGGCGAGTTCGGCCGCCATGTTCTGGGTCACCATGTTCAACGCCGCCTTGCCGGCGCCGTAGGCAACCATGCAACTCATCACCATGTCACTCGATCGCGACGAGACGTTGACGATGGATCCCGAACCGTTAGTGTCGACCATCGCCTGGGCGGCCAACCTGCTGAGCAAAAACGGTGCGACGGCGTTGAAATGCAGTGCGGTAGTCAGGTACCGCGAGGAGGTCTGCATCGCCGGTCGCGGCGGGGTTCCGCCCGCATTGTTGACCAGGATCGAGAGCCGCCCGAATTGCTCGACGGTGACCGATACCAGCCGAGCGAGATCGTCCTCGACCATCACGTCGGTGACCACGGCCAGCCCGCGACGCCCGGTTTGTTCGATGAGCGCGACGGTGTCATCGAGGTCGGAGGCGGTACGCGCGGCGACAACGACGTCGGCACCTGCCTCGGCGAACGCCACCGCAATCTCGCGACCGATACCGGCGCCGGCGCCGGTGACGATCGCGACCTGATCGGTGAGACGGAAGGCGTCGAGGATCACCGGTTACCTCCCCGCGAGGTTGGCGGCCGGGCGTCCTGCGAACAGCGGCAGGTCCAGGTAGGTCTTGATGCCGGGCTCGGCGGCGCAAACGTCGGGAATGGCGTTGACGCAATGGTTGGCGGTGGCAACGACACCCGGATTCCGTTTCAGCCCTTCGGCGATCGACGGCGGTTGCAGCCCCTTGAAGGTGAGGCTCACGGTGGGGTCGCCGGTGATCTCCACCTCGAAGCGTTCGCCGCGCCCACCGAAATTCCAGTCCGGCTCCAGGTTGTCCTCCCCCATCAGCCAGTTGACCGCCGCCGTGATGACCGGCTCCCCGTCGGCGAGGGCTTGCCAGCGGAACCGGCGCGCGGCAACGGTTCCCGCGGTAATCGGAAATGGGTCGTAGTCGATGTCGGAGGTCGCCACCGCGATCTCCTGAATGGTCCTGATATTGGGATCGATACGAAATCCCATGTGATCGGCAACCATTCGCACCGACATCTTGAACCCCGACTCGAGCAGGCTCGCCATCGGTCCTTGGATCGCTTCCTCTGGGGTACCGCCGAAACCCATGATGTGGCGCACGACGTCCGGGGCGTTGTAGGTGCGGATGTCGGAGAATTCCTCGGCCCGCACGTGGGTGACCGCCGACGACAGCGAGGACAGCATGAGCGGGAATCGCTCGGTGATGCCACCGGGGTGAATCCCCGAACCATGCAGAGTCACGCGTCCTTCGAGCGCAGCGTCGGCGATCGCCTTGACAGCCGGGTTGCTCAGGTCCGGGTACACCCAGCCGACCGGGGTCACCACGTTCTTGCCGGACCGCAAAATCGCAACGACCTCTTCGTCATTGGGGACCAGCGGGCTGTACACCACGCAGTCGGCATCGGTGGCCAGCACCTCGTCGACGTGGCAGGTGGCGGCGACGCCCAGCGCAGCGGTGCCGAGGATCTCGCCGACGTCGCGCCCGTTCTTGTCCGCGCTGTGCACCCAACACCCGGCCAGCTCGAGCTGCGGGTGGTTCAGCACGCATTCGATGGCGGCCTTCCCGACGCCTCCGGTCGCCCATTGAATGACTCGAAGTTTCGACCGACTACTCACGCGCACACCTGCCCTTTACACGTCGACGACTGAATGGCAGAGTATGACCAACTGGCAGTTACTGTCAACAACACGGAAGGGTCGAAGCGGTGGTAGTCCTCAACGGCAAGGTCGCGATCGTCACCGGAACCAGCCGCGGCGTGGGTGTCGGCATCGCCCATGAATTGCTACGCGCCGGTGCCACCGTCGTCGGCTGCTCGCGCTCGCCGCTGGACACCATCCCCGGCATCGACGCAGACTGGGCGGCGCGCGCGTCACAGCAGGTGTGCGACCAAGGCGATTACCGCTCGATCGACTCTTTTGTCAGCGACGTCGTGGCCGCACACGGCCGGATCGACATCCTGGTGAACAACGCCGGCGGGACCGTCCCGGCACCGCACGCGGAGAGCATTCCCGAGCTCGTGCAACGCATCCAGGGCGCACCGCGCAGCGACGACGACTACGAACGCACGGCCCTCTTTCACGCCTATGCAGTGCAGATGAACCTGATCAGCCCGCTCTGGTTTGCCATCCGAGCGTATCGACAGATGGCGACCCAGGACGGAATCGGTTGCATCATCAATATTTCCAGCGGCGCCGGGCATCCGGCGGGATCACCGACCCTAGTCTCTTACGGGGCGGCCAAAAGCGGGCTCAACCACCTCACCCGGTCGCTGGCCGAGGAATGGGGGCCGAAGGTCCGGGTGAACTGTGTGGCACTCGGGCCGACGATGACAGAAAACTTCCGGTCGTTCGTGCTGCCCAAAGACGATCCGACCGGTGAAAAGTACTTCGCCGCCGTCCCGTTGCGCCGCGCCGGCGAACCTGCAGAGGTAGGCCGGGTGTGTGTCTTTTTGGCCGGCGGAGACGCAGACTTCGTCAATGGCACGACCATCGAGCACGACGGCGGCATGCTGCCCGGTGTGCTCTACGACGCAGGCCTGAAGACAATCACCGACTTGCTGTAGCGGTGCTGAGACTGCGCTGGGGCAAACCCGAATACTGACTGAGCGGGCGGATAAGTGCATTGGAGGCGGCCTGCTCGATGATGTGGGCGGTCCAGCCGGTGATACGGCTCATCACGAAAAGCGGGGTGAAACTGGGGATGTCGAAGCCCATCAGGTAATAAGCGGGGCCGGTCGGGAAGTCCAGGTTGGGTTTGATCCCGGTGGCGGCGAACATCTCGGTCTCCAGCACCTGATAGATGTCCAGCCAGCGCTGGCCATCTGTGACCGCGGCGACTCTGACCAGCGCCTCTTTCATCGTCGGCACCCGGGAGTCGCCGTTCTTGTAGACACGATGCCCGAAGCCCATGACTTTGTCTTTACCAGAAAGCTTGCCGTGCAGCCATTCCGAGGCCTTGTCGGAGTGACCTATCTCCATCATGTCGTGCATGACTGCCTCGTTCGCGCCGCCGTGCAGCCGGCCTTTGAGCGCGCCGATCGCCGCGGTGACAGCGCTGTAGATGTCCGACTGTGTCGACGTCACCACCCGCGCCGCGAACGTGGACGCGTTGAAGCCGTGCTCGGCGTAAAGGATCATCGACTGCTCGAACGCCTCGACCACGACCGATTCGGGGACTTCGCCGAAGCACATGTTCAGGAAGTTCTCGGCGTAACCGAGGTGGCTGTGCGGCGCGATCGGTGCCAGGCCACGCCGGCGACGCATGTCGGCGGCCACGATGGTGGGCAGCACGGCGAACATGCGCAGCGACTTGGCGAAGTTGGCGGCCTCGGCGCTGTCGTCCTCCTCGGGATCCTCGGCGCCCAAGTAGCTGATCGCGGTGCGCACGACGTCCATCGGATGGCAGTTGTCGGGCAGCTTGGCCAGCAGCGACAGCATCGAACGGTCCAGCCGGCGGCTGGCACGCTCACGCTGGCAGAACAACGCCAACTGGGCGTCGGTGGGCAGTTCGCCGTGCCAGAGCAAGTAGGCGACTTGCTCGAAACTGCAGTGGGCGGCCAGATCCTGCACCGGGTAGCCGCGGTAGGTCAGCGAGTTGGTCTCCGGCACCACCTTGGAGATCGCGGTGGTGTCGACGACGACGCCGGCCAACCCTTTGTAGATCTTCGGCTCGGCGGGGTTAACGGAAGTCATTGACTTAGTCCTTCCACGGTGAAGTTGAAGATGTCGTCGTCGAACTGGGCGTAGTCGGCGTAGCGCAGCAATTCGTAGAGCCTTTTGCGGTGCTGCATCTGATCGAGCAAGCCGGATTGTGTTCCCGTGGCATCGATTTCACGCAGGCCGGATTCGACGGCGTGCATCGCAAGCCGCATTGTGGTGACCGGGTAGATCACCACGTTGTAGCCGATGTCGGCGAGCTGCGAAACGCTCAGCAGCTCCGACTTGCCGAACTCGGTCATGTTGGCCAGCAGCGGGGTGTCCACGGCGGCACGGAATTTCTCGAAATCCTCCGGGCCGGTCAACGCTTCGGTGAAGATCAGGTCGGCTCCGGCGTCGGCGTAAGCGCGTGCCCGCTCGATGGCGCCGGGCAGGCCTTCGATGCCGGCGGCATCGGTGCGCGCGCAGATGACGAAGTTTGGATCCCGGCGCGCGGCCACCGCCGCCCGCACCCGCTTGACCATCTCTGCGGTCGGGACCACGTCTTTTCCGTCAAGGTGCCCACACCGTTTGGGGTTGACCTGGTCTTCGAGATGACAGCCCGCCAGCCCGGCGTCCTCCAGCAATGTGATGGTGCGCGCCGCGTTCATCGGCTCACCGAATCCGGTGTCGGCGTCGATCAGCGTGGGCAGGTCGGTGACGGCGGCGATCTGCGCTCCGCGCGCCGTCACCTCGGTCAGCGTGATCAGCCCGATGTCGGGCAGCCCCAGGTCGGCTGACAACACGGCGCCGGAGACATAGACGCCCTCAAACCCGACCTCGGCGACAAGCTTGGCCACTAGCGGCAAGAATGCGCCCGGGAAGCGTTGCAGCCGACCGGAATTCAGCCCGGCCCGAAGCGCCGCCCGTTTGTCGGCGGCGCTGGATGCCGCCCCCAACAAACCGGTCATCGGCCCGGTCATCGGAAGATCCCCGACGGAATGGTCGGCGCCTTGTCCAGCACCTCGGGCGCGACCCGCACGTTCAATACGCCCAGCTCGCCGCCCTTCAGGTCGCCGACCCGCTGCACGGCGTCCAGGAATCGTTGCTGCTCAACGGGATCCACCACACCGTCGCCCAGTTCAGTGAACTTACCGACGTACTGCTCACGCTCGAAGGGTCGCGCCCCCAACGGATGCGCATCGGCGACGGCCAGCTCATCGGTGATCACCTCGCCGCTCTTGAGGGTCACCTCCGCGCGCGCCCCGAACGCCTTTTCTGCCGGGTCGGTCGAGTGATACCGGCGGGTCCACTCCGGGTCCTCGACGGTGGAGATCTTGTGCCACAACTCGATCGTGTCCGGCCGATGCGCGCGTTCTGGGGCATACGAGTGTTCGTGGTGCCACGTGCCGTCCTGCAGCGCGACGGCGAAGATGTAGGGCAGCGAGTGATCCAGCGTCTCCCGCGACGCGTCGGGATCGAACTTCTGCGGGTCCCCTGACCCGGTGCCGATCACGAAGTGGGTGTGGTGGCTGGTGTGCAACACGATCGATGCGATCTGGTCGAGGTCGCCGATGCGCGCGCGCAGCCGGCGCGCCAGGTCGATCGGTGCCTGGCTTTGGTATTCGGCGGAGTGCTCCTTGGTGTAGCTGTCCAGAATGGCGCGTTTGGGTTCCCCTGGCGCGGGCAGCGGCACCTGGTAGGTGCGCTCAGGCCCGCCGAGCAGCCAGGCGATCACACCATCCTCGCCCTCCCAGATCGGCGCGGGTGAACCCTCGCCCCGCATCGCCCGATCGACCGCCTCGATCGCGACCTTCCCGGCGAACGCGGGCGCGTACGCCTTCCAGCTGGAGATCAGGCCCTTGCGCGCTTGGCGGGTCGCCGTGGTCAGGTGCAGCGCCTGGCCGACCGCCTGGTAGATGGTCTCGGTGTCCAGCCGCAGCATGGTCCCGATGCCGGCGGCCGCAGCGGGCCCCAGGTGTGCCACGTGGTCGATCTTGAACTCGTGCAGGGAGATTCCCCTGACCAGATCGATCTGGATCTCGTAGGCGGTCGCCAGGCCGCGAATCAGGTCGGCGCCGCGCACCCCGAGCTGCTGCGCGACGGCAACCAGCGGCGGAATGTTGTCGCCGGGATGCGAATACTCGGCAGCCAAGAACGTGTCGTGGAAGTCCAGCTCGCGCACCGCGACCCCGTTGGCCCACGCCGCCCACTCCGCCGAGTAGCTGCCGTCCACGCCGAAAACCGTCGCGCCCGGCCGGGCCCAGTGCGCCAGGGCTTGCTGGCGGGCGGTGGTGACCGGTCTCCGCAGTACCGACGCGGCGCTCACGGCGGCGTTGTCGATCATCCGGTTGATCACCATCGCCGCGGTCTCGGCCGGTACGGCGACCGGGTCCGCCGCCACCTCTGCGATCTTGTGAGCGAGATGCTCGGCGCGCGGGAAGTCGTCGGCGCTGCGGTGCGTCCGAACCGAATGGATCAACATAATCCGCACACTATGCAAACTCCGTTGTTATGGAAAGCCCCTGCACATGCGTAATTTTGTGTCCTCATCAGCCGCAGATTGCGAATGTTGCGAAAGCCATCCGGAGTAATGTGTCAGCGGTGGCGAAGATGTTTTCGGGTGCCCGGTTGCGGCGGTTGCGAAACGAGCGCGGCCTCAGCCAGGTCGCGCTGGCCCGGGCACTGGACCTGTCCACCAGCTACGTCAACCAGCTGGAAAACGACCAGCGGCCGATCACCGTGCCGGTGCTCCTCGCGCTCACCGAACGGTTCGACCTGCCCCCGCATTACTTCTCCTCCGATTCCGACGCCCGGTTGGTGGCCGACCTGTCCGATGTATTCACTGCTGCAGGGACCGAAGACGCGGTCAACCGTGCTCAGATCGAGGAACTGGTCGCCCGGATGCCCGAAGTCGGCCGGAGCCTGGTTGCCGTCCACCGGCGGCTGCGGGACGCCACCGAGGAACTGGAGGCCTACCGCTCCCGCGCGACCACCGAGACGTCGCTTCCGCCCGAGCACCCGATGCCATTCGAGGAAGTCCGCGACTTCTTCTACGACCGCAACAACTACATCGGCGAACTCGACGCCGCGGCGGAGGAGATGTTCACCGAGAACGCAATGACGCTCGGCGGGCTGGACATGCAGCTTGCGGCGCTGATGCGCGACCGGTTCGGGGTGAGCGTCGTGATCGACGGCGATCTCGCCGAGCACGCCAAGCGGTTCTACGATCCCGAAGCTCGGGTGCTACGCGTTGCCCAGTGGCTGTTGCCGGGGCAGCGAGCGTTCCAGATTGCCACCCAGCTGGCCTTGCTCAGCCAATCGGAGCTGCTGTCGGCGATCTTGACGACCGACGACCAACTCACCCCCGAATCGCGCGGCGTCGCCCGAATCGGGCTGGCCAACTATTTCGCCGGCGCATTTCTGCTGCCCTACCGGGAGTTTCACCGGGCCGCAACCGAATTGCGCTATGACATCGACCTGCTGGCCCGCCGTTTCGAGGTCGGCTTCGAGACGGTGTGCCACCGGCTCTCCACCTTGCAACGACCGCAGCTGCGCGGGGTGCCGTTTATCTTCGTCAGGACCGACAAGGCGGGCAATATCTCGAAGCGCCAGTCCGCCACCGCGTTTCACTTCAGCCGAGTAGGCGGCAGCTGCCCGCTGTGGGTGGTGCACGATGCCTTCGCCCAGCCGGGCCGGATCGTCACGCAGGTCGCCCAGATGCCCGATGGCCGTTCGTATTTCTGGATCGCCAAGACCACCGCACCCGAAGGTCAGGGTTATCTGGGCCAGCAGAAAAGCTTCGCCATCGGTTTGGGTTGCGACCTAGTCCACGCCGACAAGCTGGTCTACTCCACCGGAATCGCTCTGGACGACCCGACCACCGCCGTCCCGATCGGGGCCGGCTGCAAAATCTGCAACCGGCCGGCGTGCCCGCAACGCGCATTCCCCTATCTCGGCGGACGCGTCGTCGTCGACGAGAACACCGGCAGCGGCCTGCCCTATTCGCCCGCCACTCAGCCCGTTTAGCCGGCGGTGCGGCGCCGGTCGGGTGGATACTAACGGAAATGGTCGAGCAGCCCCAGACGCGTTATGCGAAAGGCCCGGAAGGCAATATCGCCTACCAGGTCGTCGGCGAAGGTCCCATGGACCTGGTGATCGTTCCGGGGTGGATCTCGCACGTCGACATGATGTGGAACGATCCCGGTTGGCCGACCTTCGTTGGCGAACTGGCGTCCTTCGCGCGGGTGATCTTGTACGACAAGCGCGGTACCGGGCTGTCCGATCCCGTCGACGGGGTGCCGACCCTGGAGAGCCGCGCCGACGACTTAGGCTCCGTACTGGACGCCGCCGGCTGTGAGCGGGTGGCATTGCTCGGGTTCTCGGAGGGCGGGCCGATCAGCATGCTGTTCGCCGCGACTTATCCGCAGCGTGTCCGAGCGCTGGTCCTGCTCGGGACATTCGCCAGCGGGGTGCTCGACGACGATGGTTCACCGGGCCGGGCCAAATGGATCGAGCTGATGACTCGGGTCCGGGCAACGGTAGACCACTGGGGTGAGGGAGAGACCATCGACTGGGCGGCGCCAAGTCTCAGCCACCAACCGCTTTCCCGGAGAGCCGTCGGCGCGCTGGAACGGGCCGGCATGAGCCCGAGAATGGCCCTGCTGACCTTTCAAGCGATCCTCACCCAGGTTGACGTGCGCGACGTCCTCAGCAGCGTCCATGTTCCGACGCTCGTTCTGCACCGCAAAAACGACGCAATCCCAGTGGAATTCGCGCGCGAACTCGCCGCGAACATCCCATCGGCGCGGCTCGTCGAACTCGACGGCGTCGATCATTGGCCATCAGTCGGCGATATCAAGTCGATCACCGGCGAGATCGAGGAGTTCTTTACCGGGCAGCGCCACGAGCACATCCCGGACCGGGTACTTGCTACGGTGCTGTTCACCGACATCGTCGACTCCACCCGGCACGCCGTAGAACTCGGCGACCGACGCTGGCGCGAGCTGCTCGAGCGCCACGACGAAACCACCCGCACCGAGGTTGCACGCTGGCACGGTCGCGTCGTCAAACACACCGGCGACGGGGTACTGGCCACCTTCGACGGCCCCACCCGCGCTCTCCGGTGCGCCACCACGCTCGCCGAGCGCATTCCAGAATTGGATATCAACGTTCGATGCGGTCTGCACACCGGCGAGTGTGAGATCCGCGGCGACGACATCGGAGGCATCGCCGTGCACATCGGGGCCCGCATCGCCGCCCTGGCCCAGGCAGGAGAGGTCCTCGTGTCGGGCACCGTCAAGGATCTCGTGAACGGCTCCGGAATTGCCTTCCAAGACCGCGGTACCCACGTACTCAAGGGCGTTCCCGGAGAGTGGAAACTCTTCGCTCCCGCAGGCCAAACCGATCCGGTCGCCGACCTGCTGGCCGCCCCCCAGTAACCGTGCCGGAAATAGCGTGTCACGCGATCGGGCGCGGTGACGGGTCGATGCGCAGGTGGCGGAGTTTCGCGGCGGCGGCGACTAAATCCAGCGCAGCGATTTTTCCGCCGACGACGGTAAATCCGAGCACCGAGATCGGGTCCTCGCGGGTGCCGAACAGCAGGCCGGCTGCACCGTTGACTAGCACCAGCGTGGCGAACGAGATGAACTGGGGGGCGGTGGTCGCTACGTGTTGGGCCACCGCTAGTGCCCCGGAGAGCGCAGGCCGCCCACGAGGACCCAAATCGAAACGGAGCACTACATCGGGGGCAAGCACCGTCATCAGCGCGTCGAAGTCAGCCGAGCGTGCCGCGGCCAGGAAAGCGTCGACCAGCCGGTGCTGCAGCGCCACGTCGGTATCGGGCTGGGGAGCGGACTGTATCCGGCGGCGGGCTCGGGTGGCCATTTGGCGGGCCGCCGCCGGGGTGCGATCCATGATTGCGGCGATTTCATCGAATGGCACGGCGAAGACATCGTGCAAGACGAACGCGAGTCGCTCCGGGGGACTGAGACTTTCGAGCACGATCAGCAATGCCAGACCGAGGGTGTCGGTCAGTTCGGCCTGGTGATCGGGTCGCTGCTCAGGCGGCTCCTCGATGAGCGGCTCAGGCAGCCAGCTGCCCACGTAGTCGGTGCGGCGGGCGCGGCGGGCGCGCAGCATGTCGATGCATATCCGGCCGAGCACCGCGGTAAGCCAGCCACGCAGTTCGTTGATGGAATCGGAATCGCTGCGCGCCAGCCGCAGCCAGCACTCCTGCACCGCATCTTCGGCCTCGCTGACCGAACCCAACATGTCGTAAGCCACCGACCGTAGATGAGCGCGGTGCTCGTCGAACTGGCTGGCTAGCCAGTTGGGGTCCGTCATCTGGTTCTCCGATCGCGAGACCTCTTTACCTATAAAGACGAATCGTGCGGCGGGAAAGTGACGTCATGGCCGAAGCGGCCGCTAAACCGCTTGTCTGGCGCCGCCTTTGGCGGAATGCGAACAATCCGTCGGAATGTCACACGTGACGCCCACCGATCGTCCTAGGAGGTGTAGCTCGGCGGCGATTGAACGCCGTCACACGTCAGAAAGGACGCGACACCATGTCGGCACCCGCGCAACCACAAGAATCAGTCAGCACATTGTTGGCGCACGTCAAAGCGGCCAGCGGCGGTCGGCTGTTAGCCCTCCATACCGACTTGGCTCGCTCGCCCGCCGCGCTCGCTGCGTACCTCGGTTTTCGTCGCGCCGGTGGCGAGTACGGAAAGCTCGACCCGTCGGTTCGCGCGGCAATCATGCTCACCACCGGGGCAGTTGACGACGGCGCCTACTCGCAGGCCATCGCCACCCAGCTCGCGATCGGCACCGGAATGAGCCCGCAAGAAACCGTCGCAGTGCGCGTCGGCGATGTCGATGACGATCGGACAGCAGCGCTATTGGCGGTTATCCGCCAGGCGGCGGCCAACGCCGGGACCGTCAGCCAAGCCGCTTGGGCGACGGCTACCGCGGCCGGGTGGAGCGACGAGCAGCTCATAGAAGCCTTTGTCTACCTGGCACTGACGGTGTTCGTGGACCATTTCGTCAACTACGCCGGCACCATCCTCGATGTGCCGCCGGCGCCGCCCATCAGCACTGGGGCCGAGAAGTGAACGCGCTCAACGTGCTTCAGCGGCCGACGTGGCTGCCGGCCGAGCACTGGCCGTTCCCGTTGGCAGCTCTGACAACTCCCGCCGGCCGGATCGCGGTCACCGACATCGGCTCCGGGCCGACATTGCTGTTCGTCCACGTGGGGTCGTGGAGTTTCGTCTGGCGCGATCTGCTGCTCGAACTTAGCCCGCACTATCGCTGCGTCACCATCGACCCACCAGGTAGCGGCCTGAGCGCGCACCCGGATTCGCCGGTGAGCCTGCGTGGCGCAGCCAGCGCGGTGAGTAGCGTGATCGAGGCGCTCGACCTGCGCGCGATCACGATGATCTTGCACGATGTCGGCGGACCCGTCGGATTAGCGGCCGCCGCCGAGCACCCCGAACGCATCGCGGGTCTTGTTGCGCTCAACGCGCTCGGCTGGCGGCCCACCGGAATGGCGTTACGGGGCATGCTCAGGCTGGTCGGTAGCGCGCCCGCTCGCACCTTCGGTGGCCTATCGGGTTGGCTGGCCAGACTAAGTGCCTCGCCGTTCGGTGCCGGACGGCATTGGACGCGGAGCGATCGCCGAGTGTTCCTGGCCGGGCTGGACCGATCGGCCCGGCGCAACATCCACCGCTACCTGAACGCACTTCGGCGAGAGAACGACCTACTGGGACAGGTGGAAACGGCGCTGCCGGAAGACCTGGCCCGGCTGCCATTGCTCACCGTCTTCGGATCACGCAACGACCCCTTCGGACTGGCGAAACGATGGAAGGAACTCTTCCCCGCCGCCGAGCAACACATCGTCCCCGGCGGGAATCACTACCCGATGGGCGATGACCCCGAAGCCATCGCCGAATGGATCCGCCGCTGGCACGCCCAGCACGTGTTGCATACCCACGACGTCGGGCCCAGTCGATAGCTGAGAGGAAATGCCATGTCGCACAACGCTTTAAACAGATCGGCCATGGACGTCGGGCGGACCGCTCGCCGGGTCATCGTGATAGCCACCGCGGCCGTCGCGAACGGCCTGGCATGGGTAGGCGGTCAGCATGCCCATGTCGACTACGTCATGCAAACCCCATTCGGCGAACGCGAGATCACACTGACTCTCGTGGTCGCGGCCACAATGATCTCCGGACTGGCCGGCTGGGCGGCGTTTAGTCTGCTGGAGCGGCGCACCAGCCATACCGGGCGCGCGTGGATGGCATTAGCGGCATTGGTGCTCACGTTATCGATCGTGCCGATTTTTGTGCTGCGCGCGGACCTGGACACGCGGCTCACCCTGACCGCGCTGCACTGCATCGCCGCCGCCATCTTTGTTGCCGGACTGCCGCAGCGGCGGTAACGCGAGTCCGCGGTGCCGGAGCAATCTGCCAGATTCCGGATTTTCACTGTCGCGATCGGTGTAGTTTGCTGCGGGAATTTCCACGCCACGCACGATGGGAGCCAGCCATGGCAGATGTCGACTATTGCGTTGTCGGTGCGGGATTCGCCGGTCTGACGGCCGCCCTGCGGCTCAAGCAGGCGGGCCACTCGGTGGTCTTGTTGGAGGCTCGTGACCGGGTCGGTGGTCGCACGTTCACCGTGACTCGCGACGACGGGGTGTGGGTTGATCGTGGGGGCGCGTGGGTCGGGCCGGGCCAGGACCGGATCTATGCGCTGATGAAGGAGTTCGGCGTACCGGAATACAAGCAGTACAACGACGGCGACGCCATGATGATCGTCGACGGCAAGCAGCACCGCTACGGCGGCACGATCCCGTGGACCATGAGCCCGTGGGCCGTAGCCAACCTCGGCATTGGCCTGCTGCAGGTGGAGCAGATGTGCAAGACGCTTCCCCGCGAAGCCCCGTGGGAGGCCAAAAAAGCCGTCGAGTGGGACCGAATCAGTATCGCCGAGTGGCTCCAGAAAAACCTGAAGTCCAAGCAGGCCCGCGAAATGCTCGACACGGCCCTGGCCGGCCCCTACACCACGGCCGCGTCCGAGACGTCTTTGTTGTGGATGCTGCTGCAGCAGGGGTCGGCCGGCAGTGACACTATCGGCGGTGCCACCTTTGTCATTTCCGGCAAAGGCGGGGCCCAGGACGCGCGCCCGGTCGGCGGGATGGGTGCCATTTACCGACCCATCGTCGCCGAACTGGGCGATGCGGTTCACCTGTCGCGGCCAGTGCGGACCATCGCTCAGGACGATGACGGTGTGACGGTCGGCGCCGATGGCCTGACGGTGCGCGTGCGGCGCGCGATCGTGGCAATTCCACTGGCGATCGCAAACACGATCAGCTACGAGCCGATGCTGCCCGTGGACCGTTCGATGCTGCATCAACGGATGCCCGGCGGCGCGATCACAAAGATCTCTATCTTCTACGACGAGCCGTTCTGGCGCGCCGACGGGCTGTGCGGCCAGTCGGTCCGGCCCGGAAGCGCGGCCACGCTAACCATCGACGCGTGCACAGACACCGGCAAGCCGGGGATCATGTGTGTGATCACCGAGGGGCGCGCCGCGCGCGACCTGGGACGCCTTGATGAGGCCGAGCGCAAAGCGACCGTCGTGCGTGAACTGGTCGACCGGTTCGGCAGCAAGGCCAGGTCGCCCGTCGAGTTCCACGAGCAAGATTGGACTAAAGAGCGCTATTCCGGTGGCGGGATGATCAGCCACGCGCCACCGGGTGTGCTCACCGAGTTCGGACACGCGCTGCGCCCGCCGTGCGGTCGCATCCATTGGGCCGGGACAGAGAGCTCGGCCGTCATGTGCGGATGGGTCGACGGCGCCATCCGCTCTGGGGAGCGCGCCGCCGAAGAAGTGCTGGCCCGCGAAACGACAGCGGCTACTGAGCCTGTTTGACCGGCGGCCGATAGAAGATCAGCAGCTGGCCGATGGCGCCGCCCAGGCCCAGCAGCAGCGAGATCAGCAGGCCGTGCCAGCCGTTGCGCCAGTTGGACCCGAAGATCAGCCAGTCCAGGCTGTATTGCCCGGCACCCAGCGTGGCCACCACGACGGCGCCGGTGGCCAGCACCAGGTTGTACTCCCAGCCCTCCTTGACGATGAAGAAGCCGTTGGGCCGGTGCACGGTCCACGCGGCGACGAACATCAGCGCAACAAAGCCGGCGGCCGGGATCGGCGTCAGAAACCCCGCGGCCAACCCCAGGCCGGCGCTGATCTCGGTGCTGGCCGCGGCCACGGCCTGAAACTTGCCGTTCTTCATGCCGATGCTTTCGAACCAGCGCGCGGTCCCGGGTATCCGCCCGCCGCCGAAGAACTTGTTGTAGCCATGAGCTGCGAGGGTCAACCCCAGCACCACCCGCAGGATCAGCAACCCGACATCATAGGCAGTCATAGACGCCAACCTAGATCATCGGGTAGGCACGGATGGGCAGAGGTATCGTCCCACCCGCAAACAACCGCAAAGGAGCACCCACATCAAGATCGCCATCATCGGCGCCGGCAACGTCGGGCGCACCCTGGGCACCGCGTGGCGGGACCGCGGCCACGACGTCACGTTCGGTGTCCGGAATCCGGACGACCCGAAGTACGCATCGCTGGATGCGGTGCAGGCCAACGAGTCTGCTGCCGCGACAGCCGATGTCGTGGCGCTGTGCACACCGTGGCAGGGCACACAACAGGCCGTGCAGAGCTGTGGCGGGCTCGCCGGCAAGGTCGTCATCGATTGCACCAACCCACTCACCCCCGACTTCAGCGCGCTCGAGACCGGGCTGACCACCTCCGGGGCCGAGCAGGTCGCGAGCTGGGCAGCCGGTGCAAGGGTCTGTAAAGCGATGAATCAGATCGGCGCGCCGATGATGGACGGGCCGCGGCTGCCCGGCAAACCGGTGATGTTCGTCTGCGGCGACGACGATGAGGCCAAGTCAGTGACCGCGGCGCTGGTCAGCGAGCTGGGCTTCGAAACCGTCGACGCCGGCGATCTGACGCTGGCTCGGCTGCTGGAGCCGTATGCGCTGTTGTGGATCCATCTCGCGTTGCGCCGCGGATTCGGCACCACCTTCGCGTTCGGCCTGTTGCGCGGCCAATCCTGAGCATCCGGATGGCTTCCCCTTCTGTGCCTCCTGTGTTACTGCTGGACGGCGACGCGAACTACCCACCGGAAATTCTGGGCCACAAGGGGCATGGCATCGACATGATGCGCCGTAACGGTCTGCCGGTGCCGCCCGCGTTCTGCATCACCGCGGAGGTGGGAGCGCGTTACCTCACCGAACCCGAGGCGACAATCGACGCGATCTGGGATGACGTGCTCGACGGAATGCGCCGGCTGGAGGCGACGACCTCGCGCACGTTCGGACGAGGACCTCATCCGCTGCTGGTCAGCGTCCGCTCGGGTGCAGCAGTGTCGATGCCCGGGATGATGGACACGGTGCTGGATCTCGGGATCAACGACGCCGTCGAGGAGGCGCTGGCGGCAGAGGGTACCGCCGGATTCGCCCGCGACACCCGGCGCCGGTTTACCGGGTCAGCGGTCGGCCGCAACGCATCTGCCGACTCGTACCTGCAGTTGCGCACCGCGATCGAGGCTGTGTTCGCGTCGTGGGGCTCGCCGCGCGCCGCCGCTTATCGCGCCCATCACGGGCTCGACGACCGGGGCGGCACCGCGGCGGTGGTGCAGGCCATGGTCTTCGGCAACATCAACACCAGTTCCGGTGCCGGCGTTGTCTTTTCGCGAAACCCGATGACCGGCGCCAACGAGGAGTTCGGCGAGTGGCTGCCCGGCGGCCAAGGGGACGACGTGGTATCCGGCACGGTCGACGTCGAACCGATCACCGCGCTGCGCGAGCAGCAGCCGGCTGTCTACGACGAACTGATCGCCGCCGCCCGGTCGTTGGAGCGGCTCGCCTCCGACGTGCAAGAGATCGAGTTCACCATTCAAGACGGGACGCTGTGGCTGCTGCAGACGCGGCCGGCGAAGCGGTCGGCACAGGCCGCGGTGCGCCTGGCGTTGCAACTGCGCAGTGACGGTCTTATCGACGATGCCGAGACGCTGCGGCGGGTGACGCCGACCCACGTGGAGGCGTTACTACGGCCATCGCTACAGCCGGAAAACCGCTTGGCCGCAATGCTTTTAGCGAAAGGTCTACCGGCTGGACCCGGCGTGGCCTCGGGGCGGGCCTATACCGAAGTGGACGCCGCGATCGATGCCGCCGACCGCGGCGAGGATGTCATCTTGGTGCGCAACCACACCAGCCCCGACGACATTCACGGCATGCTGGTCGCACGCGGCGTCGTCACCGAAACCGGCGGTGCCACCAGCCACGCGGCCGTGGTCAGCCGTGAGCTCGGCCGGGTGGCCGTGGTGGGCTGCGGCCGCGGAATCGCCGAATCGCTGGCCGGCAAGCTGGTCACCGTCGACGGCAACGAAGGCGAAGTGCGCGACGGGAGCCTGCAGCTGACCGCCTGGTCCGAAGACAACACGCCAGAGCTGCGCGAGTTGGCCGAGATCGCCCGACGCATCAGCCCGCTACGCGGCCATGCCAGCGGCGACTACCCGCGACTGGAGAGCCATTCCGAGGGCGCGGTGCGCGCCGCCATGGCCAGCGGCCACACCGACGTGGTGTCCGCCAGCCCGCTGCTCGCAATGCTGGCCGCGCTGCGACTCGGCGAGGACACGTGAGTGAGCTGACCGTGTTGCAAGCGGTCCGGCTGAAAGGTCGGGTGAGCCTCGCCGACCTGGCCGCGACGCTCGGAGACGACGCGGATGACCTTGCCGCCACCGTTGACCGGCTGACCCGGTCGGGCTTGCTGGTCGACGGCAAGGTGCTGCGGCTCAGCCCCGACGGGGGGGTCCGACTCTCCGAGTTGCTGGCCACCGAGCGCAAGCACATCGACTCGGCGGCGCTGGCCGCTGCCTACGCCGATTTCCGTTCCGTCAACACCGAATTCAAAGCACTGGTCACCGATTGGCAGGTCAAGAACGGCCAACCCAACACACACGACGACGCCGATTACGACGCCGCGGTTGTGGCCCGCCTCGATAATGTGCACCACCGGGTAGCGCCGATCGTCGCCGCGGCGGCTGCGCAGTTGCCGCGGCTGGGCCGCTACTCGGCCAAACTGGAGGCGGCGCTGGACAACGTCCACGCCGGCGAGACGCTTTGGTTGTCCCGACCGCTCATCGACTCCTACCACACGGTGTGGTTCGAACTGCATGAGGAACTAATCCTCGCGGCTGGCCTGACCCGAGAAGGGGAAGCGAAATCCGGTTATGCGCAATAGATTTCGTTAGAGCTCAGCGTCGAGCCTGACAAGATATTCGTCGATGTCACCGACCGCGGATTCGGCCGCGTGCACGCTGATCGTCACAGCGTCGCCGATGCCCCACACGCCATGGGTGAGGCCCATCGCCGGTGACAGTCCCGGATAAACGGCGGTCAGCAGCACCGGTGCGGCGCCGAAGCGCAGGTCGGCGGGGCCGCGGTAAATGCTTGACACCACGGTGTTGCCGGACACCTGGGCTGGCCGCGCCTCGGGATCGAAGAGGCTCACACCCCAGCGCAGCAGCGGAGCCGGAACCGCGGCGAAAGCCCGGTCGGCCGCCCGCGCCGCAGGGTGTTCTGAGCGGCGGCGGGCATTCGCCAGGTCTGTGGCGATCCGCTCGGCTCGGGCTTCCCGACTCAGATCCGGGTACAGCCCGACCGTGACGTTGGCGAAGTGGTTATGAGCTTGAGGCACACCAGGTTTAGCCATCGGAACCTCGGCCACCAGCGATGGGGCCGCGTCGCCCAGGTGGCCGGAGAGCGCACCGGACACCGCGGCCAGCGCCGCGACGGTGGCGGTGGAGCCACCCAGCTGCGCGCGGCGCCGCAGCAGTGTTCGCACGGAGCGCACGCCCATCGGGCGGGCATTGGTGGACAGCGCCGGCCGCGCTCCGATCGGTGGCGGGAGCAGCCCGGCGCGGGTATCGCGCACCTGCTTGCGATGGGCGCGAGCGGCATCGACGGCGCGCCAGGGCAGGAAACCCGGCGACGACGTCACCACGTCGGGCACCGGAGTCGCCCGGCCGAACAGCCAGGCGGCCAGCGCCAAGGCGCGAGGACCGTCGGCCAGCGCGTGCGCGAACTGCATGACCGCGACCGTGCCCGGGCCGGTGCCGCCCGGTAGGTCGTGCACTGGCGCGAAGAGGTGCAAGCGCCACGTCGCCCGGCGGATGTCCAGCTGGTCGTCGGCGAGCCTGGCCACGGCGTCCAGGCAGCCACGCCAGCTGTCGTCGTCGAGGTGGTGGCGGCGCACCCGCTCGGGCTCGACGACTGTCGGCACCCAGCGCGGGTAGGTCAACGGTGATCCGTCCTCGACGCGGAGCGTCAATGCGTGACAAGCTTGGGCACGACTGCGGACATCGTCGACGGCGCGCTCGAAATCCGTTGGCTCACCGTCGAATGCGTAGAGCATGAACTCGTCGCTGGGAACCTTGGCCGACATCCAGTAGAACTGCGCGTCGACCGCCGCCATCCGGGCCGACATATCCACCTCCGCGTGTTCGCCCAGCTACATCCTATGGACGGGATACGGCGGTGGGCGGCGCAGTTTTCACCCCCGCACTGCTGGGCGACGGAATCACTGGTCCGGCGGGGTTGGGCAGTAGACCGTCATGGCGTCACGAACGAATTGCGGCACCTGCGCCTGCGTCAGACCCTGCGCCTGCAGCTCATTGTTGATCTGCCACATGGCTTGCGCGTACGGACTTGCGTGCGCGCCGAAGATCCAATTCCCCTGGGTGTCGCGAGAAAGACCTTGGTCGTCGCACCGTTCGTGCGCAATGGCGATCAACCGATCCGGTGCACCGACGTTGATGCCGTCATTCGACAGCAACCCCAAAAACTGGGCATCCAGTGTGTCGGCGCGAGCGACACCTGCCGCTACCAGTACAGCTGCGACGGCGCCGAAAATCGGACGGAACGGATTTACAGTCATGGTTGAGTGTGGCACCCATCGCTGAAAACGGCGAACCCAGGTAGCCCTAGGACGAAGACGGCGATCCGTGACGACCGAAGCGGCCGCTAGTCGGCTGAGCCGATGAACCCCAACACCAGCTCGGCCACCCTCTCCGGCTGGTCGAGCTGCAGGAAATGTCCGGCCTGCTCGACGATGGCCACATGGCTGCCGTCGGGAAGCGCTCGAGGGGTCCAATGCGTGAAAGCCGGTGTGAGGCAACCATCGTCGCGGCCATGCGAATAGAGGCTTGGCCCCGCCACCCGGCGAAGTACTGCGCGATCAGTTGTATCCCCATACCCACGTCAGCCACATCGGGTTAAGGCTGACAGTGTCTTCGGAATACACCAGTTCGGGGATCGCGCCGGTTGGTAGGTTGGCCCGCCACAGGTTGGCGGACCCACCGGTCGATCCGCCGAAATAGAGATCATAAGAACCGGTGTCTGATAATACGGTCAGCATCGCGGTCTGGCTTTGGCCATTCGAATCGTTAATCACGGTTCCGGGGTCGAACTGCACTGTCGTGCTGTTGATGACCTCGGTCGCCTGGTTGGGGTTGACCGTCGGGTCGTAGACGAACAGGCCACGCAGGTTGTTGGCGACGTTGACGCTGTTGTAGACGTCGTAGCCGGTGAAATAGATTTGGCCGTTGTAGAGAGGAGGTGTCCCCGAGGGGAACACGGTGAAATTGAACGGGTACACGCCGGCGTTTTTGGACGGTGCGTTAAGCGGTTTCCCATGAGCCGTTGTCGTGCAGACAACCTCGATCTCAGTGGTCGTGTCTTTGGTTCCAAGCGTCATCCACAGACCCCTGTTGTTGTCGGCATCAACCCCGGAGAAGAACACGACCGGCTGATTGGCCGCCACCTTGATCTTGTTGACGGAGAACGGCTTCGACCAGCTGGACATGACGAAACCATACGGCGCCAGTCCCCCGGTGGTGGGATCGATGTTGTTCGGTTTGTTCACGCAGTCGTACCGGTAGAGCCGTCCCTGCGCGTTCGAATCAGGCGATTCCGTCCCGCTCATGAACAGCTGCGCCGTTCGTTCTTGTCCTTCGCCGAGCACCGCAAAGAGTTGCGTCAGGTATGCGGGATTGTATGGCGGGCCATCGATGCCCATCGCCGGGCTGGGTAGTGCGCTCCCGTCATAGGTGAACAGCACATTGTTGCCGGAGCCGCTGTCGTTGCCGGCGAAGTACAGCAGGCCGGTAGGAGGCCCCATGCACATCGAAGACGGGTTGAGATTTGAACTGGTGATCTGATGCGTTCCGTGCAAAGTACCGTCGGTCGAGAATAGATCCTGGGGCGCGGCTCCGAGGTTGACGGGCCCGGGCTGGGTCCCGGGCGGCGGCTCGTATTGTCCGTTGAAGTAGACCAGCCCCTTCCACGAGAACACCGGCGGGAACAATTGCGGGTTGAGGTATGTCTGGCTTTGCGTCTGAGGGTTCCCGTCCCCGTAGTTGAAGACGTCTTGGGTCCAGTCCTGTACCGGGGACGGCGTGCCCTGTGCGTTAGGGTGGGTATCCCAAACGAGCAAGTCGGGGCCATCATAAGACTGCGCATAAATCTTGCCGTTAAAATACGCGAGAACTGAAGCTCCCGTTACAGCGCCAGCGCCTGTAAGTGGATCCATGCACAACTCGTTCACCCCACGGTGTTTGCTGATTGCCTTGGTGTTTGCCGTGGTGCCGTCGGATCGCCAAATCGTGGGGCTTTGCCCATCCCCGATGCGCCCGATGAAATAGAAATGCATCTCTCGTTTACCCCCGCTTTCTCAGCCGCGGCGGCTGCTAGTTTTTGATGTCGGTGACTATAAGCCGCCAGCACGACGAAGAGCAGCGACTAACTCGGTTTCCGGCCAGACTTTTACGGGGTCCGCTATCCGCGGATAGGCAGTTCGTTCACCGCCTGACAACCGGCGGCTGCTAGCCCGCTGAGCCGATGAACCCCAACACCAACTCGGCCACCCTCTCCGGCTGGTCGAGCTGCAGGAAGTGTCCGGCATGCTCGACGACGGCCACCTCGCTGCCGTCCGGCAGCACTCTTGGGATCCAGTGTGCGAAATCCGCTGTCATGCAACCGTCGTCGCGTCCGTGTAAGTACAGACTTGGCAACACTGGTGCCGATGTCCAGTGCTGGTGCAGTTCGGCGTACCGCGTCGGCGGGCGGGTATTACGGATCGTTGCCCGGTAGGGCCCGAGCGCGGCGCGCCAGCTCTCCGGGGTGCCGATCGCGGCGTAGACATGGCGCAGATCCTCTTTGGCGTCGTAGCCCGGCGACCACCGTCGCCACAGCCGCGGCAACACCCAGGAGGCGGAACGCTCCGGCAGCAAAGGTAATTGGAAGTACATGATGTACCAGCTGCGCAGCAGCTGAGGCGGGATCTGAGCCAGCAACCGGCCGGCTTCGGGGACCCGTCCCCGAAAAGCCGCAGCCGGCGGCACCGACATGATCACCGCTTTGGCAAAAGGACTGTCTGGCATCGCCGCCAAACCGTTGGCCGCCATCGCGCCCCAGTCGTGGCCGATCACCACGTCGCGATCGGTGCCGCCGGCCGCCGACCGCACCTGCAGCGCGTCGTCCATCAGCGCCCCGATGTGATAGCTACCGTCGGACGGAATCGACGACGGCGCGTAGCCGCGCATGAACGGTGCCACCACTCGCCAGCCCGACTCGGCGAGCCGCGGTGCGAAATTGCGCCAGCCGTAAGCAGTATCGGGAAACCCGTGCAGGCACAACGCGATCGGGCCGTCGGGCGGCCCCCACGTCAGGGCCTTCAACTCCACGGCGGGAGCATGCACATCAATCCAGCGGGGTCCAGCCATCACCTGATCCTTAAAACTGGTCGAAGCCGGAGACCAGCCAGCGATCGCCGATTTTGTCCAGTGTCACCCGGACACTGGAGTCGGCATCGGCCGGCGCGGAGTCACCGATCTTGATCGTTTGGTTGACGAATACCAGGACGACCGCGTGATTGTGCGTAGCCGACTCCGACGCCGCCCCGGGAACGCTGGCCGTCGCGGAGACGTGTCGTTCTTTCGCATTCGGAATGAGCTCCTCCTGCGTCCGCTGTGTGTAGGTGTCGCGGAAATTGCCGGTCAATCCCTCCCGCGCGGCCGCCACGTCCCGATCCACGGTGTCGAACCGGAACGAAAGCAGCGCGACGGTGGAATCCCTTGCCGCCGATACCGATTGGCTGCGAGCAAGGTCGGTATTACGAACTGACGAGTCCTTCCACTTGAGCAGACCCGCGGCGATCGCCAGCAGCAATGCCAGGGCAGGAAGCAAGCCGTAGACGAGCACGCGCGACCAGTTGACGCCTCTTGGTTGTGTCATGGCACGAACACCACGTCGGAGACCTTGGCGACATCGCCCATCTTCTTCACAGTGACCCGTATCCGCCAGAACTGCGGCTCCTGCTGCGCCTGCGCGGGATCCGACGACTTCACCGTCACCGCTACCAATACCTTGCCCTGGTCGCCGTTTCGCGATTCCAGCCCAGCGTCGGTGGCGGTGGCTACCAACTTCGATCGCATCCGCTGGGCGTAGTCGATGTATGACTGCTTCCGGCGGGCAAAGCTGTCATAGAACTTACCGGTCGCCGAGTCCAGGATCCGCTGCGCGTCAGCGTCGGCGTGCTGATAGTCGACCGTGAGGAGGTTCGCAGCGCCCTGGCGAGCCGCTTGCACGAAAAGGTTGCGCTGCGCCTCGAGATTGTGGGCCTCATACGCTCGAAAACCCAGCCAGCCGACCAGCCCTGCCAACAGCACACCCGCCACCAGGCCGGCGACCAGCGCGATCAGCTCAACCTGGGTGGGGGATTGGATGGGCCGAAGGTATACGACGTCTACTGGGTCTCCTGGCGAATCCGCGACGGACTCCCCGCCGGAGGTAGCAGCATCGTCTGGCATGTTTGCTCCTGTTCGGCACGTCGGTACCGTCCAACGTACGTGTCGACGGACGCCCTATACGTGCCCAATTTTCCAGAACTGCATTCCAGTCTTTCCGGCGAGCGCGTTAACTATAGTCATGGCCCACATGGCCCATAGGGGCACCACCAACCCGCGCGTTCGGCGCTGGGCCAAAACCGATGACACCCAGCGACGCATCCTGGATGCGGCGACCGATGTGTTCGGGACGCGCGGCTTCACCGCCGCAACGATGGCCGACGTGGTAGCCGCCTCCGGCGCCAGCATCGGCAGCATCTACCACCACTTCGGCGGCAAGAGCGAGTTATTTCTGGCGATCTTCGAGCAGATGGCCAACGCTGTCGACCGCCGCATCGAGGCGGCGATGGAAAAGGCTGGCTTGGAAGCCGCCAGAGGGGCTGACCCGCGGCGGGTATTCGAGCTGCACGTGCGGGCCTACCTTGAGGCGATGTGGGAAAACCGGCGCCTGGCCAGGGTGCTGACGTCCGGAGACACACCGGTCGGCTTCGAGGTCGTCCGGCGTGATCGCATGCAAGCCGCTTTCCGCAGCTGGATGGCGGTGTTGGGGCTGGACAAGTCGCTGCGCGGGCAACTCCTCAGCCGCATCCTGGTGGCGACGATGGCGGAGTCGTCGCTGATGGTCGCCGACTGCGAGAACCCCGACGATGTGCCGGCCGATAACCGACGCGACAATCGAGTGGATCGGCCGGCTCACCGAGTGAGCTCGCGCGACGCGTGCGCGGCCGCCTGCTCGAGGTCGGCGATGACGATCTTGCGCATGCCGTACATCGCCTCGGTCGCGGCCGTCGCCCGGGCCGGGTCCGGATCGCTGACCAGCTCGTAGAGCCGGTCTGGAACGATCTGCCAACTCAGACCGAATCGGTCTTTGCACCAACCGCACTGCGATTCCTCGCCGCCATTGGTCAGCCGATCCCAGTAGTAGTCGACCTCGTCCTGGTCCTTGCAGCTGACCGTGAACGACACCGCCTCGCTGAACGGGAACTGCGGGCCACCGTTTATGCCGATGAACCGGGTGCCGTCCAACACGAAGCTGGCCGACAAGATCGAGCCCGGCTCGCCGGGGCCCGCGTCGGTGGACCGGTTGAAGCTCTCGATGTCGCGAGTTCGGGAACACCGAAGTGTAGAACGTCGCCGCCTCCTCCAGGTTGTGGTCGAACCACAGTGAGGGCGTAATCGAGGGCATGCCGCCTCCTGGTCATTGGTCGCTTTCACTGATAGACCAGCGAGACGGCGAGAACTCATCGACGCCCCGACCGTTGACAGTTTTAGAACACAATTCTAAATTGAGTGCATGGCCAAACTGTGGGCCAACTCGGGCGATTCCCACTTCTTGAGTTCCTCCCCACGGATAAATCCGGGGGTTCCAACCTGTTTACGCCGCGGGAGCGGAGTGGTGGGGTTGGAGCAGTAATTCCTCGCGGTTTCCTGCTGGTTCCTGCTTCGGCGTCTCTGTAGCGCCCGCGGGTGCTGCAGATTCTCGGCAGGCGGTGACCGCAAGCCCTGCGGCCAATACATTTTTGGCGGCGTTCACATCCGCATGCTCGGCGGAACGTGAGCAGTGGGTGCACCGGAAAACCGCTTGGCTCTCACGGGATTTCGGGTCCACATGCCCACACGCCGAGCAGCGTTGCGACGTGAACGCTGCCGGAACTTTAACCACAGTGGTCCCGGTATAGCGGGACACAGACTTCAACGCTTGCTCGAGCCGATACCAGCCTTTCGACAAGATAGCCTTGTTCAGGCCCGACTTGGCAGCGGCCCCGTTGGGCAGATACTGGCCTGGATTGTTCGGGTCCGGGGCGGGCTGGGCCCGCCGCGTCATGTTCTTGGCCGGTAGTTTCTCCAGCACCACCAGGGCGTTGGTGTGCGCGAGCCGGTGGGCGGTTTTCTGGCAGAAGTCCTGCCGGCGGCGGCGCTCACGCGCCCGCACCTCGGCCAGGGCTGCCCGGGTCTTGTTGCGGTTGGCCGAGCCCTTGGCGCAGCGGGACAGCTTGCGTTGCAACCGCAGCGCGCGGCGCCGCTCACCCTCGGTGACGAATGCCCGGTCGAGCAGCTCGCCGGCACTGGTGGCCACCGCCACCGCCACACCCCGGTCCATCCCCACCGCGGTATCCGGTTCAGCGTGGGCAGTCGGAGCCTCGATCCCGTCGTTGACCAGCAGCGACAGATACCAATGCCGACCCTCGTTCGTGAGGGTCGCCGAGCGGATCACCACGTCGGCAAGCGAACGTGAAAGCCGGAACTTCACCCACCCCAGCTTCGGAAGCTTCACCCGGCCATGCCGACCGTTGAGCTGCTCCACAGCCATCTTGGAGCCCTCGGGGAACCGGAACGACGGCGCCCACCTGCGGCCAGAGCGCCAACGCACCCGGAAAGTGCCATGCTTGCGGCACGCCGCATCCAGGTCCATCAACGTCTGCTGCAAACAATGCCCCGGCACCTGCGCCAGCCACGGATGCTCCACCTTGGCCTCGGCAAGCTCCTTGGCCTGGGGCTGGTAGTTCATCCACGCCCCGCGACGCCGATACTCGCGGCGCTGCTCCAAGCCGGTGTTCCACACCGCACGGCACACCGCACCGATCTGCTCGGCGAACGCTGCCTGTTCATTGGTGAACTCGACCCGAAACTGCCGACCCGCCAGCATGACTCAGCGGTCCTTCTGCGTCTCGACGTAACGCTTGATCACCGACAACGGCGCGCCCCCGACGGTGGCGACGAAGTACGAGTTCGTCCACAGCGACGGCAACCGCGACTTCAGCCAAGGGAACTCCTCGCGCAGCAGACGCGAAGACCGGCCCTTGATGGCCTTCACCAGCTTGTGCACCCCGAACCGCGGATCAACCTCCACCAGCAGATGCACGTGGTCAGGCATGGTCTCCAACTCGATCATCCACGCCCCCTTCTCGGTGATCACCTCAGCGATGATCTGTTTCAGGCGCTGCTCCATCCGGCCGCCGATCACTTGCGGCGGTACTTCGGGCACCACACCACGTGATACGCACACGCAAACGCGATATTCGCGTTCGTCCGCAACGTAACACCCACACCCGACAAAAATAGATTGGTAGCACCTATCTAACCCGGTGACACGCCACAACACACGAGGCAGTGGCCGCTCCAAACACGAACTTGACACGCTCACCCCCAGAGTTAAAACCCGGGGTCCGCCGCGCTACCTACTTTCCGATCGAACCGGCCGACCTCTGGCAGTCCCGGCTGCCCAAGCGGCTGGCCGACCTCGTGCCGCGGACTGATAAAGATCCCGACGGCCGCTGGGAGACCATTTACGTTGACGGCCAGACCTTTCGCCGCCGACTGCCCAGCATCGTCCAAGAGGAGTTCATGCAAGCCACGGTGGCCGCCGCGGGCTCGCGAGATGTGCGCAAACGGCTCGCCGACCTCGACGAGGAGGGCATCTGGTCGGAGCTGGTGTTCCCGTCGCTGGGGATGTGGTCTAGCTCGTTTCGGACGCCGGAGCTGTTGCGCGAGGCGATGCGGGCGTCCAACGACTGGGCCAAGGAGACGATCGGCGACTACTCGGCACGGCTGATTCCCACTGCCCAGGTGTCGACGCTGGACATCGAGGACGCGGTCGATGAGCTGAAACGCTGCGGCGCCCTGGGGTTCAAGGCGGTGTTCCTGCCGGTGACGCCGCATCCAGTGCAAAAGGACTACAACGGCGACGAGTGGGAGCCGTTCTGGTCGGCCGCCGAAGACATCGGCATGGTGATCGCCTTCCACATCGGCACCGAGCCAATCGATTTCGCCGGCGGCGGCTCGATCGGCGTGAGCCACCACGGACCCGGCGGCGCGGTGCTCAACTACACCGAGACATCTTTCGGCGGCCAACGCGCGGTGACCAAGCTGGTGGCGTCGGGCGCTTTGGACCGGCACCCGAAGCTCAAAGTTCTGGTGTCTGAGGGCGGCGCGACCTGGGTGCCGTTTATCGCCGACCGGATGGAAGAAGGTTATCGCCAGCACGCAATGGTGGTGCGGCCCAAGCTCAGCCGCAGCCCCCGTGAAATCATCTACTCGCAGGTGTACGCGTCGTTTCAGCACGACAGCTCGGCGATCGCCGCGATGACCGCGATGGGTTACCGCAATGTGTTGTGGGGCAGCGACTATCCGCATATCGAGGGCACTTTCGGCCACACTCAAGAGACGTTGCACCGGCTGTTCGACGGCGTCGACCAGAAGACTAAGGACCGCATCATGTTCGGTGCCTTCAACGAGTTGTTCCCCGATGCGCCGCTGCCGCCGGCTCCGGGCAGTTGAACGCGGCAAACCTGCTGTAGGTAACGTCAGGCGGATCCCTACGCCTCGCGACGATGCGGGCCGCGTAGCGGCCCGAGGAGGAGCCGGGCAATCAATACCCGAGAGGACGCCCATGACTACTGTGAGCAGCACTCCGCAGACTGTCGAGTATTCGGGCGTCAATGGACTCACGCTGGTCGCCGACGAGTGGAACCGCGGTGTCGACGCGGCGGCCGATCTGCCGACGATCCTGATGCTGCATGGCGGCGGCCAGAATCGGTTCTCCTGGAAAAACACCGGCCAGGTGCTGGCCGACGAGGGATTCCACGTGGTTGCGCTCGACAGCCGCGGGCACGGTGACAGCGATCGGGCACCCGACGCCGACTACGACGTCGAGACGTTGACAGCTGACGTCATGCAGGTGCTCGATGCGATCGGCCGGCCGGTGACACTGATCGGAGCGAGCATGGGCGGGTTGACCGGCATCCTCGTCGCCGATCAGGCCGGGCCCGAACGGGTCACGCGGTTGGTGCTGGTCGACGTGGTGCCGCGGTTCGAGAAGAACGGCAGCGCTCGCATCCGCGAGTTCATGTTCAGCGGTCTCCATGGGTTCGGCTCACTGGAAGAGGCCGCCGACGCCGTGGCCGCGTATCTGCCGCATCGGACCAGGCCGCGCAGCCCGGAGGGGTTGAAGAAGAACCTGCGGCTGCGCGACGGCCGGTGGTACTGGCATTGGGATCCGGCGTTTATGACCAAGCCTGGCGACGACCCGCAGCTGCGCACCGAGAAGTTCGAGCACGCTGCCGCCGATCTGACGATTCCGGTGCTGTTGATCCGCGGCAAGCTATCCGACGTGGTCAGCCCGGAAGGCGTGCGGCATTTTCTGGCCACGGTGCCGGGCGCCGAGTTCGTCGAACTGTCCGAAGCCGGACACACCGCGGCCGGCGACGACAACGACGCCTTCAGCGATGTCGTGGTGACGTTCGTAACGCGCTGACTCCGTTACGCGCTCAACGGCTAGCCCTCCGGCTTCTCGGCGTGCCCGCCAAACTGCTTACGCATCGCCGACAGCGCCTGGTTGGCGAAGTCATCGAGACGACGCGAGGCGAAGCGGGACTGGAGCGCGGTGGTGAGCACCGGCGCGGGAACTCCTTCGTCGATCGCCGCGATGGCCGTCCACCGGCCCTCCCCGGAGTCGGAGACCCGCCCGGTGAACTCCTTCAGATCGGGCGATTCGTGTAGCGCGATCGCGGTCAGATCCAGCAGCCAGGAGCCGATCACACTGCCGCGGCGCCATACCTCGGCGACATCGGGGATATCGAAGTTGTACCGATAGCACTCGGGATTCGACATCGGCGCAGTTTCGGCGTCGCCCTTCTCAACGCGGGTACCGATGTCGGCATTGCGCAAGATGTTCAGCCCCTCGGCGAGCGAGGCCATCATCCCGTACTCGATGCCGTTGTGCACCATCTTCACGAAGTGCCCGGCCCCGCTAGGCCCGCAGTGCAAGTACCCTTTCTCCGATTGCGCGATCTTGCCGTCGCGGCCCGGGGTGCGCGGCGCCGCGTCCACGCCGGGCGCGACGGTGGCGAAAATCGGCTCCGCGTGCGCGAATGCTTGGTCGTCGCCGCCGATCATCAAACAATAGCCCCGTTCGCGGCCCCACACACCGCCGCTGGTGCCGCAGTCCAAGAGGTGAATCCCCTTCTCAGACAGTGCCTTTGAATGCTTCAGGTCGTCGCGGTAGTAGGTGTTCCCGCCGTCGATCACGATGTCGCCCGATTGCAGCGTGTTAACCAGCTCCTTAATTGCCTCGGTGGTGATATCGCCGGCGGGCACCATCACCCAGACGACTCGAGGCTTTGTGAGGTTGTCGACCAGTTCGGACAGCGACGACACCCCGGTGATCTTGTCTTCGCCGGCCAATGCCTTTACCGCGTCCGGATTGTGGTCGTACACAACGCATTCGTGCCCGTTGTCGACCAACCGGCGCACGATATTTGCACCCATCCGACCCAGCCCGATCATCCCTAGCTGCATGTTGTCCTGTTCTCCTTACTGTGATGCACGGTGGTGCCGACTAGCCACGGCTGTTGCCAACCGCGATGACCGCGTAGCAGTTCGCGCGCCGCGTCGGGCCCCCAGGAGCCGGGTTCGTAGCGGTGCACCTTGCCCGGGCTGTCCAGCAGCGGCTGAACGATCCGCCAGGTCTCCTCGATGCCGTCCTCGCGAGCGAACAGCTGGTGATCCCCGGTCAGCCCCGCGTGCAACAGCCGCTCGTAGGGACTCAGCGGCTCGCCTAAGTCCTGCATGAACGACGAATCCAGGTGGAGGTCACGCCAGCGGCCACCATCTAACGCGGTCAACTGCACGCGCAGTCCGGGATCGGGATCGATCCGCAGCACAATCTGGTTGGCTTCGGCTTGCCTGCGCTCGGGCAGGAAAGGCAACGCGGGAACGCGGTGCGTTAACAACCGCACTTCGGTGACCCGTTCGGCGAGGGCCTTGCCCGCGCGCAAAAAGATCGGCACCCCGGCCCAGCGCCAGTTGTCGATCTCCACTCGCAGCGCGACGAAGGTCTCGGTCTGTGAGCGTTTGGCTACCCCGTCGATGTCGGTATAGCCGCTGTATTGACCCCGCACGCATCGGTCCGGGTCCAGCGCCGGTATCGCACGCAAAACGTCGGCTTTCTTGTCGTTGAGGTCGTCTGCGCTCGGCCCGACCGGGGGCTCCATCGCAACTCCGGCGAGCACCTGCAGCAGATGGTTTTGCACGACGTCGCGCAAGGCGCCGACCCCGTCGTAGAACTTGCCCCGGTCCTCGACGCCGAAGTCCTCGGCCATGGTGATCTGAATTTGAGCGATCCCCTGACGGTCCCACATCTCGGCCAGCGCCAGGTTGCCGAAGCGCAAATACTCAAGTTCGACGACGGGCTGCTTGCCCAAGAAGTGGTCCACCCGAAAGATCTGGTCCTCTTTCAACACCGCATGCAACCGGGCATTGAGTTCGCACGCAGACTCGAGGTCGTGTCCGAAGGGCTTTTCGACCGCGACGCGGGAGTGCTCTAGCAGCCCGGCCTTGCCTAGGCTCTCGACAATGGGAGCGAACAGCGACGGCGGCATTTCCAGGTAGTACAGGCAGTCGCGCTTGGAGCCGACCCGCTCGGCCAGCGAGTCGTACAGTGCGGAGTCGGTGACATCGCCGTGCAGGTAGGACAGCCGGTCCGCCAGCCGGTCGAATACCTTGTCGTCCATGTCTTCGCCGGTGTCGGCGATCGCCTTGCGGGCCCGGCTGACCAGCTCCTCGGTGCTGATGTCGTCGCTGGCCACGCCCAACACCGGGCACTGCAGCAATTCCCGGCGCTCCAGGCAGTAGAGGGCTCGGAAGGTCATCTTGCGGGCCAGGTCGCCGGTAATGCCGAAGATCACCAGAACATCGGCGGGGGCCAGGGGCTGTTTAGGACTGGACATGCAGGTCAGCGGCCTATCGTCGGGTCGAGATCGTCGCATTGTTGGGTCAGCTGCCCACCCCGTGCCCACATTTTGCCCACATTTTCGCGTGAACGTGCGTGATCCAGCGCGACCGCGACAGCCTCCAGGTCATCGTCGAACAGGTCGGCGTAGATGTCGAGGGTCATGGCCGCCGACGCGTGCCCGAGCATCCGCTGCACCGCCTTCACGTTCGCGCCGGCCGACACCGCCAGACTGGCCGCGGTGTGCCGAAGGTCATGCGGGGTGGTGCGCGGCACACCCGACTCGGCGACAGCTCTGATGAACCACTGAAGAAATCGATCCCGGGCTCGCCTTCATCCCACTCACCGGTGTCGGGGTTGAACCTATGGCTGACAACGTTGATGTAAGGGACGACGGCGCCGCAGTCCGCCTTTTAGCGTTCCGGGTGTCCCGAGAGACACCCGGACCACCGCGCACCGGGCCTCGCCAACGTCGTGCCGATGCGCCGACGGGGCCAGGGCTACCGCGGTTCCGATTCAGCGGCCGGTGCGATGCCCAATGCTCGGTCCAGCGCAGCTCTCGATTCGCGGCGCTCTGCTTCTTCCGCTTCGGCGACCTGGGCACAAGTGAGAGGGGTTGTCACCTTCGATGGCGGCCCGTGATGGCTGGGCTCGACGGGGGTAGTCAAGAACTGTCAGCAAGGCTGGTGATTCGGTGCTGATTTGTTGTCCATCACCGCCTGCGGTAGTCGGGAGCCTCGATTGCCTGCGGCCGCGTCTCTGGTAGTGCTTTGATGCTGATGGTCCTGCGTTTGCAGGCACCAAGCCTTGGGGGTTTCGATGATCGGTGATTACGAACGTGTCGGGGTGGTGGCGCGTGGTGCACACAGCACGATCTGGAAGGGCTTCGACCCCGGACTCAAGCGTGAGGTCGCACTCAAGCAGCTGTCCGGTTCTGGCGCCGCCGAGGCTGCCCGCCGCGAGGCCGCCGCCCTGGCCGGGTTGCGGCACCCCAACATCTTGTCGGTGTACGACGTCCTCGAGGATGCCGAGGGCGTGTGGCTGATCGAGCAGTGGATCACCGGGGCACCGCTATCGGCCGTGTTGGCCGCGACCGGGAGACTGCGGGGGATCGACGCTTTGGCCTTGATTCACGGTGCGCTGCAAGGCCTGTCCTATGCGCATGGCTGCGACGTGGTCCATGGTGACGTCGCGCCGGCCAACATCTTGATCGACCAGGCCGGTACACCGATGCTGGTGGATTTCGGTCTCGCGGTGACCCCGGGTCAGCTCAGCCTGGGCGGCACCCCGGGCTACATGGCGCCCGAGGCCGCCGCGGGTCGACCCGTCGACAAGCGATCCGATGTGTATAGCAGCTGCGTCGTGTTGGCCGAACTGCTCAAAGGCGCGCGACTGTTCACCACCGCCAGCAGCCTGGCCCTGACCCGTGAGCAGGCCGCCGCCGCACCGCAACTGGCCGGGATCGAGGCACCGGTGGCCGCGGTGCTGAGCACCGGATTGCATCCCCGACCCGATGATCGGCCCGCCGACGCCGAAACGCTGCTGACCCAACTCGAATCGGCGATCGAGGAAACCCACGGCCGCCGCTGGCTGGCCGGTGCTGGGCTGGGCGCCATCGGTTCGACCGCGGCCACCGTCGCCGCCGGGACAACACTGACCGGAACCGCAAGCGCGGGAACCACCACGGCGGCAACCGCATCCAAAACTGCCACCTCGATCCTCAGCCGCGGGAAGGTCATCGGTGCGGGCGCCGCGGGCGCCGCCGTCATCGCAGTGGCAGCGTTCGTCCTGTTACGCCCCGCGCCGCCACCACCCAAAATCGGGCAACCCCCAGCGCCGCCCTCGACGGTGGTTCCCTCGGCCATCGCTCTCACCTCGCCGTACGTGAGGCCCCAGTCACCACTGATGCGCTGTTTGGTCAATATGGGATCTGATCCCAGCGACCCCACGGTCTATTGCGAAAACGGGGCTGGTTGGCCCCAGGCCCCCACAGATCCCCCAGTCGGAACGGGTGCCGCTATGCACCAGGATGAGGCCGTAGTCCACGCCTCAGGCGCTTTCAACTGGCAGGACGGAAACATCGGTAGTCCTGAGGAGGAGGGGAAGACCGATACCACCCTCTCCACCGGCCAGACGTACCAGCTCACTGGCTGGACGATACTGTCGAGCAGCGACGGCACCCGCTTCACCAACGACGCGACCGGCCACGGCATGTTCATCAGCAGCGATCAGACCGTCAATCCGTTCTGATCGCGGTGGGGCGGCGGTAGGCGCATGATTCGAGCACGTAACTGTCGTCCAACCATTCACAGCAAAGCGCGCACGGCGCAGCGTGCTTGGTATCAACTAACCGCTTGCCAGGCTGGCCAAACCTGCACAGCTCGCTGACGCCGGAACACGCGAGTTCTTCATTCCCGGAACGCATTCGTACAGTTGACCTTTCGCTTACTGGCTCGCCGCGCATACAGCCCATGCCCGAATTCCGGCGCCGCAGACTCGGCACTGTTGCTAGGACAGACAACACTCATCGGGAAAGATGCCTGGCATGCATGACCCCCTGATGCTCGCGGTCTACGCGTTGGGCGGCGTCGCAGTGGCCGAGGCCGCCGCGCTGGCCTTCGTGTGGGCGGCGCTCACCCGGAGTCGCCGGGAGGCCGCTGAACTTCGGCGGCGCGTCGACCCCCGCAGTTGGCTGCTGACCGGCGGCCGGGAGGCGGTCAAGACCGTGTGGCAGACCGCGAACCTGGTGCGCAAGGAGGGGTTCGGCGCCGCGATGCGCGGCTCCATCGAAGATCTCGCCGATTGGGCCGAGGTGGAACGCCCGGACCTGGCCCGCGTCACCGCGGACGGCAAGGTGGCGATTCTTTTCTCCGATATCGAGGAGTCCACCGCGCTCAACGAACGAGTCGGCGACCGCGCCTGGGTCAAGTTGATCGGTGAGCACGACACGATGGTCCGCAAGCTGGTCAAGGAACGCTCCGGGCATGTGGTGAAGAGCCAGGGTGACGGGTTCATGATTGCCTTCGCGCAGGCCGAGCAGGCGGTGCGCTGCAGTATCGACATTCAGCACGCGCTGCAGAAAGACTCACAACGCAAGCGGCACAACGGCATTCGGGTCCGGATTGGGATCCACATGGGCCGATCGGTGCGCCGCGGCGACGACCTGTTCGGCCGTAACGTCGCCATGGCGGCACGAGTGGCCGGGCACGCCGACGGCGGGGAGATCCTGGTCAGCGAAACCGTGCGCGACGCCGTCAGCGACTGCGACGACATCTCCTTCGACGAGGGCCGGGAGGCCGAGTTGAAGGGGTTCGCCGGCACCCACCGCCTCTACGCCGTCGCTTGAGACCGCTAGGGCGCGTCACCCGCCTCGGCCAGCCGCTGAAGCAGCCGCGCCCGGATCTCATCGGGCGTGTAAGCCCTCCGCCGGCGCTGATCGCGGGCCACCAGCACTCCCCCGGCGGCGACCCCGACGATCCCGGCCAACCCGAGCAACTTCCAAATGGTGCGCATCAGCACAGGTTATTCGCGACTGCATCCCGACTCAGCCCAACAGGACCAATATGTGCATATGGTGCGGTGGTGGAGACACATACGGTGACCCTGGACCGTGCGCTCGACGAAACCCGGACCGGCGACGTCTGGCTGTTTCGTGGTCGCTCCGGACCCGACCGCGCGATCCAGACCTTGTCGAACAGCCCGGTCAACCATGTCGGCATGACGGTGGCGATCGAAGATCTGCCGCCGTTGATGTGGCATGCCGAACTTGGCGAGAAGCTGACCGATGTCTGGACCGGCACCAACCACCGCGGTGTGCAACTGAACGACGCCCGGCAAGCAGTCGAGCGGTGGCTGCAGCGTTATGGACAGCGATGCTGGTTGCGCCAGCTGACCCCGGATACCAACCGCGAGCAGGACAACCGACTGCTGCGTGTCATCGCCCGGATGGACGGCACCCCGTTTCCGACTACGACCCGGCTCACCTTGCGGTGGCTGCGCGGTCAACTGCCGACCAGATACGACTGGGTACGCGGAATCCCGGTCTTGGACAGCAAGGTTCGCGAATCAACGCGACGACGCAGGGCGGAGCAGCGACAGGGCCGCTTCGAGTCCGCCTATTGCGCGGAAACGGTGGCGGTCACCTACGAAGAGATGGGGCTGATCGAAACCGAGAAGCGGACCAATTGGTTCGACCCGGGCAGATTTTGGAGCGGTGATGATCTTCCGCTGGTGGCGCCGTACCGGCTGGGCAGCGAAATCGCAGTCTTCGCAGACTAATTCGCGGTCAGGCGTCACCGCATAGGTTGTTTTGAGCCGCAGTCGCCATGTCCAGCAAGTTCTGATACGACGCGTTGGGGTAAGTCCAATGCTTGGCGACGTAGTCCGGCGAATGCCCGGCGTCCAATTCCCCGCACATCGCGTGGCCGCTGCCCAGTAGATACTCCCCCGACGGCGCGGTCACCAGGTATCCATGGTGGCTCAACTCGTCCAGGTAACCGGCCTCGTCGGCGTCCGCTATCCCGGCGCTTAACAGGGCCACGACGGTGGCCGCTGCCGCACAACCCACAACCCGCAAACATCGGGTCTTGGGCCCCCCGCGGGTTCGCGCGCGTCTGCTCATTCTTTTCCTCTCGATTGGGCCGATGCTACGACCAAACCGAGGAGTTGGCAGATCAACGCCCAAATGACCTACTGCTGGCCCTCAAGAAGGTGAGCGTAGGGGTCGCTGTCGGAACCAACGGTCTCCGGCATCGGATAGTAGGTCTTGATGAGCAGATTTCCGTCATCATCCCAGGCGAAAGTTTCTATGCTGTAAGCCATTTGAACGTTCGGCTCGGTGCCGAAATGATTCTCGCAGACCCAGGCCATCTCGTTGCCGTTCACTTGCACGGTGATCATCTTGATCTTGAGGATGGACTGGAACATGTCGAACGCGTCCGAAGTCGCGGTGTCGAAGCCGTGCTTCTCCTCGGTACCGACCGGGTCGAACATGCGGACCTCGCCGGGGCAGATCGTGCGCCACGATGCCACCCACTCCTCTTTCTTACCGGCGTTCCACAACTCGGCATGCTTCGCCGCATGCGCTAACCGAGCTTGCCGACTCGGCACACCACTCATGGCTCTATGAAACCACTCAGACACCCGAGCGGTCGCCGCAACTCATTGACGCCTGTCATTGACGGGTGGCAATGAAATTTTGTAGGGTGGCGACGTGCCTTCACCACCGTCGACCGCAGAACCTGTTTCACAGGTTGTCGGGGTGCGGGAGGCGCAGCGGCTGCAGACCCGGGCGCGGGTCTTCGACGCCGCGGTGGGCGAGATCGACCGGTCTGGATTGGCGGGTGCCGACGTCGCGGCGATCGCCGCGACGGCGGGGGTGGCGCGCGGCACGTTCTATTTCCACTTTCCGACCAAGGAGCACGTGCTGGTCGAGTTGGAGCGGGCCGAAGAGGCGAAAATCGTGGCGACGCTCGACACCCGAAGCGCCGCGCCGGACGACCTGTTGTCGCTGCTGACACTGCTGGTGCGCCAAGTGCTCGCCGCCGAGGAGCGGTTGGGACCCGTCGTTTTCAAAGACATGCTGGGCCTGCACTTCTCCGCGACCCGCCCCTTCGAAGATGAGCTGGGTGAGCATCCGCTGGCCGGGTTCGTCATCGCCGCGATCGCCGACGCGCAGGCTGCCGGACGGGTGTCTCGGGATGCCGATCCGGGCGAGCTCGGGGTGATTTTCCTGACCGGGCTGTTCGCATTGCTGGCCACCGGTGCGACCGCATCACTGGATCGCTATGTGCTGACGATTGTTCAAGGAATGGAGGAGCGATGAACGCTCTAGGTATTGAGGGCTACCGCGAATTCTTGGTGCGGCGCGACGGTGACGCAGATTTGCTGCATCGCCATCTAGCCAGCCGCGAGGAATTCTTCGGCGGCTTGGTGGCGGACCCGGTGCGCTCCACCCGTCCCATCGATCGGGGCGTGTTCGCGCGCAACCTGCACCGCCGGCGACCCGAACCGGGCCTGAGCCGAGAAATGCTGTTTCTGCTGGCCACCGCGAAGCTGAACCAAGCCGAGCGGTTCGGCGTCGGATTGGGTGAGACGTACGGGCACAACAGCGGTGACGACGCTCCGCCCGAGCGGGTGTACATCGAGCTCGAGGAGCACTATCACACCCGCCTACTGGCCTACGTGCTCGACATGTTCGGTCTGCCGTTCCAAGTCGTCCCGCCGCCATTCGTGATGCGCCAGTTCGTCAAGCTCAACGTCTTCATCCCGGAGCGCATCGGGATCGCGTTCGTAGGCGCAGGCGAGATGGCCGGCTGCATCATGTTCGACGAATTACGCCGTGTCGGGGTTGAATTGTTCGCCGACGAACCAGATGTGGCCGCGCGCATCGAACGGCTCTACAGCGAGATCCTCACCGACGAGGTGGGTCATGTCGGTTATTGCGCGGCGCGCTGTACCTCGCCAGAACGAGCCGTAATGCGTTGGCTCTACCCGCGTTTCGGTCGGCTATTCGCTCGCGAGACCGCCGAGATCAGCTTGCTGATCGATCCGAAGAAGCTGCACGCCCGCTTCGACCAGCCGTTCAACGTCGATCAGCTCACCGCCGGGTTGCCAAACGAGACGTTCCTTGCAGCGCACCCCTGAGGTAGCCGCGGGGCCGCGAGCCTGACCGTAACATGAGCGCGTGGACGCGTTTTTCATTGCGGACGGCGACTCGTATGTTCCGGGAGATCTGACGCGTGGACCGTGGGGACAGACGATGGGCGGTCAGATCATCGGCGGGCTGCTGGGTTGGGCGCTGGATAGCTTCGGAGATCCAGAGTTTCAGCCCGCACGACTGACCGTCGACCTGCTGCGCCCGGTGCTCCTGGAGCCTGTGCAGATCGATACCGTCGTGCAACGCGAGGGTCGCCGGATAAAACTTGTTGACGGTGCGCTGTTGCAGAATGGCCGGGTCGTTGCGCGAGCCAGCGCGTTGTTTCTGCGCCGCGGCCAGAACCCTGACGGTAAGGTGTGGTCGTCCCCGGTGGTGATGCCACCGATTCCGACGCACTCCGATGGGCTTGATATTGATAGGCCGTTCGCTATCTGGACCTACGGCACCAACTCCAAGACTGGAAGTGTGGCGGGCGAGTGGGAACAGGCCGCCGCCCAAAAATTTGCGTGGACACGACTGTTCCGCCCCATGGTGGCAGGACATCCGCTTACACCATTCACCCGCGCTGCCTTCGCCGGCGACATTATCAGCTCCTTAACCCATTGGGGCACAGCGGGTTTGCGGTATATCAACGCGGACTATACGGTGACCCTGAGCCGACTGCCCGAGGGTGAATACATCGGGTTGGCCGCGCAAAGCCACTACGGCAACGACGGCGTGGCCACTGGAGCGGCAACCCTGTTGGACCATCGAGGACCCGTCGGCACCGGGTCCGCTCTGGCGCTGGCGCAGTCGGCTGACGCGTTTCAGCCGCAGTGGTAGGAGTCGCTGCCCAGCAAGGATTTTCGATCCAGACATCCAAGGGCACTGGTAATGTCGGTTTCCGGGAATTCGCCCGCTGCCAGTCTCCCGACTAAACGTTGAAGCGAGAATTCCGCCACGTCGCCGTCGAGTTGCGTTCAAACCCCCTGTGACGGCCGCTTTGTGTTCGACCCACTAAGTGCTGTTTGAGCGAAGCCAGCTCCCTTGCAAGAGCCTGCGTTTGGTCAGATCGGAGTCCATATTCGGTTGTTCCAGATTCCCCAACTGTTGGCGGTCTGGCTCCACATCACTTGAGCCCCAGGCGCCCACGACGGTGGAGGTGGTTGCGGCGGCGCCCATGACGGCGGGACTCCCCAGGGTCCAAAGCCGGCCGGCCCAGTTTGGCCTGCCGGACCTTGCCCGTCGTGGCAGTGATTCCAGTCCCAGTCGTAGGCCTTCCCCCAGCTCGGGTCCCATTGATCGCCCGGGCACCAGTGATAGCTGGGCACGGGGGCCGGGGTCGCTTGGGCCCAGGGGCCGCCAGCCAGTCCGAGCGCGGACAAAGCCAACCCGCCACCCACCAGCACCCTCGTTGACCGCCGAAACCCAAGGTCTTGTCTGCTTTGCAGTTGCCATCCCCAAGGATTTCCCTTAGACCCGAGTCAATGCAAGCAGTGATTTCCCCTAAACCGCCCGTCGCGCAGGATGCGGTACCCAGGCTTGCAACGCTCTGCGACCAATCAACTGGCAGCCGTGGGTATAGGCCAATTGCTTTGCCGCCTCGGTGAATTCCTGATTGCTGACGACAATGCTCTTCGTGCATCCGTGGTGGCGTGCGCCGGCGACCACCTGCTGGACAGCCGCAACGCCGACGGACTTGCCGTGGCGCTTGCACTGGATCGCCACCGACTTGCTGTCCTTTTGGGCGATCAGGTCAACGCCGTAGTCGCCACTCGCTGAGGTGAAGGTGACCTGCCAGCCGGCCCGTTGCAGGCGGGCTGCGATGTAGTCCTCAAACTCCGTACCGCTCATAGCGTCGATTTCCACCATGCTCGCGTCGGCGCGCCCCCGCCGCCGGTTACCCTCTGCTGCTACCACCACGGCGAGAAACAGACCGACGACCGCTCCCAGCACACCCGTCCTGACACTGTGGCCGACGAAGCCTGCGAAGAGCCCGAAGTAGGGCGGGAGGAAAAAATAAGCAATCTTCATGCTGGAAGTAAGGCTCGTGAGCGCAGAAGGCTTGCTGCGGAGAGGGTTAGCGAGGACACCCGGTGCATGGGCCGATGATAAAGATGGCCTACGACAATCGTTCTGCCTAGACCTTGAACCGGAATTCGACCACGTCACCGCCCGCCATCACGTAGTCCTTGCCTGGTCACGGCGCCAATCCGTCGATGACAAGCTCGGTAATCCGCTCGGCCTGCCGTTTGCCCTCGGGCCCCGCTTCCACCCGCCACATGAAACCCATGAGCAGCAACACATCAGCGGGCTCCAGGCCCGGTCGCATGGCCTGGCAAGCGACGCAGGCATCGATCAGCTTGCCGACGGCCGTCACGACCGGTGCATAAGTTTCGTTGATCGCATCCTTTATCGCCGCAGAGTGAAGCGCTTCGCCCAGGCCATGTTTGACGCGCACGTACTCGGCAAGCGTGTGAAACCAAACGCAAAACGCATCCAACGGTGGGTGGATGGCCAACACGTCGGGAACGGAGTCCACCAGACGCTGCACGTCGCGTCTGTACACCGCCAATATCAGCGCTTCCCGAGTGGAAAAGTGCCGATACAAGGTGCCGGGTCCAACCCCAGCACGTTTGGCGACCTCGTTGAGCGACGTTGTTCCCGATTCGGCGAACGCGTCGTGCGCCACTTGCAGGATATGGTCTCGGTTTCGCTGCGCATCGGAACGCCGAACGTGGACACGCGTCCGGTCGGCCATGGTCTTCCCATCTTGCAGTACCGGAGAACTCTCCGGTACGGTAGGACTGCGAGAAGCGGAGAACTCTCCGGTATCTCCAGATTAGGAGTAGCCATGCAATACATCAAGCTCGGCACGACCGGTCTGGACGTGTCGCCGGTTGCGATCGGCGCGATGACCTACGGTGATCCCGGCCGCGGTCACCCGGTGTGGTCGCTCGGCGAAGACGAGTCTCGTCCGCTGATCAAGCACGCCATCGACAGTGGCATCAATTTCTTCGATACCGCGAACCTGTATTCGCAGGGCTCGAGCGAGGAGATCCTCGGCCGCGCCCTGCGCGACTTCGCCCAGCGCGACGATGTCGTCATCGCGACCAAACTGCGTCATCCGATGCGCTCGGGACCCAACGGAAAAGGCTTGAGCCGTAAGGCAATCATGACCGAGATCGATCACTCCCTGCGCCGCCTCGGCACCGACTACGTCGATCTCTATCAAATCCATCGCAACGACCACAGCACCCCGCTCGAAGAAACCTTGGAGACACTGCACGACCTTGTCAAGGCCGGCAAGGTCCGCTACCTGGGCGCATCGTCTATGCCTGCATGGGAGTTCGCCAAGGCGCTACACCTGCAACGCGCCGAAGGCTGGGCCCGGTTCGTGTCGATGCAGAACCATTACAACCTGCTCGCCCGCGAAGAGGAACGCGAAATGATCCCGCTCTGCCTAGACGAGGGCGTAGGCACGATCGTCTGGAGTCCGCTGGCGCGCGGGCGTCTGGCCCGCGCCTGGGACGACTCCAAAGCCACCACCCGGTCATCCAACGACGCATTCGCCGACATGCTCTACACCCCGCTGACCGAACAGTCCGATCACGCGATCATCGACGCCGTTGGTAATCTCGCGGCGGCCCGCGGAGTCACTCGCGCCCAGATCGCTTTGGCCTGGCTACGCAGCCAACCGGTCGTCACCGCTCCGCTCGTCGGTGCGAGCCGCATCAGTCAGATCGATGATGCGGTTGCCTCGCTCGATATCGCCCTCAGCGCCGACGAGATCCGCTCATTGGAGACGCCCTACACCCCCCGCTACGACTTCCAGGGCATCTCCGACGACGCCGACATACAAGCCATCATGGCCCGCATACCCCAACTCACCGCCGCCACATAGCGACTGCAGTAATCGAGGACGCCTGCCCGCGGCTGCGGGCTGCGTTTCGGACGTTCACCGCGCCAAGATGCTGGGGACTCACGGAGTTGTCGACAATCCAATACAGGCCCGCCGCGGCGCGAGATGAGCTAGCAGGAGGCGTACCCCGGTGGCTAACGCCCTGCTGCCTTGCCACCAGAGGTTGTTTGGAACCGGAACTCGACCGCGTCGCCGTCCGACTCTTCGCCGATCGTCAAACTCCGAACTTGGCGCGGGCCTCGTCTGTGACCGGAGTGAACAGGTTGACAAGGTTTCCATCGGGATCCCGGAATAACAGCGCACGGTTACCCCACGGCATGGTTGTCGGCTCTGTCACGACCTCGACCACGCGCTCGCGCAGCCGCTGGTACTCGGCGTCCACGTCATCGACAATGAACTCCACAATCGCGCTCCGGTTGGCTCCCGGCTCGGCGGATCCATCTCCGAACAGCGGGACGGTCTTGTCGCTGCCAATGGCCAGCGTGCCAACCGGAGTCGGAATCTCCGCGAAAAGCTCATTCCCCCATACCGCGGAGACTTGAATGACCATCTCGTAGAAATCAATGAGCCGATTGACGTCGGCCGTGATGATGCGGGTCGAAACGAACTTCATGAAACCCTCATGTCCATGTCAGTGCGCGGCTTGTGCAAGGCATGCTACGCAGCCCCTCCGACATCCAAGGCGGCAACGTTGCTCGCGGGTGCGGGGTCGCGGCGCTGAGGAAGCGTCGGCGTGACCCACCATCCAAGTTAGAAGGCGGGTCGTCCTGCCGCCCCACAGAGAGGAACACGAAAATGGAGATCGCACGCATAGCGGCTGCTGTCGCGGGGTGGGTTTGCGACTTCTCCTGGTTCGGCAGGGCTCTGTCGCAATGTCCGCGACGCAGCCGGGCGCAATCGCAAAGCCCCCAGTGTTGGCTGCGGCCATTTGCCTGGGGGAAGCCCAACCGCCGAATCCCGCGGTAGCCCAATGTGGTTCAGTTTTGTGGGACGGGCAGGTCGGGGCAGAGGGTGATGTAGCCGATGGTGGGTGAGATCCAGTCGTGCCAGTCGTGGTGGCTGATGTTGGAGGTGAGTTTCGAGCAGAGGGTCGTCGACGGTGGCGTCGAGGGGGGTGGGCCACAACCGCACGGTGTCATCGGCGCTGCCGGAGGCCAGGGTGTGCCCGTCGGGGCTAAACGCCACACTCATCACCCAGTTGGTGTGGCCGGTCAGGGGCTGGCCCAGCGGGCCCGGGTGGGCCGGGTCGGTGAGGTTCCACAACCGCACGGTGCTGTCCCAGCTGCCGGAGGCCAGGGTGTGCCCGTCGGGGCTAAACGCCACACTCCACACGGCGTTGGTGTGGCCGGTCAGGGGCTGGCCCAGCGGGCCCGAGTGGGCGGGATCGGTGAGGTTCCACAACCGCACGGTGCCGTCGAAGCTGCCGGAGGCCAGGGTGTGCCCGTCGGGGCTAAACGCCACACCCATCACGACGTTGGTGTGGCCGGTCAGGGGCTGGCCCAGCGGGCCCGGGTGGGCCGGATCGGTGAGATTCCACAACCGCACGGTGTTATCGGTGCTGCCGGAGGCCAGGGTGTGCCCGTCTGAGCTAAACGCCACACTGGTCACGCCGTTACTGGGGCCCCGCAGAGGCTGGCCCAGCGGGCCCGGGTGGGCCGGATCGGTGAGATTCCACAACCGCACGGTGCCGTCGAGGCTGCCGGAGGCCAGGGTGTGCCCGTCGGGGCTAAACGCCACACTGGTCACGGCGTTGGTGTGGCCGGTCAGGGGCTGGCCCAGCGGGCCCGGGTGGACCGGATCGGTGAGATTCCACAACCGCACGGTGTTATCGGCGCTGCCGGAGGCCAGGGTGTGCCCGTCGGGGCTAAACGCCACACTGTCCACGTCGGAGGTGTGGCCGGTCAGGGGCTGGCCCAGCGGTGCCGGGTGGGCGGGATCGGTGAGATTCCACAACCGGATGGTGTCATCGTCGCTGCTGGAGGCCAGCGGTGTGCCCGTCGGGGCTAAACGCCACACTGTCCACGTCGGAGGTGTGGCCCGTGAGGGGTATTGCAGTGTCGAGGTTCCACAACCGCACGGTGGTATCGAGGCTGCCGGAGGCCAGGGTGTGCCCGTCGGGACTGAACGCCACACTGAACACGGCGTTGGTGTGGCCGCGCAGGGGCTGGCCCAGCGGGCCCGGCTGGGCCGGGATCGGTGAGATTCCACAACTGCACGGTGTCATCGGGCTGCTGGAGGCCAGGGTGTGCCCGTCGGGGCTGAACGCCACACTCATCACGACGTTGGTGTGGCCGGTCAGGGGCTGGCCCAGCGGGGCCGGGTGGACCGCGTCGGTGAGGTTCCACAACCGGATGGTGCCGTCGTCGCCGCCGGAGGCCAGGGTGTGCCCGTCGGGGCTGAACGCCACAGCGTGCACGCCGCGGGTGTGGCCGGTCAGGGGCTGGCCCAGCGGTGCCGGGTGGGCGGGATCGGTGAGATTCCACAACCGCACGGTGTCATCGCCGCTGCCGGAGGCCAGGGTGTGCCCGTCGGGACTAAACGCCACACTGGTCACGTCGCCGGTGTGGCCGTACAGGGGCTGGCCCAGCGGTTCGGGGTGGGCCGGGTCGGTGAGATTCCACAACCGCACGGTGTCATCGCCGCTGCCGGAGGCCAGGGTGTGCCCGTCGGGGCTAAACGCCACAGCGTGCACGGAGCCGGTGTGGCCGGTCAGGGGCTGGCCCAGCGGTTCGGGGTGGGCCGGGTCGGTGAGATTCCACAACCGCACGGTGCCGTCGAAGCCGCCGGAGGCCAGGGTGTGTCCGTCGGGGCTAAACGCCACGCTGTACACGATGCCGGTGTGGCCGGTCAGGGGCTGGCCCAGCGGTGCCGGGTGGGCCGGATCGCTGAGGTTCCACAACCGAATGGTGCCATCGGGGTTGCCGGAGGCGAGGGTGTGCCCGTCGGGACGGACCGCCACACTGTCCACGGGCGCCGGCGTGGGGATGATGATCCGGGTGGTGTTCAGCGCTGTGGTGGCGGTGTAGAACGCGCCGCGGCTGGCGGTGGGGTCGGACCGCAATCGCTGCGCGGCCAGGGTGTCTGCGAGCGCGTGAATGTCACTATCGGCAGCAGTGACCCGTGAAAACGCCGCCGAGGCCTCGGTGTCGAGTTGGGCGGCCAGTGCGTCGCGCGCTTCACGGGTGGCCTGGTGCTGCGCGCGGCTGGCTTGCACGAATCCGATCACCGCGACGAGGGCCACGATGGCGGTGCCGGCCAACACCGCGCGCAGGATGCGGGAGCGTCGGCGAAGGTCGGCGGCGTGGGCTTCGGCGGCTCGCTGGCGTTCCTGGGCGTGGCGGAGTTCGGCTTGGCGTTGTTCTTCTTCTTTGGCCAGGCGTTGGTTTTCGGCTTGGCGGCTAGCGGCCAGGTGGTCGCGGGTGGGCTGCTGGGCAAGGCGGTCGCGGTATCCGGGTTCGGCGGCCAGTGTTTCGGCGTCGACAAGCCGGGTGCCGGTCAGCAGCCAGTCGGGGTCGTCGTGGTGGGTGTGCCAGGCGGTGGCGGCGCGTTCGATGTCGTCGGCGGCGACGAGGCTCTGGCGCTCGTCGCGCAGCCAGCCGGCGAGGTCGTTCCATTGGCGCAGCAGGCTTTCCAGCGCGACCTCAACCATCACGTCGTCGCCGCGCTGGTCTGTGACCAGTAGCCGCTTTTCGACGAACGCCTCGATCAGCGGTCGGCTGGGTTCGGGCAGGTCGCCGTAGCGGGCGACCCGGCGCAGGGGTTGGTCGTTGTCGGGGTTGATGGTGGCCAGCCACGGGACGAACGCCGCCCGCAGCGCAGCCAGTTGACGGCCGCGTTGTTCTGGATCGGCCGACAGCACCTCGTCGACGGCGGTTTGCACCACCCGGCCCATGCCGCCCATCGCCTCATAGCTGGCGAGGGTCAGCTCGCCGGTGGCGCCGTATCGGTCGTAGAGCCGGCGCAGCGTCAACGCCAAAAGCGGCAGCGCGTCCCCACCCTCGGCGGCATCATCGAGCAGTCGGTTGACCAGATCCGGGGCGATGCTCAACTTCTGGCCCCCGGCGCTGGCCCGGCCGGCGGGGCCGGTGATGACGTTCCGGAATTGGTTGTCCGGCATGGGTTTGAGGTCGTCGAAGACCTCCGAGGTCAACCCGGCCAGCTGCGGCGCGGTCTGCATCACCTCGTAGCGGTCGGTGCGGATGGTGCCGGCCACGATCAGGCCCAGCCGCTGCCCGTCGGCATCGGGCTGAGCCAGTTCGGCAATCAGTTCCAGGAACGCCGCCGCCTCCGGCCCGGCGTCAGCGGTAAACAACTCTTCGGCTTGATCCAGCGGCAACACCAGGGTGGGCGCCGGTGCATCGGGGCCCGCGTCGGGCAGCCGCTGTGCGGCGGCTCGGCGGCATTCGGCCAGCAGGGTGCGCACCGCGGCCGGATCAGCGGTGCAGGCGATTTCGATGTCGCCCAGGGCCGGCTGCTCCAGCCCGAGACGGCGGCGACCCGCATAGAGGGCATGGGCGAGCCCGGACTCGCCGCTCAGCGCGTGGCGTTCGGGGCGCATGATGTCCAGCAGCACAAAGTGGCGGTCGTCGCGGCGCAGCCGCGGCAGCAGCCCGGCCCGCAGAAACGACGACTTCCCCGACCCCGATGGGGCCTGCACCACGAACAGGCTGTCCACACCGGTGGTGCGCATCGCGCGCAGCATGTCCAGTGCGCGCACGATTTGGGCGTCGCGGCCGAAAAACACCCCGGCGTCGAGTTCTTCGAACGGCTCCCACCCGCGATAGGGCGCCCGGTCAGGCTGCGCCGGTGGGGGCCACACGAAGTTCTCCGCCGCGATCCCCGCACCGCGGACCGCGTCGCGCAGCTGATTTAAGCCAACCTTGGCGAACACCACCGGCGGCCCGCCGCGCACCGCAATGGTTTCGACATTCTGGCCGGGCAGCCCGTCGGCGAACAGGTCAGTGTGCTGCCACTCGCTGGTGTGTCGGCCGGTGCCGTCCTGCAAGCGCGCGCACAAGATCTGCTTGCCCAGGTTTTCTGCGGTCCGATACTCGGCCAGGCACTCCGGCGACGATTCCCAGCTGTTCGACAGCAAACAGATGACCACCTCGCAGCGCGAATTGGCGCTGACGAGTTCGTTTTTCCACTTCACGCCCGGTTTGAGACCGCTCCCGATATCGGTGTCCAAGAAGATCTCATTGGCCAGCGGCGGATCCTGGCCGACCAGCCACGCCCGCAACGCCTCCGCCTGGCGATTGTCCTTACTGGAGTGACTCACAAAGATCCGCGACACCGGCCCGCCACCTCACCACGCCGAATAAGTCGGACAAGTCAGCGGTGGCGAACACCCAGCGACGTCGTCCACTCGCTTCACCTCAGCCGGTCCTGCCTGGCACACGCACGAACCGCAACAGGATATGTGTGCGAGCGGCCCGGCAATGCGAAACAAGGCAAATGACGTCTCCGTCATCGCCGCACTAGCCGCGTCGGGGCGGTGACCTGTGGATGACTCAGTACAAACTCGCGTCCGCGGTCGAATCGGCCGGCGTCCGTTTCTCGGTCGATCACTGGACATTTCTCGACTACGTCGCGGGCAAACTCGGCCTGAGGTAGCCGAATGCGTTGGGCGGCAGTGAAGTGAGCCAGCTCGCTATTCGGCGGTCTCCGCTCGCCGGGTCCGGCGCAAAGAGAAAGGGCGGTCGGCGTGACCGCTGAGGTCGAGCACGAATCGGCCCGCCCGCCGCAGCAGCCCCCTATCTTGCTGTGCGGGTCCGCAGCTACTTCTTCGGTTGCCCAGACGTTGCTTGGAACCGGAACTCGACGACGTCACCGTCGGCCATCACGTAGTCCTTGCCCTCCATGCGCACCTTGCCGGCCGACTTGGCCGCGGCCATCGACCCGGCGGCGACCAGGTCGTCGTAGGACACGATCTCGGCCTTGATGAAGCCCTTCTCGAAGTCGGTGTGGATCACCCCGGCCGCCTTGGGCGCGGTATCGCCTTGATGAATGGTCCACGCCCGCGACTCCTTGGGCCCGGCCGTCAGGAAGGTTTGCAACTTCAGGGTGTGAAAACCGGCCCGGGCCAACGCATCAAGGCCGCGCTCGGTCTGACCGATCGACTCCAGCAGCTCGGCGGCCGACTCGTCGTCAAGCTCGATCAGCTCGGCCTCGATCTTGGCGTCCAGGAAAACCGCGTCCGCCGGCGACACCAGCGCACACAGATCGGCGACCCGGTCGGCATCGGTGAGCACCGCCTCGTCGGCGTTGAACACGTAGAGGAACGGTTTGGTGGTCAGCAGATTTAATTCCCGCAGCAGCACGGCATCCGCGCCCGCGGCGAAGAGCGTCGTCCCGCCGTCAAGCGTCTGTTGAGCGGCTACGGCGGCCTCGTAGAGCGGCTTGCGATCCTTGCTGTTGCGGGCTTCTTTCTCCAGCCTCGGCACCGCACGCTCGAGCGTTTGCAGATCGGCCAGGATCAGCTCGGTCTCGATGACCTCGATGTCGGATTTGGGGTCCACCTGCCCGGCGACGTGCGCCACATCGTCGTCGGAGAACACCCGCACCACCTGGCAGATCGCGTCGCACTCGCGGATATTGGCCAGGAATTTGTTGCCCAGGCCGGCGCCTTCGGAGGCGCCCGCGACCAGGCCGGCGATATCGACGAAGGTCACCGGCGCCGGGACGATGCGCTCCGAGTCGAACATCTCCGCCAACGTCGCCAACCGGGGATCGGGCAGCGGCACCACGCCCTCGTTCGGCTCGATGGTCGCGAACGGATAGTTCGCGGCCACCACGTTGTTTCTGGTCAACGCGTTGAACAGCGTCGACTTGCCGACATTCGGCAGACCCACGATCCCGAGGCTTAAGCTCACAGGGACTCAAGTGTAAGAGAGCCCGGCAGCGTGAAATGTGGCACGCCCACGGCCTGCTTACATGGTCTTTACGAGCCTTTCGGCGCTGAGCCGGTACGGTCGACATGTGTCAGCACAGCGGACGCGGTCGGCGGTGGCGGCAGATCACCGCTCGATAATCCCCAACATTTCTGGTGTGCCCTGGTGGGCCGCCGTGGTTGTCGCTGTTACCGGCACCGCTGCGGGCTTCGCCTTCGACGCCGGATCGGGCAAGGAGCTGACGACCGTCTTCTCCGCGCTTTATGTGGCGGGTTGCGTGGCTGCAGTGCTGGCAGTGCGCCAGTCCGGCGTCTTCACCGCGGTCATCCAGCCACCGCTGATCTTGTTCTGTGCGGTGCCCGGGGCGTACTGGCTGTTTCACGGCGCCAAGTTCACCGGGCTCAAGGACCTGCTGATTAACTCCGGCTATCCGCTGATCGAACGCTTCCCGCTGATGCTGTTCACCTCGGGCGGCGTGCTGGTTATCGGCATCATCCGCTGGTTGTTGGGTATGGCGATCCGCCCGGTCGCGAAGGCCGAAGTCGATACGGCGAGCGGCGACGCAGACCCCGCCGCAATGGTCGGCAGGCTGACTCCGCTTTTCAGGATGTTCCCGTTCCTGCGGCGCGAGTCAGCCGTTGACAACACGGCTGACAAAGCCGCGAAGCCAGGTTCGCAGCGAGCCCACGCCGTCAGACGTTCCGCGAAGCCGGCGAGATCCGCCAGATCGGCCGATGCCAGGCGGACAGCCAAACGTCCGGCCGCGTCGCGCTCCCGGCATATCCGACCGCCGCTCGACGAAGCAGCCGATCCGACAGTTGACCGGGCCCGGCGGCCAAAGCGTACGACGCGCATCCGCGAGTTCGACGGCCCAGAGCCACCCCGCCGCAGCAGGGGGCCGCACGATCCGGACGCGCGTGGTCGGCCATCGCGGGAGATCCGCCGCGACCCGCATAGTCGCCAGGATCGTCCAACCCGTCGCAGCCGCTTCGACCCCCACGAGCCGATCGAGCCATACGAACCCTATGAGCCCATGGCACCATCGGAGCCGCGTCGCAGGTCCGTGCCGAACGGAACATCCGGCGCCACCGCGACACACCACCCGATCTCGCAGGTGCGCTATCGCGGCTCGACCCGGGCTGACGAGTCACGCGGGGAGCCCCCATCGCGTCCCCATCGGTTGCGCGACCCCGGAGCCGACTCCTGGGAGTACGACGTTTAGCAGACGTCTAGCCGCCGCGCCGAACGCGGTTCAATCGCCCGGCTCTTCGGGCCGCTCCGCAGCCCGCATCGTCGCCGCGCGGCGGATCTCTCGGGGTAAGGCGAACACCAGCGTCTCGTTAGCCGTCGTCACAGGCTGCACCACGTCGTAGCCGTACTCGGCCAGTCGCTCCAGCACGCCACGCACCAACACCTCAGGCACCGATGCACCGGAAGTGACCCCGCACGTGGTGACGCCGTACAGCCACTCCGGATCGATATCGTCGGCGTAGTCCACCAGGTGCGCGGCCGCCGATCCGGCGCCCAGGGCGACCTCGACCAGCCGCACCGAGTTCGATGAATTGCGCGACCCGACAACAATGACCAACTCGCACTCGGGCGCCATCGCCTTGACCGCGACCTGCCGATTCTGCGTTGCGTAGCAGATGTCGTCGCTCGGCGGATCCTGCAGTTTCGGGAACCGCGCACGCAGTCGCTGCACGGTCTCCATGGTCTCGTCGACGGACAGCGTGGTCTGGGATAGCCAGATGACCTTGCTCTCGTCGCGAACCGTCACACCGTCGACAGCGCCGGGTCCGTCTACCAGCTGCACATGGTCGGGGGCTTCGCCGGCGGTTCCGACGACTTCCTCGTGGCCCTGGTGGCCGATGAGCAGGATGTCGTAGTCGTCGCGGGCAAAACGCTTGGCCTCGTTGTGCACCTTGGTGACCAACGGGCAGGTGGCGTCGATGACTCGCAGCGACCGCTCGGCGGCCGACGCGTGCACGGTTGGTGCGACGCCGTGTGCGGAAAAGACCACGATCGCGCCCTCGGGGACCTCGTCGGTCTCGTCGACGAAAATCGCCCCGGCCTTGGCCAGGGTGTCCACCACATGCCGGTTGTGCACGATCTCGTGCCGGACGTAAACCGGTGGGCCGTGCTTTTCCAGCGCGCGCTCGACCGTCTCGACGGCGCGGTCGACGCCTGCACAATACCCGCGCGGCTCGGCCAGCAGCACCCGCTTGCCGTTCACCGGCTCGACGGCCGAGCTGGCGGCGCCCGGAATCCCCATGTTGACGGTCGGCGGCATGCCACCAGGTTACTTTCTGCGGACTCGGGCTCGCCAGCTCGCGCCGTCGGCTTGGAGTTGACCGTCGGTTAAGGCAGGCTGGGGCGCATGGCTACTGCACCGTATGGGGTCCGGCTGCTGGTGGGGGCGGCGACATTCGCCGTCGAGGAGACGATCAAGCTGCCGAAAACCATCCTGATGTATCCGATGACACTGGCCAGCCAGGCCGCGCACCTTGTGATGCGCTTCCAGCAGAACCTGGCCGAGCTGGTGATCAAGGGCGACTCGACCCTGGAAAGCATTTTTCCGCCCAAGGAGGAGCAGCCGGAGTGGGCGACCTTCGACGAGGACTTGGGCGATGGCTTAGAGAAGGACCGAGCGCTCGACTCCGGCGTGGACCCCACCGATGCCGAGCGCCGCGCCGACGGACGGTTCGCGCTCTACACTGCGCCCGACTCGTCGGCCGATTCCCCGACTCGGCCCGTCACCCGCGGGAACAGGCCAGCCACCAAGTCCGTGGCTGCGCCGGCAGTGGCCGACGAGCTCGACTACGAAACGCTGACGCTGGCCCAGCTGCGGGCCAGGCTGCAATCGCTCGATGTGGACGAACTCGAGGCCCTGTTGGCCTACGAAGAGGCCACCAAGGCGCGTGCACCGTTCCAGACGCTGCTCGCCAACAGGATCACTCGCGCGACGGCGAGGTGACCGAACCGGTGCCCACTGAACGGGCGGTAGGGACCCGGCCGGCGAATTCGGCCGAGAATCCTTACCCGGTTCGTGCGGTGGCCATCCGGATCGCGGGCTGGATCGACAAGCTGGGCACGGTGTGGGTCGAAGGTCAGTTGACCCAAATCAACATCCGGCCGGGCATCAAGACGGTGTTCATGGTGCTGCGCGACCCTGCGGCCGATATGTCGCTGACCGTAACCGCCCCACGCGATTTGGTGGATCGTGCGCCGGTCAAGCTCGTCGAGGGTGTGCAGGTGGTGGTCTGCGGAAAGCCGAACTTCTTCACCGGACGCGGCACACTGACGTTGCGCCTGTCCGAGATACGCGCGGTGGGAATCGGCGAACTGCTGGCCCGCATCGAGCGGTTGCGACGACTGCTGGACGCCGAGGGGCTGTTCGACCCACGGCTCAAGCGGCCGATCCCGTTCCTGCCCGCGATGGTCGGACTGATCACCGGGCGGGCCAGCGCCGCCGAGCGCGACGTCACCACGGTGGCCGCCGCGCGCTGGCCCGCGGTGCAGTTTGCGGTCCGCAACACCGCCGTCCAGGGCCCCAACGCCGTCGCCCAAATTGTCGAGGCGCTGCGCGAACTGGACGCCGATCCGGACGTCGACGTGATCGTGGTGGCCCGCGGCGGCGGTAGCGTCGAGGATCTGCTGCCGTTCTCCGACGAGACGCTGTGCCGTGCCATCGCCGCCTGCCGCACCCCGGTGGTCAGTGCGGTCGGTCATGAGCCCGACAATCCGCTGTGCGACCTGGTCGCCGATTTGCGCGCCGCCACTCCCACCGATGCCGCCAAAAAGATCGTCCCGGATACCGCGGCTGAACAACACCTGCTCGACGACATGCGCCGGCGCAGCGCCCAGGCGCTGCGCAACTGGGTGGCTCGCGAACAGCGCGCGCTCGCGCAGTTGCGCAGCCGCCCGGTACTGGCCGAGCCGCTGGCGGCGCTGAGGGTGCGCGCCGAGGAGATTCACCGCGCCCGGTCTGCAGTTCGCCGGGACATCAGCCGACTGATCGACGTGCAGGCCGAGCGCGTCGGTCACTTGTCCGCCCGGCTGGCTACGTTGGGTCCGGCGGCCACCCTGGCCCGCGGCTACGCCGTGGTGCAGACGGTCCCGCGGGAGGGGGCGTCTTTTGAACCAACTCGAGTGCTCCGCTCAGCCAACGATGCCCCGGCCGGCACCAAGCTGCGGGTGCGAGTTGCCGACGGCTCCGTCGCAGCGATCAGCGAAGGACGAACCGATGGCCGGTAAACCGGAAGAGGCTACATCTATTAGTCAGCTCGGGTACGAAAAATGCCGAGACGAGCTGATCGAAGTTGTGCGTCTTCTCGAGCAAGGCGGGCTGGACCTCGATGCATCGCTAGCATTGTGGGAAAGAGGCGAACAGCTGGCAAAACGATGCGAGGAACACTTAGCTGGAGCGCGTAAGCGGGTAACCGATGCACTGGCCGCCAGCGATCCAGAAGATTCTTGAATTCGAAACCAGTTTGACGGATTGTATTCGAAACTGGAACACGTTTCAGTTATCCTCAGCGCATGGCTGACACTTCCGGAACATCGCCGACCACCGAGTTGGGCCGAATCCTGGTCACCGGCGGATCGGGGTTCGTTGGCGCCAACCTGGTGACCACCCTGCTCGACCGTGGCCACCAGGTGCGGTCCTTCGACCGCGCGCCCTCGCCGCTCCCGGCCCACCCGGGGCTGGAGGTGCTCCAGGGCGACATCTGCGACCAGGAGATGGTCGCGGCCGCGGTCGCCGGCATCGACACCGTGATCCACACCGCGGCGGTTATCGAACTGCTGGGCGGTGCCTCGGTCACCGAGGAGTACCGGCAGCGCAGTTTCGCCGTCAACGTCGACGGAACCAAGAACTTGGTGCACGCCGCGCAGTCCGCCGGGGTGAAGCGCTTCGTCTACACCTCGTCCAACAGTGTGGTGATGGGCGGCAAGCCGATCGCCGGTGGTGACGAGACGTTGCCCTACACCGACCGGTTCAATGACCTCTACACCGAGACGAAAGTGGTCGCCGAGCGATTTGTTTTGTCCCAGAACGGAATTGACGGACTGCTGACGTGCGCGGTGCGCCCGAGCGGAATCTGGGGCTCTGGCGACCAGACGATGTTCCGCAGGGTGTTCGAAAGTGTGCAGGCCGGCCACGTCAAGATCCTGGTCGGCCGTAAGGCCGCCCGCCTGGATAACTCCTACGTGCACAACCTGATTCACGGCTTCATCCTGGCCGCCGAGCACCTGGTCCCGGGCGGCACCGCGCCCGGGCAGGCGTACTTCATCAACGACGCCGAACCGGTGAACATGTTCGAGTTCGCTCGACCGGTGGTGGCGGCGTGTGGATATCGCCTGCCCCGGCTGCGGATATCCGGCACCGCGGTCCGCGCGGCAATGTCGGGCTGGCAGCGATTGCACTTCCGGTTCGGACTGCCGAAACCCCCGCTGGAGCCGCTGGCCGTCGAGCGGCTGTACGTGCACAACTACTTCTCGGTGGCCAAGGCCACCCGCGACCTCGGCTATCGGCCGTTGTTCACCACCGAGCAGGCGATGGCCGACTGCTTGGCCTACTACACCGAGCTGTTCGACCAGATGAAAGCCGCCGCACCGCCGCGTGGCCGGCAGGCGGCTGAGGCGACACCGTAGTCATCGCATTGCTTGATTGCGCGGCTCGCCCCCTCGCCGCTTCGCGGCCGGGGGTACCCCCACCTCAGGCCGTTCCGGCCTGCATCGTCGCCGCGCGGGTGGGCCCCCTTGTCGCGCCGCGAATATCGGACTGCGAACATATTCCGCGCCGGCGACGATGCAGAGCGAAGCGATGAGGAGGAGCGGCGCACGTATCCGAGTCGGCACGTCGCGAAATAGACTTTTCGCGAGCTAGGAGGGCCAATGCGCGCCGGCGACAGGAGTGAAATGAGCGATGAGGTGGGGGCACCGCCCGCTTGCGGGGGAGAGCGGCGCTCAATGTCCGAGACTGTGCTGGTCACCGGGGCGTTCGGACTGGTCGGATCCGCGACGGTGCGACAGCTGCGCGCCGACGGCCGCCGTGTCGTGGCCACCGACCTCGACATACCGGCCAACCGGAAAGCCGCAGCCACTCTGCTGCCGGCCTCCGACGTCCGATGGGCCGACCTCACCGATCCGGAAGCCGTCGCCGCGCTGCTGCGCGACGTCTCGCCCGCGGCGATCATCCACCTCGCCGCGATCATCCCGCCGGTGTGCTACGCGCGGCCGGCGCTGGCCCGCCGGGTCAACGTCGACGCGACCGGGTTTTTGATCAACGCCGCGAAAACACTGCCGGCGCCGCCGCGGTTCGTTCAAGCCTCGAGCGTCGCCGCCTACGGCGCCCGCAACCCACACCACATCACCGACGTTCTCACCGCAGACACCCCGCGGCGGCCCTCCGACATCTACGGCGCGCACAAGGTGGAGGCCGAGCAGCTGGTGCGCGCCTCGGAGCTGGACTGGGTGGTGCTACGGCTGGGCGGCGTGCTGACCGCAGAGCCGCGCTTCGACCTCGACCTGGACACCATTTACTTCGAGGCGTTGCTGCCGGTCGACGGGCGCATCCAAACCGTCGACGTGCGCGACGTGGCCCGCGCCTTCGTCGCCGCCACCACCGCCCCGGTGCTCGGCGAGACGTTGCTCATCGGCGGCGACGACTCGCACCGCCACGTCCAAGGCGATATCGCGCCGGCCGCCGCCGCTGCAATGGGCTTGGTGGGTGGGGTGCCCGCCGGGCGCAAGGGCAACCCGGACAGCGACGCCGACTGGTTCGCCACCGATTGGATGGACACCGCACGCTCGATGGAAGCACTGAAATTCCAACGGGTTTCGTGGGCGCAACTGCTTGCGGAGACCGCCGACCGGATGGGCTGGCGGCGCTATCCGGTGCGGCTGGCGGCTCCGCTGGCCCATGCGCTGCTCAAACGTCGCTCGCCGTATTACCGCTACCCGGGCCGCTACGCCGACCCGTGGGGCGTGATCGGCGCCAAATGGAATGACCCTCGACCCGATTGGGGGCACCCCCAGTCGCGCGGCGGCGACGGGGCGGAGCCAGCATGACTAATCGCGCGGCGGTCGTCGTCGGCGGCGCCTCGGGCATCGGCCGAGCGGTGGCCCATGCGCTGGCCGCAGATGGCTGCCGGGTGACCGTCGCCGACCGCAACACCGACGGCGCGCATGCCGTCGCCGCCGACCTCGGCGACCCGCACACCGCTGCGACGGTCGAGGTCACCGACGAGGACTCGGTACGAGCACTTTTCGAGCAGGCCGACCCGCTCGACGTGGTCGTCAACACCGCCGGTTACAGCGGGGTCGGGCTGATCACCGAACTGGCCGTCGAGGATTTCCGCTCGGTCGTCGACGTCTGCCTCACCGGCGCTTTCCTGGTGATCAAGCACGCCGCGCCGCGGCTGCGCGACGGCGGGGCGCTGGTGTCGCTCAGTTCGCTCAATGGGCGCCAGCCCGCTGCGGCGATGAGCGCCTACTGCGCGGCCAAGGCCGGGCTGTCGATGCTGACCCAAGTCGCGGCGCTCGAACTCGCGCCGCACGGTATCCGGGTCAACGCCGTCGCCCCCGGATTCGTACACACTCCGCTCACCGAGCCGGCCACCCAGATTCCCGGCGTGCTCGACGAATACCTGGAGAACACTCCGCTGGGTCGCGCCGGCACCGCCGAGGAGATCGCCGAGGCCGTAGTGTTCCTGTCCAAGGCACCGTGGCTGACCGGTGAGGTGCTCGACCTCAACGGCGGCGCACACATGAAGCGGTATCCCGATATCTTGAGCCACGTGATGAAACTGGCGGCGCCGCAATGACTTTCACCAAAACCTGCACCGGCAAGCAGGCAATCGTCACGGGCGCGGGCTCGGGCATCGGCGCGGCGCTGTGCCGGGCGCTGGTCGCCGCGGGCGCCGACGTGGTCTGCACCGATGTCGACGGCGCCGCAGCGACCCGCACCGCCGAGGGCCTGCCCGGCCCCGGCACCGCGATCGCGGCCACCCTCGACGTCACCGACGCGGCCGCGGTGGCGGCCGCCGTCGACGCCGTCGTCTCCCGCACCGGACGGCTCGACCTGATGTTCAACAACGCTGGAATCGCTTGGGGCGGCGACACCGAACTGCTCACGCTGGACCAGTGGAACGCGATCATCGACGTCAACATCCGCGGCGTGGTACACGGCGTGGCCGCCGCCTACCCGGTGATGCTGCGCCAAGGGCACGGCCACATCGTCAACATCGCTTCCATGGCCGGGCTGACCGCGGCCGGGCAGATCACCAGTTACGTGATGACCAAGCACGCCGTGGTGGGGCTGTCGCTGGCGCTGCGCTCGGAGGCCGTCTCCCGCGGGGTGGGCGTGCTGGCGGTATGCCCGGCCGCCGTCGAGACGCCGATCCTGGACAAAGGCGCCATCGGTGGTTTCGTCGGCCGTGACTACTACCTACGCGGCCAGGGCATGAAGACCGCCTACGACCCTGACCGGTTGGCCCGCGACACCTTGAAGGCGATCGATCGCAACAAGGCGCTGTTGGTCGTGCCGAAGCGTGCGCACGCGTCGTGGGTGTTCGCCCGGCTGGCACCAGGTCTGCTGCAGCGTTTGTCGATCCGATTCATCGCCGATCAGCGCAACAGACAACACGCGAAAAGCGCTGTTGAGAGCCAGCGATGAACACCGAATTCACGCTCACCCAGAGACGCGCGCTCGCGGTCTGGACGCTGATCAGCCTGCTATTCGCGGCGTATTTCCTGCGCGGCTACTTCGTCCTCATCGTGGTGGCCGCCGTCGGCGCGTATTTGTTTACGCCGCTTTTCAATTGGTTCGGTCGTCGGATGAGTGCCGGTCTAGCGGCCACGTGCACGCTGCTGTCGGCGCTGGCCGCCGTAATCGTGCCGGTCGGCCTGTTGGTGGTGCTGGCGATCGTCCAGATTTCCCGCATGGTCACCCATGTCGCCGGCTGGGTGCAGAGGACCGGTCTGTCTGGACTCGGCGACAACAGTCTTCACGTGGTCAATCAGCTCTTGGCGCGGGTTCCGTTCCTGCACATGACAGTTACCGCAGAGTCGCTGCGAAAAGCGATGGTGACCGTCGCGCAGAAGGCGGGTGAATGGTCGCTGCACTTTCTGCAGGACACCGCCGGAAGTCTCTTCGGCGCGGTCACCTCAGCCGTCATCTTCTTGTACGTGTTTGTCGCGCTGCTGACCAATCGCGAGAAGCTCCTCACCTTGATCCGCCAACTCAATCCGCTCGGTGACGACGTCGCTGATTTGTATTTGCGCAAAATGGGCTCGATGGTGCGCGGCACGGTGAGCGGTCAGTTCGTCATCGCACTCTGCCAAGGGGTTGCCGGGGCCGCGTCCGTCTACGTCGCCGGTTTCCACCACGGGTTCTTCATATTCGCGATTCTGTTGACCGCACTATCCATCATCCCGCTGGGCGGCGGGATCGTAACCATCCCGTTCGGCATCGGGATGATCTTCTACGGCAACATCATCGGCGGCGCTTTTGTAATCCTTTGGCATTTGGTGGTTGTCACCAACCTCGACAACTTTTTGCGCCCGATCCTGGTGCCCCGAGACGCCCGCCTCAATCCCGCGCTGATGTTGCTTGCCGTGTTCGCGGGTATCGCCATGTTCGGCCCGTGGGGCATTGTCATCGGCCCGGTGCTGATGATCGTCATCGTCACCACCATTGACGTCTATCTGGCGGTGTACAAGGGCGTCGAGATCGAAGAGCACGACGACGGAGACGGCAAACCCGGTTGGCTCACGCGGTGGAGGGCGCGCAATCGACCCGAGGTTAGGACGCAACCAGCCGCTGAGTGAGGAACTCGACGACCCGCTTGCGTGCCTCGTAGGCCGGCTGACCGTCGACCTCGCGGAGCTCTAGGGTCAGCACCGAATGCGCCGCCCTCGAAAAGCCGTGCTCGTTGCCCGGGCCCGAGTTGATCTCGATCACCTCGAACGCATCGCCGAGCCGCTCTTTGAGCGTGGCGAACCGTTCGCCCGGGGCCATCTTGTCCTCGCTGAACCGCAGGCCCATCGCGCACACCCCCTCGCTGGTGGCGCGGTCTTTAAAAGCGTTCAGCTCCACGTCGCTCAGTCCGGGATCGCGGCGGTGGCGCAGCGTCAGCGGTATCGGGCACGACGGCTGGCTGAGCACCGGGGCAAGCACGCTGTCGTCCACCGCGGCTGCCAGCGCGAAGCCGCCGGTGAAACATTGGCCGATCACCCCGACGCCCTTGCCCGGTGTCGACGCGTTGAGATCGCGAGCCAGTGCGCGCAAGAAGACCGACACCGGCCGCTGCTTGTTGGTTGCGAACGCTGCGAATTCCCTTGCCACACAGGCCCGTGCGATAGTGGGAAGCAGGTAGCTGACCGACACCGGCCGACCCGGCTCGCCGAACAGCGACGGTATTGCGACGGTAAATCCGTTGTCCACCAGGTGATTGCCCAGCCCCAGCACACCCGGATGAATGCCCGGTAGCTCCGGGATCAGCACCACGCCGGGTCCTTCGCCCTTGCGGTAGACGTCATGGGTGTACCCGCCGCCGGTGAACGGTGCCGACGACCAGCCAGTGAGGTCAGCTTCGGGTGAGCTCATAGGATGTCCCTTCTACCGGTGCGCCGGTAACGGCGGCTGTGATTGGGTGGCCGCCGCCAGCGTACGAAACTGATCAACACCTCCGGCACCCGTGATCGCGACCTGGGCAGGCCCGACCGGACTGGCCAGCCGGGTGGTCCACACCGGCTCGACACCATCGTCGCCCTGATAGACGATCCACCGGGTGCCGCCGACGTCGACGGTTCCGGTGGGGTACATCGTTGACTTCGACGAAGCGTGGATCGAGCCGACCAGCTTGGCCTCGTCGGCGTTGCTCTGGGTCAGGCTCAGATACATACCGGTGGGGCTGATGTATCCGACGGTGGAGGTGACAGCGCGCACCCGCTGACCGGTCGACGGGTCGGCTCTTCCGTCTCCGATACCGCCGCGGCTACCGGAGTTGGGCTGCCAGCCTTCGGGCAGCCGTGGCAGCCTTACCGGGAACCCCAGCGTCTGCGCGTCGGCCCGCAGCGCGCCGGCTGCGTCGTAGGACGGCACCGGTCCGCGGTTGGTCCCGCCAGGGGCGAACGTGCACATCCCGACCATGCCCGCCAGGATGATGCAGGCCACCACCAGCGGCGCGATCGACCAGAACATATCCCGGCCGTCCTGCAGCAGCCGTGGCTTGGCCGGCTTGGCCGTCGGCTGCGGCTGCGTCGTCACAACACGAGTATCCCAGCTCCCGAGCGCCAACCCGCTTCTGGGACAATCGGCAACTATGAGCCCGCAGGTCGATCACGCCGCTACCTCCTCACCGGAAACCGGTTCGTCGTCGCGGACGACGTCTCGTCGTGAAGCCCCGGACCGCAACCTTGCTCTGGAACTGGTACGGGTCACCGAAGCCGGTGCCATGGCTGCCGGGCGCTGGGTGGGTCGCGGAGACAAGGAAGGTGGCGACGGGGCCGCCGTCGACGCGATCCGCCAACTGGTGAACTCGGTGTCGATGCGCGGCGTGGTCGTGATCGGCGAGGGCGAGAAAGACCACGCGCCGATGCTCTACAACGGCGAGGAGGTCGGCAACGGCGACGGCCCGGACTGCGACTTCGCCGTCGACCCGATTGACGGCACCACGCTGATGAGCAAGGGCATGCCCAACGCCATCTCGGTGCTGGCGGTGGCCGATCGGGGCGCGATGTTCGATCCATCGGCGGTGTTCTACATGAACAAGATCGCCGTCGGGCCGGACGCCGCTCACGTGTTGGACATCACCGCGCCGGTCGCCGACAACATCCGGGCGGTCGCCAAGGTCAAGGGCTTGTCGGTGCCCGACATGACGGTATGCATCCTGGACCGGCCGCGGCACGCTCAACTGATCGACGACGTCCGCGCCACCGGAGCGCGAATCCGATTGATCACCGACGGCGACGTGGCGGGCGCGATCTCGGCGTGCCGACCGGGCTCCGGCACCGACATGCTGGCCGGTATCGGCGGCACCCCGGAGGGCATCATCACCGCAGCGGCGATCCGATGCATGGGCGGCGAGATCCAGGCGCAGCTGGCACCGAAGGACGACGCCGAACGACAGAAGGCACTCGACGCCGGCTACGACCTCGACAAGGTGCTGACCACCGAGGACCTGGTGTCCGGTGAGAACGTCTTCTTCTGCGCGACCGGCGTCACCGACGGCGACCTGCTCAAGGGAGTGCGCTATCAACCCGGCGGCTGCACCACCCAATCGATCGTGATGCGCTCGAAGTCCGGCACAGTGCGGATGGTCGAGGCCTACCACCGGCTATCCAAGCTCAACGAATACTCGGCGATCGACTTCACCGGCGACAGCAACGCCGCATACCCGTTGCCGTAACCACCACAGAAGGACCCCAATTTATGGCCGCTCACGCCGCCGAGAACGCCACCGAATACCGCATCGAACACGACACCATGGGCGAAGTCCGGGTGCCGGCAAACGCATTGTGGCGTGCGCAAACTCAGCGTGCCGTGGAGAACTTCCCGATCTCCGGGCGGGGCCTGGAGCGCACCCAGATCCGCGCTTTGGGTCTGCTGAAAGGCGCTTGCGCGCAAGTGAACAAGGACCTCGGGCTGCTGGCGCCGGAGAAGGCCGACGCGATCATCGCCGCCGCTGCCGAGATCGCCGACGGACGCCACGACGACCAGTTCCCCATCGACGTCTTCCAAACCGGGTCGGGCACCAGTTCCAACATGAACGCCAACGAGGTGATCGCTTCGATCGCGGCGAGGGGCGGGGTGACCGTGCATCCCAACGACGACGTCAACATGTCGCAGTCATCCAACGACACCTTCCCGACCGCCACCCACATAGCGGCCACCGAAGCCGCGGTGCGCCACCTGATCCCAGCGCTGCAGGTGCTGCACGACGCGCTGGCGGGTAAGGCCCGCGAGTGGCGCACGGTGGTGAAATCGGGCCGCACGCATCTGATGGATGCCGTCCCGGTCACACTCGGTCAGGAGTTTTCCGGATACGCCCGCCAAATCGAGGCCGGCATAGAACGAGTGCGCGGGTGCCTTCCGAGGTTGGGTGAGCTGGCGATCGGTGGCACCGCGGTGGGCACCGGCCTCAACGCTCCCGACGGCTTCGGCGCCAAAGTGGTCGAGGTGCTGGTGAAAGAGACCGGATTGACCGAATTGCGCACGGCGGTCAACGCTTTCGAAGCCCAAGCGGCCCGCGATGGGCTGGTGGAGGCGTCCGGCGCGCTGCGCACCATCGCGGTGTCGTTGACCAAGATTGCCAACGATGTCCGCTGGATGGGGTCGGGTCCGTTGACCGGGCTGGCTGAAATCCAGTTGCCGGATCTGCAGCCGGGCAGCTCGATCATGCCGGGCAAGGTCAATCCTGTTCTGTGCGAGGCGGTTACCCAGGTCGCCGCTCAGGTGGTCGGCAACGACGCGGCAATCGCGTGGGGTGGCGCAAGCGGAGCCTTTGAGCTCAACGTCTACATCCCGATGATGGCGCGCAACCTGCTGGAATCGTTCAAGCTGCTGACCAATGTGTCCACGCTGTTCGCGGAGCGCTGCATTACCGGGCTGAGCGCGCACGTCGAGCACTTGCGCGAGCTGGCCGAGTCGTCGCCGTCGATCGTGACACCGCTGAACTCGGCGATCGGCTACGAGGAAGCCGCTGCGGTGGCCAAGCAAGCGCTCAAGGAGCACAAGACGATTCGCCAGACGGTGATTGACCGCGGGCTGATCGGCGACAAACTCTCCGAAGAGGAGCTCGACCGCCGCCTCGACGTGCTCGCCATGACCAAGGTGAACGACCAGCCGACATGATCAGCGACGAACTGCGGCGACGCCGCTTGGCCACCATCGAAGAGCACATGAATACCGAGGTGACCAAGGAGTTCGACCGGACCCTGGCCACTTTCAATGGGCACCCGCGCTACGAGATCATGGCCACCGGCCAGGTTTTCGACGGCGACGACGAGGTGATGGGTTACTACCTGACCACCCGGACCGCATTTCCCGACCAGCGTCACGAAAACGTTCGATACCACTTCAGCGACGACGCGGTGATCACCGAATTCGACCTGCTGGGCAGCAATCTCGGCGAGTTCTACGGTCTGCCGCCCACTGGCAAGGCGTTCCGGGTGCCGATCATCGCGGTGTTCTTCTTCGATGGCGATCGAATCACCAACGAGCGCATCTACTTCGACTCGGCCAGCCTGGTTAGCCAGATCGGCCGCAGCGAGTTGCTGGCGTTCGCCGCCTCGGGTGAGCTGCCCGGGCAGCCGCCGACGGAAATCCGTCAGTGAGCGGCGCGTCATCCGTGGCGACGTCGATCTGCTCATATCTGTTGACGTAGAGCGCGGACGGCTCGCTGCTGGAATCCGCGGGCCCGGACAACTCCGTAGGCGGAAGTTCCTCGAACAGGGCCCGACCTGACCCGCCACAGGAGGTCCGATTGAGGCACACCTTCTTGCTGGCATGGCCGCGACATATCAACTAGGCGACCCTGACCGGGGAAGGCATAGCCACAGGCTCCGCTGGTTGCTCGTCTCGAATTAGACGACATATGCGAGTTGTTCGATACCAGTGAAATGGTCACCCGCGGACCGGGAACCGCTCTGCTAGTCGAGTTACTGATACGCCGGAGAGCGAATGGAGACCTGGAAGAGGCTCAGGCGCTGATCGACAGGTTGGCTGCCGTGCCCGTCGACGTCGGGTTCGTGTTGTACGAGGTGCCGCTGCAGCGAACGCGGACGCTGCTGGCCAGGGCTCATGGCGACGAGGCCGGGTATCGGGAGTTCCGGGATCGCTACCGCGCCATGGCGACATCGCTTGGCTTCGAGGGGCATATCGCCTGGGCCGAGGCGATGCCATGACGTTGATGACAGCAACAGCACGGCAACGTGACTGTGCTCAGCCGCGCCCCATTTTCGCGTGGCGCAGCCGGTCGGATCAAACGACCTCAGCACCGGAGTGCTCATCGCCTTGCAGGCCGATGCCGCGCATAAATAGACGCATAAATAGAGTAGTCGAATACTCATTCCGGTAGCGGTCCGCGGATACATAATTGACGCCTCTCCAAGGAACGGGTGGCGTGATGACCGGATCCCAGCCAGCGCGGGTGGAAACCTGCGACGTTTGCATCGTCGGAGCCGGCATCGCCGGGCTAAACGCCCTGTTCGCCGCGAGTCGATACCAGTCGCGCAACCAAAAGGTCATCCTTATTGATCGTCGGGCGCGCGTCGGCGGCATGTGGGTTGATGTGTACTCTTACGTGCGCTTGCATCAGCCGCACCCCATGTTCACCGCGGGCAACATCGAGTGGACGCTCGGCAAGGATCGCGCATACTTGGCGACCAAGGGCGAGGTACTTGACCATTTTCAGCACTGCGTCGACGTGATTAGGGAGCGTGTGCAGGTCGACGAGTACTTCGGCTGGGATTTCGAGTCGGAGGAAGAAGCGAACGGAATCGTGCGGGTCACCTGTAGGGCTGCCGATGGCCGGGTGCTCGTCGTCGACGCGAAGCGATTAATCAAGGCGTATGGCCTGGCAGTCACGCCGAACGATCCGCTCGACATTTCCAGCAAACGCGTCCATTCGGTGTCGCCCGACTACTGCGATGTCCGGGCGGGCGACATCAGGGAAAGCGATGCGCCGGTGTGGATCATCGGCGGCGGAAAAACTGCCATGGACACCGCACATGCACTGATCACGGAATATCCCGGCCGCGAGGTGAACCTGGTCGCCGGCCGTGGAACGTTCTTCTCCAGCCGCGACAATCTGTTACCGAGCGGCGCCCGGCGGTGGTGGAAGGGCACACCGGGCGCCACCGTCGCCGCAAAGATGGGGCGGCGTTTCGACGGCACGAACGAAGCGGAAGTTCAAGATTGGTTTCGCGCCACTTACGGCACGTTCTTGACCCCGCAGGCCGATAACTTCGCGTTGGGCGTGCTGTCTGAGGCCGAGAACCGCACGATCTCCGCTGGCCTCAACGATCTCGTCATGGATTACCTTGAGGATGCCGTCGACCGCAACGGCACGACCGAGTTGGTGTTCCGGAGCGGATCGACGAAGGCGATCCAACCGGGCAGCTGGGTCGTCAACTGCACGGGATACCTCGGACTCATCGGCGATTACCCGTACGAGCCTTACGTTTCCCCCAGTGGCGCCGTGGTCTCGATCAATGTGCGGTCGGCCATACTGCACTTGCCTGCGTTCATGGGGTACTTCCTCGGCCACCTGCTGTTCTTGGACAAGATCAGGGATATCCCGCTGTACGAAGTCGATTGGCAGGAACTGAGGCACAAGTCGCCGGTGGCGTTTCCGTACGTGCTTTTCGCGCTAGTACAGCACAACCTCAGCTTGATCTACGAGAATGTCCCGAGCCGTGTGTTCAACGAGAACGGCCTCGATTTCGATAAGTGGTACCCTCTGCCGCGCCGCTTGCCGGGCTTGGCCAGGTTCCTGCTTACGCACCGCCGCGAACGCGAGCGCCAGCGCCGCGTTCTCGACACAGTGCACGATCATTTCGGAATCCGTTGCGGGCCGCTGAGCGAGGAGTACACACCTAGCGCCAGAACGTGACTGGACGAGCGTTCAGCATTTTCCAGCCGAGGTCCGAGTACGAGTCGGGCCGCAACCGGCGGTGGTGTTGGGATGTGTGCCGCGTGAAAAGCTGCCGGGCGCACAAACGCCTTGAAAGGCGGTGCGATCAGTCGGGTGCAACGGTAGTCCTGGACACAAGGTGATGTAGGGGACGTCGGGGGAAACCCAGTCGTGCCATTGTTTGTGGCTCATATATTGGTGGAGAGCGCTTTGCAACGGGAACAGACGAGGTCTGTCTCGATAAAGACGACATCTGCGACACGCACGGACTCGCTTCTAGAAGAAGGGATTTCCATATCGGGGTGTCCAAGAAGTCCGTCTCAGAAAATCATGTCTAACTCACCGTGTTGTATCAATTCCGGGTCCCCATGAGACGCATCAACCAAAGTGACCCGACACGTGTTTCCGTACCCCCAGCGAAACCATGCCCCGGGAGGCGCTGCGAACTCATCGTGTCGCAACAATTTCATCACCTGCAACGGCTAGCTGCCGTTATTCGATCCGCCTGAGTTCTGGCCTGGAACATCGAGGATCGGGAAGTTGGGCATCGGCTTTGGCGACGGCGTGTTGGGCAACGACGGAATCTCGGCGACCGGGATGTCGTGCAGGTCATTGGCCGGCGGCCCGTTCTCCCGGCTGCCGTACACGCTGCCCGGTGCTCGTTGCCCGAGCAGCTGGCTGACCGTCACCAGGTGATAGTTGTTGGCTTTCAGTACCGGGATGAACTGGTAGACCAGATCAACGGTGCTGGAGTAGGTGTCGTGCAGCAACACCACCGAACCGGGCTTGATCTGGGTCATCAGCAGGTACCTGCTGGCCGCGGTGTTCGAGTCATTGATCCAGTCGAAAGGGATGACGTCCCAGAGGATTCCGGCCAGACCGATCTTTCCGGCCTGCTCATTGACTCCTGCGTCGGTCAGGCCGCCCGGCGGCCGCCACAGCTTGGGCGTCACACCGGTGGCGGTGGCGATCGCATCGTTGGCTCTGGACAACTGGCCGGGAACATCGGCCGGCGGCAACGTCGTCATGTTGGGGTGTTCCCAGGTGTGGTTGCCGATCTCCATGCCGGCGTCGACGACGCGTTTGGCGCCCGCCGGGTTGGCGGCAACCTTGTTGCCAAGCTCGAAGAACGTCGCCTTGGCCTTGTTGGCGGTCAGGATGCCCAGCAGCCGATCGGTGTACGGGGTGGGGCCGTCGTCGAACGTCAACGCTACGCACTTGACTTGCGCGCAGTCGACGACATCGTTGGCGTGGGCGAACCTGACGTGCCCGGTGAACGCACCGATCGCTACCACGATCGCGGCTGCCACCACGCCGGCGACCGTGCGCCAGTACCGCCACGCGAGGGTGTCTGGTCGTCTGGGCACGGCCGGAAGCTTACCCGCGGCGATTGCAAGCGCGGCGGAGCCGGGCGCAGCAGGTCGCCGCAGCAACCAAGGCCTACGGCAGCGGGGCCCGGGTAATCTCCTCAAGCATCTCGGTGACCAGCGCAGCGATCGGCGACCGCTCGCTACGCAGCAGCGTGATGTGCGCGAAAAGCGGGTGTCCCTTGAGCTTCTCGACCACGGCCGCGACCCCGTCATGCCGGCCCACCCGAAGGTTGTCGCGCTGAGCGACGTCGTGAGTCAACACCACCCGGGATCCCGCGCCCAGGCGGGACAACACGGTCAGCAGCACGTTGCGTTCCAGCGATTGCGCCTCGTCGACGATGACGAAGGAGTCGTGCAGCGAGCGACCACGGATATGGGTCAGCGGGAGCACCTCGAGCATCCCGCGGGATAGCACCTCCTCGAGCACCGCCGGGCTGGCCAGACCTTCCAGGGTGTCGAAGACCGCCTGTGCCCACGGGCCCATTTTCTCGCTCTCGCTGCCGGGCAGGTAGCCCAGCTCCTGGCCGCCGACCGCGTAGAGCGGGCGGAAGACCACCACCTTGCGCTGGGTGCGTCGCTCTAGCACGGCTTCCAGACCGGCGCACAGCGCCAGCGCCGACTTGCCGGTGCCGGCCTTGCCGCCCAGCGACACGATGCCCACCGACTCGTCGAGCAACAGATCCAGGGCCACCCGCTGCTCGGCGGAGCGACCACGCAGTCCGAACACCTCGCGGTCGCCGCGGACCAGCTGAACGCGTTTGTGGGCATTGACCCGGCCGAGCGCATGAGAGCTGCCAGCAAGTAGTCGAATCCCGGTGTGGCACGGCAGGTCTCGTGCCGCGGCCAAATCGACCTCGCCGTCGGCGAACAGCGCGTCGATGTCCTCGGTGGTGGCTTCCATCTCCGTCATCCCGGTCCAGCCGGACGTGACGACGTCTTGCGCGTGGTACTCGTCGGCGGGCAGACCCACCGCACCGGCTTTGACGCGCAGCGGAATGTCCTTGCTCACCAACGTGACTCGCTTGCCCTCTGCGGCCAGGTTGGCGGCACAGCACAGGATGCGCGAGTCGTTGGTGTCGGTGCGGAACCCGGCCGGCAGCACGTCCGGATCGCTGTGGTTGAGTTCGACGTGCAGCGTACCGCCTTGTGTCCCAACGGGAATCGGCTGATCCAGTCGCCCGTGGGCAAGCCGGAGGTCGTCAAACAAGCGCAACGCCTGACGGGCGAACCAGCCGAGTTCGTGGTGATGGCGTTTGGCTTCCAGCTCACTGATCACCACCAGCGGAACCACCACTTCATGTTCGGCGAAGCGGGAACAGGCCCACGGATCGGACAACAACACGGAGGTGTCGAGCACGTACGTCCGGATGGTGTCCTGTGGAACCGCCGGGGAATCAGTCACGAGCGCTCCTCGAGATCATCGCCTGGTTCGCTGCCGCATGCGGGTGTGGCCCCACCGCCACCCATGCTCGCGGGGCGTCATAACCGGGCTGGTTTTGATGACCCGGCTTCTCAGCTGCCCATTGCACGGGCCGCATCGTCACCGGGCGGAAACCCGTGCGACCCGCACGGACATTTCGGCGGGGGCCGCGGCGCCAGGACCGGGGCCGGCGGTCCTGTCGAAGTCGAGACGAGAGGCGCCGCCCGGACAGCAGAGCATGTCGCTAGCCATCGAATGCGACGCTACTCCGGTCTTGGCATGTGCGCCGCGCAGGCGCGCCGACGTGGCTAGCCGACGACGAACTGCCGCAGCGCAGGCTCGTCGCCGAGCCCCCATGCGGTGATGCGGTCGGAGATCACCCGCGCGCAGCTGATCCGGGCCGAAAATGCCTGCGTCGGCGACGTTTCGCACCTTGTCTTGGTAGGCGTCGATGTCGGCGCCGACGACCTGGAGGTCGGCCGCGCGGGCGGCGATCGCCGCGATGCGTCTCGTCGCGGGTGTAGTCGAGGCAGTGCGCGACGAGGTTGGCGAAGAACTCCTCGTGCCGCTCTTCGTCTCGCGCGATGTGGGCAATGAGTCCGGCCAGCACCGGCTCTTCGATCTGGGCCGCCAGGTTGTTGCAGAACACGGCGTGGGCCCGCTCGAAGAAAGCCATGAACACCAGGGTTTCGACCTGGGAGTACTGGTCGGCGCGATACCCCTTCAGTGACACGTGCTCGAAGCGGACCTGCTCGTTGGCGGTCGGGTCGACCTCGCGGGTCACCACGAAGTACTCGCGCAGTGCAATGGCGTGCAGGTGTTCTTCGGCGGTCCACCGGCCCAGCCACTGGGCCCACATGTCTTCGAGAATGAAGTGCTCGACGAGTTCGCGGTGATAACCGGCCACGTTGTCTTTGGTGATGAGCAGGATCTCGCACGCGTCGGTGATGGCTTTGGGCAGCGTCACCTGCGACGGGTCCCAATCACGCCCGCCGAGGAAGGCGAAGTTCTCGCCCTGCTCGAACGGCACGAAGTCATGCGCGAACCACAAGCTCTCGGTATCGAGGTGGCGGTCGAGGTTCTCGCCCACGACCGGCTCGAGTTCGAGGATCAGCGCGTTAGCGACAGGTTTCTGTGCCATGAGGTAACTGTAACCCGCGTACACAGGTTCCGTGAAATCTGCCGCGCAGTGCTCGGCGCTAGCAGAGGTCAGCTCGGATGACCCCTAGAGCGTCAGCCCCGGGTACAGCGGGTTAGCCGTCAGCAGCTCGGCGGCCCCGGCGTGCACCCGCTCAACGGTGCCATCGGCCAGGGTGTACTTGGCCTTGGAGGGCCCTGCGGGCCCCGAACCGGGTTGAGTGTTGGTCAGCACGTCGACCACCAGCTCGGCGACCCGGTCGAACTCGGCGGCGCCGAAGCCGCGGGTCGTCAGTGCCGGGGTGCCGAACCGAATGCCGCTGGTGTACCAGGCACCGTTTGGGTCCGCGGGGATGGAATTGCGGTTGGTGACGACGCCGGAGTCCAGCAACGCCGATTCGGCCTGCCGGCCGGTCAGCCCGAATGACGTCACGTCTAGCAGCACGAGGTGGTTGTCGGTGCCGCCGGTGACCAGCCGCGCCCCGCGCCGCAGGAACCCGTCGGCCAGCGCCTTGGCGTTGTCGGCAACCCGCTGGGCGTAGGCCCCGAACGCGGGCTGGCGCGCCTCGGCCAGCGCGACCGCCTTGGCGGCCATGACGTGTGCCAGCGGCCCGCCCAACACCATCGGGCAGCCCTTATCGACCGCGTCGGCGTACTCCGGCTGGGCCAACACCAGGCCGCCGCGTGGCCCGCGCAGCGACTTGTGCGTGGTGGTGGTGGTGATGTGGGCATAGGGCACCGGGTCCTCGTCGCCGGTGAATACCTTGCCGGCGACCAGTCCGGCGAAGTGCGCCATGTCCACCATCAGGGTGGCGCCCACCTGGTCAGCGATCTCGCGCATCGTTGGCGAAGTTGATCCGCCGCGGGTAGGCCGAGTACCCGGCCACCAGGATCAACGGCTTGAACTCACGCGCGGCGGCGGCGACCGCGTCGTAGTCCACCAGCCCGGTCTCCGGGTGGGTGCCGTAGCTGCGTTGGTGGAACATCTTGCCCGGAGACGTTGGGCCGGAAGCCGTGGGTGAGGTGACCGCCGGCATCCAGCGACATGCCCAGCAGCCGCTGGCCGCCAAGTTTGGCGCGGAGCTGTTCCCAGTCCGCCTCGGACAGGTCGTTGACGTGTTTGGCCCCGGCCTCGGCGAGGCTGGGCGTCTCGATCCGGGTGGCCAGGATGGCCCAGTAGGCAACGAGGTTGGCGTCGATGCCGGAGTGCGGTTGAGCGTAGGCGTACGGCGCGCCGAACAGCTCACGGGCGTGCTCGGCGGCCACGCTCTCGACGGTGTCGACGTTCTGACAGCCGGCGTAGAAGCGGTGGCCGATGGTGCCCTCGGCGTATTTGTCCGACAACCAGCTGCCCATGGTAAGCAGCACTGCGGGCGAGGCATAGTTTTCGCTGGCGATGAGCTTGAGCGAATCACGTTGGTCGGCAAGTTCTTTGCGTGTCGCAGCGGCGATGCGCGGTTCGACGGACTCGATGACCTGCAATGCTGCGCGGTAGGCGGCGCTGGCGGTATCGGCGTATTCAGCGCCTGGGGCTGCGGTGGAGGCGGTGGTCGCGGTCAGGTCGGCTGCCATGCAATCGAGACTAGTCGGCCGGCAATGTCGACGGCGATCAGCGGTTCGTCGAGCAGCCGGCCGAAACGTTCGGTGAGGCTGACGCCCGCCGGGCGGTCGTCAAGCCAGGCTCGCAGCAGTCGGTATCCCTCGACGTAGGTGCTGGTGTAGGCGCGCCACAGCGGCGAGGCCAAGAACCGCAGCATCTGCCGCGCGCGGATGTCATTGACCAGCAGCCAACGGCGCAGGAATGCCGCCACTTCGTCGGCATCGCGATGCTCGTCGTGCAACATCAACGCCGCGTCCTGGCGGACACCCGCCAGCGCCGCCGAGGCCTCGGAGACCGCCTCGGCGCGCTCGCCGTCAAACCTCAGCCCCAGATCGGCGTAGATCTCGGACGCCCACTGCCCCCAGCGCGGGCCGATCGCGGCATACAGCGCCAAATCGGCCAGGCCCTCGGCCATCAGGCACTGCGGGGTGTTCACCAGGAAAATGGTCTGCTCGGCCTGGCCTTTCCGGTTGACCAGCCCGGCCTCTTTGCGGCAATGCTCGGTGTGGTGCCCCGGATAGGATTCGTGGGCCACCAGCCGCGGCAGGTTCGACATCAGTTGTTTGATGTCGGCGTTGACGGCCACCGTGGAGCAGTAATCGCCCAGGTAGTAATTGAATCCCGACCACGGCTTGTCGGTTACCACCTGATACTCAACGGTTTCGGTGTCGGGCAACGGATACTCGGCGCGCACCCGGTCGCGCAGCGCGCTGGAGAACGCCTCGATGCACTCGGCCAACCGATCGGGCGGTATCTCTTCTCCTGCGCGGTGGGCCTCCATCCGGTCGGCCAGTGGGCCGCCGCCACCCAATACCTCGTCGAGCCGGGCATGCGCCTGTCGGTAGTTCTCCAGCTCACCCTTGGCGATGTGGACGTCGAAGTAGTCGTGCACCTCGTCGACGAAGCCGATGTCTTCTCCGGCGAACTTGCGCCCGGCACAGGCCAACGCCCGCAGATGAGCGCCGATGTAGTCGGCGCGGGCTTCGTCGAATCCACTGGATGCACTGCTACGCGGCACATCTGGCAGCACGGCAAGCAGCCGCTGAGCCTGGCGGACCAGGCTGGCCGGGTCGGGCGCGGGCTCGGCCAACACCGTTTGGCGCAGCGCGGGATCGCCGGTGAAGGCGTCGACGTACCCGGATTCGATCCGGTCGAAGCGCAAACCGAGCAGCAGGTACTCGCGGATCAGCGCGGTGGGTTCCTGACTGGGCTGCACGGCCATCAACGCTATCCGGTCGCCGTTGCCTGAAATGTGGGCGTCCATATGACTGGGCATCTCAGGCAGCCTCCCCTTTGGAGGAGGCACTCCCACCGTCATCGGCGTCATCACCTACTGCGGCTCGGGTCCGGGTTTCATTGCCACCAGCGTCACCGTGGGATGACGGCTTACGGTCGGCTCCACCCGTAACGACCCCGGTACTCGGGTCCGTTTTCCGTTGTGCGTACCTCGCCAGGTTGACTGCTGCGTTGAGGTCCCGGTCAATCGTCAGACCGCAGCTGTCGCATTCGTAGATTCGCTCCGAGAGGTGCAGCTTGGCTTTGACCACACCGCAGCCGGAGCACAACTTCGAGCTAGGAAACCATCGATCGACCTTCACGATGCATGCGCCGTACCAGCCGGATTTGTACTCAAGTTGGCGGAACAACCCGCCAAGGCCGGCGTCGGACAGCGAACGATTCAGGCCGCGCTTACGTGATCCTCCACCGGCCATCAAGTTCCTTACGGCCAACGTCTCGGCGCCGATCACATCGTGGGTCTGGCTCAGCTTAGTTGTGAGTTTGTGGATTCGGTCGGCTCGTCTGTTCGCCACTCGGGCATGCGTGCGCCTGATCTTGCGTTGGGTACGCTGCCAGCCCGTCGACGGATCCCGCTTGGTCCTCGTCGTCTCGTCCCAGGGGCCGACTTGGCGGGCCGCCTTGCGTTGCAACGCCCGCAATGTCCGCTGGCTCCGCTTGAGCTCGTGCGATGCCCGATGTCGCGCGAGCTCGGTCCCGGCGGGATCAGCGACGACGATCAGGTCCTTTACTCCAACGTCAATCCCGACAACGGCAGCGGCGCGTTTCCTATGCGCGGGCCGACCGGTCCTGCGTTGGACAATGCACGTAAACGACACGAACCAGCGGCCCCGCTGCCATCGGACAGTCGCTTTCAGGATCCGCGCGGTGCCGGCCTCCAGTCGGCGCGCCAGTTTCCGGGTGGTCTCGAGCGTCTTGATGCGACCCAACCGCGGAAGCGTCACATGCTTGCGGTCTGGTTCCACCCGGACTATGCCGGTCGTGAATGAAAACTTCTTCACCGCACCGGCTTTCGTCTTGAATCTAGGGAACCCTATCCTCCGCCCTACCCTCCGCCCCCTACGCGCGCCCTTGCGCGACGCGTCCCAGTTGGACAATGCGTCGGAGAGACTACGACACGCGTTGGCGTATACCTCTTTGGAGTTCTCCGGCCACCACGACGCGCCATCCACGCCCACCGCGACCGCGTGCTTGCGTTGGTTCCACTCGTTCCGCAGCGACTGAAACGACCAACTCATCGGCGGCGTCAGATCCTCTTCAGTGACCCCATACGAGCGCTCAGCGGCACGTTGATGCAGGTTGGCCGCCACCGCCGCCAGCATCAGGTTGTACGCGAACCGGGCACCGGCCGCGTGCGACACCATCGCCGCTGCCTGCGTCGGTGTCGGGTCGAGAGCAAACTGGTACGCCTGCGCCGCCCAGCCCGCGGGAATCTCAAACCGCGCCATCCGTCTCACACCCCCGGCCTCTACCAGTACCGACTGTTGCTTCAAGGCGCTTAGGACACCAACGCTTGATTCCCTGCAAAGCGTCTCCCGAGCAGGCGTGCACATTCTGGTCAGCATCTCGCTCATGTCGGCCACCAGACCGCCCGTCGTTTACGCCGCCGTCGAAAACCACGATTCCGGCAGCCCTCGGCTGGCGGCACTGCTTCCAGATGCCTCCCCCAAAACGGGCCAGCCGACCCCGATGCCTCATACAGATCACAGTCGCAGACGGGTCTGACAATGCCTGGGCGCGCCACGAACAGTTAGCAACCCCAGCCGCTGACAGCGCGGCCGAGGCTGCAAGACTGACTGTCATGCCGCGGCTGAGCGAGCCGAGCCCCTATGTGGAGTTCGACCGGAGTCAGTGGCGCTCGCTACGCATGTCGACGCCGCAGCCGCTGACCGAAGAAGAAGTCGTCGGCTTGCGCGGTCTGGGCGAGCAGATCGACCTGCTCGAGGTCGAGGAGGTCTATCTGCCGCTGGCCCGGCTTTTGCACCTGCAAGTCGCCGCCCGGCAAGGGTTGTTCGCTGCCACCGCTGAATTCCTCGGCGAACCCCAGCAAAACCCCGATCGGCCGGTGCCGTTCATCATCGGGGTGGCCGGCAGCGTGGCGGTCGGTAAGTCGACGACGGCCCGCGTGCTGCAGGCGCTGCTGGCCCGCTGGGACCACCACCCGCGGGTCGACCTGGTGACCACCGATGGATTCCTTTACCCGAACGCCGAGTTGAACCGACGAAACCTGATGCACCGCAAGGGTTTTCCGGAGAGCTATGACCGACGGGCACTGATGCGATTCGTCACCTCGGTGAAGTCGGGTTCGGACCATGCCTGCGCGCCGGTGTACTCGCATCTGCACTACGACCGGGTGCCGGACGCCAAGCAGGTGGTGCGCCACCCCGACATCCTGATCCTCGAGGGCCTCAACGTGCTTCAGACCGGGCCCACCCTGATGGTGTCAGACCTGTTCGACTTCTCGCTGTATGTGGACGCGCGGATCGAAGACATCGAGCACTGGTACGTCTCGCGATTTTTGGCGATGCGCTCGACCGCGTTCGCCAACCCGGCCTCGCACTTCCACCACTATGCGGGTCTGACCGACCCGCAGGCGGTGGTCGCAGCCCGCGACATCTGGCGCTCGATCAACCGGCCGAACCTGATCGAGAACATCCTGCCGACCCGGCCCAGGGCCACCCTGGTGCTGCGCAAAGACGCCGACCATTCCATCAACCGGTTGCGGCTACGCAAGCTCTGACTGACGGAACAAGCCGATGCGGAGGCGCGCACCGCAACCTCTGACGGCGGCGCCCCGCACCGGCGGGACGGGAGTCACGCCGGCAGACGGCGCACTCCGAGGTATTGCAGGTAGCCGATCAGCGCTGTGTAAACACCGCTGGCCAGCGTTGCGGCGATGCCCGTCGAGGTCAGCGGCAGCGCATCGCCGGCCACCACGACGACCGCCGCCACAGTGAAGACGACGTTGGCGATCACGACGCCGATCCCGGCGCGGCGTAGGTCGGGTGCTGCGGCGACGACGAACACCACCAGCCCGTAGAGCACGAAGAACGCGCCCAGGCCGTATTCGGCGATGGAGCTCAGTCCGGTGAGCGACGAGAGCGGATCGGCGGCCGCGGCGATCATCAGGCCGGCGAGCCCGGTCGCCGTTGCGTCGAGCCGCATAGCGAACCGCAACAACGAGTCGGTCGAGTCGGCGAGGGGTCGAGGGGCCAGTCCAGTAACAGCAGTCATGTCGCAACTCCTTGCGGTGTCGGGTCGAACTACCTCTGAGCATGCCGTTCTGGGACTGCCAGATCGACGCGTGGCACTGCCAGGCACTGCCATGCGCAGGTCAACCAAGTGATCTGGGCCACGTATTCCGTGGCTAGCCGAGCTAAGTCTTATTGCCCGGCTTCTCAGCCGGCCGTTCCGGCCCGCATCGTCGCCGGGCGGTCTTATTGCCCGGCTTCTCAGCCGGCCGTTCCGGCCCGCATCGTCGCCGGGCGGTCTTATTGCCCGGCTTCTCAGCCGGCCGTTCCGGCCCGCATCGTCGCCGGGCGGTCTTATTGCCCGGCTCCTTCAGCGGCCGTTCACGGTGCTGCCGAAAGCGGTCGCGGGTGGCATGTCCCCAACATGAGATGTGACGATGTGGCATAGCGGTTCACGCAGCTCGTTGTCTGACAACGATCTCGGCGTAGATGCCGCACAGCATCGGCGTCAATCACGCAAAGCCGTGGTCGCGCTATGTTGTTCAACCTGATTGCAGGACGCGCGGGGTCCATGCCGGCCAGGCCGCGGAGCCGATGATGTAGCCATCGTTCATCTGGGCGACGATGCGGGGGCCTTTGAGTCCAGTGTTGTCGTACACGGTCGAAAAATCACATCGGGTGATCGCGGCGGCGACGAGCGCCCAAAGACGTTGGTATCGTTCGCGGATCTTGTCCTCGGGCACATCGTGTCCGACGGCGCTGACCCGGTGCCGGACCCGCTCTACCGCCAGATCCTCGGGGATGAGCAGAACATGCAAGACGATCGTGTAGTCCGCGGCGCGGGCGGCATCGATCAGTTCGAGCTTTGACGGATGGGAGAACACGGTTTCCGCGATGAACGACTTGCGCAGCTCGATCAGCTTCGCCCTGGTATCTGCCGCCACCTGTGCGGCTTGGTAGGCATGCGCGGCCGAGTCATCGGGCCAGCGTTGTTTGGCGATCTCGTCGGCGTTGACGAAGGCGCTGCCGGGCAACAGCGGCACCAGCGTGAGTTCGACGAACGTCGACTTGCCAGCACCATTGGGTCCGACGACGAGATCGAGCCGCTTCATCGGGTGGGCGTGGCGTTCGCCTTCCTGCGTCGTGGCGGTCGGCGTTTCGCGGTTAGCACGACCGAGGTCCCATCAGGCCGGTGCTCGACGATCTCACCCTTCTCGTTGAGGGCGACGGTGGTGATTCCGCGGTTGGCCAGCACCTTCCCGTAATTCGACTCCGCGAGTTTCTCCTGGATCGCCGCGCCAACCTCAGCGTTGAACACCATGCCCTCTTCGACGCTCAGTTCACGCAATTCCAGATCGCCGGCCAGCGCGGATTCCACCCGCCGCCGAGCCGCCGTCTGCCGACTCGACACCGCGCGTCCCACCCGCGCCCAGTGGTCCAGCTGCTGCTTGGCCGAGCGACTCTGTCGCGCTCCCTCAGCCGCCGCGCTGTCCAGCAGATCCGCGGCGACGCGGGTCACCCGATCGGCTTTATTCACCATGATCCCTCCGCGTGTAGCAATCTGCTACAACTGTAACAGACTGCTACACAGTAGGCCGCTCACCGAATGCCTGACAGTGTTTCGCTTGATTGTTGACAATCACTTCGGCTGAGACTTGACGCTGAGTTCTTCGAACCGGGCCAGGGCCAAGTTGCGCTGGTTGGGATCGAAGGCCTCGACGCGGGTGACGTGGTCACCCTTGAGAAGGGTGAGTTGGATAATTGAAATCTCCATCGCGACGCCATCTTTCGACGTCCCCTTCAAGATCATGTGCGCCACAAGGCCCATTGCCGAATGCGTGATGACCTCGGCTAGCTCGGCCCGAAGGTCGGGCACGAGCGACGCCAACTCGCGGATCGATGACAGGTAGTCGGCGATCGTGTCGGGCGCGACCTAGCGACGAGATATGGGTCTGCAGGGCCTTCGCGGCAGTGCGTGGCGGATCCTCACCCCAAAGCAGCCCAATGAGCGTGTCGGCCGACACCACCGAACCGCCGTGCAGCCCGAGCATCGTGAGGATCGCACGAGGTTTGGCGCCAGGGATCGTGACCGACGCGCTATCCCGCCGGACCTGGAGAGGTCCCAGAACCCCCAGTTCCACGAGTTGAAGGGTAGTCACATCCGCAATCGTCGGTGAGACTATTCAGCATGCGGTCAAGGGTTGGTAAAGGCTGACTTACCTGCGGTTTCTGAGACCGCGGTCCACGCGTAGCGAACTCCGGGTAGCTAGCTGGATACGGCCACCCGGCCGCGCAGATCGGCGGCAATGAGTCGGGCCGCGGCGTTCTGCCAGTTGTGCAGCGAGCGCTGCGGCACCTCGGTGACGAACCACTGCCAGGCCTGCCGGGCGGTCGGGTCGAGGCCGGCGGCGGTGGCATTCTGCGCGTAAGCGCGCACACCCACGACATAGGGGAAGTACAGCGCGTTGTAGTAGCGCCACTGCTCGGTGGTGCCGAAGTCGCCGCCGTCGCGCGGTTTGAGCCGCGCGACGCGGTCGGCCAGCAGGGCTTTGAGCTCGATGGCCCGCTCCAGCGGCTGGTCGGGCGCTCCGCGGGCGGCTAGCCGCTCGTCGATGGCCGGCAACGCGGTCAGCGGGCTGGCGACCAGCTTGGATAGGTCACCGTAGTGGCCCAGCGCCCGGCGGGTGAGCCGGGCGAAGGTGTCATCGTCGAAGTCGTCGAGCGGATCGGCCGACCGCAGCGGTAGCGCGGATTGGGTGCGCCGCAACGTTTCCCGATCGGCCCGCAGCATCGGGGATCGCGAGAACACCAGCCGGTCCAGCAGCCCGGCCAACGGGTCGGCCAGCACCTGCACCGAGGTCACGATCGCCAAGCTGGTGAACAGCAACACCGTCAGCGCGATCTGCGCCGTGGTCTGCTGGCTGGTCAACGCGATGCCGATCAGCATCTGTCCGCCGAGCAGCAAGACGACCGCGCCGGCGCCGGTGAATGAGCGCAGCATGTCCGCCCGCAGCGCCTGCCCCTCGTCGAATGCATCCCACAGCGCGACCGCCACACCCAGGCCCAACACGTCGCAACCCGTCGACGCCAACGCCAGCCAACTGGGCACCACGCCCAGCGGAATGATCAAAATGGCGTTCGCCAGTGCAAAGAACATCGTCGCCATGATGACCAGACCGACCACCGGGATCTTCTGCGCCCGATGCCTCAGCGCGGCGATCATTGCGCCCAGCGTGGACACCGAGATCACCACGCACATCACCACGTGGCCCAGCCGCAGCGGCCCGTCCACGCTGCCGGCCAGCGTTGCGCCGACCAATGTCAGCGCAGCGACCGCGCCGACCAGCAACACCTCACCGGTACGTGCCCGCCCGCCGTCACATGGCCTTGCCAGCTCGACAAGCACCGCGAACCAGGCCACGCCGGGGACGGCAACCAGGTAGATCTCCACGTGGCCGAGCAGTGCGGAATGCGTGATGAGCCGCACCGCATCCAGCGCCACCGCCGTCGCAAAGCTGCACAGGCCAATCGCCGAGAACGCGAGCACCGGCTTGCGCGGGTCACGGGCCAACAGATACAGCCCCAGCCACCAGCTCAGCGAGAACACCAACGCTGATAGCGCAGCCATGCTCTCAGTGTTGCACGCCGTCAGATGCCATAGCGGCGGTGCCGCAAGCTGTAATCGCGCAACGCGCGCAAGAAGTCGACCCGGCGGAACGCGGGCCAGTGCGCTTCGGTGAACCACATCTCCGAGTAGGCGCTTTGCCATAGCAGGAAGCCGGATAGCCGCTGCTCCCCCGACGTCCGGATGACCAGGTCGGGATCCGGCTGCCCGGAGGTGTACAGGTTCTCCGAGATCGCGTCGACGGTGACGGCGTCGACGAGTTCCTCGCTACTGGCTCCGTTGGCAATCTCCTTGCTCAACAATGCGCGGACGGCGTCGGCGATTTCCTGGCGCCCGCCGTACCCGACGGCGACGTTGACGTGAAAGCCGGCGTTTGCGTTGGATGCGGTGCCCTCGACGGCGCCTCGCAGTCGTCGCGCGGGCTCCTCGCCGATCAGCTCCAGATCGCCGACAGTACGCACACTCCAGCGGTTGGCCGGCGCGCAGATCTCCTCGACGACATCGGTGATGATCTCGATGAGCGCGGCCAATTCGGCGGGATCGCGTCGCAGGTTTTCGGTGGAAAGCAAATAGACGGTGGCCATTTCGATGCCGGCTTCTTGACACCAGCGCAGCATCTCGGCGATCTTGACGGCGCCCATCCGATACCCGTAGCTGACGTCGTCGTAACCGGCGTCACGTGCCCACCGCCGGTTGCCGTCGCACAGCACCGCGATGTGACGCGGCAGCGCGGGTTTGGCTGCGGCCAGGCCTTGCCGCAGCCGCAACTCGTAGAGACGGTAGAGCGGTTCCTTGAGGCGCGGCGGGATGATCTCCACAGCGATCCAGATTACTGTGGGCGATAGCGCTTACCGGCGATCCGGCCGTAAACGCAGGGAGGGATCAGGGAGGAATATTGACCCGCGAGACCCACGTAGTCACCAAGCCCGGCACTTCTGGGCCGGCCAACACGGTCGAGGAAGTCGCCGGTCAGGTCCGGCAGGCTGCAGACGTGCTGACCAAGCCGCGGGCACGCGGCTGGATCCATTTGGTGTCGGCCGTCGTCGCGGTCGCTGCCGGCGCTTCGCTGATATCGGTGTCCTGGCCGCTGGCCGGGCTCAAAGCCGGTTTGGCAACGTTCGCCTATACCGGCGCCGTGGTGGGGATGTTCACCGTCAGCGCCGTCTATCACCGGGTGACCTGGAAATCGGCGAAGGTCCGCAAGTGGATGAGGCGGCTCGACCATTCGATGATTTTCGTCTTGATCGCCGGCACCTACACGCCGTTCGCGCTGTTGGCGATGCCGCACAACGCGGGGATGCTGGTGCTGAGCGTCGTGTGGGGCGGTGCGGTCGCCGGGGTGTTGCTCAAGATGTGCTGGCCGAGCGCGCCGCGCTGGGTCGGTGTACCGCTTTACCTGCTGCTCGGCTGGGTCGCCGCGTTTTACGTCGCGATGATCATGCACATCGCCGGCGTGGCAGCGATGGTGCTCCTGGTTGTCGGCGGCGCTTTGTACAGCATCGGCGGCATTCTGTACGGGCTACGCTGGCCCGACCCGTGGCCGAGGACGTTCGGGTATCACGAGTTCTTCCACGCCTGTACCGCGGTGGCCGCGATCTGCCACTACATCGCCGTGTGGCTCGCGGTGTTCTACGTCGGCCACCCGGCCTGATCCCCCGGGCTATAACTGGGTGACGTCGTTCGCCGACCAGTAGGCCTTCATCGCGGTGACCTTGCCGTCGTCGCGGAACACCATCACGTCGATCGGCTCGATCAGCATCCCGCCGTCGCCGGCCTTCACGGTCAGCCGGAACTGGAAAGCCGCCTCGTTACCGGCCACCCGCAGTGTCACCAGCTCGCATTCCCGTTCCACATTTTCGGTGTTTGTCAGGCCCGAGTAGAAGCCGTGGATCGCCTGCCGGCCGATGTGCACCTCGCCCGCCGACCGGGTCCTCAACGGTGGCGTCGTCGGCGAACAACTCGGCCAAATCGTCAGCGCTGCCCTTGGCCAGCAAGCTGATGTAGCGGTTGACGGTGTCGGCGATCTGTTCGGGGCTCGGCATGACTGGCAACGCTACCGTGGCGGCCTCAGGCTGATGGCCCGCCTCTCCCCCGCAAGCGGGTGGGGGTACCCCCAGCCGCGCAGCGGCGAGGGGGCGTGCCCCCACCTCGGGCCGTTTCACGGCCCGCATCGTCACCGGGCAAGCGCCGCCGCCAGATCCTCGGCCGTGGTGACGGGCATGTCGCACACCCGCCCGCGGCAGAGATAAGCCGCGTCAGCACCAGCGACCCGGTCGCGGCCGACCAACAGCTCCGATGACCCCGCTGCGCCGCCAACGACGATCGCCCCGCCGGGCGCGAGTCTGCGCGCGTCGGCCAGCAGCGACGATCCCAACGCGTCGCAGGCCACCGCGATCTGCAACGGCCCGCGCACCGCGGATTCGGCGACCGCCAGCCAATGTCCGGCCGAGCGCGGCGCCCGGGCCAGCAGCGGGGAGTGCGCCTGCAGCGTGTCAGCCGCCGCCTGCCGGTAGCGGTCGGCGCGTTTCGCGTCGACCAGATGCGCTGCCGTCAGCAGCGCCTCGGCGATCGAGGACGCGCCCGACGGCGTAGCCCCGTCCAGCGGGTCAGCGGGCCGCAACAGCAGCCGCTCGGCATCGTCGGCGCTGTCGAACCAGCGGCCAGGCCGGTCCGGATCGGCGAAGTGCGCCAACGCAATATCGAGCAGGTCGATGGCCGTCGTCAGCCAGAGGTCGTCGGTGGTCAACTGGTAGAGCGTCAGCAGCCCGGTGGCCAGCGTGGCGTGGTCTTCCAGGATCGCCGCGCTCTCGCCGACCAGCCCGCCCAGGCTGGCCCGCCGCAGCCGGCCATCCACCAGGTGCAGCTCCACCAGCGCGGTCGCGCAGCGAGCGGCGGCGTCGGCCAACTTCGGCGCGCCCAACGCCACACCCGCCTCGACCAGCGCGGTGATGGCCAGTCCGTTCCAGGCGGTGACGACCTTGTCGTCGCGACCCGGCTGTGGCCGGGTGAGCCGGGCGGCCAGCAACGCAGTCCGGACGCGTTCGAAACGGCCGGGGTCATCCGGATCGCTGGGCAACTGCAGCACCGACGCGCCGTTCTCGAAGTTACCCGTCGCAATGACCCCGAAAACCGAAGCGGCCCAAGGGCCGTCGTCGCTGCCGAGCACTTCGGTCAGCTGCGTCGGCGTCCAGACGTACGTCGAACCCTCCCGGCCGTCGGCGTCGGCATCCAGCGACGAGGTGAACATGTGGGCTTGAGCCAACTCGTCGAGCAGGAAACGTGCGGTCTCCCCGGCGACCCGGCGCGCTAACTCGTCCCCGGTGCGGCGGGCCCAGTGCGCATAGCCGCGCAGCAGTAGCGCGTTGTCGTACAGCATCTTCTCGAAATGCGGTACCACCCAGGCGTTATCGACACTGTAGCGGGCGAACCCGCCGGCCAGCTGATCGTAGATTCCGCCACGGGCCATCGCGGTGCCGGTACGGCGAACCGCATCCAGCGCACGCGACGAGCCGGTCCGTTCGTAGCTTCGCAGCAGCGCCTCGAGCAACGCCGACGGCGGGAATTTCGGTGCTCCGCCGAAACCGCCGCGCGCGGTGTCCTCGTCACGCAGAATGGCGGCGACGGCGTCGTCACACAGCGACGCCGCCACTTCCGGGCCGCCACCAGGCAATCCCCCAGCCATTGACTGCAATTCGCCTGCGATGTGATCGGAGGCCTGCTCGACCTCGTCGCGACGATCGCGCCAGGTACTGCCCACCGCCGAAAGTAGCTGCAGGAACGCGGTTTTGGGATAATAGGTACCGCAGAAGAAGGGCCGACCGTCGGGCGTCAGGAAACATGTCATGGGCCACCCACCCTGCCCGGTGAGCGCGACGGTGGCGTTCATGTAGACCGCGTCGATGTCGGGCCGCTCCTCGCGGTCGACCTTAACGCAGACGAACCCCGCGTTCATCGCGGCGGCCACCTCGTCGTCCTCGAACGACTCGTGCGCCATGACGTGACACCAGTGGCATGCGGCGTAGCCGACCGACAGCAGGATTGGCACATCGCGTTCGGCGGCCTCGGCCAGCGCCCGCGGCGACCATTGCCGCCAATGCACCGGGTTGTCGGCGTGCTGGCGGAGGTAGGGGCTGGCGGCCCCGGCGAGCAGGTTACCCGCCGGGCTCATGGGGGAAGCGATCATCGGCGTGCCCCGGTGTCGGCTTGTCGGCGCCGATCGTCCCGTCGTCGACGGCCTGATCCGGGCCGGGGTTCTGTGGGTCGAAGGACTCCGGCAGTTTCCGCAGGTGCCGGTTCATCGAGCGCACCAAAAACACCAGGCTGATCAGCAGCACCACCACCACCAGCAACCCGAACGGGCTGGCTTTGCCGAAATCCGGTCCGCTGTTGTGCGGCGCCCCGTCGGCCTGCAAGTCGGCGAGCACCCGGACCGCGGCAAGCGCAAGCGGGTTCACTGCTCCGCCTCGATTCCGGCGAGCAGATCGGTTTCGGGAAGTCGCACCGGAACACGTGAGCGCGCCAGCTCGAACTCTTCGGTGGGCCATAACCGCTGCTGCCATGCGATCGGGGCCGCGAAGAAATCCCCTTTCGGGTCGATCTGGGTGGCGTGGGCACGCAGCGCGTCGTCACGTTGACTGAAGTACGCCGAGCACTCGATCCGGGTGGTCACCCGGCCGGCGAACACGTCGTGCGCGGGATCCCAGTGCGCCAGCCACTTCTCGAACGGCCCCGTCTGCCCGTACTTGGCGAATTCGTCCTGCAGCAATTGCATACGCCGCCGCAGGAATGCGTGGTTGTAGTACAGCTTGGCCACCGTCCACACCGGTCCCGCGTCCGGGAAACGGGCATAGTCGCCGGCCGCCTCGAAAGCACCGACCGAAACCTGGTGACAGCGGATGTGGTCGGGGTGCGGGTAGCCGCCGTTCTCGTCGTAGGTCGTCATCACATGCGGGCGAAACTCGCGCACCACCCGAACCAGCGCCTCGGTGGACACCTCCAGCGGGTTCAGTGCGAAGCAGTCCTCGGGCAGCGGCGGCGGCGGATCCCCCTTCGGCAGCCCGGAATCGACGAAGCCCAGCCAGGTGTGTTCCACGCCGAGGATTTCGGCTGCCTTGGCCATCTCGTCGCGGCGAATGTCGGCGATCCGTCCATGCACTTCGGGCAGGTCCATCGCCGGGTTGAGGATTTCGCCGCGTTCGCCTCCGGTCAGCGTCACCACCAGCACGCGGTGGCCCTCATCGGCATAGCGGGCGAGGGTGGCAGCGCCCTTACTGGACTCATCGTCCGGGTGGGCGTGCACCGCCATCAACCGCAGTTCGCTCACGTGCTCCCTGTCCCGTGTTCTTGTTTCTAGACCTGGTCTGACGACAGTGGTCTGTTCGGCCCTATAGTTCCAGTCCTAATAGTTTCATCCCGGATGCCGGGGCCCGAAACCTGATTACCCGGCACGTACCGCGAGACACATGACCAAAGATTCCCTGCAGCCGCCGCGCACCCGCTACGGGCATGGCCAAATGCCTCGCGCGTCGCGGCGCCGGGTCGTCCTTGCGCTGGCTGGGGCGGGTGTCGTCGCCGGCATCGTGATCGCCGTCATCGGCTACCAACGGTTGGGTCGCAGCGACGTCGTGGGCACGCTGGCCGGCTATCGGGTGATCGACCAGGAGACGGTATCGGTAACGATCAGCGTGACGCGATCGGACCCGTCGCGGCCGGTCGACTGCATCGTGCGGGTGCGCGCGAAAGACGGCAGTGAGACGGGTCGACGTGAGGTGCTGGTTCCCCCGGCATCCGAGGCAACGGTCCAGGTGACGACGATCGTCAAGTCCAGCAAGCCGCCGGTGATGGGCGACGTCTACGGCTGCGGCGCCGACGTGCCGGGCTACCTGCGCGCGCCCTGACCGCAGCGGCTTCCGGCAACCGCTGGCAAACCCCCAACTGCGAAAACGTATTCGGCGCCCGCAGCGGCGGTGGTAGGATGTTCGGATGCACGGTTCCCGATGGGACCGTGTATTGCTGCATTAGCGGCTGTATGCGCCGCGCAGGGGGTCCGCCCGACTACTGGGGTCGGCAGTACACGCGGTGGAACCGCCCGGCAGCAAGACGGACAACCTGCCGACGCGGATGCCGCGGAACCGACACAAGGAGCACGACGAGATGACGGACACTCAGGTGACCTGGTTGACCCAGGAGTCACATGACCGACTCAAGGCTGAGCTCGATCAGTTGATTGCGAACCGTCCGGTCATCGCCGCGGAAATCAACGATCGGCGCGAGGAAGGCGACCTGCGCGAGAACGGCGGATACCACGCCGCTCGCGAAGAGCAGGGCCAGCAAGAGGCCCGCATTCGTCAGCTGCAGGACCTGCTCAACAGCGCAAAGGTCGGCGAGGCTCCCAAGCAGTCCGGTGTGGCACTGCCCGGTTCGGTGGTGAAGGTCTTCTACAACGGCGACAAGGCTGACAGCGAGACATTCCTGATCGCCACCCGCCAGGAGGGCATCAACGACGGCAAGCTCGAGGTGTACTCCCCGAACTCGCCCCTGGGCGGCGCTCTGATCGACGCCAAGGTCGGGGAGACGCGCAGTTACACCGTGCCCAACGGCAACACCGTCGAAGTGACGCTGGTCAGCGCAGAGCCGTACCACGCCTAACTAGGGCATCGGTCGGGAACAAGGGCGGGATCACATCGGCTGATGGCGCGCATCGCCGAGGATTTAGCCTTGCTCTTGCTTGACAACGCATCAGCTCAGCCGGCGTTGGACCGGGTCCGCCATGGGCGTGTGCTGTCCGCGGCGGTGCTGCTGGACTTGGCGCATGCCTGCCGGATCCGGCCGGCGGTTGACAGCGAACCGGTGGAAGCCGGACGCCTTATCGCGCTGATCGGACCGGAGCCAACGGATCCTGTGGTCGCGCCGGCGCTGCAGCTGTTGCTGCGTCGCCCGTTGAGCCCGGCTGCCGCGATCGCAAAGCTGCGCCGCCAGACCACCAATGTTGTGTTGTCAGAGCTGGAGCATGCCGGTCACATCTACCGGGTTCGACTGCAGGGTAACGGCTTCAAGCGGGTGTACGCGTGGCCGCTGCTCGATCGGACTCGGGTCGACGCAATTCGCGCGACGCTGATGTCGGTGTTGTTGGATCACAGCAGCCCCGATCCCGCGATGGCGGCGCTGATCGCGCTGCTGCATACCGTCGACGGCCTGAGCGCGGTGCTCAGCCTCAACGAGCGCGCATGGGAGTGGGTGCTCAGCCGGGCGGGTGATATCGCCAGCGGTAGTTGGGTGCGCGAGTCCGAACCGGACCTGGCCGAGGTCAACCTGGCTGTGACGACCGCGGTCATCCGTCAGGCGCTGGCCCCGCGCAGCGGGGCTAGCTGAGCGCCTGGTCGAGATCGGCTATCAGGTCGGCGATGTCCTCGATGCCGACCGACAGCCGCACCAGATCGTCCGGCACCTCCAACTGGGAACCGGCGGTCGATGCATGGGTCATCGCGCCAGGATGCTCGATGAGCGACTCGACTCCACCGAGCGACTCGGCCAGGATGAACACCCTGGTGTTGGCGCACAGCGCCTCGGCGGCGCTGCGTCCGTCCCGCATCCGCACCGACACCATGCCGCCGAAGCCGCGCATCTGCCGCGCCGCGACCTGGTGACCGGGATGAGTGGGCAGACCTGGATATAGCACCGCGCTCACCGATGCGTGCCGGGCGAGGAATTCCGCGACGGCAGCGGCGTTTTCGCTGTGCCGCTGCATCCGCAATACCAGCGTCTTCAGCCCGCGCATGGTCAGGTAGGCATCAAACGGTCCCGGCACCGCACCCGCCCCGTTCTGCAAGAACGCAAACGCCGTGTCCAACTCTTCGTCGTTGGTAATCAGGGCTCCGCCCACCACGTCGGAGTGGCCGCCGATGTACTTGGTGGTCGAATGCACCACGATGTCGGCGCCGAGCGTCAACGGCTGCTGCAGCGCCGGTGATGCAAAGGTGTTGTCCACCAACACTTTCACGGAGTGCTCGGCGCCCAGCTCGGCGATTGCCGCGATATCGGCGATCGACAGCAGCGGGTTGGTGGGTGTTTCCACCCAGATCAGCCGGGTGCGCGGGGTGAGCGCTGTGCGGACCGCGTCGAGATCGGACAGCCCCACCGGGGTGTGCTGCACACCCCACCCGGTGAACACCTTGTCGATCAGCCGGAATGTTCCGCCGTAGGCGTCGTCGGGGATAACCACATGGTCGCCGGGGCGCAGCACCGCCCGCAGCGCACAGTCGCTGGCCGCCATGCCGGAACTGAACGCCCGGCCGAACCTGCCGTCCTCGACGGAGGCCAACGCGGTCTCCAGCGCGGCGCGGGTCGGGTTGCCGGTGCGCGCGTACTCGAATCCGCTGCGCAGACCACCGACCCCGTCCTGGGCGAAGGTGCTGCTGGCATAGATCGGGGCATTGACCGCGCCGGTTAACGGATCAGGTCGGTAGCCGGCGTGGATGGCCTTGGTGGCCAGCCCGGCGGTTTCGAAGTGTCCGTTGTCGCCTGCGGGTGCGCTGCGCTGGTTGCTCATCGACGATCAGCCTAGCCATCGCGGTCAGGGCCGATCGGCAGGCAAACCGTCGACATGATCTTGTCGGCCAGCGTTTGGCGCTTAGCGGTCCAGAGCGGAAACAAGTAGCCGACGCCGCAGATGACGGCGTCGACCAGGTGGGCGATCTGGCGCAGAACGGACGACCCGAAACCGAGTGGCTTGCCGGTGTCCTCGCTGACGACTTTGAACTTCAGCACCGACTTACCGACGCTGCAACCGGTGGCGCCCTGCCGGTAGCCGTAGTTCCACACTAGGTAGACCAAACCGGCCAGCCCCGCCAACCAGGACACCGTCAGACCCAGCGTCGAGTAGCCGGTGTCGCAGACCTCGACGGCGCTAGTCGGCATGGTTTCGATGAGACAGGCCGAATCGACGGAGTTCCGCAGAACCAGCCAACCCACGCCGAGTATGGTCACCAACGGCAGGTTGTCGATGAGGTACGCCATGACCCGGGTAGACCACGGCGTGTAGGTCTGTCGCGGCAGACCGCGGATTGCCGGTCCAGGCGGCGGGACGGTTGGTCGGTCATGGACGCCTTTCCCTCCGCGCGGGTGGCGCTGGCGCTGTTCGCTCATCCTCGCTCAGCCTGACGACCCCCAGCATCGCGGATGCCGCTGACCACAGCGGCATCCGCATGCCCAACACGCCCCACCGGCCATGGAGATGACCGGAGCGCGCCGCCCAAACGGCTAGCCGCAGAGGCGGCAACGCTCGTCAGGAGTCCCGCAGTTCAGGTCGGATAGGAGGGCGTAAAGGTTGTTGGGATGTTCGACTCCACGGAATCCACAAGCAGGACGCCGAAGATCAAGTAGAAGATCCCGATAACGACGTACAGCACGACCGTGGCGATCGCACCCCATATCGCCCACTTCCTGGCGTCGTCGGCGGCCTTCTGTGCTGCCGCGTGTTGGCCCTGTGCCCACAAGCTCGAAACTTGAGTCGCTTTCACGATCGACACAATGCCGAACGGCAGGCAGCAAAACACGGTGACCAGAATTCCCCAGACCAGGTGGTTGTCGGGTGGGGTTCCGTAACCGGGCGGCGGGGAACTCCCCCACCTTGAGGCGGGGGAGGCGGGGGAGGCGGTGGATAACTGCCCGGTGGTTGTTCAGTCATGGGCGCATTCCTTTGCGAGACTTGTTTGCTGGCTACGGTGCTCCGCACCCTACCGGAGTGATGCCCCACAGGGGCGCACTAACGGAAATCGCGTGTCGCTACGCGCTGCCGGAGGCTCGCAAACAGTTGTCAAGGCAGCTGCGGAGTAGATTCGGTTCGCTACCCGAAGTAATTTGCCTAATGGTCGTCCCGCTACCGCCGCAGCGCTCATCAACCAACAGCCCGGCGCGGCCGTCACACCCGCAGCGCGGGGAAGGGGCCGAACGGCAGGTTGCGCACCACCGACCATGCCGCCACCAACACCAACGTCACCGGTGCTGCCCAGCGATGGTGTGGCCAACTCCAGATCCGCCGGCCGGCGACGCGACCGTACACCCAGGCCGCATATGTCCACACCAGCAAGACCAGCGCCGCCAGCGCCAGCGCGTTAAATCTCGCCGCAGCCAGCAGGTTGCCGTGCAGCAGCGAGTACACCATCCGCAAACTGCCGCACCCGGGACAGTCGATGCCGAATAGCAGCTTGGTGGGGCACACCGGAAGTGGGCCACCGGGGGTGGTCGGGTCGGCCCACCAGACGACCGCGCAGGCCACCGCCGCCGCGGCGGCAACCCCGAGCGGGGCCCCGATACGCAGCGGGATCGGCGCGGTCGGGCGCGCCGCCAATTCGATCACGATCCCGGCACCGACGATTGCGCTGCGACGTTGACGATGACCACGAGGATGATCACGATTACCCCGATGACCGCCCCCCAAATTGCCCAGGTCCTGGCGTCCGCGGACGCCTTTTGCGCCTCCGCGTACCTGCCCTGCGCCCACAACCCGGACACCTGATTCGCCTTCACTATCGAGACGATGCCCAGCGGTAGGCAGCACAACAAGGTGACCAGGATGCCCCAGACGAGGTTGCTGTCGGGTTGCGTTCCGTACCCCGGCGGTCCCGGCGGCGGATAGCCGCCACCCTGTGGCGGATAGCCGCCACCCGGTGGCGGATGTGGCGGATAGCTACCCCCCGGTGGCGGAGGTGGCGGATACCCACCGGGAGGCGGCGGTGGATAGTTTCCCCATGGTGGGCCGGGCGGTTGTTCCGTGATCGGTGCCCTCCTCGGTAGGACTGAGCTATCGCAATGCAGCGGTGCAGACGCTACGCCAGTCCGGGGGCCAACAGCGTAAATTAGCGGGATCGTAACTGGTGACCGGCGTTCGTTACCGGCGCGGCGCGCCATCGGAGAGGAAACCCAATAAGTCATACCGGGTGATGACCCCCACCGGTTTGCCCTCCTCGACGACCATGACGGCGTCCAAGTCCCGCAGCGCCTTGGCCAGCGAGCCGACCAGTTCGCCGGCTCCAATGATCGGCAGCGGCGGACTCATGTGCATCCCAACGGCGTCGGCCAGGTTGGCGCGGCCTTCGAAGACCGCCGAAAGCAGTTCGCGCTCAGACACACTGCCGGCCACCTCGCCGGCCATCACCGGCGGCTCGGCGCCGACGACGGGCATCTGCGACACCCCGTACTCGCGAAGGATGCCGATCGCGTCGCGCACCGTCTCCGACGGGTGGGTGTGCACCAGATCGGGCAGCACACCGGATTTCCGGCGCAGCACTTCGCCTACCGTGGGCTGTTCGATCGAGCCGTCCAGCCGGGTGCGCAAGAACCCATACGACGACATCCAGGCGTCGTTGAAAATCTTCGACATGTAACCGCGGCCGCCGTCGGGCAGCAACACCACGATCAGCGCGTCGGGCCCGGCTTGCTCGGCCACCTTCAGCGCGGCCACCACCGCCATCCCGCACGAGCCGCCGACCAGCATGGCCTCCTCGCGGGCCAGCCTTCTGGTCATGTTGAACGAATCGGAGTCGGACACCGCGATGATCTCGTCGGGGACGCCGCGGTCGTAGGCCGCCGGCCAGAAGTCCTCGCCTACTCCTTCAACGAGATACGGCCGGCCGCTGCCGCCGGAGTACACCGAACCTTCCGGGTCGGCGCCGATGACGCGTACCGGCCCTTCTGGTCGTCCACCCGAGACCTCCTTGAGGTAGCGACCGGCGCCGGTGATCGTCCCGCCGGTCCCGATACCGGCGACGAAATGGGTGACCTGGCCGTCGGTGTCGGCCCAGATCTCCGGCCCGGTGGTCTCGTAGTGGCTCGCGGGGCCCTGTGGGTTGGAATACTGGTCGGGCTTCCAGGCGCCGTCGATTTCGCTGACCAGCCGGTCGGAGACGCTGTAGTAGCTGTCCGGATGGTCGGGCGGTACCGCCGTCGGGCATACCACCACTTCAGCGCCGTAGGCGCGCAACACATTCTGCTTGTCCTCGCTGACCTTGTCGGGGCAGACGAACACGCACCGATAACCGCGGTACTGAGCCACCAAAGCCAAGCCGACGCCGGTGTTTCCGGAGGTGGGTTCGACGATGGTGCCGCCCGGTTTCAGCTGGCCACTGGCCTCGGCGGCGTCGATCATCTTCACCGCGATGCGGTCCTTGCTGCTCAAGCCCGGGTTGAGGTATTCGACCTTGGCGACCACCCGGCCGGACCCCGGCGGCACAACTGAGTTCAGCTGAACTAGTGGAGTATTCCCGATGAGTTCACTGATGTGTCGCGCGATCCGCATGCGTTCATCGTCTCAGGCGCTGCGACGCCGCGCGCGGGCACGCCCGGCGACGATGCGGGCCGGGTACCGGCCGAGGTGGGGGCACCCCCAGCCGCGTAGCGGCGAGGGGGCGAGCCGGGCAATCGAACTAGCCAGTGGCTTCCCGGATGTACTCACCGATCTGCCGCAGCGAGCGCTTCGCTTCGGGCACCACCGGTGCAGCGAGCTGGAAGTCGTGTATCTGGCCGGGCCAGACCCGAACCTCGGTCGGGACCCCTGCCGCCGCCAGTCGGCCGGCGGCCGCCCGCGCGTCGTGCAACAACACCTCGGATCCCGACACGTGGATCAACGTCTGCGGCAGGCCCGGCTCGACGTGGTCGAGCGGCTCATAGAGTTGCTCTGGCTTTCCGTCGACGATGTGCTTGCCTGCGGCCTCGGCGACCAGCGCGATCAACGCATCGAATGCCTTCGACGGGAACATCGCATCGGTTTTGATGTTGGAATGTGCCTGCTTGGGCTCTTTGGCCAGCTGCAGTAACGGCGAAATCGCCACCAGCGCAGCCGGTTCCTCGTGGACCTGCTGAAGCCGTTGCGCCAGTGCCAAAGCCAGGTAGCCACCGGCGGAGTCGCCGGCCAACACGATTTGCTCGGGCTGGTATCCACGCAGCCGCAGCCAGCGGTAGGCATCGTGGCAGTCGTCCAGCGCCATGCCGACCGAATGCTTCGGAATCAGCCGGTAATTGACTACCAGCACCGGAGAGTCGGCGTATTTCGACAATGCGTTGACGATCCTGCTGTGCGAGTTGACCCCACAGGTCAAAAACGCGCCGCCGTGCAGATACAGCACAACCCGTCGCTTGCCGTCGGCCGGCAGTACGCCGGGCGCACGAACCAGCTGCGCCGTGGCGTGCGGCAATTCCACTGTCGCGCGAATAGTTCCAGGGGCAGAAAGCAAAACCCGTGAAGCGAAGTCGATGAGGCCGAACGGCCACGGCATGTGCGGAATGTAGCTGCCCACGGCCAAAACCGGTCGGATCGTGAGACGGCATGCCAGCGCCGCGATCATTCCGGGAAGGCTGGGGCCGCTTTCGATGACCTCGACGGGCACGCCGTCGCTGACGGGAAGCCTGCGGGCCCGCAACGCATCACGAGCGCCAATTTCATTCCGGGGCGCGCCCGAAACCTTGCTGGGTGCGGTCATGCTCAACACTTCCTACATCGTTGTAGTCAGTCAACGAAGAGCGGAGCATCAGGTTCAGCTGCTACCCAGTGGGCGTAGCCGGCCTAGCACTCAGCCAACCTCGCAAACTTAGCTTGACACGTGTAAGAATTTCAACAATCAAAGAGTCGGATTCGATACCAGAACTGATCCGTCCCGTAATCGTGTCGACCCTCGGCTCCGGAGAACACCGGCCGCCGGCGGCATAAAATGATCGCGTGGTACTACGCGCGCCGCGGGGTTCGATCGTTGCGCTGGCCGCCGCAGGCGCGCTGGCGTCGACCGGCACTGCCTATTTGGGCGCCCGCAACCTGCTGATCGGCCAGGCCGAGCGAGCGCGCAGCGTCATCCCGAAATCGTGGGACGTTCCGCCCCGGGCAGACGGCATCTACGCCCCGGATGGCGGTCCGGTGCAGCGCTGGGAACGCGGGACGCCCGTCGACCTGCACCTGATGATCTTCGGCGACTCGACGGCTACCGGGTACGGCTGTCGCACCGCCGAAGAAGTTCCCGGTGTGCTGATCGCGCGCGGACTCGCCGACCACAGCGCTAAACGCATCCGATTGAGCACCAAAGCGATTGTCGGCGCCACCTCGAAGGGCTTGTCCGGCCAGGTGGACGCCATGTTCGTCGCCGGTCCGTCGCCGGACGCCGCGGTGATCTTGATCGGCGCCAACGACGTCACGGCGCTCAACGGCATCGGCGCCTCCGCGCGGCGGCTCGGCGCAGCGGTGCGGCGGCTGTGCGCCAGCGGCGCAGTGGTCGTCGTCGCCACCTGCCCCGATTTCGGGGTCGTCAAGGCCATCCCGCAGCCGCTGCGCTGGACGGTACGCACCCGGGGTCTGCGGCTGGCCCGCGCCCAGTCCGCTGCTGTCAGGGCGGCAGGTGGTGTGCCGGTGCCGCTGGCCTCATTGCTCAGCGCTGAGTTTCGGCATGCGCCCGAATTGATGCTGTCCGAAGACCAGTTTCATCCGTCGGCGGCCGGATACGCGCTCGCCGCGAGCCAGCTGCTGCCGGCATTGTGCCATGCGCTCGGCGAGTGGGCCGGCGAGCCGGCTCTGCTGTCGGCAGCCGCCACCGAGGCCGGTTCCGGCTCCCCGACTCTCGCGCTGATCTCGCGGCTGTGGCGACGGCCCACCACCGGCGTGCCGGCCCCCCTCGTCATACCTGCCCCCGGCTAGGTCGCACGGCTCCTCCACGGGCTAGACCCGATTGCCCGACTCGCCCCCTAGCCGCTACGCGGCTGGGGGTGCCCCCACACCGAGCCGCTGCTCGGCTGGGATCGTCGCCGGGCTAGATTCGAGACCACACCCACCGAGGAGCCGTCATGCCGGAAGCCGTCATCGTCTCAACCGCCCGTTCGCCGATCGGCCGCGCCATGAAAGGGTCGCTGGTCAGCATGCGGCCCGACGACCTGGCGGCGCAGATGGTGCGCGCCGCGCTGGACAAGGTGCCCGCGCTCAACCCGCACCAAATCGACGACCTGATCTTGGGCTGCGGCCTGCCCGGTGGTGAGTCCGGCTTCAACATGGCCCGCGTCGTCGCCGTCGAACTCGGCTACGACTTTCTGCCGGGCACCACCGTCAACCGATACTGCTCGTCGTCGCTGCAGACCATCCGGATGGCCTTCCACGCGATCAAGGCCGGTGAAGGCGACGCGTTCATTTCCGCCGGCGTGGAGACGGTCTCCCGATTCGCCAAGGGCAACTCGGACTCCTGGCCGGACACCAAGAACCCATTATTCGACGACGCCCAAAAACGCACGGCCACCGGGGCCGAAGGCGCCGACGAATGGCACGATCCGCGCTCCGACCAGGCGGTGCCCGATATCTACATCGCGATGGGTCAAACCGCCGAAAACGTCGCCATACTCACTGGAATCAGCCGCGAAGACCAGGACCACTGGGGGGTGCGCAGCCAGAACCGAGCCGAGGAGGCGATCAAGAGCGGGTTCTTCGAGCGCGAGATCGAACCAGTCGCCCTTCCCGACGGCACCACGGTCAGCACGGACGATGGTCCGCGACCGGGAACCACCTACGAGAAGGTCAGCGAGCTCAAACCGGTGTTCCGGCCCAACGGCACGGTGACGGCGGGCAATGCCTGCCCATTGAACGACGGCGCCGCCGCGGTGGTGATCACCAGCGACACCAAGGCCAAAGAACTCGGCCTGACGCCACTGGCGCGCGTGGTGGCCACCGGGGTGAGCGGCCTGTCCCCCGAGATCATGGGCCTAGGACCGATCGAGGCGAGCAAGAAGGCGCTGGCGAATGCCGGCATGTCGATCAAAGACATCGACCTGATCGAGATCAACGAGGCCTTCGCGGTCCAGGTACTCGGCTCCGCCCGCGAATTGGGCATCGACGAGGACAAGCTGAACGTGTCGGGCGGTGCGATCGCGCTGGGCCACCCGTTCGGCATGACCGGCGCTCGCATCGCAACCACGCTGCTGAACAACCTGACCACTCACGATAAGACGTTCGGCCTGGAGACCATGTGCGTCGGCGGCGGTCAGGGCATGGCGATGGTGATCGAGCGGCTTAGCTGACCGCGGCTTAACAACGTCAAAGCCCGGGCACTGTGTGCCCGGGCTTTGAGTCTCTAGAGCTAGTCGTTTTGTAGGTAACTGAGCAGGCGCAGGATCTCGATGTAGAGCCAGACCAGGGTCACGGTAAGGCCCAGCGCGATACCCCAGGCCGCCTTTTCGGGAGCCCCGGCGCGGATCATCTGGTCGGCAGCGTCGAAGTCAATGAGGAAGCTGAACGCCGCCAGACCGATGCAGACCAGCGAGAAGATGATCGCCAGCGGGCCGCCGCTGCGCAGCCCCAGCCCCTCACCGTGGCCGACGCCGAACATACTCAACACCAGGTTGCCGAGCATCAGGACAACCACACCGAAGATGCCGGCGACGATCATCCGGGTGAACTTCGGGGTGACCCGGATGGCGCCGGTTTTGTAGACGACGAGCATCCCGATGAAAACGCCGAGCGTGCCCAGTATCGCCTGTCCGATCAGCACACCCGCGTTGGTGGTCGACACCGAGAAGTGGGCCAGCAGGAACGAGATGGCTCCCAGGAACAGCCCCTCCAGCGCCGCATAAGTCAGCACGATCGCCGGGCTGTCCTGCTTGCGGCCGAAGGTGGCGATCAGCACCAGGGCCAGGCCGCCGAGGGCACCGATGAAGGTGAACGGACCGGCCAGCGCCTCGTTGCGCTCCACCAGGAAGTAGGAGACGACAGCCACAGCCGACAGCACAGCCAGGGTGATCCCGGTCTTGGTGACGACGTCGTCAATGGTCAGCGGGCGGGAAACGCCTGCCCGCTGGTCGACATATGGAGCATAGGGGTCCGCCTGATGCCCATATTGAGTCGCGGCACCCGCGACGCCAGTCCCGAACTGCGCATATCCGCCGCGCTGCTTAGGCAGCGAGCGAAATACCGGGTTACTAGTCTCCCGCACCGTCGGATCCTCTCGTGAGCTGTGACTTCGAGCTGTGCGAACAATTGATCAACGAACCGTAGTCCAGCCGTGTTCCCGGCGGGGGCTTTAACTTGATTTGCGGCCGGACCTACTCCAGATAAACCTTACCCGCGGGCGCTTCGATGCGGGTAACGATCTAGATTGCTGGTCAAGTCCTGACCAGCATCACCTGACATCCAGCGAGGGAGACGACGCGCGTGACGGAGGAATCCGACGAGATTTTGAGCCGTGTTGAAGACGGTGTCGGTTTTGTGACGCTCAATCGCCCCAAGGCGATCAACTCGCTGAACCAGGGCATGGTCAACGAGCTCAGCGCGGTTCTCGCCGGGTGGGAGCAGGATGGGCAGGTCCGCACGGTAGTGCTCTCCGGCGCCGGGGAGCGCGGCCTGTGCGCCGGCGGCGATGTGGTGGCGATCTACCACAGCGCCCGCGCCGACGGGGTCGCGGCGCGGCGGTTCTGGCACGACGAGTATCTGCTTAACGCCCAGATCGGCCGGTTCCCCAAGGCGTACGTGTCGCTGATGGACGGCATCGTGATGGGCGGCGGTGTCGGTGTGGGCGCACACGCCAACACCCGAGTGGTGACCGATACGTCCAAGATCGCCATGCCCGAGGTTGGTATCGGCTTCATCCCCGACGTCGGCGGCGCTTACCTGCTGTCGCGCGCGCCGGGATCGCTGGGTCTGCATGCCGCACTCACCGGTGCGCCGTTCTCCGGCGCTGATGGCATCGCACTGGGGTTCGCTGACCACTTTGTTCCGCACGACAAACTCGATGCATTCAGCCGGGCCATCGTCGCCGACGGCGTCGAGCGGGCACTGGCCGCCCATGCCGTCGCGCCGCCGTCGAGTAACCTTGTAGCGCAACGTGATTGGATCGACCATTGCTATGCCGGTGACACCGTTGCCGATATAGTCGCCGCACTGCGCGGCCATGACGCCGGGCCCGCCAACGACGCTGCCAACCTGATCGCCACCCGCTCGCCGGTCGCGCTGTCGGTGACGCTGGAGGCAGTGCGCCGCGCCGCCAAGCTGGACACTCTGGAAGATGTTCTGGCCCAGGACTATCGAGTGTCGTGTGGGTCGCTGCGTTCGCATGATCTGGTGGAGGGCATTCGGGCTCAGCTGGTCGACAAGGACCGCAATCCGAAGTGGTCGCCGGCATCGCTGGCCCAGGTGAGCGTGGCCGACGTCGACGCATACTTCGCACCGGTCGACGACGATCTGAAGTTCTAGAAGGAGCAGGACATGGCCGAAAAAGAATGGGAAACCATCCTGGTCGAGCGCGACGGGCGGGTCGGCACTATCACGCTGAACCGGCCGCAGGCACTGAATGCTCTCAACAGCCAAATGATGTCCGAAGTCACTGGTGCTGCAGCCGAATTCGATTCCGACCAGGGTATCGGGGCGATCGTCATCACCGGATCGGCCAAAGCGTTCGCCGCTGGCGCCGACATCAAAGAGATGTCCAGCCTTGTTTTCGCCGACGTCTTCGACGGCGACTTCTTCGCCCCCTGGGCCAAGCTGGCCGCCGTGCGCACTCCGATGATCGCCGCGGTCGCCGGGCACGCGCTGGGCGGCGGCTGCGAGCTGGCGATGATGTGCGACCTGTTGATCGCCGCTGACACAGCGAAATTCGGCCAACCAGAGATCAAGCTCGGCGTGCTGCCCGGCATGGGCGGTTCGCAACGGCTGACCCGGGCGATCGGCAAGGCCAAGGCCATGGACCTGATTCTGACCGGCCGCACCATCGACGCCGCCGAAGCCGAGCGCAGCGGCCTGGTATCGCGGGTGGTGCCCGCCGACGACTTACTGACCGAGGCCAAGGCCGTCGCCACCACCATCTCGCAGCTGTCGCGGTCGGCGACCCGGATGGCCAAGGAGGCGGTCAACCGCGCCTTCGAATCCACCTTGGCCGAAGGGCTGCTCTACGAACGTCGCTTGTTCCATTCGGCTTTCGCGACCGATGATCAGTCCGAAGGAATGGCGGCGTTCATCGAAAAACGGGCTCCGAACTTCACCCACCGCTAAGGAGTTGTGGTGAGCGAGCCAGCGATTGCCGAATCCCCTGCAGCAGCTGTCGAGCCGCCGGGCAAGAAACCGTGGTGGATTCGGCATTACACCTTCACCGGCACCGCGGTCGGCCTGATATTCCTGTGGTTTTCGATGACGCCGTCTCTGTTGCCACGCGGGCCGCTGTTTCAGGGTTTGGTCAGCGGCCTAGCCGGGGCGATTGGCTACGGCCTCGGGGTTTTTGCGGTATGGCTGGTTCGCTACATGCGGTCAAAGGATTCCAGCCCGCCGGCACCGCGCCGGGCCTGGCTGATCCTGATCGCCGCCGGTGCGGTCGGCACGGTCGCGATGGTGATCTGGTTTCACGTCTGGCAGGACCGGGTGCGCGATTTGATGGGAGTTACGCACCTGAAGTGGATCGACTATCCGCTGGCTACCGCGCTGTCGTTGCTCGTGCTGTTCGCCGTCGTCGAGGTCGGCCAACTCATCCGTCGACTGGTCCGCGTCCTAGACCTGCGGCTCGATCGCTTTGCGCCCCCGCGGGTTTCAGCCGTCATCGTGGTGTTTTTGCTAGTGGCGCTGACGATCGCGTTGCTCAACGGCGTGGTGGTGAAATTCGCGATGCGAACCATGAACAACACGTTCGAGGCGGTCAACAACGAAATGGATCCCTCCACCGCCGCGCCGAAGACGGCGCTGCGTTCCGGCGGGCCGCAGTCGCTGGTGTCCTGGGAATCGCTGGGACATCAGGGCCGCATCTTCGTTGAGGGCGGGCCTACCGTCGCCCAGCTAACCGCATTCAACGGCGCCCCCGCAATCGAACCGATCCGCGCCTACGCCGGACTGGAATCCGCCGACAGCATCACCGCCACCGCGGAGGAGGCCGCGCGGGAGTTGCAGCGCACCGGCGGACTGCGCCGCGCCGTCGTCGCGGTCGGCACCACCACCGGCACCGGCTGGATCAACGAGGCGGAAGCCGATGCGCTGGAGTACATGTACAACGGCAACACCGCGATCGTGAGCATGCAGTACTCGTTCCTGCCCAGCTGGCTGTCGTTTCTGGTGGACAAGCAGAACGCCCGCCACGCCGGCCAGGCGCTGTTCGAGGCGGTGGACAGGCTGGTGCGGCAGCTGCCGGAAGCGCAGCGCCCCAAGCTCGTCGTGTTCGGCGAAAGCCTGGGTTCATTCGGCGGCGAAGCGCCGTTCATGAGCCTCAACAATGTGCTGGCCCGCTCCGACGGCGCGCTGTTTTCCGGGCCGACATTCCAGAACACCATCTGGACCGATCTCACCGCGACCCGCGATCGCGGCTCGCCGGAATGGCTGCCGATCTACGACGACGGAGGCAACGTGCGGTTCGTGGCCCGTCCCGACGACCTGAATCGCCCGCACGCGGGGTGGCATCACCCCAGGGTGGTGTACCTGCAACACGCCTCCGACCCCATCGCGTGGTGGAATCCCGACTTGCTGTTCCGCCGACCGGACTGGTTACGCGAAAAACGTGGTTACGACGTGCTGCCCGAGACCGAGTGGATTCCGGTGGTGACGTTTTTGCAGGTGTCGGCCGACATGGCGGTGGCCACCGGGGTACCGCAAGGCCACGGTCACGTCTACGTCGCCGACGTGGCCAACGGTTGGGCCGCGGTGCTGCAGCCACCGGGATGGACGCCGGCCAAGACCGAGAAGCTGCGCCCGCTGCTGCACGCCAGCGACACCTGAGGCCTGGCGCGTAGCCGAGCAGTCGCTGGGTGTGCGGCGGGTTTCGGGTGTCTGAACAGTCGTTACGCCTCGATGAATATCTATCGCATCGATCAACTAAGTGGAAACATCAGGCATCCGGGGCCCGATGACGGAATGTTATTCGGGACCCGGTGAAGGGAGTGAGCTATGACTTGGACACGGTCATCCGGCGTCCGCAGCAGCATCACGAAAATCGCGGTGGCGGGACTGCTGATCGGCATACCCGCGGCCGCTGTCAGCGTCCCGGCGTATGCCGCGCCTGGTTTGGGCGGCACGCCGAATGTGCTCCCGGCGCCGCTGCCAGCGGATCCACCCACCAATGCGCCGGAGCCGCCACCGCCACCACCGGCCCCCGCGCAGCCAAATTATGGATACACCGATGACTGGTGGGGCTATGGCCAAGGTGACGGCGGCGGCGGCGGGGGCGGCTGAGACCGACTAACGTCCGGCCAGCACTCCGGCGGCGGCCAGCGCGTGATAGCCGCCGACGACGTCGCTGGTGGGGTCGCACCGCCACTCCAGCACGTTGCGTTCGATGACTAAGGCGTTTAAGGCCTCCGGCACCTCACCCTCACTCGTGCGCTGGGCCTGCGGGCGGATGTCGACGAGCAATGCGCCGCGGTGCAGCGCGGCGGGCACCTCGTCAGCAGCCAGCCGGCGCAACCGGGCGCGGGACCTATCCAATATCTGATCGATCCGGCTCATAGGTTTTCCGGGTGGTCGGTCAATTCGGTGCGCTTGCGGCGCAACGTGTGCTGCGCGGTGACCTCGTAGTACGACATCACGGTCAGCGGCGGCGAATATACGTGCACGCTCAGCGTGGGATCCGCTGGAGGTGGCACCCCAGCGGATGTGGCGGTCGGGGCCCACACCACGTCATGCACCCAGCCCAACGGGAACGCGGCCTGGTCGCCGGCCTCGAGACGCCGCCGGCGCAACCGCTCGCCGTCCCAGCGGAATTCGTCGAGCGACCCGGACAGCAACGTCAGTGCGCCCAGCGATCCGCCGTGGTCGTGCAACTCGGTGCGATGGCCGGGCACCCAGCTGATCAGCCAGATGTCGACTTCGTCGTCACAGTGCAGCCGGACGAACCAGCGGTCGTCGGTGGGCACGCCGGCCGGCGGGACCACGTGGTCGAAGCGCCCGCTGAGCACGTCGTCGGCAGTCTGGTCGGTGATGTGCAGCAGGTTAGCCTGCCGCAGTCGGGTGGGGCCGGAGACCGACCGGACGGCTGAGGGGTGTAACGGGGCGCGATCAGCAACAAGGTTTGCGGAAACCATGCAAGAACTCCAGAACGAACGAGTGGACCAGGGGCGGCGGCATGTCAGAGGCGACAACACTCCCAAAATCCCGTTCGCTGCGTCACGGCAGACAGTGTTGCATACATTGACTCAGGTGCGCTGGTGCCTACGTCGCCCGTTGGTGTGGGGCGCGGTTGTCGTCGCGGCCGTCGTGTCGGCGCCGGCGGGCTGCTCGGCCCACAACAACACGGCCACGCCCACGTCGGTGACCGCGTCCGCTGGGCCAGGCACCAAAGAGGCGGCGGCGACGTTGCCACCCGGCGTTGTCGCTGTGTCACCCACCGGCGTGACCACCCAGATCAACGTGCCTGCGCGGGCAGGCGAAGACAAGTATTTCCAGGCCTGCGATGCCGCGAAGACGTGGATGCAGGGCCGCCCACGCAACCGCCAGGCGCTGATCGAGGCCTACTTGGCCGCGGTCCAGGCGCCCGGTGCCGTCGGTGCGGGGACCTGGAACACCCCGTGGGCCGCACTGCCGTTGGCCCGGCAGGCGGCGGTGATCGTCGCGGCCCAAGCGGCCGCCAACGACGAATGCGGCTGACGGCGAACCGCTCTGATCCCAATTCGGATCATGGCTGATAAAACCCGCGAAAATGGAGGCATGGCCGACTTCGACGCCGACCGCGATTCATCGCGGCCCCGGGTCGCGCTGGCGCTTGGCAGCGGCGGCGCACGCGGATACGCCCACATCGGGGTGATCCATGAGCTGCGCGACCGCGGCTACCAGATCGTCGGGATCGCCGGTTCGTCGATGGGTGCGCTCGTCGGTGGTTTGCAGGCGGCGGAACGGCTCGACGAGTTCGCCGACTGGGCGCGGTCATTGACTCAGCGCGCCATCCTGCGGCTGCTGGATCCGTCGATCACCGCGGCGGGTGTGCTGCGAGCCGAAAAGATCCTCGACGCGGTGCGCGACATCCTCGGTGCGGCCACCATCCAGGAACTGTCGATCCCTTACACGGCGGTGGCGACCGACCTGTTGGCCGGCAAGTCGGTGTGGTTGCAGCGCGGGCCGGTCGACGAGGCCATCCGCGCGTCGATCGCCATCCCCGGTGTGATCGCGCCGCATGTCGTCGACGGGCGGCTGCTCGCCGACGGCGGAATCCTCGATCCGCTCCCGATGGCGCCGATCGCCGCGGTCAACGCCGATCTGACCATCGCGGTCAGCCTGTCCGGCAGCGAGCCCGCCGGCGACCACGAGCCCGAACCCCGGCCCACCGCCGAGTGGCTGAACCGCATGCTGAGCAGCACGTCCGCGCTGCTCGACCGGCCCACGGCGCGGGCGGTGCTCAACCGGTTCGGCTCGTCGATCCCGGGGGGGAACGACCCCGAGATCGAGCCCGAACCCGACGAGGAACCCGATGTGCCCAAGCTGGGCGGGTTCGAAGTGATGAACCGGACCATCGACATCGCCCAGGCCGCGCTGGCGCGCCACACCCTGGCCGCCTACCCGCCCGACTTGCTGATCGAAGTGCCCCGGTCGGCCTGCCGCGGCTTGGAATTCCACCGTGCGGCCGAAGTAATCGACATCGGCCGCACGCTGGCCGCCCGGGCACTGGACACCATTGACCCGATCGACCCCGACCCGCCGACGAGCCTGTCGGACAACGCTTCCCGGAGGGACTAGCCATGACACGACCGGCGCTACCCGACGCCGCGGCTCCCGACCGACCCTGGCGACGGCCGGGCGCCGCCGGCTACGCACTCAAACGCCTGCGCGGTTTCGCGCGATCACCGGTCGACGTCTACGCCGCGGAGCCGGCTGCGCTGGTGATCGACCACAACGTGGCGGTCCCCACTCGTGACGGAACCATGTTGCGCGCCAACGTGTATCGCCCACCCGGCGATGGCCCATTCGCGGCCTTGCTCTGCGCGCATCCCTACGGCAAGGACAACCTTCCCACAAAGAAAAAGCGGGGCCGTGGCTACTCGGTGTCCATCCAGTACCGGCTGCTGCGCCAACCGACGCGACTGCGATTTTCGGATCTGACGGGCTGGGAGGCTCCCGACCCCGTGTGGTGGACGGAGCGCGGGTTCGCGGTGGTCAACTGCGATTTGCGCGGGGCGGGCCGATCAGACGGAGTCGGCGCGTTGCTGTCCGATGAGGAGGCCGAGGACGTTTACGACGTTATCGAGTGGGCAGCGCGCCAACCGTGGTCCACCGGCGCCGTCGGGATGATCGGTGTCTCGTATCTGGCGATCTCGCAATGGAAAGCGGCCGCACTGCGACCACCCCACCTCAGGGCGATCGTCCCGTGGGAAGGATTCACCGACGCGTATCGCGACTTCGCCCGCGCGGGTGGCATTCGTGAGAACGGATTTCTTAAGGTGTGGAGCCGCAACTTGAAAAATGTCCGGTTGAAATACAGCCTCGGCGACGAGAATGCCACGCGGCCGCTCCGCGACGAATGGTGGCAGGCGCTGGTGCCTGACTTGCCGAAAATCGAAGCGCCTGCGTTGATTTGCGGTAGTTTCTCTGACAACAATCTGCACAGCCGCGGGTCGGTGCGCGCCTTCGAGCAGATCAGTTCGCCCCAACGCCATCTCTATACTCACCGCGGCGGCAAGTGGACCACGTTCTATTCGCAGTCGGCGCTCGACACGCAGTTGGCATTCCTCGACCGGCATCTCCGCGATGGGACGGGCACACCGCAGCCGAAGGTCCGCCTGGAGGTTCGTGAAGACCGGGACCATATCGTCGAGGTCCGCGAAGAAACCAGCTGGCCGCTAGAGTCGACCAGTTGGACGGCGCTGCACCTCAGTGCTGCCGGACTACTGACTCGCGCCCCCGAACAAGTCGGCTCCATCACGTTCGACAGCCGGGGCGGCGGGGCACGTTTCGGATGGACGCTGGACGCTGACACCGAAATCACCGGCCCGATGGCGATACGACTGTTTGTTGAAGTGCAAGGCAGCGACGACGTGGATCTTTTCGTCGGTGTCGAAAAGTGGCGTGGCCGACGGTATGTGTCCTTCGAAGGCTCTTATGGCTTTGGGCGCGATCGGATCACCTCCGGTTGGCTGAAGGCATCCATGCGGGCACTCGACGAGGCCCACTCCCGGCCGTTCGAACCGTTGCCGGCCCTGGACAGGCGTAACCCTGTGCAACCGGAACAGATCGTGCAGGTCGACATTCCGCTCGGGCCGTCGGCGACGTTGTTCCGGGCCGGCGAGCAACTTCGGCTTGTCGTCGCGGGCCGGTGGTTGTGGCCCCGAAACCCGCTTACCGGCCAGTTCCCGTCGGCCTACGAGCCCGGCCCACGCTGCGAATGCACGCTGCACTGGGGCCCGGATCGCGCTGCCCGACTGCTTGTTCCGGTGATCGCCTAGGTGGGCGTGACGCCGAGGAACGCGGCGACGCCGGCCGCCTCGCGCCGGCCCTGCGCACGCCCAGCCTCCGCGGAGACGACGCGGCAGCGCGGATCCAGCGGATTGGGCCCGAAAGCTGCCAGCGACTTGTGGTCGGCGAACATACCCAACGTCGTGCCACGAAACGCCGCGATCTCGGCAACGGGTCCGGGTCCGAACGGCGACGGCGCCGACACGCCGGCCGGCACCAACACCACCGCCATCTCGCAGTCGCCGGCGACATCCAGGTTAATTGTGCTGCCGATCCCGCCGTCCATATAGCGCCGGTCCCCAATCGTCACCGGCGGCCACGCTCCCGGTACCGCGCAACTGGCGGCCACCGCGTCGACCAGGTCGATACCCGAATTGCGGTCGAACACAACCAGTTCCCCTGTCGCAATGTCGATGGCGGTGACACGCAGCGCCCGGTCGGGCCAGGCGTGCGTCGGCAGTCGCTGGGCGATCACGTAGCGCCGAACCGGTTCGGCCACGGTTTCGGTTGCCAACGCGACCGCACCGATCCGTTGCCGCTTCTGCGCCACCGTGGTCTCCGGCTGCGACAAGGCGGCCAGGAAGAGGTCGGTGACGGCGTCCACCCCGACGCCCGGATCGATTTCCGCCGACAGTTCCCGGACTTGCCGCGCGAACAGCTCCTCGAGGCTCAAGCCGCTGCCGATCTGTGCGACCACCGCCGAGCCGGCCGAGGTGCCCACCAGTACCTCGGAATCCAGCAGCGCTCGTGCCGCGGTGGGCGATTCGTCGGCGATGCCCTGTAGAACGCCTGTCTCCCAAGCGATTCCGGCTACTCCCCCGCCACCGAGCACCAGTGCCCGTCTGGTAGTCACGCCGACGCAGTGTGCTGCGCCGCCTGCGCCGTCGCGTTCAGATCCTCAGGGCGCAGCTGGTGTCGAGGCGGATCCGGCAATACCACGTCGCTGGTGATCTGCAGCGTGGACTCGACATGGACCAGCTCGCCCGGTACCAGCAGCCGCCATCGCGGATCGTCGTCCATCCGCTCGCTGGCGAACACCACCGACGGCCGCGACCGGAGATGGTCGCTGTCGGCGCGAATGCGATTGGTGCGCAGATGGAATCGGTGATCCTCCGGGGTACCGCGGCGGTCCAATATGTAGAGCTCGTTAGGCTCCGGGTATCGCAGTGCCCACAGATCGGTGGCGGTGCTCAGCAACAGGTTGACCGCGTAGATCGGGACGTTGACGGCCAGCCAACCCAACGCGTCGACCAAACCGGCCCGCACATCACCGCCCCGCGCCCGGACCGAGGCGGTGATCAACGCGAAGACCCGCTCGGAGTCGGTTTGCCCCAACACCAGATCCGCGGTCCCGAGCTCGGCCAGTCGCTCGTCGAGCACATCCAGACCTTCCACCACGCCGTTGTGGGCGAATATCCGGCGGTCCTGCAGGAAGGGATGGGTGTTGACCACCTCGTGGGCTCCGGTGGTCGCGTAGCGAACATGCGCGATGAAGGTGGTGCCGGTCATCTCATGCGCTTCGGCGGCGAAGTCGGCGTCCTGCCAGGCCGCGATCGGCTGCTTGTGAACCTGAGGGTGACCCTGGCCGTCGAAAACACCGAGCCCAGAGCCGTCCGGGTTTTTCCTGCTCTGGGCGGCGAGGTTGTCCGGAGCGTCCAGCAGCCAAAACGTCGCGGTGACAACGTTGGTCCCGGCATGCAACCCGAAAAGTCGGCACATGGCGATGCTCAGCCCGTCAGCAAGGCTGAGAGTGTTTCCAGCGATCGGCGCGCGTAGCCCTTCCACACCCGGCCCAACACCGGCAGCAGCGGCGCGGTGAGCGCCGACCGGGCATGGATGTTCCAGCGCCAAGTGACCGTGGTCGCGGTACCGCTCGCGGTAAAGACCCACTGGCCCTCAGCACGTCCGACCAGCAATGCCAACGGGCCGGTGATCCCGGTCAGGGCGTAGCCGAACGCGTGCGGCGGGTCCACACTGGTCAGCTCTTCGCGCATGCTTGCCCCACCGGTCATCACCAGCACTCTGGTCTGCCCGGGCGTATCCCATTCGCCGGTCTGATCCCTGACCGCTTTGATCGGCGGGATGGGCCCATACCACCGGCTGAAAATCGTCGGCAGCGGCCGCGGCAGGGTGCCGGCGAAGGCTTCATCGAGGCCGACAGGTATGAGGCGCGACTGTTCGACAGCCAAGGAGCTTGTCATGACCGCAGGCTACCGCGACAGCCCGGGCGCGGCCCGAGCGGTAATCAGCGGCAGGTCGAAGAAGCTTTGGATGCCGGCCGGGGCCGCGCAGGTCGCCGGGACGGCGTTTACGCAATGCGCCGCGGTCGCGACGATGCCGGGGTTGCTTTTCAAACCGGCCTCCACGCTTTCCGGCTGCCAGCCCTTGACCGTGATGAAGGCGTCCGGGTTGCCGCGAACTTCGATTTCGTAGCGTTCGCCGGCTGGCCCGAATGACCAAGGCGGATCCAGGTTTTCCTCGCCCATCAACCAGTTCACCGTGATCCGGACGACCACCGTATCGCCGACCAACGCCTCCCAGTGGAAGCGGCGCCCGGCGACCTGCCCCGGCTCGATCACCCCGATCGGCGAGTCGATCGGCGCGCCCGCGACCGCGACCTCCTGCGACGTGCGGATCTCGGGCTCGGCGGCGAAACCCAACCGGTCGACGCACAACCGCACCGATTGGATGAATCCGCCGTCAAGAATTTTCTGCATCGGTCCGGTTAACGCGCTATCCGGCGTCCCACCGAAACCCATCACGTAACGCAGCACATCCGGCGCGCCGTAGGTCCGCAGGTCGGAAAACTCTTCGGAGCGAACGAAAGTCACCCCGGTGGACATCACCGAAAGCAGCAACGGAAACAGTTCCGTTGCTGCACCGGGCCCGATACCGGCGCCGTGCAAGGTCGCGTTGCCGGCCTGCGCGGCCACCTCCAACGGTGCGGCCTCCCGCTCGCCCGGGTAGAACCAGCCGACAGGGGTGACCACATTCTTGCCGGAGCGCAGCAGTGCCGCGACTTCGTGGGCATTGGGCAGCAACGGCGCGTAGATTACCGCATCGGCGTCGAGCGCGAGAATGTCATCGAGACTGTTCGTCGTGGTCACGCCCAGTGCCGGTGTGCCGATGATCTCGCCGACGTCCTTGCCGCTCTTGGCCTCCGAATGCACCCAGCAACCGGCGAGTTCCAGTTCGGGATGCTCGAGCACGCCTTTGATCGCCGCCACGCCGACCGACCCGGTTGCCCATTGAACGACCCGCAGGCTCATGCCGCTCCTTTCCCGCCGTTAATCTCGCGCTTCGCTGACCTGATAGGCGTCGTCGGCGTACCGGGACCGGATGGTCTTCTTGTCGTACTTGCCGACGCTGGTGCGGGGGACTTCGTCGACGAACGTCCAGCGCTCCGGCAACCACCATCGAACGACCTTGTCGGACAGGAAGTTTCGCAGGTCAGTGGCGCTCACCCCGGAGCCTTCTTTGGCGACGACGACGGCAAGCGGCCGTTCCTGCCAACGCTCGTCGGGAACCCCGACCACGGCGGCCTCGATCACGTCCGGGTGCGCGACCAGACAGTTCTCCAGCTCGACCGACGAAATCCATTCCCCGCCAGACTTGATCACGTCTTTGGCGCGGTCGGTCAACGTGATGAAGCCTCGTTCGTCGATGCGACCCACGTCGCCGGTGCGCAGCCAGCCCGAGTCGAATTTCGATTCGTCGTGTCCCCGGTAGTAGGAACTGGTGATCCACGGACCGCGAACCTCCACCTCACCGACGGCTTCGTTGTCGTTGGGCAGCACCTGCCCGTCGTCGTCGACAATCCGGGCTTCCACACCGCATAACGGCTGGCCCTGGCTGGCACGGAACGTCCAGTGCTGATCCTCCGGGGTGCCCGGCGGCGGCCAGGCCATGGTGGCCATCGGCGAGGTTTCGGTCATTCCCCACAGCTGACGGATCTGGACGCCGTGTTTGTCCTCGAAGGTGCGCATCAGCGACACCGGCACGGCCGAGCCGCCGCAGGCAACCACCCGCAGCGACGACACGTCGTGGTTGGGGTCCTTTTCCAGATGGTGCATCACGTCGTTCCAGATGGTCGGCACCGCGCCGGCGACGGTGGGCCGCAGCTTCTCGATCATGTCGATCAGCGACTTGGCGTCCAGATGGCAATCGGGCAACACCAGATCGGCGCCCGCCATCAACGCCGCGTACGGCAGGCCCCACGCGTTGGCGTGGAACATCGGCACGATGGGCAACACGCAATCGCTGGAACCGACGCCAATGCCGTTGCTGGTACAGGTAGCCATGGTGTGCAGATAGCTCGAACGGTGGCTGTACACCACGCCTTTGGGGTTGCCGGTGGTGCCGCTGGTGTAGCACATTGCGGCCGCGAAGTTCTCGTCGATGTCAGGCCAGTCGAACTCGGTTGGTTCGTCGGCGATCACGTCGGCGTACCGCAGCACCGTCTTGCCCGATTCCTCCAGTGCCGCCAGGTCGCCTTCTCCGACCGCGATCACGGTGTGCACGGTGTCGAGGTCGGCCAGAATCGGCGCGAGCAGTTTGGCCAGCGACAGATCGACCAACACGACCTGGTCTTCGGCCTCGTTGGCGACGTACACGATTTGCTCGGGAAAGAGCCGGATGTTCAGCGTGTGCAACACGGCACCCATCGACGGCACGGCCAGATACGCCGTCAGGTGTTCGGTGTTGTTCCACATGAAGGTGGCGACTCGCTGGTCGCCGCTAACTCCGACGCGGCGCAATGCGTTCGCCAGCCGCGCTGCCTGCTGACCGACTTCGGCGTAAGTGCAGTCGCGGTAACCGCTGCCCGTCGCGGTGGTGACCCTGCGTGCCCCGTGGACGCCCGACGCGTGTCGCAGGATGGCGGCGATCGTCAATGGAAAGCTCTGCATCGTGCTATGCATCGATGGACCGCCTTATGGTTCCGCCGCTTGCTGCCCGGGGCCGGCCCGCCTAGCGGCCGCCCTGGTGGCGATCATGCCACGCCCGATCGATGGCGTTGGCGGGATGTTGCCTGGGCCTGGTAGGCGTCTCGCTGCCCTGACGGTTGAGCTAACCCTTCGACCGAGCGTTCAGTCGACGAACGTTTTATCGTTGCAGGATGAGCCAGCCAGCACCGGTCGATCCGAGCCGCTACGAGAAGATGTATGGCGATCAGCAGTTCTCGCATGGCTTGCCGGCGGCCACACCGTGGGACATCGGCGGCCCGCAGCAGGTCGTACAGCAACTTGTCGCGCTCGGGGCGGTCAAGGGCGAGGTGCTTGACCCCGGTACCGGCCCGGGCCATCACGCCATCTTCTACGCGTCAAAGGGCTACTCGGCGACTGGCATCGACTCCTCCCCGACCGCGATCGAGCGGGCGAGAGAGAATGCGCGGCGAGCCGGAGTGTCGGTGAACTTCCAGGTGGCCGACGCGATCAAGCTGGAGGGTCTGGAGAACCGTTTCAACACGGTCGTCGACTGCGCCTTCTACCACGTCTTTTCGGACTTGATGGAGGTGAAACGGCTGTATGCGCGGGCTTTGCACCGGGCGACCAAGCCTGGAGCGCGACTGTACATGTTCGAGTTCGGCCCCGGCAATATCAACGGCTACGCTGCGCCGCGGTCATTGTCCGAGGAGGACTTTCGGCAGGTGTTCCCCGACGCCGGCTGGGAAATCACGTATCTGGCTCCGACCACGTATCAGATCAACATTAGCGTGGAAGCCTTCGACATGATGATCGCGCGCAATCCCGATATGGCCGAGCAGATCAAGCCTGTCATGGAGCGGTTCCGGTTGCTCCAGTCGCAGCTGACCGACGGTCGCGTCCACGCCCCGTTTTGGGAGATGCACGCCACCCGTATCGACTGATCGGCGATGACGGATCACCTCGTGGACAGCCCCCGCACAGCAGGCGGAGGCTGGCTGTTGGCGTCGACCCCGGCGACAAAATCCTCCGCCACCCGCGCTACCCGGGCGGCGTCCCGCCGACATGTGCCATCATCCACTCCCGCGTACGAATCACACGCCCTAGGCCAGCGTCGGCTCAAGTGCCAGCAGGTCGGGGAACGCCCACTGGTGCGCAACGGTCGGTTCATCATTGGATGTGAGCCCATCGAGCGGCGCGGTCGCCGAAGCGATCGCCAGGACGGTGACCGTGCCGGCGTAGTCGGCAATGTACAGCCGGCTGCCGTCCGGGCTTTCGATCGCGCACGCTGGCTGACCATCGATCGCGATGCCGCCGAGGACGTCTTGCGTCGAGGTGGAGAGGACTGTCACGCTCTGGTCGCCGATCAGATATATGCGCTCACCGTCGCGGCTGACGGTCAATTGAGCGAGCAGCCCCGCGATGTCGCCAAACTTGTAGGTGTTGGTGACGGCGGCCGTACGGGTGTCTCGGATGTCCACGACGTCGAGAACCGCGCCCAAGTCGGGAGCGCAGCTACCGACATATGCGGTGGCGCCGTCCGGGCTGAGCGCGATATCCCGAATAGGCGAACCGATTTCGACGGTGTTCAACACGCGGCGCTGCCGCGTGTCGATCACCACAAGCTGTGCGGTGGATGCGCCATTGGCCGCGACGTAGAGTAGGCGGCCGTCCGGGCTTACCCGCACACACTCGGGGGTGGTGCCGGCGGTGGTCGCAATGCTGATCGCGTCGTCGTCACCCGTCCAGGTGTCCACGACGGCGACGTCGGCGCCGTGGACTGCGGCCCGGCTGGCGTAGACATGCCGCCCGTCCGGGCTGACCGCCACGTCGGTGACGCTGTATGCCAGCGGGTAGCTCGCAACGACCCGGTTGGCATCGGCGTCGAAGGCCAGAATCGAGTCATACGCCGCCGAAGCGCTGCTGACATAGGCGCGGCCCGCCGACGTTTCGGACATGGCGATGGCGAAGGGCTCGTCGATGTCGATAACCGTTTGCGCGACGGCGCAATTCGCGGTGTCGATCAGCGAGAAGCTGTCATCGCGGTAGTGGGTGACCATCAACCGGGCGCCGTCGGGACTGACCGCGAGGCCGCTGACGGCACCACGCTCGATGGCGATTTCGGCGACTTTGGCGAAACCCGGGGCTGCTTCGATCTCGCGGGGTTCGTTCACACGGCTCACATCGCTCACAGTGGTACCAGCCTCTACTCGTGGTCCGTGGTGGGCGGACGTTCGGTATCTGGGTGGTTAAACGCTTCGCGCGGTCGGATGCTTCCGCAGACCGCCAACCCAGATCCTTCGGATAGGCGCGTTGAGCGCCTCATCCGGCCGAGTCTAGCGGTCGAATTTGCGCCAAAATTAGGGCGACACGACCGATTGCTGCCCACGTCACGGCGCTCCCTCAGATGTCCTTAAGTAATAAATGTGATCGGTGCGACTCATTCTCAAACAGCAAACACAGCAAGCGGCTTTGCCAGCTGTTTTCTGAGTCAGCGCCAACCGAAGAACGCCAAGGAGGTGATGAGCGCAAAACTAAGGGTTTCTCACCGCTCATAGTGCAAACGAGGCGAAGGTCACATTCATCGGCAAGCGGCTATGGCTTTAGGCGGCGCTGGTTCCATGTGGATCTACTGCCTTCACATCCAGAACACGGCGATCAGTCGAAGATGGATCCGGCCGACGACGGCATCGTGACCGCGGTTCGTCAGCCGCCGCGAGCAAGGTGTGCCGTGATCCATGTCCCGCGGCCCGGCGTCGCCAAGAGATCCAAGCAACCCGGCTGTAGGTTAGAAGAGCGATGAACGACAACGACGTGCCCGGAGGTGGCAGCGTGAGTTCGCCACTGCTGCACCATAAGGAGAGTCCGTTCTTCGCGGCAGACCGCGCCGCCTACTGGCGCCACCTTCGCGAGCTGGGCCCGGTAGTGAAAATTGAAACCGGCGATCCGCTGCTGCACGGTTACTATCTCACCCGCCGCGACGACGTGCGCGCCGCGTTGCTCGACCCGCAAACATTTGCGTCGCCGCCGAAAACCTTCGCGATTCAGTTGTTCGGCGCACCGCTTCCTCAGGTGCCGCTCTCTTGCGGCACGCGAGAGGAGCATGCCCGTTTCGGCAGCGTCTTGCACCCGCTCTTCAGTCCTAGAGCGTTGGCCCCGTTCGCTCCGGAGCTGCGTGCCCGGGCCGCGAAACTGGTCGACAAAGTCACCGACAGAAGGCAGTGCGATGCGGTCAGCGTCGCCGACACCTATGCCAGCCAAGCGCTGTTCATGGTGTGCGGGCTGCCGCCCGAGGACACCCGGGCGGCCGCGATGGCTTCGGCCGCAGTAATCGGCGACACCACCGGAAACGCTCAAATCGAACTCTTCAAGTGGCTGAACACCAGCTTCGACGCCGGGCTGAGAGATCCCGAGCGACCGCCCGGTATCCTCTGGCCGCTTCTCGAACGCCTTGCCGCCGACCAGAATTTTCCGCTCACCCCGGTCGAAGTCGCGTCGGTCCTTCTTCTGTTGTTCTCGGTCGCAGGCATTGAAATGGTGGCCTCGGCAATCGGTTTCGCGCTTCTTCATCTCGCGCGCGACCCGCAATTGCGGGCCCAGCTCCGCGAGGACCCAGCACAGATCCCAGCGTTCGCCGAGGAAATCTTCAGGTTGGAGCCGCCCGGGCCGGCCATTCCGCGCATAACCACGAGAAAAGTCGAGATCGGCGGCGTCGTCATCCCGGCGCACAGTTCGGTGTGGCTGGCCCTGGAAGCCGCGGGCAGAACAAGCGGCGGCGAAGAGATATCGAGGGGTAGCGACGGAGAGGTCCGGCGTCAGCGCCACTGGGCGTTCGGCGCCGGCATGCACAGATGCTTGGGCATGCACCTGGCTCGTCTTGAAATGGACGCGTTTGTGACCGAGTGGTTGAACCGAATCCCGGATTTCGAACTCAAGCCGGGTTTCACCCCGACCATCGTGCAAAAGCCAACTAGCGTGACGCACCTGCGCCGCCTGAAGCTGCGCTGGTAGGCAGGACCGACGTGGACGACGCCGACCTAGAGACCCACATCAATGGGTTCCTGGCAGCGGTCGGAGAGCGCCCAGAGGAACTGATGCCGATGCGCCTAGCAGAAATCGAACAACCGAACCCGCAGGACCCCGAAGACCTTCGGCGCTACGTCGGTGACCTCAAGAGGGCATACGGGCAAGGGTTGCTGGACATGTACCAACGGATCGAGTCGCACGGCCGGGCTGTATGTGCGCTGACAGCTGAAGCCGAGATAACCGAGCGTGTCCGGCAGATCATGACGTTGGTGGCACAGGACGGCGAGGATGTCCCGAGGATACTGGCGAGCTTTGACGACGCCGCAACCCAACTGAATCCTCTCGCTATCGTGCGGCTGTTCAGAACAATTCAAGGTGCCAGCGTCGGCGGGCTGCCGCGCCAGGCCCAGCGCGACGCGTTGATCCTCGACCTTACGACGTATTGCCTGACGCGCTTCCCGCCGCACGAAGACGATTGACGTGCTGCACGCGGCGTTCGAGATCGATTGTCACACTGCGACAATGCACAGCAACTCGTCGAGGCTGCCGCATGTAGTCCCGCGGCCAATGTGCGTCGCGCGAGATCGGCGATCGGATCTGCGTCGCTGCCCCGCACACCGCCTGCTTGCTCCAGTCGTGCGGTATCGAACGTTTAGGGACTCCGTCAGTTAGGCTCCGCCGATGAAAGTGGTACTCGCCGCCTACGGAACTCGCGGCGACACCGAACCTTTCGCCGCCGTCGGTCGGGAGTTGCTGCGCCGAGGTCACGATGTGTGCATGGCGGTCGCGCCCGAGATGGTTGGGTTCCTTGAGTTGGCGGGACTTGCTGCGGTCCCCTTCGGCCCGGAGTCGCTCGCGGCCGTCCGAAACCGGATGATCGAGGATGCAGCCAGCGCGGTGGTAGACGAGAAGGAGTACCTGTCCCGGGCCATGGAGGAGTGGGGCACGACGCTGACGGCGCTGGCAAACGGGGCCGACCTGCTAATTACGGGCAGAATCGAGCAGGGGCTGGCCGCCAACGTCGCGGAGTATTACGGCATTCCGCAGGCGACGCTGCACTTCTTCCCGGGAGCGCATTCGCGCCAGATCGGCTGGGTCGGCGACACAATGGAGAAGGCTGAAGATGCTCATCGACGTGCACTGGGCCTGGCTGACGCGACGGGGCCCTCTCCGCGATCCCTAGAGATTCAGGCCTACGACGCGCTCTGTTTTCCCGGGCTGGCAGCCGAGTGGGCGGACGGAGATGGTTGGCGGCCATTCGTTGGGGCGCTGACGCTGGAGTTGCCGACCGAAGCCGACGACGAGGTCTTGTCCTGGATCGCCGAGGGAACGCCGCCGATCTACTTCGGCTTTGGCAGCGGCGTGTGGCTCCCACACCCCGCTCAGACGTTCGGCCTGATCAGCGTGGCCTGCGCGCGGTTAGGCGAGCGGGCGTTGATTTGCGCTGGGGCAAGCGACTTCGCCAATGCCCCGCATTCTGGCCAGGTGAAGGTTGTGGGCGCGGTGAACCACGCGGCCGTCTTTCCGGCTTGCCGCGCGGTGGTTCATCAAGGGGGCGCCGGTACCACAGCGGCAGGCATGCGCGCCGGAATACCCACGTTGATCCTCTGGCACCCGATCAACGATCAGCAGATCTGGGCAGATGCCGTCACGCGGCTGAATGTCGGCTCAGGGCGGGCCTTCTCGACCAGTAACCTAGGTTCGCTGGTCGCAGACCTGCGTTCCATCCTCGATCCGCAATGCATCACTCGAGCCCGTGAGGTCGCCGCCCAGATGACGAAACCTGCTGTAAGCGTTGCCAGCGCCGCCGATCTGCTGGAACACGCTGGCCGCCTGGGGCGCGTGGGCGCGTAGTCACCACCGCGAGTGAGGTTGCGCCGACGAAAGTTGCAGTGGCGGGATATGGACGTCGGGCGATATCGGCAAGCACGCGCCCGCGCCCATCACCTACCGGTAACAGCCAGGCAGGCAAATCGGCCGCGTGTCACCACCGCGTCAGACAGGGTGATGGGAGAGTACTTCGTCGAGGCTGGCGGTCTGTAGCCCGGCGGCGGGCGCATACCGCCCGATTTCTGCGACGGGATCGCGGTTGGCGCAGTCCATGCCGCCAGTCCGATCCAATCGTGCGGTGTCGAACGTCGACGGCCTCGGGCCACTGTTTCGCCCAGGACGTAGCGGCCAGCATCGGTCGTTCGGCGCCCGTCTGTTCGGGTGCGTTGATGCCGGTGAGCCCGACCGCTTCGAGGTTGATTCCTAGCTGGAACACCTGCGCTTCGGCGTCGAGCACCACGATGAGGCGGATGAGTAAATTTTCAAGGGCAAAAACTGCCAGCCTTGGCTCGGATGCAGCCAATACCGTCCGTGGATCTGGTCCCGCAGCGCCTTGAGTCGCCACTACGGGATCGTAGCGCGCTGGCCGTGCGGCGCGTATTGCGCGCGGAGATGTCCGCGTTTCGATGCGTGCTGCTGCGCTATCGGCATTTGCCCACAGTGGCGACCGCCGGGCAAGGGCCGACTGGAGTTCGTCCAATCGATGATTCGACTCGTTGACGCTGAAGTTGCTGCGCTGTGCCGCGACCGTCACGACGCCCATCCCCATCTGCGTCACGCGCACACCGCGGCCGCCTCTTAGCCGGGCGAGATCACGTTGCGGATATCTCGCTGAGCTTCAGCGCGTTCAGGTCGAAACGGCGGTTGAATACGTATGTCCCGGCATGGCCCAAACGCACCCACGGCGCTGCATATATCTTGAAACCACGGCTGCGTGCCATCCTGCAGAAGCGGATATCCTCCCCTATCAGGCCACCCGTTTCAGGGTCGATTTCCGTCGCGTAAAACTCCTTGATCACCTTCACACCCGGTGTGTATTCGGCGACGTAGTCGGACAAAACCTCGAATACCCCGCGCTTGACCAACATGAATCCGGTGCCGCCGCCTTCAATCTCAATTACTTCATCAGTGTCGGTGTCGGCACTGTCGGCCGAGCCCTCCAACGTTCTAACCGCGAAGCGGCCCGCATGGTTGTGTAACTCTTCCGGCGGGACACCTGCCTTGACCGCCCGCGCCACCCGCGTCCAATCAATTTCCTTCTTAGGATATATCCCACACACAATGTCCTTATCGGCTACGAGCATGCTGATGATATCGATGGCATTGAACCCGATATCCGCATCGATCCACATCAAATGCGTCGCTTGGGATTCTAAAAATTGATGCGTCAAGGAATTCCTGACATTTGGCACCAGGCTTTCATTCGTCGCGCAAGCGTATTCAGCATCAACCCCATTTCTCAGAAAAGTAGCGGGTAGCTGAAGCATCGATGCGACGTAAATCCCCGTAGCCACGCCCCCATACATCGGCGTAGCTATGAATACCTTTGGCCTATGCGCACCGCTGTCAGGGTTGTGCCCAGCGCCAGCATTAAGTTCGGAAAGCCAGTCACCCATCGCGCAACTATATGCCGTCCGCAAGCATGCCCGTTGTCTCGCCCCGGGAGTCATCCGCCTGCAAAATCACTGGCATGCAAGCAAAGAGCGGCGGAGTGCGTCCGGCGTCGGCCCAGGACGCCGCCGCATGCCTGGCGATATACCGCCCCTACGTCGAGAACACGGCGATCAGCTGGGAGATCGACGTCCCGACCACCGCCGAGATGGCGGCGCGCATCGATGGGCTGCGGGCAAGCCACGAGTGGCTCGTCCTGCAGCGCGACGGCCAGATCATCGGCTTTGCCTACGGGCAGCCGCTGAAGCGCCTGGCCAGCTTCCAGTGGTCGACTGAAACCGGCATCTACGTTCACGCCGACCAGCAACGCGGCGGCGCAGGACACGCGCTGTATGTGCACCTGCTGCGCCGACTCACCGAACGCGGCTACCGGCAGGCCTTCGCCGGCGTCACTCTACACAATGACGCCAGCAACGGCTTCCACCGATCCTTCGGGTTCACCGACGTCGGCCTTTACCGCCGTGCCGCCTGGAAACACGGCCGCTGGCACGACGTGGCATGGATGCAACTCGATCTGCGTGGCGACGCAGACCTGGATGAACCGCCCGACCCGATCAGCTGACCACAACCCCCACTGCGGGGGCGTGTGTTGGGTCGTTAAAAAACCGTAAAAGCGTGAGGCCATCAGCACTCAACGGGACCATGGTGGTTTTTGTGGACGACGCCGTCCACAGACCCACTCCTTATCCCCTGAGAGCAGACTGAGACACCCTGAGACAAGTTGCGAGCCCCACCGTGCCCCCAGTCGGACTCGAACCGACACTTGGCGGATTTTAAGTCCGCCGACAGGTGTCCGCCGGTGTCCGTTGGTGTTCGGCAAACATGGCTCTAGCTGCGGTTTCTGTCCGCTGGCGTTCGCCGGTGTCCGTCGCTGTCACGCACGAGTTGTGACACGCTCGTGACACCGAGCCAAAAGGCACTCAGCACTTCACCTCGTCGGCGATGCCCAGCTCGACGGCGAGCTTCGATAGCGGCATCGTGACACGCTCACGCTCATGCACACTGAGCCGGTCGCGCAGATCCTCGAGTTCGTCGAGCAGGCTCTCGTAGCGTTCGGGGGAGATCAGGATGCCGGCGGGGCGGCCGTGGTTCATCAGCACAACCTCGGAGTCGGCGGCCTCACGCACTAGCCCCGACAGGCGGGCGCGCGCTTGGCTGATGGGAACAAGTTTGCTCATCGGTAGACCTCTCTGCGGTGTCCAACTCGGGTGACGGTGACCACACGCTCGGCGTCGTCGACGGTGTAGACGATGCGGTAGTTGCCGACGCGGACGCGGTAGGCCGACTGGGTGCCGGACAGTTTGGCGCAGCCGGTAGGCCGCGGCTCGGCGGCGAGATCGGCCATGACCGAAACGACTCGTATCTGGTCGTGGCGCTGCAGGCGCTGCACCGCCTTGGCGGCCGAGTTCTCGATCTCCACTTCGTACGCGCCGGCCACCCCCGAAATTGTACAGATTTTGTGACAGAATTCTAGCGTATCTATGTGCCGAGCGCTGTTTCCCAGCTCCCAGCATCACGCTGAGCGTCTTTTCACGCTCACCCGGGTGTGACCTCTGGCCAGCTGCGGCAGACGCCGCAGGTGCTCAACCGTCAGCCCGGCGGCGCCAGCTCGTCGGCGGCAGCGATCAGCGCGCCGGCCAACTCGCGGGCCTCAGCCGCGCTCAGATAGTCGGCAGGCAGATCCAGGCCGACGACCCGGACCCAGCGCGCAGAGCCATCCTCGCTGACAACATCGGACACGCAAATATCACTGTCCGGCGCCGGGCGCTGCACAAACCAACTAAAACCTTCAATCAAGGTGCTCATGGCGTGCCAGTATCGTCCGTATTGTGTTGCAACGCAAGAGAATTCGTGTCCGGAAATCGGACAATGTAGCAGCCCGCCGGGCGTGTCGTCCGGAAATCAGACAATCTGGTGTGGTACGTGTCGCGCTGTCTCGATGCGCGGGATGCTGCACGGCTCGCGATTCGCCGCCCGGGCCGATGAACAGCACGCGCTCATCTTGGCCGGCGACGACCGCGGCATCTACGGGGAATACACACCAAAGCAAATCGATTGAGCCGGCTCAAGGTGGCGCACATCTCGGCCGAGGAAGGTGCGATTCCTACACCCTTGTGCGATCTGTCCAAACGGAGCGGCGACCGAACGAGGACCCTCCGCTTAACCCGGGCTTCTAAACGGGCGTCCACAGATGGGGCGATCTTGGGTTGTCGTTCACTGCTTGGTGGCCGTGAAGGTACCGCTGCATTGGGGGGTTTGCCATACGCCGTCGCGGATGACGGTGCGGCCGCCTTCGGTGGCGAAGACACCCCGGAGCGTGTTGTCGTACTGATCGCTGACCGTGAACGATCCGTCGGCGTTCAGGGTGCCGGTGAAAGCATGCACCTGAACAATGGTCAGCGTGTTGTCGTGATGGTGATGGTGATGGTGCTGGTGCCAGTGCCCGCCCCCGCGCAGCCAGTGGAATAGTAGTACAGGTAGGTGCCGTCGATATCCAGTTGGGGCGCTTGTACGGTCGTGGGCGTGGCGGCGCCGGCCGGGGGGGTCGTGGTTGTCGATGGTTGTGCTGCTGTCGGGTGGGGCGGTGTGGGGCGTAACAGGAGGAACGCTGCCACTGCGATGACGGCGGCACCTGTTGCGCCCGCGGCGATCAGCTTGCCGCGGCTGAGGATCGAGGTGGCGGACTTGGATGCGGTTGCGGCCGTGGCGGTTCCGGCGGTGGCGGTGGCGCCGGCCAGTGTTGTTCCGGCGGCGACGGTGGCCGCGGTCGAACCGATGGCGCCCAGTCCGGCGGCGGCCAGCCAGCGGCGGCCGTGGGTTTCCTCGATCGCCGATTCGAGTTGGGTCAGCAGCGTTTCGGCGTCGGTGGGCCGATCATCGGGTCGGGGATGCAACCCGGTACTCAGCACCGCGGCCACCGGTGCCTCGATCCCGTCGAGTCCCGGTGCGGCGCTGGCCTGCTCACGGGTCAGGGCCAAGCTGCTCGCGGTGGTGAACAGTCGCGCACCTCTGAGCAGTTCGGCCAACACCACACAGCTGCTATACACATCGGACCGCTTGTCGACGGGTTGACCCGCCGCGGCCTCCGGCGCCATGTAGCCCGGGGTGCCGCCCAGGCTGAGGTGACCCGGGGCGACCGCCAAACCGAAATCCACCAACATCGGTGTACCGGCCTGGTCGATCAAAATATTGGCCGGCGTGATGTCACCATGGACCACATCACGCCCGTGAGCATACGACAGACCCTGCAGCGCACCATGGATCAAGGCCAAAGCGTCGATCCCCCGCAGTTTCCCGGTCACGGCCAACACCGCCGATAGCGGTGCGCCGGTGATCCACTGTTCGATCAGCCACACACCCTCGGCGTCCTCGAGGACGTCATACACCGACAAGATGTTGGGGTGCCGCAACCCGGCCAGGGCGGCGGCCTCGCGGCGAGCCGCCTCGCCGGCGCCCGACCCCGACAGCTGCTTGAGTGCCACCTCACGCTTGAGCCCGGGATCGAAACCCTTCCAGATCGTGCTGTGTGCACCACGCGCCACCACCCCGACACGCTCGTACTCACCGATCATCAACAACCCCCACGGGCCCGGTGTGTGCAGTCACAACACCATCGACATCAAAACACCACCACACACGCAGCCGCAGGCGATCGAAACTCCCGAATACCGCAGCCGGTGAGGGACAACAGATCAGCACCGAATCACCAGCCTTGCTCACAGTTCTTGATGAGGGACTCGACCCCGACGATCCCGCGGTCATCGCGGCGATAGACCTTGTCCGATGGGAACTCTCGCTCGGCAACTTGATTCAGCGCACCTCCGTGCGCGTCGATGGGTTCCGGGCTACCCGCTGGGATGGCCTGACCTGCCCTGACCTGCGCAGATTTCCCGATCCGTAGCCGTCGCACTGGCCACCGGCGGTCAGTCCCACCGTGGCGGCGGGTGAATCGGCCCGCAGCGGCCAGCACAGCGCCGGGCGGGGGTCGCGACGGTCGCGGCGTGGCTAGCTCTGCTTAACCTTCAGTCAGGTGGTCGGCGATGACCGCCAGGCTGCGGGCAATGCTGGCGAGGACGATCACCTGCCGCCGTTCAGCGCCCTCCGCTCCCATCCGGTTGACCTGCGCCATGTCATCGGCCCAGGCATCTTGGTTCGCGCCCACCGTTGCCCCTCTCATCCGTCGATCTCTCCGTTCGGGGCCAACCGTATTAGGGACGGACCACGAGCGTCTGGTGAAGGTCGCGGGAAGCTGCCGCAAATTCTGCGGCAGACTGGCTGGCGACCGGGGCATCATGAGTCCGGTGATCATTGGGCGGTGGTTCGTTACGCTCTCCTGGCTTCGGGTCGGCGCGGGGACGTTGACAACCGATCACATGTAAGGAGATTTGGCCGGTTGACCGACCACGACGACACCGAGGCCGAACCGGCGACCGCCGCTGCATCTGGCGGCGACGACACAGCTGCTGCGCCAAGTGAGCACGCGACCGAGCTGATTGGAACGAGTGCCGCACCGACGCCGGGACTCGCATGGTCTGCTGACACCGAGGAGCAAGAGCCAGAGGCCATTAGCGAGAAGCGCAGCCGAGCGCTATGGCTCGGTCCCGTGATAGCGCTCCTGGCTGCCGCCATAGCATCACACCGGAGTTCCTCAGTCGGGTTGCCGAGAAACACCAGGCCGCGCACGAGGGTGGGCGGCTCGCGGCTGTGATCGCCGCGTTCGGCCCCGTGTCGGAACGGCAGGCGCTTCGCTACATCGCGCAGGCCAAGCGGGAAGGGTTGATCGAAGATGAGTAAACGTCAGCAGTTGCCGCCGCAGATCAAAAAAGTTGCGGTGACCGACCGCCGCACCAGCAAGACGATGCTGCGGTACGAGCTGGCGGTCGACGCCGGCCGCGACCCCGAGACCGGGCGCCGGCGCCAGATCCGGCGGAGGTTCACCACCGAGGCCGCGGCACGCGACGAACTGGCCAAGGTGCAAGGCGGGGTGACCGCCGGCACCTACGTCTACGCCAGCCGGTTAACGGTGGATCAGGCGTGCGAGGCCTGGTTGACGTCGAAACATTCGCTGAAAGAGTCGACGCTGGCCGGGCACCGCTCGAAGCTGGCGGCGCTGCGCGACGAACTCGGCGACCTCGAAATCCAGAAGCTCTCGAAGGCCGATCTGGACAGTCTGGTTGGCCGGTTGCGGCGCGGTGAAGCGGATGGCCGTAAGAAATGGACGCCGCGCTCATGCAACTACCTGCTGTATCTGACGACGGCGGTGCTAGATGATCAGGTCAAGCAGGGCACCGTGGTTCGCAACGTGGCGCGGCTGGTGGACCGGGTGGCCGGTGATCCGCGCACGTTCCGCACACTGACCGCCGAGGAGATGTTCGCCATCCTCGACCGCGATTGCCGCGACCGGCACCTGTGGACGCTGGCGCTCTATGGGTTGCGACGGGGTGAGATTGCCGGGCTGCGGTGGTGCAACGTCAACCTGACCGACAAGCCCATCGGGGAACTGCCGCCGAGGCATCTGCGCATCGCCGAGAACCGCGTCACCATCGGCAAAACGATCCTGGCCGGCACCCCCAAATCGAAAGCCAGCCGCCGGGTGCTGCCGCTGCCCGACGACGTCGTCGAGGTGCTCAAGGCGGCGCGTAAACGCCAACTCGGGGAGCGGCTCGCGTGCGGCGCCGGCTACGGGTCAGGCGACCACGTCGCGTCCGACGAGACCGGCCAGCCGTATCACCCGAACCTGCTCTATTTCCGATGGGGCCGGATGCTCGACGGGCTCGGCATCGCACGGGTTCGGCTCCACGACGCCCGTCACACCTGCGGCACGCTCATGCATTTGCGAGGCGTACCGATCGCGGTGATCGCCGCGTGGCTCGGCCATTCCTCGGCCGCATTCACGATGGCCGTCTATGCCCACTCTCAGAATGACGCCCTGACGGCGGCCGGCAACAGCTTCCAGCGGACGACCGCGGAGGCATAATCCGGTCGCCGTCCCCGGACCTCACCGCCTGAGATTTGCCTGAGCTAATCCTGAGTTGTCGACGCCTGGCCGTCCTCGACCACCCGCTAATATCCCGTAAGTTTTACGGCGCCCAGGGGCGGCACTGTGCCATCGTCATCTTTCGGAAGCCCCAAGACTCGGGTGTGCTCGGGTGAGACGCAGCAGTTTTTGGGCACTTGTGACAGCGTGTGACACCGAGGGCGGTGGAATCTGACAACTTAACACCCATACAACCCGCTGACCTGTGGTTATCCCGTGCCCCCAGTGGGACTCGAACCCACACTTGGCGGATTTTAAGTCCGTTGCCTCTGCCGATTGGGCTATGGGGGCCAGCGACGAATGTAGCGCGTCGACCTCGAAGACCTGATGGAGACCCGGTCAGGCACCGAAGCAGCAGGTCGGTAGAAGCCGTGTGTTAAAAGTTCCGACTCCACGTTAAGAAGCCATTAACGGGGTATGCGCTCCCGCTCAGGTTACGCGAAGGTAGACCCCGTGGAACCGCTGCCGGATGCCAGCACACACTGACAGTGACCATCATGGCCGACCTCCTCCGACGGGGTCGGCCTCTTGCCACCCAGGAGAAATACATGTCATACGTGAATACCGCGCCCGCCGCGATCTCCGAAGCCGCGACCCAGCTCGAGGGCGTCGCTAACTCGTTTGCTGCCGAGAGCACCGGCGCCGCGGCGTCGACCACGGCCATCGCGCCTGCGGGCAGCGACGAGGTGTCGATCCTGCAGAGCGGCGTGTTCTCCACCTACGGCCAGCTCTACCAGACGGTCAGCGCCCAAGCGCAGGCAATCCAGCAACAGTTCAACCAACTCCTGCAGCAATCCTCGGGCTCCTACCAAGACACCGAGGCGGCCAACCAAGCCGGCACCGCCGCTAACTCGGCCGGGAACTCGGCGCAGTCCGCGGCGTCGACCGCGGCCGCCAGCCCCGCGGCAGTCACTTCTATCACCGACCTAATCACTGGCATTACGGCCTTCCTCTCCAACGGTTTTGGAACTGGCTTTGGCGGCTTGAACAGCTCCATGGTCCAGGTGCCACTGGACGAGGTGGGTAACTTCGCCTCGGCCTACTCGGACATGATCGGCATGGGCGGCGGCGGTATGCTTACCGCGCTGGCCGGTCCCTCAACCGCTTCCGCCGACCTCGGGGGCCTGGGAATGGGCCTGGCCGGAGATGTGGGTCCGGCAGGCGCTGTCGGTGGAGCCGGCGGGTTGGGCGCTGCGCCGGTCTTGGCCGCGGCCGGCTCCGGATCGTCAATCGGCCCGCTGTCGGTGCCGCCCAGCTGGGCCGGCGGAGCCGGAATCCCGGCGGCGAGCACGCCCGTCACGTTGGCCTCGCAGAGCTGGACCACCCCCGCGCCGTCCACCGGCGGGATGGGACCCGGCATCGCCGGCATGCCCGCGGTCGCCAACGGCGGTCGCGGCGGCTCGAGCTTCGGCGCCCCGCGCTACGGCGTCAAGCCGAAGGTCATGCCACCTATTCCGAAGCCGACGGCCACCTAGGAATCCAGGCGGCCAACGATGGCCCGTTAAACCTCAATCGCAATCCGGATCACTATCAAGACGGGATGTAGACAGATGACTTTCGACTTCGCAGCGCGACCCCCAGAGATCAACTCCGGACTCGTGTACTCCGGCGCCGGGGCGGGACCGATGATGGCTGCCGCCGCATCGTTCAGCAACCTCGGCACAGAGTTGGCCTCCAACGCGGCTCAGTACGAGTCGGTGATCTCCTCGCTCGGCTCACAGTGGACGGGGCCGTCGTCAACGGCGATGGCCGCATCGGCCCAGACCTACATCGAATGGCTGACCACCACCTCGGGACAACTGCAAGAAGCGGCTGCAGCAGCCACGTCATCGGCTGCGGCCTTCGAAGCGGCCTATGCCGCCACGATCCCTCCGGCGGTCGTCGCCGCGAACCGGGCGCAGCTGGCGGCGTTGGTCGCGACCAACGTCCTGGGCATCAACACTCCGGCGATCCTGGCCAACGAGGCCCTCTACGCTGAGTTCTGGGCGCAGGACGCCACCGCCTTATACACCTACGCCGCTTCGGCAGAGGCATCCTCCTCGGCGCTGACACCGTTGACCGACCCGACCGAAAACACCACCCCGGGCGCGCAGGGAGCGCAAGCTTCCGCTGTCAGCAACGCCGCAGGCACCAACGGGGCCTCGGCGGCGCAGAACCAGGCCGTGAGCGGCCTGCAGAACGCAGCAAGTGCGGCGGCCCAGCCGGCGGCGGTGGACACCCCCATGAGCGTCTTGTCAGCCCTCAACGGTTTGATCGGCCAACCGATCGTGGAGAACGTCATCTACAACATCGGTGTCACGCTGGCATGGAACATCGCCATGATGACGGCGACCCTGCCGCTGCTCGGTCACTTCCTCGCCGGTGCCCCGTTCGGCGTCCTCATCAGCGATGCCACCCCGCTGGGCGCCGGGTTGGGCTTCGGTACGACGCTGGCGGGCGCTTCGGCACCGGTCGGCGGCATCGGCGGCGCGACGCTGGCGGGTATGGGCGAGGCGTCCTCGGTCGGCGGGCTGTCGGTGCCGGCCGGATGGTCGGCTGCCGCCCCGACCGCCGTCACCGACGCCACGTTGGCGGGCAGCGGCTGGACCGCGCCCGTCGACGAGGGCGCCGGCGCGGGAGGTGCGCCGGGCGGCATCATGCCCGGAATGGCCACCGCCGGCGGCAAGTCCGGTTATGGCATGGCCGGCCCGCGCTACGGCGTCAAGCCCAAGGTCATGCCCAAGCAGGTGTTCGTCTGATGACGAACAGGGAGGCGATGCCGCCTACCTGAGACGAGTCATCAATCTCGACCAGTTCGACCACTTCACGATAAGGAGACGAGATATGCCTACGCGTTTTATGACTGACCCGCACGAGATGCGGTCGATGGCGGGCCGTTTCGATGTGCACGCCCAGACGGTGGAGGACGAGGCCCGCAAGATGTGGGCATCAAGCCAAAACATCGCCGGCGCCGGCTGGAGCGGCACAGCCCAGATGACGTCCTACGACACCATGGGCCAGATGAATCAGGCCTTCCGCAACATCGTCAACATGCTGCACGGAGTGCGCGACGGACTGATCCGCGACGCCAACAACTACGAACAGCCAAGAGCAGGCCTCCCAGCAGATCCTGTCCAGCTAGCCCAGCACCGAAGACTTTTAGGAGAACAGCAATGTCGATCAGTTACCAGTTCGGCGACGTGGATGCCCACGGCGCGATGATCCGCTCCCAGGCCGCCTCCCTGGAGGCCGAGCACCAGTCCATCGTGCGCGATGTGCTGGCCGCCGGTGACTTCTGGGGCGGCTCGGGTTCGGTGGCCTGCCAGGAGTTCATCACCCAGTTGGGTCGCAACTTCCAGATCATCTACGAGCAGGCCAACCAGCCACGGCCAGAAGGTGCAGACCGCCGGCAACAACATGAACTCCACCGACACCGCCGTCGGCGGCAGCTGGGCCTAACCCCGCACGCCACCGTGGCCCGCACACCAACCGGTGTGCGGGCCACAACCTTTGCTACCGCTATTTAGCCACTGGCGACATTCGGGAACTGCTCGGGGCACCGTCCAATTCGGTGCAGCACACCTTCCAGCTCGACATCGAGACAGTTGGCGTGGCACTAAAGTCATTGCCACGCAACGATATCTGGCCGCCGAGGCTCTAATCAGCGCAGTTGATGCACAGGACTTCGTCGAGAGTTGCGGCAACGTCAAGGCTGCCGGCCTGATCCAGTCGCCCGGTGTCGTACATCGCCGGACCGTCGGCCATCACGCCGGTCAGGACGTAGCGGCCGCCATCCGGTGTCCGGCGCACCGTCGTCTCGGGGGCGCTGACGCCGCTGAGGCTGGTCGCGTCGGCAAGGTTGATTCCCACTTGGAACACCTCAGGTTCGGCGTCGAGGATCGCGGTGAGCCGGGTGATGTAGTTGTCGGGGGCGAAGAACCGCCAGCCTTGGTCCAGGTCCAGCCAGTAGCGTCCGCGGATGTGCTCGCGAAGCTCGGCCCCGTCGGCGCACTCGACAAACTCGAGGAACGCGTAGCGCTGACGCAGGATCGTGCGGTCTCCGGGTGTTTGGCCGTGGTCGAACACAAGGAAGCGTCCGACCTTTGCCACGTCAGTGCAGCAGTGCAGAAATGAATTCATTGTGGCTGCGGTGGCGGGCCAGTTCGGTCCGGCGATCATGCTGACGGTAACGTCGGCGTCGCGTGGTCCGTCGATAACGTTGCGCACCAACGTTTCTGGGTACAACGAGGTCGCTTCGAGCATGGCCGGAACCGACACGTCGCGGTTGGCCGCAATCCTGTTTCGGTCATCGTCGGGGATGTCGGGGCGGCCCAGCAGGCGCCGGCACAGGTTGAACGCCTCGGGATGCTTGCCGATCCCGGATGCGCACACCGCCTGCTCGTCGATGGCGCGCCAGGCGTAGATAGCTGGGTCGTGAACAACCATGTCATCCGCGGGAAGGGGGATTTGGGCGGCGCGTTCAGCGAATAGGTAGCCGAGCCGGTAGCGTTTTGCGGCGCTGTAGTGCCGGGCGATGCCATAGAAGGGTTCGGCGCGGGTCGGTCGAAACTCCCAGGCTCGCATGTACACGTCCTGGACGTCGAGCCACGGTGTGTCGAGTTTGTCCATCGACTGCGCGATCCGGAGAATCGCCAAGAAGATGTTCTCGTCGTCGGCCCCGATCTCGATCAGCCGTTCAGAGTATCTGCGTGCGTTGGCGAAGTCTTGAATATTGAAATAGAGCTGCGCCAACATATGCACGGGTAGTGGATCGTCGGGGTTGCTTTCCGCTTCCGCCAGGAAACGCTCGATGAGCCGCTGGTGGGGATCGACGTCTCGGGGGACGTCAGCTGCGGGCACCACACTGCTAACGGCCGCCTCAAATTGAGCGTCGGTTATCTCGAGGCCCAACTCGCCGGCGAGACGGCGGATCACAGTGGCGGGCGCAGAGCGAAGTTCCTCGAAATCGACCCGCACGGTCGCTACGCCGGCCAGCGCGAGGTCGCGGGCGGCGATCAAGTGAGCCGTCGACTCAGCCCGCTCCTTTTCGTCCGTCCACCATCCAAGTCGATTCAGCGACGCCACAACGTTGGCTGCGGGTCGGTCTACCACGACCGGCACCAACGGACCCCAGGCTTCCCGGATGTGGTCCACCGCGATGCAAAGAGCGGGGTGCTTCACACCGGGCCGACGTTCCGCGATGCGGGCGGCACGGCGATGATTGACGGCCCAATCTCGAAGTTTCACTCTCAAGGTATGAGCATCCATTAACAGCTGACCACCAGGCTCGCTAAAAGCCCTGCGGCACAACAGGCTGAGATCCGTGTCCTCCCAGGTGTCGTCCAGTTCGCGAACACCCACATCAAATCGTGTGCCCATCAATACCCCAAGATGATGAAGGCACTTTAGCGACGGCAGACGTGCCGCCGCACCAGGGGCCGAGCACGACAATGATCGGGTCAGCGACCGTCATTGCCCTCCCGCAGTCCCGAATTGCCAGGTACGGTACCCGATCTTCATAGCGCTCGCCGGGCGAGGCATGACTGGTGCGCACTCATCGGAAGCGGGATCAACCGCGAGAACGAGGCGGCGTTGGTTGCGCAGACCGGTCTGCCGTGAGATGACGCGCGGCGATGACATTGTGGCGCTGGAGCAGCCAACACTTGGTGAGCACCGGAAAGATATGAGCTTCGTGACAACGACGTGTGCGGCAGGAAGAATCGGTGAGCATGGCGGTTATGTCGGCTTCCGCGCGTGAGCAGCGGCCACGTCAGGCCATCCTCGGGTCAGCTGCCCCGGATCAGCCGGGACGACGGTTCCCCGATCCGGGTTTTGCTGGTCGACGACGAACCGGCCCTGACCAATCTGGTCAAGATGGCGTTGCACTACGAAGGCTGGACGGTCGAGGTCGCACACAACGGCCGGGAAGCGGTCAGCAAGTTCGACGATGTCGAACCCGACGTGCTCGTCCTCGACATCATGCTTCCCGACGTCGACGGTCTGCAGATCCTGCAGCGGATCCGCGAATCAGGGCCCTATACGCCCACCCTGTTCCTGACCGCGCGGGACTCGGTGATGGACCGGGTGACCGGCTTGACCGCAGGCGCCGACGACTACATGACCAAGCCGTTCAGCCTGGAGGAGTTGGTCGCCCGGTTGCGCGGACTGCTTCGCCGTTCCAACCACCTGGCTCCGCCGGCGGAGGAGGGACTCACGGTCGGCGATCTCACGCTCGACGGCGCGAGCCACGAAGTATCGCGCGCGGGCACACCGATTTCGCTGTCCTCAACCGAGTTCGAACTGCTGCGCTTCCTGATGCGTAATCCGCGCCGGGCACTGACCCGCACCGAGATCCTGGACCGCGTATGGAATTACGACTTCGCCGGACGCACCAGCATTGTCGATCTGTACATCTCGTATCTGCGGAAGAAGATCGACGCCGGCAGAGAGCCGATGATCCACACCGTGCGCGGTGTCGGGTACATGCTCCGCCCGCCGGCATAGCGCCGAGATGGCAGTGAAATGACCGCGCCGCAACCGCTCCGTGGTGGCGGCCGCGCACGTTGCGCCGTCAACTGGTCGTGGGCGTCTCGGCAGTGGTCACGGTCGTGGTGCTGGTGGTCGGCATCGTCTCCGTGGTGAGCCTGCGAACTTACGTCAACACCCTCAACGACGCGGAAGTCGACGAATCGCTTGACGCGCTGACCCATTCGTACACCAGATACCAACACGGCGAGTCGGGCCATCGCGGCGATGCTCGAGCACGCGATGTTGGGCTTCACCGGACAGAACGCGGGCAACGTCATCGCCGTGATCCACCACGGCGATGTGATCGGCTCGGCGGTCTTCTACGAAGACGACCCGCGCCCGGCCACGCCCGATGTCATCGCCGCCATCAAGGCACAGCCCAGGCGCGACGGCCAGCTACGCACGGTGACACTGGGCAGCCTTGGTTCATACCGGGTGAGCAGCCAAAGCGCCGGCCCCGATGACCAACTCTTCGTCGGGGTTTCGCTGAACCTGGCGAATAAGACCATAGCCCGCCGAATCGTCAGTGCCACAGTGCTTTCCATTGCAGCACTGTTGGTGACGGCGGGGCTGACGGCGTTGGTGGTGGGCTATGCGCTGCGCCCGTTACGCCGCGTCGCCGCGACCGCCGCAGAGGTCGCCGGCACGCGGCTCACCGGCGACGAACATCGCATCACCGCCAGGGTGCAACCGGATGACACCGATCCGGACAACGAGGTGGGGATCGTCGGGCACACCTTGAACCGCTTGCTGGACAACGTCGACGGCGCGCTGACGCACCGGGCCGAATCCGACCGGCGCATGCGGCAATTCATCACCGACGCCAGCCACGAACTGCGGACTCCCCTGGCAGCGATCCAGGGCTACTCCGAGCTCACCCGCCAAGACAGCGCCGCGCTACCCCCGACCACGGAATACGCGCTGGCCCGCATCGAGTCGGAAGCCCGGCGGATGACCTCGCTCGTCGACGAGCTACTGCTGCTGTCTCGATTGGGCGAGGGCGAAGATCTGCGCACCGAGGACGTCGACCTGGGCGATATCGTCCTCAACGCGGTCAACGATGCGGCGGTGGCGGCGCCCGATCACCAGTGGGCCAAGGATCTGCCGGACGAGCCGGTCTGGGTACGCGGCGACCCCGACCGACTCCATCAACTGGTCAGCAATCTGCTGGCCAACGGCTGGGTCCATACCCCGCCCGGGGTCACGGTGACGACGGGCATCGCCTGCCATCGGTCGGCAAGCGACGCGTCCTTCGCCGAGTTGACGGTGGCCGACGACGGGCCCGACATCGATCCTGAGCTGCTCCCGCATCTCTTCGATCGATTCGTGCGCGCGAAGAACGCCCCGCACGACGGATCCGGAAACGGGCTCGGCCTGGCCATTGTCGATTCGATCGTCAAAGCTCACCACGGCTCGGTGACCGCCGAATCCGCCGACGGCCAAACCGTTTTCCGGGTGCGGCTTCCACTGGTTTGAGTAGGCTAAGTCACAGCGCGCGTAGCAAAGCGGTCAGGTTTGGTCGTGTCGGCCGGAATCAATGCTGATCTCTGACAATCGGACCTGCAGGGCGCTGCCGCAGCCGTGCTCCGCAAACTCGACTGTGCAGGCATGTCGTTAAGAAAGCGTTAGAGATGAGGGTTTACCGCCCATAAGGCGCTTAACTTCTTCCCAGACCTCCTCGCGGAGGGCTAAATTGCATGCCGGTACCAAGACTCGATCGCCGATCGACCTGACCGGTTGTGACGAACGGAGAAACGATGTACGTGGTTGCCTACGTCCTGCTGACGGTGGCGGTGTTCGCCGTCCTCGGCCTTGTGCAAAAGCTGGTCGAAAAGCTGTGAGCCGCGCCGGCGACGAGAAGGAGCGGCGCGCATGAGCTACGACAACATCATCGGCCTCGCGCTCTCGGCAGTATTGGCGGTCTACCTCGTCGCGGCCTTGTTCTTTCCGGAAAGGTTTTAGGTGAGCACTTCTTTTGCGGGGATCGCATTCCTCGCTCTGCTCGTGCTGGCATTGGTCGCGATACACGTGCCGCTGGGCGACTACATGTACCGCGTCTACACCTCGCCGCGGGACTGGCGGGTCGAGAAGGTCGTCTACCGCGTCATCGGCGCCGACCCCAAAGCCCAACAGCCTTGGTACGCCTACGCCCGCAGCGTGCTGGCGTTCTCGGCGGTGAGCGTGCTGTTCCTGTTCTTCTTCCAGTTGGTGCAGGGCAAGTTGCCGCTGCACCTGCATAATCCGGCGACCCCGATGACCCCGGCGCTGGCCTGGAACACCGCGATCAGCTTCGTGACGAACACCAACTGGCAGGCGTACTCGGGTGAGTCGACGCAGGGCCACCTGGTGCAGATGGCCGGCTTGACCGTGCAGAACTTCGTCTCCGCCGCGGTGGGCATGGCCGTCGCGATCGCCCTGGTTCGCGGCTTCGCCCGGATCAGGACCAACGAGCTGGGCAACTTCTGGGTGGATCTGGTCCGCGGCACGCTGCGCATCCTGCTGCCGCTCTCGTTCATCGCGCGCGCATCGTGCTGCATCGCCGGCGGTGCGATCCAGAACTTCCACCTGCACGACCAGGTGGTGACCACGTTGAGCGGTGCGCAGCAGACCATCACCGGAGGACCGGTCGCCAGCCAGGAAGCCATCAAGGAACTCGGCACCAACGGCGGCGGCTTCTACAACGCCAACTCCGCGCACCCGTTCGAGAATCCGAACAGGTGGACCAACTGGGTCGAGATCTTCCTGCTGCTGGCCATCAGCTTCTCGCTGCCGCGCACCTTCGGCCGCATGGTCGACAGCAAGAAGCAGGGCTACGCGATCGCGGCGGTCATGGCGTGTCCTCGCCGCGTTCAGCTGGACGATCACGATGTGGATGCAGCTGCAACACCACGGCACGGTGCCGACTGCGGTCGGGACGGCCATGGAAGGCGTCGAGCAACGCTTCGGTGTTCCCGACTCCTCGGTGTTCGCCGCGTCGACCACGCTGACCTCGACCGGCGCCGTCGACTCGGCACACGACTCGTACACCAGCCTGGGCGGCCTGATCGAGTTGTTCAACATGCAGATCGGTGAGGTGGCGCCCGGCGGCGTCGGCTCGGGCCTGTACGGCATGCTGATCCTGGCGGTCCTCACGGTGTTCATCGCCGGGCTGATGGTCGGCCGCACCCCGGAATACCTCGGCAAGAAGATCAGGCCCCGCGAAATGAAGCTGGCGGCTAGCTATTTCCCGGTGACCGAGCTGCTCGTGCTGCTCGGTACCGCCATCGCGATGGGGCTGCCGGCCGAGCGCGCCGGCATGGCCAACACCGGACCACACGGCCTGTCCGAAGTGCTCTATGCGTTCACCTCCGCGTCCAACAACAACGGCTCGGCTTTCGCCGGGCCTGTCGGCGAACACCGTGTGGTACAACACCGCACTGGGCCTGGCGATGGTCATCGCCAGGTTCCTGCCGATGATCCTGGTGCTCGCGCTGGCCGGATCGCTTGCCCGCCAAGGCCATACGCCGCAGTCCCCCGGCACCCTGCCCACCCACCGTCCGCAGTTCGTCGGCCTGGTCGCGGCGGTGACGGTCATTCTGTGTCGCCCTGACCTTCCTGCCCGCGCTGGCGCTCGGGCCCCTCGCTGAAGGAATCCACTGAAATGACAACGTCTACGGCACCCAAAGTCCGTTCCGCGATCATCCAGCGCACCACCACGGCGGCCACGCGCCGGGCGGGCGGGTCCAGGGCGGACTGCTCGACCCCAGATTGCTGGCCAAATCGCTGCCCGACGCGTTGCGCAAGCTCGACCCGCGCACGCTGTGGCGCAACCCGGTGATGTTCATCGTCGAGATCGGCGCTGTCTGGTCGACCGTGCTGACGGTCCGCGACTCGTCGTGGTTCGGCTGGCTCGATCGTGTTCTGGCTCTGGCTGACAGTGGTTTTCGGCAACCTTGCCGAGGCTGTCGCCGAAGGGCGGGGCAAGGCCCAGGCCGACACCTTGCGCAAATCGAAGGCCGACACCATCGCACGCCGGCTTACAGGGCTGGTCACCCGAGAAGCCCGGCACCGAGGAAGACGTCCGGGCGCCGGAACTGCAAAAAGGCGACATCGTCGTCGTCGAGGCGGGCGAAATCATCCCCGGCGACGGCGACATCGTGGAAGGCATCGCCTCGGTTAACGAATCGGCCATCACCGGCGAATCAGCACCGGTGATCCGGGAGTCCGGCGGCGACCGCTCCGCGGTCACCGGCGGCACCACGGTGCTCTCGGACCGCATCGTCGTCAAGATCACCCAGGAGCCCGGCAAAAGCTTCATCGACCGGATGATCGCGCTGGTCGAGGGCGCCAACCGGCAGAAGACACCGAACGAGATCGCGCTGAACATTCTGCTCGCGGCGTTGACGATCATCTTCGTGTTCGCGGTGGCGACGCTGCAGCCGCTGGCGATTTACTCCAAGATCAACAACCCCGGGGTGGCAGACACGTCGGCCCTCACCAACAACGGCGTCACCGGCGTCGTCCTGGTGGCGCTGCTGGTGTGCCTGATCCCCACCACGATCGGCGCGTTGCTGTCGGCGATCGGTATCGCCGGCATGGACCGGCTGGTACAGCGCAACGTGCTGGCCATGTCGGGCCGCGCGGTCGAGGCCGCCGGCGACGTCAACACGTTGCTGCTGGACAAGACCGGCACGATCACCCTGGGCAACCGGGAGGCATCGGAATTCATCCCGGTCACCGGCGTTACGTCCGAGGAGCTGGCGGACGCCGCTCAGCTGTCCAGCCTGGCCGACGAAACCCCGGAGGGCCGCTCGATCGTCGTCTACGCCAAGCAGACCTACGGGCTGCGGGAGCGCTCACCGGGCGAGCTCAGCCAACGCTCACTGGGTCGAGTTCACCGCGACGACGCGGATGTCGGGCGTCGACCTCGACGGACGACAGCTGCGCAAAGGCGCGGCCAGCTCGGTCGCCAACTGGATCCGCGACCAGGGCGGCACCATTCCCAACCTGCTCGGCGACATCGTCGACGGCATCTCGGCCGCCGGCGGCAACCCCGCTGGTGGTTGGCGTGGTCACCAACGGCACAACGGCGAAGCCGGCAAGAAGGCCGACGTGCTCGGCGTCATCCACCTCAAGGACGTGGTCAAGCACGGCATGCGTGACCGCTTCGACGAGATGCGCACGATGGGCATCCGAACGGTGATGATCACCGGTGACAACCCGTTGACCGCCAAAGCGATCGCCGTGTGGAGCAGCACGCTTACCTGGCCGCTGCAGCGCAGAGAAATTCATCTGTCGCAATTGGCGTATCGCAGGACCCATTGTTTGTTGACAATTGTTTGGTTATTTCCGAGAGTCTGTGGAGAGCCCGGTTGCGCGTGACACCATGCTGACGTACGAGGAAATATGGACTGGATCCGCAATCTGTTCGTGCGAGCCAAACACTGGCAACTTTTCCTTTTATTCGTTGCGGTCTTCGTGATTGGGGAATTGCCCATGCTGGGTTACGTCGCATCAGGCCCGAAATCGCCGGAGGATCCTGCGGAAGCGTTTGTGGTGGTGGAAATCGTGACCGCGGTATCGGCGCTGTGCTATCTGCTCTGGCTGTGGTCGATGGGATCGTTCTTGAATTCGCTGATACCGCCGACACTCCGGTCAAGGATCCATTTCTTTTCCTTTACCGTCATCTTCACATCGATCTACGTCCTCGGGTTCATCGCGCTTTTTCAGAGTGTCAGCCCAATTGCGGTTGCGGTGATCATTCCGCGGCTGCTCCTCGCCGCTTTCTGCATGTTCTACAATTTTTATTTCGTGTCAAAAAGCTTGGTAAGTGCGGAAACCGGCAAGAACGCGACTTTCAACGAATATGCAGGGATGTTTTTTCTGCTGTGGTTTTACCCTATCGGCATTTGGTTTATCCAGCCGCGGATCAATCGGCTCTACGCCAAGACGTTCATTCCGGCTGGGCGGTTGGAAATCGGAGAACGGTCGCTCGTCGAATCCCGCTGGATAAGGAATTTCCCGACGTCCTAAAAAATGACCTTGATCATATTTTAGCCTCATGATTCAATCCAGCGATGGACAAAATAATCTGTCGTCGCCAGGCTATCTGAGGTGTGAACACTACCTATTGCCATTATTTATCTCAAGTTCGCGCGCCAAGCTCATGGAAAGAGACGCTGCTAAATGAACCCGCGAACTCTCGGACACCGCCGTCGGCGCTTTGCGATGGGTGCTGGGCCTCGTCGTCTTCTTGCAGTCGGCTCATTTCGCGCTCTCCTCCCCTCACCGACTTGGCGAGACCGTTTTTCCGTTATGGTTCCCCTGGGTGTTCGGCGGAAGCGAATCGCTAGCCGCGCTCCTGTTCCTGGTGCCGGCAACCACGGTGTTTGGCGGATACGCCCTTCTTTTTATCTTTGCTATCGCCATAGCTGTACATTTGCTACACGGGCAGTATGACGTGGGCGGCCTCATTGTCTACGGAATGGCAGCGTTCGTCTGCATGATCTACCAAAACAACAGTCGCACTGAAGCGCGCCGTGGCTGAGGTTTGCACACAATACCGGCCCTCCCGCGGCGGACGCCAGCGCGACTCGTGGGCGAATAAATGACGCGCGGAGAAACCGCCCTGCGCGCGGCGACGCGAAAACTGGGAGTAGGCAATTGATGAACATCTTATTGTGGATCCTGCAGGCCCTCGCCGCGCTCGCGTACGGCGCGTCGGGCGTCATGAAGGTTTTCACGTTCGACAAGATAAGCGAGGGGGTCAAGTCCTTTGGTGCGCTGCCGCGGCAAGCCTGGATGGCTCTCGGCATCCTCGAACTCGTCTGCACGGTCGGGTTGATCGTCCCCGCCGCCTTCAACTGGCATCCGGCGCTCACGGTGGTGGCCGCCACGGTCCTGATGATCGAGAGCCTCGTGTTCGTCTGGGTACACGCCAAGTACGGCGAGATCACGCCCATCCTCTTAAGCGGCGTGCTGGGTCTCCTCATGGCGTTCATCGCGTACGGCCGGATGGGCCTGAAGCCGATCTTCTGAACGGCGGGCCATCTCACAAAGGATAAGTTTTGAAACCTTGACTTCACGCGGAAAGACCGATTGATAACTGAGTTAGCCTGCCGGATGGAGGCTGCTGTTTTTGATTTTCGACAGATAAAACACCGCAACCAACAAGAGGCAGACCCCGATCAGTTGCTGAAGCAAAGCCAGTGATGTCATCACTTCGCCAAGTGATATTTGTCCACGCTCAACCAAAGTGAACGGATAAAACGACACCCATTCGTGCCGCACAATGCGATCAACAAGAACACGCTTCCCTGCCTCAAGCACGCTCGATATGAGAGGCCAAATTACCACTGCTCCACCGAGCCATAGAAATCCGACTTCCCGCGTCAGTAGGAACCTGCGCACCAAAATGATCGCAATCGCAAGGTGCAGAAGAAGCGCCATCGCCGAGGCTACAAAGAGAATCGCAACCATCTCGTAATCGTATCACCCTTGGGACGGAAGGACTCGCTGCCGGGCGCGGCACCCATTCTATCGGAAATGTCTCGAAACGGGTAAGTTTCGGGACGAAAATCAAACCCAATAAATACGCAGCTTGCGCGGTCCCGTTTTGCCGTCTCACTAGCGCCCGTCCGGCAGGTTCTTCCCCCTGCTGCCGTTGGTGGTGACGGCGTCCCGTTTAGTTGTCCCCTTCAGGACGCCATCATCCCCTTCAACCGCTCCTTCATAATCCGATCCGCCGGACTCTTCGCCGACGACCGAAGCCAGTCCTCGACCTTCCGCATGCTCACCGTGTGCGTCACCGCAGGGCTCCGTGCCTCGACCTCGAACGCGGTCATCGGCATGCACGTGGCGCTGGTGCTTTCTGTAAAGCCACCCGGTGAGCAGTGGCGAGTCTTCAACACTAACGACTTCAGACCGCCATCGAATCCGGCAGACTGGAAGTATCCGAACCCGGCGAACCTCGAATCAACGGAGGACCCGTGCAAAGTGGAGAGGCGTCCACAGAGGCTTTACAGAGACCGTCGCCGCAGTAGAAGGCTGCTCGGGTAGTGATAAAAACTAATTCCAAGCCGCGCCAGACCCGCTTTGGATCAATAAAGCCTTAAGATGGAAAGTGTCAGATGTCTCACATTATCGGCACACTTTCGAAGGATACTCAGCTCCGCTTCGAGGACTTCCGTCCAGGCGTGCGAGCGCCTTTTCCCGACTGCAGCGCATTTAGCGGCCGGCGCCGACAGCATTGTGCGAGTAGTGCAAAGGGATCATGCATCCCTCACCAGTCGAGGATGGCATCGTCGTGAGCGCGCACCGTCAACGGATGGAGCACTTCCTGCTCAAACGGATGTTTTCCCGCGGCCGTTTCGTTCAC
>CAVRER010000040.1:0-28444 GCA_963720085.1 uncultured Actinomycetota bacterium
TAACGTGGCGATCGTTCTAGCCAACGCGGATCCAAGCCGAAACAATGCTCAACTAAGTCGGTTCCACCGCAACCACTTTTGCGATGTCGCGGCCCGCGCCGGGATCATGTTGGACCTCGCGAGTTCGTTGAACACCCGGGAGAGTTCAGCGAGTAGAAATGAGACTACTGCCCCGATCAAGGACCAGGTCGGGTGACCGCTCGAACCTCAGCACAGCCTAAGCACGCCCCCTATGCCGCCCACGTCAAATGATGGATGCGCATCGCTTCTGTCAAGTCCGGATCATGCTCTGTAATACCCTGTGGCTCTAAATAATTCGTGATCTGTGGAGGAAATTGGGTCGATGCTGAGCGTGCACCGGCCCAAAGACGGTCTCGATTCGAATCGATTCGGCAGGCATTCAGCCGACGGCGGAGAACTGGCGCGCCGCGGCAAGAACCGAGGCACCGTCCGTTTCCAAGTCGCCGTCCCGCAACACCCGCGCGGGCGATCGGTCCTCGAGGACTGGGTTGAGACCCTGGAACCACGCTTGGGCGACTTCCTTGCGATCCCGGTCGGTGATCATCCGCGCCGCACGGTAGGCCAACCGAAGCCGTTCCACATCAGCAGCGTTGGCGATCTCGCGGCTGCCCTCTGCCCACTGGCGCACAGCGCGGGTTTCCTTGACTTTGCCCAGGTAGGCAACGAGTTTCGCCCCCAGGAGTTCTCGCAACGCGGTTACCAGCTCGGGGGTCGACATGGTCACTGCTTCCCGGTACGCGATCAGATCGGGCCGTGCGGATGTCACCGTCATGTCAGCCACCTACTCCACAATAGACATCAACCCAAAACACAGGCTCATACCATATTAAATCACAGATCTATCACATACTAGATCACAGGCTTAAAACCGGGAACGGTTCATATCGGCCCGGGCCGCCATTTCGGCGCGGGCTGTGGCGCGACAACGCTACGGTGGTCCCAATCTCGTTGGAGAGGTCGGGGTCTGAGCCGATGGACCTGCTGGAGCCGTTGGACGTGGCGATGATGACGGCGGAGCTGCTGTCCGACCCGATGCACGTCGCCGCGCTGCTGATCCTGTCGCCTCCCGCCGACGCGGGCCCGGGGTATGTCGACGAGCTGTACCGCGATGCGCTGACGAGCACCGCTGAGCTTGATCCGCGATTTCGCCGGCACCCGCACGTCGGCGTCGACACCGCAGGCGTCTGGGTGTGGCGCAGCGACGACAACATCGACATGCGCGACCACATCCAGCGCCGCACGCTGCCTGCGGGCGCCGATCGCGAAGCGCTGTGGAAGCTGATCAGCGAGCTGCACAGCGAACGGCTCGACCGGTCGCGACCGATGTGGATTGCGTATCTGATCGACGGTCTCGAGGACGGTCGATTCGCGTTGTATATCAAGGTGCACCACACCGTGGTCGACGGCGTCGCCGGACTCAAGATGATCGCCGATGCGATGACCACCGACCCCGATCGCCGGTCGATGCCGCCGCTTTACACCATCGCGCCGGGGCAACCAGCCGAGCGTGCCGCTGCCTCACGCGGACTGATCCCCAACCCGTTCTCGCTGGTGCGCTCGGCGGTGAACGTCGCCACGTCGGGTCTGGGTTTTGTCCGCCAACTCGCCCTCGGCGAAATATCGACAGTGGTCGCCAGCCTCGCGGCGCGAAATACCGTGCTGCCCTTCGGCGCCCCCTACACCAGGTTCAACGGCCGGCTCGGCCGCGAGCACGCCTTCGCGGGGGCCAGCTGGCCGAAGTCGCGCATCCGGGCCGTGCAGAACGCGGCCGGGGTGACCGGCAACGATGTGGTGACCGCCGTGGTGGCGGGGGTGTTGCGGGAGTGGCTCACCGCGCACGACGAGCTGCCCCACAAGTCGCTGGTGGCCATCTGCCCGGTAACGGTGCGCAGCCGCGAGCACGCGAGCGACGAGGACCAGCACGGGAACTTGTTCGGTCTGGAGTTGTGCCCGTTGGGCACCGACTCGGCCGACCCGGCCGAGCGACTGGCCCACATCCACCGGGCGATGACGTGGGCGAAGCACCAGGTGGCCAGCCGCGGGTCGAACGCGACAACGCTGTTGCTCGCGCCGAGTATCGGGCCCACGGTCCTGTTGCCGATGGTGCCGTTCGCGCCGCGGCTGCGCCGCGGCTACAACCTGTCGATCTCCAACGTTCCCGGGCCGCAGGCCGACTTGTATTGGAACGGCGCACATCTGGAGGAGATCTATCCGGTGTCGACGGCCATCGGCGGGCAGGCGCTGAATGTGACGATGTGCTCCTATGCCGACCGGGTGACGTTCGGCTATGTTTCCGGCCGCAACGTGATGCCGGACATCGAGTCGCTCATACCGCTGACCGAGCGCGCGCTGGTTGATCTGGAGACCGCGGTCGGAGCGGTGACGTGATTGCCGCTGATCAAGGTAGGCCGCGGTCTGCTGGTTGGCGGAACGCCGCGCGAGGAAGGAGATGCGCTCATGGGTACCTACGCGGTCACCGGATCGGCCTCAGGCATGGGGCATCAGGTCGCGCAGAAGCTGCGCGACGCCGGCCACACCGTGATCGGAGTGGACATCAAGCAGGCAGACATCGTCGCCGATTTGTCGACCGGCGAGGGACGCCGGGCGGCCGCCGTCGGCGTTTTGGCGGCGTCGGGGTCCAGATTGGACGGCGCCGTGCTGGCAGCCGGGCTCGGCCCCACTCGGGCCGCTGACCGTGCGCGCCTGATCGCCGAGGTTAACTACTTCGGCGTCGTTGAGCTGCTTGATGCGTGGCGCCCGGCACTGGCCGCCGCTGACCGCGCGAAAGTCGTTGTCTTCTCGAGCAATTCCACAACGACAACGCCCATGGTTCCCGCGCGCACCGTGCGGGCGTTCCTTGCGCATGACGCCGAGAAGGCGGTTCGCTCCGTGAGATTGTTCGGCAAGAATGCTTCGGTGTTCGTATACGCCGCATCCAAGATCGCGGTGAGCCGTTGGGTTCGACGTGAGGCGGTCAGGACCGAGTGGGCGGGCGCAGGCATACGCCTGAATGCTCTTGCTCCGGGGGCGATTATGACGCCTCTTCTGGAGGAGGGGTTATCGACGCCGAAGGTGGCGAAGCGCATTCGTTCCTTCCCTGTCCCGATCGGCGGGTTCGGCGACGCTGGGCAGCTGGCCGACTGGGTGCTGTTCATGCTTTCGGATGCGGCGGACTTCTTGTGCGGGAGCGTCGTTTTCGTCGATGGTGGGTCGGACGCCTACTTCCGTGCTGACGACTGGCCGAGTCCTGTGCCAGCGTATCGACTGTTGTCTTACCTCAAGCGGTTCAGAGGCTACTCCTCGTCGGCCTGAGAGACTTTTCGCCGGCGCGCGGCAAGTCGACGGGCGTTATCCCTGGCGGGTTGGCGGGCCGGGCAGGCGGGTGCCTACCTGCGAGCCGAAGGCCCGTGGTGGCGGCGGAAACGGGGTCTAGGATCCCTGTGGGGCGCCCGGTATGCGTCAGTGTCAGCTGGCCGGGTGCGAAGGCTTCGGGGCTTCCACGGCGAAAGGCCAACCAGTGAGCGATAAGCCGAACGTCCTGATCATCTGGGGCGACGACATCGGGCAGAGCAACCTCAGCTGCTACAGCAACGGGCTGATGGGGTACCGGACCCCCGATCCTGGCCGCCGGCAACTCCGGGGGTGACCGGGAGATGCTGGAATGGGCGCAGGCCGCCGGCTCTCCCAGCCTTGCCCTGCTGATCGACCACGACGACGCCGAGCGCGAATTTCACTACACCAGTACGGCAGGGACGTTCGCCGAGACCGAGCCGATCACCGACGTCGGGGCACGCCTGGGATGGACCGTGGTGAGCATGGCCCGAGACTGGGACGTCGTATTTCCGCCGGAGTCAGGGTGATGCCAGCGCCTGCCATTCGCGGGCGGCCATCACTTCATGGAGGCGAGCATGCTCTTGGCGTCGGGCAATGCCGCCTGAAACGCGTCGGGGCTGATGGCGCGGAAATCGATGAAGCCGGCGCTTCGGGTCGAGGCGTTAAACAGCGTCACCCAGATCCCGTAGAGCTGCATCGTGCCCTGGTGGGTTTGGCGATTGGCGGTGTAGTTGACCTGCAGGGATTGGGTGAAGTGGGTGCCCTGCACCGCCTGCACCCCCTGGGGTTCCTCAACCACGTTCGTGAGTCCGCTGCGTAGGGTGTCCTGACCGGCCATGAAGCCTGCTTCTTCGGTGATATCCGGCATCGCCGACTTGCCGGAGTCGGCCTCCATGAGCGCGCTGTTGTCGCTGTTGGCAAGCAAGACCCAGGTCTGTGACGATTGGACGATCGTCCAGCCGGGGGCCACGGTGAGGGTGACTCCGTCCGGGAAATTGATCGTCCCGCCGCCGAGCGCGTGGGGTGTGGGAACAACCCCGCCGCCGGGTCCGGTCCCGGGGGGCTTGGGCTGGGTCGATGGGCCGCTAAACACCACGGCTGCGGTGACCCCCGCGGCGAGCATCACCACCACGACGATGATCGCGGCCACCACCCCCCCGTGCAGTCGGTGCTCGACGGGGCCCACATCGGGCGCGGCGTCGACGGCGGTGTGCAGCGCGGTGCGCGTGGCCAAAAGGCCCGCCCCGGCCAGCACGAACGCCACCAGCATGGTGAGCACAATCCCGCGCGTCCCGTACGGCTGCAGCAGCGTGGTGGCCAACTCATAGAGCACCACCAACACCAGGCCCTCGATCACGCCCACGGCCGGGTTAACCCCGCGGCTGCGCAACCCCAAGACGGCCACCGCGGCCGCGGTGGCCAACACGATCGGCTGCAAAAATCCCAGGGTCAACGCGATGAACGCCACGCTGACCGGGTCACCCGCGGTGGCCTGCAGGTGGGTGAACGCGCCGTGTTGGACCACCACACTCAGGCCCAGCGACAGCGCGGCGCCGCTGAGCGCACAGGTGACTACCACATCCATCGGATGGCGAAACGCCGCGCGGGCGGTCACCAGCAGCGGCGCGACCAGCACCGCCACGAACGCCACCACCGGCACCAGCACACCCAGTTCGAGGATCCGCGACATCGGCGGGAGTCGGTAATGGCCGGCGGCCGGTGCGATCCCCGGGGTGAGATAGGTTTGCAAAAACCCCACACCCACGCCCAGAACCAGTGACAGTGCAAACGTCACGGCGATGACGGTCAGCGGCTCGTCATGCCACAACCGGTGGTCGTGGATATAGGTCAACACCGCCGCCGGCAACGCCGCCGCGGCCAGCACCAGCGCAATCGACAGCGACCCGAACGCCGCGGCGATCAACGCCGCCAACAGCGCCAGCGCGGTCACGCTGCGGTAAATGTGGTGACGCTCTTCGGCCAGATGCGGCATCAGCGTGCCCACCACCGCCACCGGGCGGCGCGGCTCATGCGTCATCCACCGATTCGGACTGTCCATCAGTTCCTCCCAGCTCCGGCTATGCGGTGCACCGCAACTCCTCACCCGGGCAGAGGTGGCACGGCGAAGCGTACAACGAATCGGCGGTTTGTCAGGTGAAAACCTATTCGCAGAAGCCCTGAAGCAACTCTCCTCTGCCGCAGGGTCTTCCCTGCTGGAACGGCTTCAACCAAACGACCGGGTGGTTCCCGGCCAGCGTGTCACCGATCACCTCAAGGACCATGAGGTGGACTTCGTCGTTGCGATCGAGGGCGCCGGCAGTGTCTGTCTGGAGGTCAAGGGCGGCGACGTGTGGCACGACGGTGACACGTGGTGGCGCGGCGACGCGGCCACGAGCACATCGATCCGGTCCGCCAGGCCCGCGAAGCCTGTTATGCGCTGCGCGAATTCGTTGAGAAGGACGAGCGCTGGACGCAGGGCCGGCTGCGCTGGGACCACGTGGTTGTCCTGCCGAACGCCGAGATCGCCGACGATTTCGCGTTGCCGGAGTGCCCGCGATGGAAGGTCATCGACCGCAACAACGTCCCGACGCTCGTCGACAAGCTCAAACACGTCCTCGTCCAACAGGAGCTCGACCGCCCGTTGCTAACTCAGCAGGGCATCGATCAGCTCTCAACGGCCCCGAGCGGCAGGGGATTACCGCAACGAAGCGTGGTCGCTCGCGCGCTGACCAATCAGGACGCCGCCGACGCGCTGACCGAACATCAGGGTGCAAGCAGGCGATCGAGAGCAATCATCTCGTGGCGGTTGCGCCGCGGCTATTTCGCCGAGTTCCGTTGAGGATAATAGGTTCCGGGCTGGACCATTGAACGCGGTAACAGATTTGACGCAGTTCACCGATGACGTCCACAGCATGATCGGCATTTCGACATCCATTGAGCGGACATCACAGAAACCAGCCACAGCAGGCCGCGCCGCCCGCGGGGTGTAGGGTTGCGGACGTTGAGAAGCTCAACCAGTCCGGGATGAGAGCAGCTGTCCGCTGCTGTTCTCGCTGAGCAGTTGCTCGTGCCGAACACTCCGGTGACAACCGCATGCTCGGGGATCACCATGACTGCTCCGCTCATTCGTGGGACACCCAGAGCGGCTGCCGCACAGCACTTTCCGATCGATACCCTCGGCCGCATAGTTGCGCGGCAACACACTGCCATGCAGCGTACGGGCCAAACGGCCAGCCTCTCACAGGCACATACCAGGTGATTAGGACCACTCCACTACCGCAACGCCGCACCGTCGTCCTGACACCCGCCCGACGCACCTATAGGAGGCTGTGTGGACGCGACCGACGCCAGGACCGGAATGTTTCAGGGATTCGAGAGCGCCGTGGCTGCGATAACCAAACAACTGCAGCCCGTCGACTTCGCGCGCCGGTGGACCGTGTTCGCTGAAGGAGAACCCGCAGACCGGCTGTACATCATCATTTCCGGGAAGGTCAAGATCGGCCGCCGTTCACCGGACGGCCGCGAGCACCTGCTGGCGGTCATAGGTCCGCCGGAGATGTTCGGTGAGCTCTCGGTTTTCGACGACGGCCCGCGCACCGCCAGCGCGACCACCCTCACCGAGGTGTGCGCGGTGTCTTTGGACCGCGACACGCTGCGCGGATGGATGGCCGATCGCCCCGAGGTCGCCGAACAGCTGCTACGGGTGCTGGCCCGCAGGCTGCGGCGCACCAACAACAAAGTGACTGATCAGATCTTCACCGACGTCCCCGGCCGGGTCGCCAAGCAACTGCTGCTGCTGGCACAACAGTTCGGCACCCGTGAAGGCGACGCGCTGCGAGTGGCCCACGACCTGACGCAAGAGGAGATTGCTCAGCTGGTTGGCTCGTCCCGGGAGGCGACGAACCAGGCGCTCGGCACTTTCGCCGATCGTGGCTGGATTCAGCCGGAAAGCCACAGCGTGCTGATCCTCGACGCCGAAAACCTTGCTCGCCGAGCACGCTAACAGGCCCTGCAGGCCACCATCGTGGTCACCGGCCGCGCCGGCGTCGCGCAGTGTGCCGGGGCGCAAAGGCTCCTCGCTGACCGAGCGGTCGATCGTCTTCAGCCGGCGCAGACACGAATTGACGTAGCTGCGGAGCGCAGGCGACAAGTTGCAACCCAACAGGCAACGGTAAGGGCGGACCGCTTTGAGCGCCGACGACTTGGCCGGCAGCATGCTGACTGGCGGGTGATCGCTCGGTTGGTGTCGGCGGTGTGGGAGCCCGCCGACCGGTGAACGTGGGGGCACAAGTCGATGAACCGGATGCGCCTTTCAGGAAACGGCCTGTTTGACCGTCAGATGGGCGGTTACAGTCGTCCCGTGGTGGAGTTGCGGACCGAGTATCACCGTCAGCTGGGTGAGATCGATGCGGCGGTCATGCGAATGTTCACGGTGGTGGAGGAGGATATCGGGGCTACGGCTGCGGCGTTTTTGCATGGCGATGACATGGCCGCCGCCACGGTCGCGGGGCATGACGAAGTGATCGAGGATCTGTACGCCAAGATCGAGGATCTGGTGCACATCCAGCTGGTGCGCCAAGCCCCGGTCGCCGGGGAGCTGAGGTTTCTGCTGACGGTGTTCCGCATCCTGCCCGAGCTGACCCGCACCCACGTCGTCGCCGCGGACGTCAGCCGGCGTGGTGCAACCGGGCTTGCCGAGGAGCTCCCGCCGCGGGTCGTTGGCCTGATCGGACACCACCTGGACGCCGCGGCAAAGATGTGGCATCAGGTGACACAGGTCTATCTCGTGGGCTCCAGCGAGATCGCCGACGACACCGAGGACGACGACGACGCGCTCGACGAGCTGCACGCCAGTCTTAGCGCCGAGCTCGCTGCCGCCGACCTGCGCTCTCCGGTGCTGCTGGAGATGGGGCTGATCGCCCGGCTGCTGGAGCGACTCGGCGATCACGCAGTCGAGGTCGCCCGCCAAATCGAGGCCCTCGAGCGCCCTGGACACACGCCAAGTCAGCCCGCCCCCCGCAGAATGAACCAGCGAACGGAAACCGACGAGGCATTCCGGCCAGAGCCAACAATCCAAGCCACCTAATTGCTGTCCTGTTCGCGCGAGGGCGGCTCAGTGAGAACGACCCGGCGCGCTCCATGACGTCGATACTGCTGACACCCAGCAAGCACGCCGCCTCGGGCGCAAACACCGCCGAGCAGATTCCACTGCCGCTTCGCGCACCCGGATACGGTTGTCCGGCCGGAAGCTGATCGTTGCGCAGCCTCGGTCAAGAAACGGCGAAGTCGTTGCGGCTCAAAGGAATGAGCGGATGAACTCCAGGACCTCGTCGGCTTGGGCGAAGCCGCCGAGGTGACTCTGGCCCGGAAGCAAGACGAGCTCGGCGTCGGGGAGGCGCGAGACCGCCGCTTGGGCGGCGGCGAGGGGCACCAGAGGGTCGGCGTCGCCGTGCCACCACCGCACCGGCACCTTCACGTCGGCCAACCGGAAACCCCAGTCCCGCCCGAACAGCCGGGCATCGTCGATCATGGCCTGGCAGCGGCCCCTGATGGCGAGAACGATGTCATCGACGAACATGCCCTCGATTTCCGGGTCGGCGAAGACCCGTTGGTCGCCCTCGGGCGAAATGCCGGCGTAGGCCCGATAGCCGTAATGCGCGAAGGGGATGAGGGCCGCCAGCAGCCCGGTGCTCAGCGCTGCCAATGGCCGGCGCAGCTCCGACAGCATCGGGGCGAAGCGGCGGGCAACGTCGGCGACGCTGCCGGCGATGGTCTCGGGGCCGACCGACGGGACTACGCCGCCCAGCACGGCCACGGCGGCCACGCGAGCGGCCAGCGGGGGCACCGCGCCGCAGGCCAGGGCGTAGGGGCCGCCGCCGGAAAGGCCCACGACGCCCAGCCGCTGGGCGCCCAGCGCGTCGGCCACATCTGCCATGTCGGTGGCCCAGTCGGCCACCGCGGCGTAGGGGTGAGGATCGGAAAGACCCGAGCCCGGCCGCTCCACCACGACAACGCGCAGGCCGAGCTTGTTGGCGGCGCGCCGACCGAGCAGCGGGAATTGGCGCCGGGCGCCCGGCGTGCCGTGGAACCACAGCACCACCGCGCCTGAGGGGTCGCCGTACTCGGCGTAGCCAATCCGGCGACCCTCGGGGAGGTAGAAACGGCCTTCCGCGCGCGGCTTTTCGACGCGCGGTACGCGTAAGGGATGTCGGAGAGGGTTGCTGGGTTTCATCGGTTCTCGGAAAAGAGTAGGCGACCAGGCTCGCGAGGATCGCCGAAACGTCGAGCACCTGACGCCCGCGTCAACCGACGATCGGAAAGTGACGCTTGGCGGCCGTATCAGCGTTTGCGTCGTACCCGTGACCGGTCGACATCTGTATCGCGTAGATCTCGGCCAGGAATTGCTCGACGGCGACTGCGGCGTGCGCCGCGCGGGCCGAGCCGAGGATGTCGAAAGCGTGCTGGGTAAACGGCAGTTCGGCGTACACGACGGGCTGGCTGCTGACTTGCCGCATCCGCGCGACGAACCCACGCGCCTGGTCGACGGGAACCAGTGAGTCGTTGCGGCCGTGCAGCACGAAGAATGGGGGAGCGTCGGCGGAAATGTGGTTGACCGGCGACGCATCGATATACGAATGCAGGTTCGCCGTGTGCGGTTGTTTGACAACCATTCGCTCGAGCAGCGGCAGCATCATCGGATGCATCGCGTCCTCGACGCGGGTGAAGTCATAAACGCCGTAGAACGGCACGGCGGCCTGCACCCGGGTGTCGGCGTCTTCGAATCCCGGCTGGAACTGCGGATTATTGGGCGTCAGCGCCGCCAGCGACGACAGGTGGCCGCCGGCCGAACCACCGGTAATGGCGATGAAGTCGGGATCGCCGCCGTACTCGGTGATGTGCGCCTTGACCCACGCGAGGGCGCGCTTGACGTCGATGATGTGATCGGGCCAGGTGTTGCGCGGGCTATGCCGGTAGTTGATCGCCACGCAGATCCAGCCCAGCTCCGCAAGGTGGCTCATCAAGGGATGGGCCTGTCCGCGTTTGTTTCCCGTCGTCCAGGCACCGCCGGGGATCTGGAAGAGCACCGGCGCCTTTCCGGTCGGATCCAGGTCGGGACGCCGCCAGATATCTAGGTGGTTGGCGCTGCCATAGTCGCCGTAGCTGATGTTCGAGTCGTGGGCGTAGTCGCGGTAGATCCGCAGCATTCGCAGCGGTCCCGGCGTTTTGGCGGTGCCACCGCCGGCCGGCCGGCGCCACAGACGCGCGGAGTCGGAGTGGCGAGGGGTTCCCAGGCCGCTGTCCAAAGCCCTAGTCAGCGGGACATTGGCCTGGTGGCCCGCGCGACTGAAGTTCAGCAAGCCCAGCGCCGAGATGCCCGCTACCAGCCATGCGACCGTCCGCACTGGTCGGGTTAGTCGGCGGGCTGTCAACGCCAGCCCGCCGAGCTGGCTGAGCAGTGTCTGCAGGGGCAACTCGGTGACAACCAGGCCGAACGCCCACGAAAACAGCGAGGGGTATCCGTTGCGCGCCAACGGCCGATAGGCGTTGAGCGTGGAAGCGGCGGTCACTGCCGTTACTGCCAACGACCCTATCTGCCGGATGACGTGGATGATTCGAGCTGTCCGCATGCGGTCACCTTACGAGGCGATCAAGCCGTGCGGACGGCGACCATTGATCTCACGGCTCGAACGTCTGAGAGCTTTTGCCGTTGGATTTATGCGGGAGTTGGGCGTGGCCGAGCTTGGCATTGGTTAGTTGCCGGTTGCGGTGCGTTCTCAGGGAGAGCTTGCAGCAGGGCACGTCCCCTGGCGAGTCGTAGTTCGGTGAGGAACGCTTCTAGCGGCGCGGTGTCGCGCGCGGTGCGTCGTGCGTCGATGATGGCCAGAACGCGTCCGGTCCCAATCTGGACCTGATAGTCGGCCTGGTCGGGGTGCTGTAGTTGGGTCGCACCGACGGCAGTCTCCACGTTCCAGCCGGTGCCGGTGTCACACAGCACCGCGACGGCGTCGAGGTCGAAGGTTCGCCGAATCGAATCGACGGCCTCGCTGAGGTCGCGAGGCGAGGCCATGGCACCGGCGGCGAGCCTGGCGAGGTTGCGGGCCTCGGCGTCGGCGCGTGCGGCCCGGACCCCTTGACGGGTGAGCACGTCGACCAAGCCACCGACCGCGACCGCCACGATCCCGAAGGTGATCAGGGCGACCACATCGACCGCGTTACTGACTCGCAGGGTGTGCAGTGGCTGGGTGAAGAAGTAGTCGGACAGCAGGACGGCAACGGCGGTGGCCAGCAGGGCAGGCAGAACCCCGCCGAGCAGGGCCACGCACAGCACCGCGAGCAGATTGCACAGCAGCGCGCCAGTAAGCCCGAGCGGAGCGCGAAACGGGGTCAGACCGACCGTGACCGCCACAGGCGCGATGACCGCGAGGATCCAGGCCGTCAGCCGGCGTAGCCCGGGAAGCGGGACCTGCCGCAGCGACGGGACCGTGAGCCTGATCGCCGGTCTTTGACGGGGTGGGCGGCGGGCGGGGATGACATGAACCTCGACCGGGCCGGCGGTTCGGATCGCCGTGTTGATCACCGAGCCGTGCAGCAACTCCTGACGGCGGGAACGTCGGGTTGCGCCCAACACCAACTGGTGAGCATTCTCGTTGCGGGCGAAATCCAGCACCGCGGCGGCGACATCGATGCCGGCCAATTCGGTGTAGTGGCCACCCAATTCGCCGAGCAGCCGGCGTTGGCCGGTCAGCCATGCGGGCTCCGCCCCCACCAGGCCGGTGGGTTCCCGCACGTGCACCCCGATCAGCTCGGCGCCGACCGTCGTGGCGATCTGCGCGGCCCGCCGCAGGACGTGCTCGCCGTCCGGGTCGCCGGTCAACGCGACGACGACCCGCTGCGAAGCAACCGCCGCCGGTGCCCGGCTCAGCGCGATCGGGGGGCGGCGCTGAGGTGACCGCGCTGCTGCAGCCAGCCCGTGGCGAGTTCGCGCAGCGCGGCCAACCGCTCGGCGGTGTAGAAGCCGGTCAGCGCGCGCGGGGCGGCGCCTGGCCGCAGGACGTCGGTGGTGGCGATGCGGGCGCGCAACTGCTGCGGGGTGATGTCGAGGAACTCGATTTCGTCGGCGGCGGCGACGACCGCGTCGGGCACCGTCTCGTGTTGGGCGATGCCGGTGACTGCTTCGACGGCGTCGTTGAGGCTGTCGATGTGTTGCACGTTGAGCGCGGTGATCACATCGATACCGGCGGTTAGTAGCTCCTGCACGTCTTCCCAGCGTTTCTCGTGGCGGCTGCCCGGCACGCAGGTGTGGGCCAATTCATCGACCAGTACCACCGCCGAACGTCGAGCCAGCACCTTGTCCACGTCGAGCTCGTCGAAGATGGACCCTCGGTGGCTGGTCTGGGCGAGCGGAATTTGCTCCAACGCGGCGAGCATGGCCTCGGTATCAGCGCGCTCGTGGGTCTCGACCAAACCCACGACCACATCCACTCCCCGCTCAGCCAGGCGCTTGGCCTCGGCCAGCATGGCGTAGGTCTTTCCGACTCCCGGAGCAACACCGAGATAGACGCGCAGCCGACCTCGGCTCGCAGACGATGTCGAACCCGCCGACATTCCGCCGCTCATCGCGATCACCCTTCACTGCCACACGTCGGATCGAACCTACAGTTGGCAAAGGGGGCGCACGAAGGGCAGAAGGTCACCAGCCATGACGACCGACGATGTGGCCGGGCCCGCTGCGGTTTCCCGCTCGCCGACGGGACCCGCGCCAAAGCGTTGACCGGGATCGATGACCGTTCTCGGATGTGCGTGTGCGCGGTTGAGTGCCGCCGAGCGCACCCGCGTGGTCTGTGACGAGTTGCGGGCCGGCCTGGCCGCCTACGGGGCGCCAGAGGAGATCTTGACTGGCGGGGCCACTGCCGGAAGTCGAGATGCCCTATTAGGAACCCGGCGACCCGACCGGTAACGGTCCCCGAACCCGGCAGTGACCGCATCGGCGGCCTCCACCCAAGCCGGTATCGATCTTCGGCTTGGCTCCGGAACACCCCTCGATCACCGACTTCAAACCGCCTGATCTTGCGGGCAAGCTCCGCAACGTGGACGTGACGGTGGGGGGCCGAGTTAACGAGTTGTCTCGCGGCGGCAAGAATAATCAAGTGCCCCTGTTGATTGGCCTACACCACGTCACTGTGCCGTCCACCGATCCGGTGGCGGCCAGCGACTGGTATGTGCGGGTCTTCGATTTCGCCGCCCTCTTGATCGAGGAACTCGAAAACGAGGTAACGGCCGTGCTGCTGCAACATTCGTGCGGTGCCCGTCTGTTGTTGCGGCGCGCCGCCGAGCCGCGGGCCACATTGCGCGGATACCCGTTGTTCGGTCTGAGTGTCGCCAACCACGATGAGTTGCTGCGCTGGGTGGAACGCCTCACCACATTCGATGTCGAACACAGCGGTGTGCACCAGGCGCACCTGGGTTGGGCGGTGACCGTCACCGGCCCGGACCTGGTCCATATCCAGCTCCACACCGACGAGGGACCCAGCGGCGAAGACGAGTAGGTGCTTGCGTCTAAGCAGAATCCAACACGGCTACGGGACTATTTGGCGCGTCAATTTCGACCGTACACCCAGGTCAAATAGCAATTCAACGAAAGCTGAGTGCCGGCGCCTCGGCGCTACTGGGGCGGTGAAGCCCAGCCGCGCTCTAAGTCATGGCTACTCAGAATCTGTCACATGTGCCTGTTCAGGCTGGAGGTGTCTGTCTCACCGGTGATACACTGCGGCTGTGGAGTCAGTAACCGTGCGCGACCTCCGTAATAGAGGAGGAGAGGTGCTGGACCGTGTGGAGCGCGGCGAACGCGTGATCGTCACCCGGGACGGGCGCGCGGTCGCCGAGTTGCGCCCGCTGCCACGCCGCAGCGCCAGACCTGTCGAACTCATTGAGCGCAGGAAAGGGTTGCCTCGCGTTGACCCCGACGTGCTGCGACGTGACATCGACACCGTCATTGATCCAACGCTGTGACCCCTGAGCCGGCGTCGAGAGGGATGCTCGACACATCAACGGTGATCCTGCTTGGGCGCATCGCCGACCCTGCAGATCTGCCCGACGAAGCCGTGATCAGCGCGATCACGTTGGCCGAGCTGTCGGTGGGGCCGCATGTCGCCCATACCGACGAAGAGCGGGCGGCACGCCAGGCGCATTTGCAGCAGGCGGAGTCGGACTTCGACGTGCTGGTGTTCGATGCCGAGTCTGCGCGCGCATTCGGGGCAGTTGCCGCATCGTTGCGAGCGTCCGGCCGAAAGCCGGCGGCACGCGCCTATGATGCACTGATCGCCGCCAGCGCCATTGCCTATGACCTGCCGCTATACAGCTGCAATCCGTCAGACTTTGACGCGATCCCACGCCTGGACCTACGAACCGTCCCCCACCCCGATCGCGGCAAGCCATGAGCCTGCAGAGACCCCTTGCCGAAAGGCACACTCCCACCATGGCCCGGTGGCTGGGCGTGGCCCGGATTAGGAACTCAGTTGTGGGCTAGCGACATCCGTGCGGTCGGTGGTCGCGATGAAGTCCTCGATCAGCTCGACCACCGTGTTGGGTGCCTCCACGTGAGCGAAGTGACCGACATGGGGCAGCAGCTCAAGTCTGGCGTCCGTGCGCGCTTCGTGCGCGGCGTGTGCGTGGTGGACGGGAATGATGTTGTCCCGCTCGCCCCAGATCGCCATGACCGGTAGGTCGGTGCGCAGCCCCAGCCTGTTCAAGGCACTGACCGCCTGCCCGCGGTAATCGACCACCGATCGCAGCGTCCGCAGGAACGACTGCCGCGTCGCGGGATCTGACAGCGACGAGTACGCGCTCCACAACTCCGCACCGCGCGGCGACTGAATGCCCGCGCTTCTCAACCATGACCGCAGCTTGTTGCCCGCGGTCAGCACCGGCTTCGGCGCAATGATCGGCAGCACCAGCTCCGCGCCGGGCGCCGAAAGCAGCCGCAGTATCAATCCGACATCGGGGCCTAGGCCGCCGCTGCTGATCAGGACCAACCGCTTGACGTAATCGGGGTGCTGGTAGACGAACTGCATGGCGACACCGCCGCCGAGCGAGTGGCCGACAACAGTGGCCTGGCTGACGCCGAGTTCGTCGAGAAAATCGCGCAGCCACACCGCGAATGCGCCCAGCGAGTAGTCACTACGGGGTTTCGCCGACTCGCCGTGGCCCAGCAGGTCTGGCGCGATCACCCGGAATTTCTTCGACAGCTGGGGTAAAACGGACCGCCAGCTGTCTGAACTTCCCGCCATGCCGTGGATCAGCAGGAGGACTTCCCCGTCACCGTCGTCGCGGTAAGCGACCCGATCGCCGTGCAACTCCAGAAACTTCAACTCGTTCATCGAGCCGGTGTACCCGCTCGAGCCCTGCTAAAAGCCGCGCCGACGCCAATCGTGGCCGAAAACACTAGCTGCCGCCCCCGGGCCTCGCGGGTCTGTGCAATACCGCGGGCGACGCCGGCAGCACCTCCGCCCTGTTGACAGATAAGTTCGCAATTGCGAAGATATTTGTTATGGACTTCATCGCGGCGACGGACGCCGCACGGCGGCTCGGCGTGACAACGCGGCAGGTTCAATACCTCGTCGCGCGGGGTGACCTACGCGGTGTGGCGCGTGGCCTGATCGACCGCGCCTCACTGGATCGGCACATCGCCACTCGACAAGGCTCTCGGCGTCGCGCCTGGTCGGAAACGACCGCATGGGCTGCCGTGGCGATCCTGTCAGATCTTTCTGCACCCTGGCTTGGCCCCACCCAACACTCGCGGCTCAAGAGCACCCTCCGGCGGCTGACCGCGGTCGAACTGGTTAGCCGCACACGCGGCCGCGCGCACGTGCATCGCTACCAAGGCCATTCGCGAGCGGCTGAACGACTGCGAGATGAATTGATCGGCACCTCTGGCGCTGCCGCCGCGCTCGGGTTGACCGAGGCCGCGGACCGAGTGGATGGTTATGTCGCTGCCCATGAGCTCAACAAGCTCATCGCTCGACATGCTCTCATCGACGATGCCGACGGTCAATACACTTTGCGGGCAACCGAAATGGACCTGGCGACGGTGCGTGCTCTCGCTGAAAACGCGCCGGTGCTCGGGGCTCTCGACCTCGCCGAGTCTCTTGACATCCGAGAGCGAAAGACCGGCCTTAATTTCCTCGATGACAAGCTAAAGCAGCTCAATGCCTGAACGGCCCACAATCGACGTCATCGCAGCGCCGGGTGGCTGGCCAAAGCCATGGCCGAACGTCGCCGAACTCGCCGATCACCTACCGAAGGCGCGATGGACACTCATCGGCGGTCTGATGGTCCAACTGCACGCCGTACATCATGGCATCGGAATCATCCGTCCCACCAACGATGTCGACATCGTGTTGCACGTCGAGACATCCCGAGGCGTGCCGGCAGCGGCAGCAGACGTGCTCGATTCCCTCGGATACCGCCTAACCACTCCAGTCGACCCGCGCAATGAATCCGCACACCGGTTCATCCGCGGCGACATGCGCGTCGACTTATTGACCAGCGCCACAGACACGGTCGACGTGCTCCTCGCCGACCACGCCCCGCCGCGGGTGGTAGAAAAACTACGGGGACGCGCAATGGTGAGGATCGAAGGCGGAACCCAAGCTCTGCGTCGCACCGTCAACGCCCGCCTGAAGATCGTCACAGGCCAATCAACCACCATCAGCGTTCCCGACGCGTTCGGCGCGCTGATTCTCAAAGCAGCGGCCTACCAAACCGACACCCGCGACCGGGACCGGCACATCTACGACGCCGCCGTCTTGCTGTGCTGCATCGAAGATCCATATATCGAAAAAGAACGCTTCGCTGGATCCGATAGAAAAAGACTGACGTTACTTGCGAACTCCCTTTCAGCGGATCACCCTGCATGGCAACGCATCCCACCAGGGTCGCGTTCCGAAGGCCAGGCCGCGCTTCGGCTGCTCTTAGCACCCTGATCCCCGCTTCCCCGCGCCAGCATCCTTGCTTAAATGTGAGCCAACGAGGGTTGAGTAGGTTCGGCCTCGACGAGACCCCGCGCCTACGGGACCGCGGCAACTCGCCACGCCGAGCCGTCCGCACCGAACGACGGCGGCGCAGAGGACTCGGCAGTGCCCCACAACAAATTCGGAATGGCGGACAGCGAGAACGTGACATCGCCGCCGCTGCGGATCATCGACTCCGGAAGAAACGTCTGATCGGTGGGCTGCCCGTCGATGCTGAGACCGTCAATGAATTTCCGGCCGTTCGATGCGCCCGGAGCCGAGATCCGGATGGATTTGCCTGCGGGAAGCGCGATCTCGGCGCGATCGAAGAGCGGTGTGTTCACGGTGAGGATCGCGGTCCCGGGCGTGATCGGGTACAGGCCGAGCGCGGCCCAGACATACCAACTCGACAGCGCGCCGAGGTCGTCGTTGCCCGGCTCGCCGCCGGGCGTGGGGCCGAACAGTTGGCTGCGCACCCGGTCGACTAACTGCTGGGTCTTCCATGGTTGACCGACGTAGTTGTAGAGCCACGGCACCCCGAAGCTCGGTTCGTTACCGATCCACAGGTAAGGCTCGTTGGGCCCCACATTGAGCTGCGTGGTCAACCGGTCGAGCCGCTCGGCCGCTACCTGGTGCCCGCCAACGGCAGTCACCAGCCCGGCGATGTTCTGCGGCACGAACCACAGATACTGCTCGGCGTTGCCCTCGTCGAATCCGTCCTGTCCGTAGTCGGAGCTGGACGCGACGAACCCTGGGCCGGCGAGGAAAGCACCGTCGGCGTCGCGGGGCGCGATATAACCGGTCGCCGGGTTGAACACGTTGCGCCAAAACTGCGCCCGATACTGGAATTGCGCGGCAATCGCGGACTCGCCGAGCGCATCGGCGAATCGGGCGATGGTGAAGTCGTCGACCGACCACTCCAGCGTGATCGAGGCGCCAGCAGTGGCATGAAAGGCGCCGAACGCTTCGGTCTGCGGCGCGTAGCCTCGCTTGAGGTAGGTCGCGATTCCCGGCCGCTCTACGTAGTCGCCCAGCCCGACACCGCCGTCGGTCGCCGCCTTCAGCATGTAGTACAGCGCCGTTTTGGTGTCGAAATCCTTGGCCCCGTAGGTATAGAAGTTGACGATAAGCGGGACCGGATTGTCTCCGGTCATGATCGCGGTCGACGAATTCGCCAGCGCCCACCTAGGAAGCGACCCGCTCTGCTCGGCGTCATTGACCAGCGATTGGGCCATGTCGCTGGCTCGCTCCGGGAAAAGCAGCGCCTGCAGGGGCGCAAGACAGCGGTAGGTGTCCCAGTCGGAGTAGTTGGCGTACTGCGCGTGCCCCTTGGCCACGGTGTGGATGACGCCGTCGAATCCGATGTAGCGTCCATCGGCATCGTTAAAAGTGTTGGGGTGCAACAAGGATCGGTACAGCGCGGTGTAGAAGGTCTTCACATCGTCGCTGTTGGTGCCGGCCACCCGGATACGCGAGAGCGTGGCGTTCCACTGGCGCGATGCGGCGGCGCGGACATCGTCGAAGCCGGTTTCGCCCTCGGCGGCCAGGTTCGCTCGCGCCCCGTCGACGCTGACGTAGGACAGCGCGGTATGCACCTCGAGCACCGAGCCGGCCGGGAATTCCACATATCCCCCGCTCGATGGCGAATCCGCGCTGCGCACAACGGCGTTGACCGAGGTGCCGTCCCAGGTGCCGTAGGAGGTGAACGGCTGGCTGAACTTCATCGCGAAGTACACCGTGTAGCTGTTCTTGGCGCCGCAGAATCCGCCGGTAGTCGCCGACCCGGTGATGGTGGTGTTGTCCTCGCCGATCCGAATGCTCGCCGCGGAGTTGCCCGCGAGTGATCCGCCGGGGCGCACATGGAACAGCGCGGGCCGTCCGTCCGCCGGGTAGCGGAACCGGCCGACGCCGGTGCGGGTGCTGGCGGTCAGTTCCGCGGTCACCCCGGTGTCGGGGAACCGCACCGTGTAGTAGCCGGGCACACCCACCTCGGTGTCGTCGTGGGCGATGTTCTCCCAGGCGTACCAAGGCTGCGAGCCGATCGCGGTGGTCGTCGGCAGCATCGGGATGTCGCCGAACGTCGCGCAGCCCGCCGAGGCGTGGGTCAGGCTGAATCCGGTGGAGCGCTCGATGTCGTGGTCGTAGCCGGCGTAGGTGTCGACGGTGTCCGGCGAATACTGCACCATCCCGAACGGCACCGCGGCACCGGGAAAGTTGTCGATCCCTTCCTCCCCCTGATCCTCAACCGTCGCGGTCCCGATGAGCGTGTCGACGTGCTCGACCGGATTCGCGACGAACGCAGGCTTATCGGCGTGCGCCGCGGGCGGAGCGCCGGTGAGCATCATGCCGACCACCACCGTGGCGAGCAGCGCGGTGAGGGGCCTTCGTAACGGCATCGCTGTCTATCTTGCAAGGCCGTCGCGTCCGGTGCGCGCTTGGAGAGGGATTGGCGGGCCGAAGATCACGACCGTTCTACAGCGTGGGAATCATCTGGTGGTGATCCCGCTCAAGAACAGCGATTGCGGCCGTTTTCGGATCAGGTGCAGTCGACCGCGATTTCGAGGGCTTCGCAGATCTCGCGCATCCGGGTGCCGGCAAGCCGGCCAAGGCGACTGACCAAGACCGCAACGGAGACGCTTTCCACCGAGTCCAGGTTGACCGCCGAACGGCGCGGGATCGGGTCGTGACCCGGATCAAGGACGACCTCGCTGGCGAGCCCCCGGATGGTCGTCGTGCATGGCGCGACGAGGGCACGTCGAAGTCGCGGGATCGCCGCGTCACGGGACAGCACAACAACCGGGCGCCGGCCAACCTCAGCAAGCTCGCACCACCACACCTCGCCACGTGCCGGCAACCCACTCACGATGCGCCCGCCGCCTTCCGCCACGACGCCAGGTCGCCCCACTCATCCGGCTCCTCAGCCGGCTGCTCGTCATAGGCGGCGTAGCCGGCGTCGACCTCGGCGGATCGGTGACGAGCGAGCAGTGCCGCGAGGGCCTCATCGACCAGGGCGGCGTCGGTGATTCCCGAGCGCACGCTTCGTGCACTGCCGAGCAGTTCAGCATCCACCGTCGTACTAAGCCGTATGCGGTTCATGCCACGAGTATGCCATTTCATGCGGTGATCCCGGCAAACCTGGCGTGCCTGTCGGCGCCGCGTTGCATACTGCGTCGTGTCAAGGGAGGGAACGGTGACTACGGCCAATTCGCGGGTCGGCCGCACGTTCGGCAAGTACAGCTTGAGCCGGCTGCTCGGCAAGGGTGGGATGGGCGAGGTCTATGAGGCCTACGACACCGACAAGCGCAGAAGCGTCGCCCTGAAGATCCTTCGCGAGCAGTACTCAGAAGACGAGCAGTACCGCACACGATTTCAGCGCGAGTCGCACGCCGCAGCGATTTTGCAAGAGCCGCACGTCATCCCGATCCATGACTGGGGCGAAATCGACGGCAACCTCTACATCGACATGCGATTGGTCAAGGGGCAGACGTTGCACGAGCTGCTCAACACGGGGCCGTTGGAACCGGAACGCGCGGTAGCCATCGTAAACCAGGTCGCGTCGGCGTTGGACGCAGCGCACGCCGAGGGCTTGATTCATCGTGACGTCAAGCCCCAGAACATCATTGTCACGTCGGGTGATTTCGCCTACTTGCTCGACTTTGGCATCGCTGAGACCAAGGGCGATACCCGGCTGACGATGGCCGGGTATCAAATCGGCAGTTTCGACTATATGGCGCCCGAACGATTCAACGACCTGCCGAATACGCCGGCAGCCGACGTCTATTCGCTGGCGGGCGTGTTGTATGAAGCGCTGACCGGGCGTACACCGTTTGCGAGTCGCAGCCTCGAGCAGGCTATGGCTGCCCACCTCGAACTCGCCCCCGCCCCGCCCGAGCGCGGTCAATCCGCGCGTGCCCGTGGGTTTCGACGACGTGATCACACGCGGCATGGCAAAAGAACCTGATGACCGCTACGGCAGCGCTGGCGCCCTGGGACGGGCCGCTCAACGCGCACTAAAGGGGAACGGACACAGCGCTTCTCAGGCCAGTACGGTATCGGCCGCCCAATATGCGAAATCTGGTTCCGCCCCTGGGCAATTCGACGCGCAATTGAGCAATCCGCCATCCGGTCCTACGGCTAGGGCAGCCACGGACGGGATGGGCGACCGGTCAGGAACGCGGGCATTGATTACCGTTGTTGCAATTGCATCGGCGCTGCTGTTGGCTGCCATCGGCGTCGTCATCGGTATTCTCGTCACCCAAAGATCCGACCGCGGCGAAAGCCCGGCATCTACCATCGCCTACCCGCCCCAGACGACCTCGGCCCCTCCCGAATCCACCAGCAGCGAAATGCCTTCGCTGTCGTCAACGTTGGCTCCCAGTACGGCGGAGCCCGCACCCGAGGATTCCGAGGCGGCCGCCCAGCAACGGCTGCAACAAGTCGCAAACTCGGACCGCCCCTTCGTCAACGAGATACTTGCCGATCATTGGGTGCCGCAGCTCAGTTCCAAGCGTCCGGGAGTTGTTGATCAGAGCGTGGTGTGGAACAACGCGATGACGTTGCAGGAATTCCTTGACCTACGTGAGCGGTATCCTCAGGCAAGACTGCTGTGGTCGGGCGACTGGTCAACGTTCTCTGCGCCGAATTACTGGGTCACGATTGTGGGCATCACATTTCCCGACTCGTCCGGTGCGCTGGCGTGGTGCCGAAGCCAAGGGCTTGATGATGACCACTGCATCGCCAAGTTCATCAGCACCACGAGCCCCGTCGACGGAAGCACCGCCTACAACTGATTAGCGCGTGAAACGTCGCTACCACCTAGCCCCCGTAACTCGCTGGTGAAGCCAGATCGTCCTTGCCGTGAGACAAGCCCTCAAACCACTTGTCGCTGCGGCGAGCTCAGCTTCGCCTGATGCACCCCGGCTGGCACGGCACCCTGCCCGCCGGGGTGACGGAATACAAGTCGCCCACCGGCATGGTCTGGCTGCTCGGCCGCATCTACTGCACCGGCACCCCGGAGGATTATGCGGCCGTTCATGCGCTGCAGGATCAGATCACCGCGGCGCCGTTGTCGTCGTTCGGCAGGCCCTACACGCCGGCGCCCGGTCCCGTCGATCCGTCCGTCGACATGAAAACGGCAGTGCGCCAACAGGTCAATCCTCTTGACGCCAAGACATTTTTCACGTTGTTCGCCAACCTGTTGAAGGACAACCCGCCGGCCGCCGACGACGCACCGATGGTTGCCAAGCTGGCCAAGATCGGGATTGTCCCCGGCCACGACTTCGACGCGGCGAAACTGCAGCACGCGGTGAGCGCCGGCGTGGCGAAGGCGCCGAAACTCGTTCAGGACAAGGTCAATTCGTGGATGAAAGAAGGCGTGCTCGCCGGTGATTTGAAATTCGAAAACGGCTGGGCATACACCACCAAGGCAGGCACTTACGGGACGAACTACCGTCAACGCGCGTTTGTGACCGCGATCGGTTTGGGCGCCAACCTGCCCGACGATGCGGTGTATCCGAGCTCACAAGGCCCGGACGCCGTCCAGAAGTACAGCGGGGCAAACACATACGTGATGCGCTTCGACAAGAGTCTACTGCCGCCGGTGCGGGGTTTCTGGTCGCTCACCATGTACAACGGCGAGATGTTCTTCGTCGACAACCCGCTGAACCGCTACACTCTCAGCCCGCGCGACCCGTTGAAGACCAACCCCGACGGCTCGACCGACCTCTACATCCAGGCCGACTCCCCCGGCGCGGACAAGGAATCGAACTGGCTGCCCGCACCCAGGGACCAGTTTGTCCTCATGCTGCGGCTGTACTGGCCCAACAGCACACCGCCGACGATCGTGGATGGCAGCTGGCACATTCCTCAAGTCAAGGAAGTCGCTTAGCAGCGTCAGCTGCGCTGCGCCGACACGAACAGGTTGTGCGGCGTGGTGTCCCGAACCTCTTCGGCCGGCGCGCGGCCGTGGCTGGCCATCAGCTCGAGAGTCGTCTTCACCGTCACGTTCCAGCCGTGGCGGCCGAACCACTCGCCGACGTCTTCGCGCTCCTCGAAGTACCACAGCTCGTCGTTGCGGGGTATCTCACGCTGCGGGTCGACCTTGGCCATCACGGCCCGTATCCGATCCATTCGCTCACGCCGTTTGGCGCGCACATCGGGGTCAGCGAAGTCGGCGCTAAGCGCCTCCACCGCAACCCGGCTGCCGGGCACCGTGAGCTCGTGAACACGTTCGAGCAGCAAGTCTTGGGCCGCCGCCGGCAAATACGGCGTCAGCCCCTCGGCCGACCAGACGCTCGGCAACGAAGGGTCAAAACCCGCCTGCTGCAACGCCGTCGGCCAGTCTTGACGCAGGTCCACCGGGACAGCGACCCGATTGCAGGCCGGATCGGCACCGTGCTCGGCCAACGTCGATGCTTTGAAGTCCAGCACCTTGGGCTGGTCGAGCTCGTAGACCGTCACCCCGTCCGGCCACGGCAACCGCCACGACCGCGCGTCCAATCCGGCCGCCAGGATCACCGCCTGCCGGATCCCCGACCGAGTCGCATCAAGGAAGAAGTTATCGAAAAACGCTGTCCGGCAAGCCATGTAGCCGACCATCGCCTGCATCTGCAGCGGAACCAGCGGTTCGGCCTCGATGACCTCAGGCGGCAACTGCCCAGAAGAGTGCCAGTTCCACACCCCGTCACCGGCGGCATCAAGGAACACCTGCGCGAACGGATCGCGGATCAACGGGTTCTCACTTCGCGTCTCGGCCGCCCGCGACGACGCCACACCCAGCGCCGTCGCGCCCACGCTCTCGGTGATCTCCCAGCTGTCGTTGTCAGTTCTCGCCACTATCAAGCCCTCCCTACCGACCGTCGCGCCGACACGAACAAGGTATCCGGTGACCCGTCCTCGATGCCCTCCGGAGGGTGACGGTCGTAGATCGCCATCATGTCCTCCGTCGTCAGCACCGAAATATCCCAACCGTGCTCGAGCAGCCACTCCCCCACGTCGGTGCGAGCTTCGAAGTACCACAGCTCCTCGAAGTCGGGGAAGTCGTGCTCCTCTGCGCCCAGTTGGGCGGCGAGCTCGCGGTAGTGCTGCATCTGCGCTCGCTGCCGATCCCGGGCCTCGGGGTTGGTGAAGTCGGGACCGGGCGCCTCGACGGCGACCTGGCTGCCGACGGCGGTCAGCGCCTGGATGCGCTCGAACAGCAGATCCTGGGCGGCCGACGGCAGAAACGGCAGCAGCCCCTCGGCGCTGAAGGCGCTCGGCGCGGCGGGATCAAAACCGGCCTGCCGCAACGCCGTTGGCCAGTCGTGCCGCAAGTCGACCGGAACGCTGACCAGGTTGGCCGTCGGCTGCGCACCGCGATCCCGCAACGTCGACGATTTGAACTCCAGCACCTTGGGCTGGTCGAGCTCGTAGACCGTCACCCCGTCGGGCCACGGCAACCGCCACGACCGCGAATCCAGGCCGGCCGCCAGAATCACCACCTGCCGCACGCCCGCTTCGGTGGCGTCGATGAAGAACTCGTCGAAAAACGCTGTCCGCGAAGCCATGTAGTCGCGCATGCCCTGCATCCGCAACGGCACGTCGGGTGCGACCTTCGCGATCTCGTCAGGCAGGTCCGAGTTGCCGAACCAATTCCACATCCCGTCGCCGGCGGCGTCCAGGAACACCCGCGCGAACGGATCGTCGATCAGCGGATCGTCACTCTCGGTGTCGGCCGCGCGGGCCGCGGCCACACCCAGCGCCGTCGCGCCCACACTCTCAGTGATCTCCCAGCTGTCGTCATCGGTTCTCGGCACGGTTGCTCCCTCCTAGTCGCCAGTCGCCGACGGTACCCGCGCTGGCTGTGTAAGCGGAGTCGGCAGTAGGTGCCCGATGCGAAGCGTGGCGGCACCGTCCGCTACAGGCTTAGTCGGGTCGGCGCGCGGTGTTGTTGACGTTGTCGACCAACCAGACGGCGAGGTCGTGGATTTTGATGTTGGCTTTTTGCGACGTGTAGACCAGCAGTTTGAAGGCCTGGTCGTCGGTGAGGCGTTCGCGCTGCATCAGAATTCCTTTGGCTATCCCGATGGTGTCGCGGGACGAGAGCGCTCTGCGAAATTCGGCCTGCCGAGTGGACCCGATCAGCGCGATCGCGGCGTGCGCGGCGAACAACTCCCCGATGACTTCGGAGTCCGCGTCGAACGCGTTCAGTTTCGAGGAGTACAGGTCGAGCGTCCCCAGGTTTCGGCCGCTGGTAAAGAGCTTGTATCCGAGCATCGACCGGACGCCGTGCGCTTCGGCGGCCGCGGCAAACCGGGGCCATCGAGTGTCCTGTGACATGTCGTCGATCCGGTAACTGCGACTATCCAGTAGCGCCTGCAGGCAGGGGCCCTCGTCGAGTTCGTGCTCGATGTTGTTGATTCGCTTCGTCAAGTCACTGGTCGAGGCGACGGTCTGCAAGAGTTTGCCTTCGCGGATCGACACCCCGGCCTGTTCAGCGCCGGGGACCGTGTCGGTGGCCGACGCAACGATGGCCTCGAGCACGTGCTGTAGGTCCGGTTCGGCCTCCAGCGATCGGGCGACGTCGCGCAGAGCTTCCGCCACATCGACGAGCGGGCTGGGCCCCGATTCGGACGGTTTCTGCTGTTCCTGTGGCATGTATGTTCTCTGGTCACTAGCGGAGGTAGTTGAGCCTAAACGGCTGGGATCATCCACTGGCGCCGGGGCCGAACCGACTTTCACAGCGAATCAGGCCCCGGTACGCGCGGCACGCCACCACCGCCATTTCCCCAACTCTGGAACACCTGAACCTCAATCAGTTTGGCGGCAACGACCGTTACTGCGAAACGCCGCTACCTGCTACCAGGTTCGACGACAACCAGACGTGGTCGTAGCCGCTCCGGCGCGATCTCCACACCCGCCGCCAGGTCGTCGATCAGCGCGTCGACAAAGTTGACCAAACCAGCGATGTCGATCGCATAGCGTGCGGGGCGGTCGCCGCGGGAAAGGCGGGTCGAGGCGCTGCGCAGCAGACTCATCGCGCCTTTGACGTTGCCGCGCTGGACGTGGGTGATGCCAACCGCAAGCTGTGCCAGGCCTTGCCACAGCATCCGCTCGTCGTCAGCGCAGTTCTTCCAGGCCGCCTCAAGCACCTCGTGCGCGTTGAACGCCAGCCCCTGGTCCAGCAGATCCTGGGCGTAGCGGAGGGTTTCCGCCGGTGCCAGCTCGAGGTCATCGGGGATCGGTGGAATGCCTTCACTGCCACGGGGCAGTGGTCGGCCCAGAGCGTCGCGCGGACGGGCGCTTCGGGGCCGGCCGGACTCGTCGCGCTCACGCTCGGCCATGCGCCGATCATCGCAAGCCCGCGAGATCCGCAAAAGGAAACCCGTCACTACTTAGCGGGGCTTCGACGCTGTGACGCCGATCTGCGGTTATCTTGTCGTCGGGCAGCTGACAGACGGGATCGTTGAAGGATGCAGGTCGACGGGCGCGAGGTCACCGTTTCGGGAGCTTGCTGCAACCGCCCACCCGGCGCACCAACGACATCCTGCGGGTCCTGCTATCCGGGGCGTTCCTGGGGGTCGTGATCACCAGTTCGCTGATCACCCGCACCCGGTGGGACGAGCTGGAGAAATCCATCTCCCGCATCGTCGGGGTGCTCACCCCCACCCAGTCCGATGTGGTGTACCTCGTGTACGGCCTGGCGATCCTTGCGCTGCCGTTCATGATTCTGATCGGGTTGATCCTTTCCCGGCAGTGGAAACTGCTCGGCCCCTACGCGGCGGCCGCGTTCATCGCCGTCCTCGCGCTGTCGATCACGGGCAAGCGCATCGCTATGCCCCAATGGCACTTCGACCTCTCCGACCGGCTGCCCACGGTGTTGGCGCAATTCCTCGACGACCCGCGCTGGATCGGGATGCTCGCCGCGGTGCTCACCGTGTCGGGCCCCTGGCTGCCCGCGCGCTGGCGACACTGGTGGTGGGCGCCGCCGCTGGCGTTCGTGCCGATCCACCTCGTCGTCAGCGCCGTCGTGCCGGCCCGCGCACTGCTGGGCCTGGCGGTGGGATGGTTCGTTGGCGCGCTGGTGATCCTGGTCAGCGGCATCTCCCGCGCTCGAGGTGCCGCTGGAGGGCACGGTCCGCGCGCTGGCCAAACGCGGATTCGTCGTCTCCGGGCTCACGGTGGTCCGCCCCGCGGGAGCCGGGCCGCTGATGCTGTCGGCCGCATCGGATGGTCGAAACGGCGACGCGGTGATCGAGTTGTACGGCCCGCATCAAAGCGGCGGCACACTTCGCCAGCTGTGGGGCAAGCTGCGGCTGCGCCGCAGCGAGGCCGCACCCTTTCAGGCGTCGATGCGCCGCGCCGTCGAGCATCGCGCGTTGATGGCCATGGCTATCGGCGACTTGGGTGTGGCCAACGTCGAGCATCGCCGTCGGCGCACTGGACCGGGGCTGGACGTTGTTCGCGCACAAGCCCGTTCGCGGCGCACCTCTGAAGCAATGTGGGACGGCGACGCCGGTGACCCGGGTGTGGGAATCGTTGCGAAAGCTGCAGGACAACCAGCTCATCCAGCTCGTGCCTGCTCGGCGCCGCTGGTCTATGTCGCGTATCCGTTCATCGAGCACCGTGCCGACGTTCTTCAACGGTTGCGGCAAGGCGGAGACTCTCGTGGCGCTGCTTCGGCTCTTTGTTCAGCAGGATATCTGGGGCTCGACCACATCGGGCGTGCGCCGTCGGGCCGTCGGCCTACTGGAAAATCTTGTTCAGGTCGCCAACTTGCCGCGACCACCACCACGGCGTCGGTGGGCTCGCGCTCAGCGTGCGGTTGCTGCAAAAGACGAAAATGAGCACGGCGCAAGCCACCACGGCAGTGGCACTGCAGCAGGTAGTGCAGGTTAATCGTCCACGTCACGTTGCTGATCATCTTCGTCGAGCGCCGCCGCAGGTGCGGGAACCGACCTGTCGCACTTCGTTCCGAAGGCCACCTTCTACCTGATAGGGCGTGGCGCTGAGCCTCATCGGCACGTTCCTGTTCGTGCCAAGGTGCCGCGCTGCCTGGCGACGACATGCGCCCCAGCTCAAGGAAGTTCACCGACCTTCGCGCT
>CAVRER010000041.1:0-72911 GCA_963720085.1 uncultured Actinomycetota bacterium
TCCTATTGGGAGAACAGGGAATTCGAGTTGTACAGGCCATCGGAGGACGGCGACCGCTTGCGAGCGGCGCTCGAGACCGCATCGGGAAGTCGAGCGCGTGATGGGATCACCGTTACCCTGTCCGGCCTCGAGGTTCACCCCAAGCCGTTCCAAGCCGAGATACTCGAAGAACTTGATGCAGAGCGCACGATTCACGACCGTCATCGCAACCTGATCGTCGCGGCGACCGGCACAGGGAAGACCGTTATCGCGGCGCTGGACTATCGCCGACTCGCCCGCGACATCCACGGTCGGGACCTCACGCTGCTGTTCGTTGCGCACCGTAAGGAGATTCTCGACGCAGGCTCGGCGCATGTATCAGGAGGTGCTCACCGAGCCGACGTTCGGGGAGCTGCTCGTCGGCGGGGACCAGGAGCCGACCAAATGGCGCCACGTGTTCGCCAGCATCCAGTCGCTCTCGCCGGCGGCTTTCCACCATCGCACCGGATCACTTCGACGTTGTGGTGATCGACGAGTTCCACCACGCCGAGGCGGCGTCTTATCGGCGGTTGCTTGACCACGTGCAGCCCATCGAACTGGTGGGCCTTACCGCTACTCCCGAGCGCGCCGACGGCGTCGACGTCCGCGAGTTCTTCGGTGGCGGGTCGCCGCGGAGCTTCGACTATGGGACGCACTGGAGCAGCATCTGCTGTGCCCGTTCCATTACTTTGGCGTTCACGACGGAGTCGATCTTGGGTGACCTTCAGTGGCGGCGTGGCGGCTACGATTTGGCCGCTTAAGCGGCGTCTACACCGGGAACGACGCGCGCACCCGCATCGTGCTGAAGGAGCTCGGCGACAAGGTGGCCGACGTGGCCGCCATGCGTGCGCTGGGTTTCTGCGTCAGCATTGAGCACGCTCGCTATATGGCGGATCGATTCGTCGCCGCCGGGTATTCGGGCCGGCTCGGTGTCCGCCGAGACGCTGCCCGTCTGATCGTCAGCGTGCGCTGACCGCACTGCGCGACAGGGAGATCAATATCCTGTTTGCGGTCGACCTGTTTAACGAAGGCCTCGACATTCCCGAGGTTGACACGGTGCTATTCCTGCGGCCGACGGAGAGCGCGACCGTTTTTTTGCAGCAGCTGGGCCGTGGTCTGCGGGTAAGGAGAGGCAAGACCGTGCTGACCGCTCTGGATTTCGTTGGGCACCAACGTCGTGAGTTCCGGTTTGACCAACGTTTTCGAGCGATGACTGGGCTTGGCGGCAGGGCGCTGCAGCGTCAGGTCGAGGAGGGCTTCCCGTTCCTGCCGTCGGGCAGTCAGATCATCCTCGACCCAGTCGCACGGGATCTCGTATTAGAGAACATCCGACAGCAGGTCGCTCCGAGATGGGCCGCGCTGGTATCCGAAGTGCGTGCACATCCGGACAATCGGCTGGCGTCCTATCTCGACGCGTCCGGACGTCGCCTAGAAGACGTGCTAAAGAACAATCGATCGTGGACGTCGCTGTGTCGCGACGCCGGCAAACTCGATTCGGAACCCGGTCAGCGCGAGGCCGATCTCGTCAAACGCGTTCGCGCGGTCGCCCACGTCGACGACCGTCGACGGTGGACAGTCTACCGGTCTATCCTCGCCGGCACCGTTGACATGGACAGCCCCATCGAGCGGCGCCTTGCCGAGATGCTGTTCTACTCGTTGAACCCGAATGGCGGCGGATTCGACAGTGCTGCAGCAGGACTCGATGCGCTCCAAGGTGAAGCGGTCGTCGACGAGCTGCGCGAAGTGATCAACATCGCATTCGACAATGCCCGCCGCAGCACCTACGAGTTGGGAAGCCTCGTCCCCGACCTCGCCCAGGTACCGCTCGAGGTCCACGCGAGCTACTCCCAGAAGGAAATCCTTGCGGCTCTGGGATTTGCGTCGCTGCGTCGCACGCCCAGCACAATGCGAGAGGGAGTGGCTTGGTGTGAATCAGCCAACGCCGATGCCTTCTTGATCACATTGAAGAAGTCCGACAGCGACTACTCGCCGACCACGATGTATCGCGACTTCGCGTTGAGCCCGAGCCTTTTTCACTGGGAATCGCAATCGACCACGTCGTCGACCTCACCGACCGGACAGCGATACATCCATCATCGGGAACGGGGTTCCCACATACTGCTTTTCGTGAGACAAGAAAAGACCAACGCACTTGGTACTTCGCCATATGTATTCCTGGGCCCGGCTGACTATATCTCGCACGAAGGGGATCGGCCGATGGCGATCACCTGGCGGCTGCGTCAGCCGATGCCGACAGAGGTGTACCAAACGTCGTCGGTGGCCGTGGCATGAGCAGCACCGAACCCACCGCAGATGTTCACATCGTATTGGTGGCGTGTGTGAAATCTAAAGAGACTCGAGCTCGTCCGGTATTAACACCCCAGTCATACTGCCCGACACCTTTTGGCCGCTCGTTCGAGCGTGCTGGACATATCTGGAATGTATCAGCCAACGACATCGTGGCGGCGCCGTGACAGCATTGCTGAACTAAGCGCCCAACTCCAATCCGCCAGCGGCCATGAGCCAGCCGGGACCGTACACCCCCGAAGAAGGCCCGCACACAACGCAGACACTGACGATCCTGACTCTCGGAGAGCTGACCATGGAGCGACTTGTCCTCTCATCGCCCGGCGCTCGCCCGGTCATCTGCTATGACGGTCTTCACATCTTGCGGTTGGACATCCATAGAACGGCTTTCCCTACTTCGACGAGAACCGAAAAGCGAGCGTAGCGCCTCCCGTGTCTCGCGGTCGGTCGAGTAGATGACCGTGCCGATCATCCGCGCGAGTCGAGCAGGACCTTGTAGACATGACGCACAAGGGCGACGTTGAACCTGTTGTCGGGCAGAGTCTTCGGATTGCGGAAATCGGGATCCCGGTCGGATTCGCGGACTGTCACGAACCGCCCGTCGCGCCACACGAGGTCCGGTCCGAGGATCACGCCGTTCCAGTCGTACTCGAACCCCTGTGCGGTGTAGATACAGCCCACCTGCTCGAATCCGCCGTCGTCGGTAGCCCACAGCGCACTGGGTGGTGCATCTCCGATTCGCCTGTCGCTCTTGCTGTTCCACGGACGCGACCACGCCCCAATCTGAACGTCAGGGACGAGGGTTCCGTCCTTGCGTGCATCGCTCCACGGCCAGCAATACCCGGCGGTGATACGCGCGGTGTATCCCTTCTGCATCTGGGTTACCAGATAGCGTTCCATCTCCTCAGGCGTCTCAGCGAGGCTGACATGGAACTGCGGATCACCGGACCACACCGTTGGTGGATGATCGCCGTCGAGTCCCAGCAGTCGGACCACCCAGTGCACGTATTCCTCGCTCCCGCCGCATCGAAACTGCTCGCCGAGCGCAATGTGCTGAAAGTCGAGTCCGAGGTCCTGAGCGTGGTGCTCGATCTGCTCAAGGGTTCCCATTTCACCGGGACGTACCACCTGGTGCTCATCGAGCAGAAAGACCGGAACCCGGGCAGCGGCAATGAGTTCGTCGATCTGCAGGCGATCGGTCCGTAACTCCGCGCGGGTATACCGGTCGACCGAGGTTTGCCGGATGCGATGCGCCTCATCCATGATCAGAACGTCCAAGCCGTTGGGATCGGCCGTCATGAACTGGTTGAAATACTTAAACAACGCCCGGACCTTCGGGGCTCCGACAGCCGCGACTTTCCTGAGCGTCTGAGTGAACGAGCGTGACCCCGTCGCATGGATGACGCTGCGACCCCGCCGTGCCAGCTCGCCGACGAGAGACAGCGCGATGACGCTCTTGCCACTGCCGGGCCCACCGGTCACCGCGATCACCCGCTTGGCGTTCCCGGCACGCGCGTGCTCCACTGCATGCATAACCAAGCTCCACCGCCAGCTGCTGGTTTCCGATCAACCGGAACTGCGAGCGGTCGCGGATCTCCGCAGCCGCAAGCTTCAGCAGCTGTTTCGACGGTGCCACGGGAGAGTTGATCAACAAATCAGCCGCCTGCCGCCCGGGGACCGGAGCAAGCCTCGACCGAAGGAAGTCGAACATGGCTCCCTTGTCGGCGGCGGTGAAGAGTCGGCCCGTCGTAGAGACCGGTACCGCGAGTAGTTCCTTGACGAGAGCGGGATCGGATGCGTTGTGCAGGTAGGCCATTCCTGCCACCGAATCAGGACGGTCTGCTATCACTCGGGCGAAGTCGAGGAGGTACTCGCAGTAGCCTCGCACCTGAATCACGGGATGCGGCCGCGGTCCCCCTGGGACACCCGGAACTTCGACGATCTCCGGGTCGCCTTCGAAGGTGTAGGCGGCTGACCACTGCTTCAACTCGACGATGACGTATGACGCCTCTCCGGTTCGCGGGTGGGTGCCGGCGAGGACAACGTCGGCACGCTGAGATGTGAGCGGAAGGTGATATTCGACCAGCATCTCGACATCGCCGAGGCCGGCATCGGCAAGGTCCGCGGCCAAGACTGGGAGGCTGCGCTTCCAAGAGGACTGCTCGGCGGGCGCCGCACGCCGGCCAGTTCGGTACAGCATCTGCTCCAGCATCTGCTCAACCAATGACTCAGGCGTCATCCCAATAAGACGATCCGCGGTCGTCCGGATGAGTGTCACGTCGAGTTCCCCAAGGCAGCACGAACACAGTCGTGCGGGTGGGGACATATCCGAGCCGGCTACAGGTGACCGAGGAAGTCCGTCGGACCGCAGAAATCATGCTAGGCCAAGGTGGTCTCGAATCCGCCGCAATATTCGGTTATGCGCGATCCCGTCGTCCGCTGCGGGCCGCCTCGCGTATCAGGCCTGTTCCGCGGACGATCTAGTCGTCGCCCGTGAGTCATGCTCCTTATTCAACGGTCGCGGGGAGGGACTTCAGACGGTTGCGGCGGACGAAGAAGGGGCTGCACGGCGACTGCTGTCGCGCTGATCCTCCGATAAGCCAGGCGAGAGCACGGTCAGCGCAGTCGGCGTCGACCGACTCGTGTTGGGTGCGCAGCCGCTAGTAATTGACGTTCGCCCTATTTCACCCGCTCGGCCGTCACGAAAAGGTTGTGCGGCGTAGTGTCCTGGACCTCGGCGGGCGGCGTGCGGTCGTGGCTGGCCATCAGCTCGGGCGTCGTTGTCACCGTCACGTCCCAGCCGTGGCGGCCAAACCAGTCGCCGACGTCTTCGCGCTCCTCGAAATACCACAGCTCATCGTTGCGGGGGATCTCACGCTGCGGGTCAACTTTGGCCATCACCGCCCGGATCCGATCCATCCGCTCACGCCGTTTGGCGCGCACGTCGGGGTCACAGAAGTCGGGCCCAAGCGCCTCCACGGCGACGCGGCTGCCGGTCACCGCGAGCTCGTGCACACGATCGAACAGCAGATCCTGGGCCGCAGCAGGCAGATACGGCGTCAACCCTTCGGCGGACCAGACGCTGGGCGCCGAGGCGTCAAAACCGGCTTGCTGCAACGCCGTCGGCCAGTCGTGACGCAGGTCCACGGGAACCGCGACCCGGTGGCAGGCCGGCTCGGCCCCGTGCTCGGCCAACGTCGATGCTTTGAAGTCCACCACCTTGGGCTGATCAAGCTCGTAGACCGTCACCCCGTCCGGCCACGGCAACCGCCACGACCGCGCGTCCAGAGCCCGCCGCCAGGATCACCGCCTGCCGGATACCGCCACGCGTGGCGTCGAGAAAGAAGTTATCGAAAAACGCTGTCCGGCAAGCCATGTAGCTCACCATCGCCTGCATCTGCAGCGGAACTTGCGGTTCGGCTTCGATGACCTCGGGCGGCAGCGGCCCAGCGGAGTGCCAGTTCCACACCCCGTCGCCGGCGGCATCGAGGAAAACCTGCGCGAACGGATCGCGGATCAACGGGTTCTCACTGCGGGTTTCGGCCGCCCGCGACGACGCCACACCCAGCGCCGTCGCACCCACGCTCTCGGTGATCTCCCAGCTGTCGTTGTCAGTCCTCGCCACTATCAAGCCCTCCCTACCGACCGTTGCGCCGACACGAACAAGGTATCCGGCGACCCGTCCTCGATGCCCTCCGGAGGGTGGCGGTCATAGAGGGCCATCATGTCCTCGGTCGTCAGCACCGACACATCCCAGCCGTGCTCGAGCAACCACTCCCCGACGTCGGTGCGAGCTTCGAAGTACCACAGGTCCTCGAAGTCGGGGAAGTCGTGCTCCTCGCCGCCCAGCTGGGCGGCCAGCTCGCGGTAACGCTGCATCTGCGCGCGCTGCCGGTCCCGGGCGTCGGGGTTGTTGAAGTCGGGGCCGGGCGCCTGGACCGCGACCTGGCTGCCGACGGCGGTCAGCGTCTGGATGCGCTCGAACAGCAAATCCTGGGCCGCCGACGGCAAAAACGGCAGCAGCCCCTCGGCTCTCGGTGATCTCCCAGCTGCCGTCATCGCATTTCGGCATGTCGACGGCCACGGTCTCCGTAGCTCGGCAGGATCGCGACGGTGGCGGGACTAACGCCGACGGTCACCCCGAGCGGCCCGCACCGAACGACGGGGGCGCGGAGGACTCAGCTGTGCCCCAGAGCCGATTGGGAATGGTGGCGAGCGAGAATGTGAGGTCGCCACCGGCGCTGATGATCGAGTCCGACACAAACGTGTGATCCGTGGGCTGGCCGTCGATGCTCAGGCCGTTGATGTACTTCATGCCGTTCGATGCGCCCGGGGCGGAGATTTTGATGGATTTGCCTGCGGGAAGTGCGATCTCGGCGCGATCGAACAGCGGTGTGTTGACCGTGAGGAGCGTTGTTCCCGGGGTGATCGGGTACAGGCCGAGGGCGGCCCACACGTACCAGCTGGACAGCGCGCCGAGGTCGTCGTTGCCGGGCTCCCCGCCAGCCGTGGGGCGGAACAAGTCGCTGCGCACCCGGTCGACCGTCTCCTGGGTCTTCCACGGTTGACCGAGATAGTTGTACAGCCACGGCACCCCGAAGCCCGGCTCGTTCCCGATCCATAGATGGGGCTCGTTCGGGCCCGCGTTGAGCTCCGTGGTGAAGCGGTCCAGCCGGTCGGCCACTGCCTGCCGGCCGCCGAGGGCGCTCACCAGGCCGCCGATGTTCTGCGGCACCAACCACACGTACTGCTCGGCGTTGCCCTCCTCGAATCCGTCCTGTCCGAAATCCGATGTGGGCCCGGAAAACCCAGAGCTGACAAGGAAAGCACCCTCGGGGCTGCGCGGCGAGATGTAACCGGTCGCCGGATTGAACAGGTTGTTCCAGTACCGCGTCCGGTTGCGGAATTCGGCGGCAATCACGGTCTCGTCCAGCGCGTCGGCGAATCGCGAGATAGCGAAGTCATCGACCGACCACTCCAGCGTGGTCGAGGCGCCGTCGATCCCATGGTCGCCGCGGAACTCGTCGGTCTGCGGCGCGTAGCCGTGCTGGATGTAGATGGCGATTCCCGGCCGCTCCACGTAGCCGCCCCGCCCGACACCGCCGTCGGTCCCCGCCTTCCGCATGTAATAAAGCGCCTTTTTGAGGTCAAAGTCCTTGGCCCCGAACATGTAGAGGTTGACGATCAGCGGTACCACGCTGTCTCCGGTCATCTCGCCGGTCGCCGAATTCGCCAGCGCCCAACGCGGAAACGATCCGCTCTGCTCGGCGTCGTTCACCAGCGACTGGGCCATGTCGCTGGCCCGCTCGGGAAAGAGCAGTGCCTGCAGGGCGGCAAGGCAGCGGTAGGAGTCCCAGTCAGAGAAGTTGGTGTACTGGGTGTGCCCCTTGGCCACGGTGTGGATGCCGCCGTCGAATCCGAGGTAGCGTCCGTCCGCGTCGTTAAAAGTGTTGGGGTGCAATAAAGACCGGTAGAGGGAGGTGTAGAAGGTTGTCAGCTCGCCGATATTGGTGCCGACCACCGCGATGCGCGACAGCGCGGTGTTCCATTCGCGCGATGCGGCGGCACGGACGTCGTCGAAGCTCGCTTTACCCTCGTCGGCGAGGTTCGCTCGCGCTGCGTCGACACTGATATAGGACAGGGCGGTCCGCACCTCGAGCACCGAGCCGGCCGGGAACGCCACGTATCCCCCGCTAGAACTCGAATCCGCTCGGTGAACGCCAGCGAACACCGACTTGCCGTCCCAGGTTCCGTAGGAAGTGAACGGCCGGCTGAACTTCATCGCGAAATACACCCGGTAAGAGTTGTTCTTCACGCAGAATCCGCGACTGGTCGACGATCCGGTGATCGTGGTGTTATCGCCGCCGATCTCGATGGTCGCGGCCGAGTTGCCCGCCAGCGACCCGCCGGAGCGCACCCGGAACAGGGCGGGCCGACCGTTGGGTGGGTAGTGAAACCGGCCGACGCCGGCGCGGGTGGTGGCGGTCAGTTCCGCGGTCACCCCGGTGTCGGGGAACCGCGCGGTGTAGTAGCCGGGCACGCCCACCTCGGTGTCGTCGTGGGCGATCTTCTCCCAGGCGCTCCAGGGTTGCGAGCCGATCGGGGTGGTGGTGGGCAGCATCGGGATGTCGCCGAACGCGGGGCAGCCCACCGAGGCGTGGGTCAGGCTGAATCCAGTGAAGTGCTCGTTGTCGTGGTGGTAGCCGGCGTAGGCGCCGGTGGTGTCCGGCGAGTACTGCACCATCCCGAACGGCACGGCGGCGCCGGGGAAGTTGTTGATCTGCCCACCCGTCACGCTCGATCCGGTGCCAATGAGCGTGTCGACGTGGCCGGCAGGGTTGGTGACGAACGGAGGCTTGTCGGCGCGCGCCGCGAGCGGAGCGCCGGTCAGCATCATGCAGCCAACCACCACCACCACCGTCAGCGCGGCGAGAGCCTTTCGTGACCGCATAGCTGTCTCATACTGCATAGCCGTCACTTTGGCACTTTGGGTGGGCGTTTCGACATGGGCGGGCATGCCGCGTGGCCGTCGTCGCTGTAGTCCGCTGGCCACACCAACCCTTCCCGGGGGGCCCTTGCGCTCAAGCCGGATCGGCGGCACGCGGCCTCGCGGGGGGCACCGCCGCCAAAAGTGCACGGGTGTAGGGCTGCTCGGGTGCAGCGAACAGTTCTGCGGCGGGTCGGTATTCGATCGCCTCGCCGGCCTGCATGACGAGCACGTCGTGGCTCATCTGCCGCACGACCGCGAGGTTGTGCGCGATGAAGAGGTAGGTGAGGCGAAGGTCGCGCTGCAGCCGGCCGAGCAGATCGAGCACGCGCGCCTGCACCAAGACGTCCAGTGACGCTGTCGACTCGTCGAGAATGAGCAGCTCGGGTTCGACGGCGAGCGCACGAGCGATGCTCACCCGCTGGCGCTGCCCTCCCGAGAGCTCGTGCGGGTACCGCGAAGCGAACGACGCGGGCAGACCGACCAAGTCCATCAGCTCGGCCACCCGTGATCGGCGCCCGCGCTTTCCCTTCGCAAGCCGGTGCACGAACAACGGTTCCGCGATCGCCACCCCGACGCGGGTGCGTGGCTCGAGCGATGAGAAGGGATCCTGGAACACCAGGCTGATCCGCCTCCGCAAGGCCTTCTTCTCGGCTCCCCGGACACCGAAGATGTCGGTTCCGTCCAGCGTTGCGCTACCGGCGTCCGGCTTGACCAGTCCGGTGAGCGCAGCTGCCACCGTCGACTTGCCCGAGCCGGATTCGCCCACCAAGCCCAGGGTCGTTCCGCGTCGGATCGAGAACGAGACCTCACTCACCGCATGCACGATCGCGTTGCCGACCGCCGACCTGACCCCGAACCGCACATCGAGCCCGTCGACCTTCAGCAGCACCGGGGCATCCGCGGGCGCCGGCGTCGGGCCGGTGCCAGACATGAGCGGCCGGGCCTCGAGGAGCTGCTTCGTGTAAAGGTGCTGCGGTCGATCGAACAGCTCGAGAATCGGCGACTGCTCCACCGCCTCGCCGTCGCGCAGCACCGTCACGTCGTCGGCGACCTGTCCGACCACCCCGATGTCGTGGCTGATCCACACCACCGCGGTGCCGAAGTCACGTTGCAGCTCTCGAACCAGATCGATGATCTGCGCCTGCGTCGTCACGTCCAGCGAGGTGGTCGGCTCGTCGGCGATCAGCAACTCCGGGTCGCACGCCAGGGCGATCGCGATCATCACCCGCTGCCGCTGTCCACCCGACAGCTGGTGCGGGTAACTGTCCAACCGTGTCTGCGGATCGGGCAGGCCCACCGCCTCCAACAGCCCGAGCGCCCGCGCGCGCGCCTGTCGCCGGGTCAGACCGCGGTGATTCTGGAGTGACTCCGTGATTTGCCGCTCGAGGGTGAGCAGCGGGTTCAGCGACGTCCCTGGGTCTTGGAACACGAAACCGATCCGGCTACCCAGAACGGTGCGCAACAGGCGGGGGGATGCCCCGACGAGCTGGATCGGTGACGAATCCCCTGCAGCGGCAAGCACACTCGTCCCCGTCACGACCGCGCCCGGAGTGTCCAGCAGTCCGGTCGCGGCAAGCACCGTCATCGTCTTGCCGGATCCGGATTCGCCGACGATGCCCAGCGTCCGCTCACGCTGCACGTCGAACGAGATGCCGCCCACGATGTCGCGTCGGCCGACGCGCACCCGCAGGTCGCGTGCGCTCAGGACGGGGTCCCTCACCGCCTCCTCCGGGCTTCGATCATGGTGTGCTGCTTGGGATCGAGTACGTCGCGCGATCCGTCACCGAGCAGGTTGAAGGCCAGCACCGTGACGAAGATCGCGGCGCCCGGAAACACACTCATCCACCAGGCCTGCTGGACGAAGCCCTGCGCATCGAAAAGCATTCGCCCCCAGGATGGTTCAGGTGGTTGGATGCCGAGACCCAAAAACGACAGCGCCGCCTCCGAGAGGATCGCGAACGCCAGCGACAACGAGGTCTGCACGATCAGGGGTCCGGCGATGTCGGGCAGGATGTGGCGACTCAGTATGTACAGATCCCCGGTGCCCAGCGTGCGGGAAACCGCAACGTACGGCTCGACGCGCACACTGAGCGTGCTCGCCCGCGCCACCCGGGCGAAGATCGGCGTATAGGCGATGCCGATCGCCACGATCGTCGTCGCCGTGCCGGGCGGGAGAATCGCCACGATGGCCAGTGCGAGCAGCAGCACCGGAAAGGCGAACATCACATCGACGATGCGCATCAGCACCGTGTCGAGCGCGCCACCGCGATAACCGGAGATGACGCCGACCGTCACGCCCACGGTGAACGCGAATGCCACACTCGTGACCGCGACCTGCAGGGAGGCGTGGGTGGCCAGCAGGACGCGAGAGAAGATGTCGCGGCCAAGGTCGTCCGTGCCGAACCAGTGCGCGCCGCTCGGCGGCCGCAACGCGTCCGGCACGTCGATCTGGTTGACGCCGTACGGCGCGATCCAGCCGGCGGTCAGCGCGACGATGACGTCGGCGACGAGAACGACCGCGCTGATCGCGGTGACCGGATTGCCCAACAGCAGCCGCCAGGACGCCACCCGGGTGCCCTCGTCGACCGATGCCTCGTCCTTGCCGTGCGCGTCGGTCACGCGACCCGAATCCTCGGATCGACCACGGCGTAGAGCGCGTCCACGATCAGGTTGACGAGCAGAAACAGGGCGGCGATGAGCAGCACCGCGCCCTGGATCAGCGGGTAGTCGCGGGCGGCGACGGCGGTGTAGACGAGCCGCCCGATGCCCGGCCACGCGAACACCACCTCGACGACGATGACGCCGCCGAGAATCGTCGCGAGCTGTATCCCCGTTATCGTCAGCACGGGAACGAGCGCATTGCGCACGATGTGCCGCAGTGTCACCACCCGGGGCGGCAGACCCTTGGACCGGGCGGTCCGCACGTAGTCCATCGAGGCGACGTCGAGCACCGCGGAGCGGATGTACCGCGTCATGATCGCCCCCGCCACCAGACCGACGGTCAGCCCCGGCAGGATGACGTGCCGCAACCATCCCGTCGGGTTGTCGAACAGCGCCTGATACCCCGAGGTCGGAAGCCAGCCCAGGGTTTCGGCGAATAATGCGATGAGCAAGGTGCCCATCCAGAAGTCGGGGATCGAGACGCCGAACTGGCTCGAGATGCGCACGACGGCATCGCTGATTCGGCCCTCGCGCAGTGCCGCCCAGATGCCGGCCGGAATCGAGATGAGCAACGCGATGCCAATGCCGACGGCGGCGAGGGAGGCCGTGGCAGGCAGCCGGTCAAGAAGTGTCACCGTCACCGGATCGCCGCTGCGAAAGCTCACTCCGAGATCGCCGGTGACCGCCGAGCCGATGTAGGTGAAGAACTGCTCGATGATCGGGCGGTCGAGCCCGCTCGCCGCCCGGAGTGCCTGGTATGCCTCGGGTGAGTAGCGGGTGCCCAGGGCGATTCGTACGGGGTCTCCCGGCACCAGATGCACGAGAGCGAACACCACAATCAGCACGCCGAGCAGCACGACGAGGGAATCGAGCAGTCTGCGCGCGAGAAAGCCCACGATCGGGCTGGTCAAGAACCCTTTCATCGTCACTCAGTTCAGCTTCGCGGTGCGGAAGCGGATCGCGCGGTCCCCTCGCGCCTGGTAGCCCGACAGGCTCTTGCTCCAGGCCTGGATCACCGACGGGTTGTAGAGGTAGATATAGCTGGCCTCGTCGGCGATGATCGTCGCCGCCCTGGCGTAGAGACCCGCGCGGGTGACCCGATTGGTCTCGGTCCGCCCCGCGTCGAGCAGGCCGTCGACAGTTGGGTTCGAATACTTCTGAGCATTGCTCTTTCCGCCCGTATGTTGCTGCGCATAGTAGAAGTCGTCGGGGTCGATGTTGCCGAGCCAGCCCATCATGAGCATGTCGAAGTTGCCGGCGTTCTCATCGTCGAGCCAGGTGGCGAAGTCGACGGTGCGGATCTTCACGGTGATGCCGAGCGCGGCGAGGTTGTCGGCGATGATCTGCGCCGCGGTGACCGTCTGCGGATAGTCACTCGTCGCCATCATGTCGAGGGTGAGATCCTTGACACCGGCCTGACCCAGCAGGCTCTTCGCCGTCGCGATGTCGAGGGTGTAGCCGTGGTACGCGGTGTACCAGGGGCTGCCTTTCGGGATCGCGAGCTCGTTGGCGGTGGCGGTGCCGTAGCCGGTCGCCTCCACGATCGCGTCCCGATCGACGCCGTAGGCGATCGCCCGGCGCACACGCACGTCGTTCCACGGCTTGCGGGCTTCGTTCAGCGCGAAGTACCAGTAGTCGTTGCTCGGCGTCATGCCCAATTCGATCGACTCGTCGGCCTTGAGTTCCTTGACGCGCTGGGTGGGGATGGAGTCGGTCCAGTCGATCTCGCCCGCCTGCAGTGCCGACAAAGCCGTGGACGCCTCGGGGATGAAGTTGAACGTGACACCCACAATCGCCGGTGACCCGCCCCAATAGTTTTTGTTCGCCACCAGAGTGATCGATTCCCCGCTTTGCGCGCTCTTGAACGCAAACGGCCCGGTTCCGATCGGGTGCGTCGCGATCTCGCCGCTCTCGGCGTTCTTTCGCTGCACGATCGCCATTCCCTTGAACCCGCCGATGTTGGACAGCAGGTTCGCCGTGGGCTGCGCAACGGTGATCTTGACGGTGTACTCATCGGCCGCGGTCACGTCGGTGACCGCGGTGAAACGGTCCGCGTTCGCAAGCTTTTGATCGATGATGCGCTTGTAGGAGTACACGACATCGTCCGCGGAGAACGGGCTGCCGTCGTGGAACGTGACGGCGCGACGTAGATGGAAGGTCCAGGTGAGCTGATCGTCGCTCACCTCCCACGATTCGGCGAGCGCGGGACGCATCTCAAGGTTTTCGTCGGGCTCGACGAGCGTGTCGTAGACGTTCTCCAGAACCTCGAACGAGAAGTAGGCGCTGGTCTTGTGGGGGTCGAGCTGGTCTGGCTCGCCGGCGATGGCCGCGATGAGGTTATGCGAAGACTCATCTCCGAGGTCAACCCGTTCACCGGGCGAGCAAGCGGTGAGGATGATCGCGATGACCAAGCCGGTAGCGACCAGAACCGCTGGTCTTCTCATCAGGATGACTCCACGATCGTTTGCGGGTTACGTCACCGTATGCGGCGTTCCTTCATTTCTGGCCATTTCCGGCAACGCCGCCCTTGGGCGTCCACCACTTGCACGCGGTGCGTGCCAGCGCTTCCCCCGGGGCACCGTGCAGTGGATGCGCGGTTGCCGGGACGGCGGGCCAGGTAGTGATGGCTACTCAGAATCTGTCACATGTGCCTGTTCAGGCTGGATTTGCCTGTCTCACCGGTGATACACTGCGGCTGTGGAGTCAGTAACCGTGCGCGACCTCCGTAATAGAGGAGGAGAGGTGCTGGACCGTGTGGAGCGCGGCGAACGTGTGATCGTCACCCGCGACGGGCGCGCGGTCGCCGAGTTGCGCCCGCTGCCACGCCGCAGCGCCAGACCTGTCGAACTCATTGAGCGCAGGAAAGGGTTGCCTCGCGTTGACCCCGACGTGCTGCGACGTGACATCGACACCGTCATTGATCCAACGCTGTGACCCCTGAGCCGGCGTCGAGAGGAATGCTCGACACATCAACGGTGATCCTGCTTGGGCGCATCGATGACCCTGCAGATCTGCCCGACGAAGCCGTGATCAGCGCGATCACGTTGGCCGAGCTGTCGGTGGGGCCGCATGTCGCCCATAGCGACGACGAGCGCGCGGCACGCCAGGCGCATTTGCAGCAGGCGGAGTCGGACTTCGACGTGCTGGTCTTCGATGCCGAATCTGCGCGCGCATTCGGGGCAGTCGCCGCATCGTTGCGAGCGTCCGGCCGAAAGCCGGCGGCACGCGCTTATGATGCACTGATCGCCGCCAGCGCCATTGCCTATGACCTGCCGCTATACAGCTGCAATCCGTCAGACTTTGACGCGATCCCACGCCTCGAGCTACGAACCGTCCCCCACCCCGATCACGGCAAGCCATGAGCCTGCAGAGACCCCCTTGCCGAAAGGCGTTGGTGCTCAATACAACACGCAGCGCAGTACAACAGCTGAACAAACTTGTCTGCCGGGACACTGGTGCCGCCGTGATCCCCTGGCTGTCGGACGGGGCGGTGATGGTGTAGTCGCCGGGGCCGTCGATCATCCGTTGCGCGTCGACGGTCACGGTGCCCGTGGTCCCCGGCGCGATCGCGACGATGGCAGGCGAGACGTTAACGTCACGTCGCCCTGCCCGCTCCGAACGACGGTGGTGCGGAGGACTCGGCAGTGCCCCAGACCGTGTTCGGGATGACGGAGAGCGAAAACGTGAGATCGCCACCGGTGCGGATGATCGACTCCGGAAGAAACGTCTGATCGCTGGGCTGATCGTCGATGCTGAGGCCGTTGATGTACTTCAGCCCGTTCGATGCCCCCGCGGCGGCGATCCTGATCGATTTGCCTGTGGGAAGGGCGATCTCGGCGCGATCGAAGAGCGGTGTGTTTACCGTGAGGATCGCGGTTCCCGGGGTGCTCGGGTACAGGCCGAGGGCGGCCCACACGTACCAGCTGGACATCGCACCGAGGTCGTCGTTGCCCGGTTCGCCGCCGGGCGTGGGGCCGAACAGTTGGCTGCGCACCCGGTCGACCAATTGCTGGGTCTTCCATGGTTGACCGATGTAGTTGTATAGCCACGGCACCCCGAAGTTCGGCTCGTTACCCATCCACAGATAGGGCTCGTTGGGGCCCACGTTGAGCTGCGTCGTGAAGCGGTCCAGCCGGTCGGCCACCGCTTGGCGGCCGCCGAGGGCGGTCACCAGGCCGGCGATGTTCTGCGGCACCAACCAGAGGTACTGCTCGGCGTTGCCCTCGTCGAATCCCTCCTCTCCGAAGTCCGAGCTGGACCCGGCGAACCCAGGGCCGTCGAGGAAAGCACCGTCGGCGTCGCGAGGCGAGATGTAACCGGTCGCCGGATTGAACAGGTTCTGCCAAAACTGCGCCCTGTACTGAAATTCCGCGGCAATCGCTGTGTCGCCGAGCGAATCGGCGAATCGGGCGATGGTGAAGTCGTCGACCGACCACTCCAGCGTGATCGAGGCGCCGGCGGTGCCATGACTGGCGCCGAACTCTTCCGTCTGCGGCGCATAGCCTCGCTTGAGATAGGTGGCGATTCCCGGCCGCTCCACGTAGCCGTCTCGGCCGACACCGCCGTCGGTCGCCGCCTTCAGCATGTAGTACAGCGCCGTTTTTAGGTCGAAATCCTTGGCGCCATAGGTGTAGAGGTTAACGATGAGCGGGACCGGGTTGTCTCCGGTCATGATGCCCGTCGACGAATTCGCCAGCGCCCAACGTGGAAACGACCCGCTCTCCTCGGCGTCATTAACCAGCGATTGGGCCATATCGCTGGCTCGCTCCGGGAAGAGCAGTGCCTGCAGGGCCGCAAGACAGCGATAGGTGTCCCAGTCGGAGAAGTTGGCGTACTGGGTGTGCCCTTTGGCCACCGTACGGATGACGCCGTCGAATCCGATGTAGCGTCCGTCCACATCGTTAAAAGTGTTGGGGTGCAAGAAGGATCGGTACAGCGCGGTGTAGAAGGTCTTGACGTCCTCGCCATTCGTGCCGGCCACGCGGATGCGCGACAGCGTGGTGTTCCATTCGGTCGCTGCGGCGGCGCGGACGTCGTCGAAGCTGGCTCCGCCCTCGGCGGCCAGGTTCGCTCGCGCCCCGTCGACGCTGACATACGACAGCGCGGTCCGCGCCTCGAGCACCGAGCCGGCCGGAAACTCGACGTATCCCCCGCTCGATGGCGAATCCGCGCTGCGGGCCCCCGCGTAGACCGCATTACCGTCCCAGGCGCCGTAGGAGCTGAACGGCCGGCTGAACTTCATCGCGAAGTACACAGTGTAGGTGTTCTTAGCTCCGCAGAATCCGCCGCTAGTCGCCGACCCGGTGATGGTGGTGTTGTCCTCGCCGATCTGGATGCTCGCCGCGGAGTTGCCCGCGAGCGACCCGCCGGGGCGCACATGGAACAGCGCAGGTCGACCGTCGGCCGGGTAGCGGAACCGGCCGACGCCGGCGCGGGTGGTGGCGGTCAGTTCCGCGGTCACCCCGGTGTCGGGGAACCGCACCGCGTAGTAGCCGGGCGCACCCACCTCGGTGTCGTCGTGGGCGATGTTCTCCCAGGCGTACCAGGGCTGCGGGCCGATCGGGGTGGTCGTCGGCAGCATCGGGATGTCGCCGAAGGCGGGGCAGCCCCCCGAGACGTGGGTCAGGCTGAATCCGGTGGCGCGCTCGTTGTCGTGGTCGTAGCCGGCGTAGGTGTCCGTGGTGTCCGGCGAATACTGCACCATGCCGAACGGCACCGCGGCACCGGGAAAGTTGTTGATCTCTCCCACCGTCTCACCACCGGTCCCGGTGCCGATGAGCGTGTCGACGTGCTCGACCGGATTCGCGACGAACGCGGGCTCCTCGGCGTGCGCCGCGCGCGGAGCGCCGGTCAGCAGCACGCAGCCAACCGCCGCCGCTGGCGAGCAGCGCGGTGAGTGGCCTTCGTAACGGCATCGCTGTCTATCTTGCAGGGTCGCCACGTCCAGGTCTGGATTTGCGCACTAACCGCGGCTGGGATGCGGTAGTCGCCTGTTGCGCAACAGTCCACGCTTGTCAAACGAACAATGGTTGGTTCTGTCGGGGTCCTCTCTTATCCTGGAATCGCTCACGAGCGGACGGCTGTTTGGGTACCTGGCCCGCCGTCCCGGCAACCGCGCCTCCACTGCACGGTGCCCCAGGGGAAGAGCCGGCACGCGACGCGTGCAAGTGGTGGACGCCCGAGGGCGGCGTCGCCTGAAGGGCGAACAATGAACGACAGGAAACTGAGTGCAACCGATAGTGCACTGCGCCAACGCATCACAAAGTTGTCGGTCCATATCCCGTGTGGTGGACTCCGCGGCCCGCTAGGGGCGAGGTGGCAATCCTGCTGGGACGAGGACTCTCCCGAGAAGTGGGAGGGGTGCGACGTCTCGCACGAAACGGACCTGTGCATCATCTGCTTCAAAGGAACGGCCGGTGGCACGAGCCGCTGGTCATGGCTCGCGTGCAAGGACTGCCTCGCGGTCAACAACGCACTCGAGTGGGCATGGGGTTATCGGCCGTTGGCGCTCGGCCGACACAGCCTTATGAACGGAATCGGCGTCCGCGGTGACGCTCCGCCCGAGGTTCGGGAGCGGCAGCTCGCCCGGCTCGTGGAGTTCGCGCGCGGCGACCGCCTGCGCGACTGGCGCACACAGGAGTACCGGCGGTTGGCCGATGTGTTCGATCCGCTGGCCGACGTGCCGCTGACGGTTTGGCAGGCACGGCACAGCCCTAGCCGTCCCGCATCGGTGGACGCCTTCGAGCGGCTGCTGGGAACAACCCTGCCCGAGCGGACGCGGGCGATGCTAGGCGGCAACCCACAATTCGTCTTCCGTAAGCCACCAGATTCGGTGGCCGACCCGCGCAACCATCTGGCTGAACGGGAGCAGCGGCTGAAGGCGGCCGAAGCGCGCGGTTGGTCAGACGACCGGCAGTCGCCACCCTGAGCAGAAGGAACGCCAAGCGGCCGGCAACGCCGCGTACTGGGACAGCTTTTGGGATGCCGACCAGGTTTTCTATGGCCATGTCCTCGGCTTCAAAGGGCTAGAACGACGCGCAGTGGTGCTTGTGGTCAATGAGGCTTCCGCGTTCGAACGCTCCCGTGAACGCCTCTATGTCGGCCTTTCGCGGGCCCGAGACCAACTTGTCGTGTGCGGCGACCTTGACTTCATCCGCGAAGTCGGCGGGCCGGATGTCGCCGGCCGTTTGAGCCTTGCTGCGGCCGGATTTGGAGCGCTTTAGCTAATCATTCGTGCGCTATTTCACGTCTTCGGCGCTCCCCGAAAAGAACCTCAGTTGCGGGCTGCCGACATCCCGGCGGTCGCTGGTCGCGATGAAGTCCTCGATCAGCTCGACCACCGTGTCGGGTGCCTCCACGTGAGCGAAGTGACCGACATGGGGCAGCAGCTCAAGTCTGGCGTCCGTGCGCGCTTCGTGCGCGGCGTGTGCGTGGCGGACGGGAATGATGTTGTCCCGCTCGCCCCAGATCGCCATGACCGGTAGGTCGGTGCGCAGCCCCAGTCTGTTCAGGGCACTGACCGCCTGCCCCCGGTAATCAACCACAGACCGCAGCGTCCGCAGGAACGACTCCCGAGTGTCCCGATCTGACAGCGACGAGTACGCGCTCCACAACTCGGCGCCGCGCGGCGAATGAATGCCGGCGTTTCTCAACCATGACCTGAGCTTGTTGCCGACATTGAGCACCGGCTTCGGCGCAATGATCGGCAGCACCAGCTCCGCCCCGGGCGCCGAAAGCAGCCGCAGCACCAGCCCGACATCGGGACCCAGGCCGCCGCTGCTGATCAGGGCCAACCGCTTGACGTAATCGGGGTGCTGGTAGGCGAACTGCATGGCGACACCACCGCCGAGCGAGTGGCCGACCACGGTGGCCTGGCTGACACCGAGTTCGTCGAGGAAATCGCGCAGCCACACCGCGAATGCGCCCAGCGAATAGTCACTACGCGGTTTCGCCGACTCGCCGTGGCCCAGCAGGTCTGGCGCGATCACCCGGAATTTCTTCGACAGCTGCGGTAAAACGGACCGCCAGCTGTCCGAACTTCCCGCCATGCCGTGGATCAGCAGGAGGACTTCCCCGTCACCGTCGTCGCGGTAAGCGACCCGATCGCCGTGCAACTCCAGAAACTTCAACTCGTTCATTGACCCGGTGTACCCCCTCTAGCCCTGCTAAAAGCCGCGCTGACGCCAATCGTGGCAGAAAACACCAGGTGCCCGCTCCGGGCTCGTGGGTCTGTGCAATACCGCGGACGACGCCCGCATCAGGACAACGACACGCCCGCGGCAGGACACCAAACCATAACGATCCGGCAACCGACTCGCCTTTACGACGCCAGTGCTGCCAGTGTGATGGTTGTGACTGTTGATGTTGACGACCACCTCGTCCGTTCCACTGGGCGAACGCAGACGGACAGACGGCCCCACCGCTGTAAGCGGGGCCACTGGCTGCTGCCGGGACACATGCTCGTCGGAAGCATGCCGTGTTCCTGCGGTCGGCACACCACATGGGAATGCGAATGCAGCGACGTCACCTACGCGCCGGCGCTCACTGAGTCATGCTCCTTATCCGACGGTCGCGGCGGGGGACTTTAGACGGTTGCGGTTGCCGAAGCAGGCTGCACGGCGACTGCTGTCGTGCTGGTCCCGCCTTGTGCCCCGCTCGTGGTGGATGTTCGCTCTATTTCACCCGCTCCGCCGCCACAAACAGGTTGTGCGGCGTCGTGTCCTGAACCTCCTTGGGCGGCGTGCGTCCGTAGCTGGCCGTCAGCTCGTAAGACGTAGTCACCGTCACGTCCCAGCCGTGGCGGCGGAACCAGTCGCCGACGTCTTCGCGCTCCTCGAAATACCACAACTCGTCGTTGCGGGGGATCTCACGCTGCGGGTCGACTTTGGCCATGACCGCCCGGATCCGATCCATCCGCTCGCGCCGTTTGGCGCGCACGTCGGGGTCATTAAAGTCGGGACTAAGCGCCTCCACCGCGACACGGCTGCCAGTCACCGTGAGCTCGTGAACACGTTCGAGCAGCAAATCTTGGACCACCGCAGGCAGATACGGCGTCAGCCCTTCCGCCGACCAGACACTCGGTGCCGACGGATCAAAGCCAGCCTGCCGCAACGCCGTCGGCCAGTCCTGACGTAGATCGACCGGCACAGCGACCCGGTGGCAGGCCGGCTCGGCCCCGTGTTCGGCCAACGTCGATGCTTTGAAGTCCAACACCTTGGGCTGGTCGAGCTCGTAGACCGTCACCCCGTCCGGCCACGGCAACCGCCAGGACCGCGCGTCCAAGCCCGCGGCCAGGATCACCGCCTGCCGGATACCGCCACGCGTGGCGTCGAGAAAGAAGTTATCGAAAAATGCTGTCCGGCAAGCCATGTAGCTCACCATCGCCTGCATCTGCAGCGGAACCTGCGGTTCGGCTTCGATGACCTCGGGCGGCAGCGGCGCAGCGGAGTGCCAGTTCCACACCCCGTCGCCGGCCGCATCGAGGAAAACCTGCGCGAACGGATCGCGGATCAACGGGTTCTCACTTCGAGTCTCTGCCGCCCGCGACGACGCCACACCCAGCGCCGTTGCGCCCACGCTCTCGGTGATTTCCCAGCTGTCGTTATCGGTTCTCGCCACTGTCATGTCCTCCTCGCCGGCCACACCACGTTTGTTTCAATTGTTTCAATCGCACGCACGCCTGGTAGCATGGAGCTATGTCCACTGCCGTTGCCCCGCTTGCTCGCCAGGTCGCCGAGCGCGCACAAAAGGACTCCGGGTTCGCCGAGGTCCTTGACGCCATTCTAGAGGCGCCGACGGAACCGCACGGAACGCTGCAACGCATCGCCGCCCGCAGCCTTAACGACGAGCGCCGCGGCGCCCTGGTGCGCGAGTTCGTCGAGGGCTCGCTGCCGACCCCGCAGGTGCAAGCCCGGCTGGGGTTGAAGTCCCCGCAGGCCGTCCACCGGCTTCGTAGCCGGGGCAAACTTCTTGGTTCCGCGGCCGGTAACCAAACCTGGTTTCCCGCTTGGCAATTCGACGACGACCGGGTGCGACTCGATCTGCCGCGGATCCTGGAGTTGCTCACGCGATTCACCTCGGACCCGTTGGCGGCCGATCGCATCATGCGCCTGCGGCACGACGAACTGGGCGGCGTGTCGATCGCCGCGGCGCTGCACCGCCCGAAGACCGCCGACAGCGCGTGGCGGATGCTCGCCGCCGTCGGTGCCTGATCTTCCCGCCGGCTACCGGGCTCCGCTGCCCGAGGTCAGGCCCGTCGGCCTGCGGCGCCGACGCGTCGACAAAGGCACCGAATTGTGGCGCGTCGAAGCAGCCGCACCAAAAGACTGGACCTGGACCGGTTTCCAGACGCCGCGCTACCGCTTCGATCCCGAATCCGGCGCGTTCCGAACCCGCTATGCGGCAAGCACATTCACCGGCGCATTCCGTGAGCGATACCGGCCAACTGGGCTGGTGATCCCCGCCGACCACGCGACCCACCAGCTGGTCCGCCTCGTCGCCCAAAGGCATCTGCGCGTCTTCGACCTGCGCACCGAGGCCAACCTGGACATCCTCGGCGTCGACGACCAGATCAGCACCGGCCAGCATCCCGACGTGTGGGCCACCTGTCATCGGCTCGCCGATGCGGTCCGCCGCTGGTGGAGCGACCTGGACGCATTGGTGTATCGTCCCCGCACCACACCGGAGACCTCGGTCAACTACGCCTTCTTCAGCCTCGACGCGTTCGCATGCGAGTCGTGGCCACTGGCGCAGCGGGACGACATTCTCACCGAACTCGTGCTGCGCCAAGGCTTCACCGTCAGTTGGGACATCGGCGGCGCCACGTAGGTCGGTGCTTCGTGGCTCGTCAGCACGGAGGCTCTGTACCCCACCCGGGCTGTAGAGGCGGCAGGTCCCTGGTACCGGGGTTGTCCGGCTCGTCGCCCGCTCCGTCGTCGTCTGCCCAACGGCGGCCGTACTGGTCGGGGATCGCTCCCCACCCCCAATACGGCAGCGGCGCAGTTGGGCTGAGCCCGAGTTCATCGACCGGGTCGATCCGCGTCGGTCCCACCGTGCATAGATGCGTCCAGCTATCACCGAAATCGAATTCGTAGACGAACTGCTCGCCGAGGCTTAGCGCCCCGAGCTTGGTGCTGGCAGCGTCGATGAACCCCCCGTCGAAATCGTCGAATTCGGGTCGTCCGATCCGCCTGCCGTCGCCGAGAAAGAACTGATATAGATGCGCACGATCCCAGCGCGCGAACGCGGTATCGATCGCATCGGCAAACTGACCGAAACTGTGGGAGCGGGCAGCCGCAAAAACCCGACCCGGCCGTGGCCAGTAATGCTCACCCCGCCCGCTGACCAACTCCACCCGAATCGACAACCACGTCCCAGCAATACTGCCAGCGGCTCGACTTCCGACCGACGCGCGGTCGGAAGGGCATGCAATGTCTTTGCCGGACTGGCTGTCGCTCAGACCTTGATGACCGTGAGACCGGCCGCGCCATCGAGGGCGGCGAAGTCGTCGTCCTGGGTGATGACGGGCAGTGTCCGCGAAGCGGCGATGGCCGCGATCCACAGATCGTTGATTCGGACCCGGCGGCCAGTCTCGGCCAGGTGGATGCGCAGCCGCGCCCACATCCGCGCCGCTTCCTCATCGACCGGCAGCCTTTCCATGTCAGCAACAGATTCCAGGGTCGCGAGTCGTTGCGCCCGGGTATCGGACGTGCTTGCCGCCAGCACTCCGGCGGTGAGTTCGGCGAGAGTGATTACGGTAGTCGCGACCTCGGCGGGGATCAGCGACTCCTCGAGTTGACGGCCCGTTTCGCTGGCTATGAACACCGATGTGTCGAGCAGCCCCGCCGGCGGCGTCTCGCTCATCGGATCGGACCAAGATCGTCGGTAGTGTCGCCGGCGAGTGTCGCAAGGTCGTCGCGCAGCCCTGGATCGGCTTGTGCACGTCGCATGCGCGCCAAAAACTCTGCTTTGGGCAACCAACGCCGACGCTGAGGCTGCACCGCGATGAGCACCGCGACGGGGCGGCCCTTAACAGTGATGGTGATGTCTTCTCCCGCTTGGACGCGGCGAAGCACCCCCGCCGTGTCATTGCGCAGGTCACGGGACCCGACTTCGGTCATGCTACAAATGTACTACATTTGTAGCACCAGGGTTCTACCACCGACACAAACAGACTCCTCGGCCGCGTGCGCTATTCACGCGAGGCCGAGGAAAACCACCAGACCGCGGGAAAGCGCAAGCATATCGGCGTCGGAAACCTTGCCGATGCGCTCACCGAGCTTGGACCGCGACATCGTCCTGATCTTGTCGAGCATGATGCTGCTCGGTGCATCCAGGCCGTTGCTGTCATCGGGATCCAGTGGGACCCGCAACAGCGGAATCTCGGTGGGATCGATGGTCAACGGGCAGACCGTAATCGAGGACGTGGCATCAAACCGATCGTCTTGGACAACTAGCACCGGGCGCGGTTTGCCGGCGTAATGCTTGCCGCCCGCGGCCGTCCAGAGCTCGCCCCGTCTCACTCCTCGTCCTCGTCGTCACCGAATGACGAGATCGCATCGACAAAAGCCTGATTGTCAGCTTCATGGGGACTGGCTGCCGCCAACGCTGACTGGCGATGAGCTTCAGCCGCGAATCCAGGCGCCCGGACATCGGGAACCCAGATCTGCACCGGCCGCAAGCCCTGTCGGCGCAAACGCTCCCGATGGTCGGCGACCCGTTGACGAACTTCGCGTTCAGCCATATGGCTATGTTACATGTAACAGAGCGTAATCGCGACCTAGGCTCGGCAAATCTTACGCATCGGTACATCGGCAAGCGGCCGAAGGCGGCTGGCCAAGACTGCCATTGAGACGCTCTTGAGGCAGTCCAAGTTCACGACCAAGGCGCGGCGGCTGGAACCCAAGTGTCGACGCTGCAGGTTCCGTCGACACGCTACCTCGCGAAAACCTGCTCGCCGGACGCGGCAAATTTCGGCATGACCCGTGAAATCGGGACCTGCCCGTCGTACAAACTCCCCCAGGCGTGGGCGCAGGCCTTGTTCGACGGCGGTAAGCATTCGGGCATCCGCTACCAATCGCGGTTCAGCACCGGAGCCGCGTGCAACGCGGTGGCTTTATTTGATGTTGCGGGGCAACAAGGTTGGCCCGCCGACCCAAATCCGCTTCAGAGTGTGCAAGCCTGCACCGCCAAGGGCATCAAGGTTGTCCACCCGCCCACCGGCCGGCAGGTGCGCATCGTTAAGCCGCCGGGGGTCTAGCCCACCGACCGCTGCGCCGACACGAACAAGGTGTCCGGCGACCCGTCCTCGATGCCCTCCGGAGGGTGGCGGTCGTAGAGGGCCATCATGTCTTCGGTCGTCAGCACCGACACATCCCAGCCGTGTTCGAGCAGCCAGTCCCCGACGTCGGTGCGGTCCTCGAAGTACCACAGCTCCTCGAAGTCGGTGAAGTCGTGCTCCTCGGCTCCCAGCTGAGCAGCCAGCGCGCGGTAGCGCTGCATCTGCGACCGCTGCCGCTCGCGGAACTCGGCGCTATTGAAATCGGGACCGGGCGCCTCGACGGCGACCTGGCTGCCGACGCCGGTCAGCGCCTGGATGCGCTCGAACAGCAGATCCTGGGCGGCCGATGGCAGAAACGGCAGCAGCCCCTCGACGGTGACGGCGCTCGGCGCGGAGGCGTCAAAACCGGCCTGCTGCAACGCCGTCGGCCAGTCTTGCCGCAAATCGATCGCCACACTGACCAGGTTGGCGGTCGGCTGCGCACCCCGCTCCCGCAACGTCGAGGATTTGAACTCCAGCACCCGCGGCTGGTCCAGCTCGTAGACCGTCACCCCGTCGGGCCACGGCAACCGCCACGACCGCGAATCCAGGCCGGCCGCCAGAATCACCACCTGCCGCACGCCCGCATCGGTGGCGTCGATGAAGAACTCGTCGAAAAACGCTGTCCGCGAAGCCATATAGTCGCGCATGCCCTGCATCCGCAACGGCACGTCGGGTGCGACCTTGGCGATCTCGTCAGGCAGGTCTGGGTTACCGAACCAGTTCCACATGCCGTCGCCGGCGGCGTCGAGGAACACCCGCGCGAACGGATCGTCGATCAGTGGATGCTCACTCTCGGTGTCGGCCGCGCGGGCCGCCGCCACACCTAACGCCGTCGCGCCCACGCTCTCGGTGATCTCCCAGCTGTCATTATCGGTTCTCGGCACGTTCACTTCCTCCTACTCAGCAGCACGCCACCCGCGGAGGTTACCCGCGATTTCTGTGAGCGAAGCTAAGAATCTAGCCGGTCACCGTGAGCAGGGCGGCCAGGTGACGGCGATACCTGGTGCGTCCGTCCGGGGTCAACGAGATCCAGGCCCGGCCTGCGTCGTGCCGACCGCAAACATATTGCGCCGCAACCAGTTCAGCGATGTCTGGAATCAATGCATCGCGGCCCTGCTGAAGACAATGAGCGAGCAGAACCAGCTCAATCTCGTCGATCGCGGCCAGGCTGGTGCACAACTTCAGTCGTGACCGGGAAGCGATGAGCTCGTCGAACTGGCCAGGACGGTCTTCGGCCAGCACCAGACGACCAGCGTCGTTCCCGACCGGGTCGCGGGTGTTGACCGCCATGAAGGTTCCGAGGATAACCGCGGCGGCAAGGAATTCCACCGCGTAGGCCGGCGGAGTTCCCAGCGGCAGCACCCACTCCAAGCCGTATGCCGTCCCGACAAACACGACGAACACCAGCCAGGTGACTAACCACCGTCGCTTCGTTCTTCGACCACGACGCAGCCGCACACCCAACGCCCGGCGCCGCCGGACCAGCACCAAAATGGGCAGATAGATCGTCGCCAGAATGATGACCACGGCGGTCGTGAACCCCGCCGCGGTCACCCCGCCACCGGTTAGCGCCGCCATCGCAGCGGCTCCGCCCACGACGGCGAGCGGCTGCATCCACCGCGGCGCTTTGATCGCGGCAGCGAGCACTCGCCGGGCGTCCAAAACATCCGCCAGCGAACCGGGTGGATCATCGAGTGCCATATCCGTCTTCCGCTCCCCGGCCCCCGGCCGAGGCCAGCTGCCGGGGCGCCGAGCGTAACACCACGGTCACCCGCGGTCCGCCGATTTCTCCGGCTCAGGCGCTCAGTTCGGCGCGCCGCCAAGCAAACACGCGTGCTCGCAAGAAGGTGACGCATGTCACCTCGTGAGGGCGCTGAACGGTTCGTCAGCTAGGCTGATGAGCAACGTCGGCGTCACCAACACAGATGCTGACAACGTCGTGGAATGCTCCGTCATCCACCGGCACCCACCGGGTCGGAGATGAATCGTGCATCCAGCACAAGCTTTTTTCGCGGCGATCGATTTTGCCCACCGGCAATCTCGCCACCTTGTGCTGACCGCCGCATAGACGATGCCGTCGCGGCGACGCCGCACACCCGATGCCTGAGAGGCACCGAAAACATGACTGCCCAACGAACTTTCGCCGATCTCGGCGTACCCGAACGCCTGATCAACGTGCTCGCCACGCAAGGAATCACCAGCCCGTTCCCGATCCAGGTCGACACCCTTCCCGACACCCTCGCCGGCCGCGACGTCCTTGGCCGCGGCAAGACCGGCAGCGGCAAGACACTGGCCTTTTCCATCCCGCTGGCCGCCCGGCTCGCGTCGGGCAAGCGGCGGCCCTCGCGGCCGTCCGGTCTGGTGCTGGCGCCCACCCGTGAGCTGGCAACGCAGATCACCGCCGTGCTCGCCCCGCTGGCAGCCGCCCACGACCTGAAGGTCGGCACGATCTTCGGCGGTGTGCCGCAAAACCGTCAGGTGGCCGCGCTGAGATCAGGGATCGACATCGTCGTCGCCTGCCCGGGCCGGCTGGAAGACCTGATGCGGCAACGCCTGGTCAGCCTCGACTCGGTGCAGATCACCGTGCTCGACGAAGCCGACCACATGGCCGACCTCGGCTTTCTGCCGGGTGTCACCCGCATCCTGGCCGCCACCCCGGCCGGCGGTCAGCGAATGATGTTCTCCGCCACACTCGACAACGGCGTCGACAAGCTGGTCAAGCGGTTCCTGCGCAACGAGATGACCCACTCGGTCGACGAAGTCAACTCGCCAGTGGCTGAGATGACCCACCACGTCTTTCACGTCGCCGGTGCCGACGCCAAAAAGGAGCTGATACATCGGCTCGCTTCCGGCACCGGCCGCCGAATCCTGTTCATGCGCACCAAACATCAGGCTCGCAAACTGGCCCGCCAGCTCACCGAGGCCGGTGTCCCCTCGGTTGACCTGCACGGCAATCTGTCTCAGCCCGCGCGGGACCGCAACCTCGCCGCATTCAGCGCCGGCACCGCACGCGTGCTGGTAGCCACCGACATCGCCGCGCGCGGTGTGCACGTCGACGAGGTCGAGCTGGTCGTGCACGTGGACCCACCGGCCGAGCACAAGGCCTATCTGCACCGCTCGGGACGCACCGCGCGCGCCGGCAGCACCGGCGACGTCGTCACCGTGGTGCTGCCCGAGCAACGCAAAGACCTCTCGGCGCTGATGCGCAAAGCCGGCATCAACGTCCGCCCGCAACAGGTGACCGCCCACTGCGAACCGGTCACCAAGCTGGTCGGCGACGTCGCGCCCTACCGGGCGCCCGCTCCCAAGGCAGCCCCGGCGGCAAGCGGCGCATCCGCCTCTACCGCCCAGTCGCGCAGCCGTCGAGGACAACACCGCGGCACCGACCGTCACGGACGCACACGCAAGCAGCACAGCTCAGTCATCGGCAGGTCGTCCGGCCGCACCAACTGACTCGGACCCGCAACCCGCTCCAAACCGGCCGAGGCGCTCACACAGTCGGGTGCGATCCTGAGGCGTGGGTGGTCACTTCCGCGAAGGCGGCACGACCAGGCGGGGTCGCAGCCGCTCCGAAGGGATATCGTCGCCCGCTTTCAGATCGTCGACCAGCGCATCCGCGAAGTCCACCAACCCGGCGTCATCGACGCCGTAGGGTGCCGGGCGATCGTCGTGAGAGAGGCGGGCCGATGCGCTGCCGAGCAGGCTCACTGCACCCTTGACGTTGCCGCGCTGGACGTGGGTGATGCCAACCGCGAGTTGTGCCAGGCCCTGCCACAGCATCCGCTCCTCGGCCGGACCGTTTTTCCACGCAGCCTCGAGCACCTCGTGCGCGTTGAACGCCAGGCCCCGGTCGAGCAGCTCCTGGGCATAGGCGAGGGTTTCGGCCGGTGCCAGTTCGAGATCGTCCGGGATACCCGGGATGCCTGCACTGCCAGGGGGAAGGGGCCGGCCAAGCGAGTCGCGCGGGCGCGCGCTTCGGGGTCGGCCGGCCTCGTCGCGATCACGCTTGGCCATGCGGACATCATGGCAATCTGAAATACAGATCCGCGCGGCGCGTCTCAAACGGCAGCCAACCCAGACACAGGAAAGGCGGGCGCACGCTCAGCGGCGGCCAGCACCGACACGTGCCAGTCGGCGGAGCCTGGCGGATGCCAGGGACACGCAGAGACATGTTCGGATCGGCGGCAATCAGCCCTGCGACACGGGTTATGTTGTCGGCGGGCCGCTGACAGACGCGGGCCCGGAGGTTGCTTGGAGCATGCAGGTCGACGGGCGCGAGATCGCCGTTTCCGGCAGGTTGCTGCAACCGCCCACCCGGCGCACCAACGACATCCTTCGGGTCGTGCTGTCGGCGGTGTTCCTGGCGGCCGTGATCACCAGTTCGGTGGTCACCCGCACCCGGTGGGACCAGCTGGAGAAATCCGTCTCCCGAATCGTCGGGGTGCTCTCCCCCACCCAATCCGATGTGGTGTACCTGGTCTACGGCCTCGCGATCCTGGCATTGCCGTTCATGATCCTGTTCGGCCTGATCCTCTCCCGGCAATGGAAACTGCTCGGCCCCTACGCGGCCGCCGCGTTCATCGCCTTTCTCGCGCTGTCGGTCACCGGCAAGGGCCTCGCGGCGCCCCAATGGCACTTCGACCTCTCCGACCGGGTCCGCACGGTATTGGCCCAATTCCTCGACGACCCGCGCTGGATCGGCATGCTCGCCGCGGTGCTCACCGTGTCGGGCCCGTGGCTGCCCGCACGCTGGCGGCACTGGTGGTGGACGCTGCTGCTGGCGTTCGTGCCGATTCACCTCGTGGTCAGCGCCATCGTGCCGGCCCGCGCACTGCTGGGCCTGGCGGTGGGCTGGTTCGTCGGCGCGCTGGTGATCCTGGTCAGCGGCACTCCGGCACTCGAGGTGCCGCTGGACGGCGCGGTCCGCGCGCTGACCAAACGCGGATTGGTGGTGTCCGGGTTGACGGTGGTCCGGCCCGCCGGCGCCGGGCCGCTGACCCTCTCGGCCGCATCGGACGGTCGAGACGCCGACGCGGTAATCGAGTTGTACGGCCCGCATCAAAGCAGCGGCGGCGCGCTGCGTCAGCTGTGGGGCAAGCTGCGGCTGCGCCGCACCGAGGCCGCACCCTTTCAGGCATCCATGCGCCGCGCCGTCGAGCATCGCGCGCTGATGGCCATTGCCGTCGGCGACCTAGGTGTCGCCAACACATCGACGATCACTGTCGGCACACTCGACCGCGGCTGGACGTTGTACGTGCACAAGCCCATTCGCGGAGCCTCTCTGAAGCAATGCGCCACGGCGACGCCGGTGGCCGGGGTGTGGGAATCGTTGCGAAAACTGCACGACCACCAGATCTCGCACGGCGACCTGCGCGACGAGGTGATCACGGTCAACGAGGGCACCGTCCTGTTCGGCGGGTTCGGCAGCGCCGAATACGGCGCCACCGACAACCAACTGCAATCCGACATCGCCCAGCTGCTGGTGACGACGTCAGCGCTCTACGGCGCCGAATCCGCGGTGGGCGCGGCGATCGACGCGTTGGGGAAAGACACCGTGCTGACCGCATCGCGCAGGCTAACGAAATCGGCTGTGCCCAAACGTGTTCGCGACTCGGTCAACGACCCAGGCGCCGTCATCTCCCGAAGCCGCGCGGCGGTGATGCGCCAAACTCACACCGACAAGATCCAAGCTGAAACGATCACCCGGTTCACCCGCAGCCAACTCATCCAGCTGGTACTGCTCGTCGCGCTGGTCTACGTCGCGTACCCGTTCATCAGCACCGTGCCGACGTTCTTCAACGAGCTGGGCAAAGCGAACTATTGGTGGGAGCTGCTCGGGCTGGTCATCTCGGCGATGACCTATGTCGGGGCTGCGGGCACATTGTGGGCCTGTGCCAGTGGTGCCGTGGCCTACTGGAAACTGTTAATCACCCAGGTGGCCAACACTTTTGCCGCAACCACCACCCCAGCGGGCGTCGGTGGGCTCGCGCTCAGCGTGCGGTTGCTGCAGAAGGGCGGGATGAGCACGGTGCGAGCCACCACGGCGGTAGCCCTGCAGCAGTCGGTGCAGGTGATCGTCCACGTCACGTTGCTGATCTTCTTCAGCGCCGCCGCGGGTGCGGGAACCGACCTGTCGCACTTCGTCCCCAAGGCCACCATGCTGTACCTGATCGCGGGCGTGGCCCTGGGCATCGTCGGCACATTTCTGTTCGTGCCCCGGTTGCGGCGCTGGCTGGCGACGGACGTGCGCCCGATGCTCAAGGAAGTCACCACCGACCTCGTCGCGCTCGCCCGCGAACCGAAGCGATTGGGGTTGATCCTGCTCGGTTGTGCCGGAACGACTCTCGGCGCGGCAATGGCGCTGTGGGCCAGCGTCCAAGCCTTCGGCGGCCACACGACGTTCGTCACCGTCACCGTGGTGACGATGGTCGGCGGAACCCTCGCCTCGGCCGCCCCCACGCCTGGCGGTGTCGGCGCCGTCGAAGCCGCGCTCATCGGTGGGCTCGCCGCGTTCGGCGTCCCCGCGGCGGTGGGTGTGCCGTCGGTGCTGCTGTATCGCGTACTCACCTGCTGGCTACCGGTGTTCGTCGGCTGGCCGGTGATGCGATGGCTGACGGACAAGGACATGATCTGATCACGGCTGCCCATCCCACCCATGTCGCGAGAGCGCGGAGTGCGCCTTAAAGGCCTGGCCTAGTGCGGTGGGAGGAAGACATCGTTGAGGGTGACGGTGCGTAGGTTGCGTGCGCGGATGAGATCGCGGAGTTGCTCGTAGACGTGGGTGACCGGCAGGTGGTTAAGGTGTCCGATCACGATCGCCTGCCCGGTGAAGGCCCGCTGGGCCATCTGGACGATGTAGTCCTCCTTGACCACGGTGGAATCCGACAGCGAACCCGACCACAGCGTGATCGCGGTGTAGCCGAGATCGGCGGCCACGGCATCAACGGTCGAGTTGCGCCTTCCGTACGGTGGCCGGAGGTATGGCCGCGCGTCCACCCCGAAGGTGGTTTTCAAGAACTCGTCGTTGCGGGAGATCTGTTGGGCCACTCGACTTACTGGCAGCTTTGTCAGGTTCGGATGCGACCAGGTGTGGTTGCCCAGCTGAATCTGGCCGGACTCCACCAAGGGCCGCAGCAATGCCAGATTGTCGGTCCACGAGCGGTACGTGCCGTTGACGAAATAGGTCAGCCGCACGCCGGTATCTTTGGCGAACTGCGTGTAGAGGCGCACCACGTCGGTGTTCACGCCGTCATCAACGGTCAGCGCCAGCAGATTGCCGTCCCCAGGCAGCTTGTTAAGCACGCCGCCACCGGGCAGCGGCACCCGCTCGATCGGCGCGGGTGGCGGCAACAGCGCGCCAGGAACGACCTCGCCGGCTGCTCGAGGTGGCGACGCGACGGCGGCGGCGACGGCCGTGAGGGTTTGCGGCGGTCCACCGAGCACACCGCGCGCCACGCCCACGCCGCCGAGAACGGCGGCCGAGAGCGCCCCGAGAAAACGGCGCCGATTCAGCTCGGACACAACGCGGCGCGGTGTCGGGGGCCGGTGGTGGTCGGCACTACGCGCGGCCCGAGGCCAGCCTCACTCCGGTGTCGCCGTGTTCGCCAACCTGTGAGAAGGATGGGCGCTACCTCACTAGGTCGCCGACCGTTCTGACACATAGTCGTAAATCATGCCATCAGGCAACCGCACAACCCTGAACAAAGCTGCGCGCCGTTCGATCAAGTACCCGAAACAATTCTTCGCACCTGGCGCTTCGAGCACGTCTCGAGTGATCGGCCCATACTGGAGGAGTGTCGACGTTTCATCGGCTGTAAGCCGCCCGCAGTCGCCGAAAAGTACCGACAGGTCTTGCCGAGGCGGACGTGGAGGACATAATGATCATCTTTTACGCACTGGCCGCAGCGTTCGGCCTGGGTGTGCTCTGGCTGGGCACAAGCGTTCGGGTCGTCAAGCAATTCGAACGAGGCGTCGTCTTTCGTTTCGGACGTGTGCAAACCGGTATCCGTGGACCGGGGCTCACGCTGCTGATTCCAATCGCCGATCGCCTCGAGAAGGTGAATATGCAGATCATCACGATGCCGGTGCCCGCACAGGATGGCATCACCCGCGATAACGTGACCGTGCGTGTGGATGCGGTCATCTATTTCAGAGTCGCGGATCCGGTGCGTGTGGTTGTCGACGTACAGGACTATGTGTCCGCTATTGGCCAGGTCGCGCAGACATCGCTGCGTTCGATCATCGGCAAAAGCGACCTGGACGACCTACTCTGCAACCGCGAGGGTCTCAATCAGGGCCTGGAGTTGATGATCGACAACCCCGCGCTGGGCTGGGGTGTTCACATCGACCGCGTGGAAATCAAGGATGTAGTACTTCCGGATTCGATGAAGCGGTCGATCGCGCGCCAAGCCGAGGCGGAGCGTGAGCGGCGGGCTCGGGTGATCACCGCAGACGGCGAACTGCAGGCGTCTGAAAAACTAGCCCAAGCGGCCGAGAAGATGACCGCGCACCCGGCTGCGCTTCAGCTGCGGCTCTTGGAAACCGTGGTCGAGGTCGCCGCGGAGAAGAACTCCACCCTGGTGCTTCCCTTCCCCGTCGAACTGCTGCGGTTCTTGGAACGAGCAACACCGGAAGCATCCGGGAGCCCTGACGACGAAGCCGCTACGCCCTCGACCTCGGCCGCGGTTTCGAAGAGCGAGATGCCGAAGCTGGACCCGCCACAGATCCCGGACGACGCCAGCGGTCTGGTAGTCGACACACGCACACGCTGACTCTCGTCGAATTACTCTCTGGCCCAACAAATCTCACGGAACCGCTGTGTGGCTATGTCGCGGCGTGGCCGGCCCGCGCAGCGGCGCGTCGTGAGGCTTCTGTGTGCTCGGCGGCGCTGACGACCACGGCGTCAGACCCGGGGTACACCGTCGCCTCGTGCCCGGTCACGAGCCAGCGCACCACGTATGGCGGAGAGCCGTCTTGAGAGCGCACCTCGATGATCTCAGCATGCTGATCATGCCGTTCGGTGGTTGTGCCCTTGACCACGAGGTAGTCGCCGACATTCGCCTTCATCGCCCGCTCCGTTCTCGTCCTGCTGAGACCCCGGCCCCCTCCATCCTGCGCGCGTTCGTCACTTAACGGAAGCGCGATTAACTGCTACAGCTTTCCGACGTTGCAGACCGCCTAGAGCCTGCGAGTGACTTTTGAGACCCTCGACAGAACCCGAGCGCGCCAACGCTCAAGGTCCTCGAAAGCGAACTTCTGACAATCCCTTCCTGACACCCCCGGAGGCGTTTGTGAAGAACCAACCCGATCTATATCAGCCCTACCCCGCCACGCGCTGGCTTCTTACGCGTATAGCCGACATCGTTCAACGAGAATCTCTGCCAGTCGTTCCGGTTCGCTGACCATCAGGCAGTGACAAGTATCGATTTCGATGAGCGTCTGCACTCCGCCGGATCGCAGCGGCGATATGGCGCATGCTGGCGGGCTAGTGGTGACACGATATTGGCGTGAGCGATGCTCATGACGGCAGCAGGGCCATATTCACGGCGACTACATGACCGCAACAGAGTTCCGGCGCGGGTCGTGTGGCACCGAGCTGCCGCCGGACTCACGGTTCTGCAACAAGTGCGGTGCACCAGCCACACAGGTCAGCCGATCGGCGGAGTACAAGCACGTGACGGTGCCTTCTGTGCGAAAAGCAATTGCTGTTGGAATTGTCTTGCTTACCCTCGCGGCGGCTTCCTCGTGTGGCTATGCAGCGCATACAGCGCCAAGGGACATCGCTCAGGCAACGCCGGCGCCAGTTGCGGTTCCCGCGCCTACGCCGGCGCCAGTTGCGGTTCCCGCGCCTACGCCGGCGCCAGATTCGGCTCCCGCGCCTGCGTCGCCGGCGCCCGATGCGGCTCCCGCACCGGACTTCGCAACGGTCTCCAAGCTGATGAACGATGCGATTGCGGCACGTACGGTGCCAGGTGGCGTGGTGGTGATCGGGCATGCTGGCAAGGTCGTCTTCCATCAGGCGTATGGCTTGCGCAAGCTTGCCGGCGAACCGGGGCTAGATGGATCGCCCGCACCGGCGGAGCCGATGACCGAAGACACCATCTTCGACATCGCGTCGTTGACGAAGTGCCTCGCAACGGCGACCGCGGTCATGCAGCTGTACGAACGCGGCCAGGTCCAGTTCGACGATCCCGTGCAGAAGTATCTGCCTGACTTCAACACGGGGAACGATCCACAACGTGCAAAGGTGACGGTTCGCATGTTGCTGACGCACACTTCAGGCGAACCGGAAGACGTACGCCTCGACGATCCGTGGGGACTGGACGGAGCCGATAAAGCAGAAGGCATTCTCCGTGCCCTCACCACGCCGCTGCAGTCGCCTCCCGGTGGGGTTTTCAGCTACGCCGACATCAACTTCATTCTGCTTGGCGCGCTGATCGAGAAAGTCACCGGCGAGCCAGAAGACGTTTACGTTCAGCAAAACGTATTTGGGCCGCTTGGCATGGAAGCCACCGGCTATCTTCCCCCGGCCAAAGCATGTGGTCCACATGTGATGCGAGGAGCTGCGATTGCCTGGGCGCCTGCGCCAATAGGGGGCATGCCGGGCGACTGTCCTGCGGGTACGTGGAGCACGAGTCTGTTGTCGCGCATCGCACCGACGACACATGACGACGAAAGCAGGAACGATCCGGGCAAGAATCCCGATTTTGATTTCCTGCTGCGGGGCGTTGTGTTTGACCCGACGACGCGCCGCATGGGGGGAGTGGCCGGGCATGCCGGTGTGTTCTCGACGGCGCACGATGTCAGCCTCTATGCGCAGGCCCTGCTTGACCGGCTCGCGGGCCGCCCGAGCAGGTTCCCGCTGAAGCAGGCGACGCTGGAGTTGATGACGACTCCCCAGCAGCCCGGACATACCGCTCAACAAGTCGAGGCGGCCAACGATGCCGCCCAAGAAGCCATCGCGAAGACACCAAACACATATGATCCGCTGCTCGCTCCGCACTATCCGGCGATCAGGGGACAAAACCTGCGTGGCTTCGGCTGGGATATCGATACCGCCTATTCCGGCACGCGAGGCATGATCTTTCCCATCGGCAGCTTCGGCCACACAGGCTTTACCGGAACCTCGCTGTGGATGGACCCACGCTCGGATAGCTACGTCATTCTGCTCACGAGCGCGATCGACCCGCGAGACGATCCACCGATCGCGTATCTGCGAGGTGATGTGGCTACGGCGACAGCCCGGGCCCTGGGCTGAGCAGTGCGCCGCATGGTCGGTGGTCGGGCGCCGATATCGCCGCAGGGGCAACGGCCCAGCGGGCTCAACCGGGTTGCAGCCTCGGTGGGCATCGTCGCCGGTGTCGTGTTTGTCGCGGCGGTGATCTTCTTTTCTGGCTCGACTCTGGGCATCCTGTCGGGCGGCTCCAACCACCCCGGCCCCGCGATGATGGGGCCCGGCGGCATGATCAGCCCGGGTGGGATGATGGGACCCGGTCAGACGGCACCCAGCGCGTTTGTCGCCGTTTCGGTGGCCACGGTGTGGACCACGCCGCAGAGCGCGCGTCCGGTCGACCATCCTGCCCTGACAAATCCGGTCGATATTCGCGGCTGGCTGTCGGACATGACGCCGGCCCAGCAGCAAGCGCTCACCTCGGACAATCTCACCCAGACGCAGGCCCTCTTCGGCGACCGTGTCTTCGTGGTGGGGCAGCAGGGCGACTGGGACGAGGTACTGGTCCCCGGCCAGCCGACACCGAAGAACTCGCTGGGCTATCCCGGCTGGATTCCCAAGGCCCAGTTGACGACCGACCCGGGCTACGGCGCGCTGAAGGACCACGCTCCCTTCGCGCTGGCCGATCGCGGCATCACCACCTGGCTGTACCGCGATTCCGGACTCTCCGATCAGGACCTCGAGATCAGTACCAACACCAGGCTTCCCGTGCTGAGCCGCACCGACACGGCCGTTCAGGTGGCCACCCCCGATCGCGGCCCGAGGTGGCTGGATGCCCGAACGGTGGCGGTCTACGAAAAGCCCACGGACATACCGCATCCCACCGGAGCCGATCTGGTCCGGCACGCCGCCGTGTTCGTCAACGTCCCGTACCTGTGGGGCGGCCGTGCCGGGTTCGGGTTCGACTGCTCCGGTTTCACCTCCACCATCTACCAGGTGCACGGCATCACCCTGCCGCGCGACGCCGGCCCGCAAGCCGCCGACAGCCGGGGCCGCCCCGTCGACAAATCCGCGCTGCAACCCGGCGATCTGCTCTTCTACTCGCACGGCAGCAAGGACCCCGACAATCCCGACGCGATCTACCACGTGGCCATGTATTCCGGGAACGGCGACATGATCGAGGCATTCGACAAGACGGCACCAGTGCGCATCACCCCGGTTCGACTGGACACAGACTACTGGGGCGCGCGCCGCTACCTCGACCAACCGCGGTGATAGACGTACGGATTGCCGAACGATCCGGTGATGATTTCGTATTGGCCTCCGCCCGGATGACGCTGGGCCGTGCGAGACATCGCGACCTGCGGAATCGTCTGGCCTGCAAGCGGATCGGTGCATGTCGCAAATGTGGTCTATTTCGAGACGGCGTTCAGCTCTGTTCGTGCCTGGTCGATTTGGTCGTATGCCTACGCCGCCACAGAGATGACCCAGACGGACCGGCAGGGTAAGTTTCGTGCCCAAATGTGTGTACCAGTCGGTCGATCAGCAGCACGGGACGTGCATCCCGTAACACCGCGGCAGAGGTGATTCCGATGACGAAGATCTACTACGAGTCCGACGCTGACCTGTCGGTGCTGGACGGGCAGACGGTTGCCGTCGTCGGGTACGGCAACCAGGGCCGCTCGTGGGCCCTGAACCTGCGTGACTCCGGCCTCACGGTTGAGGTCTTCACCCAGGCCGACGCATCCCGGGACCAGGCCGAGGCCGAGGGCTTCGCGGCGCACGAGATCGAGGCGGCGAGCGAGTGCGACGTAATCTGCACCCTCATCCCCGACGACGTAATCCCCGAGCTGCCCATCACGCCCAAGCCCGATGCGCTGTGGGTGCTGGCCTCCGGCTACGCGGTGGCTTTCGACCGGATCGACCCCAACTGCGACGTCGGCATGGTCGCTCCCCGGATGCTCGGTCCCGAGGTGCGTGCGTGCTACGTGGAAGGCGTCGGGTTCATCACCGCGCTCGGTATCCAGAAGGACAACACCGGGACCGCTCTGGCCCGCACGCTGGCCATCGGACGGGCTGTCGGCGGCTTGCGCCAAGGTGCCATCGAGATGACGCCGCGTCAGGAGGCCGTCCTCGACCTCGCGGTGGAGCAGGTGCTCGCCCCGGCCATGGCCCGGGTCTCCATGAGCTTCGTCGCGCTGATGGCGGAGGCCGGCATCCCGCTTGAGGCGATCATGACCGAACTCATGCTCTCTGGCGAGATCGAGCGGAACTACCGGCTGCTGCGGCTGGAAGGCTACGCCGGCCAGATGCGCTACCACTCGCCGACCAGTCAGTACGGCCAGATGTCGCGGGCGGGTCGCTACGACGGCCTCGACGTCCCCGCGGTGATGCGCGAGGTGCTGAGCGAGATCGAGTCGGGCAAGTTCGCCGACGAATGGGAAGCCGAGCGCGACGCCGGCTATCCGAACCTACAGCGCCTGCGGACCGAGAAGCTCAGCCCCGAGGTCGTCGCTTTCGAGGAGGATCTGCGGGCCCGCCTCGGCGAGCGGGTACGCGGCATGTCACCGTGAGATCCGGTGCGCCAGCGGTGAGATCGGTTCGAAACGCAGTTACTTGAGGCAGCTGCCCGCATCGATCGGCAGTGTGACACCAGTGATGTAGCGGGATTCGTCGGACGCGAGGAACAGCACCGCATTGCTGATGTCTTCGGGCTCCACCCACGGGATCGGCAGCGTGTGGGACATCTGGAGAAACGGGGCGACGTCGTCGGGGCCGGGATTCTCCAGGTCGGGGCGGACCATTTTGTAGGCCCCCTCGTTCATCACCATCGGAGTGTTCACGTGCGTGGGGTGCACCGAATTGACACGGATCATGTGCTGACCCAGTTCGACCGCGAACGTCCGCATGAGACCCACGACACCGTGTTTGGCGGCCACGTAATGACCGAGATGGGGAAAGGTATAGGCTTTGAACCCGCTGACCGAGCTCGTCAGCACGATCGAACCCCCGCGGCCGCCCGCCAATATATGGGGCACACCGGCCTTCACGGTCTTCCACACGCCCGACAGGTTCACATCGATCATGTCCTGCCAGTCTGGTTCGCTGGTTTTATCCAGCGTGTCGCCGGCGTGGCTGATGCCTGCATTGGCCACGATGACGTCCAGCCGGCCCAGCTGCTCCACCCCGCTGTCCACTGCTGCTTTGAGGGCCTCGTAGTCACGCACGTCGATTTCGGCGGTGACAATGCGGCGGTTGTGGCTCCTCACCAGATCCGCGGTCCTCGCCAGATCCTCCGGCGTGGACGGCGGGTTCAAGAATCCTTCGATCGGCTTGCAGATGTCGATGGCAATGATGTCCGCACCTTCTTGCGCCAATCGCACCGCATGCGCGCGGCCTTGACCGCGCGCAGCCCCGGTGATGAACGCGACCTTGCCTTCGACTCGCCCAGCCATAATTACCTCAATTCTCCCTTCTTTCAGCCAGGTTCATGACACGAAAGCCGGCATTGCCTCCCAGCCACGTACCGTCGAAGTCGACGACGGTTGGCGTCCTCCTCCGCAGCGCATCGTCCCCAATACGCCTGACTGTGGCGCATCCACGACGCAGCCATTGGCATTCAGATGCCTGCGATACGAAGTTTTGAGACCCTCATATGTCGTCTTTATCGAGACGGCGTTCAGCCCCATAAGGTGACAGCACCACATTCACACCGCCTGCAGTTTGCTTAAGGGCCCGGCGCGGATACTCGGCTAGATCGCTGGCGCTGACCTGCTTGCCGGGGCAAGCGGTTCTTCGAGGTCACTGTCCTTCGTTACGATGTAGGCCTACAGTGTTAGTTCTACGGCAAGATCACCAGCTTCCAGGCTCCTGACACTGTGGACAACCCCATCGTCATCATTGGCGATGGACAGGAAGCGTCTTTTATGACCGCCCCCGGTTAGTACCGCACCCAAGAAGGTGCGTGGCTCTTTCCGTCCGTAGTTGTTGTGCTCGCGGTCTTGCCCTCTAACAACGACAGGAACAAGAAAATGAAGAAATCAATAATCGGAGTAGCGGCAGCCGCCTTGGCTGCCCCGCTGCTCGCGCTATCCCCTGCGATGGCGCACGCCGATGTGAATCTTTCCGGGCCATGGCAATCCAGCGACTATGAATGTCCAGCGGGCACAAAACATACCGAACGGCTGCAAATCACCCAGGATGGGACACATATTTCAGCCGTGAAGACGCTCGGCGACGACTGTGTACCAACTGGCCATGAATCCTTCAACGGCACTGTGACGGGCAATTCCGGAAAGTTGCGGTTCTGGACTGGGGCACCCGGCTATCAACCTATCTTGGGTGCCGACGATGAGGACCTTGTCATCCGAGATGCCAACACATTCGTCATGTCCGGCCCAGCTGGCAATTACAAATTGACCCGCGCGACAACCCCGAATTAACTCAGAGGCTTAACACGCGGCCGCCGAAAAGGAACAAGAAGATGAGGAAAGTAATTGTCGCAGCGGCGGCTGCCCTCGAGCGCCGCAAGAATTCGCCAAAAATCCGTTGAGAATCCTCCACGGCACCCCCAAACCCCCGACAGCTCCGGACAGCGAAAGACGATGACTACACCACCAACACCGCCGGCTGGTTAACATGAGAAAACTACTATTTGGAGTGGTGGCTGTAGCAGCAGCCATCCCCTTCGTTCCGATAGCAACCGCCCACGCCGACGGAATGCTAGCTGTGGGGTCGAAGATCACCATCGGCGGTCGCCATGACTGCTCGATAGGATTCTTCGCCACTGACTCCACAGGAGACCAATTGGCTGTTACCGCAGGTCACTGCGCAGATAGTCTTAACGAGACAGTCACCAACGCCTGGGGTCAGCAGATTGGTGAGGTGGTGGCCTGGCAGCCTGACCACGAGAACGCCAACGGCATGCTGGACGGTGCCAGGGGAGTTACGGTTATCTACACGTACAAGTCCTTCGGCTACCAGGCGTTCTTCACCGGGACAGGGACTCCTAGTGTCGGCGAGGGGGTGCGGAAGTTCGGTGAGGCTACTTCCGGTACCAACGGCACCATCACCCACGTGTGGACCAACCCCAACAACCCAACTCTGAATCTGATCGAGTCAGACCTGCAGCAGCGACCCGGCGACTCTGGTTGTGCCTGGTACACCCTGGGCTCTCCTGTTCTGCTCGGGATTGACTCCAGCGGTGACGAACAGAACGGTATCTCCGGTGCTTATGCTCAACCCCTCAGTTCGATCACGTGGCAGATGACCAATGTCCCACGCTACGGCCAGGGTTTCTCTGTCTACGTTCAAAGTTGATGAACATCGTGAGGAAGGCACTGCAGGAGTGTCAGCATTAGCAGCCATCCCCTTCGTCCCGATCACGAGTGCTGATGTAGGGGTCATGATGATGAAGAAGTCAGTTCTAGGTACTGAGTGATAGAAGAGACTAGTGCAAGTCGCAAGCGGCGCAGCACAGTTGGCCTGAGGACCAACTCCAACCTGCATAGACTTCCAGCAGTGCATCCAACAATACAAAGGGATGCCGGATCGCGTCCCCACCGACGAGTGCGGCAGCGATCCAGGCTACGGCTGATCGGTGACCTGGAAGCAGGCTGACCTGTAGCTCCCCATCACTTCCGACGTAAATAGGTGAGATCGTTCGCCTGGCATCGGGAGTCGTCGTGCCGCCAAGGGGTTACAAGCACAGTGCCGAGACTCGCCGACGGATGTCGGAGGCAGCGAAGGGTAACAAGAACGGGTCAGGGTGTGGTCGTCCTCCAAAACGGTGGCCATGTAGGTACCGCTCATCGTGTCGGCACTGGCTAATGGTGCCAAAGCCAGTGTCGTGCAGCCGATTCCGGATCCTAATGCAATATTCCTCAATGCTCATTTGTCTTCGGATTTGCAACCGCAGGACATCGGCCTGGGCCTGGCCGTCGCCATCCTTGTTCTTGTCGACCCTCACGGTCATGCCGTGGCCGGTCGCATTCCTGGTGAAGGTGGCGCTGTCGCTGGTCTGCACGAACGTCCAGCCCTGGAGGTGGTACCTCTGTCCCGCCGCCAGACTGGTGATGCTGGCGGGCCACCATGACCGAGGCCGCGCCGCGAGCAAAAGTACAGAACAATTCCTCGCAAACCGCGTGCTAAGAGTCTCCAGACGGCGTAGTGTCACGCGCCTAACGTTTTAATTACAGACATCATTGTGCGCGCTTCGGCGGCATCGATGGTCTGATGCGCCCAAATTGACCCCGGCGATTCGGGTGATCCCGCTACCGGCACGGCCACCCACAAAACCGTGCCAAGTTCCACTGACCGAAACGGTGAGCTAATGAACGCACTCATGGTTGCAGGGGTGGCCGCGTTAGCGACCACCACCTTCGCCCCACTGGCAAGCGCCGATCCCACCGCAGGGCACGACACGAAGGTGAACACCCAGACACCACAGATGCTCTGCGAGATCGGCTCCGATGATGCCGATCCGGGGATCGGCCCAAATGTCATCTGCCAGGGGAGTTTTGTCCAAGCCCCGGCGGACGACGATCAGGCCTTCGTCACCGCGTCAGGCCAGTTCAACTACCGGAGTGCGAATATCGGAATCGGCTACAACCATGCACCTTTTGACACCCTGGTCCCCGGCCAGACCTATCACATCCAGGGCTGGACGGTCGTGGCGGGCGGCGACGGCATTCGCTTCACCAACGACGGCACTGGGCACGGCATGTTCATCGGCAGCGATACCACCGTCAATCCGTTCTAATTCGTCGGGATGAAATGAAGAAGATTGCATTGGCAGGATTGGCAACCGCTGCCTTGGTTTTCGCGCCATCGGCCCCCGCCGACGTGCCGGGGCTGGCCCCGTTCGTCGGTTCCTGGCACGCCCACGAGGAAGGTCTGGACATCCAGCCCAATGGCAACGGTCGCGAGACGTATGCCGACAAATCGACCTGTCCCGATGCACCGGCGGCTGGCTGCGGCGTCACAGGCACCGTGGACTTCACACTGACCTCGGTATCCGGCGACACCGCTACCGGTGCCATCACCGCTGCCTCGAATCCAAAATATCCCATCGGTGGGCCGGTGACAATCACGCTCGTCGGCGACGGTCAGGGGCTTCAGCTATGGATGGCGGGCGGGGATCAGGGCTTCCCGTTCTGCAACAGCAACGACAACGACGCCGCCATGCACTACTACTGCGGCGCCTGACACGGATCCCCGGCGCCTCCCCCGGCTCCTGCGCCTCCCGGCCTGCCGCCGCCTCCCGGCACGTGCTGGAACATGTGGATTCCAGGGCCCTGCCCGGGCGGCTAGAAGCCGCTTCTGTTTCGATTGTTTCAATTGAGCGACGCGGCTAGTAGCATGGAGCCATGTCTACCGCCGTCCTCCCGCTGGCTCGCCAGGTCGCCGAACGCGCCCGCAATGACTCCAGTTTCGCCGAGGTGCTCGACGCCATCCTGGGGGCGCCGACCGCACCGCAGGGCACGCTGGAGCGCATCGCCGCCCGCAGCCTGAACGACGAACGCCGCGGCGCGCTGGTCCGCGAATTCGTCGACGGCTCGCTGCCGACACCGAAAGTGCAGGAGCGGCTGGATCTGCATTCGCCGCAGGCCGTGCACCGGCTGCGGAGCCGCGGCAAGCTGCTCGGCTCCGCTGTCGGCAACCAAACCTGGTTTCCGGCTTGGCAATTCGACGCCGACCGGCTGCGGCCCGATCTACCGCGGATCCTGGAGCTGCTGACCCAGTTCACGTCGGACCCGTTGGCCGCCGACCGCGTCATGCGGCTGACCCACGACGAGTTGGGCGGCTCGTCGATCGCCGAGGCGCTGCGCCGCCCGAAGATCGCCGACACCGCGTGGCGGATGCTCGCCGCCGTCGGTGCCTGACCTTCCCGCCGGCTACCGGGCGCCGCTGCCCGACGCTCGGCCCACCGGTCTGCGCCGTCGCCGCGTCGAGGCTGGCACCGAGCTGTGGCGGGTCGAGGCCGCGGCGCCCGAGGAATGGACCTGGACCGGCTTCCCGCAACCGCGCTACCGATTCGACCCGGAGTCCGGCGCATTCCGGACCCGTTATGCCGCAAGCACTCTCGTCGGAGCATTCCGCGAGCGCTACCGGCCGACGGGACTGATGATTCCGGCCGATCACGCTGACCACTGCCTGGTGCGACTTGTCGCCGCCCGCCACCTGCGGGTCCTGGACCTGCGCACCGAGGCGAACCTCGACGTCCTCGGCGTCGACGACCAGATCAACACCGGCCAACACCCCGACGTGTGGGACACCTGCCACCGGCTCGCCGACGCCGTCAAGCGGTGGTGGCCCGAGCCCGACGCCCTGGATGCACTGGTGTACCGGCCGCGCACCACACCGGAGACCTCGGTCAACTACGCCTTCTTTGCCCTCGACGCCTTTTCGGCAGAGTCGTGGTCATTGGCCGAGCGCACCGACATGCTCACCAATCTGGTGCTGCACCACGGCTTTACCGTCGGCTGGGAGCTCGACGGCAAGTAATAGCGTACCTATTGAACATCACGGCAGGACGGCAAAGCGGCCACCGCTAAGAGGACGCAACACCCCGAAATGGCGACGGTCCAGGGTCACGATCGTGCGCGTACGATACCGGTCCGCCAACACCACATTGGACGCATCCGCCAGCCCGATCCGCTGATCGCGATACTTCTCGATGATATTGGTAGCTTGCTCGAGCTCGGCCACACCGAACTCTGCCAAATCCCACGCACCACTGGAAAGTTCTCGCAATGCGACGATTTCAGCATCGACGCTGACACGGGTCGCGACGAGATAATCGAGTTCTGCCAGGACATACGGCGACACCACAAGAGAATCTTCAGAGTCGTCGATGACGCGCGACACAGCCGTATGGTCCGGTTCCGCTGCATCGAAATAGGCAAGCAGCGCACTGGTGTCGACGATCACCGCTCGCCAAACCCATCCAAAAGCTCGTCGACGCGCCGAGCAATCGACTCCGAGCCCGAGTACAGGCCACCCCGAGGCCGGGTCCGGACACCACCCACCTCAGCGCGAATCGATTCCCGGATGACCTCAGCCTCCGACACCCCGCGCTGCTGAGCAGCCCGTTTCACGGCCGCCTTAAGATCATCCGGTAGATAGACCGTCGTCTTATCCATATATGTATGGTACCACCGCCAGTGCCATACGTTTTACTGAGCTTCTGCACGTCCCCCGGATTTCGGCCACCAGCGGCAGCGGAGTTCGATCAGGCATACGGTGGTGACCATGACCGAACAGTCGAATGCGATCACCGTATCGCACCCACCCGAGGCGTTCCTGCGCGTCGTCAACCCGTTCATGAAACTGCTGCTGCGCACCCCATTCGCGGGTCCAGCGCGCAACCAGCTGATGGTGGTCAACTTCACCGGGCGCAAGAGCGGGCGGCACTACTCAATTCCGTTGAGCGCCCATCTGGTCGACGGCATCCTCTATGCGATGACCGGCGCGACCTGGAAGAACAACTTCCGCGACGGCGCCACCGCACAGGTCCTGCACGACGGCAAGACGACGACGATGCGCGCCGAGCTCATTACGGACAAGGCGCACGTCACCGATCTCTACTCGCGCTGCGCCGAGTCCTACGGCGTCAAGCGCGCAGAGCGCGCGATGGGGTTGGGGTTCCGCGATCATCAAATGCCGACCCACGATCAGTTCGCCGAGGCCGTCGACGAGCTGCACCTGAGGGCGATTCGCTTTACCCCGGCCAGCTAGAGCTGGCCGCGGAGTCGGTCGACGAGGCCGAGCAGCCGCGCATAGTGTGACCCGGCCCAGTAGATGCGCCCGCAGTCTGCGCAGCGGCTGAATTCGTCGTAGTAGCGGCGGGTCAACGGCTCGAGGTCGTCGATCACCTCGTCCTTGGAAACCGTGACCAGCCTGCCGTTGCAGCGCACACACCGGGTCAACGGCGCCAGCCGTTCACGCAGATCCAGTCGCCGGATCACCTCGAGGGTCTGCTGCTCGGGCTGCTGGGAGCGCACGAACAACCCATGGCTGATCGCCCGACGCTTCAGCAAGCCACGATCTCGGGTCAGCAGGATGCGCTGCTGCTCAAGGCTGATCTCGGCCAGGCACAGGTCGTCGGCGTCGCTGGACCACCACACGTCGAAGCCGAGCACGCGCAGCAGCCGCGCCAGCCGGCCGAGGTTGACGTCGACCACGAAGCGCGGATCGCGCAGCGGGGTCGGCCGCAACCGGGCCGTCGACCCGATGTCGAACGCCTCGAACATCGGGTAGGCGGCGATGCGGTCGCCGGTGGTCGGGCGGTGCGAGAAGTCCTCCGGACCGCCGTTCACCAGGATGAGGTCGATCTCGGTGTGCGGAATGCCCATCGCCTCCAGCACATCCTTGACGGTCTGGTGGCTGCGGAACGGACGGCGTACCGTCACGCCGCGCGACTCGGGCGCTAGAAAGTCGTTGAGCTCGGCGTAGGCCCGCACATCCACGTAACCGACCATTCCCCATGCTCTCCCGCGAGGCGGACGCCCGCAATGGCGATGGGCGCCACTCCCAGGATGCTCACCCACCTCAGCAGTCGCTGCCGGCAGGGATTAGTACCTCCTCCGACTTGATATCGCATGCGACATCAGATTTGAACAACATGTCATGGTTGGTTGCTGGTGCAGTCGTGGCTGCTGTGACTCGCCGCGGGCTAGGTTCAGCGCACCACGCCCGCGCCCTGGGCGGCCTGGGTCCGGGTGATCACCGGCTCCTGGTAGCCCGCCAAAAGCACCGCCTCGCGCACCACCGCACCGACCGCCTCCACCCGGTCGGCCGGCACCAAAGCGATCACACAGCCGCCGAATCCGCCGCCAGTCATCCGCGCGCCCAGAGCGCCGGCGTCCACCGCCGTCTCGGCGATCAGATCGATGTTCCCGGTGGTGATTTCGAATTCGTCACGCATCGAAGCATGGGAGGCATCGAAGATGCGGCCGGCCTCGGCGTACTCCGAACCATTCACGGCCGCAACGAAATCAAACACCCGCTGGTTCTCGGTAAGCACATGATGAGCACGGCGAGCATCGACCGCGTCAGTGACCCCATCGAGCACCGAGAGCCCACGATCCTGGATCTCCCGCAACGACACCACACCCACATCGGCGGCCGCCCGTTCGCACGACAAGCGACGCGCCGCATACTCACCGCCAACATGACCGTGCCGCTCGCGGGAGTCGATCAGCAGCAGCGCGACACCGGACGCTGACGGGTCAAACACCACCGGCTCGACGGCCAGCGTCCGGAAATCGATCAGCAGCGCCGTCGACTCCGCACCGAACAGCGACGACAGCTGGTCGAGCAAACCCGTTGGCGCACAGACGTACTCGTTCTCCGCGCGCTGCGCGAGCCGCGCCTGCTCAAGGCGGTCAATCCGCCAGCCAGTAGCCGTCACGAAAGCCCCCAACGCCGCGCACTCCAGCGCCGCCGACGACGACAAGCCCGACCCCATCTCGACGTCGCTGGTGACCGACATGCTGCCGCCGGGTACCGGATGCCCGGCCATGCGCAGCGCCCACACCACACCGGCCACATAGCCCGCCCACCCGGTCACCTCGCCAGGCTTGGTGCGCAGCGGAATTCGCACCGAATCGTCGACGCGGTCGCTGCACACGGTGATCGCGTCGGCATCCGAGGGCTCGAACGTGACCACCGTGCGCTGTGGCAGCGCGATCGGCAACGCCCAGCCGAGATTGTAGTCGGTGTGCTCGCCGATCAGGTTGATCCGCCCCGGCGCCGCGTATCGGACAGTCACCCGAGCCCTCGCAACCGCTCGGCCACGGCTTCGGGCGTCACGTCGCTGATGAACGCGTCCATCGCCGACTCCGAAGCCGCCAAATACTTGAGCGCGACGGCACTGCGCCGAATCGACATCAGCTCGACGTGGAAGTAGCCTTCGCGCTGCGCATCGGTGTCTGCGAACTGGTGCAACGCCGAAATATACGGCAGCGGACCGGAATACATCCGGTCAAAACGGCGCAGCACGTCAAGGTAGATCCGCGCGAAATCGTCCAGCTCGGGCGCAGCGAGATCAAGCAGGTTGTGCACGAACCGGTTCGGGTAGATGTGCACCTCCACCGGCCAGCGCGCGGCGAACGGCACAAAGGCGGTGAACAGATCGGTTCGCGCCACAATGCGACTGCCGTCGTGGACCTCACGGGCCAGTAGATCAGCAAGTAGGTTGCCGCCGTGAGCCTTTCGATACTCAGTTGCCTGTCGCAGCATGGCTCCGGTTCGCGGCGTGAGATACGGATAGCCGTAGATCTGGCCGTGCGGATGGGTCAGCGTCACGCCGATCTCCTCGCCGCGGTTCTCGAAGCAGAACACCTGCTCGACGCCGGGCATCGCCATCAGGTCGGAGGTCCGGTGCCGCCACGCGTCGACGACAAGCCGGGCATGCGCCGTTTTCAGGTCCGCGAACGATCCAGTGTGGTTGCTGGAGAAGCAGATCACCTCGCAGCGGCCGTTACCGGGCGCCGAGACGAAGCCGTCACCGACCGATGGCGTCTCCCCCGCTCCAGACAAGCTCGGGAACCGGTTTTCGAAGACGACAACGTCGTAGTCGGGTGCGGGCACCTCGCTGGTCAACCCGGTCGGACCCGGGCACAGCGGGCACTGATCGGGCGGCGGCTTGTAGGTGCGGTCTTGACGCAACGCCGCGATGATCACCCACTGCCCGGTCGTTCGGTCGAACCGCAACTCCGTCTGGTTGGGGTTCCGCGCTGGCAGCGGCCGACGGTCGGCGACCGGTGCCGGGGTGTGGCCGGGCAACGAAAAGAACAGCAGTTCACGCCCGTCGGCCAGTGTCGTCCGCGTCGGCTGGGGAATGCTCATTGGGTCTCATCTTGGCCGCTATGCCAGAGTCAAGTCACGACAGACATGCAATCCGCCGAAGAGAGGCTGGTCACGAGTGTTCGGTGGCGCAACCGCGCTCTACGAGCGGGCGCAGAACTGGGCGATCGGCTCCGATCCCGGATTGCTGCGGCTGCGGATGGCCGCCCGCACGACGGTCTCCTTGGCGGTCGCGCTGCTGATCCTGTTTCTGCTGACCAAGGCCACGCACCAGCCGTTGACCGTCGCGCTGCTCGGGGTTCTGATCACCATGGTCGCCGGACGAGCCGTCAACGAGCCGGATCCGCGCAAGCAGAAGATCACGATGGCGCTGCTGCCGCTGCCCGCGGCGCTGGCCATCACCGCGGCTACCCTGCTCGCGCCACATAGGTTGCTCGCCGACGTGGTGTTCGTAGTCGTCGTCTACGTCGCGGTCTATGCCCGCCGGTACGGCCCGCGCGGGCGGGCGCTGGGCCTGGTCGCGTTCATGGCCTACTTCTTCACGCTGTATCTGCGAGCGACGACCAGCGAGCTGCCCTGGCTGATCGGCGCCGTGCTGATCGGCACGGTGTGCAGCATCGTGATGACCGTCGTCGTGCTGCCCGATCGGCGCCAAGGCGTGCTGCGGGCTACCGTGCGCTCGCTGCGGGCGCGGATGGCGATCGTCATCGACACCACCGCGGAGTTACTCGAGGTCGGCGGGCTCGACGAACGACGCCGACGAAGGCTGCGAGCCCGGACCGCCCGGCTCAACGAGACCGCGTTGATGGTGCAAAGCCAGATCGAAGACAAGGTCAACCCGGCCGCGCTGTGGCCCGGCGTCAGCGGCGAGGACCTGGCGCTGTGGTTGTTCGACGCCGAGCTCACCGTTGAGCGGGTGGCCACGGCCGGCGCCCGGGCCGCGATCGACAGTGCCGACATACCTGCGTCGACCCGCGCCGACCTGGCCGGCGCGCTTTCGCAACTCTCCAGGGCAATCCGCGTTCCACAACCTGAGGGGATGCAGCGGGCCGCGCGCCTGGCCCAGGAGCTACTCGATGACCCGTCTAACCCGGCCGGCAACCCCGCGGTGCGCCGGCTCGCACTGGCGATAATCGCCACGGCGTCAGCGGCTTCCGAAGTCCGCGCACTGGTCGAGCAGGCTGTCACCGAAACGTCCGCGGCACCGTCATCCGACAGCGACGAATCCGACGACGAGCAACGCCGCGCGGGTCTGCTGCCAACGACCAAGCAAGCCATCCAGGTCGCGCTGGCGGCATCGCTGGCGATCGTCGTTGGCGAGCTGGTGTCCCCGTCCCATTGGTATTGGGCGGTGATCGCCGCGTTCGTGATCTTCGCCGGCACCAACACCTGGAACGAAACGATCACCAAGGGCTGGGCGCGGTTGATCGGCACCGCGCTCGGGGTGCCAGCCGGGATGTTGGTCGCCGCGGTGGTCTCCGGTAACCACACCGCGTCGCTGGTGTTGATCTTCGTGTGCGTGTTCTGCTCGTTGTATTCGTTCAGGGTCGCCTACAGCTTGATGACGTTCTGGATCACCACCATGCTGGCGCTGCTCTTCGGGCTGCTCGGCGAATTCAGTTACGGCCTACTGCTTTTGCGGCTCGAGGAGACCGCGATCGGTGCGGTCATCGGCGCCACGGTCGCGATTCTGGTGTTGCCGACCAACGCCAGGACGTCCATGCGCAACGACGCCCGCGCCTTCTTGACGACACTGGCCGACGTAATCGAGACATCGGTGGCGACGCTGTTCGGTCACGAGGCGACCGCGAGCCCGACCGACAAAGCGCGGCAACTCGGCCGAGATTTGCAGCAGTTCCGCAAAACCGCCAAGCCGCTGGCCGCCGGCGTCGGCGGCATCTCCGGGCGGCACAGCATTCGACACGGCCAACGGATGCTCGCCGCTTGTGACCGGTACGGACGGACCCTGGCCCGCAACAGTGAGCCATTCGACAAGGCCTCCCCGCGGCTGGCGGATGCGATCACATCGGCCGCGACGCATATTCGGCACAGCATCGACGTTTTGACCGCCGCGCTGCACGGCAAGCACCACGCGACCGTCATGCCCGCGACCGACTTCCTCGACGCCGCAGAGACTTTCGCGCGAGAGCACGACGCTGACCACTCTGTCAACCAACGACTCCTTGCCATCGTGCATTCACTACGCCAGATCGACCGGGCGGTTGTCAGCGCTGCCATCGACCTCGGCGCTGAGGACATCGTGGCGGAGGCGGCTAGAAACGCCCATGCCGGTTGAGGAAGTCCAGCACCGCATCTGCGAAGACGTCGTTGCGATCGCCGGCGACCATGTGTCCCGCGCCGCGGACATCAACGAACTCGACTTGCGGGAAACGTGCCAGGAACTCATCGGCGCGCTCCTGGCTGACCAGGTCGCTCATTTGGCCTCGCACCAGCAGCATGGGTACGCCGCCCGCGAGGATCGTCTCAACCGCCGCGTTCATGCGATCGACGTCGGCCACCTCGGTGGGCGGAAGCGACGCGGTGTTGCTGATGAACTTCGGATCCCAGTGCCAGTACCAACGATCGCCACGGCGGCGCAGGTTAGTGCGCAGACCGTCGAGATCGGTTGGCCGGGGCCGATGCGGGTTGTACTCGGCGATCATGTCGGCGACCTCATCGAGCGATTCGAATCCCGATTTCACCCGGTCGGCCATGAAGTTGTGCACCCGGTTCGCGCCCGACTCATCCATGTTGGGCACGATGTCGACCAAGACGGCCGCGCGGGCGATTCCAGGCGAAATCTCGCCCGCGAGAAGCATTGTCGTGAAACCCCCCAGGGATGCGCCGACTAACACCGGTTGCGGCGGCACCTGGCGCAGCACCTCTTGAATGTCGAGGGCAAAGCTAGTGAGGCGATAATCGCCGCCGTCCGACCAGTCCGACTCGCCATGACCGCGTAGGTCGACCGTGATCGCCTGCCATCCGCGCTCGGCCACCGCCGCGGCCGCCTTGCCCCACGAGCGGCGGGTCTGCCCGCCGCCATGCAAGAACACCACCGCCGGCGCTTGTGGATCGCCCAGCCGGTCGGCCACGATGCGCGTGCCACCGACACCGTCGATGCTGAACGTTTCCGGCGCGATGGTCACCGTGCGATCCTATGGCACTCCCGTAGCGATCTTGTCGAGCGGGTTGGAACGTTCCAGCATATGCACTGTCCCGCTGGCGTTTCCAGCACCAGCGAGACGTCCTCGCCGACCCGTTGCCGCCGGCTCATAATCGCCCGCGCGTTCACGAAAGTCATTGCGGTGGTTGATCACAACAAACCGCCAACTGTCAGCGCCTAACCTGGGCCGGGCAGGTCGGGGCGAGACGCCGCTGGTGGCGTAGCCTAAGGGGTGAGCAGTTTCGTTGTCAGCGGCGACGACCGCTATCGGCGCGGATGACACCCACCGGCAATGTGATTCCTCCGTCGTCCCGCACCCGCGGGGCGGTCGATGCCGAATGAAGGATCCGCCCGTGGATTGTGCCGCCCCATCCATGGCCCCGCTGCGCGGCCTCCGATGACGTATCCGATCGGGAGTCTTCGCCGAGCCAATCCCGTACGGCTGTCAGTGGCTCGCGAGCTCGGCCGCGATATCGACGGCGCGTGGTGGCCACGTGTAGATCGCATGACCATCGAATTGCCCGACCTTATTGCGACCCTGACCCCCCTGCTCGGCGACGTCACCGCCATCAACGTCAACTGGCCACCGCTGCAACGACCACCCGACTTCAACTGGCCAGGATGGGAACACAAACCCCAGCACGTGATGACTGTCAACGGCACCGATGCTTGCGCCAACCTGCTGATCATCCCGTACGCGACCTACAGCGGGCTCGCTTTGATGGTGCTGCGCTGCGCAGCCAATCTGCCCATCGACGCCGCCGACCGCAACAAACCCGCATTTTTGACCGCTGGCTCGATCCTGCGGGCCGCCCAACTACAACGCAGCGCGTGAATTGCTGGAGAGCGGGCAGTCGGGGAGGTAGGCTCATTCACGGTTGACACTCCAGCCTCGCGGAAACGTCACGGCGGCGATCCGATTTTCCCCGCCGAACGGGCTCTAGCTCCGACGTAAGCCGACAGTTCGGGTTGTGCTTTCGGGCGCCGGAGGTCCCCCTTGGCTGCAGGTTCAGCGGTTATTGGCGCGCCGCACGGCTCGGCGGTGGTCGAGTCTGTACAGTCGGCACGTCAGACACCATCTGGGGTGTACAAGAGGGAGTCACGCTCTTCTGCGGTCGTGCCTCAGCGGCTCCGTCGATGCATCCGACACACGTCAATGCGACCAACACACGCCGAGCCGTCGCGCCGGAGCCAGGGGATTTGTCGTGAGCCGATTCACCCAGACGATGTATGACAGCGCCCAGAGCAGTCTCAAGGGCATGATCACCGGGGAGCCGAACGCCCCGGTCCGGCATACCTGGCGTCAGGTGCACGAGCGGGCCCGCCGCGTTGCGGGCGGTCTGGCCGCCGCCGGTGTGGGCCACGGCGATGCGGTCGCAGTGCTGGCCGGGGCGCCCGTCGAGATCGCCCCGACCGCGCAGGGCATCTGGATGCGCGGCGGCAGCCTCACGATGCTGCACCAGCCCACGCCGCGCACCGACCTGCAACGCTGGGCCGAGGAGACGACGGCCGTCATCAACATGATCGACGCCAAGGCGGTGGTGGTCTCCGACCCGTTCATGGCCGCGGCACCGCTGCTGTCCCAACTGGGAATGCGGGTGCTGACGATCGAGCAGTTACTCGACAGCCGCTCGATCGACCCGGTCGAGACCGACGACGACGACGTTGCGCTACTGCAATTGACGTCCGGCTCGACCGGATCCCCCAAGGCCGTCCAGATCAGCCATCGCAACGTCGTCTCGAATGCCGAGGCGATGTTCGTCGGCGCAAACGTCGACCGGGAATCCGACGTGATCGTGAGCTGGCTGCCGTGCTTCCACGACATGGGCATGACCGGCTACCTAACCGTCCCAATGTATTTCGGCGTCGAGCTGGTCAAGGTCACGCCGATGGACTTCCTCCGCGACACCCTGCTGTGGGCGAAGCTCATCGACAAGTACCAGGGCACCATGACAGCGGCGCCCAACTTCGCCTACACGATGTTCGCCAAACGCCTGCGCAGGCAGGCTCGGCCCGGCCAGTTCGACCTGTCCACGCTGCGCTGGGCGCTCTCGGGCGCCGAGCAAGTCGAGCCGGCCGATGTCGAGGACCTGTGCGAGGCCGGCGCGCCGTTCGGGTTGCGTCCGGAAGCGATCGTGCCCGCCTACGGCATGGCCGAGACGACGGTGGCCGTGTCGTTCACCGAGTGCGGCCGCGGGTTGATGGTCGACGAGGTCGACGCCGACCTGCTCGCCGTGCTGCACCGAGCCGTCCCGGCGTCCAGGGGTAAAACCCGGCGACTGGCCTCGGTCGGTCGTCCGCTGAAGGGGCTGGAGGCCCGGATCGTCGACCAGGACGGCGACGTGCTGCCGGCTCGCAGTGTCGGCGTCATCCACGTGCGTGGCGAACCGGTGACGCTGGGGTACACGACGGCTGCCGGTTTCATCGCCGCACAGGATCAGGAGGGTTGGTACGACACGGGCGACCTGGGCTATCTCACCGAAACCGGCAACGTGGTGGTGTGCGGCCGGGTGAAGGACGTGATCATCATGGCCGGGCGCAACATCTATCCGACGGACATCGAACGCGCCGCCACCCGCGTGCAAGGGGTCCGGCCCGGCTGTGCCGTGGCGGTGCGCTTGGAGGCCGGGCACGCCGCGCGAGACGTTCGCGGTCGCCGTCGAATCCAATGTCTGGGAGAACCCGGCCGAGGTGCGCCGCGTCGAGCGTCAGGTGGCCCATGAGGTCGTCGCCGAGGTCGATGTCCGGCCCCGCAACGTGGTGGTGCTCGAGCCGGGAATGATCCCGAAGACGCCGTCGGGAAAACTGCGGCGCGCCCACGCGTTGGCGCTGGTCATCTAGATCGGCGGTAATGCGATTTGATGCTGACCATGACCGACTACGACGCCCAGCCCGGTCGCGAACCGCCAGAGCAGCCGAATTGTCCACCGCCCAACGGGAAGCGGACGAAGTCGACTTGCACGCCGGGCTGCGCGGGCTGGCCGGGATCGTGGCCGGCGCCCGCGGCGTGTTCGAGCTGCTGGGCGAGGTCGCCGAGTTCGCTGCCCATGCCATTCCCGGGGTCGACGGTGCCGGAGTTGCGTTGATCGACGCGGGCGAAGGCAGACCGACACTCCAGACCACCGCCGCCACAGCGGAATTCGTCCACGAGATCGACGCCGTCCAGTACGACGAGTTGCACGAGGGGCCGTGCATCACGTGTATGCAGTCGCGGCGAGCCACCGTCAGTGGATCGCTGGGGAGCGACAGCCGTTGGCCGCACTTCGGTGGCCGGGTGGCGAGGATGGGCGTGCATTCCGCGCTGTCGCTGCCGCTGATAGTTGGCGAACACGTGATCGGCGCGATCAACTGCCTATGCGAATAGCCACGACGCGTTCGGCGAGCACGCCGTGCGGTTGGGTTCGCAATTCGCCGGGCCGGCGGCGGTGTCGATCTACAACGCGCAACTGCTGGCCGGGGCTCGAGAGCGCGCGGAACAACTGCAGCAGGCGTTGGATCAGCCGAGCGGTGATCGATCAGGCGATCGGCATCATCCGGAGCCGGTCGGGTGTCAGCGCGGAGGTGGCCTTCGACCGGCTCGTCCGGATGAGTCAAACCGAGCAACGTCAAGCTGCGTGTGGTCGCGGAACGACTGGTCGACGAGGCCGTGCGGCGCGCCCATGCGCGGCGGCCTCAGCCGTGAGCCAGTTCGGTCATCCTGTCCAGTAGCGCCGGACGGGCACTCGGTTCCGCCATCAACTGCCGTGCAACGTCGGTCAGGTGATCGCCGTGGGTACGCGCGTACCTGCGCAGCAGCGAAAATGCCTCGTCGACGGAAACATCGAGGTGTTCGCGCAGGAAGCCCTTGGCCTGCTCGACGACGACGCGGCGGGTCAGCGCAGAGCGCAGCTGCGGTATCACCGTCGAGGGCGTCGGCGCGTGTTCCTGCAGGATCGCCACGCACGCGATATGCGCCAGTGTCTGCCCGACCAGGCGATCGGCCTCATTGAGTTCGCCGGGCCGGGTACCGAACAGACCCAGGGAGCCCAAAACGATGCCGGCGGCGCGCATCGGCACCGCGTGCACGGAGGCGACGCCTGCCTCGAGCGCGGCCGGAACGAACCGCGGCCACCGCGAGGTTGCGGCGCGCAGATCTGCCACCGAGACCGGTTGTCCGGTGGCATAGCACTCCACGCAGGGCCCCTCGTCGGCTTGTAATTGGAAGAGTTCCAGTTCGTGGGTCTGCTCGGAGGTCGCGGCCAGCAAGCGGAGTTGCCCCAGCGGGTCGGCGAGCAGAAATCCCGCCGCCGCGATATCCAACAGGTCGGCGCAGCGCTCGGTGAGCTCGGTGAGTAGGTCGACGACGTCGAAGTCGTCGAGCAGGTTGTCGACGAGCGATACGACCGCGTCCAGTACCCGAGTTTCACGAGGGGTATCGGTCACGTTGCCCTCCTTTTCGGACTGCATTAGTCGGCCTCGAGCTGCAGTCGCCGGTCGAGAATGTCGCGGGCGACGTCGGTGGCGCTGCGGTTGGTTGCGTAGGCGTGGGCGCGCAGGCGCACCAGCGCCTCGGCGGGTTCGACCCCGAGTTGCGCGACGAGCATGCCGGTGGCCTGGCTGACCTCCGTGCGGCTCAGTGCGTTGAATTCGGCCCAGGCGCTGCTGTCCGGGTCGTTGACGGCGGCCTGCAGGTCGGAGTGCATGAGGTCAAGCAGGGGCATGCCGGCCAGCTCGGCGGCGACGACAGCGCCGGCCAGGTGCTCAACGTGTAGCTCGCCGGGTTGCGCGCGGAAAAGGTCCAGGGCGCCGACGTATTCGCCGGCCACCACGACCGGAATCGCGAATACGCCCCGGATCTTGTGGTCGAGCATGGCGGGGCCGTACGCAGGCCACCGAACGTCGTTGGCGTTGGCGAGGTCGGCGACGAGGACGGGGCCGCGCTGTCGCGACGGAGTCCAAGCACGGGCCCTCGCCGATGGTGAACTGGAGTTCGTCATACACGCGCGCGGCCGCGCCGCTGGAGCCCAATGTTCCGCTGGTGACCCCCGAGAAGACCAGTGAAATGGCCGCCGCGTCAATGCTGAACAACGTCACGCAGGCCTCGCATAGTGAGTCAGCGGCCGCTAGGCCACGCCGGCCGTCGACGGCCGCGCGGAGCTGTTCGTGGATCGCCACATTTAGCCGAGCGAGGATCGGGCATCGATGCGCATTGCCCGGATGTCGAGGTGGCGGGGTCATACCTCCACCATCCACTAGTTGGAGCCGAATTTGCGAGTGTGGGCGCAATAGGCCCGTTAGCCGATCGACACCAGTTGGTCGATCGAGTCTATGGGAAGGTCGCCGTCCACGATCGCCGTCACCGCCAACTTGTTCAGGGTGATCGCACCCCGGTGATTGTCCAGGAAGGCGATGTCGGCGGCGTCGCGCCCGGTGGCAATGCGCACCAGCGCCTGCCGTGGCGCCAGCAAGGTCCCGTCGACTACCCGCCATTGCCCGCCGACGAACGCCTCGGCGACTGCGTGGAAGTCCATCGGATACAGGCCCGGCGCGTATACCGAAACCGCGCGGGCGGGTACCTTGACCGCACGCAGCAGCGCTACCACCAGGTGCACGAAGTCACGGCAGACCCCGGCACCGGCGAGCATGGTCTCCACCGCCCCGTCGATCGGGTCGCTCGAGCCCGGCACGTAGTTCAGCCGGGTGCCCACCCAGAGGGAGACTCTCTCCAGCAGAGTCGTCGAGTCGACGTAGCTGCCGAATTCGGTTGCGGCAAAACCGTAGAACTTGTCGGCCTCGGCGTACCGGCTGGGGCGCAGATACATCGACAGGTCGGATTCGGTCACCGGCGCCGGATCGGTCCGGCCGACGATCGTCGCGGCATAGTCGACGGTCATGTAGCCCGCCGGGACCTCCATCTTGTGGATGCGGTTGCCGTGCATACCGCTGATCTCCGAGGGTTGAACGGGATTGCCGTCCAACACGAACGACAACCGCTCTGAAACTTCGGTATTCGGGTGCGGCGCGACAGCAATCTGGAATTCCAACGTCGTCGGCTCGGTAATCTCGACTTCGAGCTCTGCGCCCACCTCTCGCTTCATAGCACCGATGCCGACCGGACGTGCGTCAGCCACCAAGGCCCCGAGGTGCGCGGCACTCGACCCCGTTGGGCAGCGACTCACTTTCTCCCGTTGCCCCGCCCTCAGAATCCCACGTCGACTGTGCCGCAAGCATTTCCCTGCGTCTGGCCCTCCTGCGTACACCCGCGCCGAGTATGTCTCTGACCGTCAATGGGATGCGGGCAGCCGCCGGGACGGGCCTGCCCATGACGGCATGGTTGCCGATCACACGCGCCCCGGTGATGTTCGTCATGCCTATCTCTCTATCTGCCCACGGAGGCGAGCTGTTGATTGGGTTTGCTGAAGCCGCGTAGAGGTGTCCGGGTGCCGGATCGTCGCGCTGGACCGGCGGTTGTTCATGGGTTCGCGCACCGACTTCTGGTGGTCGAGCTGCCGAATCAGCTCACGCTTCGCATCACCCAGCGCGTGGGTGATGTCCGGGTTCTCGGCGACCGCTACGAGCGGCGTCAGGCCGGGTAGGCTCGTACGCAATGTAACGCGCTGCTCCTTGCCGCCGCGGTCCTGGAGAGAGACGTCCACGTTCACACCGCGCGAACCCCACCTACCTAGATGCGGCCCGAGCATCGACAACGTCTCCACCACATGTGGGTGCTCCTTCGCGGCGAAACCCGCACCTATACGGATCACATTCTCGTGAACAATATTTCGTTGCTTCTTATCGGACTTGCTCATTGTGGCCCTTCAGTTGAGTGGCGGGCAGCCAAGTGTCCGGCTTTCCGGTCCCGCATCGCCGTCGTGCGGTGGTCTGGCCCCGAATCCGGGGATAAACGCACACCGATTCCAAAGGCGAATCCATATGGCCACAGCAGACGGCAATTTTCCGGGCTACGCCTTCTAGTAAACGCGCCGGTAATGTCGATGTCAACATCGTTGGCGCGCAACGTGGTTCGCGCAGGTTAATATCGTGCCCAGCAACAACATTGGCGCATCGGAGTGTTGCCGCCGAGCATCAAACTGCCGTGGCTGAATCTGCGGTATCGGCGTGCGCGAGTCGAGTTCCCCCGAGACGTTCCGCGCACAGTGCGCTTTCAGCACGCGCGGCGCGCACAATGTCGTCGGCAATCCGGAACGCTTCGGTGTCCCGTTCTGCGTGCATGATGTTAAGCGTGGCAGCGTGCCGCAACAGCATTACGGCCAGAGTGCCGGAGGTCCGGCACGGGACCACGAGGAGATTCGCCGAACCCTGACTGCCAGTGATCATCATCAGGCGTTGGTGGCTGGTGACCCGGACGGGGTTCGCCATGCTCGCGCGCTTCACCGCGTCGAAATCCGGGCAACCCTCCAACGATGACCAATTGACGCTGATATCAAGGATCTCACCCAATCGCGCGGACAGGGCGCCAATCAGCTCCGGAAGCTCGCGCGCTACCGAGGCCGTGTGCGGCCACCACGCCCCATCGAGGCCTTCGCCGAGTTCGATGGCCAAGGTAAGCCGGACCGGGCTGGCCAGACGCCGACCACACACCGCGCGGTTCATGGTGTTGAGCAGGCTGTAGTCAACGAAATCGGGGTCGCTGCGAAGCGATGAGTGCATGAGTCCCGGCGGTCCATAGACGATTCCTTCACTTCGAGGTTCTCCCGCCACACGAGTGCGGGATCGACGAACGAATCCGATCGCAATTGGTATGGCCGGCCGTCTGCAGGCCCTAGGATCACCGTGGCTAGAAACCGTTCAACATCAACGCTACACCCGGGTGAACGGGAAGAGGCTACACCTGATTGCTCGTGCTACCTTTAGTCAGGATGTTTTTCGTACATCCGTTCTGAATGAGAGAAGTTGAAAAGTATGACACAGGGAACTGTGAAGTGGTTTAACAGTGACAAGGGCTTCGGCTTTATCGCTCCTGATGGCGGCGCAGAGGATGTGTTCGTTCACTACTCAGAGATCCAAGGGAGCGGTTTCAAGTCGCTAGAGGAGAACCAACGGGTTCAATTCGAAGTCGGCCAAGGGGCCAAAGGCCCTCAGGCAGTAGGAGTGACACCGGTTTAGCGATTTGTCACAGGTGGGCTGGCGGGCAGTGTCCTGCCAGCCCTCTCTGCTTTAGGACGCCATAAGCCCGAGAGGCATACGCGGGCCTGAGCGCCCCGCTCGGCGATTGCGCCCTAGCTGCCGAGTGCGAGTAGTGTCGAGCTATCGGCGGTATGTCGCACGCGACCGTTTCAGATTGTGTCGTCGCCGATTCACATGATTTGGCCGATTCGCGGCCAAGACAGGGGCGTCGCATGACGCTACAACAAGGCCGCAGCAGGACCGGTTCGAAGCACACATCTCCCGAGCAGACGCCGCGTCTGCGCTTAAAGCCCAAGGCTCCCACTAGCGGGTATGTCGATGGGGCATGGTGGCCGCACAGTGATGACCTCCCGATTGAGCTGCCAGATCTGCTGGCGGTGCTGTCGGTACGGCTCGGCCCAATTGATCGCGTGATATACAACCTCAACGAATGGGCGAAGGCCCCGACCAAACTGCCGACGGGCGGCAGAACGGTACGACTCGGCGGGTACTACAGGCAGCCGGTCAACACCATCGAAGTAATCGGCCTCAATCGCAACAAGGTCGTCCTGCTGGTGGTGCCTGCTCGCACCGACCCAGGCCACGCACACGACATCTTGATGGCTGCTGCGGCGCCGAACAATGCTTCGACGATCGACGGCCTACTGCATGATTAGCGCCTAAGGCGGTTAATAGCCGCGGCCGTGGCGACGCTGGGTGGCGTGTGATGTCATCTCTGTGACGACCGAGCGGCCTTGCCCGCGAGGGGATTTCCGCGCGGCTGCCACCAGAATGTCAAGCGAGTCGACGATCCCGGTTGCGATGTCGTCGACCGCGGGCACATTGTCGGGACACGCGCACACACTCAGATCTATCGCCTCGCCACGGGTGGTCAGCGTGATGTTCAACCCGCAGCCTTCCACTAGCGGCGGCACGGTGTGCATACCGACGACCTTGGCCCCGGCACAGTACGCGGGCAACGACTGTCCGGAAACGTACGAGACACTGCCATGACAGATCGGCGCCAGTCGTTGCCGCAGACCTAGCCGGCTGAAGATTCGCATACCTGCGTGGACGGCGGTGGCCGGGATCAGCGACACGATGCGCGCCAAATCGACTGTTGAATCAGCCTTTTCGGCATCGCGCCGGTTTGCGGTGTTCATCCTCTCGGTGGCGGTATGTAGGTTGGTAAGCACCTCGATGGGGTCGTCGAGCTGCACCGGAACGCGAATTTCTCCAACGATCGGCCGATCGCCAAAAGTGGCGGCCGCGGCGCCGGACAGAGCGAGCGGCATCCGCATCACCAGCGGATCGTCGGGCACGGTGTCGTGGCGTTGTAGCCAGGCGCGCAGCGACAGTGCGCAAGCGGCCAGGAAAACATTGGTGATGTCACCGCCGAACGCGGTGCTGACCGTCTCCAGGTCGGCTAGCGAGATCGAGACGAAAGCCACGGCCCGGCGCTTGGTCAACGGCGCGTTGAACGCGTTGCGCGGTAGCGGTCCGCTCATCGACGACACCGCTCGCGGCAGCGGATCAGGTTCGCTGGTGCCGCGTAACTGATCGCGCGCGGCGCGCAGCACACCAGTCACGGTCTCGGCAATAAGCCAAAGGCCCTTCATCTGGTACTCGAGAAGCTCGGTCACCACATCGGTAACGAGTTCAGCGACAGGGGGCATGCCCGCGCTCGGCTGCATCGGCTGATCATCGGCCCGGTCGTCGTGCGCATCGGAGCGCAACAGCCGCGACCACATGGACGCTGCGCCGACGCCGCCGTCGCTCAGTGCAGGCGACATCCGCACGGCCAGCGCCCACCGGCCATCCGACAGACCGTCGATGCTCCAGGCTTCCCAGGGCTTTTTGTGGTGATCACGCGATCCGGCGCTCAGCTGCGCGATCAGGTCGGCGAATTCGCGCTGACCGCCCGGAGCCCGAATTGTCGCCCGGTGGATTTGAGAAGCCGGGTCATAGTCGTCGATCTCGGCCCACAACGGCCGGCCCACTCCTAAGGGCCTGCCCACTAGCCTGCTGCGGAAGCAAGCCAGTTGCGGTAGCGACGACCCCACCAGCTGGCCTAGCCGCTTGTGGCTCAAATGGTCGGATGGCTCGATAATGATCAACGACACCGTATGCGCCGGTATCGTCGACTCCTGCATGAGAAGCCGCATCGCATCCGTCGCCGACAGTCGGAGACCTGTCAGCATGCTCCCGGACAAGCCACCCAAACCTGTTGAGTCAGAACTTCTCACGCGTCGACCCTGTATGGTCGGGCGGGCAAAATCACAGCGGTTCCAGTTTCTTCTTCAGCTCGATGAGTTGAATCTCCAGTTCGACCACGGCGTGTGCGACGACGCTCGATGCTAGAGCTGCACGGCCGGATGAGGTCACGGGCCCCGCAGTGGTCGCGTTCTCGATGTCTTCGCGTCGCTGAAGCATGAGCCTCGAAATTGCCGCTTCGCGCGCCGACGGTTTCGACACTACTCTCGTCTGGTCGAGAACGCAGGGGCGCTGCGGAGACGACGTTGCGATCGCCGCGCGGCAAGCGGTTAGTAGCCGCTAGAAGCCCGTCCAGTGACTGCCGTTCGGGCTACCCAGTTGACGGGTGTTCTGCGTGTCGCGTCGCCAGGATCATCGCCAGCGACAGGCCGGTCGCGGAGTCCCGACTAGAGCTGGAGGAACTGGTCGAGATCGACTCGCGACAGCCGCTCGACGAAGGTCTGGCCGTTGTAGGGGAACTGGGTGACGACCTTGCCGTTGGGGTGACGGAAGTAGTTGTTGCAGTTGGCAACCCACACGGTTGTCGACAGCGCTCTCTGGATTTCGGTGTTGTACTGGTCGTGGACGTGCTGCTTGATCTCGACCGCCCGGAGCTGTCGACGGCCCATGTCGTCTAGCACGCGACGGACGAACTCGGATTGCGCTTCCAGGATGTAGATGATCGAGGTAACCCCGTTGGTGTTGGGGCCATACAGCGTGAACAGGTTCGGGTATCCCGGCACCACGGTGCCCAGGTAGGCCTCGGCGCCGTCGGTCCAATCGTCATGGAGTCGGCGTCCGCTGCGGCCATACACGTCAAGGCTGCCGAGGAAATCCACTGCCCGAAAGCCGGTTCCGTAGATGACGGTGTCTACTTCGTGCTCTCTGCCGTCAGCCGTGCGCAGGCCGCGTTCGGTGAACTCGACGATGGGCGAGGTCTCCAGCGTGACGTTGGGTAACGCGAATGTCGGGAACCAGGTGCGCGATTGCAGTGGTCGCTTGCATCCGACGGGGTAGGTCGGGGTCAGCTTGGCACGCAGCTCCGGATCCTTGACTTTGCGATGCAGATAGCTGTGCGCCATGCCGGTCAGCTCTTTGGTCATAGTCGAATCGACGGCGAAATTCGCCGACTCGTAGTCTTGGTATGCCGCATCGCGCACCTTCAGCGCTTCCGCCGTGTCGCGTTCGAAAAGCTCCTGCTGCTCCGGGGTGAACGGCTCGTCGTACCTCGGCGAAACCCAGATCGGTGTCCGCTGAAATACCGTCAGGTGCGTGGTGTCGGCGGCGATCGCCGGGACGTACTGGACCGCACTCGCCCCGGTGCCAATCGATGCAACACGCTCGCCCGCAGTCGATTTGGAGTGATCCCAGTTTGACGAGTGAAAAGAGCGGCCACGGAATCGGTTGGCGCCGGGAATGTCGGGGATGTTGGGAACGTCCAGCATTCCCACGGCGCTGACCACAATGTCGAACTCGCGGCTCTGGCCGTCGTCGCTGGTCAGCGTCCACCGCCGATCGGTGTCCGACCACCGCAACGTCGTGATGCGGGTGCGCCGGATCAGATGCTCGGCCAGACCATGGTCGGCAGCGATCTTCTCGATATACGCGAGGATCTCCGGCTGATCGGCGAACGTCTTGCTCCACCGTGGGTTCAGCGCGAACGAGTAGGAGTAGAAGTGCGAGGGCACGTCGCAGGCCGCACCGGGGTAGGTGTTCTTGCGCCAGGTGCCGCCGAAGTCGTCGCCGCGGTCGAAGATCGTGAAGTCATATCCGCCGTGGGCGAGTTGGATGCCCATCGCGATCCCGCCGAGACCCGCGCCGACGATTGCCACCGTCGGCTTGTTCGGCGCTGTGCTCACAGGAAGGATTGTGCCTCACGAGTCGAGTCACAGCGGCCACGTGTGCATCAAGAGCTGACCATGACATGTGGTTCGGAAGCGATGTCACATGCGATATCAAAGCTGGGTAGATAGTGGTACCACCCACACGGGACTGCTGAGGTTAATGAGCATCCTGGGATGAAGCGGTCACGCTCAGGTGAGGAGTCGACGACGGTGGAGATGTGGGAACTGGTCGCCCGTGAGCAGATCCGTAACACGCTCGCGCGATACAACTGGGCCGGTGACGCCGGCCGTCTCGACGAACTCGCCGAGACCTTCTGCGCAGACGGTGTACTGGAAATACGCGGCTTGCAGCCACTGCGCGGCCGATCCGAAATCGTCGCGTTCCTTGGCGACGTCACGGGGAACATCACCGTCAGCGCCGACGTCAAACCGATCGTGCGGCACAACGTCGCCAACGTGCTGTTCACCAACGTGACTCGCGACCAAGCCCAAGTCTCCTGCTACTTCACGGTGGTCACCCATATCGGGCTCGACCATCTCGGCCGCTACCGCGACACTTTCGTGCCGGACGGGGATACCTGGTTGATCAAGCAACGCAAGGTGTCGACCGACTGGGCAGCCCCCGACTCGGCGATGGCGCGGCGGACACCCGGCCGCTGAGGGGTCTGGCCCGTATCCTTGTCGTCGCTGGCCGAGTGGAATTCCGACCGGGAGGCACGCGATGGGACACAAGGCAACGGTGGAACTGGTGCTCGACTGTGCAGCGCCAGAGACGCTCGCTATGTTCTGGCGCGAGGCGCTCGACTATCGCGAGTACTACACGGACGTGAAGCTGGCTGTGCTCGTTCCCAAAGAAGGCAGCGCTTCACCACTTCTCCTTCAGGGGGTACCTGAACCCAAAGCGGGCAAGAACCGCATGCACCTCGACATCGTCGTCGACGACATCGAGGCCGAGGTCCACCGGCTGCAGGCACTCGGCGCTCGTCGCATCGACGAAGGCGTGCAGAGCTTCGGGGGAACCCGATGGGTGAGGATGTCGGACCCCGAGCAGAATGAATTCTGCGTCTCCACCGGCGCGGAGTGGTGAGGCTTGATCACGCACGGCATTTCGGAGGACGCGCTACTTGCGCAGGAGGCGTGCTTCGCGCGGGCATTCGCGGACGGCGATCCGGCGGTCGCACGTGATCTGTATCAGCCCGATGTTGTGTACCTGAGCCCGACGGTACGTCTCTTCGGTTGGCCGGCGCGCATCGAAGGCATCGAGCGCACACTCGAGTTCATCGCACTCACCATCCGTGACTGCGCGGCCATTCGCTACGAGGCGGTGGAGCACGCCATCACGCCCGGTGCGGACACGGCGTTCGTGCGCGTGCAGTTCGACTGGACCCAGGGTGCGGAACGCCTGCGCTCGACGTACGTGGTGATGTACCGCTATCGCGACGGCCGGATCGCACGCCAGGAGCTGTACTACGACCCGAGTGGGGCGCTGGAGCGACACGGACCCCGCTGAGCTTGGTGGCAGGTCCAGGATTCGCAGGGGCGCATGGGGCTAACTAACGTGGCGCGTTTAAACGCACGCCTGACCGTCATGCGCGCTCGGCCGTCATGTCCATCTCGATCCAGCCCTGGCACGGGCCGCTCAAGATGTCGGTGTGCATGACGCCGACAAGTGTTCCGTTGGCTTGGGGCGTGTAGCGCACATTGGACCGGGCGGGACTCCATTGGATCGTGGTGTCGGGCATCATGCAGTCCCACTGGAAATCGCTGACTTGCGTCCAGGACGACCCGTCCCAGGTGAATTGCACCGGTTGCGGAACCGTCGGATTGCTCGGCGGAGGGCCGCTGACGATCGTGGCGACGCATTTTCCGCTTGTGCAGCTTGATCGGAATCCGTAGGTCTCGGTGTGCTGGCCCTCAGGGTCACCGACGGCCATGCTGGTCCCGGACTTTGGACCAACCATGAATGTGATCGCGTACTCGCCGTTCCACGACGGAGTGTCGGCGGAGGCAGTTGGGGGAAGCGACAGGGCGATCGTGAGCGGCGCGGCGCACAAACCGATGAGACTCCTCAGACGGTCTGGGGCCATAGGTTTCTCCTCTCGGCCCGCAACGGCTTTGGAACTAGGATGCGCCGCGACAACCTCGGATGTATACCAACCCATACGTTATTGCCGACCTAGCCGGCATCCAGGCGGTTGGCGGCCGACCATGCTGCGGACCCTGCGGACCACGACCGCCCTTAAGGCGGTGACAGTTGGTCAGAAATAGACGCTGACCTTGGTGGCAGATCCAGGATTCGAACCTGGGTAGGCGTAAGCCGACGGATTTACAGTCCGCTCCCATTGGCCGCTCGGGCAATCTGCCGGTGTGGTACGGGTAGCAAGAGTACAACGAGGATGTACCTGGGGCGCAAACGGCCAACCTCGACAGGAAGGGAACGGATCCAATGGCGGATTCATCGTTCGACGTCGTCAGCAAGATCGATCGCCAGGAGGTCGACAACGCCCTCAACCAGGCCGCAAAGGAATTGGCCACCCGGTTCGACTTCCGCGGCACCGACACCAAGATCGCCTGGAAGGGTGACGAGGCGATCGAGCTGACCAGCTCGACCGAGGAGCGCGTCAAGGCCGCCGTCGACGTTTTCAAGGAGAAGCTGATCCGTCGCGACATCAGCCTCAAGGCCTTCGACGCCGGCGAGCCGCAGGCCTCCGGCAAGACTTACAAGGTCACCGGCACCCTCAAACAGGGCATCAGCAGCGAAAACGCCAAGAAGATCACCAAGCTCATCCGCGACGAGGGCCCCAAGACCGTCAAGACCCAGATTCAGGGCGACGAGGTCCGCGTCAGCAGCAAAAAGCGCGACGACCTGCAGGCCGTCATCGCGATGCTCAAGAAGGCCGACCTCGACGTCGCGCTGCAGTTCGTCAACTACCGGTAGCGCCCGTCCTCTACCAACCGGTGGGTGCCTACTCTGGTGATCAGCACCACCCCGCCGCCCAGAAACGAGGATCGCGATGAGCGTGACGCCCAAAGACGCGACAGACTTCGACGTCGTCATCATCGGCGCCGGCATCTCGGGCCTGGGCGCGGCCTACCGCATCGCCGAGCGCAACCCCGGAACCAGCTACGTCATCCTGGAGCGGCGCGACCAGATCGGCGGCACCTGGGACCTGTTCCGCTACCCGGGCGTCCGCTCCGACAGCAGCATCTTCGGCTTGTGCTTCCCGTGGGAGCCGTGGACCCGGAAAGAAGGGGTGGCCGACGGGTCGCATATCCGCGAATACCTCAGCGCCACCGCTCGCAAGTACGGCATCGACCGCCAAATCCGCTACAACAGCTACGTCCGCTCGGCGGACTGGGATTCCTCGACCGACATGTGGACGGTCACCGTCGAGCAGGACGGCGCAGAAAAGGTCTACCGCGGCCGGTTCGTGTTTTTCGGGTCCGGCTACTACAACTACGACGAGGCCTACACCCCGGACTTCCCCGGCATCGAAGAGTTCGGCGGCACCGTCGTTCATCCGCAGCACTGGCCGGAAGACCTCGACTACACCGACAAGAAGATGGTGGTGATCGGCAGTGGCGCCACGGCGATGTCGCTCATCCCGTCGCTGGCCGAAAAGGCGTCGAAGGTCACCTTGCTGCAGCGCTCGCCCACCTATCTGTTTGCGGCGTCCAGATACAGCCGGGTCGCGGAGGTGCTGCGAAAAGTGTTGCCGCGCAGGGTTGCCCACTTGATCATCCGGCAACGCGTTGCGTTGCTCGAAGCGATGGGCTGGTTCTTGGCGCGCAAGACACCGAGCTTTATCAGGTGGTCGAGCCGCCGCATCGCGATCAGCAAGCTGCCCGTGGGCTACGACGTCGACACGCACTTCAAGCCCCGCTACAACCCGTGGGACCAGCGGCCGTGCCTGATCCCGGACGCCGACCTCTACGTTGCGATCGGCGAAGGCCGCGCCGAGGTGGTCACCGACCACATCGACCACATCGATTCCACCGGCATCGTTTTGAAGTCCGGCGCGCACCTGGACGCCGACATCATCGTCACCGCCACCGGGCTGCAACTGCAGGCGCTCGGCGGCGTCACGGTGGCCATCGACGGCGGCGAGATCAAGCCGCAGGATCGCTTCGTCTACAAGGCCCACATGTTGGAGGATGTGCCGAACCTGTTCTGGTGTGTCGGGTACACCAACGCCTCGTGGACGCTGCGCGCCGACATGACCGCGCGCGCGACGGCAAAGCTGCTGGCGCACATGAAATCTCACGGCTACACGCACGCCTATCCGCATCTCGACGGTGAGCCGATGCCCGAAAAGCCGTCGTGGGACATCCAGGCCGGTTACGTGCTGCGCTCGCTGCACGCGCTGCCCAAATCCGGCACCAAGCGGCCATGGAACGTTCGGCAGAACTACTTCGCCGACGCCATCGACTACCGGTTCGACCGGGTCGAAGAGGCCATGGTGTTCGGCCGCGCCGACGAAAAGGCGGCGCTCGCCGGATAGCGGCTCCGGCCCGGCTGTCAAAAATCGGTGGCACGCCGACGGCTCGGGTGGCAGAAGCGCGGTCATCGGAGCATTATTGAGCAATGCTAATAACACGGAATTTCGTCACATCGGTGGTCGTGGCGGGAGCTGCTGCTGGGGCGATTGCCGCCGCATCGGTAGCCGTCGTGAGCACGATCGTGCCGACCACCGGTACCAGTCACATCGTCCTTGCCGACCCGGCAAATGGCACCGGCGGATCGGACGGTCAGGGTGGCGGAGGCGGCTGCGGCAGCGGTCCGGGCTGGAACGGCTGCGGCGGCTGGAACCCCTTCCAGGGCGGCACCGTCAACGCCTGCTCCAACGGAGTATGCGGCGGCTGGGACGGCCAACGCGGCTGGGGCCACTTCTAGCACCAACCGCCGGTAAAGATCGGGCGGTGGCAATACGCTGATCGCCATGGCAGCTGCTATGCGCGAACCGAAAGTCGTCGTCTTGGGTGGCGGTTCTTGGGGCACCACCGTCGCGTCCATCTGCGCGCGTCGTGGACCGACGCTGCAATGGGTGCGCTCCGAAGAGACCGCGAAGGACATCAACGACAACCACCACAAACAGCCGCTATCTGGGCAACGACGTCGTCCTCAGCGACAGCCTGCGCGCTACCACCGACTTCGCCGAGGCCGCCAGGTCCGCCGACGTCGTCGTGATGGGGGTGCCGTCGCACGGGTTCCGCGGCGTGCTCACCGAGCTGGCGAGCTGAGTTGCGACCGTGGGTGCCGGTGGTGTCTTTGGTCAAGGGGCTCGAACAAGGCACCAACATGCGGATGTCGCAGATCGTCGACGAAGTACTGCCCGGCCACCCCGCAGGCATCCTGGCCGGGCCGAACATCGCCCGCGAGGTGGCCGAAGGCTACGCGGCCGCGGCGGTGCTGGCGATGCCCGACCAGCATCTGGCCGCGCGACTGGCACAACTGTTCCGCACCAGGCGTTTTCGCGTGTACACGATCGACGACGTGCTCGGCGTCGAGATGGCCGGCGCTCTGAAGAACGTCTATGCGATCGCGGTCGGGATGGGCTACTCGCTGGGTATCGGTGAGAACACCCGGGCCATGGTGATCGCCCGCTCGGTGCGCGAGATGTCAAAGCTCGGCGAGGCGATGGGCGGGCAGCGCGACACCTTCTCCGGACTGGCCGGCATGGGCGATCTGATCGTCACCTGCACCAGCCAGCGCAGCCGCAACCGCCACGTCGGTGAGCAACTCGGCGCGGGCAAACCCATCGACGAGATCATCTCGTCGATGAACCAAGTCGCCGAGGGCGTCAAGGCCGCCAGCGTGATCATGGAGTTCGCCGACAAGTACGGGTTGAACATGCCGATCGCGCGCGAGGTCGACGGGGTGATCAACCACGGCGCAACCGTCGAAGACGCCTACCGCGGCCTGGCAACGGAGACACCCGGTCACGAGGTGCACGGCTCGGGCTTCTGACAGCCAGCCGCGCGGTACCACGACCAGAGGGGCACTCCTTTTTTCGAAAACGATGCCGTATGCGATATCACAGGTCGAAGAGGCCGATTGGTGGCCGATCGGCGAGCTTTTGCACGGCCCATTGATTTAACGACACGTTCTGTTCGGCGGCCTCGACCGCGAGGCGCGCATGCAGCGCCGGCGACGTCCGCACGACGAACTTGCCGCTGAATTTCCGTTCGGTTATCGGGGCCGGCGGCTCGTGGTCATCGGCATCGCACTCGGCGATGTACTCGTCGACCGCTTGCTCGACGTCGGCGATCGCTTGCTGCATCGTGGGCGCCCACCTTGACAGCCAAGACAATTCGATGCATCGGCCGACGTATTCGCCGTGCTCAGCAGACCACTCCGCGCGGTACGTGTAGTGATTCATAGGCGCGTGATATCACATGCGCCCCGAAACGCAGAGTCACCACATGCCCAGCTTGTGGAGACTCCTGGGGCTGGTGTGACTAGCTCCGGGCCATTTCCTCGAGCCGGCGGATCCGGTCGGCGATCGGCGGGTGCGTGGAGAACATCGAACCGATCCGCTCGCCGTTGCGGAACGGGTTGGCGATCATCAGGTGCGCCTGGGCGGCCAGCTGCGGCTCGGGAGGCAGCGGCGCGTTCTGCACACCACCGGAGATCTTGCGCAGCGCGGACGCCAACGCCAACGGGTCGCCGGTCAGCAGCGCACCCGATTCGTCGGCTTGGTATTCGCGCGAACGCGACACAGCCATCCGCACCACCGTCGCCGCGATCGGGCCGAGCAGTGAAACCAGCAGCAGCGCAAAGGGATTGCCGCCTTCCCGGTCACTGCCACCGAAGAACATCGCTATGTAGGACAGTGCAGTGATCACCGACGCCAGCGCGCCGGCCACACACGAGATCAGGATGTCGCGGTTGTAGACGTGCGAAAGCTCATGACCCAGCACCGCACGCAGCTCACGCTCGTTGAGGATGTTCAGAATCCCGGTGGTGCAGCACACCGCGGCGTTGCGCGGGTTGCGGCCGGTGGCGAACGCGTTGGGCGCGGCGGTGTCGCTGACATAGAGCCGCGGCATCGGCTGGTGGGCCGCGGTGGCCAGCTCACGCACGATCCGATAGATCACCGGCTCCTGCACCTCCGACACCGGCTGCGCATGCATCGCCCGCAGCGCCAGCTTGTCGCTGTTGAAGTAGGTGTAGACGTTCATACCGACGGCGAACAGCACGGCGATCCACATAACGTCCGGACCGAACAGCGCGACCGACGAACACGATCAGCGCCGACATACCGACCAACAACGCGAACGTCTTGAACGTGTTGTGATGCGGATGCCAGGTCATCGGCTTCCTCCTACGCACTTCTTCAGACACGTTCATTAAACGCCCATGACGGGCCACCGAGTTCCCCGAACCTAACCGTGTCGACTGATGGTGAAATCGACCAGGGTGGCCAGCGCCTGCCGGCCGGGGCGGTCGGGCAGCGCGGCCAACTCCTCGCGCGCCTGCGCCGCGTATCGCGCCACCGTGTCCTTGGCCTTGGCCATGCCTGCCGAGGCCCGCAGCAGCGCCAACGCCTCGGCCACCGCGCGTCGTCGTCGATCGGCCCGACCAGCAGTTCGCGCAGCCGGTCAGCCTCCGGTCCGTTGTCGTGCAACGCGTAGAGCACCGGCAACGTGTGGACGCCTTCACGCAGGTCGGTGCCGGGCAGCTTGCCGGACTCGTCGGGGTCGCTGTCGATGTCGATGATGTCGTCGGAGATCTGAAATGCCGTGCCGACGATGCCGCCCAGTCGGCTGAGCCGCTGGATCTGGTCGTCGTCGGCACCGGAGAACATCGCACCGAACTGGCCTGCCGCCCGATCAGGCAGGCCGTCTTCTCATGCACCACCTTCAGGTAGTGCTCGATCGGATCGGCCCCGTTGGCTCCCTCTTTTATGCCCCGGGTCTCGCGCATCTGGCCGGTCACCAGCTGGGCGAACGTGTCGGCGATGATCCGGACGGCATCGGGGCCCAGCCGGATACCAGCCGGGAGGCCGTCGCGAATAGGTAGTCGCCGGCCAGGATTGCGACGTTGTTGCCCACCGCACGTTGGCGCTGGGTGCGCCGCGGCGCACCTGCGCTTCGTCCATCACGTCGTCGTGATAGAGCGTGGCCAGATGCACCAGTTCGATGACCGCGCCGGCGATCGTCACCTGCGAGGGCGTCAATCTGGGCCCGAGCCGGGCGGACAGCACCGTGAAAGCGCGCGGAAGCGTTTGCCGCCGGCCTCGAACAGGTGCAGCACGGCCTCCGTCATCAGGTCGTCGGAGCCGCGCAGCTCGGTTTCCATCAGTTGCTCGATGCGAGCAACCCCGTCGCATCGTGGCGAACGCAGCGTCGCCGAAGTCAACACCCGCCACCACAGTCGCCGGAGTCCTCACGCGACCAACATACTGGTGAACATGCACTCCCATGCCGACGTGGTGGTGGTGGGCGCCGGACCGGCCGGGTCGGCGGCGGCCGCTTGGGCCGCCCGGGCGGGCCGCGACGTGCTGGTCATCGACGCGGCGAACTTTCCCCGCGACAAGGCCTGCGGCGACGGGTTCGGACGCCGCGCGCGGTCGCCGAACTGGAACGGCTGGGGCTGGGCGACTGGCTGGATGCCCGAATCCGGCATCGCGGGCTGCGCATGAGCGGGTTCGGCGGCGAGGTCGAAGTCGACTGGCCCGGCCCGTCGTTCCCGTCGACCGGCAGCGCGGTGGCCCGCGTCGAGCTCGACGACCGGATCCAGCAATACGACGAAGAGTACGCATAAC
>CAVRER010000042.1:0-3855 GCA_963720085.1 uncultured Actinomycetota bacterium
GTAGTCGTCAAGGCGGTAGGTGGCTTCGACGGGCACCGACAGCGAGCCATCAGCGACCAGTGAACCCAGATACCGGTAGGCGTCAACGATCTCGGAGCGCGGCGCCCTGCTCAACCAGGTGAGCAGCCAAAAACCCGTGTGCCGCACCTCGCGCGTCAGCAGGACGGCATTCGACACCTGCGAGGGTCCGCCCCCCAGCGACCCGTAGGTCACGATGGTGCCGCCGAACCGCAACGCGCCGACCAGCGCCGTCGCGGTGTCGCCACCAAGGCCGTCGAGCACCAGGCTGAGCTGTTCGCCGTCGAGTTCGCGGGCGATGTCGGCAGCCAGGTCCGGCCCGCTGACCAGTACATGCTCGCCGCCGGCGGCGCGCACCTCGTCGGCGGCCTCGTCGCGCCGCACCACATTGAGCGTCTTGAGTCCGCGCAGGTGCGCCAGCGCGATCACGAGGAGTCCGACGGCAGAGTTCGCGCCCGGCTGTGCGACCCAGTCGCCGGGCTTGAGGTCGACGAACCGGTTGAGCATCACGTGCGCGGTCGCCGGATTGATCGACAGCATGGCCAGCTGCAACGGGTCGGCGTCCCGCGCGACCTCGACGACCTTGTCTTGCGGAACAACGACTTTCTCCGCCCAGGTGCCGTAGGTGTAGGTGGGCAGCACGATCACCCGCTTGCCCAACAGGCCCTGGTCGGCCTGCGCCCCGGCGCCCACGACGATGCCGACGCCTTCACCGCCGACCGGCGCCGGCGGTTCGGGCCGGGCCAAATACACCCCGCGCAGCAACAACAGGTCCGACGGGTTCACCGCGGCGGCCTCCATGCGCACCAGCACATCGCCGGGCCCGGGAACCGGGTCGCCGTCGTCGTGCAGCGCCACCGACTCCCAGGCTGTCCCGAACTGCGTCAAAACCAGGTGCTTCATGGCCCCCAGCATTCAACTGGTGGTCTGGGCGGCCCCGTTCGTGGGGCGGGCAGGACTCGGGCTGGAAAGTCTTGGTTTGGCGGCAAGGTTATCGATGGTCTCTGTGAGGCTCTGGATGAACACGTCGAGGAGAAGCCGTGCCGCTCGTGCAACCGAAGGCTCGGATCGGTGGGTAGGGCGGCTTCTGGCACTGCCTGCTGCACAGCGGCCGCGACGAGATACTGCCACCTCGGCCCGTCGAGGATGAAAGCACAAGCCCGCCCGGCAGCCAAGACCCCTTGTCGATGACCACGCAGCGGGCCCGCATCTTGAGTAACCGGTCCTCGACCGCCCTGCTGTCAAACCGTGGGGCACAGCCGATTACGGGGGGCTCACCATGTTTGTGCACGCTAACTCCGCCCGACGCGGCTGCCCCACGACGCCCTGACCCAGGGGGACTGTGTTGGACGGGAAGCTGCCACGGCAAGCGTACGGCAGGATGATCGGCTGTGAACGCAGACCATGAATCAGCGCCAGGGTTAGGTGGCGATCACCGCGACGACGCTGCGGAACCCTTGGCCGCGAGACGGCTGAGCAGCTCGGTGTAGAGGGCGTCGCCCACTCCGCGACGATGCACTGCGGGGTCGACATAGACGGTTTGACCTGACCCCGGTCGGTTGATCCAGGCGTATGAGAGTCTTGCGGTCCATGTTGTGGGCAGGAAGGCTCGACAAGATCATGGCGACGAGGAAGCCGCACAGTCCCGAGCAGATCGTGCGCAGGTTGATGTCGCCCGATCGGCTGCTGGCCGAGGGCAAGGACACCGCGGCGGTGTGCCGCGAGCTGGAGCAGTCGCGGAAATGTCGCGCTGGCTTGCCGACGGGCGGCTGCGCAGCATTGAACACACCGTACGCGGCGACATCGACACATTCCCCGACATGCTCGCGCAGCTGTTCAGCGGTAACAACAGCGGCAAGCTGGTGCTTGAACTTCAGAGGTAGCGCGCCCATGAACGTCAGCCCGCGACAGCCAACCGTGCTGTGCGCCTCACAAACCCGATAATGGCCGGTCAGCATCACCCAACGGAGGAACCATGACCAGCACAACCACCACTACGTCCAACCGGCCCGAATCGGAATTGGCTGGCCAGACCGTGGTTCTGATCGGCGGCAGCGCCGGCATCGGGCTCGAGACAGCCAGGCGCTCACGCGCTGAGGGCGCCAACGTCATTCTCACCGGCCGCAATCCCGACCGGCTAAGGCAAGCAGCCCTGGACGTCGGAGCCCAGCGCACCGCGGCGTTCGACGCCACTGACGACGACGCCCTGAAGGGCTTCTTTTCAAACCTGCCCACACCGATCGACCATGTGATGGTCACTGCCGGCGCCCCGAGCTACGGGCCTCTGCTCGAGATGGACCCAGCCCAGGTGCGCCAGGTGCTCAGCGGCCTCGTGGTGATGTATCTCGCGGTGGCGCGCCACGCTGCGAGCAAGATGAACCATCAGGGCTCGCTGGTATTCATGGGCGGCACCGGCAGCCGGCGTGTAGCCAAAGGCCTCGGCATTGTTTCAGCGGCCACCGCCGCGCTGCCACCGTTCACCGCGGCTCTCGCCCTGGAGCTCGCGCCCCTGCGAGTCAACCTCATCGCGGCCGGCTTCGTCGACACGCCACTGTCGGCATCGCTGCTCGGAGATCGACTCGACGAGCGCCGAGCACAGCTCCGCGCAATGCTCCCGATCGGACGCGTAGTCGGCCCCGCCGACGTCGCCGCGCTAGCCATCCACCTCATGACCAACACGGCGCTCACCGGCGCCACGTATGATATCGATGGCGGCCAACAGTTCGTAGATTGATCACCATCTCACACTGACCACGTACGAGATGTCCCAGACTGACACCCACGGCAGGATATGCGGGTCGCTGCGTCTGACCCGAAAATCGGATGGTGAGTGGGCAGGCCGAAGGCACCCGGCGTAGCCGGGTCATGTTGCGCGGCTGTGGGTTTGGGGTCAGGCGGCGGTGTCGGTGATGACCGCTTTGCCGTCGCGGATGGCGATGTGCTGGCCGGTGAGCGCTTGGAGTTGGGTGGCCAGGTCGCGGGCGCGGCGATGCTTGTTGATCCGGGATTCGTAGTATCCCGGCCCGAGGTCGCAAAATCTGGCGTCGGGGTCTGACAGCAGGTGGTAGATCACGGTCAGTACCGAATTGCCGGTGGCGACGAGCGCCTTCTGCTTGCCGCGGCGTCGGGCCAGGCGCCGGTAGCGGGCGCCCAGGAAGGTGTCGGTACGCGAGTTGACGAACGCGATGCGGCCCAGGGTGCCGGCCAGCCAAGGGTTGCCCTTGGCGCGGCCCTTGCTCATGGACTTACCGGCCGACTGGTGGATCTGCGGGCAGAACTTGGCCCACGACACCAGATGCGCGGCCGAGGGAAACCGGGTCATGTCGACCCCGATCTCGGCGATTAGCTCGGCAGCGGCAACGGTGCTCACCCCGGGGATGTCAACGAGCCGGGCTGCCGGTCGGGAGAAAGGGCCGATCGCCTCCTCGATGCGGGCGTCGAGTGCGGCGATCTGGGCGCTGATGCGGTCGCTGTTGTCGAGCATCATCTGCAGGATCGTCGCGTGGTGATCGGTGAAGAACCCGCGCAACGCCTCTTCGAGCCGGTCGGTCTTCTTCCTCGCGAGGCCCTTGGCCAGCCCGGCCAGCGTGCGCGGATCGCGCTCCCCGGCGATCAGGGCGTCCATGATCGCCCGACCGGTGACGCCGTGCAGGTTCGACAGCACCGCCGAGATCTTGATCTGGGCGTCCTCGAGCAGCTTTTCGACCCGCTGCTGCTCGCGGGTGCGGTCTTGTACCAGGGCGCGCCGGTAGCGGGTGAGATCGCGGAGTCGGCGGATTTCGGGCGGCTGCACCAGCGAGGGCCGGCACATGCCACGCTCGGCCACTTTTGCCAGCC